>NZ_JBIAPF010000001.1:0-72780 GCF_042888135.1 Streptomyces sp. NPDC003247
GTGTGCCCGGTCCAGGCACCCGAGCGGACCCGGCCGGCGAAGTCCGCCATCTTGTCCAGCACCGCGTGCACCGCGGGGACCACGTTCTCCCCGTCCACCTCGACCACCGCGTCCCGCGGGGCCCGCAGCGCGGTGTGCAGCACCGCCCGCCCCTCGGTGGTGTTGATCCGCTCCCCGCGGAACATGGCGTCCCGCAGGCCGAACACACCGGTCGCCGCGGCCAGCTCGCGCAGCAGCCGCAGCGTCTCGTCGGTGACGAGGTGCTTGGAGTAGTCGATGTACAGGTCACCGACCTGCAAGGTGTACCCGCTGCCGCGCCCGGGGTCGGCGGCGAACAGCTCGCGCAGCCGCACCTCGCCGAGTGCGTCGCGGTGCTCGGCCAGTGCGGTCCACTCGGGCGTCTGGTGGAGCCTGGAACGGACGTCTGCGTTCATGTCGGACTTCAGCCTTCTTTCCTACACCTGTCCTGCTGCGTACCTGCCCCGCTGCCGGTCCCAACCTAGTTGATCAGCGCACTGGGTGACCTGTTGCGGTGTCGTCCTGCGGTGCAACAACAGGTACGTCCGGGCGGCGCGCGGGTATCAGCGCGGCGACGGCCAGGACGAAGAAGGCCGCCGTGAGCAGTGACGGAGCGCCGGGCCCCCAGGCACCGGCGACGGCACCACCCAGCAGGGCCCCCAGGGGCACCCCGGCACAGGCCAGGGTCCGGAAGGCCGAACTCACCCGGCCGAGCAGGTGGGCGGGGCTGCGCTGCTGCATGAGGGTCGTCGTGTTGACGTTCCACACCATGCCCATGAGCCCGAAGACGGCGAGCGCGGCGACCAGCACGGCCAGGCTGCGCACCGTCCCCATGACGACGAGGGCTCCGCTCTGCACGGCGCCGGCCAGGAACACGGCGCGGAGGGGGCCGACACGACGCACGAGCCGGCCGTTCACCAGTCCCCCGGCGAGGCTGCCGAGGGTGACCGCGAGGCCCGCCGCCGCGTAGCCCGCGGGACCCGCGTCCAGCCGGCCGGTGACCAGGACGACGAGCGTGGCGAGCTGGGCGCCCATACCTATGTTGCACAGGGCGGTGGCGACGCACAGTCCGCGCAACGGGCCGTCCCGCCCCAGGTGACGCAGGCCGTCCGTGATCTCGCGGCGCAGCGTGCTGCCCGCCGCCCTCGGCTCCCGCGCGGGCGGGGCCGTCCGCAGCGAGGTGACCAGCGCGGCCGCCACCAGGAAGGTCGCCGCGTCGACCGCGAACGGGACGGCCGCCCCGGCGGCGAGCAGCAGTGGCACGACCGGTGCGCCGACCAGGCCTCCGGCGATCCGCTGACCGGTCATCAGACGGGCGTTCGCCACGCCCAGCGCCTCGCGGTCGACCAGGGCGGGCAGCAGGGCCGTGGAGGCGTTGTCGAACAGTGTCTGGAGCGTGGTCAGGGCGAAGGCCAGCGTGATCAGCAGGGCGATCGAGGCGTGGCCGAGGGCGACGGCCATGGCGAAGCCCGCGACCAGGAGTCCCCGTACCGCGTCCACCGCCCCCATCGCGCGCCGCTGGTCCACCCGGTCGGCGACGGCTCCGCCGATCAGCCCGAAAAGGAGCCACGGCAGCTGACCGCAGGCGGTGACCGAGGCGATGAGCAGCGGATCGTCGGTCAGTGAGACGGCCAGCAGGGGCAGGGCCGCCGCGCGCAGGGCATCGCCGAAGCCGGACAGCACGGAGGCGCTCCACAACCGCCCGAACCCCCCGCGCCACGCGGGCGCACGCACCTCCCCCGCCACGTCTCCCCCTCCCGGTACGCCGGTTCACCGCGGCTGCGGGAACCCACACGAAAACCGTAGAGGAGACCACTGACAACGGGGGGTGGCGGCGACAGCGGCGGCGACGGCCGGGCATGGCGGCCGTGGCAGGCCGCCGTGGCGGGCGACGGCCGGGCATGGCAGGCCATGACGGGCCATGACGGGCCGTCGGGGGTGACGGCGGTGACACGACTGCGGCCAGGCGCCCCCGTGGGCACCTGGCCGATCGTCAACTCCTAGATTTCGCCCCGCAGTTTGGCGAGCGCCTCGGCGAGGATCGCCTCGCCGTCCGCGTCGCTGCGCCGCTCCCGCACATAGGCGAGGTGCGTCTTGTAGGGCTCGGTGCGCGGCGGGTCCGGCGGGTTGTCCCGGTCCTGGCCGGCCGGGAAGCCACAGCGCGGGCAGTCCCAGGTATCGGGCACCTGCGCGTCGCTGGCGAAGCTGGGCTGCGTCTCGTGCCCGTTGGAGCACCAGAAGGAGATGCGCAGACGCGGCGCGGACTCGCCGCGCTCGGCCTCGCCCATCGGCCCCGCCCCGACCCGGCTTCCTCGGATCGCGTTGCCACTTGCCACGGTCGTAACTCCCTGCGTGATGGTGCCGCGAAGCGAGTCGGCGTTTCGCTTCGCCGCGAGCGCCTCAGTCTACGTAAGGCCCAACGCGCGTCCAGTGATTGGAGTTACAGCCCCCACACACAGACGCAAGCCCCATGATAGGCCGCGCTCAGCTGCGCGTACCGAACATGGGGCGTTACGTACGGAATGTGCGTCTGTACGCTTCGTCGATCAGCTGTTCGTCTTCATCAGGATGCCGAGGACGACGATGCACGCGAACCAGAGCAGACCGATCACCAGAGTGATGCGGTCGAGGTTGCGCTCGGCGACCGAGGAGCCGCCGACGGAGGACTGCATGCCGCCACCGAACATGTCGGAGAGGCCGCCGCCCTTCCCCTTGTGCATCAGCACCAGCAGCATCAGCATCAGGCTGAAGACGATCAGGGCGATCGAGAACCCCAAAACCACGGCTGGACCAACTTCCTCGGATTCGGATGACGACGGGGGCGCAGCGACGGCACCGCGCCCCCGCAAGGGTACGACGGATCGGGTCTACCGCATACTCACAGCCGGTATCACTGGTCGCGGAAGCGCACGATCTTGACGAACTCGTCGGCGTCCAGCGAGGCACCTCCGACCAGGGCGCCGTCGATGTCGGCCTGGGCCATGATCTCGGCGACGTTGCCAGCCTTCACTGAGCCGCCGTACTGGATGCGGACCTTGTCGGCCACGTCCTGGGAGTACAGCTCGGCGATCTTGCCGCGGATGGCGGCGCAGACCTCCTGGGCGTCCTGGGCGCCGCAGACCTTGCCGGTGCCGATGGCCCACACGGGCTCGTAGGCGACCACGATCGTCTCGGCCTGCTCGGCCGGGATGTCCTTCAGACCGCCCTCGACCTGGGCGAGGGTGTGGGAGACGTGGTTGCCCGCCTCGCGGACGTCCAGCTCCTCGCCGACGCACAGGATCGGGGTGAGCTCGTGCTTGTAGGCGGCCTTGACCTTGGCGTTGACCAGTTCGTCGGTCTCGGCGTGGTACTGGCGGCGCTCGGAGTGGCCGATCGCCACGTACGTGCACTTCAGCTTGGCCAGCATCGAGCCGGACACCTCTCCGGTGTAGGCACCGGAGTCGTGCGCGGAGATGTCCTGGGCGCCGTACTTGATCTTCAGCTTGTCGCCGTCGACCAGGGTCTGCACGGAGCGCAGATCGGTGAAGGGCGGCAGGACGGCGACCTCGACGGCCTCGTAGTCCTTGTCGGCGAGGGCGAAGGCGAGCTTCTGGGTGTGGGCGATGGCCTCCAGGTGGTTGAGGTTCATCTTCCAGTTGCCCGCCATCAGCGGCGTGCGCGTGCTCATCTGGGTCAGTCCTCCAGTGCGGCGAGGCCGGGGAGCGTCTTGCCCTCGAGGTATTCGAGGGAGGCGCCGCCGCCGGTCGAGATGTGGCCGAATGCGGTCTCGTCGAAGCCCAGGAGGCGGACGGCCGCGGCGGAGTCGCCGCCGCCGACGACCGTGAAGGCCGGGGAGTCGATGAGGGCCTGGGCGACCGCCTTGGTGCCCTCGGCGTAGTCGGGGTGCTCGAAGACGCCCATCGGACCGTTCCAGAACACGGTGGCCGCGTCGGCGAGCTTCGAGGCGTACAGCTTGCGGGTCTCGGGGCCGATGTCCAGGCCCTCCTGGTCGGCGGGGATCGCGTCCGCGGCGACGGCGGTGGGGTTGGCCGGGGCCTTCGTCTTCAGGTCCGGGAACTCCGTGGCGACCAGGACGTCCACGGGCAGGACCAGCTCGACGCCGGTCTTCTCCGCGCGCTCGATGTACTCGGTGACGACCGGGACCTGGTCCTCCTGGAGGAGGGAGATGCCGACCTCGTGGCCCTTGGCCTTGAGGAAGGTGTAGGCCATGCCGCCGCCGATGAGGATCCGGTCGGCCTTGCCGAGCAGCTGGTCGATGACGGCGAGCTTGTCGGAGACCTTGGCGCCGCCCAGGGCGACGACGTAGGGGCGCTGCACGTCCGCGGTGAGCTTCTTCAGCACGCCGACCTCGGTGGCGATGAGGAAGCCGGCGGCGTGCGGCAGGCGGGCGGGCAGGTCGTAGACCGAGGCGTGCTTGCGGTGCACCGCGCCGAAGCCGTCACCGACGTAGACGTCGGCGAGTGCGGCGAGCTGGTCGGCGAACGCGCCGCGCTCGGCGTCGTCCTTGGCCGTCTCGCCCGCGTTGAAGCGCAGGTTCTCGATGACGGCGACCTGGCCGTCGGCGAGGTCCGCGACGGTGGAACGGGCGGACTCGCCGACCGTGTCGGTCGCGAACGCCACGGCGGAGCCGAGGAGTTCACCGAGGCGGGTGGCCGCGGGGGCGAGGGAGAAGGCCGGGTCCGGGGCGCCCTTGGGGCGGCCCAGGTGTGAGGCGACGACCACCTTGGCGCCCGCGTCCGCGAGGGCCTTGACGGTCGGCAGTACGGCGCGGATGCGGCCGTCGTCGGTGATGGTGGTGCCGTCGAGCGGCACGTTCAGGTCGGCGCGGACGAAGACCCGCCGGCCGGCCACACCTTCGGAGAGGAGTTCGTCGATCGTCTTCATGAAAGCTGCTCCCGGGAGGGCTGGTGGTACTCCGTGATCGTAGAGAGGGCTCTTCCGTACGTGCGTCAGGGCCCGGGCGGCGCGTCCGTGCGCCGCCCGAGCCCTGCCATCACCTGGAGGTGCCTGCTCCGAGGGTCAGAGCTGGCCGCCGACGAAGACCGTGAGGTCGACGAGGCGGTTGGAGTAGCCCCACTCGTTGTCGTACCAGCCGAGGATCTTCACCGACTTGCCCTCCTGGACCATGGTCAGGGAGGAGTCGAAGGTGCAGGAGGCCGGGTCGCTGACGATGTCGGAGGAGACGATCGGGTCCTCCGTGTAGGACAGGTAGCCCTGCAGCTCGCCCTCGGAGGCCTTCTTGAACGCGGCGTTGACCTCGTCCTTGGTGACCTCGCGCTCCAGCTCCACCACCAGGTCGGTGGCCGAACCGGTGGGGACCGGGACGCGCATCGCGATGCCGTCGAGCTTGCCCTTGAGCTGCGGCAGGACCAGCGCGGTGGCCTTGGCGGCACCCGTCGTGGTCGGGATGATGTTCTCCGCGGCGGCGCGGGCGCGACGCAGGTCCGAGTGCGGGAAGTCCAGGATGCGCTGGTCGTTCGTGTACGCGTGGACCGTGGTCATCAGGCCCTTGACGATGCCGAAGTTCTCGTCGAGGACCTTGGCCATCGGCGCCACACAGTTGGTGGTGCAGGAGGCGTTCGAGATGACGTGGTGGTTGGCCGCGTCGTACTTGTTCTCGTTGACGCCCATCACGATGGTGATGTCCTCGTCCTTGGCCGGAGCCGAGATGAGGACCTTCTTGGCGCCGCCGGCGAGGTGCTTCTCGGCGTCGGCCTTCTTCGTGAAGATGCCGGTCGACTCGATGACGATGTCGACGCCCAGCTCACCCCACGGGATGTCGGCGGGGTTGCGCTCGGAGAGCACCTTGATGGTGTGGCCGTCGACGGTGATCGTGTCGGCGGTGTGCGACACCTCGGCCTTGAGGCGGCCCAGGATGGTGTCGTACTTGAGCAGGTGAGCGGTGGTCGCGGTGTCACCCAGGTCGTTGACAGCCACGATCTCGATGTCAGCACCCTGCTCCAGCAGCGCGCGGAAGTAGTTACGACCGATGCGGCCAAAGCCGTTGATGCCTACGCGGATCGTCACGAACCGATCTCCTCGTTGGTACGCCGGCCATGCGGTGCCGGCGAGCTGTATTTGGGATGTCCCCGACCACCCCCGACCCTACCTCTCCACGGCCTCCGGGGTGACATCGACTTGTCCCATACACGGCAGGACGGCCCGTACCCACCAGTAGAGGTACGGACCGCCCGAGTCTGAGCCCACACCCGCTCGTTTGTCGCTCATTTCGGTCACGATGGGTCGGGCGGTGTTGACCTCAGCGTGTCGTCTCCTCGCCTGAGGCGAGTGCCTTTCTTATGAGCGCCGTGCGCGCGGAGGCTTCGGCTGTGCGCTCCGGGCCGAAGCCGGGGGGACGGCGTCGTCCGGGACGAGCGAGGCGTGGCCGGGCAGGGGGCTCCGTGGCCGCCGGAGCGCGGCCGGTGACAGAGGGAACGTCACCTCGAGGTGGCGCGGGAACGTCCCGGCGCGGCGGATCCGGGTCCACGGAAGGACGCCGGCGCCGATGGCCTCGACGGGCTTCGGTACCGGCGTGTCGACGGCTGGGGCAGATGGTGGCCGACCCGGCCGGTGAGCCGGGAGGCGGTGTCCCGGAGCGGCGTGCGGTCGGCCCGGTGGCGTGCCGTGCCCGGGAGGTCCGGCGGCCGAGGCGGGCGGGGCGCCGGTTCCGCCCGCTCAGCCCACCAGGTTGTCGGCGAGCTCCTCGCTGAGGTTGGCCTCGGTGCCCGGGATACCGAGGTCGGAGGCCCGCTTGTCGGCCATCGCGAGCAGCCGGCGGATCCGGCCGGCGACCGCGTCCTTGGTCAGCGGGGGGTCGGCGAGCGCGCCCAGTTCCTCCAGGGAGGCCTGCTTGTGCTCCATGCGCAGCCGGCCGGCCGCCGCGAGGTGCTCGGGCACCTCGTCCCCGAGGATCTCCAGGGCCCGCTGCACACGGGCCCCGGCGGCGACGGCGGCCCGGGCGGAGCGGCGCAGGTTGGCGTCGTCGAAGTTGGCGAGACGGTTCGCCGTGGCGCGCACCTCGCGGCGCATCCGGCGTTCCTCCCAGGCCAGCACCGACTCGTGCGCGCCCAGGCGGGTGAGCAGGGCGCCGATGGCGTCGCCGTCGCGGACCACGACCCGGTCGACGCCGCGCACCTCACGGGCCTTCGCGGCGATGGACAGCCGGCGGGCGGCGCCCACGAGGGCCAGCGCCGCCTCCGGGCCGGGGCAGGTCACCTCCAGGGAGGAGGAACGGCCCGGCTCGGTGAGCGAGCCGTGGGCCAGGAAGGCGCCGCGCCAGGCGGCCTCCGCGTCACAGGTCGCGCCCGAGACCACCTGCGGGGGCAGACCCCGGATCGGCCGGCCCCTGCCGTCCACCAGACCGGTCTGGCGGGCCAGTTGGTCACCGCCCGCGACCACGCGCACGACGTAGCGGGAGCCGCGGCGCAGCCCGCCGGGCGCCATCACGATCAGCTCGGAGCTGTGCCCGAAGATCTCCAGGATGTCCCGCTTGAGCCGGCGGGCCGCCATCGCGGTGTCCAGCTCCGCCTCGATCACGATGCGCCCGCTCACCAGGTGAAGGCCGCCGGCGAACCGCAGGACGGCGGAGACCTCCGCCTTTCTGCAGCAGGTCCGGGTGACGGGGAGCCGGGAGATCTCGTCCTTCACCGCTGCCGTCATCGCCATGGGCCGATCCTTCCATGCATCCGAAAAATACGGTCGTACGCGGCGGCCAGCAGCTCCGGATCATGCCGCGGAGTCCCGTCGGGCCGGGCCACCGGCGCCAGCTCGACCGCGGCCCCGAACCGCTTGGCGGCATCGGTCAGGGAGTCGCGGTCGGGCACGGCGGCCTCGTCGGCCAGCACCACGTCCAGGGCGAGTTTAGGGGCGTGTCGTCCCAAAACCTCCAAATGACGCTGCGGGGAGAAGCCCTCGGTTTCTCCGGGCTGCGGCGCCAGATTCAGGGAGAGTACCCGGCGTGCCTTCGTCTCCGTGAGGGCGTCCAGCAGTTCGGGCACCAGCAGGTGCGGCATCACCGAGGAGAACCACGAGCCGGGCCCCAGGACCACCCAGTCCGCGTCCAGGACGGCCGCCACCGCCTCCGGGACGGCCGGCGGATCGGACGGCACGAGGTGCACCGACTGCACCTCGCCGGTCGTCAGCGCGACGGTCGCCTGTCCCCGCACGGTGTCGATGTCCTCGGGACGCGCGGGATCGTGCCCCTTGACCAGGGCCTGCAACTCCAGCGGTACGGCGGACATGGGCAGCACGCGCCCCTGCGCGCCGAGCAGCTTGCCGACCAGGTCCAGGGCCTGGACATGGTCGCCGAGCTGCTCCCACAGGGCGACGATCAGTAGGTTGCCGACCGCGTGGCCGTTGATCTCGCCCTGCGACTGGAAGCGGTGCTGGATGACCCGGGCCCAGGTCTGGCCCCAGTCGTCGTCGCCGCACAGTGCGGCCAGTGCCTTGCGCAGGTCACCGGGCGGCAGCACGCCCAGCTCGTCGCGCAGACGCCCGCTGGAGCCGCCGTCGTCGGCGACCGTGACGACGCCGGTGAGGTCACCGGTGATCCGGCGCAGTGCGGCGAGCGAGGCCGACAGGCCCATGCCGCCCCCGAGGGCGACGACCTTCGGCTGGGTGCCGCGGCGGCGCGGTTTGCCGCCCCGGGCCACGACCGGCCGGCTCACGCGCCCTTCGGGCATCGCCCTGCGCAGCCGGCCCAGCCGCGGTGTACGTCCTGTCATTCCCGTCCCATGTCCCGGTGTACGACCACCGTCTCCACGCCCTCGGCCGCGAGCCGCGCGGCGAGCTTCTCCGACATCGCGACCGAGCGGTGCTTGCCGCCCGTACAGCCGACCGCGATGGTCACGTACCGCTTGCCCTCCCGGCGGTAGCCCGCGGCGATCAGCTGGAGGAGCTCCGCGTACCGGTCGAGGAACTCCTTGGCGCCGGGCTGGTTGAGGACGTAGGTCGCCACCTCCTCGTTCAGGCCGGTGTAGGGGCGCAGCTCCGGGACCCAGTGCGGGTTGGGCAGGAACCGCATGTCCACGACGAGGTCGGCGTCGACGGGGAGGCCGTACTTGAAGCCGAAGGACATGACCGTGGCCCGCAGCTCGGGCTCCTCCTCGCCGGCGAACTGGGCGTCCATCTTGGCGCGCAGTTCGTGCACGTTGAGGCTGGAGGTGTCGATCACCAGGTCGGCGTCGCCGCGCAGTTCGCGCAGCAGCTCGCGCTCGGCGACGATGCCGTCGACGATGCGGCCGTCGCCCTGGAGGGGGTGCGGACGGCGCACGGACTCGAAGCGGCGGACCAGGGCTTCGTCGGAGGACTCCAGGAAGACGATCCGCCGGGTGACGTTCCGCGCCTCCAGGTCGGCGAGGGACTCACGGAGGTTGTCGAAGAAGCGCCGGCCGCGGACGTCGACGACGACCGCGATGCGCGCCACGTTGCCCTGGGAGCGGGCGCCGAGCTCCACCATGGTGGGGATCAGCGCGGGCGGGAGGTTGTCGACGACGAACCAGCCGAGGTCCTCCAGACACTTGGCGGCCGTCGAGCGGCCCGCCCCGGACATACCGGAGATGATCACCAGCTCGGGGATGGCCGCCTCCGGGATACCGGGTGGTGTCACGTCCGTACTCACCTGCGCTCCGTCTTCGTGGCCTGCGGTGTGCTCGGCGCTGCCGTGGCCCGTGTCGGGCGCGGCGGCGTCGTGCCGGGTGGCATCCTCGCCTGTCCGCCTGGGCGGCGACTGGGAGGACGCTGTGAGCTTCTGATCTTGGTTCGCCGCGGGCGGCCGGTCCTGGTTCACCTCGGGCGTGCGACCTGGGTCGGCTGTGTGCTGCGCGTCGTGCTCGCTCATGTCTCCTGCCCCCGTCGTTCGTGCGGGGCGCCCGTGGTGGCGGGTTCCCCGGGGGAGCCCGCCGTCGTGTCGGGCTCCTCCTCGTCCATGATTTCTCCGGTCGCCGTGTTCACGGCGGGTGCGGCCGGAACCGCGCGGGTGAGGGCCGCGACGATCGTCTCGGCCGTCCTGCGACCTATGCCCGGTACCTCGCAGATCTGGTCGAGCGTCGCGGAACGCAGTTTCTTCACCGAGCCGAAGTGTTTGATCAATGCCTGTTTGCGGGTCTCGCCGAGCCCCGGGACGTCGTCCAGGGGGCCGGAGCGGAACCGCTTGGCGCGCTTGGTGCGCTGGTAGGTGATCGCGAAGCGGTGGGCCTCGTCGCGGACGCGCTGGAGGAGGTAGAGGCCCTCGCTGGTGCGGGGCAGCACGACAGGGTTGTCGTCGTCCGGCAGCCAGACCTCCTCCAGCCGCTTGGCGAGGCCGCAGACGGCGATGTCGTCGATCCCGAGGTCGTCCAGGGCCCGCCGGGCCGCCGCGACCTGTGGGCGGCCACCGTCGACGACGACGAGCTGCGGGGGGTAGGCGAAGCGCTTGGGCCGGCCGTCGTCCTCGGTGAGGGTGTGGACGGGGGCGTCGGGCAGGGCTCCGTCGGCGCCGGGCTCGCCGTCGGTCCACTCCCCCGTCCTCTCCTTCTCCACAAGGTAGCGCCGGAAGCGGCGGGTGATCACCTCGTGGAGGGAACGGACGTCGTCCTGCCCCTCGAAGCCCCTGATCTGGAAGCGGCGGTACTCGCCCTTGCGGGCCAGACCGTCCTCGAAGACCACCATGGACGCCACCACGTCGTCACCCTGGAGGTGCGAGACGTCGTAGCACTCGATGCGCAGGGGGGCGCTGTCGAGGTCGAGGGCGTCGGCGATCTCCTCCAGGGCGCGCGAGCGCGTGGTCAGGTCGGAGGCGCGCTTGGTCTTGTGCAGGACGAGCGCCTGCTGGGCGTTGCGCTCGACGGTCTCCATGAGGGCCCGCTTGTCGCCGCGCTGCGGGATGCGCAGGGAGACGTTGGAGCCGCGGCGCGCGGTGAGCCATTCCTGGACGGGCCCCACGGGCTCGGGCAGGGCGGGGACCAGCACCTCCTTGGGGACGGCGTCGCCGGTCTCCTCGCCGTAGAGCTGCTGGAGGGCGTGTTCGACGAGGGCGCCGGTGGTGATCTCCTCGACCTTGTCGGTCACCCAGCCGCGCTGGCCGCGCACGCGTCCGCCGCGGACGTGGAAGATCTGGACGGCGGCCTCCAGCTCGTCCTCGGCGACCGCGACGAGGTCGGCGTCGGTGGCGTCGGCGAGCACCACCGCGTTCTTCTCCATGGCCTTCTTCAGGGCCTCGATGTCGTCGCGCAGGCGGGCGGCCCGCTCGTACTCCATCTCCTCGGCCGCTTCCATCATCTGCCTCTCCAGACGGCGGAGGTAGGTGCCGGTGCGGCCGGTCATGAAGTCGCAGAAGTCCTCGGCGAGATCGCGGTGCTCCTCCGCGGGAATCCGGCCGACGCAGGGCGCGGAGCACTTGCCGATGTAGCCGAGCAGACAGGGGCGGCCGGTGCGGGCCGCGTTCTTGAAGACACCGGCGGAGCAGGTGCGCACCGGGAAGACCCGCAGGAGGAGGTCGACGGTGTCACGGATCGCCCACGCGTGCGCGTACGGCCCGAAGTACCTGACGCCCTTCTTCTTGTGGCCGCGCATCACCTGCACGCGGGGGAACTCCTCGTTCATCGTCACCGCGAGGTACGGGTAGCTCTTGTCGTCGCGGTACTTGACGTTGAACCGGGGGTCGTACTCCTTGATCCAGGAGTACTCCAGCTGGAGCGCCTCGACCTCCGTGGACACCACGGTCCACTCCACGGACGCGGCCGTGGTGACCATCGTGCGGGTGCGCGGGTGGAGGCCCGCCAGGTCCTGGAAGTAGTTCGCCAGGCGCTGGCGCAGGCTCTTCGCCTTCCCGACGTAGATCACCCGGCGGTGCTCGTCGCGGAACCTGTAGACCCCGGGAGAGTCCGGGATCTGTCCCGGCTTGGGGCGGTAGCTGGAGGGGTCGGCCATGTCTCACACCCTACTGGCGCGGAGTGACAGCCCGGCGGGGCTGTGGACAACCGTGGAGCGTCCGGGGCGGGGGTGCGCTCGGTTGGCGGAGCCGTGGACGGTCCAGGGGCGTGACGATGCCGGCGCGGGAGCGGGAGCACGGGTGGTGGGTGCGGGAGCACGGGAGCGGGAGTGGCCGGGAAGGGCGGCCGGCGGCCACGGACCACGCTGGTGACGGCACGGCGGGGGCTGTCGCGGAAGGCGGGGCTGGGCGAGATCGAGCGGTGCGGGGGGCGACACCGGGGGACCGTGACATCCGCCACCGGCCGTCACGGTCCCCAACCGGTGTCGGAGCCCCGGAACTCCCCCACGGCGAAGGAATGCGCACGCCGGCCCGCTGCTCCGGTGGCGGCCCGGCGGTATCCGGGGCGTGGGCAAGGGGCACCGACTCGGCCACCGGCGGACCGCGTTCGGGCGTCAGGTGTTGTCGGGGCCTGGGCAACACGCTTCAATGCGGGGGAACTCGGGGCGGTGAACGGCGCCCTACGGATGTGAAGGCGCCCCCGTGTCGTGGGGGCCCGGCCACCGACACGAACGGTCCGTCCAGCCGTCATGAGCATTCACAGAGAGGCCTGTGCATGCCGTACGCCCCACACCACGCGGACTCCGGCACCGACGCCGCCGCGGACCTGGACGCGGCGCTGCGCGACGGCCCCTTCCACGTCGCCCTGCGCGCCGCGATCGCCGCTCGGGGGCTTCCCCTGCAGCGCGTCCAGCACCACCTGTCACGGCACGGCGTGAGAGTCGGGATCACCAGTCTGAGTTATTGGCAGCAGGGCGCCCGGCGTCCGCAGCGTCCCGAGTCGATGAGGGCGGTCCGGGCCCTGGAGGAGATCCTGCGTCTGCCTCGGGAGTCCTTGATCCGGCTGCTCGCGGAGGCCCACGGGGACGCGGCCGCCGGGCAGCCGTCGGATCGCTCGTACCGTTCGCCTCCGGAGGCCTCGGACACCCTCACGGAACTGCTCGTCGAACTGGAGTGCCCTCCGGACGGCGGGCTCGTCACCCTTGGCCACCACGAGCGCGTCCGCATCGGCGCGCGCCGGGAACTGCGGGAACGGGAGTCCCAGCACATCGTCCGCGCCCACCGCGACGGCGTCGACCGCTTCGTGGCCGTCCACCACGGCGACCCCGGGTGCGACCCGGAGCGCATGACGCTGCACGCCCTGGAGAACTGCCGCCCCGGCCGGGTCCGGCGGCACCTCGACACCGGCATCCTCGTCGCCGAGCTCCTCTTCGACACCCGCCTGCGGGCCGGCGACACCTTCCTCTTCCGCTACGGCGTCGAGGACGGCACCGCCGGCGCCTCCCGGGAGTACGTCCGCTGCTTCGGCACGCCGGGCGGCCAGTACGCGCTGCAGATCCGGTTCGACGAGAACGCGCTGCCCGCGCGCTGCCACCGCCTCACCCGCCCTTCGGCGGCGGCACCGCGCGGCGGCCGTCAGGAACTGGCGCTCAGCCGACGGCACCGCTCCGTGCACCTCGTCGAGCCTCGTGTGCGGTCGGGCGTGATCGGCATCGGGTGGGACTGGGAGTGAACGGGCGCGCCGCCCGGGAGGGGGCGCCCGTGGGCATCAGGCGCCCGGCCCGGCGAGGATCCTGCCGTTCTCGGCCGTGACGGGCAGCGCGTTCAGCGGCACGGTCGCCGGTTCCCGCAGCACCTCGCCGGTCGTCGCGTCGAACTCGCTGCCGTGACAGGGGCAGATCAGGGTCGTCCCGTCGAGCCTGTTGATGGGGCACCCCGCGTGTGTGCAGACCGAGCTGTACGCCTTCAGCTCTCCGTTCTCGGACCGGCTGACCACCACGTTGTGGTCGCGGTAGAGCTTCGCGGTCCCCGGCGCCACCTCGCTGTCCGCGCCGAGCTCCACCGGAGCGGTGGGCGTGGGCGGTGCCGCGGCTTCGCCGGTCGGCGCGCAGCCGGCCAGACCGAGTCCCGCGGCGGGCGCGAGAGCCGATGCGGCAGTAAGCCTGGCGGCGGGCGCGAGAGCCGCTCCTCGCCGGACGGTACGGCGGCGCGCGGAGGGTCGGCCGGGCATGGGGGGCTCCACTGGTCGGCGGGTGGCAGGACGGCGGGCTCCGTGCGGCAGCGCCTCCGATCCCGGCCCGGACGTGGCACACACGGAGGCCGGGCGCGGGAGCGTGTGCGCCCTGGAACGCGCGCACGATACCGCCGGGGGTGGTGTGTGCGGACGGCGGGTTGCGTGGACTTGTAAGGGGTTGCGTAGGGCGCAAACGCTTGCGTAAGCGTTTACGCGCATCTCCGGATGGGATAGCTTCCCGCCAGGAACGGCACCGCCGCAGGCGACAGAGGGGGACTCCTTGGCCACCATGGCCGACGTGGCACGGCAAGCGGGGGTCTCCGTGGCGACCGTCTCCCATGTGCTGAACGAAACCCGCCCGGTCCTCCCCCACACCCGTCAGGCGGTCCTCGACGCCGTGGAGGAGCTCGGCTACACGCCCAACTCCCTCGCCCGTTCCCTGGTGACCTCCCGCACCCGCTCCATCGGGCTCGCCGTGTCGGCGATCAGCAACCCCTACTTCACCGAGCTCCTCCAGGGGGTCGAGGCCGCAGCCCTGGAGCAGGGATACAGCCTGCTGATCGCCGATCCGCACGACGACCCGGTGCACGAGCGGAAGGTCGTCCAGCTCCTGCACGAGCGGCGGGTGGACGGCGTGATCGTCGCACCGTCGGCGGAACCGGACGGTCTCCTGGCCTACCTCACCCGCCACAGGGTGCCCACGGTCCTCCTCGACCGGACCGCCGGCACACCGGCCGACGGCGTACCCCGCTTCGACCAGGTCTGTGCCGAGAACACCGAGCCCACGGCCCGGCTGGTCACCCATCTGGCGGCACTCGGCCACCGGCGCGTCGCGTTCGTCGCCGGCCTGCCCGGCCTCAGCACCACCGCCGAACGAATCGCCGGCTACCGGCGCGGTCTGGCGGCCGCCGGCCTGCCCTGCGACGAGCGCCTTCTGGTGCACGGTGACTCCGCGTCGGCCGGTGCCGAACGGGCCACCGCCGCCCTGCTGTCCCTGGACACCCCGCCGACCGCCCTGGTCACCGGCAACGACGCGATGACACTCGGCGTCCTGCGCGAACTGCGCGCCCGGGGTCTGACCGTGCCCGACGACCTCGCACTGTGCTGCTTCGACGACTTCGCCTGGGCGGACCTGTTCTCGCCCCGGCTGACCACGATCGCCCAGCCCAGCAAGGACATGGGCGTCCAGGCCGTCCGCGTCCTCCTCGAACGTATCGCCGCACCCCACGGGCCCGCCCGGACCGTGCGGCTCCCCTGCACCTTCGTGCACCGCACGTCGTGCGGCTGTGACCCGGACCGGCCGTCCGCGCCGTCCGAGAAAGGAACCGCCCCGTGATCGTCGTCGCAGGTGAGGCCCTGATCGACCTGGTACCGCAGGAAACGGGCGCCCTCGCCCCGCTGCGGCCCGCCCTCGGCGGCGGTCCCTACAACACGGCCGTGGCCCTCGGCCGGCTCGGTTCTCCCACGGCCTTCTGCTCCCGTGCCTCCTCCGACGCCTTCGGCGAGGCGCTGCTGGCCGGACTCCGGGAGGCGGGCGTGGACGTGTCGGCGGTGACGCGCGGTCCGGAACCGACCACCCTCGCCGTCGCCACGATCGACGGGAGCGGCTCTGCCGCCTACTCCTTCTACGTCGAGGGCACCGCCGACCGGCTGTTCACCGCCCCGGACGCGCTGCCTGCCGGGACGCGGGCGGTGTCCTTCGGCACCTGCTCGCTCGTCCTGGAGCCGGGTGCGAGCGCCTACGAGGAGCTGATGCGGACCGCCGCGGCGCGGGGCCTGTTCACCGCGCTCGACCCGAACATCCGGCCCGGGCTGATCCCGGACGCCGACGCCTACCGGGCACGTTTCAAGAGCTGGCTTCCGTCGGTGTCCCTGCTGAAGCTCTCGGAGGAGGACGCCCGATGGCTGGGCGGCACCCCGCGCGAGTGGCTGTCCGCCGGCCCGGCGGCCGTCGTGATCACTCACGGCGGCGACGGACTGACCGCCTTCACCCAGGACGGCGCGGTGTACCCGGTGCCGGGCGAGGAGGTCGAGGTGGTGGACACCATCGGCGCCGGCGACACCGTGAACGCGGCTCTGCTGCACGGTCTGTCGGCGCGCGACGCGCTGTCTCCGGCGGCGGTCGCGAGTCTGGGCCGCGAGGGCTGGGAGCGGCTGCTGCGGTTCGCGGCCCGCGCCGCGGCGGTCACCTGCTCACGGGCGGGCGCCGAGCCGCCGTACGCCGCCGAAGTCGGCGCGCCGTAGCGGGTCGCAACGGGTGGTGGAGCGGCCTGCATCCACCGGCCGGGGTCCCGGGACGGCCGGTGTGCATCAGCCGCTCCCTGGGCGCGAGCGCCCCTGACCGGACTTCTGGTTCTGCTTCTCTCGATGGTGTTGTCAAGGTGCGACCGGCCCCGCCTGTCGTCGGATGCAGGGCCAGGGTGGCTGCTGGTGGAACGGACGGCGCCCCGCGGGGAGTTCCCGCGGGGCGCCGTGCTTTTCCGGAACGTCCTTTGTTTTCAGGACTGTTCGGAAGTAGTCATGTTCTGTCGGCTACGGTCGGCTGCTTGTGCTCGGCCGGAGGCCGGGCACAGCTCGGCTCGGCTCGGCTCGGCTCAGGCCTTGCGGGCCCGCGCCGTCTTCTTCGCCGGCGTCGCCTTCTTGGTGGTGGAGGCCGCCTTCTTCGTCGCCGCGTTGTTGACGGACGTCGTGGCGGATGCCGTCTTCCGCGCCGTCGACCTCGCCGCGACCGTCTTCTTGGCCGCGGTCCCGCGCGCCGGCTTCACCGGTGCCGCGTCGCTGATGCGGTCGGCTCCGAGGATCTCCCGCAGGAACTTGCCGGTGTGACTGGCCGGGACCCCGGCGACCTCCTCCGGGGTGCCCTCGGCGACGACCAGGCCACCACCGGCGCCGCCCTCGGGGCCCATGTCCACGACCCAGTCGGCGGTCTTGATCACGTCGAGGTTGTGCTCGATGACGATGACCGTGTTGCCCTTGTCGACCAGGCCGGCGAGGACCTTGAGGAGCTTGCTGATGTCCTCGAAGTGCAGACCCGTGGTCGGCTCGTCCAGGACGTAGACCGTACGGCCGGTGGAACGCCGCTGGAGCTCGCTGGCGAGCTTCACACGCTGCGCCTCACCGCCGGACAGCGTGGTCGCGGACTGACCGAGCCGGACGTAGCCGAGGCCGACGTCCTTGAGGGTGTTGAGGTGCCGGGCGATCGCGGGAACGGCCTCGAAGAACTCCGTGGCCTCCTCGATCGGCATGTTGAGCACGTCGGCGATGGACTTGCCCTTGTAGTGGACCTCCAGGGTCTCCCGGTTGTAGCGGGCGCCGTGGCAGACCTCGCACGGGACGTAGACGTCCGGGAGGAAGTTCATCTCGATCTTGATCGTGCCGTCGCCCGAGCAGTTCTCGCAGCGGCCGCCCTTGACGTTGAAGGAGAAGCGGCCGGGCAGGTAGCCGCGGACCTTCGCCTCGGTCGTCTCGGCGAACAGCTTGCGGATGTGGTCGAAGACGCCGGTGTACGTGGCGGGGTTCGACCGGGGGGTGCGGCCGATGGGCGACTGGTCGACGTGGACGACCTTGTCGACGAGGTCGTCGCCGTCCACGCGCGTGTGCCGTCCCGGCACGTTCCTCGCGCCGTTCAGTTCGCGGGCCAGGTGGGTGTACAGGATGTCGTTGACCAGCGTCGACTTGCCGGAGCCGGACACACCGGTGACCGCGGTGAACACGCCCAGGGGGAAGGAGACGTCGATGTCCTGGAGGTTGTTCTCGCGGGCGCCGTGGACCGTGAGCTGCCGGGACGGGTCGCGCGGGCGCCGTACGTCGGGCACCGGGATGGCCTTCTTGCCGGACAGGTACTGACCGGTCTGCGACTCGGCGTTCGCGAGGAGTTCCTTGAAGGAGCCGCTGTGGACGACCTTGCCGCCGTGCTCGCCGGCACCGGGGCCGATGTCGACGACCCAGTCGGCGATCTTGATGGTGTCCTCGTCGTGTTCGACGACGATGAGCGTGTTGCCCATGTCGCGCAGCCGCACGAGGGTCTCGATCAGCCGGTGGTTGTCGCGCTGGTGCAGGCCGATGGACGGCTCGTCGAGGACGTACAGGACGCCGACGAGGCCGGAGCCGATCTGCGTGGCCAGGCGGATGCGCTGGGCCTCGCCGCCGGAGAGCGTGCCGGCCGCGCGGTTGAGCGAGAGGTAGTCGAGGCCGACGTCGACCAGGAACCGCAGCCGCTCGTTGACCTCCTTGAGCACGCGCTCGGCGATCTTCTTGTCGCGGGCGTTGAGCTTCAGCTCGCCCAGGAACTCGGCGCAGTCGCTGATGGACATGGCGGAGACCTCGGCGATGGACTTCTCCATGATCGTGACCGCGAGGACGATCGGCTTCAGGCGGGTGCCCTCACAGGTGGGGCAGGGCACCTCGCGCATGTAGCCCTCGAAGCGCTCACGGCTGGCGTCGCTCTCGGCCTCGCTGTGCCGGCGCTTGACGAAGGGGACGGCGCCCTCGAAGGGCGTCGTGTACACGCGCTCGCGGCCGTACCGGTTGCGGTAGCGGACCTCGATCTGGGTCTTGTGTCCGTACAGGAGCGCCTTCCTGGCGCGCTGCGGCAGGCCCGCGAAGGGGATGTCCGTCCGGAAGCCCAGCGCGTCCGCGAGGGCGCCGATGAGGCGGCCGAAGTAGTCCTTGGTGTGGCCGTGCGACCAGGGGTGGATGGCCCCCTCGTCCAGGGACTTGTCCTCGTCGGGGACGATCAGCTCGGGGTCGACCTCCATGCGCGTCCCGATGCCGGTGCACTCCGGGCAGGCGCCGAAGGGCGAGTTGAAGGAGAAGGAGCGGGGCTCCAGTTCTTCGAAGGACAGGTCGTCGTACGGGCAGTAGAGGTGTTCCGAGTACATGCGCTCGCGCTCGGGGTCGTCCTCGGGGAGGTCGACGAAGTCGAGCACGACCATGCCGCCGGACAGCCCGAGGGCGGTCTCCACGGAGTCGGTGAGCCGGCGCTTGGCGGACTCCTTCACCGTGAGGCGGTCGACGACCACCTCGATGGTGTGCTTCTCCTGCTTCTTCAGCGTCGGCGGGTGCGAGAGCTGGACCGTCTCGCCGTCCACACGCGCGCGGGAGTAGCCCTTGGTCTGCAGATCGGCGAACAGGTCCACGAACTCGCCCTTGCGCTCGCGCACGAGCGGCGACAGCACCTGGAAGCGGCTGCCCTCCGGCAGTTCCAGGACCCTGTCGACGATGGCCTGCGGCGACTGGCGCGAGATCGGGCGGCCGCACTCGGGGCAGTGCGGCTTGCCGATGCGCGCGAAGAGCAGACGCAGGTAGTCGTAGACCTCGGTGATGGTGCCGACCGTGGAGCGCGGATTGCGCGAGGTCGACTTCTGGTCGATGGAGACGGCCGGGGAGAGGCCTTCGATGAAGTCGACGTCCGGCTTGTCCATCTGGCCGAGGAACTGGCGGGCGTACGAGGAGAGCGACTCCACGTAGCGCCGCTGGCCCTCGGCGAAGATCGTGTCGAAGGCGAGCGAGGACTTGCCCGACCCCGACAGGCCCGTGAAGACGATGAGCGAGTCGCGCGGCAGGTCGAGCGAGACATTCTTGAGGTTGTGCTCGCGCGCGCCACGGACGATGAGACGGTCGGCCACGCCGGTCCGCACCTTTCTTGAGAGAAGTGACAGGGGCGGGGCCCCCGTCTTCCTCAGACTAGGGGGAGCCACTGACAGCGCCGGTCGGGATTCACCGGATGACAACAATCCCCGGCCTTCCAGCATGCCCGATGCCGCCACCGACCATATAGCACGTGCATTCGATTTATGGCCGCGGTCCGTCACCTTCACCCGAAGGAGTGGCAGGACTAGGGTCGGCGCCATGACTGATCACGCTCATGACCTGGGGTGTGTACGTGAAGCGACCGAGCGGCTGCTCGCTGCGGTCGCCGAGCTGGACAACGCGGCAGTGACCGAGTCGTCACGTCTGCCGGGCTGGAGCCGGGGACACGTCCTCGCCCACCTGGCACGCAACGCCGACGCTTTGGTCAACGTCCTTCAGGGCCGGCCCATGTACGCATCGAGCGAGACCCGGGAGACCGACATCGAGCGGGACGCCCCCCGCGCGCTCGATGTCCAGCTGGCGGACGTCCGGGACAGCACGGCCCGCTTCCTGGAGGCGGCCGCCGCGCCCGCCGACTGGTCACGCACGGTCGAGCTGCGCGGTGGGGTCACCGACTCGGCGGCCCGGGTGCCGTTCCGGCGGTGGGCCGAGGTCGAGCTGCACCATGTGGACCTCGGGATCGGTCACGAGCTGGAGGACCTGTCGGCGGAGTTCACCGAGCGGGAGATCGGCTTCCTGGTCCAGCGGTTCGCCGGACATCCCGACGTGCCGCCGACCCGGCTGACGGACGGCACGCGCGCGTGGCACACCGGCCGGGAGACCGGCGATCCCGAGGTGACCGTCGCAGGGTCCCGCGCGGACCTCCTGGGCTGGCTCGCCGGGCGCCGCGACGGCTCGGCCCTGGACGTCGACGGAGGCCCCCTCCCGGCCCTCCCGCCGCTATAGGCTGCCGTCATGACGTACAGCGGAGAGGTGAGGGTCGGCGGCCCGGCCGACGTGCACGAACTCAAGGACCTGATGATCACCAAGATCGCGGTCGGTCCGATGGACAACAACGCCTATCTGCTGCGCTGCCGGGCCACGGACGAGCAGCTGCTGATCGACGCGGCCAACGACGCGCACACGCTCCTCGGCATGATCGGTGACGACGGCATCGCCTCCGTCGTCACCACCCACCGTCACGGTGACCACTGGCAGGCGCTCGCCGACGTCGTGGCGGCCACGCGCGCGCGTACGTACGCCGGCCGGGACGACGTCGAGGGCATCCCCGTGCCGACCGACGTCCCCGTCGACGACGGCGACGTCGTGCGGGTGGGGAACGTGGAGCTCACCGCCCGCCACCTGGTCGGACACACCCCGGGCTCGATCGCCCTCGTCTACGACGACCCGCACGGCCACCCGCACGTCTTCACGGGCGACTGCCTCTTCCCGGGGGGCGTGGGCAACACCCGCAAGGACCCCCGGGCGTTCGCCAGCCTGATCCACGACGTCGAGACGAAGCTCTTCGATGCGCTCCCGGACGAGACCTGGGTCTATCCGGGACACGGCAACGACACCACCCTGGGCGCCGAGCGCCCGCACCTGCCGGAGTGGCACGCGCGCGGCTGGTGAGCCACCCCGTACGCCCGCGGTGTCGTGCACACCTGCACACCCGCGTGTCGCGCACGCCTGCACACCCACGGCGTGGCGCATGCCCGCGCTCCCACGACGGCGCACGCCCCCTGTGCACCTACGCAGTGCGCGCACCCAAGGGGCGTGCGCCGTCTCATGCGCGCCCCGCGTGAACGACGTGCACGCGGGGCTGCCCCGCGCACGTTCCCCCCGCACCTGCCCGCACGGTCGACCGGTGGCAGCCCCGCGCGGGACGGCGGCCCCGCACGGCCTGGGCCGCCGGTCTCTTCCCGCCCCTCGGCCGGCGGCCCAGGCGCTCCCGAACGCCCCTTTCACACGGCTGCAACACCCGTTCCCACAGGGTGGACAGTCGCTGACGTGATCTCGACAGACACGGCATTCACTGCCACTCTCCCGCCATGCCTTCTGACCCTCGTGTCCTACGCCGCGCCGCCGTCGGCGTCACCTCGGTCCTCCTCGCCGCCGCAGTCGGCTGCGCACCGCAGCCGGAGGACAAGGCGGCCGCTGCGCCGTCCGGTTCGGCCGGGAGCACCTGCGCCAAGAGCACGCTGGCCACCAAGACCTCCGGCAAGCTGACGATCGCCACCGACTCACCCGCGTACGAACCGTGGTTCAAGGACGACAAACCCGCCAACGGCCAGGGCTTCGAATCGGCGGTGGCCTACGCCGTGGCGAAGCAGCTCGGCTACGACGAGAACGCCGTGGTGTGGCAGAGCGTGCCGTTCAACAAGGCCTTCGCACCGGGTGAGAAGACCTTCGACTTCGACATCAACCAGGTGTCCATCAGCGACGAGCGCAAGAAGGCCGTGGACTTCTCGTCCGGCTACTACGACGTGCGCCAGGCCGTCATCGCGCTGAAGGGCACGAAGGCCGCGAGCGCGACGAGCGTCGCGGACCTCAAGGGCCTCAAGCTGGGCGTCCAGGTCGGCACCACCAGCCTGGACTACGTCGACGACGTCGTGCGGCCGACGCGGGCCGCCGCCGTCTACGCCAAGAACGACCAGGCCAAGTCCGCGCTGAAGAACGGCCAGGTCGACGCCATCGTCACCGACCTGCCGACCGCCTTCTACATCACCGCCGCCGAGGTGACCGACGGCACCATCGTCGGCCAGTTCGAGAACCAGGGCGGTACGCCGGAGCAGTTCGGACTGGTGCTCGACAAGGGCAGCGCGCTCACCTCGTGCGTGACGGCCGCCGTCGACGCCCTCCGTCAGAACGGCACCCTGGCGAAGATCGAGCAGCAGTGGCTCTCCGACGCCGTCGACGCCCCGGTGCTCAAGTGACGGTCACCGAGGAGGAGTCCGGCGCGGAGGGCGCGGACGACAGCCGGAACGTGCCCGAGAGCGGCAAGGAGGGGCCCGGCCACGGGTACGTCCCCTCGCGGCGGCGGCTGGAGCGCGAGCGCTATCGGCGCACGCGCGCACGCCGCGCCACGGCGATCGCCGCGCTCTCGACCCTGGTCACCGCCGTCGCGCTCTATCTGATCGTCGTCAGCGCACCCGGCTGGCCCCGCACCAAGGAGACGTTCTTCGACGGGCGGTACGCGCGCGAGGCCTTCCCGAAGGTCCTGGAAGGGCTCTGGCTGAACGTCCGCCTGCTGTTCGCCTGCGGCGCCGCCGTGCTGGTCCTCGGCATGCTCATCGCCGTGGCCCGGACCCTGCGCGGCCCTCTCTTCTTCCCCCTGCGCGTGCTGGCGGCGGCGTACACCGACTTCTTCCGTGGACTGCCGCTGATCATCAACCTGATGATCGTGGTGCTGGGTGTCCCGGCACTGCGTCTGCAGGGGGTCACCGTCGACCCGGTTCTGCTCGGCGGCACGGCACTGACCCTGACGTACTCGGCGTACGTGGCGGAGGTGTTCCGCGCCGGCATCGAGTCCGTCCACCCCTCGCAGCGCGCGGCGGCCCGCTCGCTGGGCCTCACCAACCGGCAGGCCCTGCGGTACGTGGTGCTCCCCCAGGCCGTGCGCCGTCAGGTGCCCCCGCTGCTGAACGACCTGGTGTCCCTGCAGAAGGACACCGGTCTCGTGTCGATCGGCGGCGCCATCGACGCCGTGCGCGCCGCGGACATCATCGTGGGGCGCAGCCTCAACTACACGCCGTACATCGTCGCGGGTCTGGTGTTCGTGGCGCTGACCATTCCGATGACGCGTTTCACGGACTGGGTGACGGCCCGGATGGACCGTCGGCGGGCCCAGGGAGGAACGACATGAGCGACACGTCCGCACCGCCCGGCGGTCGGCCCGCTTCCCCCGACGGCTCACCCGTGCTGCGGATGGAGTCCGTCCGCAAGACCTTCGGCGGTTCCGTCGTCCTTCGGGACGTCGATCTGGAGGTCGCCCCGCACACGGTGACCGTGCTGATCGGTGCCTCCGGCTCCGGCAAGTCCACCCTGCTGCGCTGTGCCAACCTGCTGGAGGGCATCGACGACGGGGCGATCTGGCTGGACGGTGAGGAGATCACCGACCCGCGCGCCGACCAGGACGCGGTACGGCGCCGTATCGGCGTGGTCTTCCAGGCGTACAACCTCTTCCCGCACATGACCGTGCTGGAGAACATCACGCTCGCCCCGCGCCGCGTGCACGGCGTCGACCGCGCCGAGGCCGAGGAACGCGCGCGGGAACTCCTGGAGCGGCTCGGTCTCGGCGGCAGGGCGGGCGAGTACCCCGACCGGCTCAGCGGCGGTCAGCAGCAGCGTGTCGCCATCGTGCGCGCCCTCGCCGTACGCCCCCGGCTGCTGCTGCTCGACGAGATCACCGCGGCTCTCGATCCGGAGCTGGTGGGCGAGGTCCTGAACGTCGTCCGCGACCTCAAGGACGACGGCATGACCATGGTGCTGGCCACGCACGAGATGGGCTTCGCCCGGGAGGTCGCCGACCAGGTGTGTTTCCTGGACGCGGGTGTGGTGCTGGAACACGGCACAGCCGCCCAGGTCTTCGGCGATCCCCAGCGGGAACGCACCCGGCGCTTCCTGCGGCGGATCGTGGAGGCGGGCCACCTGTAAGGACCGGGCACCTGGAGGGTGCGGCTTACACCGGCAGGCGGGTCACGCGTCCGCCTGCGCCGGTCCCGCCAGCGCGGCGACCCGCTCCACGCCGAACACGTACCCCTGCACGCCGCAGCCCGCGATGACGCCGTCGGCGCGCAGGGAGACGTACGAGTGGTGCCGGAACGACTCGCGCCGGTGGATGTTGGAGATGTGCACCTCCAGCACGGGCAGACCGTCGCAGGTGTTGAGCGCGTCCAGGATCGCGACCGAGGTGTGCGAGTAGGCGCCCGGGTTGATCACGATGCCGCAGTGGTTCGCACGCGCCTCGTGGATCCAGTCGATCAGCTGGCCCTCGTGGTTGGACTGCCGGAAGTCCACCGTGCCCCCGTGCGCGGCCGCCGCCTTGAAGCACAGCTCCTCGACGTCGGCGAGGGTGTCGGCACCGTAGATCTCGGGCTGGCGCTGCCCCAGGAGGTTCAGGTTGGGGCCGTTGAGAATCATGATCGGGGCGTCTGCCAGGGTGCGGGGCACGGTTCCTCCGGTCCGTTCGGCGTGGGGCGGTCCGTCGGGGACCGCTGCTCGAACCCGGTTTATCACGGTGAGACCGCGGGGCAGCAGGCCGTACCCTCCCCTGCATGACGCCCCCTTCGTACCCGCCCAAGCCCTCGCCCGGCGACCGCATAGCCGTCCTCTCGCCGTCCGCGGGCCTGCCCGGGCTCTTCCCGCGCCCCCACGAACTGGGCCTGCGGCGGCTGCGCGAGGAGTTCGGCCTCGAGCCGGTCGAGTTCCCGACGACCCGGACGATGGGTGCGACCGCGCAGCAGCGGGCCGACGACATCCACGCGGCGTTCGCCGACCCCGAGGTGAAGGCGGTCATGGCGTCGATCGGCGGCGACGACCAGCTCACCGTCCTGCCGCTGCTGGACCGTGAGCTCCTCCGCGCGAACCCGAAGCCGTTCTTCGGGACGAGCGACAACACGAACCTGCTCGCCTACCTGTACAACACAGGCATCGTCGGCTATCACGGCGCGAGCGTGATGGTGCAGCTCGGCCGGCCCGTGGCCATGGACAAGCTGACCGCGGACTCCCTGCGGGCGGCGCTGTTCACCTCCGGCGCGTACGACCTGCGGCCCGCCGAACGCTGGACGGACGTCAACCGCGACTGGGCCGACCCCGCGACGTTCGAGACGGAGCCGGAGACCCGGCCCGGCACCGGATGGACCTGGCACAACGCCGACCGCGTGGTGGAGGGCCGCAGCTGGGGCGGCTCCGTGGAGATCGTCTCCTGGCTGCTGATGGCCGACCGGGAGATCGCGCACGACCTGTCCGTGTACGACGGTGGCGTGCTGTTCCTGGAGACCTCGGAGGAGCTGCCCAGCGCCACGGAGGTCTTCCGGATCCTCCGCAACATGGGCGAGCGCGGCCTGCTGCGGCGCTTTCCGGCGCTGCTGATGGGGCGCGCGAAGACGTGGTCGTTCGAGCGTCCCAACAGCACGGAGGAGGGCGCGCGGTACGCCGCAGAGCAGCGCGAAGCGGTGCTGCGTGCGCTGCGGGCGTACGCCCCTGACACGCTGGCCGTCTTCGACGTGGACTTCGGCCACACCGACCCGCAGCTCGTCATCCCCTACGGCGGGACGGTCCGCGTCGACGGGCCCGCACAGCGCATCACCGTCACCTACTGAGCCGACCGCCCCGGCGCGCGCTGCCGCGCGCCCCCGTAACCCCTCGTGACGGCGGGTAGTTGACGCGGCATGCACGAAGCACGCACTGTGACCGCGCCCTCCATGACCCGGCTCGCGTCCGCCTCGCTCGCGGGAACGGCCATCGAGTTCTACGACTTCTTCGTCTACGGAACGGCGGCCGCGCTGATCCTGGGTCCGCTGTTCTTCCCGACGTTCTCGCCGCTCGCCGGGACGCTGGCCGCCTTCGGGACGTTCGGCGTGGGCTTCGTGGCACGGCCGCTGGGGTCGGTGCTCTTCGGGCACCTCGGGGACCGGCGCGGACGGCGGCCGGTGCTCGTCGTCTCCCTCCTGCTGACCGGCGCCTCGACGGTCGCCGTCGGGTGCCTGCCGACGTACGGCTCGATCGGGGCGACCGCTCCCCTGCTGCTGCTCCTGCTGCGGTTCCTGCAGGGGCTCGGGCTGGGCGGCGAGTGGGGCGGCGCGGTTCTCCTGACCACGGAGCACGCGCCCGCCGAGCGGCGTGGACTGTGGTCGAGCTTCCCGCAGGTGGGGCCCGCGGTGGGTTTCGTGCTGGCCAACGGGGTGGTGCTGGCCCTGTCGGCGACACTCACCGAGGCGCAGTTCGCTCAGTGGGGCTGGCGGGTGCCCTTCTGGGCGGCCGGGGTGCTGGCGGTGCTCGGGCTGTGGCTCAGGTCGTCGCTTCCCGAGAGCCCGCTGTTCCTGGAGATCGACGATCACGCGCGCGTGCCGCTCGTCGAGGTCGTGCGCTCCCACTGGCGGCTCGTCCTGCTGACCGCGGGAGGCATGGCTGTCGGGTACGCGATCTTCTACGCCGTGACGACGTGGTCGCTCGCCTACGCCACGGAGCGGCTCGGGGTGAACCGCAACGTCATGCTGGCCTGCATCCTGGCCGCGGTGGTGGTCCAGGGCGCGCTGACGCCCCTGGCAGCCCTGGCCGGTGACCGCCTGGGCCGACGGCCGCTGTGCCTCACCGGGTGCGTGGCGGCCGCCGTGTGGATGTTCCCGATGGTCGCGCTTCTGTCGACCGGCCGGCCCCTGCCGATGTTCGTGGGCCTCCTGGGGGCGCTGATCGCGTTCATCACGATGTTCGCCGTGATCGCCGCGTATCTGCCGGAGTTGTACGAGCCGCGTGTGCGCTGCACGGGCGCGGCCGTCGGCTACAACCTCGGTGGCGTGCTCGGCGGCGCGCTCACGCCCCTCATGGCCACGGCCCTCGCGGAGCAGGCGGGGCGGGTGCCGTGGGGTGTGGGCACCTATCTGACGGGCGTCGCACTGCTCAGTCTGGGCTGTTTCGCCCTGCTGCCGGAGACCCTGCCGACACCGGTGGCGGCGACGGGTGCCGCTTCGAAGACGGAGCCGGAGGCGGCCACGGGGTGAGGCGGGGCGGCCGGCGTCCGTCACCCGTGGGCGCGTCCGGGTGTGCCGACCGGCCTCACGGATTGATCGCGAGTTCCAGATAGGCGGCGAAGATGACCAGATGCACACCGCCCTGGAGCGGCGTGGCCCTCCCCGGCACCACCGTCAGGGAGGCCACCACGACCGTCAGGGCGAGCAGCACCATGTGGGTGGCGCTGAGGCCGAGGACGAGCGGGCCGGAGAGCCATATGGACGCGAGGGCGACGGCAGGGATGGTCAGGCCGATGCTGGCCATCGCGGAGCCGAGCGCGAGGTTGAGGCTGGTCTGCACCCGGTCGCGCCGGGCGGAGCGCAGCGCGGCGATGGTCTCCGGAAGCAGCACGAGCAGCGCGATGATCACACCGACCACCGCGTGGTGCAGGCCGGCCGCCTCCACGCCGGACTCGATGGTGGGGGAAACGCCCTTGGCGAGCCCGACCACGCCGATCAGTGCCAGGCCGAGGAGTCCGAGGCTGATCAGGGCGGTCCGGGAGGACGGGGCGTCGGCGTGGTCGTCCGCGGTGATGACGCCGCCCTGCCGGGCGATCGGCAGGAAGTAGTCGCGGTGCCGCACGGTCTGGGTCGCCACGAACAGGCCGTAGAGGATCAGCGAGGAGAGCGCGGCGAAGGTGAGCTGGACGGCGGAGAACTCCGGTCCCGGCTTGCTGGTGGTGAAGGTCGGCAGGACCAGGCTGAGCGTGGCCAGGGTCGCGACGGTCGCGAGGGCGGCTCCGGTGCCTTCGGGATTGAAGATGGCCGTGCCGTGGCGCAGCGAACCGACGAGCAGACACAGCCCGACGACGCCGTTGCAGGTGATCATCACGGCGGCGAAGACCGTGTCCCTGGCGAGCGTCGCGCTCTTGTCGCCGCCGTCCACCATCAGGGTCACGATCAAGGCGACCTCGATGATCGTCACGGCCACCGCGAGCACCAGGGACCCGAACGGTTCGCCGACCCGGTGGGCGACGACCTCCGCATGATGGACGGCGGCCAGGACGGCTCCGGCGAGGACCACGGTCACCAGGGCGACGACCGGGCCGGGCAGGCCGCGCCCCCAGGTCAAGGCCAGCAGGACGACCGCGAGTACGGGCACGAGGGTCGTCCACCGGTTCGTGAGCGGCCTGAGCCAACCGATCATGCTGCGATCGTCGCAGAGCGGGACGGGCTTCGCATGTCCGGCCCGTGCGTCTGGTTCTTGGCTCATGCGGCCTCTCCCTGGTCGCGCTGGTTCGGTCGTCGGGCGACGAGGCCGGCGGCGAACGGCCGGGAGCGATGGCCGGCAGTGCGCCGGTCACCGCTCCCGTCGCCGCCTTGTCGTCCGAGGTCAGACGTCGAGGCTGTCCTTCGGAGCGCCTTCGCTCTCGTTCTGCGCCTTCTCGGCCGTCGTCTGCTTCCGGGAGGCCCGCAGGCTGGTGATCGTCGTGACGATCAGCACGGAGCAGATGACGCCGAGCGAGACGGGGATGCTGATCTCCGGGACGTGGACCCCGGACTCGTGCAGCGCGTGAAGCACCAGCTTCACGCCGATGAAGCCGAGGATGACGGACAGGCCGTAGCTCAGGTGCACCAGCTTCTTCAGCAGGCCGCCGATGAGGAAGTACAGCTGCCGCAGGCCCATGAGGGCGAACGCGTTCGCCGTGAAGACGATGTACGGGTCCTGCGTGAGACCGAAGATCGCGGGGATCGAGTCGAGCGCGAAGAGCACGTCGGTGGTGCCGATCGCGAGCATGACCACGAGCATCGGGGTCATGACCCGCTTGCCGTTCTGCTCGATCCACAGCTTGGTGCCGTGGTAGCGGTCGGCTACACCGAACTTGCGCTCAACGGCCTTGAGCAGCTTGTTCTCCTCGTACTCCTCGTCCGCCTCGTCGGCCCGGGCCTCCTGGATGAGCTTCCAGGCGGTCCAGATCAGGAAGGCGCCGAAGAGGTAGAACACCCACGCGAAGCTGGCGAGGATCGCGGCGCCCGCGGCGATGAAGACGGCCCGCAGAATCAGGGCTATGAGGACGCCGACGAGCAGGACCCGCTGCTGGTACTGCGACGGGACCGCGAACTTCGCCATGATCAGGACGAAGACGAAGAGGTTGTCGACGCTGAGGGACTTCTCGGTGATGAAGCCCGCGAAGAACTCTCCGGCGGGCTGGCCGCCGCCGAAGAACAGCAGGCCGAGCCCGAAGAGTCCGGCGAGGGCGATCCAGACGCCGGTCCAGATGCCGGCTTCCTTGATCGACACGTCGTGCGGTTTGCGGCCGATGAAGAAGTCGACCGCGATGAGGGCGGCCAGGCCCACGATGGTCAGGACCCACAGGGTCACGGAAACATCCACTGCGCCTCCGGCAGTACGTAACGGCAGGTAGTCAGCGTCGTCGCGCTGCCGGAGGTCTCTTCCACCCCGGGTCCCGGTTCACAGCACACGCGTGGGACCGCACGGGCCGACGCCCCGGGATCTGGCTCGATCCGTATTGACGGGTACGCCGCAGCAGGTAGGGAGTACTCCCCTCCGTACGGAAAACAGTACCCGAATCACCAAGGATTGGTAAAGTGCTTGGTAAAGGAAAATCAAAAGTCGCTGCTCATGGCGCCTTTACGGGTACTTGGGGAAGCTGTGGGAGCCGTTACCGCAACCAGGTCCGGCGAGCCGTGGCGACCTGGGTGAGGACGTGTTCGAGGACCTGGCTGCCCGCCGGCACGAGCGCGGGTTCGTAGGTCCAGGCATGCCCGACCCAGGGGTCGGCGAGGTGGTCGTCGGGGACCGGCGTCAGACGCATCAGCCCGCGCCACAGCGGATCCAGCAACGGACCGTAACCGCCGGCGTCCTCCCGGTCGGCGACCATCATCAGATGGACACCGACGGCGGGGCCCTCGTCCGCGAGGTAGCGGAGCTGGTTGACCGCACGGTCGTCGAAGCCGTGCGGGAAGTCGTTGACGACCAGGAGCTGCTGGGACGCGTCGAAGCCGGGAGGGAGCGAGTCGGCCGCGCCTCCGCGGACGGCCATCTGCACCAGGTCCACGCGCTGGGTGAGCCGGCCCAGGGCGTCCGCCACACCGGCCGCGCCGACGGCGGGCGGACCCGCGAGCACACCGGCCCGCACCAGGGGAGCGAGGGCCTGCGCGCCCGAGCCGGCCGGGTCGACGACGTGGACGGTGAACTCGCCTGCGGGATGGACCGCCAGCAGGCGGGCCGTGTGCGCCACGGCCGACTCCATGGCGAGGCGCCTCAGCTCGTGGGAGTCGGCGAAGGAGCCGTCGGACGATCCCGTCCTGCCGCTGTCGATCCACAGCCCGCGCTCCAGCGGCAGCCTCATCAGCATGGGGATGCGCAGCCGCTCACTCTCGGGCAGGTGGAGGTCGCCCAGGCGCAGGGCCATGGGCATCTCCATGGGCACGCGGTAGGCCTGCCAGACCGGGTTGTCCCAGCGCGCGTACGCGGGCGGCAGCGCCGGCTCCACGACGTCGGCCTCGGCGGTGAGCTGGGCCAGATCCCGGTCAAGGGCCTGCTGGGCCTGCTCGACGAGTTGCGCGTACTTGGCGCGGGCCGCCTCGCGGGCGGCGTCCGCCTGGCCTCCGATGCGGCTGCGCGGATCGGACAGGATCTGGTCGAGCTCGTTCTCCCGGCGGGTGTCGGCGAAGTCGACCGCACTGCGGTAGGCGGCCGTGGTGCGCGCCAGGTCCTCGAACATGCCCCAGACCTGGTTGTAGAGCCGCTCCTCCATGGACCAGCCGGTAGCGTCCCCGGCGACGGGCTGCGTGGGCTGCCCGGGCTGGGCCGGAGCCGCGGTGGGCGGGGGCGGTGGGGCGGTGCTGCGCCGACGCGGGTGGCGGTAGTCGATCGGGCCCCCCGTGGGGGGCGCCGACGATGCTGACGGCTCGGTGCCGGCCGACGGGTCGGCCGGCACGGAGTCCGTCGAGTAGCCCGACCCGGGGTCGGAGGAGCCGGGCGTGCCGGGGGCCTGACCGGGGGTTCCCTCATAAGGGCCGGTGGCGCCCTGGGTGGCCTGTGCGCCGTACGGAGAGCCGCTCTGGTCCTGGCCGAGGGCGGACGCGGCCGCCTGCCGGGAGCGGTCGACGTCCGTCGTACGCGGCGGTGGAGCGGGCACCGAACGGGCCACGCCCAGCGCCACGGCCTCCTGGATCCCGGCCGCGAGCTCGTGTGCCTGCGGCAGGCCCTGGTCGGTGAGGAGCTCGGTGAGGCCGCCGGCGTAGCCCTGGCCGACCGCGCGCACTTTCCAGGCGCCCTGGCGCCGGTACAGCTCCAGGGCGACAACGGCCGACTCGGCGTCCAGGCCGGTGATGGTGTAGCTGGCGACCTCTGCGCCGTCGAGGCCGGTGACCGCGACGAAGGGGGCCGCGACGGAGCCGAAACCGATCGGTCCGCCGGTGCCCGAGGGCAGGGCGAGCAGGATGCTGACGCGGTGCACGTCCGCGGCGACGGCGTCCAGGTCCACCGCGAGGCGGTGGTCGGCGGCCGCCTGCCGGGACACCTCGATGCCGGGCAGGTCGGGCGCGCCCGGGTGGGCCACCCGCTCCACGCCGTGGATCCTGCCGCTGTCGTCGCCGAGGGTGGCACCTGCGACGATCGGCGTTCCGGCCGAGATCCTGACCTCGAGGCGGACCTGGGAGAGCGGGTGGTTCTGCCCCCGCACCAGCTCGGCCGTCATCGCCTGTCGTCCCCCCTGTGTCGCGTGTGGTGTCGTGGTGTCCCGCTCGTCCTGGCCAGGTCTCAGCCGGGTCTTACAGGACGGGCAGGATGGCGGGCAGCAGGTCCTGGAAGGTGCGGCCGTTGGCCGGGGTGCCGAGAGCGGTCATGCTCCAGCCGCTGCCGACGCGGTGCACCTTGGCCATGACCTGGGCCGTGTACGCGCCGCCACCTGCGAGCGTGTAGCGGGCGAGCTCCTGGCCGTTGGTCTCGTCGACCAGACGGCAGAACGCGTTCTGCACCTCCTGGAACGTCTGGCCCGTGAAGGAGTTGACGGTGAAGACGATCTGGTCGATGTGGACCGGGACGCGGGCCAGGTCGACGAGGATCGCCTCGTCGTCGCCGCCCTGGCCGACACCGCCGACGAGGTTGTCACCGGTGTGGCGGACGGAGCCGTCGTCGCTCACCAGGTGGCGGAAGAAGACGACGTCGACCGGCTGCTTGTCCGCGAACAGGACGGCGGAGGCGTCGAGGTCGATCTCCCGGGTGCGGGAGCCGAACAGGCCACGCCGGGGGGCCGCCTGCCAGCCGAGACCCATGCGCACCGCGGTCAGGCTGCCCCCGTCGTTCTTCTGCAGACTGATGGCCTGACCCTTGGTCATGTTGACGGTCACGCGCTGATTCCCCTCTCGAACTGTCCCCTGTTGCCGCGGACCCCGCGGTTGACGAAAACCCTACGCAAGGGCACTGACAGCGCCGTACCCGAGACCGCACTTTGTGTCGTTCTTGCAACACAGTGCGTACGGCGCCCGAGCGTGCCTGGTCCGTCAGGCCAGGCCGGCCTCCTTCATCTGGCGCAGTTCCTTCTTCATCTCGGAGACCTCGTCACGAAGCCGGGCTGCGACCTCGAACTGGAGGTCGGCCGCGGCAGCCCGCATGCGCTCCGTCATCTGCTCGATCTGCTCGGCGAGCTCGGCCGCGGGGCGGTCGGTCGGGACGCTCCGCGCGGCCGAACCCTTGGCAGCCTTGGCGGACTTCGCTCCCTTGGCCGCCTTGTCGCCCAGGGCGGGCACGGGCGCCTTGGCACCGCGACCGTCCTTCTGCGCCCGGTAGCCCGAGCCGAGCAGCTGCTCGGTGTCGACCTCCTCGCGGGCGATCTGGGCCACGATGTCGTTGATCTTCTTGCGGAGGGGCTGCGGGTCGATGCCGTTCGCCTTGTTGTAGGCGATCTGCTTCTCCCGGCGGCGGTTGGTCTCCTCGATCGCCCGCTCCATGCCGGGGGTGATCTTGTCGGCGTACATGTGGACCTGGCCGGAGACGTTGCGCGCCGCGCGGCCGATCGTCTGGATCAGCGAGGTACCGGACCGCAGGAAGCCCTCCTTGTCGGCGTCGAGGATCGCCACCAGGGACACCTCGGGGAGGTCGAGACCCTCCCGCAGGAGGTTGATGCCGACCAGGACGTCGAACTCACCGGCGCGCAGCTCGCGCAGCAGCTCGATGCGGCGCAGCGTGTCGACATCGCTGTGGAGGTAGCGCACCTGGATGCCGAGTTCCAGGAAGTAGTCCGTGAGGTCCTCGGCCATCTTCTTGGTGAGGGTGGTGACCAGGACGCGCTCGTCCTTGTCGACACGTGTCCGGATCTCGTGCACCAGGTCGTCGATCTGCCCCTCGGTGGGCTTGACGACGACCTCGGGGTCGACGAGGCCGGTGGGGCGGATGATCTGCTCGACGACGCCGTCACCGCGCGACAGCTCGTACTTTCCGGGCGTCGCCGACAGGTAGACGGTCTGTCCGATGCGCTCCTGGAACTCCTCCCACTTCAGGGGTCGGTTGTCGAGGGCGGAGGGCAGGCGGAAACCGTGGTCGACGAGGGTGCGCTTGCGGGAGGCGTCGCCTTCGTACATGGCGCCGATCTGCGGGACGGTGACGTGGGACTCGTCGATGACGAGCAGGAAGTCGTCCGGGAAGTAGTCGAGCAGGGTGTTCGGCGGGGAGCCGGGCGAGCGGCCGTCGAAGTGCATCGAGTAGTTCTCCACGCCAGAGCAGGAGCCGATCTGGCGGAGCATCTCGATGTCGTAGGTGGTGCGCATGCGCAGCCGCTGGGCCTCCAGGAGCTTGCCCTGCTTCTCCAGCTCCGCCAGGCGCTCGCCCAGCTCCTTCTCGATGTCGTTGACGGCCCGCTCCAGGCGCTCGGGCCCGGCGACGTAGTGGGAGGCCGGGAAGACGTAGAGCTGCTCGTCGTCGCTGATGATCTCGCCGGTGACCGGGTGGAGCGTGGACAGGGCCTCGATCTCGTCGCCGAACATCTCGATGCGGACGGCGAGCTCCTCGTAGACCGGGAAGATCTCGATGGTGTCGCCGCGCACCCGGAAGGTGCCGCGGGTGAAGGCCATGTCGTTGCGTGTGTACTGGATGTCCACGAAGCGGCGCAGCAGCTCGTCCCGGTCGATCTCCTCGCCGACCTTGAGGGGGACCATGCGGTCCACGTACTCCTGTGGCGTACCGAGACCGTAGATGCAGGAGACCGAGGCGACCACGATGACGTCCCGCCGGGTGAGCAGCGAGTTGGTCGCGGAGTGGCGCAGTCGCTCGACCTCCTCGTTGATCGAGGAGTCCTTCTCGATGTAGGTGTCCGACTGCGGGACGTACGCCTCGGGCTGGTAGTAGTCGTAGTACGAGACGAAGTATTCGACGGCGTTGTTCGGGAGCAGCTCGCGGAACTCGTTCGCCAGCTGGGCGGCCAGCGTCTTGTTCGGCGCCATCACGAGCGTGGGGCGCTGGAGCTTCTCGATCATCCACGCGGTGGTGGCGGACTTGCCGGTGCCGGTCGCGCCCAGGAGGACGACATCCTTCTCGCCGGCCTCCACGCGCTTGGCCAGCTCGGCGATGGCCGCCGGCTGGTCGCCGCTGGGCTGGTAGGGGCTGACGACCTCGAAGGGCGCCACCGTGCGTTCGATCTGGGAAACGGGCCGCATGCCATCCACCGTACGACCCCCCACTGACAACGGGGCCCGGTCAGCGGTTCTGCGGGGTCCGGGACTCGTGCGAGGACACCTTGCGGCGGGTGCGCAGCGGGGTCCGGCGGGCGCGGGCGGGTTGGGGGATCTGGCCGTGGGCGGGGACGCCGGGCTTGTGCTCGACGGGGGTCCAGTCGGGCTTGCCCATGACCATCAGCGGGTCGAACAGGACGACGGCGCCCGCGAGGCAGAGGAAGGAGAGGGGGCCGATCAGCATCGGTGCGAGCAGGCCGGCGGGTGCGTCGCCCTGGGTCGGCGCACCGGTGGTGTGCAGATGGACGCTGACGGCGGCCATGCCCGTGTAGTGCATGCCGGAGACGGCCAGCCCCATGACGAGGCCGGCACCCACGCTCCACAGGAGGCCCCTGACCTGGCCCGCGGCCCACAGGGCGGCGGTGGCGGCGGCCATGGCTATGGCGACGGAGGCGGCGACGGTGAGTGTGTCGTACTCCAGGTTGCCGTCGAGCTGAAGGCCGGCCATGCCCAGGTAGTGCATCGAGGCGATGCCCAGACCGGTGATCGTGCCCCCGGTGAACAGGGCGGTCCCGGTGGCTCCCCGGTAGCCGACGATGAAGATCCCGACTCCGACCATGACGATGGCCACGGCCAGGCTGGCGTAGGTGATCGGCTTGTCGTAGTGGATCGGTGCGTCCGCGACCGTGAAGCCCATCATCGCGATGAAGTGCATGGTCCAGATGCCGGAGCCGATCGCCGCGGAGGCCAGGGCGAGCCATCCCGGGCGCCAGGAGTCGGCGACGAGCAGGGCTCTGGTGGTGCACCGCAGGCCGAGTGCGCCACCGAGGCAGGCCATGACGTAGGCCACCAGCGGTGTGACGATTCCGTAGCTGAATCCGTCGACCGTGCCGTACATGCGCGGTTGCCCTTCCGCCCTGTTGCTGGATGTCCCTGTGACGCGCACCCCTCCCCGGACGGCGCGAGTGGCCAGAGGTGACGCAGAGAGTATGACTGCCACCGGAATGGTCGAACGATTTTCCGGCAAAGAAACACGCCCCTGCCCCACATGTGCGGCAGAAGTGAGGGGCCCGGACTTCTCCTGTCGTTCGCGTGGCCGTCGTGCGCCGCTCCGCCGTGAAGCGTCTGCTGCGAGAGTGGAGCTGTACGTGATCGCCCGAACGCGAGGAGTGCGCATGTACGCGCGCGTAGTTGCCACCACCACGACCGCGTTGGTGGGCGTCGTCGTCCTGCTGCTGTCCGTCCACGACGCGCGGGGAACCGGCGGCCGGCCGGAGGTGATCGCCCACCGGGGGGCGTCCGCCGCGGCTCCCGAGAACACCCTGGCCGCCGTCGACGCGGCGGCCGGCCTGGGCGTCCGCTGGGTGGAGAACGACGTCCAGCGTACGAAGGACGGCGAACTCGTGGTGGTCCACGACGACAGCCTCCGCAGGACGACCGATGTCGAGGAGGTCTTCCCGGAGCGCGCTCCCTGGCAGGTGAAGGATTTCACCGCGGCCGAGATCGCGCGGCTCGACGCGGGCAGCTGGTTCGGTTCCGCGTACGCGGGCGCGCGCGTGCCGACACTGAGGGAGTTCGTCCGCCGTGTCGAGCATCACCGTCAGAGCCTGCTTCTGGAGATCAAGAATCCCCAGCTGTATCCGGGGATCGAGCGGGACACCCTCAAGGTGCTGGGCAACGAGGGGTGGCTCGACCCGCGGCACCTGGACGGCCGGCTGGTCGTGCAGAGCTTCAGCACCGGGAGCCTGCAGACCCTCCATGAGCTGAAGCCGGCGGTCACCACCGCGCTGCTGGGCCGCCCGCCGGTGGCGGACCTGCCCGACCACGCGCGGTTCGCCGACCTGATCAACCCCTCGTACACGTCCCTCTCCCAGGACTACGTGTCCGCCGTGCACGCGGTCACGGGTCCGCACGGCAAGCCGCTGCGGGTCTTCGTATGGACCGTCGACGACGCCTCCGCCGCCCGGGTCGTGGCCGGGTACGGCGTCGACGGCATCATCACCAACCGGCCCGACGTGGTGCGGCAGGCACTGCCGCACCCCTGACGTCCCCTGCCGTCCTCCGGTCCGGTGCGGCCGCCGGGGGCGTTGTCAGTGGCGGGTCGTACGGTGGGGGCATGGACAGCCATGGGCAGTACGAGCCGCAGGTCGTGTGGGCCGTCGTCGGTACCGACATCGGTCCGCTGCTGCTGGCCGCGACCCGCGAAGGCCTCGTCAACGTCGTGTTCCACGCCACCGAGGCGGTGCGCGACAAGGCACTCGGCCGCCTCGCGGCCCGGCTGGGCACCGAGCCGGCCGAGGCGCCCGGCTCCCCCTTGCTGGCCGAGGCGATACGTCAGGTCGAGGACTACTTCGCGGGTTCCCGGCGCGCCTTCCAGCTGCCCCTGGACTGGTCGCTGATCTCCGGCTTCAACCGGCAGGTCCTGCACGAGCTCGCCTCCGGCGTCCCGTACGGGGCGGTCGTCGGCTACGGCGAGCTGGCGAAGCGGGTGGGCCAGCCGAAGGCCGCGCAGGCGGTGGGGACGGCGATGGGCGCCAACCCCCTGCCGGTGGTCGTGCCCTGCCACCGGGTCGTGGAGAGCGACGGCGGGATCGGGGGCTTCGGAGGCGGTCTGGAGGCGAAGCGGAAGCTGCTCGCCCTGGAAGGCGTACTGCCGGAGCCCCTCTTCTGATCCGGGCGGAGCCGGCGGTCCGGCGAGCCGGCGGCTCCTGACGGCCGGGCGGCGGTCCGGCGGTCGGCCCGGTCTCCGACGGTCCGCTCGCTCTCCGGCGGACGGCCCGGTCGTGCGGGGAGCCGACGTGGTGCGCCCGGCAGACCGGTCGTAAGGCAGTGCAGGTGGCGAGGCGGGGCAGGTGGCGAGGCGGGGCAGGTGGCGAGGCGGGGCAGGTGGCGAGGCGGGGCACCGGGTGTGTCAGTCGTAGTGCCGCGCCTCGATGACGTTGCCGTCCGGATCGCGGAAGTAGAAGCTGCGGGTGGCGTCGCCCCGGGCGCCGAAGGAGCCGTACGAGACCTTGGACACCGGCACGGCGTGGTCGGCCAGGCGGGTACCGAGCGCGTCGAAGGCCGCTCGGGGCAGGGCGAGGCAGATGTGGTTCACGGGGTGTCCGGCGCTGTCCGCGGAACCCGGGAGCATGGTCATGCGTTCCGCCGACGTCAGGGGCATGAGATCGAGGAGCGCCTCGTCGTTGACGCGGACGGACGGGAACGGCACCTCGCCCTTCGAGAACTCGGCGACGCGCACGGGTTCCAGGCCGACGGTCCTGTCGTAGAAGTCGGCTGACGCGAGCGGGTCGCGCACCCACAGGACAACGTGGTCGAGGCGTGTCGTGTTCTCCGTCATGCCTTCAGGCTCGTGTCGTCCCCCACCGAGTGCAAGGGTTTGACCGGGTGCGCCGCCCGCCAGGAATGAGGGAAGACCGACGGACAGGAGGCGGGCACGTGGTGCTGGTGGTGTCGGAAGAGGTGCGGGAGGCGGTCGACGCGCGTCGACCCGTGGTGGCCCTGGAGTCCACGATCATCGCCCATGGGCTGCCCCGTCCGCGCAATCTGCAGGTGGCGCTGGAGCTGGAGGCGGTCGTACGCGCGGAGGGCGCCGTACCGGCGACGATCGCCGTACTGGACGGGCGGCCCCATGTCGGCCTGGACAAGGAGCAGCTGGAACGGGTCGCCAACGAGGACGGGATCCGCAAGCTGGGCCACCGCGATCTGCCGCTCGCGGTCGCCTTGGGGGCGAGCGGAGCGACCACGGTGTCGGCTACCGCGCTGCTGGCGGCGTCGGCGGGTGTACGGGTGTTCGCCACGGGCGGGCTCGGCGGGGTGCACCGGGAGTGGACGACGACCCAGGACGAGTCGGCCGACCTGGGGTTGCTGGCGCGCACGCGGATCACCGTGGTGTGTGCCGGCGTGAAGTCGATCCTCGACGTTCCGGCGACCTTGCAGCGGCTGGAGACGCTGGGCGTCGCCGTCGCCGGGTACGGCACGGACCGCTTCCCCGGATTCTACCTCCGCGACTCGGGCCATCCCGTGGACTGGACACTGCACAGCCCGCGGCAGGTGGCACAGGTGATGCGCGCTCAGGATGTGCTGGCAGGACCCGATTCGGCGCTGATCGTCGCCAACCCGGTCGCGCAGGAGGAGCAGTTGGATCCCGAGCTGCACGCGCGTGTGCTCGCCGCCGCGCTGCAGGCGTGCGAGGAGGAGGGCGTGACCGGTCAGGCGGTGACACCGTTCCTGCTCGACTACCTGGTCCGGCACACCGACGGCGCGTCCCTGAGCGCCAATCTGGCAGCGGTACGCGGCAACGTACGTCTGGCGGGGCGGATCGCCACCGCGTGGGCCGGGGCGTGACCGACGCTGCCCGCACGGTGGGCCCGGGGGTGCGGAGAGGGGCGTTGCTGGTCGTCGGGGACGTCGTGACGGACGTCGTGGCGCGGCACCGGGGGCCGCTGGCGTCGGGGACGGACACGGCAGCGATGATCCGGAGGCTGCCGGGCGGGGCGGGGGCCAATGTGGCCTGCTGGGCCGCGCATTGGGGATGCGCGGACGTACGACTGCTCGGGCGGGTGGGTGCCGACTCGGTGGACTGGCACGAACGGGAGCTGGTCGGCTGCGGAGTGCGCCCCCGGCTCGTCGTCGACCCCGAGGCGTCGACCGGCACGGTGATCTGCCTGGTCGACACGGGAGCCGCGGCCGAGCGGACGTTCCTCACCGACAGCGGCGCGGCCCTCCGGCTCGGCCCCGACGACTGGTCGGACTCCCTGCTCGACGGGGTGGACCGACTGCATCTGTCGGGTTACCTGCTGTTCTCCGCGTCCGGGCGCGCGCTGGTGCGGACGGCGACGGCCTCGGCACGCGCGCGTGGGGTGCCGGTGAGCCTCGACCCGGCGTCGGCGGGGTTCCTGACGGAGCTGGGTGCGGAACGCTTCCTCGGGCTCGTCCGAGGGGTGGACGTGCTGCTGCCCAGCCGTGACGAGGCGTGTCTGCTCACGGGGTGGCCCGACGGGGCGGACGCCGCGGCCGAACTGAGCCGTCACGTGCCGCTGGTGGTGGCCAAGCAAGGGGCTGACGGCGCACTGGTCGCCCGCGACGGCGCCGTCACCGCCCGCGTCCCCGCCGTCCCCGCGACAGCCCGGGACACCACGGGAGCCGGTGATGCCTTCACCGGCGCGTTTCTCGCCGCCCTGCTTATGGGCGCCGAGCCCGGCGACGCGGCGGCCGAGGGATGCCGGGCGGGCGCGCGTGCGGTGGAGCGGGTGGGCGGCAGACCGCCGGCGCGCGGCGGCGAACCGGGCTCGGCCACAAGCCCTCCGGCAGGGCTTCCGACAGTCCCTCCGACAAATCTCCCGGCAGGGCTTCCGACAGGGCTTTCCCCACCGCACAAGGCGGGCGGCGCGACGACGACACAGGGGGCCACGGGTGATGGCATGATCGATGACGCGGGAGCGCGGGCGGAAACCAGTCCCGCCGGCTGAGGGCGTCAACGGTGAGGCCCGTGGCGATGCCGGCCGCCTACCCCTTCCTCCCCCATGCCGAGATCATCGGCGCAGTCGCCAGATCCATGTTCCCGGCGGCGACGTTGGCCAGGTGGCGGTCGATCTCCTCGTCGGTCGCGAGGCCGGCGGCGACGAGGTCCGCGCGGACCTGACGGACCGTCGCGGATTCCAGGGCGGCGCAGGCGGGTGAGGTGACCGGGAAGCAGGCATCGGCCTCGACCCGGCGCAGTCCGGCCTCACGCAGCAGACGCGGGAGCCTGCGGCCGTAGGAGAGGTCGGCGCCCCGGTCGGCGAGAAGCTTGCGGAAGCCGTGCCGCAGCCGGTTCGCCAGTTGCTGTTCGGGACCGTGTTCGTCGGGGCAGAGCAGGGGCTGCAGGGCGGGATCCGCGTCCTCGACCAGGAGCCGTCCGCCGGGGCGCAGGGCCCTGACCATCGACTGCAGGGCCCGGTCCCGGTCCGGCACGTGAACCAGCACGAGCCGGGCGTGCACCAGGTCGAAGCCCTCCCCCGGCGGCTCGTCGACGCCCACGTCGTGGACGCGAACCTGCACCGGCTGGCGGGCGGCCGGGGCCAGCCGCGAGATGTCGATGTCGGTCGCGACGATCCTGCCGGTCGGTCCGACCTTCTTCGCCAGCCAGGACACCACGGAGGTGCCGCCCGCGCCGACCTCCCAGCAGTGCCAGCCGGGCCCGACGCCAAGTCCTTCGAGATGGCGGAACGTCGTGGGGTCGAAGAGGTCGGCGAAGGCGTCGAAGCGTTCGCCCGCCTCGGTCCGCCGGTTGTCGAGGAGGTACCCGTCGGTTCGCGTCATACGTCGATCATCCCAGTTGCCCGGGTTGTCCGAGGCGGGTGACGCGGCCGGTACGCCCTGGCCGGGAACCGTCGGCCGAAGGCGCGAAGGGTGGGCGGAGGGCGCGGAAAAGGGGCGGGGCGGGGATGGAAACCCCCGTCGCGGGCAGACCCATGTCTGGTTGTCCACAGGCGGGAACAAAGCGGAACGCCCCCTTCCCACAGGCTTTCCCGCGGTCTGCGCAGGCCTGGCAGACTGGCGCGCCAGGGCGCAGAAACGCGCCACGGGGAGACGTACGCGAGGAGATCCAGATGACCATGGCGGGAAATCTTCGGAAGGTGACCGGCCTGGGCACGGTTGGTGGCCTGCGGAAGATGGCACGGCTGGCCCGGCGGCGCACGAAGGTCGACCTGAGCCATCCCGCCCGCTCCCCGCTGGGTTCTTCGGTGGTGAACTGCGTGTCGTACCAGGACGGGGCCCGGGCCCCGGTCGGCGGCGACCTCGTCGACACCGTGGAGCGCGTCCGCAAGAGCGGCCACGGTTTCGTCTGGCTCGGTCTACACGAGCCGACGAACGAGGAGTTCGCGGGCATCGCCGACCTGTTCGACCTCCATCCGCTCGCGGCCGAGGACGCCGTCGAGGCCCACCAGCGCCCGAAGGTGGAGCGCTACGGCGAGACGCTGTTCGCGGTGTTCAAGACGGTCTGCTACGTCGATCACGAGCAGCTCACGGCGACCAGCGAGGTGGTCGACACCGGCGAGATCATGGTGTTCGTCGGCCGGGACTTCGTCATCTCGGTGCGGCACGGACGACACGGCTCGCTCGGACCGCTGCGCGAGGAGCTGGAGGCAGACCCCGCCCAGCTCGCCAAGGGGCCTTCCTCGGTGCTGCACGCGATCGCCGACCATGTCGTCGACGACTACCTCAGCGTCATCGACGCCGTGCAGGAGGACATCGACCAGGTGGAGATGGATGTCTTCGCCCAGCACGGCGCGCGGGTCGACCCGGGGCGCATCTACCAGCTCAAGCGCGAGCTCCTGGAGCTGAAACGGGCGGTGGTGCCGCTCGGCCGGCCGCTGCTGGACCTCGCCGACCGGCCGGTACGAGTGGTCGACCCGGAGATACAGGCCTACTTCCGGGACGTCTCCGACCACCTGATGCGCGCCACGGAGCAGATCGCCGCGTTCGACGAACTCCTCAACTCGATCCTCCAGGCACACCTCGCTCAGGTCACGGTCGCCCAGAACGAGGACATGCGGAAGATCACCGCATGGGCGGCGATCGTCGCCGTGCCGACGATGGTCTGCGGGGTGTACGGCATGAACTTCGACCACATGCCGGAGCTCCACTGGCGCTACGGCTACGGCATGGTCATCGCCGTGATATCCCTCGCCTGCCTGGTCCTGTACCGGGGCTTCCGGCGCAACGGCTGGCTCTGAAGCCCCCGCACGTCTCCTCCGCTCAACCGCTCCACGCCGGATGCCGGGGATCGTCGGCGCGGACGAGGACATCGGCCGTGGCCGCGGGGTCGGCCTCCTGGGCGTAGCGCTCGAAAGCGGGGAGCGTCCAGTGGTCGCCCTCCGGGGTGCGGCGGCGCAGGGCGGCCGGGGAGAGGAGGACATGGACGGTCAGGTCGAACGGGAACCAGTGACGCAGCAGGAGGGGGCCGTGCAGCAACATGACGCCACCGGGAGGGAGTTGGATGTAGGAACTGCGGGTGGCGCGATCGGTGACGGGATCACGGAGGTCGGGCAGGATCCGGCCGTCGCCTCCCGGATCGAGAGGGCCGAACACCTCACGCCACAGGGCACCGGTGTCGAACCAGCCGTCGTAGTAGGCCTCCACGTCGTGGCGTCCGTGCTCCAGACGGAGGGAGGCGGGACGCAGGAAGCCGTGGGTGTCGACGACACGGGAGGGGCGGCCACGTACGCGCAGCGCCTCGGCGACACGTTCGGCCAGGTCACCGGGGCGGGCTGCCGGGGCGCCGTCGAAGGCGACCCGCGGCCAGGGACCGCCGTCGGCCGGGGTCAGGTCACGCAGCCGGTCGGCAAGGATGTCGCCGAGCCGTTCCCAGGAGATCGCTTCGAATCGCACACGGCCCATGATGCGCCAGACACCGGCCAGGTCGCGTCGCGCCCGGGGTGCCGCAGGCCGCACACGGACACCCACGTGGCGCGGAGCCCAGCAGGGGGAATCACATCTCCATGCCGGCCCTCGCAACTCCCCTGCCTCGTCCCGGACTTCTCGTCGTCCAGCCGCTGCGGCGCAGGCACTGCGCCGGATGCCACCGCGGGCCGCTTCCGATGCTCGTCCTGGAGGACGGCACGCCACGCTGCCTCGGCTGTGCCGATCTCGGGCACCTGGTGTTCCTCCCGCGCGGCAACACGGCGCTGACCCGACGATCACGTGAGGAGAGCACACTGTCGGCCGTCGTGGTCCGGTTCAACCGGCGCCAGGGGCGCTACGAGCGGCAGGGGGTCCTCGTCGAAGAGGCGGGCCTGGCCCGGGCCGAGGCACGGTGCCTGGCCGACGCCGAGGCCAGGCGGCGGCGCCGAGCACGGGATGCGCGGCGGCGGGCGGCCCAGGACGCGCGGTTCGCGGACGCGTTCGCGGCGGAGATCCGACGGCTGTTTCCCGGCTGCCCCGCGGACCGGGCCGAGGCGATCGCCGCACACGCGTCGGTGCGGGGCAGCGGCCGGGTGGGGCGCAGCGCCGCCGGGCGGGCGTTGTCCGAGGGCGCGGTCGTCTCCGCGGTCGTGGCGTCCGTACGGCACCTGGACACGCCGTACGACCGACTGCTGATGAGCGGGGTGCCACGGCGTGAGGCGCGGCTGCGGATCACGGCTGGGGTGGAGGTGGTGCTGCGGGGGTGGGGGTGGGGAGGGGGAGGGGGAGGGGGAGGGGGGAGGGGGTCCCCCTTCCCCAGCGTGAGGTGCACACCCCGGCCCCCCAGCCATGACGTGCGCTGCGCCGGCGCACGCCGCGGCGACGCGACCGTTCATGACGCACCGTTGCCGTACGATGACAGGCGGTGACAAGCTGCGGCAGACAGTAGCGAGCGCTGTCGGACGGTTTCCGGCGGTATCACGAGACGCCGGTGGTCCGTCGCGCCGTTCGGGCGGTCGGGCCGGTCGCAGCCTGTGGGAGAGGGCTCCCGGAACCCTGCGTGCCTGGCCGGTGGGACGTATCGTGGCCGAAAGAGTGCCGCCCGATGACGCACGGCTCGCCACTCGCGCACGCAAGGAACACGGCCATGGCCGATCCCAAGGGATTCATGAGGACGCCTCGCCAGGACTGGCCTCGGCGGCCGGTCGAGGAACGGGTGCGGGACTGGGACGAGGTGTACGTCCCCGGAGCGCTGCTCCCCATCATCAGCAAGCAGGCGGATCGCTGCATGGACTGCGGCGTCCCGTTCTGCCACTACGCCTGTCCGCTCGGCAATCTCATCCCCGAGTGGAACGACCTGGTGTCACGGGAGGACTGGCGGACGGCGAGTGATCGGCTGCACGCGACGAACAACTTTCCCGAGTTCACCGGCCGGCTGTGTCCGGCGCCCTGCGAGGCGGGGTGCGTGCTCGCCATCAACCAGCCGGCCGTCACCATCAAGAACGTCGAGGCCGCCATCGCGGACCGGGCCTGGGAGGAGGGCTTCAGCCCGCCGCGGCCGCCGGAGCGGCTCTCCGGGCGGACGGTCGCGGTGATCGGCTCGGGGCCCACCGGTCTGGCGGCGGCGCAGCAGCTGACCCGGGCCGGTCACACGGTCGCCGTGTACGAGAAGGACGACCGGATCGGCGGGCTGATGCGGTACGGCATCCCCGAGTTCAAGATGGAGAAGCACCATCTGGACCGGCGTATCGAGCAGATGCGTGCCGAGGGGACGAAGTTCCGTACGTCGACGCAGGTGGGGCGGGATGTCGTGGCCGCCGATCTGCGGGCTCGCTACGACGCCGTGGTGATCGCCACCGGGGCGACCGCGTGGCGGGAACTGCATGTACCCGGTAGGGAGTTGACCGGGATCCATCAGGCGATGGAGTACCTGCCGCTGGCCAATCGGGTGTGCGAGGGGGATCTGGAGGCGTCGCCGATGTCCGCGTCCGGCAAGCACGTCGTAATCGTGGGCGGCGGCGACACCGGGGCGGACTGTCTGGGGACGGCCGTGCGGGAGGGTGCCGCGTCCGTGACCCAGCTGGACATCTACGCCCAGCCGGGCGCGGAGCGCGACGAGGACACGGAGCCCTGGCCGACGTACCCGAAGATCTACCGGCTGTCCGCCGCGCACGAGGAGGCACGCGACCTGGAGACGGCGCCGGCGGCCGACGCGGACGCGCGGTTGTTCGCGGCGTCCACGCTCCGTTTCACGGGCGACGGGAGCGGGCACGTCCGCTCGCTGCACCTCGTCGAGGTGGACGCCGCGCGGCGTCCGGTGGAGGGCACCGGGCGGGCGCTCCCCGCCGACCTCGTGCTGCTCGCCCTCGGTTTCTCCGGGCCGGACCGTGAGGACGGGCTCGTCGAGCAGCTGGGGCTGGAGCTGGAGCCGCGCGGCACGATCGCGCGGGACATGGACTTCGCGACGAACGTGCCCGGCGTGTTCGCCGCGGGGGACGCGGCGCGCGGGCAGTCGCTGATCGTGTGGGCGATCGCGGAGGGACGGGCGGTCGCGGAGGCCGTCGACCGCCATCTGACGGGAAGTTCCCGGTTGCCGGCGCCGATCGGGCCGTACGACCGGCCCATGACGGCGTAGGAGCGCCAGCGGGAGGGGGAAGGTGACCGCTTCCAGGGCTTGCGTCCGGGGGTCGGGCGCGGGCTCACGGCTCACGGCTCACGGCTCACGGCTCACGGCTCACGGCTCACGGCTCACGGCTCACGGCTCACGGCTCACGGCTCACGGCTCACGGCTGAGGCTCGCTTCTCAGCGGCGCTCGTCCGTACCCGCCACCTTGCCCGTCGCCAGGGCCACCCGGTTCCAGGGCCGGATCCGGCGGGCGCCGGGCCGCGCTGATCCGGGCGTTGCGGGAGGCCGTGCGCGGCGGGCGGCTCGCTCCGGGCACCCGGCTGCCGCCGTACCGTTCGCTCGCCGCCGACCTGGGGGTCACGCGCAACCCGGTGGCCGACGCGTACGCGGAGTTGGTGGCCGAGGGCTGGCTGACGGCCCGCCAGGGTTCCGGTACGCGGGTCGCCGACCGGGCGGAGCCCCTGCGGCGGTCCGCGCGCGTGGCCGGGGGTGTGGCCGAGCGCTTGGCCGGCCGGACGCGTCCCGGCGGGCCTGACCCGCTGCACGACCTGCGGCAGGGCACTCCGGACGTATCGTCGTTCCCCCGCACGGCCTGGCTGACGTCCTACCGGCGGGCGCTCCAGCAGGAGCCCGGCGAGGTGTTCGGGCCCGGCGCCCCGGCCGGGCGCCGCGAACTGCGGGAGGCCCTCACCGAGTACCTCGCCCGCGCGCGTGGTGTGCGCACCGATCCCGAGCGCATCGTGATCTGTTCCGGTTTCGCGCACGCGCTGCGCCTGCTGTTCGGACAGGGTGGGAGCACGGGCGCGGGCTCGGGTGGAGGCGCGCGTGGAGGCGCGCGTGGAGAGAACGACGGCGGGCGCGCGCGGGGTGGCGGGGTGTTGCGGGGTCCGCTCGCCGTGGAGGCGTACGGGCTCGGCTTCCACCGGGAGCTGTTGGCGGCGGCGGGCGTACGGACGGTGCCGGTCCCCTTGGACGAGGCGGGGGCGCGTGTCGATCTGCTGGGGCGCGAGCGGGGCGCGCTGCTCACTCCGGCGCACCAGTTCCCGACCGGTGGTCCGTTGCACGCGTCGCGCCGGGCGGCCGTGATCGACTGGGCACGCGCGCGTGGCGCGGTCGTGGTGGAGGACGACTACGACGGTGAGTTCCGTTACGACCGCAAGCCCGTCGGCGGCCGTCCAGGGCCTCGACCCCGAGCGGGTGATCCATGTCGGTTCGGTCAGCAAGAGTCTGTCACCCGCCCTGCGACTGGGCTGGATGGTGCTGCCGGAGCGGTACGTCGACGGCGTCCTCGCGGCCAAGGGCGAGCGGGAGGCCTGGGCGAGCGTCCTGGACCAGCTGAGCCTGGCCGACTTCATCGTCTCGGGGGCGTACGACCGCCATGTGCGGCGTATGCGGCAGCGCTACCGTCGACGGCGCGACCGGCTGGTCGAGGCGCTCGCCGGGCACGCGCCGCATGTCGAGGTGACCGGCGTGGCGGCCGGGTTGCACGCGGTGCTGCGGCTGCCGCCGGGCACCGAGCGCTCCACGGTCGAGGCGACCGCCCGGCGGGGCGTCGCCCTGGACGGTCTCGCCGCCTTCCGCCACCCGCGGGCGGCCATGGAGGCCGGTGACGGACTCGTGGTCGGCTACGCGACGCCGTCGGAACACGCGTACGCAGCGGCGCTGGACGCCTTGTGCGCGGTGCTGGCACCGGGCGGACCGCGGAGCCCTGGCACCGGAACCGCCGCCGACCCCGTCGGCTCCGCCACCCATCCCGCCGGCTCCGCCACCAACCCCGCCAACCCCACCAGCCACACCACCGGAAAAACCACCGAGTGAACCCTCTTCGCCCACTCCTCGTCGGCGACGACAACGGCAGCGGCGGCGGTCCGACGCACCCATGCGCGCGGGCCGCCGCCGATCACCCGGATCACTGCCGATCGCCCGGACCGCCGTCGAGCGTCCCAATCAGCCGCCCCGGCCGGGCAGCCCGCCCCCGCCGGATCGGCCAGCTCAGCCAGCTCAGGCGGATCAGCAGGACCAGCAGGACCAGCAGAATCAGCAGGATCTCAGGCCTTCCGCCCGACCGCCCCGTACCCCGGGATCACCCCGTCCTCCTGGCCCGGCACCGGATCGCCCAGTTCGGAGTGCCAGTCGGGGACGACCGTGACGCCGGGTTCGACCAGGTCGAGGCCGTCGAAGAAGTGGCTGAACTCCTCGTGTGAGCGCAGGGCGAGGGTGACTCCGGCCGCCTTCAGCTTCGCCGTGGCCGCCGCCGACTCCTCCGGGGTGAAGTCGGCGGTGGCGTGGGTCATCATCAGGTAGCTGCCGGAGGGGAGTTCGGCGAGCAGCCGGTTCACCAGCTCGTGCGCGCCGTCCTCGTCGGAGATGAAGTGCAGGAGGGCGACCATGGACAGGGCGACCGGCTGGTCGAAGTCCAGGATCTTCCTGGCTCCTTCGATGATGGTGGCCGGGTCGCGGACGTCCGCCTGCAGGTACTCCGTGACGCCCTCGGGCGTGCTGCGCAGCAGGGCGGCCGCGTGGGCCAGCACGATCGGGTCGTTGTCGCAGTAGACCACGCGGGCGTCGGGCGCCGCCTGCTGGGCGACCTGGTGGAGGTTGGGCTCGGTCGGGATGCCCGTTCCGACGTCCAGGAACTGCCGGATGCCGTTCTTGGTGAGCCAGCGGGTGGCCCGGTGCATGAAGGCGCGGTTGACCCTCGCCATGACCGGGACGCGGGGGTCGAGGGCCAGCATCTGCCGTCCCATCGCCTCGTCCACCGGGTAGTTGTCCTTGCCGCCCAGGTACCAGTCGTACATGCGGGCGGGATGGGGCTTGCTGGTGTCGATCTCGACGGGGGTGGCGGGTTCCTGCCCGGTCATGAGGCACTCCGTAAGGCGCAAGAGGTAGTCAAGAAGATAGTCAATTCAGTACCACTACAAGGAAGTTCAGGTGCAGGGTGTTTCTCGTCCGGGAACGGGTTCCGGATCGACATCAGGGACGGCACCGGAGACGAGTCAGGGGATTGCACCGGGATGACTGAGGGGGATGAGCGGGGGACGGCTGAGGGGATGACTCAGGGAACGGCTCAGGGGACGACTCAGGGAACGGCAACGCGTCAGGACAGCAGGAAGTCCGCCTCCCCCGCCTTCGCGCCCTCGATGAAGGCCGTCATCTCGTCGGTGGTGTAGATCAGCGCCGGGCCGTCCGGGTCGGTGGACTGGCGGACGGCGATCCGGCCGTCGGCGAGCTTCATCGCCTCCAGGCAGTTCCCGCCGTTGCCGCCGCTCCACGGCTTGTGCCAGCCCTCGCTGCCCAAGTCCCGCGCGGGCATGCCGTTGTAGACCCGTTTGCGCGGCTTGATGCGGTCCATTTACAGCTCCTTGCGGAGATCCCGCAGGATCTCCTTCGTGCGATGTGCCGTAGCGGCCTGCGCCGCCATGCGGTCCATGACCTCGAGGTGGGTCGCCACCTCGGTGCGCGCGTCGAGGTAGACGGCGCCGGTCAGGTACTCGCTGTAGACCATGTCCGGGAGTTCCGGCATGGCGAATCGGAACAGCACGAAGGGCCCGTACGTGCCGGGATGCGGCCCCGCGGAGAAGGGGGCGATCTGCAGCGTCACGTGGGGCATCTTCGTGGCCTCGAGCAGTTTGTCGATCTGCGCGCGCATCACCTCCGGGCCGCCGGCCGGGCGGCGCAGCACCGTTTCGTCCATCACGACCCAGATGCGGGGCGCGTCCTGACGGGTGAGCAGTTCCTGACGTCGCATGCGCAGGTCGACGAGGCGGTCGATGTCCTCCGGCCGGGTCTGGCCGATGGCGCCGGACGTCAGGACGCCGCGTGCGTAGTCCTCGGTCTGCAGCAGTCCGGGGACGAAGTGGGGCTCGTACTGGCGGATCAGGGCGGCCGCGCCCTCGAGGCTGACGTGCATCGAGAACCAGCCGGGCAGGACGTCGTGGAAGCGCTGCCACCAGCCGGGCCTGTTGGCTTCCTCGGCGAGCAGGACGAAGCCCTCGGCCTCCTCGTCGCCCACCCCGTAGGCCTTGAGCAGCAGTTGGAGGTACGGGATCTTGAGCGAGACCTCGGCCATCTCCATACGGCGGACCGTGGCGGGCGCGACGCGCAGGATGCGGGCGGCTTCCTCCCGCTTGAGCCCGGCGCGTTCCCGCAGGTCCAGCAGGCGCCGGCCGAGGACGACCTGTCCCACTGTCGGCGCGGACCGCGGTTCGCTCACGCCCCACCTCCACGATGAGCCCCGCCGGGCGGTCCGTCGGGGACGGCCGGCCGGTCACGAAAAGAATCCTGACAGCCCTGCGGCGCCATTCGAAGACCGAATCGAAGATCTGTACGAGTTAGGTACGGATCTCCGGTGATCCCAACTGGCGCCGCTCAACATGCTGTTGCGAGCAGTGTGCCATGGCGTTCCACTGCGTCACACAGCACTCTGCATTTTTCAGAGTGACACTTGCCAAGTGTCCACGGCGGGGCGATAGTGGCAAGCGTGATTCCGTCCGCGCCCTTAGGAACAGACGCCGCCGCAGGCCGCCCGGCAGGTCTCCGTGCCGCCGCGGGAGCAGGCCCTGAACAGGCCGTTCCCGAGCGCCGGTTCCGATTCGAACTGGCCGCTCACCCGGGCTCTCCCGCACAGGCAAGACGTCTGACGCGGACCCGGCTGACCGGCTGGTCGGTGTGCGAGGACACCTGCGACACGGCTGATCTGGTCATATCCGAGCTGGTCACGAACGCCATCGTGCACACCGCGAGCGGCACCGTGGTCTGCGAGCTGCACGACACCGGTGACCTCGTCCGCATAGCCGTGCGGGACCAGGGCTGCGCACCGGGCGAACCGCATCCCTCGCCGCAGCGCCCCGAGGAGGAGCACGGGCGGGGGCTGTTCCTCGTCGACGCGCTGTGTCAGGCGTGGGGCGCCCAGGAGCACGGCCCCGGGCTGCTGGTCTGGGCCGACCTGGCCCGCGGCGCCGAGGTCTCCCCCGTGCCAGCCGAACCCCACGACGACATCGCCGCACCCTTGCCGCACAACGCCGGGTCCTCTACGTCTCCCGGGCTCATACCCCCGCAGCACGACGCCGGATCCAAGCCCTCCGGACTCGTACCCCCGCCGCACGGGACCGCATCCGTACGCCACGCGGCCGGGGCCACGCCCCGCGGCGGCCTCACCGCCCCCCGGAACGACCTGGGCTGGGGCTCCCGGCCGAAACCGGTGCCCTCCGACGGTACGGGTGACGAGGACGACCACTCCGAACACACCGCCGACCACACCGAGCACGCCCAGCACGCCCAACGCACCGAGCACGCCCAGCACGCCCAACGCACCGGACAGGACCACCGGGACGCCGGCGCGGAGGAACGGACACCCGCCCCCGCATGGCGCGCGCACCACTCCCCCGTGGCGGATGGCCCCCTCCGGCGCGTAGGCCCCCAGCGGCGCCCGAGCCTTCTCCCGCACCCGAGCCCGCTCCCCCGCTCGGGAACGGGAACCGGAGGACGGGACCTGGACCGGGACCCCGCGTGAGCGCCGTACCCGGCCGGCCTCCGGTCCTCGGCCTCGACACCCTCGTACGCCTGCGGCGCGGCCCCGGCACCGGCCCCGCCACGGCACCCCGCCGGCTCGCCGTGCCCGACGGCATGACGGCCCCGCTGGGCTGCGACGCCGTCGCCGTCCCGGCCGGCCTCGGCCCCCAGATCCAGCCGCGCCTGCCCCGCGTGGGCTGCGTCTACGCCGACGAGACGCACTGGTGGTGGCTCGTTCCGTCCGACTCCGACTACGCCCTGGAGTGGCCCGCCCCCGCGCACTACGCCACGGGCGCGCTCGTCCCGGACTCCCCGCGCGCCCCCGACCTCATCCACCGGCCGGACGGCACCCTCCCGTACACGCCGCCGCTCCCCCTCTACCTGACCCTGTGCCGCCTCACGGGCACGGCGCCGACGTGGTCGAGGCCGGTCAGCGCCTAGGTGTGCTGTCCCGGAACGCTGGTGACACGTGTGCCGGGTGCTTGAACGGACTCCGCCCGCCCGCGAGGCATCCGCCCGGCGCTCCCGGCCCTCGCCCCACCCCGGCGCACGCCCGCGCGTAGTCCCTGCTGCGTCCTGCGCTCTGCCCTCCCGCGGCGCCTGCCGCGATAGTGGCCACTTGTCGGCGATCGGGGGAGGTCCTCACGGTGCGGAAGGTGCCGAAGCAGCAGCGTCCTGACGAGCGCGAGGTGTCGGAGTCGGAGCGGCTGCTCTTCGGGGGCCCGCTCCGCTACGACATGGGCTGGAACCAGCACCGGGACGCCTTCCTGGAACTGAGCTTCCGCGCCATGCTGACCCGGCTGCCGTCCCTGCTCGCCGTCAGTCTGCGCCTGGCCCGCCAGGCCGACCCGCGGGCGGCGCGGATCGTGCTGGCCGCCGAGATGGGCCGTGGCGCGGCGCAGGCGGTGAGCCTGCTCGCCGTGAACACCGTGCTGGCCCGGTTGATCCAGAGCGGCCCGATCGAGGACCGGCTGCGCGGCGCCGTGCCCGCGCTGACCGCCATGGCCGTGGTCCTCTTCGTGGGGGCCGTGCTGCGGGCCGCGTCCACGTACGCCACCGGGCGTCTGGAGCCCAAGGTGGAGCGGGTGGCGACCGAGCTGTACCTGGAGCGGGCCGCGTCGGTGGAACTGGCCGCGATCGAGGACCACGCCTTCCACAAGCTGCTGGACACCGCGCAGTACGGCGCCCAGTCCGCCCGCCGGATGATCATGTACGGCACGCGCGTGGTGAACGCGGTGATCTCGCTGGCCGCGGCGGCCGGCGTGCTGACGGTGCTGCACCCGCTCCTGCTGCCGCTGCTGGTGACGATGACGCTGCCCAGCGCGTGGAGCGCCCTGACGAACGCCCGGCGCCGGTACGAGTCGTTCCACACCTGGGTGCAGCACGCGCGCGCGGGTCATCTCATCGCGAGCCTGCTGACCGAACCGGAGGCGGCACCGGAGATCCGGGTGCACGGTGTCGGCCCGTTCCTGCTGCGCCACTTCCGTTCGATGTCGGAGACCGCGGAGGCGGAGCAGGCACGGCTGGCACGGCTCGCCGCCCGCACCGGCCTGTTCGCGGCGGCCTGGACGGGGCTGGCGACGGTGGCGACGTACGCCACGCTCGGCGGGCTGCTGATCAGCGGGACGATGGCGCTGGCGGTGGCGGGGACGGCCGTGATCGCGATCCGCAGCGGCTCGACGAGCCTGAACACGCTCGTCCTGGAGGTCAACCAGCTCCACGAGGAGGCCCTGTTCGTGGGCGACCTGCAACGCCTCTACGTCGAGGCGGCCGAACGGGCGATCCCGGAGGGCGGCGACGCGCTGCCGGCGGACCCCCGGCAGATCCGCTTCGAGAACGTCACCTTCGGCTACCCCGGTGAGTCCGCCCGGCCCGCCCTCGACGACGTCTCGCTCACCCTCCCCCTCGGGCGGATCATCGCGCTCGTCGGCGAGAACGGCTCCGGCAAGACCACCCTGGTCAAGCTGCTGGCGGGGCTCTACCGGCCGGACCGGGGGCGGATCCTGTGGGACGACGTCGACGCGGCGGACGCCGACCGGCGCCAGTTGGCCGAGCGGATCGCGATGGTGGCACAGGACTTCAAACGGTGGCCGTTCACGGCCAAGGTCAACGTCGCCGTCGGCCGCTCGTCCGTGCCGCTGACCGAGGAGCGGCTGGCCGACGCGATCGGCGAGGCGGGCGCCGGGGAGGTGGTCGCGGACCTGCCGCGCGGCCTGGACACCCTGCTGGCCCGCCACTTCAGCGGCGGACACGAGCTGTCGGGCGGGCAGTGGCAGCGGCTGGGCATCGCCCGGGCCGCGTACCGGCGCGGGCGCATCCTCATCGTCGACGAGCCGACGGCGGCCCTGGACGCCAGGGCCGAACTGGAGGTCTTCGAGAAGATCCGCGCGCTGGCCGACGGCGGCCAGACGGTCGTACTGATCACGCACCGGCTGGCGTCGGTCCGTCACGCCGACCTGGTGCACGTGCTGGACCAGGGGCGGCTGGTGGAGTCCGGCACGCCGGACGAGCTGCTGGCCGGGGGCGGCGTCTACGCGGAGCTGTACGCGCTCCAGGCGGAGCAGTTCGCCCCGCAGCCTCCTCGACAAGCACCTCAACAAACACCTCAGCAGGCCCCTCAGCAGGCCCCTCAGCAGGCGCCTCAACAGACACCACAGCAAGCGCCTCAGCAGACACCTCCGAAGACGCCTCCCCAGGCGCCCCAGCAGGTCCCCGCCTCCTCGAAGGCGAGCTGAACCGTACCGTCAGTCGGCTGCCTCGCCGCCCCGGACGATCACCAGGAAGGTGTCCGTCGCGAGGTCCATGACCACCTCGGCGGCCAGCCCCTCCATGCGTCGCGCGTGCGCGAACTCCTCCGCCGGCCACGACCCGCGCGGCCCGCCTGCGGGAAAGCGTTCGAGCACCGTTCGCCCGCTCACCATCTCGCACCTCCAGAAAGCGTCGTACCTGTAGGGAGTTAACGCTCTCCGGCCCCGGAACGCCTCGCCCGGTGACGGTACTGAGACGTAGCCGACACGGATTCAGTGCGGAGTGTGAGGATCCGGTCACCTGACGGAAGTATCGGCGACGCTTCGCATCAGAAGTCGTACTCATCGTGATAACGGGCGGGCTCCTGTCCCACAGGCGCCCCGAAGGTCGACGCGCGCCCCTCCGGTTCCTCCCACGCCTCCTGCCGTCCGAGGGCCGTCAGGTCCAGCAGGCTGGTGGTGGAGCCGAGGCCGTCCAGTCCGCGGTCGTACGCCGAGTAGGTATGGAAGACACGGTCGCCGTCCCACAGGAAGCAGCTGACGCCGGGCCGCTCGACGAGCTCGCCGTCCCGCTCCACGGTCGCCTCGAAGTCGCGGTTGAAGCCGTTGCCGTACGACGAGTACCAGGGGACCGTCCAGCCCATGCGGGCCTTGAACGGCAGGATGCCGGTGAACGGCGCCCTGGAGACCACGGCGAAGGACGTGTCGCGCGCCTTGAGGTGCGCGAGGTGGCCGACCTGGTCGAGGAACGCGGAGCAGCCGCGGCAGCCCGTGTCCCACTCGGGGGCGAACATGAAGTGGTGGACGACGAGTTGACGGCGTCCGTCGAAGAGGTCCGGGAGGGTCGCCTTGCCGTCCCCGCCCTCGAAGACGTACTCCTCGGCGACCTCGACCATGGGCAGGGCCCGCCGCTCGGCGTTGAGCGCGTCCCGCGCGCGTGTCACCACCTCCTCCTTGACGAGTAATTCCGCGCGCGCGGCACGCCACCGCGCGCGCGAGACGATCTCCGGAAGCGACATGGCCCCTCCAGTACGACGGTCCGTTCGCGGTGATGACCGGCGCCGCGCACGGAACTCATCGCCGTCACGCGGCCTTTCCCGCTCTCTCCGCATACTTCTCGGGTGCCGTCCCGCCGGATGCACCGGCCGTGTCCGTGTCCGGGCCTCCCGCTCACCTCACCGTACGGAGCCGTGGCCGGCGGCGTGGGCCGGGGCGTGCGCGCCGGACGTGTGCCGTACGGCCCTGTCCTCGCCTGCGGCGGCGGGCCGGTCGGGGATCCGCGCCGGGAGGTCCACCAGGTCCCGGTGGGCGGCGAGTTCCGCGAGGAGCTCGGTGAGGCGTTCGCTGTGCCGGCGGCCGAGCCGGCCCGTGTCGTCGAGGTGGACGGCACCGGCGGTGGTGGTGTCGACGAGGCGTTCGAGGAGCGCGGCGACCTCGTCCGTGCCCTCGGTGTGCCGGGCGAGGGAGGGCAGTTCGGCGGCGGCGAGGGTGATCGAGGCGCGGGCCTCGGCGAGGGTCCGGTAGGCCTCGCGGCGCAGCGTCCAGCGGGCGGCGCGGTCGTGGGATCCGTCGAGGACGTGGACGAGGTAGGCGTGCGCGGCGGACGCGGCGGCGGCGAGCCGGGCGCGCACCCGCCCGCCGCGCTCCCCCGGCATCGGCAGGTGCCCGACGATCAGCACGATCGCGCAGGCCAGCAGGGTCTCCCCGATCCGGCTGACGGAGGCCTGCGGCTCCCCGCCGACCATCACCAGGGCCAGCACGAGGACGGTGACGACGGCGGTCTGGGCGGCGAAGTGCCGGGTGGCGACGGGGATGAGCGCCCCGCACACGGCGACCAGGACCACCAGGCCCTCCGGCCGGGGCAGCAGGGCGGCGAGGCCGGCGAAGACGAGCGCGCCGAGCACGGTCCCCGCGGCCCGGCACAGCACCCGTGACACCAGCGGCCCGAGGTCGGGCTTGACCAGGAAGACGGCGGTGGCGGGCAGCCAGTACCAGTGGGTGTGCTGCCCGTACCAGTGGGAGTGGTACAGGGTCTGCGCGATGGCCGCGCTCGCCCCGAAGCAGAGGGCCACCCGCATCCCGTACTCGCGTCCGCCGGCCCCGAGGGCCGTGCGCACCAGGTCGCCGGCGGTCCGCCGCCGGGTGTGCAGATCACCCCCGCGGCCGTGGTCGAAGGCGTCGGCGGCGTGCAACAGGGCGTCGTCGAGGGCACGCAGCGCGGGCGCCGACCGCGAGGGCGCCGGCAGCGGCCCGGTGGGCGCGCTCTCCCGTACGGCGGCGGCGAGGCGGCGGGGGCCCTCGGAGGCCCGCCCGGAGAGGGGCTTCCCGGCCCAGGCGAGGGCGGTCGCGGCCTCGGCGAGGGGCAGTGCGGCGGCGTACTGGGCGTGCAGCCGGCGTTCGGCCGCGGAGCCGGCGTACCGGCGCAGGCGGGGGCCGGCGAGGGCGTCCTGGGCGTGGTCGAGTGCGGCGGTGAGGGCCGCCCGCCGGGCGGTGGCCCGCTCGGTGCCGACGGCGTCGAGGAGGCGGGCGACGGCTTCGTAGACATCGGCGACGGCGGTCCGTTCCCCGTCGAAGCGGAAGTCGCCGGTGAGGGCGCCGGGCGTGGGGAGGGCCAGCCGTAGCGCGAGCAGCCAGCCGGCCCCGGCGAGGAAGGCGAGGGCGCGTGCCCAGCCGCTCTCGGGGAGCGGCATGCCTGCGCCGATGGCCGCGGCGACGAGCAGCTGGGTGCCGGAGCCCGAGGCGACGGGCCCGATGGCGCTCAGGCCGCCGGCGAGGAGCCCGAGCCCGGTCAGCGCGAGCGTCAGCGCCACGGCGTCCAGGTGGTCCCCGGCGCAGGTGCCGGCCAGCAGTCCGACCGCTCCCGCGAGCGCGGGCGCGCCGAGCCGCCTGACGGAGGCCCGCCGGCTGCCGGGCCGGTCGTTGATCCCGGCGAGCATGGCGGCGATCGCGGCGACGACGCCCAGGGAGGCACGGTCGACGAGGACGGAGACGAGCAGCAGCGGTCCGGCGGCCAGGGCCCCGCGCGCGACCGCACTCCACGGAACGGGCCCGCGCTGTGCCCTCAGGGTGTGGGCGAGCCAGGGCGGCAGAGCGGTGGGTATGCGAACGGCAACGGCGGAACGCGAGGACACGGAGCTCCTGTCGGACGAGGGCGGGGGTGTGCCTTCGGGCGACGGTGGCCGGGGCTGTGCGGATCGTGCTGTGGTGCCGGGGTGTGCCTCCACGGTACGGCCGGCTCTTGGAGGAGGCGAAACGGTCGCGTTTCGGGGAGGTGACACTTCGCCGTGATCACGGTCTCTTTGTGAACGCAACGTCCGCGGGGTACCCGGAGAGCCGCTGCGCATGCGCCCGCCCGGCAGAGCCGTCCGGCGAACGGCCGGAGGCCGGAGGCCGGAGGCCGGAAGCTCTGCTTCGGGCACGCTTCCGATCCCCCGGCCGGCAGCGAAGCCGGCAGCGTACGGCGTGGGGCGTACGGCGTGGGGCGAGCGGGTCGCTTCCACGGCCGTCCGTCCGCCTAGACTCTGGCGACCCTTCGGACACCTGTCACAGTCACGCGTCACGCGTCACGCGTCACACGTCCGAAGGGATATGCCGGAACATGCGGGACGGGGAGGAACGACATGGTCAGCAGACGTGGATTGTTGAGCGGTGCGGCACTCGTGGGGGCGGGCGCGATGAGCGGTGTGCTGGGCGGTGCGGGACCCGCCGCGGCCGACGCACCGCTGGACACCCCGTTCACCCCCGTCGGCGCCCCGCACCTCATGGAGGCCGAGCGGATGGTGCAGTACCAGCGGCTGCTCGCGGCCGGTCGTCTGACCGACGGCCTGGCCGGGCACTGGCCGCTGGACGGATCGGGCACCGACCGCTCCGGGCGCGGTCCGGCTCTGACCCTCGGCTCCGGCGCGACCTGGACGGCCCTGCGCGCGGGTGGCGAACTCGGCTTCGACGGCACGTCCGCCGCGTACGCCGCCACGTCGTCCGTCCTGGACACCACAGCGCCCTTCACCGTCTCGGCCTGGGTACGCCTCTCGGACGACGCCGCCGGCCCCGCCGACCTGGCGAACATGTACACCGCGGTCAGCCAGGACGGCACCGTGTGCAGCCGCTTCCTGCTCCAGTACGACGACACGGCCGGCACCTGGGCGTTCAAGGTCCGCGGCGAGGACCAGAACGTCAAGATCTCGGCCCTGGCCACCAGCGCGCCCGTCCTGGGCCGCTGGACCCATCTGACCGGTGTGTGGGACGGCACCCGTGTCCACCTCTACGTCGACGGCGTGCTGGAGGGCAGCGCCGACGCGGCCCTGTCCTGGGCGGCGCCCCAGGGCTTCAACATCGGCCGGGCCCGCTGGGACGGCGGGTACGTGAACCGCTTCAAGGGCTCCATCGACGACGTCCGTGCCTACCGCCGCGCCCTGAGCGCCGACGAGGTCTCCCTGATCAGCGGCCGCACGGCCCGCCTCAACAACGTCTACCTCGTGGGCTCCTCCTCGTCCGTCATCTGGGGCACGCCCGACGACCTGTCGAGCTGGACCGCGCTGGCCCGCTGTTCCTCCTTCCTGACCTGGGTGCTCAGGCATACCTACGGGTGGGCGACCGACGCCTACTTCACCCAGTACTTCCAGGACCGCATCCCCGAGGCCGCCGACTACCGCCGGGCCTTCACCGACGGCACGGCCGGCCCGCGCTTCCAGCGCATCCTCAAGGTCACCGACCTCCGGCCGGGCGACCTGATCGCGGTCGACTACGACGGGCAGGTCGAGGACAGCACCGGCCACATCGTCATGGTCCGCGAGGTCAAGGGCGTCTTCAGCGGCGTCGCCGACTTCACCGGCGAGACGCAGTACGCCGTCGAGGTGGTCGACTGCACGTCCGAGCCGCACGGCGTGTACGCGCTGACCAACTACCCGAAGTATCCCGACACCCGCATGGTCGGCCTCGTCGCGGAGGAGAACTTCGAGGGCGTCGGCATCGGCCACATGATGTTCTACGCCTCCGACACCACCGGCGAGTTCTCCCGGTACCGGTGGAGTGTCAACACCGCCAAGGCGAGCGCCCACCCGGTGGCGGACCGGCCGATCGCGGCGGCACGCGTCCTGTGAGCCGCGGGCGAGCGGCGGCAGGGGCGCGGCTCACGGCAGTCCCGCCGCTGCCGCCGCCGTCCGCAGGACGTCTCGCAGCATCTCGGGGGTGAGCCGCCCGGTGAACGTGTTGCGCTGACTGACGTGGAAGCAGCCGAAGAGGTCGAGGCCGTCGAGCGGCACGCGCACCCCGTGCCCGAAGGCGGGCCGTGGCCGGGGAACGGACCAGCCGGCCTCGGTGAGCGCGGGCAGCGCAGCCTGCCAGCCGAAGGCGCCCAGGACGACGACCGCGCGCAGTGTCGGCCGCAGCAGCCGCAGCTCCTGCACCAGCCAGGGACGGCAGGTGTCCCGCTCCTCGGGGGTGGGTTTGTTGGCGGGCGGTGCGCAGTGCACGGGCGCGGTGACCCGTACGCCGTGCAGGGCGAGACCGTCGTCGGCGGACACCGAGGTGGGCTGCGAGGTGAGCCCCACGTCGTACAGCGCCTGGTACAGGACGTCCCCGGAGCGGTCGCCGGTGAACATACGGCCGGTGCGGTTGCCGCCGTGCGCGGCCGGGGCGAGCCCGACGACGAGCAGTCGTGCGTCGGACGGCCCGAAGCCGGGCACCGGCCGCCCCCAGTAGGTCCAGTCGGTGAAGGCGGCCCGCTTCGTCCGGGCCACCTCCTCGCGCCAGGCCACCAGCCGGGGGCAGGCCCCGCACCCCGCCACGCGCCGGTCGAGGGCGGCGAGGGCATGAGCGGTGTCCATGCCTCCACGGTAGAGCCCCCTTCGCCGTGCTCGCGCCGTCCCGGATCCCGCCTACTCCCCCATGGGCACCGCCCGCACCCAGACCCCGTCCTCCGTCAGGTACCGGTCCACTCTCAGGCCCGCCTCGGCCAGCGCCCCCTCGAACTGTTCCGGGGTGAGGGGCCGGGAGCGGAACGTCTGGGTCCATACCGCGTCGGGGAACACGTACTCGGCGCGCACCGCGTGGACACCGTCGCCGACCGGGTCGGCCGACAGGATCCGGATCGTGCAGCCGGCCGGGTCGACCCGTTCGCGGGGCAGGTTCGCGTGGTAGTCCTCGCCCTCCCGCTGGATCAGCACGTGTCCGCCCGGCGCGACGTGACGCGCGCAGGCGCGCAGCATCCCTCGCCGGACCTCGTCGTCCCCGCTGTGCACCAGGAACGACGCGAGCATCACGACGTCGAAGGTCTCGCCCAGGTCGAGGTGTTCGATGGGGCTGCGTATGGTGCGTGCCCCGCGGACGCGCTCCAGCATCTCGGCGGACTCGTCGACCGCCGTGACGGTGAACCCCCGCTCCACGAGCGCGTGGGTGACGCGGCCGACGCCGCTGCCCAGTTCCAAAATGTGCGCGCCCGCGGGGACCGCGGCGGCGATGATGTCCGGCTCGTCGCCCACCCGCAGTCGGCTGTAGAGCTCGACCGCGCATCCGTCGGGGGTGATGGCCCCGGGACCCGTTCCCTCGTATCCCTCTCGCATGTCACGCCTCATGCCAGTCCAACGGGCCGTCCCCGCCGGGCCGTTCCCCCCACCCGCCGGTTCACCCGTTCGAGCGAGGGGACGTCCGTTCGCCTTCTGTGGAGGACGTCCGGGCCGAGGAGTACGTTTCCAGCAGGAGTGATGATCCGATGCGTACAGGCAGTGAGCCGACGACAGCGCGCAGCGCGCTGCGGATGCGTCTGTGGCTGAGCGTGTGGGGGCTGCTCTGGGCCGGCTTCGGCACGGTCGCGTTCGCGCTGGTGGGACGAGTGGGATGGGCCGTCGCCTGCGGTGTGCTGTGGCTGGTGGCCGGCGTCGATCTGGCCATGATCCTCAGACATCTGCGGCAGGGGCCGCATTACCAGCCGGGCCGGAACGTGCCGCCGTACTGGCCGCCGGACCACCCGCGTACCTGAGCAGGTCCGTATCCGGGCAGGTCCGGACCCGAACACCCGGACCCATGAGCCGCCCGTCGTGCGCCACAGCCCGCCCATCCGCCGGGCAGCCCGCCCGCCACCGGGCAGTCCACCCGTCGGCGCGCGGCGGACCCTCAGGTGTCGAAGCGTGCCGCCTTCAGGTACTGCGGGTTCGGGTCCAGTGCGGCCGCCAGCCGGAAGTGGCGCTTGGCCTGGTCGCCGCGGCCCTGCCGCTCATAGGTCCGGGCGAGCGCGAAGTGCGCGAACGCGTTGTCCGGTTCCCGCTCCAGGACGATCGTGAACTCGAGTTCGGCGGGACGCAGCTGCGCGGCGGCGAAGAAGGCACGCGCGCGCAGCAGGCGGGCGGCCGTGTTCTCGGGATGGGCGGCGATGACACCGTCGAGCAGCTTCACCGCGCCCCGCGGGTCCCGTGCGGCAAGCAGCTGCTCGGCGGCACGGAAGTCGATGACATGCGTCTCCGGAGTACGTCCGGTCGAACCGCTGGTATCGGGCACGGAAAAATCCTTCCCTCGCTGCACGCGTTCAACGCGCGGGGCGAGGGCCGCTATTCCTCCGGTGACCCGAGGGGCTCGCGGGGCGCACGCGCCCGGTGTGCCAGGTCGGCCCACACCTCGCGGACGCGTCGTTCGAGGTCCGGCAGCGGTACGTCGTTGTCGATCACGATGTCCGCGATCTCGCGGCGTTGCTCGCGTGTCGCCTGGGCGGCCATGCGGGCGCGGGCGTCGTCCTCGGTCATGCCGCGCAGCCGGAGGAGCCGGTCCAGCTGGGTTGCGGGCGGGGCGTCGACGACGATCACGACGTCGTACAGGGGGGCGAGGCCGTTCTCGGTGAGGAGGGGGACGTCGTGGACCACTACGGCGTCCTCGGGGGCGGCGTCCTCCAGCTCGCGGGAGCGGGCGCCGACGAGGGGGTGGACGATCGCGTTGAGGGAGGCGAGCTTGGCGGGGTCGGCGAAGACGATGGAGCCCAGGGCCGGGCGGTCGAGGGTGCCGGCGTCGGTGAGGACCTCCTCACCGAAGGTGTCGACGATCGCCGCGAGACCGGGGGTGCCCGGTTCGACGACCTCGCGCGCGATGCGGTCCGCGTCGATCAGCACGGCGCCGCAGGCGACGAGCAGCCGCGACACCTCGCTCTTGCCGGCGCCGATCCCGCCGGTCAGGCCCACCTTCAGCATGACGGGAAGCTTAGGGCCTGCCGCCGCCGACGCGTCCGGCAGACCCCCGGACGACGGCTCAGCCCTCGCCCTCGCGCTCCGCCAGGAACTTCTCGAACTCCCGCCCGATCTCGTCCGCCGAGGGGATGTCCACGGGTTCGGCGAGCATGTTGCCGCGGGTCTCGGCGCCGGCGGCGGCGTCGTACTGGTGCTCCAGGCCCTGGACGAGGGCGGTGAGTTCCTCGTCGCCCTCCTGGATCTGGCGGTCGATCTCGGTCTGCGTGCGGTGCGCCTCCGTGCGCAGCGTGTGCGCGATGCCGGGCAGGACGAGTCCCGTGGCGGCCGTGATGGCCTCCAGGACGGTCAGGGCGGCGTCGGGGTACGCGGAGCGGGCGATGTAGTGCGGGACGTGCGCGGCGACGCCCAGGACGTCATGGCCCGCTTCCATGAGGCGGTACTCGACGAGCGCTTCGGCGCTGCCGGGGACCTGGGCCTCGTCGAAGGGGCTGCGATGGCCCGGGACGAGGTCGATGCGGTTGCCGTGCGGGGTGATGCCGACGGGGCGGGTGTGGGGGACGCCCATGGGGATGCCGTGGAAGTTCACGGACAGGCGCACGCCGAGCCGCTCCACGATCTGCCGGACGGCGACGGCGAACCGCTCCCACTCCACGTCCGGCTCGGGGCCGGACAGCAGCAGGAAGGGCGCGCCGGTGGTGTCCTGGACGAGGCGTACCTCGATGGCCGGCTCCTCGTAGTCGGTCCACCGGTCGCGCTTGAACGTCAGCAGCGGACGGCGGGCGCGGTAGTCCACCAGGCGGTCGTGGTCGAAGCGGGCGACGACCTGGTGGGGCAGCGCGTCGAGGAGGCGGTCGACGATCTGGTCGCCGGTCTCCCCCGCGTCGATGTATCCGTCGAAGTGGTAGAGCATGACAAGTCCGGCCGACTCCTGGGCGAGCGCCATGTCGACGACGGCCAGCCCCTTCGGCTCCCATGCGTACAAACCCTGCGGATCAAGCACTTGGACCGCTCCTCCTCGTGTTCGTACATCCCAACGCGCACGCCGGTGTACGCATTCCCACTCCATCACCTTGATCAGCCGGCTCCCGGGGCGGGCCGCCGGGTGACGGCCCGCTTCCCCGGGCAACGCGGAGGGGCCGCACCTCGAAAGGTACGGCCCCTCAGTGAGCGGCTGGGATCAGCTGCTAGCGATCAGCTCTGGCCACCGGCCAGCTTCTCGCGCAGGGCGGCCAGCGCCTCGTCCGAGGCCAGCGCGCCGGAGGTGTCGGCACCCTCGGAGGAGTACGAACCGCCGGTCGCGGCCGGAGCGGCCGCCTCGCCACCCTCGGCAGCGGCCTGGGCGTCCGCCTCGCGGGACTTGATGACCTGCTGCTGGTGCTGCTCGAAGCGCTGCTGCGCCTCGGCGTACTGGCGCTCCCACTCCTCGCGCTGCTTCTCGTAGCCCTCGAGCCAGTCGTTGGTCTCGGGGTCGAAGCCCTCGGGGTAGATGTAGTTGCCCTGGTCGTCGTAGGACGCGGCCATGCCGTACAGGGTCGGGTCGAACTCGACCGAGGCCGGGTCGGCACCGAAGGACTCGTTGGCCTGCTTCAGCGAGAGGCTGATGCGACGGCGCTCGAGGTCGATGTCGATGACCTTGACGAAGATCTCGTCGTTGACCTGGACGACCTGCTCCGGGATCTCCACGTGGCGCTCGGCCAGCTCGGAGATGTGGACCAGACCCTCGATGCCCTCGTCCACGCGGACGAACGCACCGAACGGAACCAGCTTCGTGACCTTGCCGGGCACGACCTGGCCGATCTGGTGGGTGCGGGCGAACTGCTGCCACGGGTCTTCCTGGGTCGCCTTCAGCGACAGGGAGACGCGCTCGCGGTCCATGTCGACGTCGAGGACCTCGACCGTGACCTCCTGGCCGACCTCGACGACCTCGGAGGGGTGGTCGATGTGCTTCCAGGACAGCTCGGAGACGTGGACCAGACCGTCGACGCCACCCAGGTCCACGAAGGCACCGAAGTTGACGATCGAGGAGACCACACCGGACCGCACCTGACCCTTCTGGAGGGTGGTGAGGAAGGTCTGGCGGACCTCGGACTGGGTCTGCTCCAGCCAGGCACGGCGGGACAGGACCACGTTGTTGCGGTTCTTGTCCAGCTCGATGATCTTGGCCTCGAGCTCCTTGCCCACGTAGGGCTGGAGGTCGCGGACGCGACGCATCTCGACCAGGGAGGCCGGGAGGAAGCCACGGAGGCCGATGTCGAGGATGAGACCACCCTTGACGACCTCGATGACGGTACCGGTGACGATCCCGTCCTCTTCCTTGATCTTCTCGATCGTGCCCCAGGCACGCTCGTACTGGGCGCGCTTCTTCGAGAGGATCAGGCGGCCTTCCTTGTCCTCCTTCTGGAGAACAAGGGCCTCGATCTCGTCACCGACGGCGACGACCTCGTTGGGGTCGACGTCGTGCTTGATGGAGAGTTCGCGGCTCGGGATAACGCCTTCGGTCTTGTAACCGATGTCGAGCAGGACCTCGTCCCGGTCGACCTTCACGATGACGCCGTCGACGATGTCGCCGTCGTTGAAGTACTTGATCGTCTCGTCGATCGCGGCGAGGAAGGCTTCCTCGTTACCGATGTCGTTGACCGCTACCTGCGGGGTGGTGGCGGTGGTCTCGGTGCTGCTCGTCATGTGGGAAAGGGCTCCGGTACGGACATTGAAGTCGTAGGTACTGCTTACGCCGGGAGCCCGTTTCGCTCTGCAGAAGCCGGACAGCCAAGGAAGCGCCCCACCGGGTGACCGGTGACGGCGCCTCGACAACCGAGGGGACATACAACAGATGCGAGCGCAGCCTGCTACGTCTGAGGTGCGCAGGCCCGCAGCGCAACTTGTAGCATACGGGGGCAGCCGGGCAGGGTCAATGCGCGAACGCGCACACCCGGGGCGGATCGCCGCATACCCGGCACTGAACCTGTCTTCTGAGGCCACACGGACCGCGGAAGAACCCTCCGGTGACACCTCGATGGCACCGCCGGGGCGGGTTGGACGGAAGAGTACGACGAGGGAGCCCATCATCCAAGAGCCCGTATCGCCCCAGTCGGTGCCCCAGCCCGCACCCCGGCCGGCGCCCGAACCGACGCCCGAGCCGACGTCCGAGCCGGCGCCCGAGCCGGAGGCCACCCGCCGCGACGCCGGCGTCACAGAGAGCGCCCGCGCCAACCGGGGCTGGTGGGACCGCAACGCGGACGAGTACCAGATCGAGCACGGCACCTTCCTCGGCGACGACCGCTTCGTGTGGTGCCCCGAGGGCCTGGACGAGGTCGAGGCCGAGCTGCTCGGCCCGGCGGAGGAGCTGAAGGACCGGGACGTCCTGGAGATCGGCGCCGGCGCGGCCCAGTGCGCGCGCTGGCTCGCCGCGCAGGGCGCCCGCCCGGTGGCACTGGACCTCTCCCACCGCCAGCTCCAGCACGCGCTGCGCATCGGCGTCACCTTCCCGCTGGTGTGCGCCGACGCGGCCGCGCTGCCCTTCGCGGACGCCTCCTTCGACCTGGCCTGCTCGGCGTACGGGGCGCTGCCCTTCGTCGCCGACCCGGTGCTGGTCCTGCGGGAGGTGCGCCGGGTGCTGCGCCCGGGCGGCCGTTTCGTCTTCTCCGTGACCCACCCGGTCCGCTGGGCGTTCCCCGACGAGCCGGGGCCCGAGGGCCTGTCGGTCGCCTCGTCCTACTTCGACCGCACGCCCTACGTCGAGCAGGACGAGGACGGCCGCGCGGTCTACGTCGAGCACCACCGCACCCTCGGCGACCGGGTCCGCGACATCGTGTCCGCCGGCTTCCGGCTGGTGGACCTCGTCGAGCCGGAGTGGCCGGCCTGGAACAGCTCGGAGTGGGGCGGCTGGTCGCCGCTGCGCGGCGGCCTGATCCCGGGGACGGCGATCTTCGTGTGCGAGCGGGACTGACGGCGTCGGCGTAAACCGCCGCGCCCTACGGCGGCCGCGGGGGGAGACAAGTGGGCGCTGGGCCGGAGCCGGAGGTGGGGCCGGGGGCCGGAAGGGCACGCGCGCAGGGGCCCCGCCCGCCCCACGCGCGCGTGGGGCGGTGCAGGGAGGTGTCGTCGTTGCCGGCCCGCCTCACACGCGCGTGGGCGCTTGTGACGGCACGCGGCGGACGCGTCGTCGAGGCGTACGACACTAGGGGCGTGATCCGTGACGACGCCCTGGACGCGCTGCCCGTGCGGGCCGCCCTGCCTTCCCTGAACGACGCCCTGGACGGGACCGGCACGGCCGTCCTGGCCGCGCCGCCCGGCACCGGCAAGACGACGCTGGTGCCGCTCGCGCTGGCGGGGCTGCTGGGCGAGGGGCCCGGGCGGCGCGTGGTGGTGGCCGAGCCGCGGCGGATCGCGGCGCGTGCGGCGGCCCGGCGGATGGCGTGGCTGCTGGGTGAGAAGGCCGGCGGGAGCGTCGGGTACACCGTGCGCGGGGAACGGGTCGTCGGGCGGCACACGCGCGTGGAGGTCGTGACGACCGGTGTGCTGTTGCAGCGCCTCCAGCGCGACCAGGAGCTGACCGGTGTCGACGTGGTGGTGCTGGACGAGTGCCACGAACGCCATCTGGACGCGGACACGGCGGCCGCCTTCCTGTGGGACGTCCGGGAGGCGCTGCGGCCGGAGCTGAGGCTGGTGGCCGCGTCGGCGACGACGGACACGGAGGGCTGGTCCCGGCTGCTGGGCGGGGCCCCGGTCGTCGAGGCGCACGGCGCCGCGTTCGACGTCGAGGTCCTCTGGGCGCCTCCGGCCCGTCCGGTGCGGCCGCCGCACGGCACGTGGGTCGATCCGGCGCTGCTGGGGCACGTGGCGTCGGTGGTGCGGCGGGCGCTGGCCGAGCGGCCGGGGGACGTGCTGTGCTTCCTGCCGGGCGTCGGGGAGATCGCGCGGGTCGCGGGGCAGCTCCAGGGGCTGGGCGGGGTGGAGGTGCTCCAGGTGCACGGGCGGGCGCCGGCGGCCGTGCAGGACGCGGTGCTGACGCCGGGTGAGGGGCGCCGGGTGGTCCTGGCCACGGCGGTGGCCGAGTCGTCGCTGACCGTGCCGGGGGTGCGGGTGGTCGTCGACGCGGGGCTCGCGCGGGAGCCCCGGGTGGACCACGCGCGGGGGCTGAGCGCGCTCGCGACCGTACGCGCCTCCCACGCGGCGGCGCGGCAGCGGGCCGGACGGGCCGGGCGCGAGGCCCCGGGCGTGGTGTACCGGTGCTGGCCGGAGGCGGAGAACGCCCGTCTGCCGCGCTTCCCGTCCCCGGAGATCAAAGTGGCCGACCTCGCCGCGTTCGCCCTTCAGGCGGCCTGCTGGGGCGATCCCGACGCCTCCGGGCTGGCGTTGTTCGATCCGCCGCCGGCGGGCGCGATGGCCGCGGCGCGGGCTCTGCTGACGGCGATCGGCGCGGTGGACCCGGCCGGCCGGGCCACGGAGCGGGGGGTGCGGCTGGCGCGGCTGGGGCTGCACCCGCGGCTGGGGCGGGCGCTGCTGGACGGGGCGTCGCTGGTGGGGGTGGAGCGCGCCGCCGAGGTGGTCGCGCTGCTGAGCGAGGAGGCCCCTCGGGAGTACGGGGACGACCTGGCCGCCGCCGTGCGGGGTGCCCGGCGCGGGGGTGACGCGTACGGCTCGCGGTGGCGGGCGGAGGTGCGGCGGCTGCGGTCGGTCGCCGCGGAGTCCGCCGGCCCTCACGCGCGGGACGCCCGACTGTGCCGGGACCGGAGCCGCGGGCTCGTTCCCGCCGGCCCTCACGCGCGGGACGCCCCGCCGGCCCGGGCGGGGGGCGGTGAGGACGCCACCGCGGGGCTCGTCGCCGCCCTCGCCTTTCCCGAGCGCCTCGCCCGGGCCGACGGCGGCTCGCACCTGATGGTGTCCGGGACCCGCGCCGAGGTCCGGGAGGGCTCCGCCCTGCGCGGCGCGCCGTGGCTCGCGGTCGCCGTGGCCGACCGTCCGGTGGGCAAGGGGCACGCGCGCGTGCAGCTGGCGGGGGTGGTCGACGAGGAGGTGGCGCGGCTCGCCGCCGGACCCCTGCTCGACGAACGCGACGAGGTCCACTGGGCCGACGGTGACGTCGTCGCCCGGCGCGTCGAGCGGCTCGGTGCCGTGGAACTGGGCGTGCGGCCGCTGAGGGACGCCGATGCCGGGCTCGTACGGCAGGCGGTGCGTGAGGGACTGCGGCAGGAAGGGCTGACGCTGCTGCGGTGGCCGCCGGAGGCCGAGGTGCTGCGGCAGCGGCTGGCGTTCCTCCGGCTGCACCTGGGAGAGCCGTGGCCCGACGTGTCCGACGCGTCGCTGCACGCGCGCGTGGAGGACTGGCTGGAGCCGGAGCTCGGCCGGGCCCGGCGGCGCGCCGATCTGGCGCGGATCGACGCCGGGGAGGCCCTCACCCGGCTGCTGCCGTGGGCCTCGGGTGAGGCGGCCCGGCTGGAGGAGCTGGCGCCGGAGCGGATCACCGTACCCAGTGGGTCCAGGATCCGGATCGACTACGCGAACCCCGAGCAGCCGGTGCTCGCGGTGAAACTCCAGGAGATGTTCGGGCTCCAGCAGTCGCCGCGGGTGGCCGGGGTGCCGCTGCTGGTGCACCTGCTGTCCCCCGCCGGGCGGCCCGCGGCCGTCACCGCCGACCTCGCCTCCTTCTGGCGGGACGGCTACAAGGGCGTACGGGCGGAACTGCGCGGCCGGTATCCGAAGCATCCGTGGCCGGAGGACCCGGCCGGTGCCGAACCGACACGGCACACCAAAGCGCGGCTCGGACGGTGAGCGCGAAGTGATCCGGGGGATCTGAGGACACATCAGGACGGCGCCCCGCTCGGGTGGGAGGGGGCGCCGTCGTCGTGGTGCGTCGTGCGCGGTGCGTGACGCGCGTGGGTGGTGCCGGCGTGCGTGTGGGTGGTGCGGGGCGCGTGTGGGGTGGTGCGGGGAGGGCTTACGAGCCGGTCGTCGCCGACTCGGACGCGGTCGCGGTCGCGGTCTCGCTCTCGGTCGCGGAGGTGTCGTCGGAGGGGGTCTCCGACGACCCATCCGATGCGCTCTCCGACGGGCTCGGCGTGGTGGTCGGGGCGGCCGTGACGGTCAGTTCGACCGTGAGCGTGGCGCCGCCCGTGGTGGTGATGCGCAGCAGGAACGTGCCGGCCGTGTCGTCCGCGTACAGCGTCGGCAGCTGGAGCAGGCCGTCGGCGTCGGTCCGCAGGTCCGTAAGGGTGCGGACGGCGTTGCCGGCGGCGTCCTTGAAGTAGGGGCCCTTGTCGTTCGCGGTCGTGTCGCCGGCCGACGCGATCAGGGTGGCGGTGGCCGCGACCTTGTCCGCGACGGCACCCTGGTACGTGGCCTTGACCTCGACCTGGTCGGCGAACGTACCGCCCGCCGTGCAGGTCAGCGCGGTGCTGCTGGTGGGGGCGAGGGTGTCGGCGGCACGGGCGGTGACCGTGGCCGTGTAGTCGAGGGCGGGCAGCACGCGGCCCACGACCGTGGCGCGGACGGTGAAGGTGCCGGTCTCCTCGCCCGCCTGGAGGGCGGGGGCCGTGGCGACGCCCTTGCTGTCGGTGGCGATCGCGGCGACGCTCTCACCGCCGGTGAAGGTGGCGTCGGTGTCGCCGACGATGGTGAAGCGGACCCTGACCTTGCCGACGGCCTGGCCGGCCTCGGTCTCGGCGCGGGCGCTGATCGTCTGGGTGAACGCGTCGCCCGCCATGGCGGTGAGCTTCGCCGTGCCCGCGTTCTCGAGGTGGTCGACCGTTTCGGTCGGCGTCGGGGCCGGAGTGGTGGGGGTCGTCGACGGGGTCGTGCTCGGAGTCGTCGACGGTGACGGCGTCGTGGACGGCGTGGTGGAGGGCGAAGCGGAGGACGAGGACGAGGGCGAGGTGGTCGTCCCGCTGTCGTCGTCGCTGCGGCTGGACGGCAGACTGCCGGTGCCGTCGGGGATCTCGTGGGTGCCCTTGCGGTAGTACTCCAGCCACGACACGACGGTGTTGTAGTACTCCGTCGAGTTGTTGTAGCTGAGGATCGCGCTGCGCAGCCCGGACGTGGTGGACATGTCCCAGCTGAAGCGGCACAGGTAGTGACCGGCCGCGAGGGCCGCGTCGTAGATGTTGTTGGGGTCCTTCTTGCCGTCGCCGTTGCCGTCGCGGCCCGCCCACTCCCAGGTGGAGGGGATGAACTGCATCGGGCCCACGGCGCGGTCGTAGGTGCTGTCGCCGTCGTAGGCGCCGTTGTCGGTGTCGCTGATGTTGGCGAAGCCGTCGCCGTCGAGGACCGGGCCGAGGATCGGCGTGAGGGTGGTGCCGTCGGCGTTGACGTTGCCGCCGCCGGCCTGACCCGACTCGACCTTGCCGATGGCGGCGAGGAGTTCCCACGGCATGTTGCAGCCTGGCTTGGCCTCGGCGAGCGCCGCCGCGGCCTTCTTGTAGGCGTCCAGCACGGTCGCGGGGATGCCGGCCTCGGTGTCGCCGGTGGCGGCCGGGGTGGTGCCGGTGCTCTGACTCGGCGAGGGGGTGGGGCTGTTCAGCGGCGGCAGGTCGGTGTAGTACGGCGAGTTGCCGGTGGCGCTGTCGTCGGAGCCCTTGCCGGAGGCGGCATCGGCGGCGGTCCGTCCGCCGGTCCGGCCGCCGGCCGTTACATCGGGTGCCTGGGACGCGGCCAGCGCCGCGACGACCACCGCGGCCACGGTCGTGTTGACCGCTCCCTTGCGCAGCCTCCTGCCGAAATGCGCCGACATGAAGTGAACCCCTCCCGTGGACACCCGTGCGCCCGTCTCCGTCCGATGCGCCCGCCCCTGTGCGGACGCACCGCCTCACCAGCCCCGTGGGACCGTCATCCCGCCCCGAGGGTTGCGCTCCCGAGCGGTTTGCGCCGTTCTGTTCGGTTGTTCGACCGGGCCTTCCGACTCGTCGGCCCAGGCGACCCTACGACAACTTCGGTGGCACCGGCACCCGTTCGCACGCGGTGTTCACCACCCGGTCATCCCCGTTCCGGTGTCGGTGGCGTCGCGCATACTGGTGCGCGTCGTCGGACTCCCGGCCCGACCGGTCCGCCGACGTCCGCCGACGTCCGCCACGGGGAGCCCTGTTGCCGTTCACCCTCAGTCATGCGGCGGCCGTGCTGCCCGCCCTGCGCACCGACGGCACCGGCCGCGGCCCGCTGGTGCCGGCCGTCCTGGTGGCGGGGTCCTTCGCGCCCGACATGACCTACTACGCGGCGAGCGTCGCACCGGGGGCCATGGAGTTCGGTGACGTCACGCACTCCTTCACCGGCGTGTTCACCGTCGACGTGCTCGTCGCCTGGGCGCTGGTGGGGCTGTGGCTGCTGGTGCGCGAACCGCTCGTGGCCCTCCTGCCACGGTCCCGTCAGGCCCGTCCGGCCACTCTGGCGCGCTGTGGGGCGCCCCTCGCGCGTGTCCGTCCGCGCACCCTCCTGTGGTGGTACGTGTCCGCGGTGCTCGGCGCGCTGACCCATGTGGTGTGGGACGCCTTCACGCACCTCGACCGGTGGGGCATGCGCCTGTTCCCGGTGCTCGGCGAGAAGGTCGCGGGCTCACCGCTGTACTGGTACCTCCAGTACGGCGGCTCCGCCGTGGCCGCGGTCGTGATCGTGTCCTTCGTGGCGTACGCGCTGCGCCGGACACCTGTCGCCGAGCCGGCCGGGGTGCCCGCGCTGTCGGCGCGGGACCGGTGGTGGGCGGCGGCGCTGATCGGCGGCTGCGCGCTGGTCGCGGCGGTGCGGCGGGCGACGCGGTGGTGGGAGTACTGGGGTTCCCGGGCGAAGCCGTACGAGCTGATCCCGACGTTGTGCTTCGGGGCGGGCGCCGGCCTGCTGCTGGGCCTGCTGCTGTACGCCGTGGGTGTCCGCGCGGCCCGTCCCGTCGCCCCGGAGTCCGCGGGGCGTCCGGACCGGGTCAGCGTGGGCTGAACGGCTCGCCGACCGGCCGCACGGGCACCACGGACACGGTGATACGACGTGCCGCCCGGGGTCTGGGGAGGCGGCCGAGGACGCTGAGGGCCAGGGCCAGGTAGCCGTGCGCGACCTCGATGCGGGAGAGCGGCGCGAGTCGCCCGAGACGGGCGGCGGCCGCGCGCACGGCGGTGAGCGGGGTCCCGGGGACGCGGGGGGTGGCGGCGCCGCGCGCGTGGGCGGGCAGCGGCCGCCCGGCGGGCGCGGCGTCGGGGCGCACCGGCTGATCGGCGGTCGCCGTGGCGTGCACGCGTGCGGGGGCCGTCCGGCGGTGGAGCATGCGTATACCCATGGCGGCATCCTCGCGGGCGCGGGCGGCGAGGGGCGTTTTCACGGGGGCCACGTGGGTGAGGGCCGCTCGGGGGACGGCGGGAGGGCACCGGCCGGAGGGGCGGGGGAATCATCGGCGCGTCGGCCTGCGGCCGGTAGGGACCGGCCGCAGGCCGT
>NZ_JBIAPF010000001.1:72788-285007 GCF_042888135.1 Streptomyces sp. NPDC003247
GGGGGGGGGCGGGGCGGGGGGGGGGGCGCGGCCGCCCGCCCCGGCCCGCGGCCCCCCCCCCCCCCCCCCCCCCCCCCCCCCCCCCCCCCCCCCGCCGCAGACCGATCCCCGCCCCAGTCGATCCCCGCCCCGGGCCAGCGCACCGCCGCAGGGCCAGTGCACCGCCGCAGGCCAGCGCACCGCCGCAGGGCCAGTGCGCCGCCGCAGGCCAGCGCGCCGCCGCTGGCTAGTGCGCCGCCGACTCCCAGTCCGGGCCCGAGCCGACGGACACGTCCAGCGGGGCCCTGAGGTGGACGGCGTCGGACATCTCGCGGCGGACGAGTTCCTCCGCGGCCGCGCGCTCGCCGGGGGCGATCTCCAGGACGACTTCGTCGTGGACCTGGAGGAGCATGCGGGACGTGAGCCCGCTCTCCCGCAGCGCGTGGTCCACCTTGAGCATGGCGATCTTGACGATGTCGGCCGCGGTGCCCTGGATGGGAGCGTTGAGGGCCATCCGCTCAGCCGCCTCACGGCGCTGGCGGTTGTCGCTGTTGAGGTCGGGGAGGTAGCGGCGCCGCCCGAAGAGCGTGGCCGTGTAGCCCGTCGCCCGGGCTTCGTCGACCGCCCTGCGCAGGTAGTCCCGGACGCCGCCGAAGCGCTCGAAGTAGGCATCCATCAGGGCGCGGGCCTCCCCCGCCTCGATGTTCAGCTGCTGGGACAGCCCGAACGCCGACAGGCCGTAGGCCAGGCCGTACGACATGGCCTTGATCTTGCGGCGCATCTCGGCGTCCACGGCTGCGGGCTCGACGCCGAACACCTGGGAGGCGGCCGTGGTGTGCAGGTCCTCGCCGGAGGTGAACGCCTGGATCAGGCCCTCGTCCTCGGAGAGGTGCGCCATCACCCGCAGCTCGATCTGGCTGTAGTCGGCCGTCATCAGCGACTCGAAGCCCTCGCCGACGACGAAGCCGCGGCGGATGGCCCGGCCCTCGTCCGTGCGGACGGGGATGTTCTGCAGGTTCGGGTCGGTCGACGACAGACGGCCGGTCGCGGCGACCGTCTGGTTGAAGGTGGTGTGGATGCGTCCGTCCGCGGCGATCGACTTGATCAGGCCCTCGACGGTGACGCGCAGCTTCGCCTGCTCGCGGTGGCGGAGCATGATGACCGGCAGTTCGTTGTCCGTCTGGGTCGCGAGCCAGGCCAGGGCGTCGGCGTCGGTCGTGTACCCCGTCTTGGTCTTCTTCGTCTTCGGCAGGCCCAGTTCACCGAAGAGGACTTCCTGGAGCTGCTTGGGCGAGCCCAGGTTGAACTCGTGCCCGGCGGCGGCGTGCGCCTCTTTCACCGCCTGCTGGACGGCGCCCGCGAACATCTGCTCCATGGCCTCCAAATGGGACCGGTCGGCCGCGATGCCGTGCCGCTCCATCCGGGCCAGCAGGGCGGAGGTGGGCAGTTCCATGTCCCCCAGCAGTTCGGCGGCGCCGACCTCCTCCAGACGGCCCCGGAACGCCTCGCCGAGGTCGAGGATCGCGCGGGCCTGCACCATGAGGGCCTCGGCCTCGGCGCCGTCGTCCGCGCCGAAGGCGAGCTGGCCGTCGGCCGCCGCGGGCGGGGCCAGCTCGCGGCCCAGGTACTCCAGGGACAGCGCGTCGAGGTCGAAGGAGCGGCGGCCCGGCTTGACCAGGTAGGCGGCGAGGGCGGTGTCCATGAAGACGCCGCCGACGCTCCAGCCGTGCTCGGCGAGGACGCGCATGGCGCCCTTGGCGTTGTGCAGCACCTTGGGGCGGTCCTCGGCGGCCAGCCAGGCCGTCCACGCGTTCTCGTCGGCCTCGTCCAGCTCGGCCGGGTCGAACCAGGCGGCCGCTCCCCCGCCCGCGGCGAGCGCGACCTCGGCGACCGAGCCGGCGCCCAGCGCCCACGTGTCGACGGTGGCCACGCCGAGGGTCTGTGTGCCGTGCTCGGCGAGCCAGCCGGCCAGCTCGCCCGTGCCCAGCACCGAGCCGTCCACCGCCACACCACCGGTCACCACCGGGGTCGACTCGGCCTCCTCGCCCCCCGGGTCGACGGCGAGGAGCCGCTCGCGCAGCGACGGGTTCCTGATCTCCAGGGTGTCCAGGACCATCGCGACGGCCGTGCGGTCGTAGGGCAGGCGCTCGAGGTCGGGGACGGTCTTCGGCAGCTCGACGGTGCGGACCATCTCCGTCAGGCGGCGGTTGAGCTTGACGGCTTCCAGGTGGTCCCGGAGGTTCTGCCCGGCCTTGCCCTTGACCTCCTCGACCCGCTCGACCAGCTCCGCGAACGAACCGAACTGGTTGATCCACTTCGCGGCCGTCTTCTCACCGACGCCGGGAATGCCCGGGAGGTTGTCGGACGGGTCGCCCCGCAGGGCCGCGAAGTCGGGGTACTGGGCGGGCGTCAGGCCGTACTTCTCGATCACCTTCTCCGGGGTGAAGCGGGTCAGCTCGGAGACGCCCTTCGTCGGGTACAGCACGGTGGTGTGCTCGCTGACCAGCTGGAAGGAGTCCCGGTCACCGGTGACGATCAGCACCTCGAAGCCCTCGGCCTCGGCCTGGGTGGCGAGCGTGGCGATCACGTCGTCCGCCTCGAAGCCGTCGACCGCGAAGCGTGAGACGTGCATCGCGTCGAGCAGTTCGCCGATCAGCTCGACCTGCCCCTTGAACTCGTCCGGGGTCTTCGAACGGTTCGCCTTGTACTCCGTGAACTCCTCGGACCGCCAGGTCTTGCGGGAGACGTCGAAGGCGACCGCGAAATGCGTGGGCGCCTCGTCACGCAGCGTGTTGGCCAGCATCGACGCGAAGCCGTAGATCGCGTTCGTCGGCTGGCCCGTCGCGGTGGTGAAGTTCTCCGCGGGCAGCGCGAAGAACGCGCGGTAGGCCAGCGAGTGCCCGTCCATGAGCATCAGGCGGGGCCGCTCGCCGGAGGTCGTCTCGGTCTTCTTCGATGCTGTTTCTGCCACGCCCCCGATCCTGCCACGCCCCACTGACACTCCCACCCACCCGCACGCCTCCCCCCACACGCCGACCACCCCCCGGCACCGCGCGACCAGGCCCCAGCCCTGCGCCACCACGCCCCGGATGCACGTCAATACGCCCCGGATGTCCGTCACCGTCACCATGCCCCGGAGGTCCGTCACCATGTCCCGGATATCCGTCACCGCGCCCCGGATGTCCGTCACCCGGGAACGGGCGGCACCACCCCAGCCCCGATCAGCCCCTCCAGTCCCTCCAGCCCCACCAGCCCCATGAAGCCGCCCCCTGCACCGCCCCCAGACGCCGGCCCGGAAGCCCCTCCGCCCCTCGCGCAACCAATGCTCCCGCCCCCCGCGCTCCCAGCCGCCCCCGCTGTCGGCACCACGTGCGAGGATCGGGCCCGCAGGTCCCGCAGGCACGGAGGTCATGGACACGAGGCCACGGACGCCCACGTCCGCCGCCCCACCTCCACAGCCCCCCGCCGCACGGACCGCACGCCACGGACACCCAGCATGCCCGCGCCAAGCGAAGGAGAGCCCCGCGATGGCAACGAAGCCGCCCAAGACCGACCCGGTCCAGGACGCGCCGCAGGTCGCCGAGCCGCAGCACGCGGCGGCGGGCCTCCCGGCCATCGGGCACTCCCTGCGGATCGCCCAGCAGCAGATGGGCGTGAAGCGCACCGCGCTGACCCTGCTGCGCGTGAACCAGAAGAACGGCTTCGACTGCCCCGGCTGCGCCTGGCCGGAGCCGGACCACCGGCACGCGGCGGAGTTCTGCGAGAACGGCGCGAAGGCGGTGGCGGAGGAGGCGACGCTGCGCCGCGTCACCCCGGAGTTCTTCGCCGCGCACCCGGTCGCCGACCTCGCCACCCGCAGCGGCTACTGGCTGGGCCAGCAGGGCCGCCTGACGCACCCCATGTACCTCCCCGAGGGGGCGGAACACTACGAGCCGGTCTCCTGGGACCGCGCCTTCGACATCATCGCCGAGGAGACGGCCGCCCTGGCCTCCCCCGACGAGGCGGTCTTCTACACCTCGGGCCGCACGGGCAACGAGGCGGCGTTCCTCTACCAGCTCTTCGCGCGCGAACTCGGCACCAACAACCTGCCGGACTGCTCCAACATGTGCCACGAGTCGTCCGGCTCGGCCCTGGTGGAGACGATCGGCATCGGCAAGGGCAGCGTCCTGCTGGAGGACCTCTACAAGGCCGACCTGATCATCGTCGCCGGCCAGAACCCCGGCACGAACCATCCGCGCATGCTGTCCGCCCTGGAGAAGGCGAAGGCGAACGGCGCGAAGGTCATCAGCGTGAACCCGCTGCCCGAGGCGGGCCTGGAGCGCTTCAAGAACCCGCAGACCCCCAAGGGCCTCACCGCGGGCGCCGCGCTCACCGACCTGTTCCTTCAGATCCGCATCGGCGGCGACCAGGCCCTCTTCCGCCTTCTGAACAAACTGATCCTCGAGACGGACGGCGCGGTCGACCGGGCGTTCGTCGAGGAACACACGCACGGCTTCGAGGAGTTCGCGGAGGCCGCCCGCGCCGCCGACTGGGACGACACGCTCACGGCGACGGGCCTCACGCGCGCGCAGATCGAGGAAGCCCTGCGCATGGTGCTCGCCTCGCGGCGCACCATCGTCTGCTGGGCGATGGGCCTGACCCAGCACAAGCACTCCGTGCCGACCATCCGCGAGGTGGTCAACTTCCTGCTGCTGCGCGGCGACATCGGCCGGCCGGGCGCGGGCGTCTGCCCGGTGCGCGGCCACTCGAACGTGCAGGGCGACCGCACGATGGGCATCTTCGAGCGCCCCGCACCGGCCTTCCTGGACGCCCTGGAGCGGGAGTTCGGCTTCGCGCCGCCGCGCGAGCACGGCTTCGACGTCGTCCGGGCGATCCGCGCCCTGCGCGACGGCGAGGCGAAGGTGTTCTTCGCGATGGGCGGCAACTTCGTCTCCGCCTCTCCCGACACCGACGTCACCGAGGCGGCCATGCGGCGCGCCCGGCTGACGGTGCACGTGTCGACGAAGCTCAACCGCTCGCACGTCGTGACGGGCGCGCGTGCGCTGATCCTGCCGACGCTGGGCCGCACCGAGCGCGACCTCCAGGGCAGCGGCGAACAGTTCGTCACCGTCGAGGACTCCATGGGCATGGTGCACGCCTCCCGCGGCCGCCTGGAGCCGGCGAGCCCGCACCTGCTGTCCGAACCGGCGATCGTATGCCGTCTGGCGCGGCGTGTGCTCGGCGCGGACAGCAAGGTCCCGTGGGAGGAGTTCGAGAAGGACTACGCCACCGTCCGGGACCGCATCGCGCGCGTGATCCCCGGCTTCGAGGACTTCAACGCGCGTGTGGCCCGCCCCGGCGGCTTCGCGCTGCCGCACGCGCCGCGCGACGAGCGCCGTTTCCCGACGGCCACCGGCAAGGCCAACTTCACCGCGGCGCCGGTGGAGTACCCGACGCTCCCCGAGGGCCGCCTGCTGCTCCAGACGCTGCGCTCGCACGACCAGTACAACACCACGATCTACGGCCTCGACGACCGCTACCGGGGCATCAGGAACGGCCGCCGGGTGGTCCTCGTCAACCCCGAGGACGCGCGGGAGCTGAAGCTCGCGGACGGCTCGTACGTCGACCTGGTCGGCGAGTGGAAGGACGGCGTGGAGCGGCGGGCCCCCGGCTTCCGGGTGGTGCACTACCCGACGGCCCGGGGCTGCGCGGCCGCCTACTACCCGGAGACCAACGTCCTGGTGCCGCTGGACGCCACGGCGGACACCAGCAACACCCCGGCCAGCAAGTCCGTCGTCGTACGTCTGGAACAATCGGCGACCGACTGAGCGTTTGCTCAGCCAGTACGGCGGTGGCGGCCGCCCCGCCGTACCGGTCACGACGAACGGAGCAGGACCCCATGGGCGAGCAGCAGCACGTGAAGTTCCCGCAAGCGGTCATCGACGAGTACGCGGCGCTCGGCGTCGACCTCCCCGCCCTCTTCTCCGCCGGCCACCTGGGCACCCGCATGGGCGTGCAGATCGCCGAGGCCTCCGCGGACCGGGTCGTGGGCACGATGCCGGTGGAGGGCAACACCCAGCCCTACGGACTGCTGCACGGCGGCGCCTCCGCCGTCCTCGCCGAGACGCTCGGCTCGGTCGGGTCGATGCTGCACGGCGGCAGCTCCAAGATCGCCGTCGGTGTCGACCTCAACTGCACCCACCACCGCGGGGTCCGCTCCGGCCTGGTCACCGGCGTCGCCACCCCCGTCCACCGGGGCCGCTCCACGGCGACGTACGAGATCGTGATCAGCGACGAGGCGGGGCGCCGGGTGTGCACGGCACGGCTGACGTGCCTGCTGCGCGACGTGAACCCCGGCGACGCACCCACGGGCGCGGCGGGCTGACGCACCGCCGGCCCGCACCCGCACCACCGGCCCGCACCCGCACCGCGCCACCCACGCCGTACGGCCACCCGCCGCCGGCGCCGTACGGCCACCCGCCCCTCCGCAGCCGCCCGCTCCCCCCTCCCCCCGAGCCGCGTTCCGTGCCGCCAGCGTGCTCGGCGGGCGTTGCCCACCGGGAGCGGGCGCACGGGCGTCGAGGCATGCCGGGCGGTCGATCTCCCGGAAGCGGAAGGGCACTCGGGCCACGGAACGCCCCTCCCCTCCCCGCCGCCCCATCCGGCCGCACCCCCCGGGAAACCGCGTCCGCGCGCCGCCGCACACCCGCCGTCGCGCACGTTCCGGACGGCGAACCGTACCGGCATGTCCGGGAAAGCGGAATGTGCCGAAAAAGGCCCGACTCGCTTTCCGTGGCGTAACTCTACGTAATACCGACGCAATACAAGACGACGGCCGGAAACCGCGCGAAGGGTGTGCGCACGCCACTCCCCCGGCCCCCTTCCCACGTCACTCGAGTCGCCTGCGGCAACACCATCACGTCATCACCAAATCGCCGGACACTGCTGAAATCTCAAGCGGGCCATCTGCGGGTTCTCACCATGCGGACAGGGCGAACCAGTCGGAATTCCACGCATCCACCCACCGAGTACCGCTCTGCATTACGTCGTGTCATAACAAGAGAGTCACAGCATGAGCCAGACCCTCCTCCACCTTCCCCGCGCACGCCTAGAGTCACCGCCAGTCACCGCGCCATCGGATTCGAAGTCATTCGGCCCAGCGCTCGACTCGGCGCGTTCCAGGGGGGACCGCCGTGTTAGGGAAAGGACCTGATTCGTGCGTCAACGTTCGATCATCGCCATCACCGCCGCACTCGCGGCGGGATCGCTGACACTCACAGCCTGTGGGTCGCGGGACGACAGCAACAGCAGCAACGGCGACAAGACCACTGTGGTGATCGGCGTCGACGCCCCGCTCACCGGTGACCTCTCGGCCCTCGGCCTCGGCATCCAGAACTCCGCCGACCTCGCCGTCAAGACCGCCAACAAGGAAGAGTACGTCGACGGCATCGAGTTCAAGCTCGAACCCCTCGATGACCAGGCCCAGCCCTCCGTCGGCCAGCAGAACGCCCAGAAGTTCATCAGCGACAAGGACGTCCTCGGCGTCGTCGGCCCCCTGAACTCCAGCGTCTCCCAGCAGATGCAGAAACCGTTCAACGACGCCGGCCTCACCCAGATCTCCCCCGCCAACACCGGCACCGAACTCACCCAGGGCGACGGCTGGAAGACCGGCAACTCCGTCCGCCAGTTCGACACCTTCTTCCGCACCGCCACCACCGACGAGATCCAGGGCGCCTTCGCCGCCGAGTACCTCTACTCGAAGGCCGGCATCAAGAAGGTCTATCTCATCGACGACCAGAAGACCTACGGCGCCGGACTCGCCGCCTCCTTCAAGACCAACTACACCAAACTCGGCGGCCAGATCGTCGGCACCGACCACATCAACCCCGACGACCGCGACTTCAACGCCGTCGTCGCCAAGATCAAGAAGACCGGCGCCCAAGCCCTCTACTACGGCGGCGAATACCCCGCCGCCGCCCCGCTGAGCCAGCAACTCAAGGACAGCGGCCAGAACATCCCCCTCATGGGCGGCGACGGCATCTACTCCGGCGAATTCCCCAAGCTCAACAAGAAGGCCGAAGGCGACCTCGCCACCTCCGTCGGCAAGCCCGTCGAACAACTCCCCTCGGCCAAGGAATTCATCGCCAACTACAAGAACGCCGGCTACAAGGACGCCTACGAGGCCTACGGCGGCCTCACCTACGACGCCACCTGGGCCATCATCGAAGCCGTCAAGCTCGCCGTCGAGGGCAACGACGGCAAACTCCCCTCCGACGGCCGCAAGGCGGTCCTCGACGCCATGTCCAAGGTCAAGTTCGACGGCGTCACCGGCACCATCTCCTTCGACGAGTTCGGCGACACCACCAACACCCTCATGACCGCCTACAAGGTCAAGAGCAACGCCTGGACCCCCGAATACAGCGCCTCCCCCACGGTCGGCTGAGCGAGGCCGGACACCACACACTCACCGACCCACACATTGATCCAGGCCGCGGGGGGGCGCCCCCCCCCCCCCCCCCCCCCCGCCCCCCAAACCCCCACCCCCCCCCCCCCCCCCCCCAAAAACACCCCCCCCGCGGCGGGCCCCCCCCCCCCCCCCCCCCCGCGGCGCCGTATCCGAACCACTCCACGGAGGCCCTGCGGTGCACGAACTGCCGCAACAGCTGGCCAATGGACTCATCCTCGGCGCGATGTACGGTCTCATCGCGATCGGCTACACGATGGTCTACGGCATCGTTCAGCTCATCAACTTCGCCCACGGCGAGATCTTCATGGTCGGGGGCTTCGGCGCCCTCACCGTCTGGCTCGTCCTCCCCGACGGCTTCGCCCTCGGCGCCGCGGTACCCCTCATGATCCTCGGCGGCATCCTCGTCTCCGTCGCCGTCGCCACCGCCGCCGAACGCTTCGCCTACCGGCCCCTGCGCACCGCGCCCCGCCTGGCCCCCCTCATCACCGCCATCGGCCTGTCCATCGTCCTCCAGCAGGTCGTCTGGATGTGGTACCCCGACGCCAAGAAGGACCACCCCTTCCCCCAGTTCGACGGCGGCCCCATCGACGTCCTCGGCGCCCACATCCAACGCGGCGACCTCTTCGTCCTCATCGCCGCCCCCCTCTGCATGACCGCCCTCGGCCTCTTCGTCACCAAGACCCGCTCCGGACGCGGCATGCAGGCCACCGCCCAGGACCCCGACACCGCCAAACTCATGGGCATCAACACCGACCGCATCATCGTCATGGCCTTCGCCATCGGCGCCGCCTTCGCCGCCGTCGCCGCCGTCGCCTACGGCCTCAAGAACGGCCAGGTCGGCTTCCGCATGGGCTTCCTCATGGGCCTCAAAGCCTTCACCGCGGCCGTCCTCGGCGGCATCGGCAACATCTACGGCGCCATGCTCGGCGGCATCGTCCTCGGCGTCGCCGAATCCCTCGCCACCGGCTACATCGGCGACATCCCCGGCATGGACCTCTTCGGCGGCGGCGCCTGGAAGGACGTATGGGCCTTCAGCCTGCTCATCCTCGTCCTCCTCCTCCGACCCCAAGGCCTCCTCGGCGAACGCGTCGCGGATCGGGCGTGATACCCATGACGACCAACATCCCCACCCAGAAGACCACCGGCACCACCACCCCGCCCACCACCGAGGCGACCCCCCTCATCCCCCTCCCGCCGACCGCGGCCCGCGCCCTCACCCTGGCCGGCTCCGCCGTCGCCCTCGCCGGCACCTTCCTCGCCTGGACCTGGACCGAGGAGTTCCCCGGCAACCTCACCGTCACCGGCTACCCCGGCGGCCTCCAGGTCCTCACCCTCACCGGCGCCCTCCTCACCCTCCTCTTCACCCTCGCCGGATGGGGACCCACCGGCATCAAGGGCCTGCGCTGGCTCACCCCCGGCGGCACCAACAGCCCCGTCCGCCTCCTCGCCCTCGGTGTCCTCGGCACCACCGGCTACGCCATGGGCGCCATCAGCCAGGAACTCGGCGGCCTCGTCAACCTCGAACCCGGCGCCTGGGTCTCCGGCATCGGCGCCCTCATCGCCGTCACGGGCGCCCTCGGCCTCCCCGCCGACCAGCCCCACGACGCCTCCGACACCCGGCCCACCCCGTGGGCCCGCCTCCGGCACTCCCTCACCGCCCCCGAGCCCGGCCGCGCGAAGCCGCTCCCCGCCTGGACGGAGATCCTCGTCATCGCCGCGGGTTTCGGCACCGGCCTCTACGTCTTCGCCTACGGCATCGGCACCGAGTACTCCGAACTGTTCATCGGCTTCCTCATCACCACCGCCTTCGCCTTCACCGCGCTCAACCGCGCCGGCCTCCTCAAACGGCTCTCCGCACTCACCGCCAAACACCGCAACGTCACCCTCACCGCAGCCTTCGTCGCCGCGATCTGCTTCCCCTTCACCCAGACCAACGACCAGTTCGCCCTCATCGGCGCCAACATCCTCATCTTCGCCACGGTCGCCCTGGGCCTCAACGTCGTCGTCGGCCTCGCCGGCCTCCTCGACCTCGGCTACGTCGCCTTCCTCGGCGTCGGCGCCTACGCGGCCGCCCTCGTCTCCGGCTCCCCCCAGTCGACCATCGGCGTCCACTTCCCCTTCTGGGCCGCCGTCCTCACCGGCGCCCTCGCCTCCCTCGTCTTCGGCGTGGTGATCGGCGCCCCCACCCTCCGACTGCGCGGCGACTACCTCGCCATCGTCACCCTCGGCTTCGGTGAGATCTTCCGCATCACCATGAACAACCTGAACGGCAACAGCGGACCCGACGTCACCAACGGCTCCAACGGCATCCCCAACATCCCCGACCTGGAAATCCTCGGATTCAACCTGGGCCTGCCCCACGACGTCCTCGGCCACGAACTGACCCGCTCCGGCAACTACTACCTGCTGATGCTGCTGTTCACCGCCATCGTCGTGCTGGTCTTCCGCCGCTCCGCCGAATCCCGCATCGGCCGCGCCTGGGTCGCCATCCGCGAGGACGAGACCGCCGCCACCGCCATGGGCATCAACAGCTTCCGCCTCAAGCTCCTCGCCTTCGCCCTCGGCGCCTCCCTCGCCGGCCTCGCCGGCACCGTCCAGGCACACGTCTCCTACAGCGTCACCCCCGAGCAGTACCAGTTCGCCGGCTCGGTCCCGCCGAACTCGGCCTTCCTGCTCGCCGCCGTCATCCTCGGCGGCATGGGCACCATCAGCGGACCGCTGATCGGCGCCGCCCTGCTCTACCTCATCCCGGCCAAGCTCCAGTTCATGGCCGAATACCAGCTGCTCCTCTTCGGCATCGCGCTGATGCTCCTGATGCGCTTCCGCCCCGAAGGCCTGGTCGCCGACCGCAGGAAACAGCTCGAATTCCACGAGACCGGACAACTCGACGTACCGGAGGACACGTCGCTGCCCGAGAGCGCGACCGGCGTCACCAAGGCAGGGGCGTGACCGCCATGACCACCACCACGACCGCACCCACCAGCACCACGGTCCTCGACGCCGGCGGCGTCACCATGCGCTTCGGCGGCCTCACCGCCGTCCGCGGCGTCGACCTCACCGTCAACACCGGCGAGATCGTCGGACTCATCGGCCCCAACGGCGCCGGCAAGACGACCTTCTTCAACTGCCTCACCGGCCTGTACGTACCGACCGAGGGCACCGTCTCCTACAAGGGCACCGTCCTGCCCCCCAAGCCCCACCTGGTCACCCAGGCCGGCATCGCCCGCACCTTCCAGAACATCCGCCTCTTCGCCAACATGACCGTTCTGGAGAACGTCCTGGTCGGACGGCACACCCGGACCAGGGAAGGCCTGTGGTCCGCGCTGCTGAGACTGCCCGGCTTCCGGAAGGCCGAACAGGAATCCCGCGAACGCGCCATGGAACTCCTGGAGTTCACCGGCCTCGCCGCCAAGGCCGACCACCTCGCCCGCAACCTCCCCTACGGCGAGCAGCGCAAGCTGGAGATCGCCCGCGCCCTGGCCAGCGAACCCGGACTGCTCCTCCTCGACGAGCCGACCGCCGGCATGAACCCGCAGGAGACCCGCGCCGCCGAGGAACTCATCTTCGCGATCCGCGACAAGGGCATCGCCGTCCTCGTCATCGAGCACGACATCCGGTTCATCATGAACCTCTGCGACCGCGTCGCCGTGCTCGTCCAGGGCGAGAAGATCGTCGAAGGCCCCGCCGAGGTCGTCCAGGCCGACGAACGCGTCATCGCCGCCTACCTCGGCACCCCCTTCGAGGGCGCACCCGGCACGGAGGAAGCCGCCGAGGTCGAGGCGGCCGAGGCGCACAGCACCACAGAAGGGGACGACAAGTGACCGCACTGCTGGAGGTCGAGAACCTCAGGGTCGCCTACGGCAAGATCGAAGCCGTCAAGGGCATCTCGTTCAGCGTGAACGCCGGCGAGGTCGTCACCCTCATCGGCACCAACGGCGCCGGCAAGACCACGACCCTGCGGACACTGTCCGGACTGCTCCAGCCGGTCTCCGGCGAGATCAGGTTCGACGGCACGTCGCTGAAGAAGATCCCCGCGCACAAGGTCGTCTCCCTGGGCCTCGCCCACTCCCCCGAGGGCCGGCACATCTTCCCCCGGATGACCATCGAGGACAACCTCCGCCTCGGCGCCTACCTGCGCACCGACAAAGAGGGCATCGAGAAGGACATCCAACGCGCCTACGACCTCTTCCCCATCCTCGGAGAGCGCCACAGGCAAGCCGCGGGCACCCTCTCCGGCGGCGAACAGCAGATGCTCGCCATGGGACGGGCGCTGATGTCCCGGCCGAAGCTGCTGATGCTCGACGAACCCTCCATGGGCCTCTCACCGATCATGATGCAGAAGATCATGGCGACCATCCAGGAACTGAAGTCCCAGGGCACCACCATCCTGCTCATCGAACAGAACGCCCAAGCCGCCCTCTCCCTCGCCGACCACGGCCACGTCATGGAAGTCGGCAAGATCGTCCTCTCCGGCACCGGACAGGACCTCCTCCACGACGAATCCGTCCGCAAGGCCTACCTCGGCGAAGACTGACCCGCCCCCCGCACCGGCACGACGAGGCCCGCGCCCCCCGGAGAGGGGCGCGGGCCTCGTCACAGTCCTGGCGGACGCCTCGCTCAGCCCTTGGACGCCTTCTTCTCCTCCGCGTCCTGGATGACCGCCTCCGCCACCTGCTGCATCGACATCCGCCGATCCATCGACGTCTTCTGGATCCACCGGAACGCAGCCGGCTCCGACAGCCCGTACTCCGTCTGAAGGACCGACTTCGCCCGGTCCACCAGCTTCCGCGTCTCCAGCCGCTGGGTGAGGTCCGCGACCTCCTTCTCCAGCTCCTTCAGCTCCGTGAACCGCGAGACGGCCATCTCGATCGCCGGAACCACGTCGCTCTTGCTGAACGGCTTCACCAGGTACGCCATCGCACCCGCGTCCCGCGCCCGCTCCACCAGGTCACGCTGCGAGAACGCGGTCAGCATCAGCACCGGCGCGATCCGCTCCTCCGCGATCTTCTCCGCCGCGGAGATACCGTCCATCTTCGGCATCTTCACGTCCAGGATGACCAGATCCGGCTGGTGCTCACGGGCGAGCTCGACCGCCTGCTCGCCGTCACCGGCCTCACCGACGACGCTGTAGCCCTCCTCCTCCAGCATCTCTTTGAGGTCGAGCCGGATCAGGGCCTCGTCCTCGGCGATGACGACACGGGTCGTCAGCGGAGGCACGTGCGACTTGTCGTCGTCGGGCGCGTCTACGGGCTGGGGCGACTCGGGGGCGGTCACGGGGGCTCCTTGTCAGGGCAGGGGTACTGCTGACAAGAGCCTACCCAGCTACGGTAAGGTGGGGGCACGGCGGGTGGCCGTTGACCTTTCTTTCAAAGGGAGCCCCGGTAGCCCAGCGGTAGAGGCAATGGTCTCAAACACCATACAGCGTCGGTTCGAATCCGACCCGGGGTACTTTTCCTTGGATTCCAAGGAATTGACCGAAAAGCGGATGTTCCCGTTCTCGTGAACATCCGCTTTTTGCTGCGCGTCGCCACGATCACCCACGCACAGTGATCGCACCTCGGCCTACGCCCACCCGGCCCCGTCCCCTACGCGTCGTCCTCCCCGATGTGGTGGACGCGGACCAGGTTCGTCGAGCCGGAGACTCCGGGGGGTGAGCCAGCGGTGATGACCACCACGTCGCCCTTGCGGCACCGTCCGTACCTCAGCAGGAGCTCGTCCACCTGGTCGACCATGGCGTCGGTGGAGTCGGCGTGGGGGCCCAGGAAGGTCTCCACGCCCCAGGTGGCGCTGAGTTCGGAGCGGGTCGCGGGTTCCGGGGTGAAGGCGAGGAGGGGGATGGGTGAGCGGTAGCGGGAGAGGCGGCGGGCGGTGTCGCCCGACTGGGTGAAGGCGACGAGGAACCGGGCGCCGAGGAAGTCGCCGATCTCGGCCGCGGCGCGGGCGACGGCGCCGCCCTGGGTGCGGGGTTTGTTGTGTTCGGTGAGCGGCGGGAGGCCCTTGGCGAGGATGTCCTCCTCGGCGGCTTCGACGATCTTGGCCATGGTGCGGACGGTCTGGACGGCGTACTTGCCGACGCTGGTCTCGCCGGAGAGCATCACCGCGTCGGTGCCGTCGATGACGGCGTTGGCGACGTCGCTGGCCTCGGCGCGGGTGGGGCGGGAGTTCTCGATCATGGAGTCGAGCATCTGGGTGGCGACGATGACGGGTTTGGCGTTGCGCCGGGCGAGTTTGATGGCTCGTTTCTGGACGATGGGGACTTGTTCGAGGGGCATTTCGACGCCGAGGTCGCCGCGGGCGACCATGATGCCGTCGAAGGCGGCGACGATGTCGTCGATGTTCTCGACCGCCTGCGGTTTTTCGACTTTGGCGATGACGGGGAGGCGGCGGCCCTCTTCGTCCATGATGCGGTGGACGTCGACGATGTCCTTGCCGCTCCTGACGAAGGAGAGGGCGACGACGTCGAAGCCGGTGCGCAGGGCCCAGCGGAGGTCGTCCTCGTCCTTCTTGGAGAGGGCGGGGACGGATACGGCCACTCCGGGGAGGTTGAGTCCCTTGTGGTCGGAGATGACGCCGCCTTCGATGACGCGGGTGTGGACGCGGGGGCCGTCGACGGCGGTGACTTCGAGGCCGACTCTGCCGTCGTCGACGAGGATGCGTTCGCCCGGGGTGACGTCGGCGGCGAGGCCGGCGTGGGTGGTGCCGCAGGTGTGGCGGTCGCCCTGGACGCCTTCTTCGACGGTGATGGTGAAGGTGTCCCCGCGTTCGAGGAGCACGGGTCCTTCGGTGAAGCGGCCGAGGCGGATCTTGGGGCCCTGGAGGTCGGCGAGCAGGCCGACGCTGCGGCCGGTTTCGTCGGAGGCCTTGCGGACGTGCCGGTAGCGCTCCTCGTGTTCGGCGTGGGTGCCGTGGCTGAGGTTGAAGCGGGCGACGTCCATTCCGGCTTCGACCAGGGCCTTTATCTGATCGTAGCGGTGGGTGGCGGGGCCCAGTGTGCAGACGATTTTCGCTCGGCGCATGGGTCGAGCGTAGGGCTTACCGCCGGGTAGGGAATTGGTGGGGTGTGTCCGCTCAACGTCCTTTGGGTGAAGGATTGTTGACGGATGGTGCATTGTGCGGCCGAGTGCTCCGATGAGCACGCCGGGGGGCTTTTCGGTGCGGCTGTTGGGGTGAATTCGCGGGTGGGGTGGGCTCCGGTCGGAGCGGGGTGGCCATACGTCCGGCTCTGGTGATGGTTCCCCTGGTTTGGCCTGCTTCGGGGAGTGGGTGGCTCACAGGTGGGGTCACCAGATCGAAACCTGCGGGGTCTGTTGTCGTTCGTCGTGGGCGGGTCAGAATCTACGCGCGTTTGTCTACGCGCGTCATTGACCGTTCCTCGAGGAGCACAGCATGCCGTTGAACCGTCGTACGTTCCTTCAGAAGTCCGCCGCGACCGGGGCGGGGGTGGCGGTCGCGGGGGCGGCCGCGGCTCCGGCGGCCCAAGCGGCGGAGTCCGGTGGGCAGGGGAGGTCGGGGAAGTCGGCGAAGCGGTACTCGCTGACGGTGATGGGGACGACGGATCTGCACGGGCACGTCTTCAACTGGGACTACTTCAAGGACGCGGAGTACACGGACGCGCAGGGCAACGCGCAGGGTCTGGCGCGTGTCTCGACGCTGGTGAACCAGATCCGCGAGGAGAGGGGCCGGGAGAACACGCTGCTGCTGGACGCAGGGGACACGATCCAGGGGACGCCGCTGACGTACTACTACGCGAAGGTGGATCCGATCACCGCGAAGGGTGGTCCGGTGCATCCGATGGCGCAGGCGATGAACGCGATCGGGTATGACGCGGTGGCGCTGGGCAATCACGAGTTCAATTACGGGATCGAGACGCTCCGGAAGTTCGAGGAGCAGTGCGATTTCCCGTTGCTGGGCGCGAACGCGCTGGACGCCAAGACGCTGAAGCCGGCGTTTCCTCCGTACTTCATCAAGAAGTTCGCGGTGAAGGGTGCTCCGCCGGTGAAGGTGGCGGTGCTGGGGCTGACGAATCCGGGGATCGCGATCTGGGACAAGGCGTATGTGCAGGGGAAGCTGACGTTCCCGGGCCTGGAGGAGCAGGCGGCGAAGTGGGTGCCGAAGCTGCGGTCGATGGGTGCGGACGTGGTGGTGGTGTCGGCGCATTCGGGTGCGTCGGGTACGTCGTCGTACGGTGACCAGTTGCCGTACGTGGAGAATTCGGCGGCGTTGATGGCGCAGCAGGTGCCGGGGATCGACGCGGTTCTCGTGGGTCACGCGCATGTGGAGATCGCGGAGCTGAAGGTCACCAACGAGCGGACGGGGAAGACGGTGGTGCTGTCGGAGCCGTTGGCGTATGCGGAGCGGTTGTCGTTGTTCGACATCGAGCTGGTGTTCGCGAAGGGGCGTTGGACGGTCGAGTCGGTGGCGGCGTCGGTGCGGAACGCGAACACGGTGGCGGACGACCCGAGGATCACCAGGCTGTTGTCGGACGAGCACGCGCAGGTCGTGGCGTACGTCAATCAGGTGGTCGGTTCGGCGACGGAGACGTTGACGACGGTGGAGGCGCGGTACAAGGACGCCCCGATCATCGACCTGATCACGAAGGTGCAGGAGGACGTGGTGAAGGCGGCGCTGGTGGGGACGTCGTACGCGTCGCTGCCGGTGATCGCGCAGGCGTCGCCGTTCTCGCGGACGTCCGAGATCCCCGCGGGTGAGGTGACGATCCGGGATCTGTCGAGTCTGTACGTGTACGACAACACGTTGGTGGCGAAGGTGATGACGGGTGCGCAGGTGCGGGCGTACCTGGAGTACTCGGCGGAGTATTTCGTGCAGACGGCGGCGGACGCGGTGGTCGACGTGGAGAAGCTGACGAACGCGAACAGCCGTCCGGACTACAACTACGACTATGTGTCGGGGCTGGCGTACGAGATCGACATCGCGCAGGCGCCGGGGTCGCGGATCAAGAACCTGACGTACGGGGGTGCGGCTCTGGACGATGCCCAGGAGTTCGTGCTCGCGGTGAACAACTACCGGGCGAACGGCGGTGGCGCGTTCCCGCACGTGGCGTCCGCGACCGAGGTGTGGGCGGAGTCGACGGAGATCCGGACGCGGATCGCGGAGTGGGTGACGGCGAAGGGGGTGCTGGATCCGGCGGATTTCGCGTCGGTGGACTGGAAGCTGACGCGGAACGGGACGCCGGTGTTCTAGTGGGCGTGTCGGGGTGAGGTGGTGGTCTCAGGTCCCGTCCCGTAGGGGGGTCAGGGTTTCCGGCCGGCGTGCGGGCGGGATCTGGGGCTGTCGTGGTGCGAGGCCGAAGGTGGTGAAGGCGGTGCGTGGGGGCAGGGGGTAGAGCTCCTTGCCGGTGAGGGTGTTGAGGATGGTGGCGCTGCGCCAGGCGGCGAGGCCGAGGTCGGGGGCGCCGACGCCGTGGGTGTGGCGTTCGGCGTTCTGGACGTGGAGGGTGCTGCCGGTGGCGGCGATGGCGGGGTCGAGGACGAGGCGGAAGTGTTCGTCGATGCGGGGGCGTTCGCTGTTGTCGCGGCGGAGGTAGGGGTCGAGGCCGGCGAGGAGGCGGTCGAGGGAGCGTTCGCGGTGGCCGGTGGCGAGGACGACGGCGTCGGTGGTGAGGCGGCTGCGGGTGTTCTGGTGGATGTGTTCGAGGTGGAGTTCGATCTTGGTGGTGGCGATGCGGCCGGCGGTGCGGACGCGGACTCCGGGGGTGAGGACGGTGTCGGGCCAGGCGCCGTGGAGGGTGCGCCGGTAGAGCTCGTCGTGGATGGCGGCGAGGGTGGTGGCGTCGATGCCCTTGTGGAGTTGCCATTGGCTGTCGACGAGGCGGTCGCGGACGGTTTCGGGGAGGGCGTGGAAGTAGCGGGTGTAGTCGGGGGTGAAGTGTTCGAGGCCGAGTCTGGAGTACTCCATGGGGGCGAACGCGGCGGTGCGGCCGATCCAGTGGAGTCGTTCGCGGCCGGTGGGGCGGTGGCGGAGGAGGTCGAGGAAGATCTCGGCGCCGGACTGTCCTGAGCCGACGACGGTGACGTGGTCGGCGGCGAGGAGGGTGGTGCGGTGGCGGAGGTAGTCGGAGGCGTGGAGGACGGGGACGTGGGGGTCGTCGGTGAGGGGGCGCAGGGGGTCGGGGACGTGGGGTTCGGTGCCGATGCCGAGGACGACGTTCTTGGTGTGGGTGCGGCCGTGGGCTCGGGCTTCTCCGTCGGGGGCGAGGTGGGTGTGGTCGATTTCGAAGAGGTCGCGGTCGGGGTTCCAGTGGACGGCGTCGACCCGGTGGTGGAAGCGGAGTGCGGGGAGGTGGTCGGCGACCCAGCGGCAGTAGGCGTCGTATTCGGCGCGGGGGGTGTGGAAGCGCTCGGCGAAGTAGAAGGGGTAGAGGCGGTGGTGGGCTCTGAGGTAGTTGAGGAAGGTCCAGGGGCTGGTGGGGTCGGCGAGGGTGACGAGGTCGGCGAGGAAGGGGACCTGGGTGCGGGCGCCGTCGATGAGGAGGCCGGGGTGCCAGGTGAAGGCGGGGCGTTGGTCGTAGAAGACGGTGTCGAGTGTGGTGAGGGGGTGGGCGAGGGCGGCGAGGGAGAGGTTGCAGGGGCCGATGCCGATGCCGACGAGGTCGCGGGGGGTGTCGGTGGGGTGGTGGGGGACGGTGTTCACGCGGGGGTGGGTCCTTCGCTCGCGAGGGTGAGGAGGGTGGTGAGGTCGCGGGGGTGGGTGTGGGGGTTGAGGAGGGTGGTCTTGAGCCAGAGGCGGCCGTCGAGGTGGGCGCGGCCGAGGACGGCGTGGCCTGCGGTGAGGAGCCGTCGGCGGAGCGCGGCGACGGTGTCGTCGGTGGCGCCGGTGGGCCGGAAGAGGACGGTGGTGAGGGTGGGGCGGTCGTAGAGGTCGAGGGCGGGGTGGTCGTGGATGAGGTCGGCGAGGGTCTGGGCGTGGGCGCAGACCTGGTCGACGAGGGCGGCGAGGCCGGTGCGGCCGAGGGTTTTGAGGGTGACGGCGATCTTGAGGATGTCGGGCCGGCGGGTGGTGCGGGGGGAGCGGGCGAGGAGGTCGGGGAGGCCCGCGTGGGTGTCGTCGTCGGCGTTGAGGTAGTCGGTGGCGTGGTGGAGGGCGGTGAGGTCGGTGGGGTCGCGGACGGCGAGGAGGCCGGCGGCGGCGGGTTGCCAGCCGAGTTTGTGCAGGTCGAGGGTGACGGTGTGGGCGGTGTCGAGGCCGGTGAGGCGGTGGCGGTGGCGGTCGCTGAAGAGGAGGGGTCCGCCGTAGGCGGCGTCGATGTGGAGGCGGGCGCGGTGGGTGCCGGCGAGGCCGGCGATGTCGGGGAGGGGGTCGATGAGGCCGGCGTCGGTGGTGCCGGCGGTGGCGGCGACGAGGACGGGGCCGGTGAGGTCGGTGAGGGCGTGGTGGAGGGCGGTGGGGTCGAGGGTGCCGGTGGGGGTGGGGAGGGCGAGGGGGTCGGGGAGGCCGAGGAGCCAGGCGGCGCGGGGCAGGGAGTGGTGGGCGTTGGCGCCGTGGACGAGGCGGAGGCGGGGGCCGTGGCGTTCGCGGGCGAGGAGGAGGGCGAGCTGGTTGGATTCGGTGCCGCCGGTGGTGACGAGGGCGTCGGTGAGGCCGGCTTCCCGGGCGAGGGCGCGGGTGACCCGGGCTTCGAGTGCGGAGGCGGCGGGGGCTTGGTCCCAGGAGTCGAGGGAGGGGTTGAGGGCGGAGGCGGCGAGGTCGGCGGCGGTGGCGACGGCGAGGGGCGGGCAGTGCAGGTGGGCCGCGCACAGCGGGTGGGCGGGGTCGGCGGCGCCTTCGGCGAGGGCGTGGACGAGGTCACGCAGGGCGTGGGGGTCGCCTTCGGCGGGCAGGACGTCGCCGAGGGCGTGGTCGATGCGTGCGGCGACCGCGGTGGGGCCGCCGGCGGGCAGGGGGCCGCCGCGGGCTCGGGTGCCGGTGCGCAGGGCGTCGAGGACCGTGTCGAGCAGGGGCCGCAGGTCGCCGGTGGGGCCTTGGGGGCCCGAGGCGAGGGGCGGAAGGCTCATGGGGCTCCTCCGGGGGCGGGGAGTCCCAGTGTGTCGCCGGGCACGGTGAAACGCGGTGTGGGCTGCGGGAATTGGACCCGAAAGTGGGAGCGTGGGGGGTGGTGGTGCGGGTGGTGCCGGGTGGTGCCGGGGCTGGCGTGGGGGGTGCACGCGCTGGGGTGCGGGCGGGGTGGCGCCGGGGTCGTGACGAGGCCGTCGGCTGGACGTGCGGTGGTAGGTGGTGCCGCCGGGTGCGCGGTGTGGTGGGGGGGACGCCGGGCGGGCGGGTACGGCCCGCCCGGCGTCGCCCGGTCCGGCATCCATCGGCAGGCCCGGCGTCCGTCGCCGGTCCGGGGCGCTACGCCTGGCGGACGTGCAACGCTCGTCGCAGGTCGTCGAGTTGGTCGATGAGCTTGCGGCGCAGTGTCGGGGTCAGGTCGGCGTCGTTCAGGCAGGTCTCGCCCAGGGTGAGGTGTGCGGCGTCGACGGTGTGGACGGGGAAGGCCCAGCGGCCGACGGCGTCGGCGATGGCGGGGCCCCTGCGGGCGGCTACGGCGGGCGCGTCCTGGTAGAAGCGGGGTACGTACTCAGCGACCAGGTCGGCCTGTTCGGGTTGCCAGAAGCCCTGGGCGGTGGCGGTGAAGAGGTAGTTGGAGAGGCCGTCGGTCTTGAACATGGCGGCCCAGGCGGTGCGCTTGGCCTCCGGGTCGGGGAGGGCGGCGCGGCAGCGGGCGGCGCCTTCCCGGCCGGTGGCGGAGGGGTCGCGGTCGAGTTCGGCGGCGATGGCGGCCTCGTCGGTGGCGCCGAGGACGGCGAGGCGGGTGAGGACGCGCCAGCGCAGTTCGGGGTCGAGTTCGGGGCCGCCGGGGACGGTGCCGTCGGCGAGCCAGGCGGCGATGGTGTCGGGGTGGGCGGCGGTGGCGATGCGGTGGCGTACGGCGATCAGGCGCAGGCCGGGGTGGTCGCCGTCCTCGGTGCGGCGGATGAGGTCGCGGCACACGGAGGTGAGGGTGGCCAGGGCGGCGGGCCGCCGCTCGGGGGCGAGGTAGCGGTCGGCGATCTGGGTGCCGGCGAAGGCGAGGACGCCCTGGGCGAGGGCGAGGTCGGTCTCCTGGGGGAGGTGGGCGCCGACGGTGGTCAGGTAGTCGTCGGGGGCGAGGTCGCCGTCGCGGACCATGTCGCGCAGGGTGTTCCACACGACGGCGCGGGTGATCGCGTCCGGGATCTCGGAGATCCCGCGCAGTGCGCTCTCCAGGGAGGTGTCGTCCAGGCGGATCTTGGCGTAGGTGACGTCCAGGTCGTTGGGGACGACGAGGGCGGGGCGGATGCCGGGGCGGGCTTCGGGGGTGCCCTGGGGGACGTCCGTCTCGTAGCGCTCGCGCAGGACCAGGGTGCGGCCGTCGTTGAGGTCGCGGTCGTACACGCCGACGGTGGCGCGGTGGGGGCGGCCTCCGTCGCGGTGGAGGGCGAGCGTCCATTCACCGGGGCGGGCGTCGACGGACGCGGTGAGCGTGTCGACTCCCGTGGTCCGCAGCCAGGCGTCGGCCCAGGCGTGGACGTCGCGTTCGGTGGCTCCGGCGAGGGAGTCGATGAAGTCGGCGAGGGTGGCGTTGCCGAACCGGTGGCGGGCGAAGTGGGCGTTGATGCCGGCCAGGAAGTCCTTCTCGCCGAGCCAGGTCACCAGCTGCCTGAGGGCGGAGGCGCCCTTGGCGTAGGAGATGCCGTCGAAGTTGAGGAGGGCGGAGGCGGTGTCCTCGACGTGTTCGGGGGCGACGGGGTGGGTGGAGGGGCGCTGGTCGGCGTCGTACCCCCAGGCCTTGCGGACGACGCCGAACTCGGTCCAGGTGTCGGTGAAGCGGGTGGCTTCGGCGGTGGTCTGGTAGCCCATGTACTCGGCGAAGGACTCGTTGAGCCAGATGTCGTCCCACCACTTGAGGGTGACGAGGTCGCCGAACCACATGTGGGCCATCTCGTGGGCGATGACCATGGCGCGGGTCTGGCGTTCGGTGTCGGTGACGGCGGAGCGGTAGACGAAGTCGTCGCGGAAGGTGACGAGGCCGGGGTTCTCCATGGCGCCGGCGTTGAACTCGGGGACGAACGCCTGGTCGTAGGAGTCGAAGGGGTAGGGCTCCTCGAACTTCTCGTGGTAGCGGTCGTAGCACTGCCGGGTGACGTCGAGGATCTCGTCGGCGTCGGCGTCCAGGTGGGGGGCGAGTGAGCGGCGGCAGTGGATGCCGAAGGGCAGGCCGCGGTGTTCGGTGCGGACGGAGTGCCAGGGGCCGGCGGCGACGGCGACGAGGTAGGTGGAGATCAGGGGGGTGGGTGCGGCCTGCCAGCGGCCGGCGCCGAGGTGTTCGGTGATGCCGTTGGCGAGGACGGTCCAGTCTTCGGGCGCGGTCACGGTCAGCTCGAAGACGGCCTTGAGGTCGGGCTGGTCGAACGCGGCGAAGACGCGCTGGACGTCGTCCATGAACAGCTGCGTGTAGAGGTAGGTCTCGCCGTCGGCGGGGTCGGTGAAGCGGTGCATTCCCTCGCCGGTGCGGGAGTAGCGCATGCTCGCGTCGACACGCAGTTCGTGCTCGCCGGCGGTGAGGTTCTTCAGCGGGAGCCGGTTGCCGTCGAGGAGACCCGGGTCGAGGGGTTCGCCGTCGAGGGTGACGGAGCGCAGCTCGGCCGGCTTGAGCTCTACGAAGGTGTCCGCGCCCGTGCGGGCGGTGAACCTGATCTCGGTGTGGGAGTCGAAGGTCTCGTCCCCGGCGGTCAGATCGAGGGTGATCGTGTAGCGGTGGACGTCGAGGAGCTCGGCACGGGTCTGCGCTTCGTCGCGCGTCAGTACGGACATGCAGGACATGCTGCCTGATGGCGCAGGCGGGGCACAGGGGCGGATCGGTACGCGCCTTTTGTTCCGCGCCGCGCCGGGGGGCGCCGGGGCGGGGGCGCCGGGGGGGGCTGAGGGGTGCGGGGTCAGGAGGTGGTTCCGTGGACGGCGTCCTCGGCGATGCGCTCGTGGTGGCGGATCACCTCGGCGATGATGAAGTTCAGGAACTTCTCGGCGAAGGCCGGGTCCAGTTTGGCGTTCTCGGCGAGGGTGCGCAGGCGGGCGATCTGACGGGCCTCGCGGGCCGGGTCGGCCGGGGGGAGCTGGTGGCGGGCCTTGAGGTGGCCGACCTGCTGGGTGGCCTTGAAGCGTTCGGCGAGCATGTGGACGACGGCGGCGTCGATGTTGTCGATGCTGTCGCGCAGGCGGGCGAGCTCTTCGAGGACCGCGGGGTCGACGGCGCCGGTTCCGGTGTGGCTGGTGGTCATGGGCGTTCACCCTAGTGCGTCGCCGGGTGCGCTCTGCCGCCGCCCGGGCCGTTCGGGCAGGTGACGGCGGGGGCGGGGGGAAGCGGCGGGCGGAGGGCCTCTGGGACGGAGGGTGGGGGAAGCGGCGGGCGGAGGGGCTCTGGGACGGGGGCCGGGAAGGGGACGGACAGGGGCGCGGCGACGGCGCCCAGGGGCGGGACGGGCCGGGCGGGGGTCTGCGGCGGGTGCGGGGCGGTGCCGGGGCCGTCCCCGCTTCCGCCCGGCCCTCGTACAGTGGAGAACGGGTTCACGGCGTCTTGGGGGTGCGGACGTGGGCAACGGCGGAACGGTCGAGCACGGGTATCCGCATCTGGAGACGGTGCGGGACGCCATCACGGCGCTGTACAAGCGGCTGTCCTACGACACCGTCCATCTGTTCGATACGAGTGTGGCGCCGGCCGATGTGGCGTTCTGCGACACCGACGACCTCCATCTGGGGGCGCAGCGGGTGGCGCGCGAGCTGGTGCGGCACTTCCGGTTGCCGGACGCCCGGATGGTCGTCGGCTTCCGGGAGATGGAGTTCGCGGCGAACGTCGAACTGGCGGCGGGGCCGGAGTACTTCGTGGAGCTCAACGACCGGTTCCGCGGGCACCGGCGGGACATCGGTGCCGCGTTGGCGCACGAGATCACGCATGTGTTCCTGCACCGGCTGGGTCTGTCGTTCCCGGGGACGCGCGACAACGAGATCCTGACGGACACGGCCACGACCTATCTGGGTGCGGGGTGGCTGCTGCTCGACGCCTACCGGGAGGATGCGGACTCCTCGCAGAAGCTGGGCTATCTGACCCCGGAGGAGTTCGGGTACGTGCTGGCCAAGCGGGCGGTGCTGTTCGGTGAGGACCCGTCGGTGTGGTTCACCAGTCCGCAGGCGTACACGGCGTACGCGCGGGGGCGGGAGCGGGCCCGGCTCGACGAGCGGCAGCCGCCGCTGACGGCGGCGGGATGGGCCGGCCGGCGGCGTTACGCCCGGGACCGGCGTCATGCGCAGGACGGCCGGCCCGTCGGGGACGCCCGGCCGGTCGGGGACGCCCCGTACGCGTTCGGGCCGGACGGGCCGGGGCCGCTGCGGGTGACGTTCGCGTGCCCGACCTGCCACCAGCGGATCAGGGTGCCGGTGCGCGGGCGGGTGCGGGCGCGGTGCGGGCTGTGCCGGACGGTGCTGGAGTGCGACACGTAGGCGGGCCGGAGCGACCGCCGGCCCTCGTGGGACCCGGCGTGCCCGGCTCAGCGGCCCAGCCGGACGATGCCCAGGCCGCGTGCGGCCACCAGCCACTTCGGGAACTCCCCCACCAGCCGGTCGTAGAGGTCCGCGTCGGAGACCTGGCCCGGGTCGGAACCGGCGTGGAAGAAACCGGCGTTGTCGACGGCCCTGCGGGCCGGTACGGCCAGCTCGTCGAGCTTGCGCAGGAAGTCGAACTGCCGGCTGTCCGGGTCGCCGAAGCCGATGAACTGCCAGAACAGCGGCAGTTCGGCCGCCTTGCACAGGTAGCGTTCGGCGGCGAGCTTGTTGATCGGACCGCCGTCGGTCTGGAAGACGACCAGGGCGGGTTCCCGGGAGCCGCTGTCGAGGTAGTGGTCGATGACGGCGTCCATCGCCAGGTGGTAGCTGGTCTTGCCCATGTGCCCGAGCCCGGCGACGATCCGCTCGATGCTCCCCCGGTGGTCGGCGAGCGCGATGTCGGTGACGGCGTCCACGTCGGTGGAGAAGAACACCACGGGCACCCGCCCGTCGTCGTCGAGGTGCACCGACAGCCCCAGCACCCGGTCGGCGAGCGCCTGCACGCTGCCGTCCCGGTAGTACGGCTTCATCGACCCCGAGTGGTCGACGACCAGGTAGACGGCGGCACGCAGCCCGTCCAGGCCGTGCTTCGTGAGGGACACCCCGGCGCTCTTGTACAGGCTGACCAGCGCGGGCGCCGTCTCCTGGACCTTGCTGAGACTGATCGCGACCATGGCGTCACCTTCCCACACCCGGACGTGCGACGGCGCCCGCCCAGTCGTCCGGTCGGGGACTGTGGGCAGGCGCCGTCTGTGTTCCGTACGCCGTTGTACGGGACGTGAGGGGGGCGGCCGCCGGGTGGGGCGGCCGCCGGGGGCCGTCAGACCATCAGGGCGCGGTCCGTCGGGCGGATCGGGGCCGGCAGTTCGCTGGCGCCGGTCAGGAAGCGGTCGCAGCCGCGGGCGGCCGAGCGGCCCTCCGCGATCGCCCACACGATGAGCGACTGGCCGCGGCCGGCGTCACCGGCGACGAAGACGCCCGGCACGTTGGTCTGGAAGTCGGCGTCGCGGGCGATGTTGCCGCGCTCGTCGAGGTCCAGGCCGAACTGCTCGACCAGGCCGTTCTCCCGGTCGGTGCCGGTGAAGCCCATGGCGAGGGTGACCAGCTGGGCGGGGATCTTGCGCTCCGTGCCCGGCTTCTGGGTCAGCTTGCCGTCGACGAACTCCACCTCGGTGAGGTGCAGCCACTGGACGTTGCCGTCCTCGTCGCCCTCGAAGTGGGTGGTGGAGACGGAGTAGACCCGCTCGCCGCCCTCCTCGTGGGCCGAGGTGACCTTGTACAGCATGGGGAAGGTCGGCCACGGCTGGGAGGCCGCGTTCCGCTCGTCGTTCGGGCGGGGCATGATCTCCAGCTGGGTGACGGAGGCCGCGCCCTGGCGGTGGGCGGTGCCCACGCAGTCCGCGCCGGTGTCGCCGCCGCCGATGACCACGACGTGCTTGCCCTCGGCCGAGATCGGGGGCGCCACGAAGTCGCCCTCCTGGACCTTGTTGGCGAGCGGCAGGTACTCCATGGCCTGGTAGACGCCCTTGAGCTCGCGGCCGGGGACCGGCAGGTCGCGGGCGGTGGTGGCGCCGGCGGCGATGACGACGGCGTCGTAGCGCTTCTTCAGGTCGGTCGCCTTGAGGTCGCGGCCGATCTCGACGCCGGTGCGGAAGCGGGTACCCTCCGCGCGCATCTGCTCGATGCGGCGGTTGATGTGCCGCTTCTCCATCTTGAACTCGGGGATGCCGTAGCGGAGGAGGCCTCCGACGCGGTCCGCGCGCTCGTAGACGGCGACGGTGTGGCCGGCCCGGGTCAGCTGCTGGGCGGCGGCGAGTCCCGCCGGGCCCGAGCCGATGACCGCGACGGTCTTGCCGGACAGGCGCTCGGGGATCTGCGGGGCGACGTCCCCGGTCTCCCACGCCTTGTCGATGATCGAGACCTCGACGTTCTTGATGGTGACCGGCGGCTGGTTGATGCCGAGCACGCACGCCGACTCGCAGGGCGCCGGGCACAGCCGCCCGGTGAACTCCGGGAAGTTGTTGGTGGCGTGCAGGCGCTCGGAGGCGGCGCCCCAGTCCTCGCGGTAGGCGTAGTCGTTCCACTCGGGGATCAGGTTCCCCAGCGGACAGCCGTTGTGGCAGAAGGGGATGCCGCAGTCCATGCACCGGCTGGCCTGCTTGCTGATGATCGGCAGCAGCGAGCCGGGGACGTAGACCTCGTTCCAGTCCTTCAGCCGCACGTCGACCGGACGGGACCTGGCGACCTCGCGGCCGTGGTTGAGAAAGCCCTTGGGATCAGCCATTGGTCGCCGCCTCCATCATCTTCTCGGTGATCTCGGTCTCGGAGAGACCGGCTCGCTCGGCGGCGTCCTTGGCGGCGAGCACTGCCTTGTACGTGCTGGGGATGATCTTGCTGAAGCGCTCCGCGGACGCGTCCCAGTCCACGAGGAGCTTCTCCGCGACCGTCGAACCGGTCTCCTCGGCGTGGCGGCGCACCACGTCGTGCAGCCACTGCTTGTCCGTGTCGTCGAGGGCCTCGACCGCGTCGAGGTTGCCGGCGTTGACGTTGTCGCGGTTGAGGTCGATCACGTAGGCGACGCCGCCGGACATGCCGGCCGCGAAGTTGCGGCCCGTCTCGCCGAGGACCACCGCGTGACCGCCGGTCATGTACTCGCAGCCGTGGTCGCCCACGCCCTCGGAGACGACGGTCGCGCCGGAGTTGCGGACGCAGAACCGCTCGCCGGTGCGGCCGCGCAGGAACAGCTCGCCGCCGGTCGCGCCGTAGGCGATGGTGTTGCCCGCGATCGTGGAGTACTCGGCGAGGTGGTCGGCGCCCCGGTCGGGACGGACGATCACCCGGCCGCCGGAGAGGCCCTTGCCGACGTAGTCGTTGGCGTCGCCCTCCAGGCGCAGCGTGACACCGCGCGGGAGGAAGGCGCCGAAGGACTGGCCCGCCGAGCCGGTGAAGGTGATGTCGATGGTGTCCTCGGGCAGGCCCGCGCCACCGAACTTCTTCGTCACCTCGTGGCCGAGCATGGTGCCGACCGTGCGGTTGATGTTGCGGATGGAGACCTGGGCGCGCACCGGCTGGGCGTCGGTCGCCAAGTCGGCGGCCAGCGCGTCGGCGGCGAGCTTGATCAGCTCGTTGTCGAGCGCCTTCTCCAAGCCGTGGTCCTGCTCGACGATCTGGTGGCGCACCGCGCCCTCGGGCAGTGCCGGGACGTGGAACAGCGGCTCCAGGTTGAGGCCCTGGGCCTTCCAGTGGTCGACGGCGCGCTCGACGTCGAGGTACTCGGCGTGGCCGACGGCCTCCTCGATCGAGCGGAAGCCCAGCTCGGCGAGGAGCTCGCGGACCTCCTGCGCGATGAACTCGAAGAAGTTCACCACGTACTCGGCCTTGCCGGAGAACCGGTCGCGCAGCGTCGGGTTCTGGGTGGCGATGCCGACCGGGCAGGTGTCGAGGTGGCAGACGCGCATCATGACGCAGCCGGAGACGACGAGGGGGGCGGTCGCGAAACCGAACTCCTCGGCGCCGAGCAGCGCGGCGATGACGACGTCGCGGCCGGTCTTCAGCTGGCCGTCGGTCTGGACGACGATGCGGTCGCGCAGGCCGTTGAGCAGCAGGGTCTGCTGGGTCTCGGCGAGGCCGAGCTCCCAGGGGCCGCCCGCGTGCTTGAGGCTCGTCAGAGGCGAGGCGCCGGTGCCGCCGTCGTGGCCGGAGATGAGCACGACGTCCGCGTGGGCCTTGGACACACCGGCGGCGACCGTGCCGACGCCGACCTCGGAGACCAGCTTGACGTGAATGCGCGCCTTGGGGTTGGCGTTCTTCAGGTCGTGGATCAGCTGGGCGAGGTCCTCGATGGAGTAGATGTCGTGGTGCGGCGGCGGGGAGATGAGACCGACGCCCGGGGTCGAGTGCCGGGTCTTGGCGACCCACGGGTAGACCTTGTGGCCGGGCAGCTGGCCGCCCTCGCCGGGCTTGGCGCCCTGGGCCATCTTGATCTGGATGTCGTCCGCGTTGACCAGGTACTCGGAGGTGACGCCGAAGCGGCCGGAGGCGACCTGCTTGATGCTGGAGCGGCGCGCCGGGTCGTACAGGCGCTCCGGGTCCTCGCCGCCCTCACCGGTGTTGGACTTGCCGCCCAGCTGGTTCATGGCGATGGCGAGGGTCTCGTGCGCCTCCTTGGAGATGGAGCCGTACGACATGGCGCCGGTGGAGAAGCGCTTGACGATCTCGCTGACCGGCTCGACCTCGTCGACGGAGATCGGCTGCCGGTCCCCGGCCTTGAAGCCGAACAGGCCGCGCAGCGTCATCAGGCGCTCGGACTGCTCGTTCACCCGGTCGGTGTACTTCTTGAAGATGTCGTAGCGGCCGGTGCGCGTGGAGTGCTGGAGGCGGAAGACCGTCTCGGGGTCGAACAGGTGCGGCTCGCCCTCGCGGCGCCACTGGTACTCGCCGCCGATCTCCAGGGCGCGGTGGGCCGGCGCGATGCCGGACGCCGGGTACGCCTTGGCGTGGCGGGCGGCGACCTCCTGGGCGATGACGTCGATGCCGACGCCGCCGATCTTGGTGGCGGTGCCGTTGAAGTACTTCTCGACGAAGGCGTCGTCGAGGCCGACGGCCTCGAAGACCTGGGCGCCGCGGTAGGAGGCGACGGTCGAGATGCCCATCTTGGACATGACCTTCAGGACGCCCTTGCCGAGGGCGTAGATCAGGTTGCGGATCGCCTTCTCGGGCTCCAGGCCGTTGAGGAAGGTGCCGGCGCGCAGCAGGTCCTCGACGGACTCCATCGCCAGGTACGGGTTGACGGCGGCGGCGCCGAAGCCGATGAGCAGGGCGACGTGGTGGACTTCGCGGACGTCGCCGGCCTCGACCAGCAGGCCCACCTGGGTGCGCTGCTTGGTGCGGATGAGGTGGTGGTGGACGGCCGCGGTGAGCAGCAGCGACGGGATCGGCGCGTGCTCGGCGTCGGAGTGGCGGTCCGACAGGACGATCAGGCGGGCGCCGTTGTCGATGGCGGCGTCGGCCTCGGCGCAGATCTCCTCGATGCGGGCGGCGAGGGCGTCGCCGCCGCCGTGCACGCGGTACAGGCCGGAGAGGGTGGCGGCCTTGAAGCCGGGCATGTCGCCGTCGGCGTTGATGTGGATGAGCTTGGCCAGCTCGTCGTTGTCGATGACCGGGAAGGGCAGCACGACGGAGCGGCAGGAGGCCGCGCTCGGCTCCAGCAGGTTGCCCTGCGGGCCCAGCGAGGAGCGCAGGGAGGTGACCAGTTCCTCGCGGATGGCGTCCAGCGGCGGGTTGGTGACCTGCGCGAACAGCTGGGTGAAGTAGTCGAAGAGCAGCCGCGGGCGCGCGGAGAGCGCGGCGATCGGCGAGTCGGTGCCCATCGAGCCGATCGGCTCGGCGGCGGCCTTGGCCATCGGCGCGAGGAGGACGCGGAGCTCTTCCTCGGTGTAGCCGAAGGTCTGCTGGCGGCGGGTGACCGAGGCGTGGGTGTGGACGATGTGCTCGCGCTCGGGCAGGTCGCCCAGCTCGATCTCGCCGGCCTCGAGCCACTCGGCGTAGGGCGCCTCGGCGGCGAGCTGCGCCTTGATCTCGTCGTCCTCGATGATGCGGTGCTCGGCGGTGTCGACGAGGAACATCTTGCCGGGCTGGAGGCGGCCCTTGCGGACGACCTTGGCGGGGTCGATGTCGAGGACGCCGACCTCGGAGCCGAGGACGACGAGGCCGTCGTCGGTGACCCAGTAGCGGCCGGGGCGCAGACCGTTGCGGTCGAGGACGGCGCCGACCTGGGTGCCGTCGGTGAAGGTGACGCAGGCGGGGCCGTCCCAGGGCTCCATCATCGTGGAGTGGAACTGGTAGAAGGCGCGCCGGGCCGGGTCCATGGAGTCGTGGTTCTCCCACGCCTCCGGGATCATCATCAGCACGGAGTGCGGCAGCGAGCGGCCACCGAGGTGGAGCAGCTCGAGCACCTCGTCGAAGGACGCCGAGTCGGAGGCGTCCGGCGTACACACCGGGAAGATGCGCTCGATGGTCTTCTCGTCCGAGGCGAACAGCTCGGAGACGAGCTGGGACTCGCGGGCGCGCATCCAGTTGCGGTTGCCCTTGACGGTGTTGATCTCACCGTTGTGCGCGACGAAGCGGTACGGGTGCGCGAGCGGCCACGACGGGAAGGTGTTCGTGGAGAAGCGCGAGTGGACCAGGGCGACGGCCGAGGCGAAGCGGCGGTCGGACAGGTCGGGGAAGAACGGCTCCAGCTGGCCGGTGGTCAGCATGCCCTTGTAGACGATGGTCCGCGCGGACAGCGACGGGAAGTAGACGCCGGCCTCGCGCTCGGCGCGCTTGCGCAGCACGAACGCCTTGCGGTCGAGGGCGATGTCCTTGTTCTCGCCGTCGGTCACGAAGATCTCGCGGAAGGCGGGCATCGTCGAGCGGGCGGTGGCGCCGAGGAGTTCGGGGGCGACCGGGACCTCGCGCCAGCCGAGGACGGTCAGGCCCTCTTCGGCGGCGATCGTCTCGATCTGCGAGACGGCTTCGGCCGTGCCGTCCTCGGGGAGGAAGGCGATGCCGACGGCGTAGGAACCGGCCTCGGGCAGCTCGAATCCGGCCACCTCGCGGAAGAAGGCGTCGGGGACCTGGGTGAGGATGCCCGCGCCGTCGCCGGAGTCCGGCTCGGAGCCGGTGGCGCCGCGGTGCTCGAGGTTGCGCAGTACCGTGAGCGCCTGCTCCACCAGCGTGTGGCTCGCCTCGCCGGTGAGGGTGGCCACGAAGCCCACGCCGCACGCGTCGTGCTCGTTGCGGGGGTCGTACATACCCTGCGCAGCAGGGCGAGCATCCATGAAGGACCAGTTCTGGCCATTCGTGGAGTGCTGGGACGGCTGGCGCGGCGTACGCATCGGCTCTCCCGTCGTCGTCAAGTGGCATATGCATAGTGCCGAGGGACGACGTTGGCCCTCTGCGTGGCTGCAAAATTTCGTGCAGGTTACATGATGGAACGGTTCTCGGGAACCGGATATTCCGTCCCATCATGCGGACGCCGCGGGGTCGCGACGGGTGCCGCGCGAGGCGGCTTGAAATGGGGGGTCCGAACCGGACGAGATCGGTCAGATCGGTGTCCGTCGGCCCGGGGAGGCGGAGTGAGCATGGTCGTTCACCCCGCGAGTGCGCCACAGGCGTCATTGCCCACAGCGCTTACGGCTCATGCCCGGTGGTCAAGCGGCCGAAACCCGGGAGTAACGGGTATTTATGCGGCCCATCGCATAAGTACCGGTCCGCCTATCCTACGGCCGTTCCGAACCAGCTGCCCAGGGCGTACGTCACACCGGCCGCCGCGCCTCCCAGGACGAGCTGCCGCAGTCCGCTGTACCACCAGGTCCGCGCGGTCACCCTGGCCACCACGGCACCGCACAGGAAGAGCCCCAGCAGCGCGAGCAGCACGGCGGGCCACAGGGCCGTGGCCCCCAGCAGGTACGGCAGGACGGGCAGCAGGGCGCCCAGCGCGAAGGAGCCGAAGCTGGACACGGCGGCGACCAGCGGCGAGGGCAGGTCGCCGGGGTCGATGCCCAGCTCCTCGCGGGCGTGGATCTCCAGTGCCTGCTCGGGATCGCGCGACAGCTGGTGGGCGACCTGCCGGGCGAGGTGCGGCTCGACGCCCCGCGCCTCGTAGAGCGCGGCCAGCTCGGCCTCCTCGTCCTTGGGGTGCTTCCTCAGCTCGCGCCGCTCGACGTCGAGCTCGGCCTCGACCAGCTCACGCTGGGAGGCGACGGAGGTGTACTCGCCGGCGGCCATGGAGAAGGCCCCGGCGGCGAGACCGGCGAGCCCGCTCAGCACGATGGTCTGCTGACCGGCCGACCCGCCCGCGACACCGGTCATCAGGGCGAGGTTGGAGACCAGCCCGTCCATGGCGCCGAAGACGGCGGGACGCAGCCAGCCGCCGTTCACGTCCCGGTGCGTGTGGTTGTCGCGGTGCGCCACGTGCAGCGCGGCCTCGGTGTCGATGACGGCCATACTCGTCCCCCAGAAGCTAAGGTAAGGCTAAGTTTGGACTGAATCCACTTTTTTACAACGCCCAGAGTACGCTTGCCATTCCCCTGCCGCCAGGAAGGAAAGGCTGCGCTAACCTGCGGTTTTGCCGGGAAACGCTCATCCGATCAAGGGCATGCACAAATGTCGACCGGGTGACATGGGGGCCTCACAGGCTCAGGTCAACCGCCGACGGTGGGACACATCCGCAAAGGGCTCCGCGCCCGTGCGGAACCCCCCGAGGGAAGGCCCCGTATGGCATCGACCGCCCGCATCCCCACGATCCCGGCGCCGGGGGACGCCGCCGAACTCCGCGAACGGGCCCGCGGCGCACTGCTCGGCCTCGCCGTCGGAGACGCCCTCGGAGCGCCGGCCGAGAACCTGAAACCGTCCGAGATCCGCGCCCGCTGGGGCCGCATCACCGGGTACGTCGAGGACAAGCCGGCCGGCACGGACGACACCGAGTACGCGATCTTCTCCGGCCTGCTGCTGGCCCGCCACGGCTCGGCGCTCACTCCCGCCCATGTGGAAGCGGCCTGGCACGAGTGGATCGCCGACCGCGACGAGGGCCCCTTCCGCGGCGCGGGCTTCAGCGAACGCGGCACGCTGGAGAACCTCCGCCGGGGACTGGCCGCCCCCATCTCCGCCCAGCACCGGCACGCCTGGAGCGACGGCCTCGCCATGCGCGCGGCCCCCTTCGGCGTCTTCGCCGCGGGCCGGCCCGCCGAAGCGGCCCGCCTGGTCGCGATCGACGGCTCGGTCAGCCACGACGGCGAGGGCATCTACGGCGGCCAGGCCGTCGCGGCGGGCGTGGCCGCGGCGATGGCGGGCGCACCGACGGTCGCGGTCGTGGCCGCCGCGCTCGCCGTCGTCCCCGACGACTCCTGGACGGCCCGCTCCCTGCGCCGCGCGGTCGCCGTGGCCCACCGCGGTGAACGCGCCGTCCGCTCGGCGGTCGTCATCGGCGGCTACCCGTGGACCGACCTGGCCCCCGAGGCCGTGGCGCTCGCCTTCGGCGCGTACGCGTCGGCCGACGGCGACTTCACCCAGGCCGTCCTCACGGCCGTGAACATGGGCCGCGACGCCGACACCACGGCGGCGGTGGCCGGCGCCCTGGCCGGCGCGACCCGGGGCGAGCCGGCCGTCCCGGCCGACTGGGCGGCCGCCATCGGCCCGGCACGCGGCAGCTGCCTGCCCTCCATGGCCGGACACCACGTCCTGGACGTGGCGGAACTCCTGACGCCGGTGGAGGCCGGACGCTGGGGGACGGGCGGCCGCGCGCCCGGGGAGCCCCCGGCCCGGACCACCGCCCCCGCGCGCCACCCGGCGGAGGTGCGCTCATGAGGCCACCGGGCCCGTGGGAGGAGGGCATGACGGCAGGCACGACCGACGCCCTGCTCACCACGGACCCACCCCCCACGACGGACACGGACCCGACGACCGACACGGCCCTGACGGACCCGACGACCACCACGGCCCCGACGGAACCGACGACCCTCACAGCTCTGACGGAACCGACGACCACCACGGCTCCGACGGACCCGACGACCCCGGCGGTCCCGGCCGACTCGACGGACCGGCCGGCCACTGGGGTCCCGGCCGACTCGACGAACCCGACGACCACTGGGGTCCCGGCAGACCCGACGGCCACCACGGTCCCGGCCGACCCGACGAACCCGACGGCCACAGGGATCCCGGCAGACCCGACGGCCACCACGGCCCCGGAGGCCCCCGGCGCCACGCCGGGCCTGACCGGCACGGCAGGTCAGACAGTCCCGGCGGATCCGCCCCCGGCACCCCCTCCCCCACCGGCGAAGCCGGACGGTCCCAAGGACACCGCGAAGCCGGACGGCCCGACGATCACGATCACGGCACCGCCGACCACGCCGCCCCCGCCCACCACGGCGCAGCCGGGCGGACCCGCGGCCGCCGACGGCGAGGAGCCCCCACCGGGGCCACCCGCACCCGGCGACGAGAGCCGCACGGGCGGTGCGGGTGGGAGACACCGTCCGGCCGACGGCGAAGCCGAGGCCGCCCCCGCCCGCCCCCGCCGCCGGCAGGCATCCCGCACCGAGGGCCTCCTGCTGGGCCTCGCCGCGGGCGACGCCGCCGGATGGCCCGCCGCCCGCCACCGGGCCGCCCGTATGCCGGACTGGACCCGCCGCCTCACCCGCGAACTGGACACCTTCGCCGAACAGAACGCGACCACCACCCTCCCCGTCCCCATCGCCCTCAACCAGCCCCCCGAACCCCTCCGCCTCGGCCCCTCCGACGACGCGGAGTGGGCGGCCTTCGCGGCGGAGGCCCTGCTGCTCGCCGGCGACGACACCGTCCTCGGCGACCTGAGCCGCGAACGCCGTACCCGCGCCGCCATCGACCTCACCTGGAACGCGATCGCCGGCGAGGTCGCCGCGGCGGCCGACCGCGCGCCCGAGGTCGAGTCGGCCGTCCTCCCCCTGCGCGCCCGCATCTCCGTGCGGGCCGGTCTCGGCAACCTCGCCACCGGTCTGCGCCCGCCCGCCACCGGCCACGACAACCCGCACTACTTCGACGACGCGGCCTGCGTCCGCGCCTGCGTGCTCGCCGTGGCCCACCCCGGCGACCCCGGACGCGCCGCGGAACTCGCCGAGTTCGACGCCCGCTACACCCAGGACGGCGACGGCGTGCACGGCGCGCGGGCGATGGCGGCGGCCCTCTCGCTGGCCCTGGCCGGCGCGGACGCCCCCACCTGTGTGGCGGCGGCGCTCGCCGAGCTCCCCGAAGGGACGGAGATCGGCCGCAACGCCCGCCACGCCGTGGCCCTCGCCCACGCCGCCGAGAGCGCCTTCGCGCTGGTCCCCCTGCTGGAACACCAGATCGTCGACCACGTCTACAGCTACGGCATCGCCGCCGCCGAGACCGTGCCGGTGGCCCTCGCCCTCGCCCTGGCCTCGGACGGCCGTATCGCCGAGGCCGTACCGGCGGCGGCGTGTCTGTCCCGGGTGGCGGACTCCGCCCCCGCCCTCGCGGGCGCCCTGACCGGCGCGCTGGGCGGCGGCGAGGCGATCCCCGCCACCTGGCGCGACGCCTGCCGCACCCTCTCCGGCTGTGCCCTGCCCCGCCTCACCGGCACCGACCTGGTGGAACTCGCCGGGCTCCTGGAAGCCGCGCAACCGGCCCCACCCGGAGGATGATTCGGGGCATGACACCCAAAACAGAAGAACGTCACCAAAGTCCGGGGGAGTCCCTGGAAGCCCGTGTCACGGCCGCCCTGGTCGGCGCGGCCGTCGGCGACGCCCTCGGCGGCCCCGTCGAGGGCTACTCCCCCGACCAGATCGTCCAGCGCCACGGCGGCCGCGTCCACGGCATCGTCGGCCCCTGGAACGGCGACGACTGGCGCACCGCCCGCCCCCTCGCCCCGTACCACAAGGGCGATGGCCACGTCACCGACGACACCTTGCTGACGCACGCGCTGATCAGGGTCTACGCCACGGTCCGCGACCACCTGGACGCCTACGCGCTCGCCGAGCACCTGGTGCCGGACCTGATCACGAACCCCCGCTGGATCCCCGAGCTGGAGGCCGAGGCGCTCCCCCTGCACCGTGTCTTCCTGGCCGAGAAGTGGCTGGTGACAAGGCTCCACTACGGCCATGTGGACCCCCGCGAGGCGGGCGTCGGCAACATCGTCAACTGCGGTGCGGCGATGTACATGGCGCCGGTCGGCCTGGTCAACGCGGCCAACCCGCGGGCCGCCTACGCGGAGGCGATCGATGTGGCGGGCGCCCACCAGTCGTCGTACGGCCGGGAGGCGGCGGGTGTCTTCGCGGCGGCGGTGGCGGCGGCCTGCGCGCCCGGGGCGACGGCGGACTCGGTGGTGACGGCGTGTCTGTCCCTGGCCAAGGACGGCACGCGCACGGCGATCGAGAAGGTGTGCGAAGCGGCGTCGCGCCACGGGGACTTCGAGTCGGCCCTGACACCGCTGCGCGAGGCCGTGGCCCCCTACGACACGGTGGGCCCCGACTACCGGGCCCCGTCCCTGGCCGCCCGCCGCCCGTCCCGGCTGCACGCGATCGAGGAACTCCCCGTCGCCCTGGGGATGGTGCTGGTCGCCGGCGGCGACTACCGGCACGCCGTGCTGGGCGCGGTGAACTACGGCCGGGACTGCGACTCGATCGCGACGATGGCCGGCGCGCTGGCCGGCGCCCTCGGCTCCCCCGTCCCCGACGACTGGTCGAAGCGGGTGGCGGAGGCCAGCCGCCTGGACCTGTGGGAACCGGCGAGGACCCTCACCGAGGTGGCCCGGGAGATCTTCGGCAAGGACCTCGAACGCCGTCGGGCCCACGAGCGGGCGTTCACCGCGATCGGGGGACGGGGATGCTCCGACTGACCTGGGTCCAGCCGGAGGACCTCGTCGGCCACGAACTGCGGCAGGCCGTCCAGGACGGCCGCGAACCGTCGGCGATCGCGGCCCGCTGGGCGGCGGCGGGCGGCCGGGAGGCCCCGCTGCGGGCGGGCGCCTCCCCCCGCCGGGCCTCCCCCTACCTGCGTCTGCTGGCCGAGGACCTGCTGGACGAACTGGCCGACCTGCCCAGCCGCCTGGCGGAGGAGGAGCCGACGGACCTGGAGCGCATCCGGTCGCTCTGCCCCGAGTGGCCGCAGGCGCCCGGCGCCCGACGCACCGTCCCCGTGGCCGCCCTGGAGGCGGCCTGGCTGGGCCGGGCCGTCGGCTGCCTCCTCGGCAAGCCGGTGGAGAAACTCCCCCTCGACGGCATCCGCGCCCTCGCCCGGGCCACCGGGAACTGGCCCCTCGCCGACTACTTCACCGCTCGGGGGGTCCCCCCGGACGTCCTCGCGGCACACCCCTGGAACCGCCGCTCGGCGGGCACCTCCCTCGCCGAGAACATCGACGGCATGCCCGAGGACGACGACCTCAACTACCCCCTCCTCAACCTCCTCGTGCTGCAACGCCACGGCAGGCACTTCACCACCACCGACGTGGCCCGGGTCTGGCTCGACGAACTCCCCGCCGGCCGCACCTTCACCGCCGAACGCCTCGCCTACCGCAACCTCCTCGCCGGCGTCGAACCCCCGCTCACCGCCCGCCGGCGCAACCCGTTCCGGGAGTGGATCGGCGCCCTCATCCGGGCCGACGTCCACGGCTGGACCAACCCCGGCGACCCGGCCGCCGCCGCGGCCCAGGCCCACCGCGACGCCACCCTCACCCACACCGCCAACGGCGTCTACGCGGCGATGTTCGCGGCGGCCGTCATCGCGACCGCGGCCGGCGGCACCCACGACGTGCACGCCTGTCTGCGCACCGGCCTCGCCGTGGTCCCGCCCCGCTCCCGCCTGGCCCGAGCGGTCACCCACGCCGTCCGGCTGGCCCACGCGCACGAGGACTTCGACACGGTCGTGGACGAACTCCACGTCACCCACGCGGCGACCCACCACTGGGTGCACGCGATCCCCAACACGGCGCTCGTCGCCGCCGCCCTCACCCACGCCGGCGGCGACTTCACCGGATCCGTCCGCCGTGCCGTGTCGGGAGGCTGGGACACCGACTCCAACGGCGCCTTCGCCGGCGGCGTCGCCGCGCTCCTGGCCGGCGCGCCCGACGCGCTCCCCGACCACTGGACGGCCCCCCTGAAGAACCGTCTGGCCACCTCCGTAGCCGACTTCGACGGCACCGGTTTCGACACCCTCGCCCACCTGACCCACCGGGAGGCATCCCGCCCATGACCGACATCGTCGTGCTCGGCAGCACGAACATGGATCTCGTCGCCTACGTCGAGAAGGCCCCGCAGCGCGGGGAGACCGTGACCGGACGGCAGTTCCGCACGATCCCCGGCGGCAAGGGCGCCAACCAGGCGGTCGCCGCGGCCCACGCCGGCGCCACCGTCTCGATGATCGGCGCCGTCGGCAACGACGCCTTCGGCAGCCGGCTGCGCTCCACCCTCGAACACTCCGGCGTCAACACCGACCACCTGCGCACGGTGGAGGGCCCCTCCGGCACCGCCCACATCGTCGTGGACGACGAGGGCGGCAACGCGATCGTCGTCGTCCCCGGCGCGAACGGCACCGTCGACCACCTCGTCCCCGGCGACGAGGGTCTCATCGCCTCCGCCGACACACTGCTGCTCCAGTTGGAGATCCCCCTCGCGGCGGTCGTGGCGGGCGCCCGTGCGGCCCGCGCCCATGGCGTCCGCACCCTCCTCACCCCCGCCCCCGCCCAACCACTGCCCGCCGAACTCCTCGCCGGCACCGACCTGTTGGTGCCCAACGAGCACGAGGCCGCCGCGCTCACGGGCCGCACCGATCCGCGCGAGGCCGCCCTCGCCCTCCTCGACAGCGTCCCCGAGGTCGTCGTCACCCTCGGTGCGGCGGGCAGCCTGTACGCGGCCCGCGGCACCGAGCCGCTGACCGTCCCCGCGCCGCACGTCACCGCCGTGGACTCCACGGGCGCGGGCGACACCTTCGCCGGCGCCCTCGCCGTGGCCCTCGGCGAGGAGCGTCCCGTGCCCGAGGCCCTGGCCTGGGCGGCCGCGGCGGCCGCGCTGTCGGTCCAGCGGGCGGGCGCGTCGGCGTCGATGCCGTACCGCTCCGAGATCGACCGGCAGTACGCGTCGTGACCGGCACCCGCACCGGCACCAGCACCGGCACCGGCTCCGGCACCGGCACCGCGCCCCTGCGCGGACTGCGCGTCCTCGACCTGGCCACCCTCTTCGCCGGCCCCCTGGCCGCCACCATGCTCGGCGACTTCGGAGCGGAGGTCGTCAAGATCGAGCACCCGGAGCGGCCCGACCCGTCCCGCGGCCACGGCCCGTCCAAGGACGGCGTCGGCCTGTGGTGGAAGATCCTCGCCCGCAACAAGCGGACCGTCACCCTGAACCTCTCCCGGCCCGGCGGGCGCGCCACCCTCCTGCGCCTCGCCGCCACCGCCGACGTGATCATCGAGAACTTCCGCCCCGGCACCCTGGAGAAGTGGGACCTCGGCTGGGAGGAACTCTCCGCGGTCAACCCCCGCCTGGTCCTCACCCGCGTCACCGGCTTCGGCCAGTTCGGCCCCTACGCCCACCGCCCCGGGTTCGGCACCCTCGCCGAGGCGATGAGCGGCTTCGCCGCGATCACCGGCGAACCCGACGCGCCCCCGACCCTCCCGCCCTTCGGCCTCGCCGACTCCATCGCGGGCCTGGCCACGGCGTACGCGGTGATGACGGCCCTCGCCGCCCGCGACCGCACGGGTGAGGGACAGGTCGTCGACATGGCGATCATCGAACCCATCCTGACGGTCCTCGGCCCCCAGCCCCTCTGGTACGACCAACTGGGCTACGTGCAGGAACGCACCGGCAACCGGTCCGCCAACAACGCCCCGCGCAACACCTACCGCACGGCGGACGGCCGGTGGGTCGCCGTGTCGACGTCCGCCCAGTCGGTGGCGGAGCGCGTCATGCGGCTGGTCGGCCGCCCCGACCTGATCGACGAGCCGTGGTTCACGACGGGCGCGGGCCGGGCCGCCCACGCCGACGTCCTCGACGAGGCCGTCGGCCGGTGGATCGCCGCGAACACCCGCACCGACGTCCTCGCCGCCTTCGAGAAGGCGGAGGCGGCGGTCGCCCCCGTGCAGGACGTGCGCGACGTGATGACGGACCCTCAGTACCAGGCGCTCGACACGGTCACCACCGTCGACGATCCCGAACTGGGCCCGATCCGTATGCAGAACGTCCTCTTCCGTCTCTCCTCGACACCCGGCGCGATCCGCTGGGCGGGCCGGCCGCACGGCGCGGACACCGAGGCGGTCCTCACCGAACTCGGGCTGACCGCCGCCGACCTGTCCGCCCTGCGCGCGGAGGGCGCCCTGTGATCCATCCGCTGACCTGGCTGTACGCCCCCGGCGACCGCCCGCACATCGTCGCCAAGGCCCTGGTCTGCGGGGCGGACGTCGTCGTGATCGACCTGGAGGACGCGGTCGCCCCCGACCGCAAGGAGTACGCCCGCACGGCCACCGCCGAACTCCTGTCCGAACAGCCCCCGGTGCCGGTGCACGTCCGGATCAACGCCCTGGACGGTCCCTGGGCCGCCGCCGACCTGCGGGCCGTGGCAGCCCTGCCCGGCGTCCGCGGGCTGCGTCTGCCGAAGGTGACCTCGCCCGCCCAGATCACCGGTATCGCCGAGCACACCCCGGGCCCGTTCCACGCCCTGCTGGAGACGGCCCTGGGCGTCGAGCGCGCCTACGCCATCGCCGCCGCGCACCCGGCCCTGCGCGGTGTCTCCCTGGGCGAGGCGGATCTCCGCGCCGACCTGGGCATCCGGGAGGACGCGGGCCTGGACTGGTCCCGCTCCCGGGTGATCGTCGCCGCGCGGGCGGCGGGCCTGGCACCGCCCGCGCAGTCGGTGCACCCCGACACCCGCGACCTGGAGGGTCTGGCGGCCACCTGCGCCCACGGCCGCACCCTCGGCTTCCTGGGCCGCGCCGCCATCCACCCCCGTCAGCTCCCGCTCATCGAACGGGCCTACCTGCCCACCCAGCGGGAGATCGAGGAGGCGGAGACGATCGTCAAGGCCGCGGCACACCAACAGGGCGCCCAGGCCCTGCCGGACGGCCGCTTCATCGACGCGGCGGTGGTGGCGACGGCCCGGCGGACACTGTCACTGGCCCGCCGGATCTAGTCCCCGGCCCGCACACCACCGCCGTACGACCCGCAACACGGCGAGGGCGCCCGGGAAGGTCTCCCGGGCGCCCTCGCCGTCGTGCGGTCGCGGCGGTCGCCGACGGCCGTCGTCGGCCGACGGTGTTCGGCCCGGCGTGTGCGTCAGCTCTTCCTGCCCGCCGCCTCCGACTCGGACTCGGCCGCGTCCTTCGCGCCGTCGTCCTCGCTGTCCGGCCCGGCACCGTCCCGCGGGCCCTCGCCGGCGTCGGCCCCGGCCTTCGCGATGCCGGTGTCGCCGTCGTCCTCCGCACCGGACTTCGAGCCGTCGTCCTTCGCGTCGTCCTTCGCGTCGGTCTTCGAGCCGTCCTCGGCGTCGGCCGGGGACTCCCCGTCGGCGGACACGGCGTCCGGCTCCACGACCGTTTCACGGCCCGGCCGCTTCTTCGCCGACACCACGATGTACACCACGGCGAGCAGGAACACGACCACCGCGGTCCAGTTGTTCAGCCGCAGGCCCAGGATGTGGTGGGCGTCGTCGACACGGAGGTACTCGGTCCAGAAGCGCCCCGCGCAGTACGCGGCGACGTACAGGGCGAACGCCCGGCCATGGCCCAGCCGGAAGTGGCGGTCGGCCCAGATCACCAGCAGCGCGACACCGATGCACCACAGCGACTCGTACAGGAAGGTCGGGTGGTAGTAACCCGGCACCCGGCCGTCCGCGGCGGACGTGATGTGCAGCGCCCAGGGAAGGTCGGTCGGCTTGCCGTACAGCTCCTGGTTGAACCAGTTGCCCCAGCGGCCGATGGCCTGGGCGAGGGCGATGCCGGGGGCGACGGCGTCGGCGTACGCGGGCATCGGGATGCCACGGCGGCGGCAGCCGATCCACGCGCCCAGCGCACCGAGCGCGATCGCACCCCAGATGCCGAGTCCGCCCTCCCAGACCTTGAAGGCGTCCACCCAGTCACGGCCCTCGCTGAAGTACAGCTCGTAGTCCGTGATGACGTGGTAGAGGCGGCCGCCGAGCAGGCCGAAGGGCACGGCCCAGACGGCGATGTCGGCCACCGTGCCGGCCCGCCCGCCCCGGGCGACCCAGCGCTTGTTGCCGAGCCAGACCGCGACGAAGACGCCGATGATGATGCAGAACGCGTAGCCGCGCAGCGGAACGGGGCCGAGGTACAGCACCCCGCGCGACGGGCTCGGAATGTAGGCAAGTTCCATGGCAAGGTCGACGCTACCCTGCCGCGCCGGGCCCACGACGGGCAGCCCGGCTACGGCTCCATAACGGGCCGGGGAGCTGGGCTCACCCCTGGTCTGCCTCCTCCACCATCTGCCGGAACTTCTCCGGCGTCATCGTCTGGTCCTGGTAGATGTTCTTGCCGTTGAGCATCACGGACGGCGTGCCGGTGAAACCGCCCTTCTGGAAGGCCTCGTTGGACTTGGCGACCCAGCTGTTGTGGGTGCCCTTCTCCACGCAGGTGCGGAAGGCGGGGGTGTCGAGGCCGTCGACCTTGCCGGCCAGTGCGATGAGTCTGCTGTTCTTCGCGAAGGCGTCGTCGGTCTCGGCGGGCTGGTTCTGGTAGAGAACGTCGTGGTAGGCGGCGAACTTGCCGGCGTCCTGGGCGCAGGCCGCGGCGTTGGCCGCGTTGCGCGAGCCGGTGCCGCCCATGTTGCCGTCGATGAGGGTGGCCAGGTGGTACTCCACCTTCAGCTTCCCGGCGTCGGTCAGCTCGTGGATCGTCGAGCGGTATCTGTCCTCGAAGGACTTGCAGGCCGGGCAGCGGAAGTCCTCCCAGACCGTGAGCGTCGAGCCGGCGCCGTCCTCGCCGACCGGGAGGGCGAGGGCGTCCTCGCCCTGCGCGCCGGAGGGCGCGACGACCGGGCCCGCGCTGTCGCTGACCTCGTCCTTGCCGGCGTTCGCCGCGAGGACGCCGACGACCGCCGCCAGGCCCAGCACGCACACGACGCTCGCGGCGACGATCAGCGTCCGGCGCCGCCGCTCCGCGGCCTTCTGCTTCTCGCGCTCGACCGCCAGCCGCTCCCTGGCGGTGCGCTTCCCTTCACGATTCTTCTCGCTCACACCCCCAGAACGAACCGGGGAGGCGCAGCGCGCCTCCCCGGTCCCATGTCCACCCGTTCGGGTGAGCCGTACGGTGCGTACGGAACTGACCGCCGCGGCGGCCGTCGGCTACGCCTGGCCGCGCACGCCCTTGGCGAGATCGCCCGCGAGCGCGCGGACGGCGTCCAGGCCGGCCGCGTGGTCCGGCGCGTCCAGCATCCGCTTGACGAAGGCGGAACCGACGATCACGCCGTCGGCGAAGCCGGCGACCTCGGCCGCCTGCGCGGCGTTGGAGACGCCGAGGCCGACGCAGACCGGCAGTTCGGTGCCGGTGGCGCGGGTGCGTCCGACCAGGTCCTGGGCCTGCGCTCCGACGGACTCGCGGGTGCCGGTGACGCCCATCAGCGAGGCGGCGTAGACGAAACCGCTGCCCGCCGCGGTGATCTGCGCGAGCCGCTCGTCCTTGCTGCTGGGGGCCACGACGAAGACCGTCGCGAGGTCGTGCTTCTCGGCGTGTTCCCTCCACAGCGCCGACTCCTGCACGGGCAGGTCGGGCAGGATGCAGCCCGCGCCGCCCGCCTCGGCCAGCTCGGCGGTGAAGCGCTCGACGCCGTAGCGGTCGATGGGGTTCCAGTACGTCATGACGAGCACCGGCTTCCCGGTGGCCCGGTGGGCCTCGCGGACCGTGCGCATGACGTCGGCGATCCGCACTCCGCCGCGCAGGGCGATGTCGTCGGCGGTCTGGATGACCGGGCCGTCGAGGACGGGGTCGCTGTGCGGCAGACCCACCTCGACGATGTCGGCGCCGCCGTCCAGGACGGCCTTGATCGCCTCGATGCCGCCGTCGACGGTCGGGAACCCGGCCGGGAGGTAGGCGATGAGGGCGGAGCGGCCCTCGGCCTTGGCCGCGGCGAGGGTGTCGGACAGCAGGTGGATGGTGCCGCTCACTTGGCGTCCCCCTCGATCTCGGCGGTGCCGGTGGCGTCCTCGGCGACCTCGGCGTCGGTGTCGTACAGGCCGAAGTAGCGGGCGGCCGTGTCCATGTCCTTGTCGCCGCGGCCGGACAGGTTGACCACGATCAGCCCGTCCTCGCCCAGCTCCCGGCCGACCTCCAGGGCGCCGGCCAGCGCGTGGGCGCTCTCGATGGCCGGGATGATGCCCTCGGTGCGCGACAGCAGGCGCAGGGCCTGCATGGCCGCGTCGTCGGTGACGGCGCGGTACTCGCCGCGGCCGGAGTCCTTCAGGTAGGAGTGCTCCGGGCCGATGCCCGGGTAGTCCAGACCGGCGGAGATGGAGTACGGCTCGGTGATCTGGCCCTCGTCGTCCTGGAGGACGTAGGAGCGGGAGCCGTGCAGGATGCCGGGCTCGCCGGCGGTGAGGGTCGCCGCGTGCTCGCCGGTCTCGACGCCGTGCCCGGCCGGTTCGCAGCCGATGAGGCGTACGCCGGTGTCGGGGATGAAGGCGTGGAAGAGGCCGATGGCGTTGGAGCCGCCGCCGACGCAGGCGACGGCCGCGTCGGGCAGGCGTCCGGCGCGCTCCAGGATCTGGCGGCGGGCCTCGACGCCGATCACGCGGTGGAAGTCGCGGACCATGGCCGGGAAGGGGTGCGGCCCGGCGACGGTGCCGAACAGGTAGTGGGTGCGGTCGACGTTGGCGACCCAGTCGCGGAAGGCCTCGTTGATGGCGTCCTTGAGCGTGCGGCTGCCGGACTTCACCGCGACGACCTCGGCGCCGAGCATGCGCATGCGGGCCACGTTCAGCGCCTGGCGCTGCGTGTCGATCTCGCCCATGTAGATGGTGCACTCGAGCCCGAAGAGGGCGCAGGCGGTGGCGGTGGCGACGCCGTGCTGGCCGGCGCCGGTCTCGGCGATCACGCGCGTCTTGCCCATGCGCTGGGTGAGCAGCGCCTGGCCGAGCACGTTGTTGATCTTGTGGGAGCCGGTGTGGTTGAGGTCCTCGCGCTTGAGGAAGACCCGGGCGCCGCCGGCGTGCTCGGCGAACCGGGGCACCTCGGTGAGGGAGCTGGGCCGGCCGGTGTAGTGCACCAGCAGGTCGTCGAGCTCGCGGGCGAACTCGGGGTCGTGCTTCGCCTTGTCGTACTCGACGGCGACCTCGTCCACGGCGGCGACGAGGGCCTCCGGGATGAACTTGCCGCCGAAGGCGCCGAAGTAGCCTTCGGGGTTGGGGACCTGACCCTCGGGGTCGGGGATGAAGAACTCGCTGGGCATGCGGAAACCTCACGGTGAGTGCGGAAAATGACACCTTCGCCGTGGGGGCGGGGCTCGTCAGACGGCCGCAGGCCGTCCGTGGTCGATCGCGCAGTTCCCCGCGCCCCTTACGGGGCGCTGCCATCGACGCCCGTTGACCTGCCCGGGTTCGTCCCCGATGACGTAGCGGACCCGCCGGCCGTGCACCCGCCGCGCGGGCGCCCGGCAGCCACGGGGGCGGCAGCCGCGCGCGAGGCGGGCGTACCGGTCCGTGGCCGGGGAGGGGGGCGTCGGGGTCATCGGGCCAAGCCTAGCGGGAGATCAGCCGCGGCCGTGCCGGAGTGCGGGGTGCTCCCCCGCCGCGACCAGGTCGGCGACCGCGGTCTTCGGGTCGCGGCCGGTGACGAGGGACTCGCCGACCAGGACCGCGTCGGCGCCGGCGTTGGCGTAGGCGATGAGGTCGTGCGGGCCGCGCACGCCGGACTCGGCGACCTTGACGATGTGGTCCGGGATCTCGGGGGCGACGCGCTCGAACGTGCCCCGGTCGACCTCCAGCGTCTTCAGGTTGCGCGCGTTGACGCCGATGATCTTCGCGCCGGCGTCCACCGCCCGCTCGACCTCGTCCTCGTCGTGGACCTCGACGAGCGGGGTGAGGCCGATGGAGACGGCGCGCTCGATCAGCGACTCGAGGGCCGGCTGCTCCAGGGCCGCCACGATCAGCAGCGCGAGGTCGGCGCCGTAGGCGCGGGCCTCCCACAGCTGGTACGAGGTGACGATGAAGTCCTTGCGCAGGACGGGGATGTCCACACGCGCGCGGACCGCCTCGAGGTCGGCGAGGGAGCCGCCGAAGCGGCGCTGTTCGGTGAGGACGGAGATGACGGCCGCGCCGCCCGCCTCGTAGTCCGCGGCCAGCCCGGCCGGGTCGGCGATCGCGGCCAGCGCGCCCTTGGAGGGACTGGAGCGCTTGACCTCGCAGATCACCTTGACGCCGTCGCCCTTCAGCGCGGCGACACCGTCCTTGCCGGGGCGGGCCTTCGCCGCGCGCTCCTTGAGCTCGTCGAGGCTCACGCGCGCCTGCCGCTCCGCGAGGTCGGCACGGACTCCGTCGATGATCTCGTCGAGCACACTCACGCGAGCGGCCCCCTTCCAGACGGTGGACAGTTGCGGCGACCAGTGGAAACCGTGGTCACTGCGATGGTATCCGGAGGAGGGCGAAGGCCTCGCATCCGGTTGACGCCGGTCCCACCACGTGGACGCGGCGCCCGGCGGGTCACGGGTGCAGCCAGCCGCCGAACGGAAGGTTCCGGACCACCGTGAAGACCAGCAGCAACGCGCCCAGCGACCACAGGTGCACCGGCCGCGGGTCGAGGCGCGGCGGGCGTCCGCGGGCCGCGCGGACCACCCAGACGGTCCACAGCACGGCGAAGGCCACGTAGGCGGCGACGGCCGGCGCGTTGGCGTGCAGGGCGGTCACGAGGTCGCCGTGCGCGAAGGCGTGCGCGCTGCGCAGACCGCCGCAGCCGGGGCAGTACAGGCCCGTGACGCTCAGCAGCGGGCAGACCGGGTAGTGGCCGGGCTCGTTGGGGTCGACGGCTCCGACGTACGCGAAGGCCCCGGCGACGGCCGCGAGGAGGCCGGCGGGCACGGCGAGCCGTCCCAGGACGGTCCCCGGGGCGGGCGGTGTCACGCTCTGGCGGTCGGGGTGCACGTCTCGCATTGTGCCCCGCCCGGGGTCGCACGCGCGCGTGGGGCGGCCGGCGCACCGTGCGAGGTGCGAACCGGCCGCCCCACGGGCGTGGTCGTACGGGGGGCTCAGCCCTCGGCGGTCGCCGGCTCGCGCGTGGCCGTCACCCGGTGCGCCGACTGCTCCTGCTTCGGCTGGCCCAGGCCCATGGTGCGCATCACACCACCGACGACACCGCCGAGCAGCACGATCACCATGCCGGCCCAGAAGCCGAGCGGCTCGGCCATGACCATGAACGCGCCCGCGACGCAGAAACCGATGAAGGCGATGATGACACCGGTCCAGGCGGCCGGGGTGTGTCCGTGGCTGCTGCCCGCCATGACTTTGCTCCTCGTTGCTGTCTGTGTTGCGTACGTGGTGTACGTGCGCGAGCCGGAGGCTCGTGGTCCATTGTCCCGTACGTGGGGGGCGTGCCGTGCCCGGGGGTGGTGTCCCGGGGACGTCTGATTCACCACACCGTCTGATTCACCACACCGTCCGATGCACCACACCGTCCGATGCACCGCTTCGGGAGCGGGACCGGCCGGCGGAGGGCCAGGCCGGTCAGGCCGGGTCCGTGCCCGTGGGGTCCTCGCCCCGGTCCAGTGCCTTCCACATCTCCTCGGGCCGGTCGGGGTCGACGGGCCGGGCCCGGCGCCGGGGGCGGGGGGTGCCGCCGCGCTCGTACCGGCCGGACATGGCGGGCCACAGCCGGCCGTAGCGCAGGGCGAGCAGGCCGGCCAGGAGGATCAGGACGCCGCCCACGGCCGCGGCGTACGGCCATGCGGTGTGGGTGAGCGAGGCGACGGTGGCGGAGGTGTCGCCGGAGGCCTGGGCCGCCTTCTCGTCGAGCGCGGAGCTGTCGGACGCGCCGAGCACGGCGGCGGCGACGATGCCCGCGCCGGAGAGCGCCAGCAGGCCGGAGACGGCGAGGCGGCCGGCCCTGCGGACGGCGAAGACGGCGACGAGCGCGGCGAGGCCCACTATGGCGAGCGCGGCGGGGACGCCGGTGACGTCGCTGCCGTTGGCGGTGAGGGGGAAGGCGCCGCCGGCCACCGTCGCGGTGCCCGCCGACCAGCGCTGCCGGGTGGAGAGCAGGGCCACGGCCGCGCCCAGCGCACCGCACAGCAGGGCGAGGGCGAGGCTCCGGCGGCCGGACCGGGCGGGGGCGGCGGCTTGGGCACGGGGGTGAGGTACAGCAGTCACGTACTCCACTATCGCCTGAACCCCGGGCGAACCGTCACCCGGGGTTCGCGTGACGCGCGCCCCATCGCCCCGGGACGCCCCGCCCGCCGGCGTCCCCGAAGCGTCCTACCGTCCCAGCCGGTTGGCGGTGTGCACCGCGCGCAGGACCGCCGCCGCCTTGTTGCGGCACTCCTGGTCCTCGGCGGCCGGGTCGGAGTCGGCGACGACGCCCGCGCCGGCCTGGACGTAGGCGGTGCCGTCGCGCAGCAGGGCGGTGCGGATGGCGATGGCGGTGTCGGAGTCGCCGGCGAAGTCCAGGTAGCCCACGCAGCCGCCGTAGAGGCCGCGCCGGGACGGCTCCAGCTCGTCGATGATCTGCATGGCGCGCGGCTTCGGGGCACCGGAGAGGGTGCCCGCGGGGAAGCAGGCGGTGAGGACGTCGAAGGCGGTGCGGCCCCGTGCGACCCGGCCGGTCACCGTGGAGACGATGTGCATGACGTGGGAGTACCGCTCGATGGACATGAAGTCGACGACCTCGACCGAGCCGGGTTCGCAGACCCGTCCGAGGTCGTTGCGGCCGAGGTCGACGAGCATGAGGTGCTCGGCGCGCTCCTTGGGGTCGGCGAGCAGTTCGTCGGCGAGGGCCTGGTCCTCCTGCGGGGTCGCCCCGCGGTGCCGGGTCCCGGCGATGGGGTGGACCATGGCCCGCCCGTCCTCGACCTTGACCAGGGCCTCCGGGGAGGAGCCGACGACGTCGAAGCCGTCGAAGCGGAAGAGGTACATGTACGGGGAGGGGTTGGTGGCCCGGAGGACCCGGTAGACGTCCAGGGCGCTCGCCGCGCACGGTGTCTCGAACCGCTGGGAGGGGACCACCTGGAAGGCCTCGCCCGCGCGGATGCGCTCCTTGATGTCCTCGACGGCCTCCTGGTAGTCGGGGCCGCCCCACAGGGCGGTGTACTCGGGGAGTTCGGAGGGCGGCAGGACGGCGGGGGGCTGGACGACCGCGCGGCCGAGGTCGGCCTCCATGGCGTCGAGGCGGGCGACCGCGTCCGCGTACGCCTCGTCGACGCCGGTGTCGAGGTCGTTGTGGTTGATCGCGTTGGCGATCAGCAGGACGGAGCCCTCCCAGTGGTCCATGACGGCGAGGTCGCTGGTGAGGAGCATGGTGAGCTCGGGCAGCCGCAGGTCGTCCCGTTCTCCGGGGCCGATCTTCTCCAGGCGGCGCACGATGTCGTAGCCGAGGTAGCCGACCATGCCGCCGGTGAAGGGCGGCAGCCCCTCCTGGTGGGGGGTGTGCAGGGCCTCGAGGGTGGCGCGCAGGGCGGCGAGGGGGTCGCCGTCCGTGGGGACGCCGACGGGCGGGGCGCCGAGCCAGTGGGCCCGGCCGTCGCGGGCGGTGAGGGTGGCCGCGCTGCGGACGCCCACGAAGGAGTAGCGGGACCAGGTGCGGCCGTTCTCCGCGGACTCCAGCAGGAAGGTGCCGGGGCGCTCGGCGGCGAGCTTGCGGTAGAGCGCGACCGGGGTGTCGCCGTCGGCGAGCAGCTTGCGGGTGACGGGGATGACACGGCGGTCGCCGGCCAGCTTGCGGAACGTCTCGAGGTCCATGGCGGCTGACCTTACTGATCCGAGGCCGCTGCGCCGGAACCGGCGGCGTCGCCCGGGCCCGGGCCCTGGCCCTCACCCCGGCCCTCGCCCTCGCCGAGCAGTACGTCGGCGTCGAAGCAGGTGCGGGCGCCGGTGTGGCAGGCGGCGCCGACCTGGTCGACCTTGACCAGCACGGTGTCGGCGTCGCAGTCGAGGGCGACGGACCTGACCCACTGGAAGTGGCCGGAGGTGTCGCCCTTGACCCAGTACTCGCCGCGGCTGCGCGACCAGTAGGTGCAGCGGCCGGTCGTCAGGGTGCGGTGCAGCGCCTCGTCGTCCATCCAGCCGAGCATGAGCACCTCACCGGTGTCGTACTGCTGGGCGATGGCGGGGACGAGCCCGTCGGGGCTGCGCTTGAGGCGCGCGGCGATCTCCGGGGCCAGGTTGCTGGGCAGAGGCGTGCTGGTCATGTGTGCCATTGTGCCGCGCGGCACCGACAGCGCCCGGGCCGTGTCCACTGTCCGGACCTCCTACGTGGTCGTAGGCTGACCGCATGTCGACTTTCGCCAAGCGTGAACGGCTCCTGCTCGCCGACCTCTTGGAGGCGCTGGGCCCCTACGCCCCGACCCTCTGCGAGGGCTGGCGGACCCGTGACCTCGCCGCGCACGTGGTGGTGCGCGAGCGCCGGCCGGACGCCGCCGGGGGCCTGCTGATCAAGCAGCTCGCGTCCCGGCTGGACAGGGCGATGGAGGAGTTCACCGCCAAGCCGTACGAGGAGCTGATCCAGCTGATCCGTACCGGCCCGCCGCGGTTCTCGCCGTTCCAGGTCAAGCAGATCGACGAGGTGTCGAACACGGTCGAGTTCTACGTCCACACCGAGGACGTCCGCCGTGCCCAGCCGGGGTGGACGGCCCGCGAGCTGGATCCGGTCTTCCAGGACGCCCTGTGGTCCCGGCTGGAGCGCACGGCCCGGCTGATGGGCCGCAGCACGCCGACCGGTCTGGTCCTGCGCCGCCCGGACGGGCGTACGGCGGTCGCCAACCGCGGCACGCCGGTGGTCACCGCGACGGGCGAGCCGTCGGAGCTGCTGCTGTTCCTGTACGGCCGGCAGAGCGCCGCCCAGGTGGACCTGGCCGGCGACGCGGACGCCATCGAGAAGCTGAGCAGCGGCAAGCAGCTCGGGATCTGAGGGGGCCGGGCGGCCGGCGCGGGGACGTACGGGCCTCCCGCGCGGGGCGGACGGACGACGGGGCCGGGCCCCGGTCACCTGGTGACCGGGGCCCGGCCCGGGTCCTCGTCGCGACGGCGGGGCGTCACCGCACCGGGCGGCCCGCCTCCCGCAGGGTCTGCTTGACCTCGGCGATCCGCAGGTCCCCGAAGTGGAAGACGGAGGCGGCCAGGACGGCGTCGGCGCCCGCCTCGACGGCCGGCGGGAAGTCCGCGAGCCGACCGGCGCCGCCGGAGGCGATCACCGGGACCGTCACGTGCTTGCGGACGGCGGTGATCATCTCCAGGTCGTAGCCGTCCTTGGTGCCGTCGGCGTCCATCGAGTTGAGGAGGATCTCGCCGGCGCCCAGTTCGGCCGCCCGGTGCGCCCACTCGACGGCGTCGATGCCGGTGCCGCGCCGGCCGCCGTGGGTGGTCACCTCGAAGGAGCCGGACTCCGTGCGCCGTGCGTCCACCGAGAGCACCAGCACCTGGCTGCCGAACCGCTCGGCGATCTCCTTGATCAGTTCCGGGCGGGCGATGGCGGCCGTGTTGACGCCCACCTTGTCGGCGCCGGCCCGCAGCAGCTTGTCGACGTCCTCGGGGGTGCGCACCCCGCCACCGACGGTGAGCGGGATGAACACCTGTTCGGCGGTGCGGCGGACCACGTCGTAGGTGGTCTCGCGGTTGCCCGACGAGGCGGTGATGTCCAGGAACGTCAGTTCGTCGGCGCCCTCGGCGTCGTACACCTTGGCCATCTCGACGGGGTCGCCCGCGTCCCGCAGGTTCTGGAAGTTGACGCCCTTGACGACCCGGCCGTTGTCCACGTCCAGGCAGGGGATGACTCGGACTGCCAGGCTCATGACTGCGCGGCTCCTTCTGAATGTCCTCTGTAAGCTTCGAGTTCCACCGAGACCAGGACGCGCGGATCGATGAACCCCTCCACGACCAGCAGGGTCGCGGCCGGGCGTACGGCGTCGAAGAACTCCTTGTGGGCCCGGCCCACCGCGTCGACGTCCCGCGAATGCGCCAGGTGCATCCGGGTCCTGATCACGGACCCGGGCCCCAGACCGAACTCGGCGATCGCCTCGAGCGCGCCGGTGAAGGCCACCCTGGCCTGTTCGTACGGGTCGCCCTCCCCGTACAGCACCTCGCCCCGGAAGGCCGTCGTGCCCGCCACCAGCACCCGGTCGCCCGCCGCGACGGCGCGTGCGAAACCGAAAGTCTCTTCCCAGGGATTTCCGCTCTGCACACGCCGCACGGCTTCGGACGTCATGACGACACAGCCTCCAGGGCCTCTTCCAGGGTGAACGCCTTCGCGTACAGCGCCTTCCCGACGATGGAGCCCTCGACACCGAGGGGCACCAGCGCGGCGATGGCGCGCAGGTCGTCGAGGGACGACACGCCGCCGGAGGCCACGACCGGGCGGTCGGTCGCCGCGCAGACGGTGCGCAGCAGCTCCAGGTTGGGGCCCTGGAGGGTGCCGTCCTTGGCGATGTCGGTCACCACGTAGCGGGCGCAGCCCTCCTTGTTGAGGCGCTCCAGCGTCTCGTAGAGGTCGCCGCCGTCGCGGGTCCAGCCGCGGCCGCGCAGGGTGGTGCCGCGTACGTCGAGGCCGACGGCGATCTTGTCGCCGTGCTCGGCGATGACCTTGGCGACCCACTCCGGGGTCTCCAGGGCGGCCGTGCCGAGGTTGACCCGGGTGCAGCCGGTGGCCAGGGCCGCGGCGAGGGTGTCGTCGTCGCGGATGCCGCCGGACAGTTCGACCTTGATGTCCATCGCCCCGGCGACCTCGGCGATCAGCTGCCGGTTGTCGCCGGTGCCGAAGGCGGCGTCCAGGTCGACCAGGTGCAGCCATTCGGCGCCGGACCGCTGCCAGGCGAGGGCGGCCTCCAGCGGGGAGCCGTAGGAGGTCTCGGTGCCGGACTCGCCGTGCACGAGGCGGACGGCCTGGCCGTCGCGGACGTCGACGGCGGGGAGGAGTTCGAGCTTGCTCACAGGGTTCCGATCCAGTTGGTGAGGAGCTGGGCTCCGGCGTCGCCGGACTTCTCGGGGTGGAACTGCGTGGCCCACAGGGCGCCGTTCTCCACGGCGGCCACGAACGGCTTGCCGTGCGTCGACCAGGTCACCTTGGGGGCCCGGATCGCCGGGTTGTGCGACTCCAGGGACCAGTCGTGGACGGCGTAGGAGTGCACGAAGTAGAAGCGCGCGTCCGCGTCCAGGCCGGCGAACAGCTCGGTGTCGGCCGGGGCCTCCACGGTGTTCCAGCCCATGTGCGGGACGATCTCGGCCTGGAGCGGCTCGACCGCGCCGGGCCACTCGTCGAGGCCCTCGGTCTCCACGCCGTGCTCGATGCCGCGCGCGAAGAGGATCTGCATGCCGACGCAGATGCCCATCACCGGGCGGCCGCCGGACAGCCGCCGGTCGATGATCCAGTCGCCGCGCGCGTCGCGCAGGCCCTTCATGCAGGCGGCGAAGGCGCCGACGCCCGGCACCAGCAGGCCGTCGGCGTTCATGGCCCGGTCGAAGTCACGGGTGATCTCGACCTCGGCGCCGGTCCGCGCGAGGGCGCGCTCGGCGGAGCGGACGTTGCCGAAGCCGTAGTCGAAGACGACGACCTTCTTGTTCACGGCGCTCAATTCCACACCTCCAGCCGCATGACGCCCGCCACGAGACACATCGCGGCGGCGATCGAGAGCAGCACGATCAGGCTCTTGGGCATCTCCTGCTTGACGAAGGAGATGATGCCGCCGACCAGGAAGAGGCCGACGACGATCAGGATGGTCGACAGACCGTTCACAGGGCGCCCTTCGTGGAGGGCAGGATGCCCGCCGCGCGCGGGTCGCGCTCCGAGGCGTAGCGCAGGGCCCGGGCCAGCGCCTTGAACTGGCACTCCACGATGTGGTGCGCGTTGCGCCCGTAGGGCACGTGCACGTGCAGCGCGATCTGGGCCTGGGCGACGAAGGACTCCAGGATGTGCCGGGTCATCGTGGTGTCGTACTCGCCGATCATCGGCGCCATGTTCTCGGGCTCGGTGTGCACGAGGTACGGGCGGCCGGAGAGGTCGACGGTGACCTGGGCGAGGGACTCGTCCAGCGGGACCGTGCAGTTGCCGAAGCGGTAGATGCCCACCTTGTCGCCGAGGGCCTGCTTGAAGGCGGCGCCCAGGGCGAGGGCGGTGTCCTCGATGGTGTGGTGCGAGTCGATGTGCAGGTCGCCCTCGGTCTTCACGGTGAGGTCGAACAGGCCGTGCCGGCCGAGCTGGTCGAGCATGTGGTCGTAGAAGCCGACCCCGGTCGCCACGTCGACCTTGCCGGTGCCGTCGAGGTCGATCTCGACGAGGACCGAGGTCTCCTTGGTCACTCGCTCCACGCGTCCCACGCGGTTCATGCGCTCTGCTCCTTCAGGGGTGTGGGGGTGGCCCCCACAAAGCTCGTCAGTTCACGGACCGCGTCGAGGAACGCGTCGTTCTCTTCGGGGGTTCCGGCGGTGACCCGCAGCCACCCGGGCACGCCGTTGTCCCGGACCAGCACGCCCCGGTCGAGGATCTTCCGCCAGACGGTGTGCGCGTCGGCGAACCGGCCGAACTGCACGAAGTTGGCGTCCGAGGCGGTCACCTCGTAGCCGAGCGCGAGCAGTTCGGCGACCAGCCGGTCGCGCTCGGCCTTCAGCTGCTCGACGTACTTCAGCAGCGTGTCGGTGTGTTCCAGGGCGGCCAGCGCGGTCGCCTGGGTGACGGCCGACAGGTGGTACGGCAGCCGGACCAGCTGGACGGCGTCCACCACGGCCGGGTGCGCGGCGAGGTAGCCGAGGCGCAGGCCGGCCGCGCCGAAGGCCTTCGACATCGTCCGCGAGACGACGAGATTCGGCCGACCTTCGAGCAGCGGCAGCAGCGAGTCGCCGTGGCTGAACTCGATGTACGCCTCGTCCACGATCACCATCGACGGCTTGGCGGCCTGGGCCGCCTCGTACAGCGCGACGACGGTCTCGCCGGGGACGGCGGTGCCGGTGGGGTTGTTGGGGGTGGTGATGAAGACGACGTCCGGGCGGTGCTCCGTGATCGCCTTCTCGGCCGCCGCGAGGTCGATGGTGAAGTCCTCGTGGCGCGGCCCGGAGATCCATCCGGTGCCGGTGCCGCGGGCGATGAGCCCGTGCATCGAGTAGGAGGGCTCGAAGCCGATGGCCGTGCGGCCCGGTCCGCCGAAGGTCTGCAACAGCTGCTGGATGACCTCGTTGGAGCCGTTGGCCGCCCAGACATTGGCCAGGCCGACCTGGTGGCCGGACGTGTCCGTCAGGTAGCGGGCGAGCTGGGTGCGCAGCTCCACCGCGTCCCGGTCCGGGTAGCGGTTGAGGTTGCGGGCCGCCTCGCGCACCCGCTCCGCGATCCGCTCGACCAGCGGCTCGGGCAGCGGGTAGGGGTTCTCGTTGGTGTTCAGCCGTACGGGGACGTCCAGCTGGGGCGCGCCGTAGGGGGACTTGCCGCGCAGCTCGTCCCGTACGGGGAGATCGTCGATTCCGAAGCTCACTTGCTCGTCGCTTCCGGCGCTCACTTGCTCGTCGATTCCGAAGCTCACTTGCTCGTCGGTACCTTCCACCCGAACCGTGCCTTGATCGCCGCGCCGTGCGCGGGCAGGTCCTCCGCCTCCGCCAGGGTCACCACGTGGTGCGCGACCTCGGCCAGCGCCTCCCGCGTGTAGTCCACGATGTGGATGCCGCGCAGGAAGGACTGGACGGACAGGCCGGAGGAGTGGCAGGCGCAGCCGCCGGTGGGCAGGACGTGGTTGGACCCGGCCGCGTAGTCGCCCAGCGACACCGGCGCCCAGGGTCCGATGAAGATCGCGCCCGCGTTCTTCACCCGGTCGGCCACGGCCGCGGCGTCGGCCGTCTGGATCTCCAGGTGCTCGGCGCCGTAGGCGTCGACCACGCGCAGGCCCTCGTCGACGCCGTCGACGAGCACGATCGCGGACTGCCGGCCCTTGAGCGCCGGCACGATCCGGTCGTCGATGTGCTTGGTGGCCGCGACCTGCGGCTCCAGCTCCTTCTCGACCGCGTCCGCGAGCTCGGCGGAGTCGGTGACCAGGACGGCGGCGGCCAGCGGGTCGTGCTCGGCCTGGCTGATGAGGTCGGAGGCGACGTGCACCGGGTCGGCCGTGGAGTCCGCGAGGACCGCGATCTCGGTGGGGCCGGCCTCGGCGTCGATGCCGATCTTGCCGGTGAAGTAGCGCTTGGCGGCGGCGACCCAGATGTTGCCGGGCCCGGTGACCATGTCGGCGGGCGGGCAGGACTCGGTGCCGTACGCGAACATCGCGACGGCGGTGGCGCCGCCGGCCGCGTAGACCTCGTCGACGCCGAGCAGGGCGCAGGCGGCGAGGATCGTCGGGTGCGGGAGGCCCCCGAACTCGGCCTGCGCCGGGGAGGCGAGGGCGATGGACTCGACGCCGGCCTCCTGCGCGGGCACGACGTTCATGACGACGGAGGACGGGTAGACCGACCGGCCGCCCGGCGCGTACAGGCCGACGCGCTCGACGGGCACCCACTTCTCGGTGACCGAGCCACCGGGCACGACCTGGGTCGTGTGGGTGGTACGGCGCTGCGCGCGGTGGACGAGGCGGGCGCGGCGGATGGACTCCTCCAGGGCGGCGCGCACGGCCGGGTCGAGTTCCTCCAGGGCGCGGGTGAGGGCCGCGGCGGGCACCCGGACCTGGTCGAGGCGGACGCCGTCGAACTTCTCCGCGAAGTCGATCAGCGCCGCGTCGCCCCGATGATGCACGGCCTCGCAGATCGGACGCACCTTCTCGAGGGCGGCCGAGACGTCGAAGTCGGCTCGGGGCAGCAGGTCGCGCAGGGCGGGTCCCTCGGGAAGGGCGTCGCCGCGCAGATCGATTCGGGAGATCACGTCGTCAATTCTCTCAGACCGGCATCGGAGGTCGGTCGCGCGTATCAGTGGCTGATACACACCGTGGCCGGATTCGGAAGATCCCCTTCACGGTTAGCGTTCGTGACGTCACCCAGCGGGCATGAACGGTCGTGCGAAACCCGTGAGCCGACGGGCGGCAGGAGGGACGGAACAGCGTGACCGAGGGGGCCGGCATCCGCACCGGGGACGTGCCGGAGGATCTGACCGCCGCCGAGGCCGGCATGTGGCAGGCCTTCCGCAACGGCAGCGTGTACGACCTGAGCAGCGGGGACACGGTCGTCGACGACCCGCACGGCGGACATCCCTGGGGCGCGGCGCGGACCGTGCGGGCGCGGATCGTGGCCTGGCTGCTGCTGGACGGACCGCCCGCGCTCGCGGGCCGGGTCTCCTCGCTGAAGCTGGTCGGCGTGCAGATCAGCGGCACGCTCGACGTGGCGGGCGGCACGGTGGTGCCGTACGTCGAGATGAAGCGCTGCCGGTTCGAGCAGGACGTGCTGCTGCCGGAGGCGCGGGTGACGACCCTGCGCATGGTGGACTGCTCGGTCCCGCGGCTGGAGGCGGCCCGGCTCCAGACGGAGGGCGACCTGCACCTGCCCCGCTGCCGCTTCCACAACGGCGTCCGGCTCACCGACGCGCACATCGGCACGGACCTGCTGCTCAACCAGGCGATCGTCTACCGCGACCGCACCGGCCGCTCGGTCTCCGCCGACGGCCTGACCGTCGGCCAGGACCTCCAGGCCGAGCTGCTCGAATCGCACGGCGAGCTGCGGCTGCGCAGCGCCAAGATCGGCGTGTCGCTGAGCCTGCGCGGGGCGCGGCTGGCCAACCCGTACACCCGGTTCGCGCTCAACGCGCCCCAGCTGACCGTCGAGCGCTCCCTGTACCTCACCCCGGCGGGCCTCGGCGGCCACGCGCTGAGCGGCACGACACCCGCGCGCGGGACACGCGTCCAGCGCTTCGAGTGCCGGGGCGGGATCCGGCTGGACGACGGGCGGTTCGGGGACGCCGTCGACCTGGAGCGGGCCCGGTTCGACCTCACCGACGAGCAGGAGCTGTCGCTGCGCCGGGTGCAGACCCCCGAGCTGCGCTTCCTCGGGGAGGGGCCGCGGCGCGGCAAGGTGGTGCTGTCGGGTGCGCGAGTGGTCAACCTGGTGGACCGGGCGAGCGCCTGGCCGGGGCCCGGCAACCTGCACATGGGCGGCTTCGGCTACGAGAACCTGGTGCCGCAGGGCCCGTTCCCGCTGGCGGAGCGGCTGGAGTGGGTGGCCGCCGCGACCGCCGAGTACAACCCGGAGCCGTACGAGCGGCTGGCGGCGGTGCTGCGGACGGGCGGGGAGGACGAGGACGCCCGCGAGGTGCTGCTCGCCAAGCAGCGCCGCCGCCGCGAGACCCTGCCGCCGGCCGCGAAGCTCTGGGGGTACGCGCAGGACTGGACGGTGGCCTACGGGTACCGGCCCGGCCGGGCCGCGGTGTGGATGGCGGTGCTGTGGGCGGTGAGTTCGCTGGCCTTCGCGCACGCCGACCATCCCCCCGTCGACCGCGAGGGCCATCCGCCCTGGAACCCGGCGCTCTTCGCCCTCGACCTGCTGCTGCCCGTCATCGACCTGGGGCAGGCCGGCCAGTGGCGGCTGTACGGCGGCTGGCAGTGGGTGCAGGCGGCGATGATCCTGCTGGGCTGGACCCTGGCGACGACGGTGGCGGCGGGGGCGACGCGGATGCTGCGGCGGGGCTGACCGCGGGGGCATCGCGGGCTGCCCTCGCTTCCGGCCGACTTCGCAGGCGGCGGATGCCATAACCCCGCCGCGAACACCGGGCAGCGAACACCGGGCAGCGGGCAGCGGGCAGCGGGCAGCGGGCAGCGGGCAGCGCACCCTACCCGCCGGTAGCGGAGCCACGGCCGGTGGACGGCGGGGAACACCAGCCGGTGAACAGTTGCCGAACAGTTACCTTTTACCTGTCCTTGACCTGGGGATGCACAACTTTCCACAGGTTCGCCTTACCCCCTGGCGCTCTGCCCACCAGCGGCTTTTCAATGGCGAAACCATGGCTCTGCTGCCCCCCTTCCACCGCGCCTCCCGGACGGCCGCGTCCCGGACGGCGCGGTCCGCCGCCCCCCACCCCGTCGCGGGGCTCCCGGCCGACGACGAGGTGCTCCTCGACGTGCCCGACGACCGGCTCGGACCCGCGCTGGTCGAGGCCGCTCGGGGCGGGTACCAGGCCGCCGCCGCCCTGCTCGCCGGCACCCGCGAGCGGGCCGAGTGGGAGTACCGCGACCGGTACGCCACCCGCCTGGCCGCCTTCGCCGACGCCCGCCCCGAGTGGTTCGAGCTGTGGCGCGCCGCCGCCCCGCGCGACCCGGACGTGCTGCTGGTCGCCGCCCAGCTCGCGGTGGACCGCGCCTGGCGCTCGCCCGCCCGGGCGGAGCTGCTGCGCGAGGTCAGCCCGCTGATCACGGCGGCCGCGCAGAGCGACATCGGCGACCCGGTGCCGTGGCGGATCGCCCTGGACCACGCGCGCGGGGCGAACGCCGGGCACAAGTACTTCGAGGAGCTGTGGGCGGCCGCGGTGCGCCGCGCCCCGCACCACTACGGCTGCCATGTCGCCGCCAAGCGCTATCTGGCCGAGTCCTGGCACGGCTCCCACCGCGAGTGCTTCGACTTCGCCGACCGCGCCGCGCAGGACGCGCCCGCGGGCTCCCTGGTGCAGGCGCTGCCGGTGCGGGCCGCCTTCGCCTACCTCACCGACGGCTGCGGGCCCCAGGTGCCGCGCGAGCGCCTGGAGGCGGCCGCCGACCGGGCCGTCGACCTCTCCGCCCGCTTCCCGGCCGCCGACCCCTGGCCGGCGGAGATCCGCAACCTGCTGACGTACGTCCTGGTCCGTCTCGACCGGCGCGACGACGCCCTCGCCCAGCTGCGGCTGATCGGCCCGTACGCCACGTCCTTCCCCTGGGGACGGCTGTCCGACGACCCGCTGGGACACTTCCTGGCGGTGCGCGAGGGCGTGTGCTCGGGGGTGGCCTGGCAGGCCCTGGGGCATCCACGGAACGGGCACGGGGAACGGGCCCGCCCCGGGGACCACTAGGCTTCTGCGCCGTGACCACCGTCCGGCTGCCGCTCTTCCCCCTGAACACGGTGCTGTTCCCGGGGCTCGTGCTCCCGCTCAGCGTCTTCGAGGAGCGTTATCGCGCCCTGATGCGCGATCTGCTCAAGTCCCCCGAGGAGGAACCCCGCCGGTTCGCCGTCGTGGCGATCCGCGACGGCCACGAGGTGGCGCCCAGCGCACCGGGCATGCCCGATCCGACGGCGCTGCCCCGGCGGGGGCCGGCGGCCGGCTTCGGCGACGACCCGGCCAAGGCGTTCCACGGGTTCGGGTGCGTCGCCGACGCGGCGACGATCCGCGAGCGGTCCGACGGCACCTTCGAGGTGCTGGCGACGGGCACGACCCGGGTGCGGCTGCTGTCGGTGGACGCCTCCGGGCCGTATCTGACGGCGGAGCTGGAGGAGCTCCCGGAGGAGCCCGGCGACGAGGCGGGCGCGCTCGCGGAGGGGGTGCTGCGGGCTTTCCGCAAGTACCAGAAACGGCTGGCGGGCGCGCGGGAGCGGTCGCTGTCGACGGGGGCGGACCTCCCCAACGAGCCGTCGGTGGTCTCGTACCTGGTGGCGGCCGCGATGATGCTGGACACGCCGACCAAGCAGCGGCTGCTCCAGGCCCCGGACACCGCCTCCCGGCTGCGCGACGAGCTGAAACTCCTGCGCACGGAGACGGCCATCCTCCGTAGCCTGCCCTCGCTGCCCGCGGCCGACCTCACGCGCGGGCCCACCAGTCTCAACTGACGTCACCACCAGAAGGCCCGCATGGCGAAGAAGTCGAAGAAGCAGCAGCAGTCCGGCGGCACGCCCGCCACGGTGGCCCTGACGGCCGCGGGGGTGGACTTCACGGTCCACGCCTACGACCACGACCCTAGCCACCCCTCCTACGGCGAGGAGGCGGCCGAGGCGATGGGCGTCTCCCCCGACCGGGTGTTCAAGACCCTCGTCGCGGACGTCGACGGCACCCTGACCGTGGCGGTGGTCCCGGTCGCCGGTTCCCTGGACCTGAAGGCCCTCGCGTCGGCGGTCGGCGGCAAGCGGGCGGCCATGGCCGACCCGACCCTCGCGGAGCGCACCACCGGCTACGTCCGCGGCGGCATCTCACCGCTGGGCCAGCGCAAGAAGCTGCCCACGGTCCTGGACGACTCCGCGAGCGCGCACGCCACCATCTGCGTCTCGGCGGGCCGGCGCGGCCTGGAGGTCGAACTGTCCCCCACCGACCTGGCCACCCTCACCACAGCGATCCTGGCCCCCGTCGGCCGCCCCTGACCCCCACCGACGCCCGCCACCCGGCCCTGCCCTGGACCGCCCGGCCCGGCTCGGGCCCGGCGGCCCTGGCTCGCGCCCGCGACTCTGGCGCGGGCCCAGCGGCTCTGGCGCGCGCCCGGCGGCCCTGGCTCGCGCCCGGCGGCCCTGGCTCGCGCCCAGGGCGTCTCTGGCTCGCGCCCGGCGGCCCTGGCTCGGGCCCGGCGGCCCTGGCGCGGGCCCAGCGGCCCTGGCGCGGGCCCAGCGGCCCTGGCGCGGGCCCAGCGACTCTGGCGCGGGCCCAGCGACTCTGGCGCGGGCCCAGCGGCCCTGGCGCGGGCCCAGCGACTCTGGCACGGGCCCAGCGGCCCTGGCTCGCGCCCGGGGCGTCTCTGGCTCGGGCCCGACGGCTCGGGCCCGGCGGCTCGGGCCCGGCTCCGCGCCCGCACGGGCCGGGCCCTGCGAACGCCCGCAGAGCACTGTCCGAGCGGGCTCGGCGCGCCGACCCGGCACGGGCTCGGCTCGGCGTCGGCTCGGTGCCCGCACGGGCCCGGCTCGGCAGGGCTGCCGGACGGTGGCCGCCGACGAGGCTCCGGGTTCGCCCGTGCACCGCGGCAGCGGCCGCCGCGCGGGTCATCGAGGAAGAGCAGTGGGTCGAGCCGACGCAGCCGCAGCAGTTCGACCGTGGCGCGGTCGCCGGCGCCGAGCCGGCGCAGGTCACGGCCCGGCGCACCGCCGGACGGGCGTCCGGCAGGTGTGCTGCCGGACAGGCCGACCGAGCGGGCTCGGCCCGGTCGTCACTCGGCTGGTGGCCGACAGCGGCTGCCGGCCCGATCCCGAGCCCATCCATGACCCGCCGCAGCGGCCACGACGGCCCGCGGTACCGCCGACCGGTCCCGCGCCCAGGCGTCCGACCGGGCACGCGTGCCCCAGGCGTCCGACCGGGCGGCCGCGCCGCCAGGCGTCCCGGCCGGGCGTGGCGGCCGGGCGTGGCTGCCGGGCGTGGCAGCCGGCTCGGCCGCCGGCCGGGACGGTCCGCCCGCCGGTCCATCCGCGGGCGCCAGCGTCCCCCGGGGCGTCCGCACAGCGCGTCGCGCCGACGAAGGTCCCCGTGGGCGTCCGGCCGGCGTCCAGTCCTTACGCGGACGGTCCCTGGTGCGGCTTCGGGTGCGGTCCCTGTCCGGCATAGGGGGGCTCCGGGTCGCGCGGTCCGAACAGGGCCAGGAGGCCGAGGTGGACCAGCAGTGCGGCGACCGACCAGGTCAGGAGCGCGCTCTTCGCTCCCAGTTCGAGGGGGGCCGAGAACGTGACGCCCTTGCCCGCCTCCTTCGCCTGGGCGAGGACGTCGTCGGCGGGGCCCAGCCAGACGCCCAGGCGCCAGGCCAGGAGCGAGCCGAGCAGACCGCCCAGGGCCAGCCCCACCACCAGCGGCACGCCGCCGCGCCGCCGCCAGGCGAACACGGCCAGCGCGCTCACGGCGCCGCAGGCCAGCGCCAGCAGCGTGAACGTACCGTCCACGCCGACAGCCTGCTCACCCTCGCTGTCCTTGAGGTAGACGACCCAGTCGCCGTCCGCCACGTCCCCCACCAGCGGCACCCGCGGCGCGAGCCACACCCACAGCAGGCCGAGCAGCACACCGGCGAGCGCGACCAGCACCGTGACCACGGCGGCTTCCCGCAGCTCGGTCTTCATCCCGGGCCCGTCCTGGCCGTACGCGGCGGGCGGCCCGGCCGGGCCCGGGTGGCCGCCCGGCGCCGGCGGCCAGGCCTGGTGCGGGGAGGGTTCGTGCGGGGGCGGCGGCGGGGTCAGCGGTGCGGTCACCCTGACATCGTGCCAGGCCCGCCCCGGCGGCGCGTCACCGGACGGCGGCCCGGCGGTAGGCCCAGGTGGCGACGGCCAGCGAGACGACGCCGACACCCGCGCAGACCGCGAGGTCGCCGAGGACGAACGCCCAGTCGGGGCTCGGCCGGAAGGTCCGCGCGAAGGCCTCGACGCCGTACGTCGACGGCAGCAGGTCACGGGTGAAGCGCACCGGCTCCGGCATCCGGTCGGGCGGCAGCACGCCGAGGAGCAGCGCCGCCGACATGCCCAGCTGCCCCAGCACGGTGGCCAGCTCCGGACGGGGCGCGAGCAGCCCGAAGGCCGCGCCGAGCCCGGACAGCGCGGCGCCCGCCAGCGGGATCACCGCCGCGAGCACCCACAGATGGGTCAGCGGCAGCCCGAACAGCACGCACCCGAACACGGCCGTCACCAGCGTCCCCGGCACGGTGAAGGAGGCGTACGCGCCGGCCGCGCCCAGCACCACGGCCGCGGGCGGCACGGGGAGCGTCGCGTAGTGGTCCAGCCCGCCGCTCGCCCGGAGCTGCCCGAAGTACTGCGCGAGCAGGTTCAGCGCGACGAAGGCGACGACGAGGACCGCCGAGCCGGCCACCACGGCCTCCGCCTCGCGCCCGCCGTCCACGACCCCCCGCATCATGATCAGGATGCCGACCGACTGGAACGTCGCGACGAACAGCAGCGGGATGCGTGCCACACGCGCGCGGGACAGCTGCGCCCGGTACACGGCGACCAGCGACGGCCACAGCCGGGCACGCGGCCCGAGCTCGGCCGCCTCCCGGACCGGCGGCTCGTCCACGGCCCGGACGCCGCCCGGCAGAACCCCTGCGGGTACGACACTCACGTGGCGTTGCTCTCCCTCTCGGAGTTCACTCCGTCAGTCGTCCTGTTCGGTACGGATGCGATGGCCGTCGCGCTCAAGCCCTCACCAGTCCCTGTCCCGCGGCGCCGCCCAGCGCCAGATAGACGTCCTCCAGGCTCGGCGTGGCCAGGGTGAAGTCGTCCAGCGCGGCGAAGGCGGCGCCGCCGGTGACGGTGGCGACGACCGCGCGGGCCTCCTCGGGAGCCAGCCGCAGCGTCCAGCGCCGCCCGGACTCCACGGCGCGTTCGCGCAGCGCGGCGACCTCGGGCACGTCCAGCGGTGCCCGCTCCCGCCACACCAGCTCCACCCGTACCTCGCCCGCGACCTGCTCCTTGAGCCCGGCGGGCGTGTCGCAGGCGATGACCCGGCCCCGGTCGAGGACGGCGACCCGGTCGAGCACGGTCTCGGCCTCGATGACGTTGTGGGTGACGAGCAGGACGGTCGTGCCGCGCTCGGCGCGCCGCCGGTCCACGGCGGACCACACGGCCCGCCGGGCGACGGGGTCCATGCCCGTGGTCGGCTCGTCCAGTACCAGCAGCGGCCGTTCCCCGACCAGGGCGGTCGCGAAGCAGGCGAGCCGCCGCTGCCCGCCGGACAGCTTGCGCAGCGGCCGCCCGGCGATCGGGGTCAGCCCGAGCTCGTCGAGCACCGCGTCCCGCTCCCGGCGCGCCTGCCGTACGCCGAGGCCGCGCAGACGTGCGGTGGTCTCGGCGGCGAGGGAGACGGTGAGCTCGTCGAGGGCGGTGGACTCCTGGCCGAGGTAGGCGAGGATGCGCGCGGCCCGCTCGGGGTGGCGCACGATGTCGTGCCCGAGGATCTCCACACTGCCCGTGTCGGGCCGCATCAGCCCGGTCATCTGCCGGACCAGGGTGGACTTGCCGGCCCCGTTCGGCCCGAGCAGCCCGAAGATCTCAGCTCGCCGGACCTCCAGCCGTACGTCGTCGGTGGCGCGTACCTCGGGGGTGGCGGGGGTGCCGCGCCGGGCCCGCACCGCCGGGTAGGTCTTGGTCAGGCCGCGCACGGCACACACGACCTCGCCCCTGGGGCGGACTGCCGGTGCCGCGCGCGTACTCACAAAGGACGAGACTAAGGGGTCGGCGACCGCCGCTCGCGTCGGGGGGGCGTCCCGAGTGCCCCGTTCAGTCCCCGGCGGGCGCGTGCTCGGCGGCCGTGCGCACGTCGACCTCCCGCCAGAAACCCGCCCGGATGGCGTAGCGGTCGTGCTCGTCGATCTGGTCGTCCTTGTGGGCGAGCAGGCCGAAGCGGGCCGCGTACCGCAGCAGCTCGCCGTCGATGCGGTGGGGGATGCGCGGATACATCCCGGAGAGCTTCTGGAGGTGGCTCTGGTCGCCCAGCCGCTCCATCCACCGCCGGGCGAAGACCTGCCCCACCTCGTACGGGTCGCCGCCGACGGTGGTGATGTCCTCCTCCCGGTCGGCCCAACGCTGCTCGGCGGTGGTGAGCTGGGCGAGGGTGGGCATCGAGGCGGCCTCGGAGGGTTCGGCGGCGACGCCGGGCCGGTCGACCCAGCCCTTGTCGGAGGACCAGCGCAGGGTGGCGGTCGTGGGGTGCTGGACGGCCTGCGGGCCGGGGGCGCGCAGCGCGGCGAGGTCCTTGGGGGTGGGGACGCCCTTGGGGGCGGGGACGCGTTCCTGCGGTGCTTCGGCGGGGGCCGCGGGTGCGTGGTCGCCCTCCTCGGACGGCCGTCCGTCGGCGTGGCCGAGCCCGGAGTCGGGCAGCGGCGCGGAGAGGATCGCGGCGATCTCGGGGCGGGGCACGGGCGGCGGCGCGCAGATCCCGCCGAGGTCCTTGGCGCGAACGGCCTTGGTGATCCACGTCCGGTCCAGGACGCGCCGCTCGTCGGCCTCGGCGACGAGGTCCTCGGACTGGTTGTAGTCGCCGTCGGCGGCCTGGACGGCCCACAGGTGGACGGCGACGCCGTGTTCCTTGGCGGCCATCATGCCGGGCAGCAGATCGCCGTCGCCGGTGACGAGGACGACGTCGGAGCAGGCGCGGTTGCGGGCCAGCTCGGTCAGTTCGGCGTGCATGGCGGCGTCGACGCCCTTCTGCGCCCAGCGGCCGTCGCTGCGGGTCAGGGCGCCCAGCCGGACGGTCACCCGGGGCATCACGCGCAGCCTGCGGTGCTCGGGCTGGGGGACGCGGTCGGGGGCGCCGTCGAACCAGTAGATGCGCAGCAGCGGCCGTTGTGTCTCGGACTCGGCCTGTTCGCGCAGTCCCTGGACGAGGGCGGCGTGGTCGACGGTGATCCGGGACCGCGACGGCTCTCCGGCGAGGAGACTCGCGGCGGCCCCCAGCAGATACCCGGCGTCCACCAGGACGATGCAGCGGTCCACACGACTCACCCTCTTCCTGGGAGGTTTGCTCAGGGCCTGCTTCGAGTCTGCCCGACGGCGCGGAGGTTAACGGTCCGAACTCGATCTTCGGCGTGGCGTTTCGGCGTCGTTCACCCCGACCACCCCTGTCACACACGGTAATTATCCGACATGCGCGGCAAGTCGGGCTATGTGAATCTGAATCCGGCCCTGGCCCCTAGACCCCCAACAGGAGGCAGATCCCCATGGCCAAGAACAAGAACCGTGACCGTAAGCAGCCGCAGCCCGAGCGCACCGGCCAGAGCACCCAGCAGACCACGCTGGAGCCGCAGGACGAGCAGCGCACCACCCAGGTGACCTCCGGTGACGTCACCCACGGCAAGGGGCGCGGCAAGCGCTTCGGTCACAACTAGCGTCCGGGTGACGGGCTTTGCGGCCCTTGCAGATACCGAGGGGCGCACCCGGGTCCGGGTGCGCCCCTCGCGCGTGTCGTCCGCTCAGCCCGCCAGGCAGGACGGGCCGAGCAGTACCTTCAGGTCGCCGAAGAGTGCCGGGTCGGGCTTGACCCGGTGCCGGTCCAGGCGCAGCACGGTCGTCCTGGTCGGGCCCTGGAGCTTGATCCGGACCTCGCTGTCGCCCTTGTGGTGGGTGAGGATCTCGCCGAGGCGGCTGACCATCGGCGGGGTGACCTTGACGGCCGGGATGGTGAGGATCACCGGCGCGTTGGTGCCCGCGGTGGACAGGTCCGGGACCATCAGCTCCATGGCGACGAGCCGTGGCACGTCCTCGCGCTTGTCGAGGCGGCCCTTGACGAACACCACGGCGTCCTCGACGAGTTGGGTGGACACCAACTGGTAGGTCGCCGGGAAGAACATGCACTCGATGGAGCCGGCGAGGTCCTCGACGGTGGCGATCGCCCAGGCGTTGCCCTGCTTGGTCATCTTGCGCTGGAGGCCGGAGATGATGCCGCCGATGGTGACGACCGCGCCGTCGGCGTGCTCGCCCCCGGTGAGCTGGGCGATGCCCGCGTCGGCCTTGTCGGACAGCACGTGCTCCAGGCCGAACAGCGGGTGGTCGGAGACGTACAGGCCGAGCATCTCGCGCTCCTGCGCGAGGAGGTACGTCTTCTCCCACTCCTCGGTGGTGAACTCGACGTCGAGGCCGAAGCCGGGCTCGCTGCTCTCCTCCTCGCCCATGCCGCCGAAGAGGTCGAACTGGCCCTCGGCCTCCTTGCGCTTGACCGCCACCACGTTGTCGATCATCGGCTCGAAGTGCGCGGTGAGCCCCTTGCGGGTGTGCCCCAGGGTGTCGAACGCCCCCGCCTTGATCAGCGACTCCGTGGTGCGCTTGTTGCAGGCGACCGCCTCCACCTTGTCGAGGTAGTCGGGGAAGGAGGCGTACTTGCCCTTGGCCTTGCGGCTCTTGATGATCGACTCGACCACGTTCGTGCCGACGTTGCGCACGGCTTCGAGGCCGAAGAGGATCACGTCGTCGCCCTGCGCGGCGAAGTTGTGCACCGACTCGTTGACGTTCGGCGGGAGCACCTTGATGCCCATGCGGCGGCACTCGTTGAGGTAGACGGCCGACTTGTCCTTGTCGTCCTTGACCGAGGTGAGCAGCGCGGCCATGTACTCGGCGGGGTGGTTCGCCTTGAGGTAGGCGGTCCAGTACGAGACCAGGCCGTACGCGGCCGAGTGCGCCTTGTTGAAGGCGTAGCCGGCGAACGGCACCAGCACGTCCCACAGGGCCTGGATCGCTTCGTCGCTGTAGCCGTTCTTCTGGGCACCGGCCTGGAAGATGGTGAAGTTCTTCGCCAGTTCGTCGGGCTTCTTCTTGCCCATCACGCGGCGCAGGATGTCGGCCTCGCCGAGCGAGTAGCCGGCGATGATCTGGGCGGCCTTCTGCACCTGCTCCTGGTAGACGATCAGGCCGTAGGTGACGGCCAGGACCTCTTCGAGGGGTTCCTCCAGCTCCTTGTGGATCGGGGTGATCTCCTGGAGCTTGTTCTTGCGGAGCGCGTAGTTGGTGTGCGAGTCCATGCCCATCGGGCCGGGACGGTAGAGCGCGGAGACGGCGGAGATGTCTTCGAAGTTGTCGGGCTTCATCAGGCGCAGCAGCGAGCGCATGGGACCGCCGTCGAACTGGAAGACGCCGAGGGTGTCGCCGCGCTGGAGCAGTTCGAAGGTCGTCGGATCGTCGAGCGGCAGGCTCAGCAGATCGATGTCGATGCCCTTGTTGGACTTCACCATCTTGACGGCGTCGTCCATGATCGTGAGGTTGCGCAGGCCGAGGAAGTCCATCTTCAGCAGGCCGAGCGACTCGCAGCTCGGGTAGTCCCACTGGGTGATGGTCACGCCGTCGGTGTGCCTCACCCACACGGGCACGTGCTCGGTGATGGTCTCGCTGGACATGATCACGCCGGCGGCGTGCACGCCCATCTGCCGGACCAGGCCCTCGACGCCCTTGGCGGTGTCGATGACCTTCTTCACGTCCGGCTCGTTCTCGTACATCCCCCGGACCTCGCCCGCCTCCGAGTAGCGGGGGTGGGAGGGGTCCGTGATGCCGTTGAGGTCGATGCCCTTGCCGAGGACGTCGGCGGGCATGGCCTTGGTGATGCGGTCGCCCATCGCGTACGGGTAGCCCAGCACGCGCGCGGAGTCCTTGATCGCGTTCTTGGCCTTGATCTTGCCGTAGGTGCCGATCATGGCGACCTTGTCGGCGCCGTACTTCTCCGTCACGTACCTGATCACCTCGACGCGCCTGCGCTCGTCGAAGTCGATGTCGACGTCGGGCATGGAGACGCGCTCGGGGTTGAGGAACCGCTCGAAGATCAGGCCGTGCGGGATCGGGTCGAGGTCGGTGATGCCCATGGCGTAGGCGACGATCGAGCCGGCCGCGGAGCCTCGGCCGGGGCCGACGGCGATGCCGTTGTTCTTGGCCCACATGATGAAGTCGGCGACGACGAGGAAGTACCCCGGGAACCCCATCTGGATGATGACGTCCATCTCGTACTCGACCTGCTTCTGCCGGTCCTCGGGGATGCCGCCCGGGAAGCGGCGCTCCATGCCCCGGCGGACCTCCTCCTTGAACCAGGTGACCTCGGTGTAGCCCTCGGGGATGTCGAACTTCGGCATGAGGTTCCTGGCCTCGAACATGCCGGTGGTGTCGATCTGTTCGGCCACCAGGAGGGTGTTGCGGCAGCCCTCCTGCCAGGCGTCCGAGGAGTCGATGGCGTACATCTCGTCCGTGGACTTCAGGTAGTAGCCGGTGCCGTCGAACTTGAAGCGGTCGGGGTCGGAGAGGTTCTTGCCGGTCTGGATGCACAGCAGCGCGTCGTGCGCGGTCGCCTCGTGCGCGTAGGTGTAGTGCGAGTCGTTGGTCACCAGCGGCGGGATGCCGAGCTTCTTGCCGATCTCCAGCAGACCGTCGCGGACCCGGCGCTCGATCTCGATGCCGTGGTCCATCAGCTCCAGGAAGTAGCGGTCCTTGCCGAAGATGTCCTGGTAGTCGGCGGCCGCCTTCAGGGCCTCGTCGTACTGGCCGAGGCGCAGCCGGGTCTGGAGCTCGCCGGAGGGGCAGCCGGTGGAGGCGATGAGCCCCTCGGACCACTGGGAGATGGTCTCCTTGTCCATCCGGGGCCACTTCTGGAGCCAGCCCTCGGCGTAGGCGTCGGAGGAGAGCCGGAAGAGGTTGTGCAGACCGGTGGCGTTCGCCGCCCAGATCGTCTTGTGGGTGTAGCCGCCCGAACCGGAGACGTCGTCCCGCTTCTGGTGCGGCTGGCCCCACTGGATCTTGCGCTTGTTCCGCCGCGACTCGGGGGCGACGTACGCCTCGATCCCGATGATCGGGGTGACTCCGGCCTTCTTCGCGGTGTGGAAGAAGTCGTACGCCCCGTGGAGGTTGCCGTGGTCGGACATGGCGATGTGGGTCATGCCCATCTCGTTGCACGCGTTGAACATGTCCTTCAGCCGCGCGGCACCGTCCAGCAGCGAGTACTGGGTGTGGACGTGCAGGTGCGTGAACGGCGGCTTCGACACGGCGGGGCCTCCCAGGGAAACAGACGACGACGGACCGGCGGACAGTCCGGGGGTCAGCGTCGAAGTCTATGCCTCGCCACTGACACCCCGAGGGTTCCCCCGCGTACCTTCAGCGAGGGCCGTGGGCACTTTCACACACCCCGGCCCGTTGGATACGACAGAAACGCTGTCGTACATGTCATGCACCAGGAGGCACCCCGCGATGTCGGTCCCGCAGCTCAACGACGAGCCTCGCGGCGAGGAGATCCTCGCCGTCTTCGACACCGCCTTCGGCGCGCTCCTGGCCGCCGACCCGGCCGCGTTCCGCGTGAAGTTCCGGAAGATGGCGGCCTCGGCGTTCGCGTTCTACCGGGGTACGGCGGCGCTGTTCTACCACGACCTAGACGAGGAGAAGAGGGGCGGCCCGTACCTCGACGAGCGCACCTCGCGCGTGTGGATCCACGGCGACCTGCACGCGGAGAACTTCGGCACCTACATGGACGCCACCGGCCGCCTGATCTTCAACGTCAACGACTTCGACGAGGCGTACGTCGGCCCCTTCACCTGGGACCTGAAGCGCTTCGCCGCCTCGATCGCCCTCATCGGGTACGCCAAGGCGCTCGGCGACGACCAGATCACCGACCTGGTGGAGGTGTACGCGGGCGCGTACCGCGAGCGGATCCGCGCGCTGGCCACCGGCGCCAAGGACGACGAGGTGCCGCCGTTCACCCTGGACACCGCCCAGGGCCCGCTGCTGGACGCCCTGCGCGACGCCCGTTCCCTGACCCGGTTCGGGCTGCTGGACTCCATGACCGAGATCCGCGACTTCGAGCGCCGCTTCGCGCCCGGGGGCGGCTCCATCGAGCTGGACGCGGCCACGCGCTACAAGGTCCTGGCCGCCTTCGACGGCTACCTGGAGACGCTGCCGGAGACGTCGCTGGCCCGCCCGGACTCCTACCGGGTGAAGGACGTCGTCGGGCGGCGCGGCATCGGCATCGGCTCGGCCGGCCTGCCGTCGTACAACATCCTCCTGGAGGGCCACAGCGACGCCCTGGAGAACGACGTGGTGATCTACATCAAGCAGGCCCAGACCCCGGCCGTCTCCCGGCACGTCACCGATCCGGCGATCCGCGACTACTTCCGGCACGAGGGCCACCGCACGGTGATCTCCCAGCGCGCCCTCCAGGCACACGCCGACCCGTGGCTGGGCTGGACCGAGCTGGACGGCGCGGGCCAGCTGGTCGCCGAGGTCTCGCCGTACGCCGTCGACCTGGACTGGGGCGACATCGACGACCCCGAGGAGATCGCGGCGGTCGTCGCCGACCTGGGGCGGGCCACGGCCGCGATGCACGCGGCGGCCGACGACACCTCCGGCGAGTCCCTGGTGCCGTTCTCCACCGAGCGGGCCATCGACGCGGCCATCGCCGCCGACGAGGACGGCTTCGCGCCCCTGCTGGTGGACTTCGCGCACTCCTACGGCGCACGTGCCCGTGCGGACCACCAGATCTTCGTCGACCTGTTCCGCAACGGCCGGATTCCGGGTCTGTGACGGAAAGGGCTCTCACAGGGACCCTTTAGCGGTCCCTTACAGGAGCGCGTGACACACTCTCCTCCGCCATGGACATATCCGGGACCCGACTCAGAGCCGTACGCGCGGCGCTGTTCACGGCCTTCGTCGTGACGCTCAGCACCGCGTCGCACGTCCTGCTGTCCCGAGCCCCGCTGCCCCTCAACACGGTGGCCGCCGTCGCGGCCGCCGTGTTCGTCCTCGCGTACGCCCTCGCGGGCCGCGAGCGCGGCTTCGGGCGGATCGCCGGCCTGCTGGTCCCGCTGGAACTGGCCGCCGACACCGTCTTCACCACCGGGCAGCACGTCTGCTACGGCCGTGCGGGCGGCCCGGTCGCCGGGCCGCTGGCCTCGGTCGGCTGGGACGTGCTGTGCGGTGACGGCACCCCGGTCGGGACCCCGTTGGCGCAGGTCGCCGGCACCGACCCGGACCGGCTGGTCGGGGTGCTCGCGCACGCCGACCCCGCCACCTCCTGGCTGCTGCTCGCCGCGCACATCGCCATCGGCCTGACCGCGGCCGCCTGGCTGCGCCGGGGCGAGCGGGCGCTGGGCCGGCTTCTGGAGGCTGCGGCGGCGACCACGTTCCGTCCGCTGCTGCTGGCCGTCTCCGCCGTGACCGTACGGCGTGCCCCGGCGGCCCGCCGTCCGCCGCGGCCCACGCCCCGTACCGCCACCTCCCGCGCCCTGATCCTCGTGCACTCCCTGGGACGGCGCGGACCGCCGCGCTCGGTCGCCTTCGTCTGAACGACCCCGCTGCCCGCCGCCACGCCCGTGGCCGCGGCAGCCGAGCACGACAGTCCCCTCACACGTTTCCCGCGCACCTCCCGTGCGCGTCCCACAGGGAGAACACCCACATGAGCAAGCGGAACACCCAGGCGGCGAAGACGGCGGCCCGCGAGCGGCTGCGCCTCGAACGTGAGCGCCAGGCCAAGCGGGCCAAGGTCAAGCGGCAGGTCGTCGTGGCCTGCTCGGTCGTCGGCGTGCTGGCGATCGCGGGCGGCATAGGTTACGCCGTCGTCCAGGCCAACAAGCCCACCTACTGGGAAGAGGCCAAGAACGACAAGCTGGTCAAGCCGGCCAACACCAGCGGCAAGAACGGCACCACGGTCGTCATCGGCAAGAGCACCGCCGAGAAGACGCTCACGATGTACGAGGACCCGCGCTGCCCGATCTGCGCCCAGTTCGAGCAGACCGTCGGCGCGACGGTGAAGTCGGACTACGACGCCGGCAAGTACAAGATCCAGTACGTCGGGGCCACCTTCCTCGACAACAGCCTGACCGGCGAGGGCTCCAAGAACGCGCTGAGCGCCCTGGGCGCCGCGCTGAACGTCAGCCCCGAGGCGTTCCTCGAGTACAAGACCGCGCTGTACTCGGCGAAGTACCACCCCGAGGAGACCGACGACAAGTTCAAGGACGACAGCTACCTGATCAAGGTGGCGAACACGGTCTCCGCGCTGAAGGGCAACACCAAGTTCCAGAACGCCGTGAAGAACGGCACCTACGACAAGTGGGCCCTGGAGATGTCCGCGACGTTCGACGACAGCGGCGTGTCGGGCACCCCGACGCTGAAGATGGACGGCAAGACGCTGACCGGCTCCGACGGCCAGAACGCGCCGATGACGGTGGCCGACTTCACCACCGCGATCGAGGCGGCCCTCACGGCCTGATCCGACGCGCGGCCGAAGAGCGGGCGAACTCTTGCCGGTTCGCCCGCTCTTCCGTTGTACTGGTCAGTAATCTCATCGCCCGTGACCAGACGACACAGATCGACAGAGGGTTCCGAGGCACTGCCCGGACGCGCCGAACCGCCCGCGCCGCGCCGCCGTTCGGTCGTCAAGGCCGCCGCCGCCACCGCGGCCCTGGCCGGCCCGTTCGCCGCCGCGCCGCCGGCCCGCGCCGCCGAGGCCCCCGTCTTCCTGCACGGCCTCGCCTCCGGCGACCCGCTGCCCGACGGCGTCCTGCTGTGGACCCGGGTGACGCCCACCGCGGAGGCGATACCCGGCTCCGGGCTCGGCCCGGACACCGAGGTCGAGTGGATCGTCGCGCGGGACAAGGCGCTGACCACCGTCGTGGCGAAGGGTTCCGTCACCGCGACCGCCGCCTCCGACCACACCGTCAAGGCCGACGTACGCGGCCTGGAACCGGCCACCGACTACTGGTTCCGCTTCTCGGCCGGCGGGACCGACTCCCCGGTGGCGCGCACCCGCACCGCGCCGGCGGCGGACGCGTCCGTGGCGGGTCTCCGCTTCGGCGTGGTCTCCTGCGCCAACTGGGAGGCCGGCTACTTCTCCCCCTACCGCCACCTCGCCGCCCGCGGCGACCTCGACGCCTGGCTGCACCTCGGCGACTACATCTACGAGTACGGCACCGGCGAGTACGGCACGCGCGGCACGGTCGTACGGCAGCACGCGCCGGCGCACGAGATCCTCACCCTCGCCGACTACCGGACCCGGCACGGCAGGTACAAGACCGACCCCGACCTCCAGGCCCTGCACGCCGCGGCCCCCGTCGTGGCGATCTGGGACGACCACGAGATCGCCAACGACGCCTGGTCGGGCGGCGCCGAGAACCACACCGAGGGCACCGAGGGCACCTGGTCGGCCCGTCAGGCGGCCGCCAAGCAGGCCTACTTCGAGTGGATGCCGGTCCGGCCGGCGCTGGCGGGCACCACCTACCGCCGCCTGCGCTTCGGCAGGCTCGCCGACCTGTCCCTGCTGGACCTGCGCTCCTTCCGCTCCCAGCAGGTCTCCGCCGGCGACGGCGGCGTCGACGACCCGGACCGCACGCTCACCGGCCGCGCCCAACTGGACTGGCTCAAGGCCGGGCTGACGGCCTCCGACACCACCTGGCGGCTGGTCGGCAACTCGGTGATGATCTCGCCGTTCGCCGTCGGCTCGCTCTCCGCCGACCTGCTCGCGCCGCTCGCCGAGCTGCTCGGCCTGCCCCGGGAGGGCCTGGCCCTCAACACCGACCAGTGGGACGGCTACACCGCCGACCGCCGGGAGCTCCTCGCCCACCTGCGCGCGAACGCCGTCCGCAACACGGTCTTCCTGACCGGCGACATCCACATGGCGTGGGCCAACGACGTGCCCGTGGACGCCGGGACCTACCCGCTGTCCGCCTCGGCCGCCACCGAGTTCGTCGTCACCTCGGTGACCTCCGACAACCTCGACGACCTGGTGAACGTCCCCGAGGGCACCGTCTCCGCGATCGCCGCGCCGGTCATCAAGGCCGCCAACCGCCACGTCCACTGGGTCGACACCGACCGGCACGGCTACGGCGTCCTGGACGTCACCGCCGAGCGCGCGCAGATGGACTACTACGTGGTCGCCGGCCGCACGCGGGCGGACGCCGGCTCGTCCTGGTCCCGCTCCTACCGCACCCGCAGCGGCACGCAGCAGGTCGAGCGGACGTACGACCCGGTGTAGCCGCCGGCTACAGGCTGTCGAGGAACCCGAGGGCCACCCGCCAGGTGGCCTCGGCCGCCTCCTCGTCGTAGTCGGGCAGGCCGGGGTCGGTGTACAGGTGGCCGGCCCCGGCGTACCGGTAGACCTCCACGTCGGCGCCCGCTCTGCGCATCTGGAGGTACCAGGCGCTCAGCCAGTCGTCCGTCTCGAACGGGTCCGGTTCGGCCACGTGCAGCTGGACCGGCAGCTCGTCCACCGAGACGTTCGGCGCGAGGTCGGACGTGCCGTGCAGGAGGAGCAGTCCGCGGGCCTTGTCGTCACCGAGGGCGAGGGTCTGGGCGATCGACGCGCCCAGCGAGAACCCGGCGTAGACCAGTCCCCGCTCCGAGTAGGGCGCCGCGGCCAGGACGGCTCGCCTCAGCAGCTCGTCCTTGCCGGTCCCCTCCTTGTGGGCCATGCCCTCCTCGACCGTGTCGAACGTGCTGCCCGCGAAGAGGTCCGGCGTCCACACCTCGTGGCCGGCGGCGCGCAGCCGGTCCGCCGCCGCCCGCACCGCGGGGCGCAGTCCATAGGTCGAATGGAAGAGCATGATGTTCATGGGGCCATGGTGCCAGCCGGCACCGACAGCACCGCACGGGCCGCGTACCGTCACACGGTCCGTGGGCCTCTTCACACGAACCGCATGTTCACGACCCCGCCCTGCCGGTTACGTTCGAAGGCATGGAGAACCTGCTCCGCCCACTGATCGTGGTCGGCGGCTCGGTCCTGGTGACGCTGTTCATCGGCTGGGCCACCGACCTGCTGCTGTCCAAGGCCGACCGACGCCATCCCGAGACGCCCCTGTGGGGGCTGCTGCGCCGGGGCCGCATCCCCTACCAGCTCGTGCTGTGCGCCGCGCTGCTGAGAGGGTCCTACGACGAGGCCGAGCTGCTCCAGGAGCACCGGGTCGCGGTCGGCCGGACGCTCACCCTGGTCCTGATCGGGGCCGCGGCGTGGCTGGCGATCCGTATGGCCGCCGCGGTCGTGGAGACGTCGTACAGCCGTTACGCGCGCGTCCACCGCGACGCGGCCCGGGTTCGGCGCGTCCGCACCCAGGTGTCGCTGATCATGCGGGTCGTCTCGGCGGTCGTCGGCGTGGTGGCGGTGGCGGCGATGCTGCTGACGTTCCCGGCGTTCCGCGCCGCGGGCGCCTCGCTGCTGGCCTCCGCCGGCATCCTCGGCATCGTCGCCGGTGTCGCCGCCCAGTCGACGCTGAGCAACATGTTCGCCGGCTTCCAGATCGCCTTCGGCGACATGGTGCGCATCGGCGACACGGTCGTCGTCGACGGGGAGTGGGGCACGGTCGAGGAGATCACCCTGACCTTCCTGACCGTGCGGACCTGGGACGAGCGCCGGATCACGATGCCCGTCTCGTACTTCACGTCCAAGCCGTTCGAGAACTGGTCGCGGGGCACTCCCCAGATGACCGGCACCGTGTACTGGCACGTGGACCACTCGGCCCCGCTGGACGCCATGCGGGAGAAGCTGCGGGACGTGCTGCGCGAGTGCCCGGCCTGGGACGGCCGCGCCTACGGCCTCGACGTCACGGACACCACCCCGAACACCTTGCAGGTCAGGGCCCTGGTGACGGCCAAGGACGCCGACGACATCTGGACGGTGCGGGTCACCGTCCGGGAGCGGATGGTCCGCTGGCTGTGCGAGGAGCACCCCTACGCGCTGCCCCGCGTCAACACCGCGGACGCGACGCTGCCGCCGGGCCGTTCGAACGGGCTGGCGTTCCCCGACGGCGCGGTCGCCCCCCGCCAGCGCCGCGTCCACGAGTCGCCGCGCGTGGACCGCTGACCGGCGCGGTCTCCCCGCCCGTCCCATCCGCCCGGCCCTCCGGAGGCTAGGAAGGGGCGGGTGGGGAGATCGGGACCGGGAGGCCGTCCCCGCGCCCCCACCGCAGACGCCCCCTCACCGAAGACTGCGCACGTCGAGGTGGCGCAGCACCCGGTCCACGATCTCCGGGTCCGCGCCCGGCTCGCTCCGCGCCGCCACCACCTCGTGCCGCGCGGCGCTCAGCATCTCCCCCTGGATGCGCCGTACCCGCTTCAGCCGGCGCGCCCGCTGCCGGTGCGCCTCCCGCCGCTCGTCCTCCCCCAGGTCCGGGCTGATCCGCAGGCCGATGTCGAACGCCCGCCGCACCATCTGCTCGGACAGCTCCTCCGGCAGCTCCTCCTCGGCCTCGATCTCCTTCAGCCTGCGCTTGGCCGCCCGCGCCGCCCGCACGGCCAGTTCCCTCTCGAACTCCTTCTCCCGGTCGGTGTCCGCCCGCACCCCGAGCCGTTTGACGAGCCACGGCAGGGTCAGCCCCTGCAACACCAGCGTGCCCATGATCACCCCGAACGCGATGAACACGATCTCGTCCCGGTCGGGGAAGGCCTCCCCCGCCTCGGTCTGCAACGGGACCGCGAGCGCCAGCGCCACCGAGGCCACCCCGCGCATCCCCGCCCACCACATGACGACGGTCTCCCGCCAGCTCATCGGGATCTCCTCGTCGCGGTCCCGCCGGCGGTGCAGGCGCTGGGTGAGCCAGGTGGCCGGCAGCAGCCACAGCAGCCGTACCAGCACCACGACCCCGACCACCGCGCCCGCCCAGCCGAGCATCTCCCCCCACCGTCCGGACGCGGTCCGCACGGCGTTGTGCAGTTCCAGCCCGATCAGCCCGAACGCGACGCCCGTGACCAGCGTGTCGACGATGTCCCAGAAGGTGTGCCCGGCGAGCCGGGTCATCACGTCGTCGGGATCGGTGGCGTACTCGGCGAGGAACAGCGCGGTGGTGAGCACGGCGAGCACCCCGGACCCGTGGAACTCCTCCGCCAGCACGTACGACGCGTACGGCACCAGCAGCGTCAGCCCGATCTGGAGCGTCGCGTCCCCGAGCAGGTCCATCAGTTTGTTGGCGCCCCACCCGAGCGCGAGTCCGACCGCCACCGCCACCACCGCGGAGAGCACCAGGTCCAGCCCGGCCCGCCACGGCGAGAAGGTGCCGCTCACGGCGGCGGTGATCGCCACGTGGTAGAGGACGATGGCCGTGACGTCGTTGAACAGCCCCTCGCCCTCCAGGATGGACACCAGCCTGCGGGGCAGCCCGAGCTGCCCGGCCACGGCGGTGGCGGCGACCGGGTCGGGCGGCGCGACGAGCGCCCCGAGCGCGACGGCCGCGGCGATCGGCAGCCCCGGCACGATCGAGTGGGCGACGGCGGCCACGCACATCGTCGTGACGAACACCAGTGCCACGGCCAGCAGGAAGATCGGCCGTTTGTTCGCCGCGAACTGCCGCCAGGAGGTCCGCCGGACCGCCGCGTACAGCAGGGGCGGCAGCAGCAGCGGCAGGATCAGGTCGGGCGGGACGTTTACGTCGGGCACGAAGTCCGCGAGCGCGAGCACGATCCCCAGCAGCGTCATCAGGACCGGTGCGGGCAGCCCCCACCGGTCCCCGAGCGGGACGCTCACCACGGCCCCGAGCAACAGGACGAACAGCAGGGCCAACTGATCCACGGTCAGTGCTCCGGGGGGTCGCGACGTCACAGGGCTGCCTTCCAGCCTGCCACGCCACGCCCGTCACCAGCCCGTTCGGCACCGGGGGCACGGCCTGCGGTCCCCGTTGGGCACCGGGAGCACGGCTTCCGCTCCCCGGGCGGCACCCCGGGCCACGCCCTGTCGCCGGGCGGCACCCCGGGCCACGTCCTGTCGCCGGGCGGGCGCGGGTCCGCGCCCGGGGCCTACGGCCGCAGCGCCCGCCGCATCGCCCGGTGCGGGATGCCGGCGTCCGGGAACTCCGGCCCGTAGGCCGCGTAGCCGAGCCGTTCGTAGAAGCCCAGCGCGTGGGTCTGCGCGTGCAGGTCGACGGCGGCCAGTCCCCGCGCGCGTGCCGCCTCCTCCAGGGCGCGCACGAGCGCGGCCCCGACGCCCAGCCCGCGCGCCTCCTTCGCGACCGCGAGCCTGCCCAGCGACCCGACCGAGGGATCGCCGCCGGTCTTCGCCGCGGCCGCCTCGCCGTACAGCAGCCGCCCGGTCCCCAGGGGGACGCCGTCCTCGCGGACCGCCAGCACGTGCACCGCGTCGGCGTCGTAGGTGTCGTACTCGATGTCCTCGGGGACTCCCTGCTCGCCGACGAAGACCTCCTTGCGGAGCGCGAAGCAGGCCTCGCGGTAGGCGGGGTCCTGCACGACACGCACCCCGTACGCGCGCGTGCTCATCCGTAGGTCTCCTCGCGGACCTGGTCCAGGGCGCTCTGGAGGTCGTCCGGGTAGTCGCAGGCGAACTCGGCCCACCGGCCGTCGCCGGGGTGCTCGAAGCCCAGCCGCACCGCGTGCAGCCACTGCCGGGTCAGGCGCAGCCGCTTGGCGAGCGTCGGGTCGGCGCCGTACGTCAGGTCGCCGACGCAGGGGTGGCGGTGGGCGGACATGTGGACGCGGATCTGGTGCGTGCGGCCGGTCTCCAGCTTGACGTCGAGGAGCGAGGCCGCGCGGAACGCCTCGATGAGGTCGTAGTGGGTGACGGACGGCTTGCCGTCGGCGGTGACCGCCCACTTGTAGTCGTGCTGGGGGTGCCGCCCGATGGGGGCGTCGATGGTGCCGCTGGTCGGGTCGGGGTGGCCCTGGACGAGCGTGTGGTAGCGCTTGTCGACCGTGCGCTCCTTGAACTGGCGCTTCAGCGACGTGTACGCGTACTCGGACTTGGCGACCACCATCAGGCCGGAGGTGCCCACGTCGAGCCGGTGCACGATGCCCTGGCGCTCGGCGGCGCCGGACGTGGAGATGCGGTAGCCGGCGGCGGCGAGACCGCCGATGACGGTCGGCCCGGTCCAGCCGGGCGACGGGTGGGCGGCCACCCCGACCGGCTTGACGATGACGACCACGTCGTCGTCGTCGTGGACGATCTCCATGCCCTCGACCGGCTCGGCCACCACCTGCACGGGTGCGGGCGCCTGCGGCATCTCGACCTCGAGCCAGGCGCCGCCGCGCACCCGCTCGGACTTCCCGACGACCGACCCGTCGACCGCGACCTTCCCCGCGGCGGCGAGTTCGGCCGCCTTGGTGCGGGAGAAGCCGAACATGCGGGAGATGGCGGCGTCGACGCGCTCGCCCTCCAGGCCGTCGGGCACGGGCAGGGTACGGATCTCGGGAAGGGTGCTCACCCGTCGAGTATGCCGGACGGGTGCGACAGGCCCGTACGGAGCCTGTGGACGACCGTGGCCCACCGCCCGCGGACCCACCGCCCGCGGACCCCTGCACCGGGGACCCGGGCCCCTGGGACCCGGTCCGCGCTCGCGGAGTCAGTCCCGGTGGACGGTGCCGTCCGGGTCGAGTCCCTTGAACGACAGCAGCACGATCAGGATGCCGCCGCACACGATGGCCGAGTCGGCGAGGTTGAAGACCGCGAAGTGCTTCGGCGCGATGAAGTCGACCACCGCGCCCTCGAAGACGCCCGGCGAGCGGAAGATCCGGTCGGTGAGGTTGCCGAGCGCGCCACCGAGCAGCAGACCGAGCGCGATCGCCCAGGGCAGGCTGCGCAGTTTGCGCGCGAGGCGGGCGATCACCACGATCACCGCCGCCGCGATGACCGTGAAGATCACCGTGAAGGCCTCGCCGAAGCCGAAGGCGGCGCCCGCGTTGCGGATCGCCTCGAACCTCAGCCAGTCGCCGACGATCTCGATCGGCGGCTGGTGCTCCAGCTTCTCGACCACGATCATCTTGCTGACCAGGTCGAGGGCGTACGCGAACGTGGCGACCGCGAACAGCACGGCGACCCGGCGCTTGCCACGCGGCCGCTCGGCTCCGTCCTCGGCTCCCGCCACCGGCTCGTGCGCTCCGGACGACCCGTCCGGCGCCGCCTTCCCGGCGGTCCCGTCGGACGGCTCCGGCGCGGCTCCCGCCGCCTCGGGGGTGTCCGGCGTACCGATGATGCGCTCCGCCTCTGCCACGTGAGTCCCTCAACCTAGGTACCTGACTGAGGACGAGGGTACGGCACACCCCCCGGCGGCCGGGTGATCAGTACCGGCGCTCCTGCTTCTGCTTGCACTCGACGCACAGCGTGGCCCGGGGGAAGGCCTGCATGCGCGCCTTGCCGATGGGGTTGCCGCAGTTCTCGCACAGGCCGTAGGTGCCGGCGTCCAGCCGCTCCAGGGCGTGCTCCGTCTGGATCAGCATCTCGCGCGCGTTGGCGGCCAGCGCCAGTTCGTGCTCCCGCGTGATGTTCTTGGTCCCGGTGTCCGCCTGGTCGTCTCCGGCGCCGTCCCCCGAGTCGCGCATCAGACCCGCCAGGGCCGCCTCGGACGCGGCGAGCTCCGTGCGCAGCCGTTCCTTCTCGGACTGAAGTTCGGTGCGGGCCTCGTCGGCCTCCTCCGGGGTCCAGGGTTCCTCACCGGGGCGCACCGCCAGCTCGCCCGGCTCCGCGGCGGCGAACCGCGCCTTGGGAACGGCCGTCTTCGCCGCCGTGGCCGTGCCAGGAGTCTTCTTCGCAACCACCGTCGTGGCTCCCGTCTGCTCCGCGGCCGAGGCCGCGCCCACCTTCTTGGCCGTGCTCTTCCCGGCGGTGCGCTTCCCGGCCGTGCCCGGGCCCTCCGAGGGCTCTCCGGCCACCGCACCGCCCTTGCCGCCGGCCCCCTCCGAACCGGCGGTCACCTCGCTGCCGACGCTCTCCGCCACCGCGGCCTCCTCCGGGGCCACGGCCTTCCTCGCCCCCGTCCTCCTCCCGGCGCCCGCCCCCGCGACCGTCCGTCCTGCCGACCCGGCCGCCTTCCCGGCCGGTCCGGCGGTCTCCTCCGACGCCGCGGTGTCCGCCGCCGCCGCAGTGTCCTCCACTGCCGCGTGCCCGGCGGGTGCCGTCCTCACGGCTTCCTTCTCGGGAGGCGCCTTCCTCGCAGGCACCTTCTTGGCGGGCACCTTCTTCTCCGCACGCTCCGCCGCTTCCTCCGAAGCAGCCGCGCCCCGCCCGCCGGACGCCCGCTTGCCGGACGCCCGCGTCCCGGACGCCTTCGGCGTGGCGGCCTTCCCGCCGGCCGTCCTCGTGGCAGTGCTCCTCCTGGCCACCGCCCTCTTCCCCTCCCCCTCCTCGGCGACCGACTTCTTCCCCGCCGGCGCCCGGCCAACCCCCGACGTGGAAGTCCCCTCACCGGCAGGCGCTCCCACCGCCCCCACCGCCTTGCCGGCGCCTTTGCCGACGACCTCCTTGCCGTCCTTGCTGTCCTTGCCCTCCTTGCCGAGGTCCTCGCCGAGGCTCTTGCCGACACGCCTTGCCGCACCGCCAGGGGCACCCGTGGGCCTGCCGGACGCCGACTGCTGTACGGCGGTCTTCTTCGCCACCATGGCCGCGGCCCCTTCACATATGGTGCTTTGCGCGCAAATCGTGCTGGGACGATAAATCGACTTGGGTCCCGCGGCAACGGGGCACACCGCCCGATTCGCCCGCCTCGCGCACGCAGTGCGGCAAGCCTGCAACCGTTGTGCCCAGCTCCCCGGCGGGTAATCCGCCGAGCCGGCCGTCCCGGAACCCGGGCCCGCGCACCTCACCGTTCGGGTCATCCCCGATCCGCCCGTGCCCCGCGCCCGCCCGCCCGCCCCGAAAACCGGTCGGCCGCTGTCGTCGCGGCGCCGTACACTGGGCGCAGCGAAAAGCGTGGATGGGGACGAGTAGCGGCGTACGCAGCCCAGAGCGACCCGGGGACGGTGGAAGCCCGGGGGCGAGCGCGACGTGAAGATCACCCCGGAGCCGCCGGAAGAAAGCCCCGGCCGAGAGGCACAGGCGAGTAGACCCGGCATCGCGACCCCAATGAGGGGGCTCACCGGAGCGGACGGCGCACCGGAGGGCCAAGGAGGGTGGTACCGCGGGAGCGCGCCGCACACGGCGTAGACAGGAAAGAAAGCTCTCGTCCCTCCGACGGAAGGCAGAAAGTCCGCCGGAGGAAGATCGATGACGACGTACCGCCAGGTGCCCGCCCAGGTCGACCTGCCCGCCCTCGAGCACGCGGTGCTCGACTTCTGGCGCGAGCAGAAGATCTTTGCCAAGAGCCTGGAGCAGTCCGAGGGCCGCCCCGAATGGGTGTTCTACGAGGGCCCGCCCACCGCCAACGGCATGCCGGGCGCCCACCACATCGAGGCGCGCGTCTTCAAGGACGTCTTCCCCCGCTTCCGCACCATGCGCGGCTACCACGTGGCCCGCAAGGCGGGCTGGGACTGCCACGGCCTGCCGGTGGAGCTGGCGGTCGAGAAGGAGCTCGGCTTCAGCGGCAAGCAGGACATCGAGGCGTACGGCATCGCCGAGTTCAACGCCAAGTGCCGCGAGTCCGTGACCCGCCACACCGACGCCTTCACCGAGCTGACGACCCGCATGGGCTACTGGGTCGACCTCGACGACGCCTACCGGACCATGGACCCGGAGTACGTCGACTCGGTCTGGTGGTCGCTGAAGGAGATCTTCGCCAAGGGCCTGCTGGTCCAGGACCACCGGGTCGCCCCCTGGTGCCCGCGCTGCGGCACCGGCCTCTCCGACCACGAGCTGGCCCAGGGCTACGAGACGGTCGTCGACCCGTCCGTGTACGTCCGCTTCCCGCTCACCTCCGGTCCGCTCGCCGGCCGGGCCGCGCTCCTGGTGTGGACGACGACCCCCTGGACGCTCGTCTCCAACACGGCCGTCGCCGCCCACCCCGAGGTCACCTACGTCGTCGCCACCGACGGCGAGGAGCGGCTCGTCGTCGCCGAGCCGCTCGTCGCCAAGGCGCTCGGCGAGGGCTGGGAGACCACCGGCGAGACCTTCACCGGCGCGGACATGGAGCGCTGGACCTACCAGCGGCCGTTCGAGCTGGTGGAGTTCCCCGCCGAGGCCCACTTCGTCGTCAACGCCGACTACGTCACCACCGAGGACGGCACGGGCCTGGTCCACCAGTCCCCCGCCTTCGGTGAGGACGACCTCAAGGTCTGCCGCTCCTACGGCCTGCCGCTGGTGAACCCGGTCCGCCAGGACGGCACCTTCGCCGAGGACGTCCCCCTGGTCGGCGGCGTCTTCTTCAAGAAGGCGGACGAAAAGCTCACCGAGGACCTCCAGCAGCGCGGCCTCCTCTTCCGGCACATCCCGTACGAGCACAGCTACCCGCACTGCTGGCGCTGCCACACCGCGCTCCTCTACTACGCGCAGCCGTCCTGGTACATCCGCACCACGGCCGTCAAGGACCGCCTCCTCCAGGAGAACGAGAAGACCAACTGGTTCCCCGAGACGGTCAAGCACGGCCGCTTCGGCGACTGGCTGAACAACAACATCGACTGGGCCCTGTCCCGCAGCCGCTACTGGGGCACCCCGCTGCCGATCTGGCGCTGCGAGGACGACCACCTCACCGTCGTCGGCTCCCGCGCCGAGCTCACCGAGCTCACCGGCACCGACCAGTCCGGGCTGGACCCGCACCGCCCGTACATCGACGCCGTCACCTTCGCCTGCCCCCAGTGCGAGAAGACGGCCACGCGCGTGCCGGAGGTCATCGACGCCTGGTACGACTCGGGGTCGATGCCGTTCGCGCAGTGGGGCTACCCGTACAAGAACAAGGAACTGTTCGAGTCCCGCTACCCGGCGCAGTTCATCAGCGAGGCCATCGACCAGACCCGCGGCTGGTTCTACACGCTGATGGCGGTCGGCACGCTGGTCTTCGACAAGTCGTCGTACGAGAACGTCGTCTGCCTCGGCCACATCCTCGCCGAGGACGGCCGCAAGATGTCCAAGCACCTCGGCAACATCCTCCAGCCGATCCCGCTCATGGACCAGCACGGCGCGGACGCGGTCCGCTGGTTCATGGCGGCCGGCGGCTCCCCGTGGGCGGCCCGCCGCGTCGGCCACGGCACCATCCAGGAAGTCGTCCGCAAGACGCTCCTCACGTACTGGAACACGGTCGCCTTCCAGGCCCTGTACGCCCGTACGGCCGGCTGGGCGCCGTCCGCGGCCGACCCGGCCCCCGCCGACCGCCCGGTCCTGGACCGGTGGCTGCTGTCCGAACTCCACGCGCTCACCGACCAGGTGACCCAGTCCCTGGAGGCCTACGACACCCAGCGCGCCGGCAAGCTGCTCTCGGCGTTCGTCGACGACCTGTCCAACTGGTACGTGCGCCGTTCCCGCCGCCGCTTCTGGCAGGGCGACAAGGCCGCGCTGCGCACCCTGCACGAGGTCGTGGAGACGGTCACCAAGCTGATGGCCCCGCTGACCCCGTTCATCACCGAGCGGGTCTGGCAGGACCTGGTGGTCCCGGTCACCCCGGGCGCCCCGGACTCCGTCCACCTGGCCGCCTGGCCGGAGGCGGACCTCTCCGCCATCGACCCCGAGCTGTCGCGGCAGATGGTCCTGGTCCGCCGCCTGGTCGAGCTGGGCCGCGCCACCCGCGCGGAGTCGGGCGTGAAGACCCGCCAGCCGCTGCGGCGCGCCCTGATCGCGGCGACCGGGTTCGACGCCCTCTCCCCCGAACTGCACACGCAGATCACGGAGGAGCTGAACGTCGAGTCCCTGGCCTCCCTCTCCGAGGTCGGCGGCAGCCTGGTCGACACCACCGCCAAGGCCAACTTCCGGGCCCTGGGCAAGCGGTTCGGCAAGCGGGTCCAGGACGTGGCGAAGGCCGTCGCGAACGCCGACGCGGCCGCGCTCTCCCTCGCCCTGCGCGACGGCACGGCGTCGGTCGAGGTCGACGGCGAGACGATCACCCTCGCCCCGGACGAGGTGATCATCACGGAGACCCCGCGCGAGGGCTGGTCGGTGGCGTCCGACTCCGGCGCGACGGTCGCCCTCGACCTGGAGATCACGGAGGAGCTGCGCCGCGCCGGCCTGGCCCGTGACGCGATCCGCCTGATCCAGGAGGCCCGCAAGAACAGCGGCCTCGACGTCGCCGACCGCATCGCGCTCCGCTGGACCGCGACCGACCCGGCCACCGTCGACGCCCTGACCGGTCACACCGGACTGATCGCCGACGAGGTCCTCGCCACGGACTTCGCCCAGGGCGAGGCGGACGACACCTACGGCACCCCGTTCACGGACGAGGGCCTGACCCTGACGTTCCGGCTCCGCAAGGCGTAAGCCCTCCCGGACATCGGCGGCTGTCCCCGGGATCCGCCCGGCGGACAGCCGCCGCTCCGCCCCGGCGGGCGGTCGCCGTACCGCCCCGGCAGGCGGTCGCCGTACCGCCCCGGCGGGCCACCGCCGTGCCACCACCAGGTCTTCGCCCGGCCGCGAGCCGCCGACGGCTGGGCGCGCGGTTCCCCGCGCCCCTGGGGGTCGGCACCGCCGGCGTCGGTTCCCTCGTCGACCGGGGAGCAAGAACAGCAAGAACAGGGCGGGGCCCCGGATCGGAAATCCGGGGCCCCGCCCTGTTGAACGCTGCCGACGCCTAAGGCGTACTACTGGCCGTCAGTTGTCGTCCTCGTCGATCAGGAAGCCACGCATCGGCGAGGGAGCCTGGCCCATCGGCGACGGGCCCTGCGGCCGGACCGGAGCCATCGGCTGGGTCATCGCCGGGGACATCTGCTGCTGGCCGCCGTAGGACGGAGCAGCCGGGCTCGGCGCGCCCATGCCCTGGTTGCCCCCGTAGGCCGGGGCGCTCGCGCCGGCCGGAGCCATGGAAGGCGCCGGGGACGGCGGGAGGGAGGCTGCGGCCGGGGTACGCGGCGGGGCGAGGGAGTCGTCGGCCTGGGTCTCCAGCTGACGCAGCTGCGACTCCAGGTACGACTTCAGACGCGTGCGGTACTCGCGCTCGAAGCCGCGCAGGTCCTCGACCTTGCGCTCCAGCGTGGCGCGGGCGGACTCCAGGGAGCCCATCGCGACACGGTGCTTCTCCTGCGCGTCCCGCTCCAGGGCGTCGGCCTTGGCACGGGCGTCACGCTCGAGACCCTCGGCCCGCGAACGCGCCTCGCCGACGATCTTGTTGGCCTCGGAACGGGCCTCCGCGATCGCCTGGTCGGCGGTCTGCTGGGCCAGCGAGAGGACACGGGCGGCACTGTCGCCACCGGGGCCCTGACCGGGGCCGCCCATCGGACCGCCCATGGGGCCGCCCATCGGACCGCCCATCTGCTGCTGCATGGGAGGCTGACCACCCATCGGTCCCTGCCCCATGGGACCCTGGCCCATCGGACCGGGGCCCTGCGGACCCTGGCCGCCGGGACCGGCAGGCAGCTGCGGGGCACCGCTCGGCAGCTGGGGCGGACCACCCATGGGGCCACCCATCTGCTGCTGCGGCGGGCCCGATATCCCGGCGGGCACCGGTGCGCCCGGACCTCGCATGCCCTGCTGCGGCATCCCCTGCTGCTGGGGCATTCCCTGCTGCTGGGGCATCCCCTGCTGCTGCGGCGGCATCCCCTGCTGCGGCATTCCCTGCTGCTGCGGCATCCCCTGCTGCTGCGGGGGCATACCGCCCTGCTGCTGGTCCTGCTGCTCCGGGGGCTTGCGCATGTTCTGCTGGTTCTGGGCAGCGGCGCGCGTGGCCGCGGCCAGTTTGGCGCGCAGGTCCTCGTTCTCGCGCAGCAGACGGGTCAGCTCGGCTTCGACCTCGTCGAGGAAGGCATCGACCTCGTCCTCGTCATAGCCTTCTCGGAGGCGGACGGTCGTGAACTGCTTGTTCCGCACGTCCTCGGGGGTCAACGGCATCTCTTCACCTCAACGTAGTCGTCGGCATTCGGCAAGACGGTAGTTCACATCGCTCACAGCCGGCTCACGATCGAGATCAGGATGTAGACGATGATCATCAGTACGAAGAAGGACAGGTCGAGCGCCACGCCCCCGAGACGCAGCGGCGGGATCACCCGCCGCAGAAGCTTGAGCGGTGGATCGGTGACAGTGTAGGTGGCCTCCAGAACGACCACCATCGCCTTGCCGGGCTGCCATGAGCGGGCGAACTGGAAGACGTAGTCCATGACCAACCGGAAGATGAGCACGATGAGGAAGACCATCAGCGCGATGTAGACGACATCAAGGACCACGCTCATGTTCGGTGCTTCCCTCTCCCCTGCTTGCGCGCTCTTCGTGTACCGCTGTTTTCCGGTGGTGCGTCTCAGCTCTGGTTGAAGAACCCGCCCTCTGCGATGCGGGCCTTGTCCTCCGCCGTGACATCGACGTTAGCAGGAGACAACAGGAACACCTTCTGCGTCACCCGCTCGATGCTGCCGTGGAGGCCGAACACCAGACCGGCCGCGAAGTCGACAAGTCGCTTCGCGTCCGTGTCGTCCATCTCGGTCAGATTCATGATCACCGGGGTTCCCTCACGGAAGTGTTCCCCGATGGTACGGGCCTCGTTGTAGGTCCGGGGGTGGAGCGTGGTGATCCGGTACGGCTCTCGTTCCGACACGACCTTGGGCATGATCACCGGTGCGTTCTTCTCCAGGGACTGACGTTCTTGTGTGATGGATGCCACGGGCGCGATGCGCGCCGGGCGTCCGGATTCCGCGGCCGGCGAAGCGACCCGGGCGACCGGTTCGCGCGGCGCGGGCGGTTGCACGATACGCACCTCTTCATCCCTTTGGGACTGATGTGCGCCGTGTGACGGATGCGACGGCTCGTGCCGCCGGTGGTCACGCTCGGGCTCCGGGTCGAGCTCGGGTTCGAAGTCGTCATCGGGGTCGAAACCCCGGCCGTCGTACCCATCGTCCTCCACGAGGCCGAGGTAGACCGCCATCTTGCGCATCGCGCCGGCCATGCTCTGAGTCCTCCGCTCTGTGGTGGATCGGCTTCCGACTGCCAAGTCCCGCGATCCACGTGGCCCTTGTGACCGCCTTTCGGCGGTAATGACCATATTTTCTGCTGTGGTCCGACTTCTTGGCGACGTTACCCGAGCCTGGGGCGGACTCCGAGTACCGCGGTGCCGACGCGCACATGTGTCGCCCCGGCCGCCACGGCCTCCTCGAGGTCCGCACTCATCCCTGCCGAGACCATGTTCGCAGCCGGATGGGCTCTGCGCAGGTCGGTCGACAAATCCATCAACCGCCCGAACGCCGCCCGTTGCCGTCCGGCGTACTCCCCGGTCAGGGGTGCGACGGTCATCAGTCCGTCGAGCCGAAGCCCCGGGGAGGCGGCGACGAGTCCGGCCAACTCCTCGATGCCCGCCGGGGCGACGCCGCCCCGCTCGCCGCGCGCGCTCTCGCCGGCGTCGAGCGCGACCTGGATGAGGCAGCCGAGCTCGCGCCCGGCCCGTACGGCCTCCTTCGACAGGGCGGTCACCAGCCGGGGCCGGTCGACGGACTGCACGACAGCGGCGTAATCGACCACCGAGCGGACCTTGTTGGTCTGCAACTGGCCCACGAAGTGCCAGGAAAGAGGCAGATCCGAGCAGGCCGCGGCCTTCGGCGCCGCGTCCTGGTCACGGTTCTCGGCGACGTGGCGCACGCCGAGTTCCGACAGCAGCCGCACGTCCTGCGCCGGGTAGGTCTTGGTGACCACGATCAGGGTCACCTCCTCCCGCTCACGGCCGGCGGCCGCGCACGCGGCGGCGATGCGCTCCTCCACCTTCGCCAGGTTGGCGGCGAGTTCGGTCTTACGGTCCGTCATCCCTCATCAGTCCAACCAGACATATCCCGCGAGTCGCCCTGTGGCGCGATCGCGGCGGTACGAGAAGTGGTCCTGCGACTCCCGCGTGCACACCGGCGACCGCTCCCGGTCGCGCACACCGAGCCGCTCGAGCTGCGCGTGCACCCCGGCGGTCACGTCGACCGCCGGCGTACCCCAGCTCGTCTCGGCGTACGCCGCCGGTTCGACGGCGGCCACCTCGGCGCGCATCGCCTCCGGCACCTCGTAGCACCGGCCGCAGACGGCGGGCCCGGTGCGGGCGACGATCCGCGCCGGTTCGGCGCCGAGCTCCACCATGGCCCGTACGGCGGCGGGGACGACCCCGGCGACCATGCCGGGCCGGCCCGCGTGGGCCGCGGCGGCGACGCCCGCGACCGGGTCGGCGAGCAGGACGGGGGTGCAGTCGGCGGTCAGGACGGCGAGGGCGAGACCCCGCCGGGCCGTGACGAGCGCGTCGGCGTCGGGCACGGGGCGCTCGCCCCACGGCCCGTCGGCCTCGGCCACGTCCGTGCCGTGCACCTGGTTCATCCAGACGACCGAGGCGGGGTCCAGGCCGAGGGTCTTCGCGGCCAGTTCGCGGTTGGTCCGGACGGCGCCGGGGTCGTCGCCGACCGCCCCGCCCAGGTTGAGCTGCTCATACGGAGCGGCGCTCACCCCGCCCCACCGGTCGGTGAAGGCGAAGTGCGCGCCGCTCACGTGTCCGCGCCGTCCTATCACTTCAGGAAGTCCGGCACGTCCAGTTCCTCGGCCGCGCTGTCCGAGTAGGTCCGCGACGGCGGGACCGGCGGGGAGACCGGGAGCTCGGCCACCGGCTCGGGCGCCGGCTCCGGCTCCTCCTTCGGCGTGACGCTGCCGAGCGAGCCGAAGGTCGGGCGGCTCTCCGGCTGCCGTACCGGGGCCGGCTCCTCGCGGCGGGCCGGGGAGGAGGCCGCGCCGAGGACGTTGTCCCGGCGGGCCGGGGGCTGGCCGCCGTCGAAGCCGGCCGCGATCACGGTGACCCGGACCTCGTCGCCGAGGGCGTCGTCGATGACCGCGCCGAAGATGATGTTGGCCTCGGGGTGGGCGGCCTCGCTGACCAGCTGGGCGGCCTCGTTGATCTCGAACAGGCCGAGGTCGGAACCGCCGGAGATGGAGAGCAGCACGCCGCGGGCGCCGTCGATGGAGGCCTCCAGGAGCGGCGAGGAGATCGCCATCTCGGCGGCGGCCACCGCGCGGTCGTCGCCACGGGCCGAGCCGATGCCCATGAGGGCCGAGCCGGCCTCGGACATGACCGACTTGACGTCGGCGAAGTCGAGGTTGATGAGACCCGGGGTGGTGATCAGGTCGGTGATGCCCTGGACACCGGAGAGCAGGACCTGGTCGGCCGACTTGAAGGCGTCGAGGACCGAGACCTGGCGGTCCGAGATGGACAGCAGCCGGTCGTTCGGGATGACGATGAGGGTGTCGACCTCTTCGCGGAGCTCGGCGATGCCGTCCTCGGCCTGGTTCGCGCGGCGCCGTCCCTCGAAGGTGAACGGGCGGGTGACCACGCCGATGGTGAGGGCGCCCAGGGAGCGTGCGATGTTGGCCACGACGGGCGCGCCGCCGGTGCCGGTGCCGCCGCCTTCACCGGCCGTCACGAAGACCATGTCGGCCCCCTTGAGGACCTCCTCGATCTCCTCGCGGTGGTCCTCGGCGGCCTTGCGGCCGACGGCCGGGTTGGCTCCGGCGCCGAGTCCGCGGGTGAGTTCGCGGCCGACGTCGAGCTTGACGTCGGCGTCGCTCATCAACAGCGCCTGCGCGTCGGTGTTGATGGCGATGAACTCGACGCCCTTGAGACCGACCTCGATCATCCGGTTGATGGCATTGACACCACCGCCGCCGACACCGATGACTTTGATGACTGCGAGGTAGTTCTGCGGTGCTGCCACGTCGAAGGCCTCTCGCCTCGAGTTACGGGTCGCCGTCTCGCGGTGCTCCGCGCTCCGGTGACTGATGCCGAATGGGACGGTCCGTTTCGCCGACCCGAACCCTAACCCTGAAGTTTAGGGTTACCAGTGTGTCTGTTCCTTGGAGTCTTCTGAACAGGACACTAAGTCGACAAGTGGCGCCCGTTCAACGAACACGCCGAACCTCCCGTTTTTCTTTTCACCCTATGTGATCAGCCAAGTCGCTGCCCAACCAGGGTGCTGGCCTGCTCTGATGTGCGTCAACTCCCCGCTGACGCGGGGGCCGTGGGCACGCTGACGTCGAACTGCCCGGCGTCCGGGGAGGCTTTCATCAGGGCGGTGAGGGTACGGGCCTTCGCGGCACCCTTCTCGGCACTGCCCCACACCACCGTGCGGTCACCGCTCAGCTCCAGCGAGATGTCGTCGTAGGAACGCACCTTGACGACCCGGGTGTCCCGCGCGACGGCGGCCGGAAGGGCGCCGGCGACCTTCACCGCCTCACGCACCAGCCGGTCCGCCCCGAAGCGGCGCAGACTCGCGGCGGCCGAACCCGACGTCGAGGTTTCCACGTCGAGCAGCGGCACCCCCCGAGGGGCTTGGGAAACGGTGGCGAAGCGGACGCCTTCCTTGTCCACTTCCACGAACTTCTGCCCTTTTCGAACCAGCAGGACCGGCTTGCGTTCGGTCACTTTCAGGTCGATTCCATGCGGCCAGTCACGCTCCGCCTCGACCGAGTCGATCCGGGGCAGCGCCGCGCGCAGCCGCGCCTCGATCGCGCCGGTGTCGACGGAGACCAGGGGGTCCCCGACGGGGACGTCGGCGGCCTCGCGCACCTGCTGCGGGGTCAGCACGCTCGTCCCCGAGACGGAGACGTGGTCCACCCGCAGCCACCGCGAGCCGTACAACACCCAGACGACGCCCGCCCCGACGAGCACGAAGGCCACCGCGAGGATGATGATCGTACGAAGCCGGCGCGGGCCCAGCCTGCGGGCCAGGGGCGGGCCGGACGTCTCCTGCTGGCGTGCACCGCGCTCGGCGGTGGTGGGTCCGGCCACGCTCCCTGCCCTTCGCTCCCAGAGCCTTGCCCGCCGCGCCTAACGGCGCGCGGCGATCGCCTCGTAGACCATGCGGACGAGCAGGTCGTCCGCGTCCCGGCGGCCGAACTCGCCTGCGGCGCGGGACATTTCGTACAGCCGGTGCGGGTCGGCGAGCACCGGCAGGACGTTCTCCCGCACCCACTCCGGGGTCAGTTCCGCGTCGTCGACCAGCAGACCGCCGCCGGCCTTGACCACCGGCTGGGCGTTCAGCCGCTGTTCGCCGTTGCCGATGGGCAGCGGGACGTAGACGGCCGGGAGTCCGACGGCGGAGAGTTCGGCGACGGTCATCGCGCCCGCGCGGCAGAGCATCATGTCGGCCGCGGCGTACGCGAGATCCATCCGGTCCACATAACTTACCGGGATGTAGGGAGGCATTCCCGGCATCTGCTGGACCTGCGGCAGTTCGTTCTTCGGGCCGACCGCGTGCAGGATCTGGATCCCGGCCTGCTGGAGCCACGGGGCGACCTGCTGCACGACCTCGTTGAGGCGGCGGGCGCCCTGGGAGCCGCCGGAGACGAGCAGCGTCGGCAGGTTCGGGTCGAGGCCGAACGCCGCGCGGGCCTCGGGGCGCACGGCGGCGCGGTCCAGGGTGGCGATGGAGCGGCGCAGCGGGATGCCGATGTAGCGCGCGTTGCGGAGCTTGCTGTCCGGGGTGGAGACGGCGACCTGGGCGGCGTACCGGGAGCCGATCTTGTTGGCCAGGCCGGGGCGGGCGTTGGCCTCGTGGATGACGATCGGCACCCCCAGGCGCTTGGCGGCGAGGTAGCCGGGCAGGGCCACGTAGCCGCCGAAGCCGACGACGGCGTCCGCCTTGGTGCGCTCCAGGATCTGCTCGGTCGCCTTGATCGTGCCGCGCAGCCGGCCCGGGACGGTGATCAGCTCCGGTGTGGGCTTGCGCGGCAGCGGCACCGCGGGGATCAGCGCGAGCTCGTAGCCCCGCTGGGGAACGAGCGTGGTCTCCAGGCCGCGCTCGGTGCCCAGGGCCGTGATGCCCACGGTCGGGTCCTGCCTGCGCAGGGCGTCCGCGAGGGCGAGCGCGGGCTCGATGTGGCCGGCGGTCCCCCCACCAGCGAGTACGACATGCACCGAAATTCACCGCTCTCCGGACGAGCGCGCCGCCGAGGCGCGCCGTCGCATCGTGTTCCATCTCCGGGGCCCCGTGAGACCCCCGGCCCCCCGCTTTCTACCAAAGCGGGGATGCCGCATCGCAAGCGCCGCCCGCGCAGCGGGCTCGTCGCGTGCGAAGGCGATCAGCAGCCCGATGGCGAACATGGTCGGCAGCAGGGCGGAGCCCCCGTAGGAGAACAGCGGGAGGGGGACACCGGCGATCGGCAGCAGACCGAGCACCGCACCGATGTTGATCACGGCCTGGGCCGTGATCCAGGTGGTCACACCTCCCGCGGCATACCTCACGAAGGGGTCCTCCGTGCGTCCGGCCACGCGGATACCCGCATAGCCTAGAGCCGCGAACAGGGCGAGTACCGACAGCGTCCCCGCGAGGCCCAGTTCCTCACCGGTGACGGCGAAGATGAAGTCGGTGTGGGCTTCGGGGAGTTGGCCCCATTTCTCCACGCTCGCACCGAGCCCGGAACCGAAGATCCCGCCGGAGGCGAGGGCGTAGATGCCGTGCACGGCCTGCCAGCAGGCGTCGCCCGGGCCGGGGTCGGTCGCGCCGATGCACTGGAGCCGGGCCATGCGGTTCGGGCTGGTCTTGATGAGGATCACACCGATCGTGGCGGCGATCGACAGCACGCCCACGAAGAGCCGGGTGGGGGCGCCCGCCAGCCACAGCAGGCCGAACAGGATCGCCGTCAGGATGATCGCCGTGCCCATGTCGCCGCCGAGCATGATCAGTCCCAGCAGCATGAACGCGACCGGCACGAGCGGCACCAGCATGTGCTTCCACTGCGCCAGCAGCCTCTTGTCGTGCTTGCGGGCGAGCAGGTCGGCGCCCCACAGGACCAGCGCGAGCTTGCCGAACTCGCTGGGCTGGATCTGGAAGGAGCCGCCGAGCGAGATCCAGTTCTGGTTGCCGTTGACCGCCATCCCTATCCCCGGCACCTGCACCAGGGCCATCAGGCAGACGGCCCCGGCGAGGATCGGGTAGGCCAGCGCCCGGAGCAGTTTCGCCGGCATCCGGGAGGCGACCAGCAGCAGCGCCCCGCCGATGGCGGCCGCCAGGAACTGCTTGCGGAAGAAGAACGAGCCCGGCAGCGACATCTGCAAGGCGGTGATCTGGGAGGCGGAGTAGACCATCACCAGGCCCAGCACGGTGATCAGCAGACTGCCGCCGAGGATCAGGTAGTACGCGGTCAGCGGCCGGTCCCAGGCCTTGCGCGCCCGGGTGGTGAACCGCAGCACGGGGTTGTCGCGCGGCGACCGGGCGGCGGGCCGCCGCGCGGCCCGCTGCACGGGCGGCCGGCCGCCGGTTCGGCTACCGGGCATCGGCGCTCACCGCCCCGCCGTCCGGCACGGCGCCGTGACCGGCGGTGAACCGCCGACGAGAGCCCAGCCACATCCGAGTCACGCGTCCCTCCAAGGGTCCCGGAGCAACCGCCGCGGCCGGAACCCGCCGTCAGGCGCCCGCGCCGAGTCCGCGGACCGCTTCCGCGAACGCGTCACCGCGCTGGTTGTAGTTGGCGAACATGTCCATGGAGGCGCAGGCCGGGGCGAGCAGCACCGTGTCGCCTTCGGCGGCGAGGCGCCGGGCCTCCTGGACAGCCGCGAGCATCGCCCCAGTGTCGGTCCGGTCGAGGTCGACGACGGGTACTTCCGGGGCGTGTCGCGCGAGGGCGTCGCGGATCAGCGCACGATCGGCACCGATGAGGACGACCCCGCGCAGCCGCCCGGCGGACCGGGCGACCAGCTCGTCGAAGGCGGCGCCCTTGGCGAGTCCGCCCGCGATCCACACGATCGACCCGTACGCCGCCAACGAGGCTTCCGCCGCGTGGGTGTTGGTGGCCTTGGAGTCGTCGACGTAGGCGACGCCGTCCACGTCCGCCACGTGGGCGATGCGGTGGGCGTCGGGGGTGAAGGCCCGCAGGCCGTCCCGTACGGCCCTGGCGGGCACCCCGAAGGCGCGCGCGAGGGCCGCCGCCGCAAGGGCGTTGGCGATGTTGTGCGGGGCCGGCGGGTTCACGTCGGAGACCTCGGCGAGCTCCTGGGCGTTCTGCTGCCGGTTCTCGACGAAGGCGCGGTCGACCAGGATGCCCTCCACGACGCCGAGTTGGGAGGGGCCGGGCGTGCCGAGCGTGAACCCGACGGCGCGGCAGCCCTCCTCGACGTCCGCCTCGCGCACCAGGTCCTCGGTGGCCTTGTCGGCGACGTTGTAGACGCAGGCGATCCGGTTGCCCTCGTAGATCCGGCCCTTGTCCCTGGCGTACGCCTCCATGGAGCCGTGCCAGTCGAGGTGGTCGGGGGCCAGGTTGAGGACGGCCGCCGAGTGGGCGCGCAGCGAGGGCGCCCAGTGCAGCTGGTAGCTGGAGAGCTCCACGGCGAGGACGTCGTACTCCTCCTCGCCGAGGACCGCCTCCAGCAGCGAGACGCCGATGTTGCCGACGGCCGCCGTGCGCAGGCCCGCCGCCCGGAGGATGGAGGCGAGCATCTGGACGGTGGTGGTCTTGCCGTTGGTGCCGGTGACGGCGAGCCAGGGGGCCGCGTCCGGGCCGCGCAGGCGCCAGGCGAGCTCGACGTCGCCCCAGACCGGCACCCCGGCCTCGTGCGCCGCCGCGAAGAGCGGCTTGTCCGGCTGCCAGCCGGGGGCGGTGACGATCAGCTCGGTGCCCTCGGGCAGGGTGGCCCCGTCACCGAGGCGCACGGTGATGCCGAGCGACTCCAGTTCGGCCGCCTGGGCACGCGCGCGTGCGTCGTCGCCGTCGTTGACGACGGTGACCCGCGCGCCGAGCCCGTGCAGCACCTTGGCCGCCGGGACGCCGGAGACGCCCAGTCCGGCGACGGTGACGTGCTTGCCCTGCCAGTCGGTCACTTTTCTGCTGCCCATCCCGCGTAGAAGAGACCCAGTCCGACGATGACGCAGATGCCCTGGATGATCCAGAAGCGGACCACGACAAGGACTTCGGACCAGCCCTTGAGTTCGAAGTGGTGCTGGAGCGGTGCCATGCGGAAGACGCGCTTGCCGGTCAGGCGGAAGGAGCCGACCTGGATGACCACCGACATGGTGATGAGGACGAACAGACCGCCCAGGATGGCGAGCAGCAGCTCGGTGCGGGAGCAGATCGCCAGACCCGCGAGGACACCGCCGAGCGCCAGCGAACCGGTGTCGCCCATGAAGATCTTGGCCGGCGAGGTGTTCCACCACAGGAAGCCCAGGCAGGCGCCCATCAGCGCGGAGGAGACGACCGCGAGGTCCAGCGGGTCGCGCACCTCGAAGCACGCGTTGGGGTTGGTCAGGGTCTCGCCGTTGGCGCAGGACTCCTGGAACTGCCAGACGCCGATGAACGTGTAGGCGCCGAAGACGAGCACGGAGGCGCCGGTGGCGAGGCCGTCCAGACCGTCGGTGAGGTTCACGCCGTTCGACATGGCGAGGATCATGAACAGCGCCCAGACGACGAACAGCACCGGGCCGATCGTCCAGCCGAAGTCCGTGATGAACGACAGCTTGGTGGAGGCGGGGGTGATGTCGCGGGCGTCGGCGAACTGGAGCGAGAGCACCGCGAAGGCGATGCCGACGATCAGCTGGCCGGCCATCTTCGCCTTGGCCCGCAGACCCAGCGACCGCCGCTTGACGATCTTGATGTAGTCGTCGAGGAAGCCGACCAGGCCCATGCCGACCATCAGGCCGAGCACCAGCAGACCCGAGTAGGTCGGCGTCTGGCCGGTGATGACCTTGGACAGGAAGTACGCGGCCACGGTCGCCAGGATGAAGGCGATACCGCCCATGGTCGGCGTACCGCGCTTGCTGGCGTGCTCGCGCGGGCCGTCGTCACGGATGTACTGGCCGTATCCCTTGCGCGCGAGCAGCTTGATCAGCAGTGGCGTGCCGACCAAGGTCAGGAAGAGACCGATGACACCCGAGAACAGGATCTGCTTCATCATCGGGCAGCGACCTCACCCTCGGCACCGGTCGCGAGCAGCGCCTGCGCGACGCTCTCGAGGCCGACCGAACGGGACGCCTTCACGAGTACGACGTCTCCCGGGCGCAACTCGCTGCGCAACAGGTCGACCGCCGCCTGTGCGTCGGACACGTGCACCGACTCCTCACCCCACGAACCCTCGTTATATGCGCCCAGTTGCAGCCAGGCGGCTTCCCTGCCCCCGACCGCGACGAGCTTGCTGACGTTGAGCCGGACGGCGAGCCGTCCGACCGCGTCGTGCTCGGCGAGCGCCTCGTCCCCCAGCTCGGCCATCTTGCCGAGCACCGCCCACGTACGGCGCCCGGTGCCCATGGCGGCCAGCGCACGCAGGGCGGCCTTCATGGACTCGGGGTTCGCGTTGTAGGCGTCGTTGACGATCGTCACGCCGTCCGGGCGCTCGGTGACCTCCATCCGCCAGCGGGAGAGGGAGCCCGCCTCGGAGAGCGCGGTGGCGATCTCTTCCGCGGACATGCCCAGCTCATGGGCGACGGCGGCCGCGGCGAGCGCGTTCGACACGTGGTGCTCACCGTACAGGCGCATGGTCACATCGCTTGCACCGGAGGGTGTGTGAAGCCTGAAGCAGGGCTGTCCGTTGTCCGTGAGTCGTACGTTCTCGGCGCGTACGTCCGCTTCGCCCGACTCCCCGAACAGGACCACCCGTGCGGCCGTCCGGGAGGACATGGCCCGGACCAAGGGGTCGTCCGCGTTGAGGACGGCGATGCCGCCGTCGTCCGCCGCGGGCAGGGACTCGACCAGTTCGCCCTTCGCCTGCGCGATCTGCTCGCGGCCGCCGAACTCGCCGATGTGGGCGCTGCCGACGTTGAGCACGAGCCCGATCCGCGGGGGCGTCAGGCCGGTGAGGTAGCGGATGTGGCCGATGCCGCGGGCGCCCATCTCCAGCACGAGGAACTTCGTCTCCTCGGTGGCGGACAGGGCGGTCAGCGGCAGCCCGATCTCGTTGTTGAGCGAGCCGGGCGTCCACACCGTCGGCGCCTTGTGCTGGAGCACCTGCGCGATGAGGTCCTTGGTGCTGGTCTTGCCGGCCGAGCCGGTGAGGGCGACGAGCGTCGTGCCGAGCGTGCGCACGACGTGCCGGGCGAGGGCGCCGAGCGCCGCCTGGACGTCGTCCACCACGATCGCGGGCACGCCGACGGGGCGCGACGCCAGGACGGCCGCCGCGCCCGCCTCCACGACCGCGCGGGCGAAGTCGTGGCCGTCCACGCGTTCGCCGACGAAGGCGACGAAGAGGCTGCCGGGCTCCACCTCGCGGGAGTCCCGGACGACCGGCCCGGTGACGCGCGCGGTCGGATCCGGTATGTCGTGCGTCTGCCCGCCGACGACTGCTGCGATCTCGGCGAGGGAGAGGGCGATCACAAGTTCATCCCTGGGTCTTCTGGATAGCTTCGCGAAGCACCTGGCGGTCGTCGAAGGGACGGACCACACCGGCGATGTCCTGGCCCTGCTCATGGCCCTTGCCCGCGACCAGCACGGTGTCGCCGGGCCGTGCGCGGCCGACGGCGGCGGCGATCGCGGCGGCCCGGTCCTCGAAGAGCTGGACCTCGCCGCGCTCGTGGGCCGGCACGGAGGCGGCGCCCTGGAGCATGGCCGCGAGGATCGCGAGGGGGTCCTCGGAGCGGGGGTTGTCGGAGGTGAGTACGGCGGTGTCGGCGAGCCGGGCCGCGGCGGCGCCCATCGGCGCGCGCTTGGTGGTGTCGCGGTCGCCGCCGCAGCCGAGCACGATGTGCAGCCGGCCCTTGGTGACCTTGCGCAGCGCCCGGAGGACGGATTCGACCGCGTCCGTCTTGTGCGCGTAGTCGACGACCGCGAGGTAGGGCTGCCCGGCGTCCACCCGCTCCAGCCGGCCCGGCACGCCCGGTACGGCGGCGACGCCGTCGGCGGCGGCCTGCGGGTCGAGGCCGGCCACGGAGAGGGCGACGATCGCGGCGAGGGTGTTGGCCACGTTGAAGGGGCCGGGCAGCGGCGACCTGGCGGCGACGCGCTCGCCGCGGGGGCCGACGGCGGTGAACGTCGAGTCCATGGGGCCGATCCGGACGTCCTCGGCGCGCCAGTCGGCGTCGGGGTGCCCCTCGGCGGAGAAGGTGACGACCGGGACCTCGGCCTCCCCGGCGGCGAGCCTGCGGCCGTACTCGTCGTCGAGGTTGACCACGCCGAGTTTGCTGCGTTCACGTGTGAACAGCTGTGCCTTGGCCCGGAAGTAGTCCTCCATGTCGGAGTGGAACTCCATGTGCTCCGGGCTGAGGTTGTTGAACACGGCGATGTCGAAGACGCAGCCGTCGACCCGGCCGAGGACCAGGGCGTGACTGGAGACCTCCATCGCCACGGCGTCGACGCCGCGTTCGCGCATGACCGCGAAGAGGGCCTGGAGGTCGGTGGCCTCGGGGGTGGTGCGCTCGGACTTGATCCGCTCGTCGCCGACGCGCATCTCGACGGTGCCGATGAGTCCCACCCGTCGCCCGTCACCGCCCTCGGCCGGCGGCGCTCCGCGCCGGTCTGCCTGCTCCGTGGTGCGGGTGGCCTTCAGGCCGCCCTCGACGAGGTACGCCGTCGTGGTCTTGCCGGAGGTGCCGGTGATGCCGATCTGGAGCAGGTCGCGGCCGGGGTGGCCGTAGATCGTGGCCGCCAGTTCGCCCATGCGTCCGCGCGGGTCGTCGACGACCAGCACCGGCAGACCGGTCGCGGCGGCGCGCTCGGCGCCGGTCGGGTCGGTCAGGACGGCGACCGCGCCAAGGCCCGCGGCCTGGGTGACGAAGTCGGCGCCGTGCAGGCGGGCGCCCGGGAGGGCGGCGTACAGGTCGCCGGGACGGACGGCGCGGGAGTCGTGGGTGATGCCCGTGACCTCGGCGGCGCCCTGCGGCGTGGCGGCACCCAGCTGATCGGCGAGCTCCGCGAGGGGTGTGGCGGAGACCTGAACCGGTCGCGGCGGCCCCGGATACGTCACGGAAGCGCCCTTCTGGGTGGTTTGGGACTGATCAGCGTGTGGCACGGCGGTGAGCGTACCGGGCGTACCCGCCTGCGGGCGAAGTGAGGGCCGCGGCGGGGTCCCGGTCGGGGCGTGGTTCCCGGGATCGGGGGTGATCATGGTCACGGGCTGTTTTCCTGGCTGGTTCGGCGCTGAACACGGGCGGGCGGACGGGCTGAGGGGCTCACGGGTCGGGGGCGGGGCGGGGACGCCCGGGAGGGCTCAGGGGGTGAAGGAGACCGGGAGGTTCGCGGCCTTCGCCCCGGTCGGGGGCACCTGGAGGGACTTCAGGGTGAACTCCATGACCTGCTTGAAGACGGGACCGCAGATCTGGCCGCCGAAGTAGCTGCCCTCGGTGGCGTTCTGGATCGCGCAGTAGACGGTGACGCGGGGGTTGTCGGCGGGCGCGAACCCGGCGAAGGACGAGGTGTAGCCGTTGTACTTGCCGGTGGCCGGATCCACACGGTTGGCGGTGCCGGTCTTGCCCGCCACGCGGTAGCCGGGGATGCGGGCCTTGGCGCCGGTTCCCTCCTCGTCGTCCACGACCGACTCCAGCATCTGGGCGAGGGTCTTGGCCGTCTTCTCGCTGACCACCCGGGTCTTCTGCGGGGCCTCGGCCGCGGTGAAGCGTCCGTCGGGCCCCTTGGTGCCGCGCACCAGGGTGGGCTCGACGCGGACCCCGCCGTTGGCGATCGTCGAGTAGACGGAGGCCGCCTGGACGGCGTTGATGGACACGCCCTGGCCGAAAGGAATCGTGTACTGCTGCGAGGTGGACCAGTCGTCGGGCGCCGCGAGGATGCCCTTGGTCTCGCCGGGGAAGCCGAGCCCGGTGTAGCTGCCGATGCCGAACTTGCGCAGGTAGGAGTAGAGGACCTCGTTCGCCTCGGACTGCGTCTCGCCCAGCTGGCCGGTCGCCAGGATGGTGCCGATGTTGCTGGACTTCGCGAGCACGCCGTTGAGCGTGAGGTACCAGGTCGGGTGGTCGATGTCGTCCTGGAAGAGCCGGTCGCCGCGGTGCAGCCGGTTGGGCACGGTGACGTGCGTCAGGGGGGTGGCGGCGTTCTCCTCCAGCACCGCGGCCATCGACATGACCTTGGCGGTGGAGCCGGGCTCGTAGGCGTCCTGGAGGGCCGCGTTGCCGAGCGCCGCGGGGTCGGCGTCGGACAGGTCGTTGGGGTCGAAGCCGGGCGAGTTGGCCATGGCGAGGATCTCGCCGGTGCGGGTGTCCTGGACGACGACGTAGCCGCGGTCCGCCTTCGACTCCTCCACCTGCTCGGTGATGGCGTTCTGCGCGGCCCACTGGATGTCCCGGTCGATCGTCAGCTCGACGTCGGAACCGGGCACGGCGGGCGTCTCGGTGGAGCCCGCGGTGGGTACCTGGCGGCCGCCGGACTGGGCGTAGCGGATCTTGCCGTCCTTGCCGGTCAGGACCGTGTTCAGCTGCTGCTCGACGCCTCCGCCGCCCTTGCCGTCGGCGTTGACCCAGCCCAGTATCCCGGCGGCGATGTCGCCGTTGGGGTACACGCGCTTGCTGCTGGGGACGGAGAAGACGCCGGCGAGGACGTTGACCGTGGAGCCGTCCGTCTCCGCCTTGGTGGCGAGCGCGGACTTCAGGTCCTTGATCTGCTTCCAGACCTGCGGGGTCTGCCGGCTGGCCAGCTTGGCGTAGCGGGCGTCCTCGTTCTCCGGCCGCAGCTTCGCGACGAGGTCGGACTGCTCCTGGCCGAGGATCGGCGCGAGGAGCGCGGCCGCCTGCTCGGGACCGTCGTCGATCTTCAGCTGCTCGCGCGCGAACATCGTCGGGTCGGCGGTGATGTCGTAGGCGTCCTCGCTGGTCGCCAGGGCCACGCCGGAGCGGTCGGTGATCTCACCGCGCTCGGCGGCCAGCACCTGTCCGACGTACCGGTTCTGCTCGGCCGCGGCGGCGTACGTGCTCGCGTCGACGGCCTGCACCTGGAGCAGCCGCACGACGAAGGCGACCAGCACCAGCGTCAGCGCGAGGCCCACCATCCGCAGGCGCGGCCGCGGGCTGCCGAGCCGGATGACACGGGGAGCCCCGGGCCGCGGCGCGGCCGGCCGGCGGGCCGGGCGGGCACCGGGCCCGGGGCGGCGCCGGGCCGCGGCGGGCCGCGAGGGCCGGGCGGGCCGGGCGGGGCCGGGAACGCGCCGGCGCGGCGGTTGCCTGTCGGACACTTCCGTCACCTGCCGGGGGTCGGGGGAAGGACTGGGGTGGGCACCGCCGTCGGGGCGGGGGCCGCGGGGTAGGGGTCGGCCGCGGCCGCCGGGGACGGGGCGTCGGAGGCGGAGGTCACCGCGGCCAGGCCGGAGGCGATCACCTCGGGGGGCCGTACGGCCCTGGCGGTGTCGGCCGAGGACCGCGGGGCGGCGGAGGGCACGCCCTTCACGGTGCCGTCCGGGTCGAGGAAGGCGGGGTCGCCGCCGGGCACCATGCCGAGTTCACGGGCGCGGCGCTGGAGCGCGTCCGGGGCCGAGTAGGAGTCGATGTCCCGCTGGAGCGCCTGTTCCTCGTCGGTGAGGGCCTTGGTCTCCTTCTCCAGGTCGTCCTTCCGGAACGACCCCTCGCTGAGCGCGGAGTTCAGCACCAGCAGACCGATGAGGCCGCCGCCGAGGAGCAGCACGACGAGCAGCACGAAGGGGGTGCGGGCGGCCTGGCGCGGGCCCGCCGGGAAGAGACGCGCGAGCCGGGCGGCCCTCCCCCTCAGTTCGGGTTTCCCGCTCACTCGCCCTCCCCTGGGTCGGAGTCACGAACCCACTCGGGCCGGGGTGTCCCCCGGCGTGCCCGCCTCACACCCGTCACTCAACGGCCTCCCTGATGCGCTCGGCCCCGCGCAGCCGGGCCGGAGCCGCCCGCCGGTTCTCGGCGATCTCTTCCTCGGTGGGAAGTTCGGCACCGCGCGTGAGCAGCTTGAGCCGCGGCTGGTAGCGCTCGGGCACGACCGGCAGTCCGGGCGGCGCGGTGGAGGCGGCTCCGGCCGCGAACACCTGCTTGACCAGCCGGTCCTCCAGCGAGTGGTACGACAGTACGGCGATCCGCCCGCCGACGGCGAGGGCGTCGACCGCGGCCGGGATCGCGCGCTCCAGCACGGCGAGCTCACCGTTGACCTCGATGCGCAGGGCCTGGAAGGTGCGCTTGGCGGGGTTGCCGCCGGTCCGCTTGGCGGCCTGCGGCAGCGCGCCCCGGATCAGCTCGACGAGCCGGGCGCTGTACGTGAACGGCTCCTTCTCCCGTTCCCGCACGATCGCGGAGACGATCCGCTTGGCCTGCTTCTCCTCGCCGTACGCCCGCAGGATGCGCACCAGTTCACCGGGCGGGTAGGTGTTGAGGACCTCGGCGGCGCTGATGCCGGTCGTCTGGTCCATGCGCATGTCGAGCGGGGCGTCCTGGGCGTAGGCGAACCCCCGCTCGGCCTCGTCGAGTTGCATGGAGGACACCCCGAGGTCGAACAGCACGCCCTGCACGCGCGGGCTGCCGAGGCGCTCCAGCACCTCGGGCAGTTCGTCGTACACGGCGTGCACGAGGGTGGCGCGGTCGCCGTAGGGCGCCAGCCGCTCGCCGGACAGGCGCAGCGCCTCGGTGTCGCGGTCGAGGGCGACGAGCCGGACGTCGGGGAACCGGGTGAGCAGGGCCTCGCTGTGCCCGCCGAGCCCGAGGGTGCAGTCGACGACGACGGCTCCGGGCCGCTCCAGGGCGGGGGCCAGCAGGTCCAGGCACCGCCGGAGCATCACCGGGACGTGCCGGGTCCGTCCCTCCGGTCGTGCGCCCTCGCCGTCGTTCGCATGCGCTTCGCGCCCCTCCACCTCTTGGGCCCTCTCAGATCCGGCGGGCCCGTCCGCACCGCCGGGTCCCCTCGCTCCCCGGCGGACGCGGGGGTACCCCCGGTGACGGGAGGCCCGCCGGCGCCTCAGGCGTCAGCCGGCCGGGAGCGGGAGGAGGCCGAGCCGTACGTACGCGCCGCGCACGCGGGGAGATCTCCGGCTGCCGCGCCGGGGTCTCACAGGGAATTCACCAGCGGGAAGATCGTCGCCTCCCGCTTCGCGCCACTTTAGTCCACCCTGTCTCGCGGTCAATCAACCGGCCTGCGCGTCGCGGGCCCGCCCGGGCGCCAAGCGGTGTGCGGGCGGATTTCACCCGGTCGGCCGCGGCACGCTCCCTCCTGTGGCTTACCTCACAGGCGACGGGTGATGACGGCTTTTTCCCTTCTCACGACAGGCCCGGAACGCCGGTGACCAGTAACGTCATGGCTATGACGACTTCTGCATCCGTACCCGTCGAGTCCGAAGGCGCCATAGGCGGCGGCACCGTCACCGACCGCCTGGTCGAGGCGAACGAGCGGTACGCCGCCCAGTTCTCCGACCCCGGCATGGACGCCCGCCCCGTGCTGCGGGTGGCCGTCGTGGCCTGCATGGACGCCCGTCTCGACCTGCACGCCGCCCTCGGCCTGGAACTCGGCGACTGTCACACCATCCGCAACGCGGGCGGCGTCGTCACCGACGACGTGATCCGCTCCCTCACCATCAGCCAGCGCAAGCTGGGCACGCGCAGCGTCGTGCTCATCCACCACACCGGCTGCGGCCTTGAGTCGATCACCGAGGATTTCCGTAACGAACTGGAGATGGAGGTCGGTCAGCGTCCCGCCTGGGCCGTGGAGGCGTTCCGGGACGTCGACCAGGACGTACGGCAGTCGATGCAGCGGGTGCGCACCTCACCGTTCCTGCAGCACACCGACGACGTGCGCGGTTTTGTCTTCGACGTGAAGACCGGCCTGCTGCGCGAGATCGACCCGGGACAACCGTCCTGAGACCTGACATATCGCTGTCAGTTGTCCACAGGCGAGTGACACGAATCGGTAACGGCGGCAAGAATGCGGGAGTGGTGTCACGCGGGGGTCTCCCCGCGTGGTGCCCGTGTTTCGGGGTGGGCCGGTCCGCACAGCGTCGGCCCGGAGGAACGGGCCGAGGAGGGCCGGGTGACGACCTATGACGATCGAGCGAGCCTCACTGATCTGACCGCGACTGTGGAGCGTGTCCGCAGTTCGGTGGAGGGAGTGATCGAGGGCAAGCCCGAGGTCGTACGGCTTTCGCTGACCGTGCTGCTCGCCGAGGGCCATCTTCTGATCGAGGACGTCCCCGGCGTGGGCAAGACGATGCTCGCGAAGGCGCTGGCCCGTTCCATCGACTGTTCGGTGCGGCGCATCCAGTTCACGCCCGACCTGCTGCCGTCGGACATCACCGGCGTGTCGATCTGGGACCAGCAGCGCCGCGACTTCGAGTTCAAGCCGGGCGCGATCTTCGCGCAGATCGTGATCGGCGACGAGATCAACCGCGCCTCGCCCAAGACCCAGTCCGCGCTGCTGGAGTCGCTGGAGGAGCGCCAGGTCACCATCGACGGGCAGTCCTACGAACTGCCCAGCCCGTTCATGGTGGTGGCCACGCAGAACCCGATCGAGATGGAGGGCACCTACCCGCTGCCCGAGGCCCAGCGCGACCGTTTCATGGCGCGCGTCTCCATCGGCTACCCGAGCCCCGAGGCCGAGTTGCAGATGCTCGACGTGCACGGCGGGGTGAACCCGCTGGACGACCTCCAGCCGGTGGCGCACGCGCACGAGATCGTCAAGCTGATCGACGCCGTCCGCGGGGTGCACGTCGCCGAGGCGGTGCGCAGGTACGCCGTCGACCTGGTCGCCGCCACCCGCACCCACCCCGACCTCAGACTCGGCGCCTCGCCGCGCGCGACGCTGCACCTGCTGCGCGCGGCGAAGGCGTCCGCCGCGCTCGGCGGCCGGGACTACGCGCTGCCGGACGACGTGCAGCAGCTCGCCGTGGCCGTCCTGGCCCACCGTCTGCTGCCCACCGCGCAGGCCCAGCTCAACCGCCGTACGGCCGAGCAGGTCGTCGAGGAGATCCTCCAGCGCACCCCGGTGCCCGCGGCCCCCGGGCAGCAGCGCGGGCACGGCTTCGGGGCCGGCGCGCAGGCCTTCGACCAGCAGCCGCCGCGGAGGCTGTGATGGCCTCCGGCGGGACCGGGCGGGACGAGGACGGGCGCGACGAGCGGGGCGGTGCCCGCACCGCGCTGGCCGGCCTCACCACCCGCGGCCGCTCCTTCCTGGCCGCCGGCGTCGCGGCCGCCGTCTGCGCGTACGTGCTCGGGCAGCCGGACCTGCTGCGGGTGGGACTGCTGCTGGCCGCACTGCCCCTGGTCTGCACGGCCGTGGTCTACCGCACCCGCTACCGGGTCTCCGGCAGCCGCCGGCTGTCGCCCGCGCGGGTGCCCGCCGGCGGCGAGGCGCGGGTCCACCTGCGCATGGACAACGTCTCCCGCCTGCCCACGGGCCTGCTGATGCTCCAGGACCGGGTGCCCTACGTGCTCGGGCCGCGCCCCCGCTTCGTGCTGGACCGGGTGGAGCCGGGCGGCCGCCGCGAGGTGTCCTACCGGGTCCGCTCCGACCTGCGCGGCCGCTACCCGCTGGGCCCCCTCCAGCTGCGGCTGAACGACCCGTTCGGCATGTGCGAGCTGACCCGCTCCTTCTCGACGTACGACACCCTGACGGTGATCCCGCGCGTGGAGCCGCTGCCGCCGGTCCGGCTCGGCGGCGAGGCCAAGGGGTACGGCGACGGGCGGCAGCGCTCCCTGGCGCTGGCCGGCGAGGACGACGTGATCCCGCGCGGCTACCGCTACGGCGACGACCTGCGGCGTGTGCACTGGCGTTCCACGGCCCGCTACGGCGAGCTGATGGTGCGCCGGGAGGAGCAGCCCCGGCGCGCGCGCTGCACCGTGCTCCTCGACACCCGCGCGCTCGCCTTCCGGGGCGCGGGCCCCGACTCGGCCTTCGAGTGGGCGGTCTCGGCCGCCGCGTCCGTGCTGGTGCACATGCTGGAGCGGGGCTTCTCCGTGCGGCTGCTGACCGACACGGGCAGCTCGGTGCCCGGCGAGGGCGCCGACGGGTTCGCCGGGGCGAGCCAAGGGTCGGCGGACTCGGCCGGGCTGATGATGGACACCCTCGCCGTGATCGACCACTCCGACGGCACCGGTCTGTCGCCGGCCTACGACGTGCTGCGCGGCGGCGACGAGGGGCTGCTGGTGGCGTTCCTCGGGGAGCTCGACGAGGAGCAGGCCGCGGTGGCCGCGAGGATGCGCCGGCGCAGCGGGGGTGCCGTCGCCTTCCTGCTGGACGGCGACGGCTGGGGGCGTGAACCGAATGCCGGGCCCGATCCGATGAACAGGACACAGGAGCGGCTGCGCCTGCTGCGCGAGGCGGGGTGGACGGCCCTGGGCGTGCCGCGGGGCGCCGCGCTGGACGAGCTGTGGCGCCGGGCGGACGGCGAGCGCTCCGGTGCGGTGACGGCGGGCGGCGGGACGAGCGGAAGGGGGGCGGGATCATGAGCGGGCGGGCGCGGCTCACCCTGTGTTCGGCGGCGGCCACGCTGGCGGCGTCGAGCGCCCTGCTGCCCCTGGTCGACCGGCTGGTCTGGGTCGTGCAGGCCGCGTTCCTGCTGGCCGTCCAGTCCCTGGTGGGCGCGGCGGCGCGGCGGGTCCCGTCGGCCCGGCCGCTGACCGTCCTGGCCCAGGCGCTGGTCACGCTGGTACTGCTCACCGTGGTCTTCGCCCGGGAGTACGCCCTCGCCGGGCTGGTCCCCGGCCCGGAGGCGTTCCAGCACTTCGCCGACCTGCTGCGGGCCGGCGCGGACGACGTGGGGCGGTACGCGATCCCGGCCCCGCTGTCCGACGGCATCCGGCTGATGCTGGTCGGCGGGGTGCTGGTGATCGGTCTGGCGGTGGACACCCTCGCGGTGACCTACCGCAACGCGGCGCCGGCCGGCCTGCCGCTGCTCGCGCTGTACTCGATCGCCGCGGGCCTGTCCGACGGAGCGGCCGACTGGGTGTGGTTCCTGGTCGCCGCCGCGGGATATCTGATGCTGCTGCTGGCCGAGGGCCGGGAGCGGCTCTCGCAGTGGGGCCGGGTCTTCGGCGGCGGCGCGCGCGCCGCGGGGGGACCGTCCGCCCCCGTGGCCCCGGTGCGCACCGGGCGGCGGATCGGTGCGGCCGCCCTGGGCGTGGCCCTGGTGGTGCCGCTGCTGCCGCTGCCCGCGATCGACGGCGGCCTGCTGGACGGCGCCGGCGCCGGAGTGGGGGCGGGCAGCGGCGGCGGGGGCACGATCTCCGCGGTCAACCCGCTGGTGTCCCTGCGCGACAGCCTGAACGTGGACGAGGACCGCACGGTCCTGACCCTGCGCACCGACTCCGCCGACGTCTCGGAGCTGTACCTGCGGATCGTCTCCCTGGACGACTTCGACGGCACCACGTGGAAGCCGTCGAAGCGGACCATCGTCGCCGTGCCGGACGAGCTGCCCACGCCCACCGGCCTGGGCCCGGACGTCCGGCGCTCGCAGATCACCACCCGGGTCTCGGCCGCCGGCTGGTACGCCCAGGACTGGCTGCCGATGCCGTACCCGCCGAGCGGTGTCCGGATCGACGGCAACTGGCGGTACGAACCGGTCGGCATGGCCCTCGTCGGCGACCACGGCGAGACCACGCGCGGCAAGACGTACCAGGTCGACAGCCTCGACGTGCGGCCGACGGCACAGCAGCTGGCCTCGGCGCCGGAGGCCCCCGGGGCGATCCGCGGCGAGTACACCGAGGTGCCGGACTCGCTTCCGGCGGTGGTGGAGCGCACGGCCCGCGCGGTGACCGAGGGGGCGGCGAACGACTACGAGCGCGCGGTGGCGTTGCAGGACTGGTTCGCGGTGACGGGCGGGTTCGAGTACGACACCGAGGTGGAGGTCGGCGGCGGCACGAACGCGATCGCCCGGTTCCTCCGCGACAAGCAGGGCTTCTGCGTGCACTTCTCGTTCGCGATGGCGGCGATGGCGCGCACGCTGGGCATCCCGGCCCGGGTCGCGGTGGGCTTCGCGCCCGGCTCGCCGCAGGCGGACGGTTCGGTGGTGGTGGGTCTGAAGGACGCGCACGCCTGGCCGGAACTGTACTTCGAGGGGGTGGGCTGGACCCGCTTCGAGCCGACGCCGACGCGGGGCACGACGCCCTCGTACACCGTCCCGGAGGTGTCGGGCGACGCCGTCCCGGAGCTGCCGCGGACGTCGGCCCCGGCGGACGCGTCCCCGTCGGCGGAGCCGTCGGAGAGCACGAGCTGTTCGGCGGTCGACCGGCAGGTCGACGACTGCGCCGGCGCGCTGCCGCAGGACCCGGCGGAGCAGGGCGGCGGGGGCACCCCCTGGTACCGGACCGCCGGCTGGACCCTGCTGGGGGCGGCGGCCCTGATGGTTCCGCTGCTGCCGATGCTGTGGCGGCGCAGACGCCGCGCGGTGCGGCTGGCGTCGGCCCGGCACACCGGGTCCGCCGGAACCGGCCCGGGACCGGGTGCCCGCAGGACCGGCGGCGGGCACGGTCCGGGCGTCGGCGCCGGTCCGGCGGTGCTGCCGGAGGTGCCGTCGCACGAGGCCGCGGAGGCGGCCGCCGGGCATGTGCTGGCGGTGTGGCGGGAGCTCACCGACACGGCCTGGGACTACGGCATCGCCCCCGACGAGGCGCTGACGCCCCGCCGGGCGGCCGAGCGGATCGTCCGGCTCGGTGAGCTGGACGAGGCGGCGGCCCGCTCGGTGCACCGGGTCGCGGGCGCCGTGGAGCAGGTGCTGTACGCGCCGGAGCCACGGGCCGAGGCGGGTCTGGCCGACGAGGTGCGCGGGGTGTGGGCGGCCCTGCGCGCGCGGGCCGGCCGGCGCGCGCGGCTGCGTGCGGTGCTGGCACCGCGTTCGGCCGTCCGTGCGGTCTGGGACCTCATGGACCGGTGGACGGCCCTGCGGGCGGCCGGGTCGGCCCGGTGGGCGTCCCTGACCCGCCGCACGTCACCGTCCGGCCACGAGGGCGGCTGACCGGGCCGGGCGCGGGCCGGGGGGACGGCGGGCGGCGGGCGGGCTCTGAGCCCGGAGGGCCCGGAGGCCCGGTGGGCCCGGAGGCCAGGAGGGCCCGGAGGCCCGGTGGGCGGCGGGCGGCGGGCGCGCTCTGAGCCCGGAGGCCCGGTGGGCGGCGGGCGCGCTCTGGCCCAGCGGGCCAGAAGGAACGGCGGGCGGCGCGTGCTCCGAGCCCGGCAAGCCGGTGGGAGGCCGTGAGCTTCCTGAGCCCCACGGGCCGGCCCGAGCGGTCGGCCGATCGGAGTCGGTGAGTTCGAGCCCCACGGGCCGGTCCGAGCGGTCGGCCGATCGGAGGCGGTGAGTTAGAGCCCCACGGGCCGGCCCGAGCGGTCGGCCGGTGGGAGCGGTGGTGGCCTCGCGGTGCGGGGCCACCGGGAAGCGCTGCGTTCGGCCCCCGTCCCGGGAGTGATCCGCGGGCGGGGGCCGAATGCAGGGGATGCGATGCTCCCGGAGGCCGTTCGCTGCGGGGCGGGGTGCCCTGTCGGGGCCGCCAGGCGGGCGACGAGGGCCGCACAAGGCTGGACGAGCAACTGGGCCGGGCCGTGGCGGCGGGGTGGGCGCATGCGTGAGGGGGTGACCACCCGACCGGGTGGTCACCCCCTCACCGAAGTCGTGGCACGGACCGTACGGCCCTGCCGGTCGCCGGGGCGGAACTCAGTGGCCGTGGCCACCCTGCTCGTCACGGCGGCGCTGCCAGCGCTGCTCGATCCGGTCCATCATGGAGCGTTTCGCCCGTCCCTGACCGCGAGCGTGCGGGGCGGCTCCCGTCGGCTGTTCACCGGGTTTGGGCGCCTTGCGCCAGCCGGTCACGGCGAGAACCGCGCACCCCAGCATGACGAGGAATCCCACCACGCTGAGCCAGACCTGCTTGGCGACCATACCGGCCATGAGGAGCGCGATACCCACCAGGAAGCCCGCGACTGCCTGGTAGACCCGCCGCCGGGTGTACGTACGCAGCCCGCTTCCCTCGAGCGCCGACGCGAACTTGGGATCTTCGGCGTACAGCGCTCGCTCCATCTGCTCGAGCATGCGCTGCTCGTGCTCCGAGAGCGGCACGGAGTCCTCCTCATCGTGCAGTCGCCGGGGCGACCCGGGGGGTCCCTTCAGGATAGGCAGGGAATCGCCCCCGTGAAACCCGCCCCTCTGCGCCAATTGGCCAACCGGAGCCCGCCATGGACGTCCCGGTCCGCTGACAACTCCATTCCCCAGCGGCCGACCCGTCATGCCGGGCGGTCTCCCTCGATCATACGGCGCACAGCGCTCGAACGGGGGGCCTGTGGCGTACTCCATGTGCGGCCGCGCCGCTGATCAGCGGCGCGTCCCGGGAGTGCGCTCAGGTACCGTCCGCCGCCCGCGTCTCACCGAGCACATGGAGCTGCGTGGCCACGGAGTGGAAGGCGGGCAGCTCGGCCGCCGCCTCCTCCAGCTTCAGCAGGGCTTCCAGGGCGCCGGGCTCGGTGTCCACGAGGACGCCGGGGACGAGGTCGGCGAAGACGCGCACGCCGTGCACGGCGGCGACCCTGAGTCCGGCGCCCTCGACCAGTCCGGTGAGCTGCTCGGCGGTGAAGCGGTGGGGCACGGGGTCGCCCTCGCCCCAGCGGCCGTCCGGGTCGGCGAGGGCCTGGCGGGCCTCCTTGAAGTGGCCGGCGAGGGCCCGGGCGAGGACGGCTCCGCCGAGGCCGGCGGCGAGCAGGCTGAGGACGCCCTCGGAGCGCAGCGCGGCCACCGCGTTGCGGACGCCCTCGGCCGGGTCGTCGACGTACTCCAGGACGCCGTGGCACAGGACGGCGTCGTAGCCGCCGCGCTCGGCGACGTCGAAGAGGCCGTGGGCGTCGCCCTGCACACCGCGCACCCGGTCGGCGACGCCGGCCTCGGCGGCGCGGCGCTCCAGGGCGAACAGCGCGTTGGGGCTGGGGTCGACGACGGTGACCCGGTGCCCGAGGCGGGCGGCGGGCACGGCGAAGTTGCCGCTGCCGCCTCCCGTGTCGAGGACGTCCAGCGACTCACGCCCCGTGGCCTTGACCCGGCGGTCGAGGGCGTCGCGGAGGACCTCCCAGACCACGGCGGTACGGAGAGAGGCGCGGGGGCGCATCGGGTCCGGCACGGCAGTTGACTCCTCGGCGCGGCACCGCCTCTTGCGCGGCGGAGCGAACGGGGTACCTCCCCGGCCCCGGGCTGCGGGAGGAGGGAAGGTCTCAGGCGTCTTCCACCCTATTGCCTTCCGTACCGCGCCTGGTCACTGCGGTGCGCACGGGTCGCGGGGAGCGGGCGCGCCCCCGGCGGGCGGTGGTCCGGCGCCCGGTTCACCGGCGCGGGGAGCGGGCCGTACGCACGGCACTGGTGACGACCTCCTCACCCCGCGTCCGGCATGCCCCGGCCCGGCTCCGGTCCGCCCGGCCCGCCCCCGGCGCCCGGCGTGTCCGGTTCCCCGCCCTCCTGGCGGGGCGGGGGCAGGACCGGCTGGAGGACCAGCAGGCGCTCCACCAGGCGGACGAACATCGCCACGTCGCGTATCAGGTCGTCGGCGTCGCGGCGGCTGGCCGCGCCGCGGATGCCGGCCTCGGCCCGGGCGCGGCGCCCGGCGCCGGAGGCGAACAGGGCGCTCCACTCGGTGAGTTCGGGCGCGATCTCGGGGAGCACTTCCCAGGCGCTCCGGATGCGGGCGCGGCGCTTGGGTGTGGTCTCGGGCCGTCCGCGCGCGGCGAGCACGGCGGCGGCGGTGCGCAGGGCCGCGAGGTGGGCCGTGGCGTACCGCTCGTTGGGAGTCTCGAGGACGGTCGCCTCGTCCAGTCCGGCGCGGGCCTGGGCGAGCAGGTCGAGGGCGGCGGGCGGGGCCGTGGTCCGGCGCAGCACGGGGTGCACATCGCTCGCCGGGCCGGTCAGTGAGGGGGCAGGGCCGGTACCGCGGTGCCGACGGGCGGCTGCTGCGTGGTGGCTGGCCATGACGAACCTCCTGTCGTCTGGGTGACGGCACACCTACTACGGGTGCCGTATGTGCCCATCGTGCGGTATGCCACTGACAATCCGTTCTGACCTGGGCTTTTGCTTCACCCGAAGGTTCGGGCTAGTTTTTGCACTGACCAGTCAGTTCAAAAGAGTCGGGCAGGGGGAAGCGTGACCGGGGACGGAGACGGGGTCGGTGTCACGGCCGAGGGCTTCGGACTGCGCGGCCCGCGCGGGTGGGCGTTCCGGGACGTCGGTCTCGACGCGGCGCCCGGCTCGCTGATCGTGATCGAGGGCGCGTCCGGCTCCGGCCGGACCAGCCTGCTGCTGGCGCTCACCGGCCGGATGAGGGCGACGGACGGCACCGCGACCGTGGGCACGGCACGGCTGCCGAAGAACCTGGCGGCGGTGCGCCGGATCAGCGCCCTGGCCCACGTCGCCGGAGTCACCGACCTCGACCCGGCCCTGACCGTCGGCGAGCACCTGCGCGAACGGGCGCTGCTGGAACGGCGGTTCGCCGGGTCCGTACGGGAGCTGTTGCGGCCGCGCGCGGAGAAGGCGGCCGGGACGAGGCGGTGCGTGGACGCCGCGCTGGCCGCGGCCGGGCTCGACCCGGAGGCGCTGCCCAAGGGTTCCCGGACCGCCGTACGCGATCTGGAGCGGCTGGAGGCCCTGCGGCTCTCCGTGGCGCTGGCGCTCGTCGGCCGGCCGCGGCTGCTCGGTGTCGACGACGCCGACCTGAAGCTGTCCGAGGCCGAACGGGCCGACGTCCACGCGCTGTTCGCGTCCCTCACCGAGGCCGGCACGACGGTGGTCGCGGTCTGCGGTGAGGCTCCCGAGGGAGCCGTCACGGTCGCCACCCGCGGCTCCCGCGACGAACCGGCGGACGACCACGCCGACCGGGACGCGCCCCCCGGCACAGCCCACGCAGGGGGCACGGCCGAAACGAACGACACGGACGACACGGACGGCACGGACGGCACGGACGACAAGGAGGACCCGGCGGATGCGCTCGCCGAAACTGGCCGCGCTTGAGCTGCGCCGCTTCGGCCGGGGGAAGCTCCCCCGGGCCGCGCTGGTCGCGCTCCTGCTGCTGCCCCTGCTCTACGGCGCGCTGTACCTGTGGTCCTTCTGGGACCCCTACGGCCGCCTCGACCGCATCCCCGTTGCCCTGGTGAACGACGACGAGGGCGCGACCGCCGACGGCCGCAGGATCACCGCCGGGGACGACATCACCGAAGAGCTGCGCGACAGCGAGGTCTTCGAGTGGCACGAGGTGAGCGCGGCGCAGGCACGCGCGGGTGTGGAGGACGGGACGTACTACCTGTCGCTGACCATGCCCACCGACTTCAGCCGGCGGATCGCCTCCAGCGCGGGCGACTCCCCCGAGACCGGCGCCCTGCGGGTGCGCACCAACGACGCGAACAACTACATCGTCGGGCAGATCTCGCGGACGGTCTTCAGCGAGGTGCGCTCGGCCGCGTCGACGAAGGCGTCGCGCTCCTTCCTGGACCGGATCTTCATCTCGTTCTCCGACATCCACGGCCGGACGGTGGAGGCGGCCGACGGCGCCGACCAGCTCGAAGGAGGCCTCGGCAAGGCGGAACAGGGCTCCCAGGACCTCGCCGACGGGCTGAAGGACGCCAAGACCGGCAGCGGCAAGCTGTCCAAGGGCCTGAAGAAGCTCGACAAGGGCGCCGGCGACCTGGAGGACGGCGCGCAGAAGGTCGCGGACGGCACCAAGGCCCTCGCCGACAAGGTCAACACGGCCTACGCCAAGGCCGGGCCGTTCCTCGAGGACAACGAGAAGACCATCGGGGACACCGCCCAACTGGTCGCCGACTCCGCCCAGGTGATCCGCGGTCACCTCGCCACCCTGGTCAAGACGGCCCCCGCCGCCGCCGAGAGCGCCCACACCGCCTCCGACACCCTGGCCGGTGTGTACCGCACGCGGTGCGAGACCCCGGTGCTGCCCGACGCCGCCTGCGCCGACCTGGAGAAGGCGAGGGACGCGGCCGCCGACGTCGCGCTGGTCGCCGACGACGTCGACACGCTCGTCACCGACCAGGACGGCGATCTGGAGGCGCTCCGCACCGACCTCGGCACGCTCCAGGAGCAGGCCCAGGCGCTCGCCGACCGCGCCCCGCACCTCTCGGAGGACATCGCCGACGCCGTGTCCCGGATCAACGCGCTCGACAAGGGGGCCGCCGAGGTCGCCGCGGGCGCCGAGAAGCTGCACACCGGCCTCGGCACCGCCGACACCGGGGCCGCGGACCTCGACGAGGGCGTCGGCACGCTCAAGACCGGCGCCGAGGACCTCAACGACGGCATGTACAAGCTGGTCGACGGCTCCGTGAAGCTCGCCGGCGGGCTGCGCGACGGCGCCGCGCAGATCCCCGACTACGACGAGCGGGACCGCGACGCGCGCACGGCCGTCATGGCGGACCCCGTGCGGCTCGCGACGCAGGACCTGCACAAGGCGCCCAACTACGGCACCGGATTCGCCCCGTACTTCATCCCGCTGTCGCTGTGGGTGGGCGCGATGGTGGCGTACATGCTGATCCCGCCGTTGAACCGGCGCGCGCTCGCGGCGGGCGCCTCGGCCTGGCGGATCGCGCTGGCCGGCTGGCTGCCGGTGGTGGCGATCGGAGTACTTCAGACGGCGGCGCTGATGGCGGTGCTGCACTGGGCGATCGGCCTGGACATGGCACGGGCGGCCGGCACGGTGGGCTTCCTGTTCCTGGTGACGGCCTGCTTCGCGGCCCTGGTGCAGTGGCTCAACGCCCGCTTCGGCGCGGCGGGCCGCATCCTCGTCCTCGCCCTGCTGATGCTCCAGCTGACCTCGGCGGGCGGCACCTACCCGGTGCAGACGAGCCCCGGCTTCTTCAACGCGCTCCACCCCTTCCTGCCGATGAGCTACGTCGTCGAGGCGCTGCGCCGGCTCATCACGGGCGGTGGTCTGCAACCGGTGTGGCACGCGTGCGTGGTGCTGGCCGCCTTCACCGCGGGCGCCCTCGCGCTGACCGCCCTGTCCGCGCGCCGCCGCCAGGTGTGGACACTGGACCGGCTGCACCCGGAACTCACGCTGTGACCACGCGGTCGGGGCTCCCGGGCGGCCGGGCACCTGTGAGAATCGGGGGCATGGACAGCACCACCACGCCGGGCGGCCGCACCCGCCGCGAGGCCACCCGGCAGAAGCTCTACGAGGCGGCCGTCACCCTCATCGCCGAGCAGGGCTTCTCCGCCACCACGGTGGACGAGATCGCCGAGCGGGCCGGCGTCGCGAAGGGCACGGTCTACTACAACTTCGCGAGCAAGTCGGTCCTCTTCGAGGAACTGCTGCGCCACGGCGTGGGCCTCCTCACCGCCTCCCTGAGGGAGGCGGCCGAGCGCACGGCGCGCGAGGGCGGCAGCCGGGTCGACGCCCTGGACGCGATGATCCGCGCGGGCCTCGTCTTCATCGACCGGTATCCGGCGTTCACCCAGCTGTACGTGGCCGAGCTGTGGCGCACCAACCGGGCCTGGCAGTCCACCCTGCTGGTGGTGCGGCAGGAGGCGGTCGCCGTCGTGGAGGGGGTCCTGCGCGAGGGCATCGAGCAGGGCGAGTTCAGCGACGAGATCGACGTGCCGCTGACGGCGGCCGCGCTGGTCGGCATGGTGCTGGTGGCCGCCCTGGACTGGCAGGCCTTCCAGCCGGAGCGCTCCCTGGACGACGTCCACGCGGCGCTGTCGCGGCTGTTGCAGGGGCGCGTGAGCGGCCACCGCTGAAGACGCGGGGACTCCGGGCTCCGGGCTCCGGGCTCCGGGCTCCGGGCTCCGGGCTCCGGGCTCCGGGCTCCGGGCTCCGGGCTCCGGCGGGACGAAAGCGCCGGTGCGCCGTGGCCGCGTCCCCCGCGGGCCACCACGCACCGGCGCCCCCCGTGCTCCCCCGTACCCCGTTCCCCCCGTACCCCCGGTTCGCCGGTTCCCGGGGTTTCCCCCGGTTCCTCCCCCGTCCGGTCGTTCCCCGCTCCCCCGCTCCCCCGTTCCCCGCTCCCCAGCTCCCCCGTGCCTCGCTCCCCCGTGCCTCGCTTCCGCCGACGGGGCCGGCGGAAGGAGGGGTCGAGGGCCGGCGCCGTTCCGCCGCCCCGTGCCGGCGGTGCCGGAGCCGGGCCCCTTCCCGTGCCTCCACTCTCCCGTCCGCGCAGGTGGCGCCCCATCCGCCGCCGTACTCATCTCCGCGCCTGAGTAGCCGTACTCAGACCTGGGTCCTCACCCCCACGGCGGGGCGCGGCCGGCTGGGGACGGGAGCGCCCGTGCCGGTACCCACGCCGTCGGTCCGGTGCGCACCGGGCCGACGGCGTCACGGCCGGTGGTGGCCGATAAAGTCGCGGGCATGGCACGGATTGCGGTGATCGGCGCCGGGATGGGCGCCCTCGCGGCCGCCGCCCGGCTGGCCGTCGCGGGCCACCGGGTGACGGTGTACGAGCGGACGGAGACGTACGGCGGTGCGGTGCGCCGCTTCGAGCGGGACGGCTTCTCCTTCGACACCGGGCCCGGCCTGCTCCCCCTGCCCGCGGTCTGGCGCGATCTGTTCGTCAAGACCGGCAAGGAGCCGCTGGAGGAGTGCGTCGAGCTGCTCCAGGTCGACCCGAGCGCACGGCACGTGTTCGCCGACGGCAGTGCCGTGTCCCTGCCGAACGCCTCACGCGCGGGCGTCGTCGCCGCCCTGGAGGAGGCGCTGGGGGCGGGCGCCGGGCAGCGCTGGGGCGATTTCCTGGTCCGGGCCCGCGAGGCCTGGGACCGCACCCGCCGCCCGCTCCTGGAGGAGCCGCTGTGGCCGAACTGGCCCGTGCTGGCCGGGCGTGAGCCCTATCCGTCGGTCCCGCACAAGCGCCTGCTGCGCACCCGCCGGGCGGGCACGCTCGCCGAGGTCGGCGCCTGGGAGCTGCGCGACACCCGGCTCGCCGCGCTGCTGGAGAGCCACGCGCTCGCGTACGGCCTCGATCCCCGGACCGCCCCGGCGAGTGCGGCCGTGCTGCCGTACATGGAGCACGCCTTCGGCCTGTGGTACGTGCGCGGGGGGATGCGGGAGCTGGCCCGCGCGGTGTACGAGCGGTGCCTGGCCCGCCGGGTCGTGTTCCGTTTCGGCGCCGAGGTCGTCCGGGTCCTGGAGAAGGACGGCCGGGCGGCGGGCGTGGAGCTGGCCGGGGGCACGGTCGTGGAGGCGGACTTCGTGGTCGCGCCCGGCACCCTGCGCGGCGCCGGGACGGGCGTTCCGCCGCGCGGCGACGGCGAGCCGGCGCCGCAGCGGGGACGGCCCGGCCGGCTGACCGTGCTGCTCGCGCTGCGCGGCGGGCGCCCGGCCGGGGCCGCGCACCGGACGGTGGTGCACACGGACGACCGTGACGGGGAGCTGGAGAGCCTCTTCGGCGCGGCACCGGGCGTGCCGTCCCGCCCGACCGTCACCGTCCTGCGGCCCGACGACCCGGCGCTGGTGCCGGACGCCGGCCATGAGGCGGTCGTGCTGCGGTGCGTGGTCCCCGCCGGGGCGGAGGTGTCCGCCGGGCACGCGGAGAGGGTGGTCGCCGTGGCCGAGCGGGCGGTGCCGGGCCTGCGGGACCGTCTGCTGTGGTCCGAGGTGCGCACGCCCGCCGACGTCGCGGAGGAGACGGGCGCGGAGGGCGGGGGCGTCCCGGCGCCCGCGCTGGCCGCGGCCGGGGGCCGGCTGCTGCACCCGGGGAACCCCACCGGCCTCACGGGACTGTTCACCGTGGGCGGCTGGGCGCATCCGGGCGGCGGTCTGCCGCACGCGGGCATGTCGGGCGCGCTGGTGTCCGGACTGATCGTGGAGGGACCGGAGTTCCGGGGCTCGCAGTGAGCTCACGGCGCCGCCCCTGAGCACGGCCGCCCCTCCGCCGCCGCGACGCCGGAACCGGCGCCGACCGTCGTGCGTGCTGACGCTCGTCGGTACCGGCGACGCCCGTCGGTACCGGCGACGCCCGTCGGTACCGACGACGCCCGTCGGTACCGACGGCGATCGTCAGTACCGGCGACGCTCGTCAGTACCGGTACTGCTCGTCGAGTCCGGTCCCCTGCCCCTGGTGCCCGTCGCCCTGGTAGGGGTACGGCTGCTCGGGCGGGAGTTCGCCGCCGAGGGGGTCGTCGGTGCTGCGCTGCTGCGGGACCCAGACGCCGCCGGCCGGGGTCTCGCCGTAGCCGCCGGTGCCGTACTGGTCCTGCCCGTAGCCCTGTTGCCCGTACTGCTGCTGGCCGTAGCCGGCGTCGAACGAGCCCCCGCCGTAGGTCTGGGTGCCGATGTACGGGTCGGAGTAGGCGGCGTACTGCTGCTCGCCGGGGGTGTCGTAGCCGTACTGCTGCTGGCCGTAGGAGGAGTAACCGTCGTAGCCGTAGCCCTGGTCGGTGCTCTGGGCGGTCGCCGCGTACTGGTCCTGGGGCTGGTCGGCGGCCGCGTAGGCGGTGTCGCCGTATATGCCGTAGGAGCCGGTGTCGTCGGGCAGGGGCTGCGGCTCGTAGACGGCGGTGGTCTCAGCGGCCGAGAGGTCGGCGGTGCGCGCCGCGGGCGTGAAGACGTCGTCGCGGTCGTCGTCGTAGGCGGTTCCGTCCGGGCCGTACGACAGGTCGTCGGCGCCGAACGGCGCGGCGCCGTCCGGGCCGAAGGCGTCGGAGCCGGCCGCGGGGTCGCCGTCGCCCGTCTCCAGGCCGGAGACCTCCAGCGTGGGGTCCTGGCGCTCGGCCTTGCCGCGGCGGCGCTTGGTGCCGTCGGTGCCGGGCCGGTTGACGGCCCAGCCCGCCGCGAAGCCGCGGCGGAACGACAGGGTGACGTAGGTCTGGCCGATCGCGAAGGCGACCGCGCCCAGGGCGATGACGACGACGGACGGGATCAGCACTCCCAGCACGACGCCGACGAAGCCGCCGAACGCCAGCAGCCGCCAGCGCAGTCGCGCCTTGTACTGCAGCAGCACCTCGCCGAGCAGCCACAGCGCGACGACGCCGAACGCGATGTAGAGGACCGTCCAGCCCATGTACGCCCCTCTCCCAGTGACCGCTACGCAGTGTGTCGTACACCGGTGCGACCGGTCTAGGCCCGCGGCGGGTGGTGCAGACCCAGGTTCTCGTAGATTTCCAGCGTCGCCGTGGAGTTGTTGAGCGTGATGAAGTGCAGTCCGGGCACCCCCTCGGCGAGCAGCCGAGCGCAGAACTCCGTGGCGAAGTCGATGCCAATGGAGCGTACAGCGGCCGGATCGTCTTTCGCTGTGAGGATCCGCTCTTTGAGGGCCGCCGGGAAGTGGGCGTTGCTGAGCTTGGGCAGCCGCTCCAGCATCCGCAGGCTCGTCACCGGCAGGATCTCGGGGATGACCGGGGTCTCGCAGCCGGCCGCCGCCACCCGGTCGCGCAGCCGCAGGTACGACTCGGGCTGGAAGAACATCTGTGTGATGGCGTAGTCGGCGCCGGCCCGGCACTTGTCGACGAAGTGCCGGACGTCCGTGTCCCAGTCCTCGGAGCGCGGGTGCATCTCGGGGAAGGCGGCGACGCCGACGCAGAAGTCGCCCGCCTCCTTGATGAGCCGGACGAGCTCGGCGGCGTAGGTGAGGCCCTGGGGGTGCGGCACCCACGCGCCCATGGGGTCGCCGGGCGGGTCGCCGCGGACCGCGAGCATGTTGCGGATCCCGGCGTCGGCGTACTGGCCGATGATGTTGCGCAGTTCGGCGATGGAGTGGTCGACAGCCGTGAGGTGGGCGACCGGGGTGAGGGTGGTGTCGGCGACGATCTGCTGCGTCTCCTTGACCGTGGTGGCCCGGGTGGAACCGCCGGCACCGTAGGTCACGGAGACGAAGTCCGGGGCCACCGCCTCGACCCTGCGGAGGGCGTTCCACAGGCTTCGCTCACCCTGCGGGGTCTTCGGCGCGTAGAACTCGAACGAGTACGTCGTCTTGCCGTTGGCCAGGATGTCACGCACAGTGCGCGCGCGATCAGTCCTGGTGGATGCGGTTCCGAGGGCCATACCCGCAGGTTAGCCAGGGGGCGGCGGTCACCCAACCGGATCTCGGTCATTTGCCCGAATTGTCGCTATGTTGTCCATCCCTTGGGACGGACCGACGGCACCGACGGGCATCGGCGCACGCCGGACCGCGCTATCGCTGCACGCCGGACCGCGCCGGAGGCGGCTCAGACCTGGGCCAGCCGCTTGGCGAACTCCGTCGCCGCGGCCCCGGGATCGTCCGCCTCCGTGATCGCCCGGACGACGACGACCCGGCGGGCGCCCGCCTCCAGCACCTCGTCGAGGGTGGTGAGGTCGATGCCGCCGATGGCGAACCACGGGCGGTCGGTGCCGAGGGACGCCGTGTACCGGACCAGGCCGAGGCCCGGGGCGGGGCGGCCGGGCTTGGTGGGCGTGGGCCAGCAGGGGCCGGTGCAGAAGTAGTCCACGCCCTCCTGGACGGCCGCGGCGGCGGCTTCCGCCTCCGTGTGCGTGGAGCGGCCTATGAGGACGTCGTCGCCGAGGAGGGCGCGGGCCGCGGGGACCGGCAGGTCTCCCTGGCCGAGGTGGAGGACGTCGGAGCCGGCGGCATGGGCGACGTCCGCGCGGTCGTTGACCGCCAGCAGCTTGCCGTGCCGGGCGCAGGCGTCGGCGAACACCGCCAGGTGCTCCAGCTCCTCGGCCGCCTCCATGCCCTTGTCGCGCAGCTGCACGATGTCGACGCCGCCCGCGAGGACGGCGTCCAGGAACTCCGGGAGGTCGCCCTGGCGCCTACGGGCGTCCGTGCAGAGGTAGAGGCGGGCGTCGGCGAGGCCGGCGCGGGCGGTGTCGGGCATGCGTGGGTCCCCCCGGGGGCGGTGGTGTACGACCGCGGCGGCGTCGGTCACGGCCGCCGTCGTACACCGGGCGGTTGTCGGATCTGTGGGTCAGACGGCGAGCGCCTGGGCGCGGCGCTTCACCTCCGTGCCGCGATTCTCGCTCAGGGCCTGGGCCGGGGTGCCGGGCAGGCTGGCGTCGGGGGTGAAGAGCCACTCGATCATCTCTTCGTCCGTGAAGCCGTCGTCCCGCAGCAGCGTCAGGGTCCCGGACAGGCCCTTGACCACCTTGTCCCCGTCGATGAAGGCGGCGGGCACGTGCAGCGCGCGGTTCTCACCACGGCGCACGGCGATCAGCTGGCCCTCCTTGACCAGCTGCCGGACACGCGTCACCTCGACGCCGAGCTGTTCGGCGATGTCGGGCAGAGTGAGCCAGGCGGGGACGAGAGCATCGATCTTTGCGTCAATCTCGGTCACGGGAACAAGCCTGCCATCTGCGACTGACAGTCGGAAGCCGGGTCCGCCCCGGCACGGCCGGTCGGCGAGCCGTTCGTATCGGAACCGCCCGCCGCACCCGCGGTCGGACCGCCGCCCCGCCGGCCTCCCACCCGTCACCGCCCTCGCCCCGAAGCCGCCGTATCTCCGCCGCACGTCCGCCGTGTGCGGCACGCCCGGACGGGTCAGGCGGTGGCCGCCTTCAGCGGGCGCGCCGGGTCCTGGAGCAGCCGTGGGTCCATCGGCGTGCCCGCCTCGATCAGCCGGCGTCCCTGGGCGAGGTCGCGGGGCCGGCCCACCGCCAGGAGGGCGACCAGGCGGTCATCGCGCAGCCAGCAGACCGTCCAGGCCGGTCCGGACGGGTCGCCGCGCCACAGGGTGGTGTCGGCGCCGGTGTGGTGGCCGGCGTACTGGACGAAACGGCCGAACTGCTCGGACCAGAAGTACGGGACCGGGTCGTAGACCGCCAGGGGTTCGCCGGTGGCCTCGCCGAGGATGTTCGCCGCCACCGTGCGCGGGCCCTGGAGGGCGTTGTCCCAGTGGTGGACGAGGAGCCGCTCGCCGTACCGGGCCGACGGGAAGGAGGCGCAGTCGCCGACCGCGTACACGTCCGGCGCGGAGGTGCGCAGATGGGCGTCGGCCACGACCTCGCCGTCGGCGCCGAGGGCGATGCCGGAGCCGGCCAGCCAGGCCGTGGCGGGCCGGGCGCCGATGCCGACCACGACGGCACCGGCGGGCAGCCGCGACCCGTCGTCGAGGACGACGGCACCGGGCTCGACGCGCTCCACGCGCGCGTGGGTGCGCAGCACGGTGCCGCTGTCGGCGTACCAGGCGGTCATCGGGGCGGCGACCTCGGCGGGCAGGGCGCCGGCCAGCGGACGCTCGGCGGCCTCGACGACGGTGACGGCGCAGCCGGCCTCCCGGGCCGCCGTGGCGAACTCCGCGCCGATCCAGCCGGCGCCGACGACCACGACGTCGTGCTGCCGGGCGAGCACGGGCCGCAGGCGTTCGGCGTCGTCCAGGGTGCGCAGCAGGTGGACGCCGGGCACGCCCTCGGCGCCGGGCAGCCGGATCGGTTCCGCGCCGGTGGCGAGGACCAGGACGTCGTACGGGACGGGCCCGGCCTCGGTGTCCAGTTCACGGTCGGCGACGCGCACGCCGAGGGCCTCGCTGCCCAGCCGCAGGCCGATGCCGAGGCCCTCGAAGTCGACGTCGAGCGCGGAGCCCTCCGCCTTGCCGAGCAGGACGGCCTTGGACAGCGGTGGCCGGTCGTAGGGCTGGTGGGGCTCCGCGCCGATCAGGCTCACCGTGCCGGTGAAGCCCTGTTCGCGCAGTGCGACCGCGGTCTGCACCCCGGCCATGCCCGCGCCGACGACGACCACGCGCCGCGCCGGTGACCTGTCTTCGTCCTGCGTCCGCTCGCTCACCTGATCACCATAGACACCTGACGACCCGTCAGTCAGTGGCCGTGCTCCGTGACCTGCTCCACAACGCTCGTGCCGCTGCCCGGCCCGGACTCCCACTCCCACGTCTCCTCGAGCCGGACCCTGCCGTCGGGCAGCTCCACGACCGTCGCCACGCAGTGCCCCGACGAGGTCGCGCCGTCCCGCTTGAGCTGGACGTAGCGGAAGTCGAGCCGGTCCCCCTGCCGGGTACCCACCAGATGCCCGCGTACGACGTCGCCCCCCGCGTACTCGGCCCAGATCTCGCCGTCCTTCTCGTGGTACGTGAACCGGGTGCGGGTGCCCACCTGCCCGGGGGCCTGGTCGGCGACGGGGGCGAGCACGAGACCGTCGAGGGACCGGTGACGCGGGGCGGGGCCGTCCGCCGCGGAGGGGTGGGGGGAGGCGGGCGGGCGGGTCACGGGCGGAGGCTCCCTTACTGAGTCGTCCGGCGTCGGGCTAGGGTGGCCACCGTAGAGCACTCGCGGGAGCCCGGACGCACCGGGCTGAGAGGGAGGCTGGCGGCCTCCGACCGTACGAACCTGATCCGGGTCATGCCGGCGAAGGGAGGGGCTGGACGCCCATGTCCTCACGTACGTCAGACGTCCTCGTCGTCGGGGGCGGCATCATCGGGCTGGTCACGGCGTGGCGGGCCGCGCAGCGCGGGTTCGCCACGGCGGTGGTCGACCCGGAACCGGGCGGTGGGGCCGCGCAGGTGGCGGCCGGGATGCTGGCCGCCGTCACGGAGCTGCACTACGGCGAGCAGACGCTGCTCGGCCTCAACCTCGCCTCGGCCCGCCGCTACCCCGACTTCGCGGCCGAGCTGAGCGACCTCACCGGTCACGACCTCGGCTACCGCCGCTGCGGCACGCTCGCGGTCGCCCTCGACGCCGACGACCGCGCCCACCTGCGGGACCTGCACGCCCTGCAACGGCGGACGGGGCTGGAGTCGGAGTGGCTCACCGGGCGGGAGTGCCGGCGGCTGGAGCCGATGCTCGCGCCGGGGGTGCGCGGCGGGCTGCGGGTGGACGGCGACCACCAGATCGATCCGCGGCGGCTGGCGGGAGCGCTGGTGGCCGCGTGCGAGCGGGCCGAGGTGGTCTTCCACCGGACGTGGGCGGAGCGGCTGTCGGTGGTGGCCGGCCGGGCCGCCGGCGTCCTCACGCGCGCGGGAGACGCGCTGGGCGCGGGACAGGTGGTGCTCGCGGCCGGCAGCCTGAGCGGACGGCTCGCGGGGGTGCCGGACGAGGTGCTGCCGCCGGTGCGGCCCGTGAAGGGGGAGGTGCTGCGGCTGACCGTGCCGCGGGCGTACGCGCCGTTCCTGAGCCGCACGGTGCGGGCCGTGGTGCGCGGCAGCCAGGTGTACCTGGTGCCGCGGGAGAACGGCGAGCTCGTCGTCGGCGCGACCAGTGAGGAACTGGGCTGGGACACGACGGTGACGGCCGGGGGCGTGTACCAGCTGCTGCGGGACGCGCACGAGCTGGTCCCCGGGATCACCGAGCTGCCGCTGACGGAGACGCGCGCGGGACTGCGCCCCGGGTCGCCGGACAACGCGCCGCTGCTCGGGCCGACCGGACTGGACGGCCTGCTGCTGGCCACCGGGCACTACCGCAACGGTGTGCTGCTGACGCCGGTGACCGGCGACGTGATGGCGCACGTCCTGGCCACCGCTGAACTTCCCGACGAGGCCCGTCCCTTCACCCCCCGGCGCTTCGGCGCCGCCGCACTCTCGGAGCAGCCCGCATGAACATCTCCGTCAACGGTGAGCGGCGTGAGGTGGCGGCCGGCACCGCCCTCGACGCCGTCGTACGGTCCCTGACGGCGGCGCCCTCCGGGGTGGCCGCCGCGCTCAACGAGACCGTCGTCCCGCGCGCGCGGTGGTCCGCCACCGCCCTCTCCGAGGGAGACCGCGTGGAAGTCCTCACGGCCGTCCAGGGAGGCTGAACCATGGCCGACGATCCCTTCGTCCTCGGCGGGAGGGCCTTCTCGTCCCGTCTGATCATGGGCACGGGCGGGGCACCCAGCCTGGAGGTGCTGGAGCGCGCGCTGATCGCCTCCGGGACCGAGCTGACGACCGTCGCGATGCGCCGGGTGGACCCCTCGGTGCACGGCTCGGTGCTGTCCGTCCTCCAGGAACTCGGCATCCAGGTGCTGCCCAACACCGCGGGCTGCTTCACTGCCGGAGAGGCCGTCCTGACGGCCCGCCTCGCGCGCGAGGCGCTCGGCACCGACCTGGTCAAGCTGGAGGTCATCGCCGACGAGCGGACGCTGCTGCCGGACCCGGTCGAGCTGCTCGACGCGGCGGAGACGCTGGTCGACGACGGGTTCACGGTGCTGCCGTACACCAACGACGACCCGGTGCTGGCGCGGAAGCTGGAGGACGTGGGCTGTGCGGCGGTCATGCCGCTCGGCTCGCCGATCGGGTCCGGGCTGGGCATCCGCAACCCGCACAACTTCCAGCTGATCGTCGAGCACGCGCGCGTGCCGGTGATCCTGGACGCGGGGGCCGGCACGGCCTCGGACGCCGCGCTGGCGATGGAGCTGGGGTGCGCGGGGGTGATGCTGGCGTCGGCGGTGACGCGGGCACAGGACCCCGAGCGGATGGCGCACGCGATGCGGGCCGGGGTCGAGGCGGGGCGGCTGGCCCGGCTGGCGGGCCGGATCCCCCGGCGCCACTTCGCCGAGGCGTCGTCCCCGGCGGAGGGCCTGGCCGTGCTGGATCCCGAGCGTCCCGCGTTCTGACCACGGCCACGGCCACGGTCTCCCCCACGCGGTGGGGTGCGTCACAGCTCCGCTCCAGTCGTGCTCCGACGGCGGACGGAAAGGGGGAAGTGTCCGTGGAGGCTCGTACACTCGCGTCCGTGGACACGACCCTTCAGGACCCTCTCGTCGGGCAGCTGCTCGACGGGCGTTATCGCGTGGACGCGCGGATCGCGGTCGGCGGGATGGCCACGGTCTACCGGGCCGTGGACACCCGCCTGGACCGCGTTCTCGCGCTCAAGGTGATGCATCCGTCGCTCGCCGCCGACGCCTCCTTCGTCGAGCGCTTCATCCGGGAGGCGAAGTCCGTCGCCCGGCTGGCCCACCCGAACGTCGTTCAGGTGTTCGACCAGGGGACCGACGGGTCGTACGTCTACCTCGCCATGGAGTACGTCGCCGGCTGCACCCTGCGGGACGTGCTGCGGGAACGCGGGGCACTCCAGCCGCGGGCCGCGCTGGACATCCTGGAGCCGGTGCTCGCCGCGCTCGGCGCCGCGCACCGGGCCGGCTTCGTGCACCGGGACATGAAGCCCGAGAACGTGCTGATCGGGGACGACGGACGGGTCAAGGTCGCCGACTTCGGGCTCGTGCGGTCCGTGGACTCCGTGACCAGCACCACCGGCGCCGTCCTCGGCACCGTCTCCTACCTCGCGCCCGAGCAGATCGAGCAGGGCACCACCGACGCGCGCGCGGACGTGTACGCGTGCGGGGTCGTGCTCCACGAGATGCTCACCGGCGGCAAGCCGCACGAGGGGGACTCCCCCGCGATCATCCTCTACAAGCACCTCCACGAGGACGTGCCCCCGCCCTCGACCGCCGTCCCCGGTCTGCCGTACGAGCTGGACGAACTCGTCGCCTCGGCCACCGCCCGCACCCCGGCCGTCCGGCCGCACGACGCCGTGGAGCTGCTCGCGCGGGTGCGCCGGGCGCGCGGCGCGCTCGGCGAGGAGCAGCTGGACGCGCTGCCGCCGCAGGCCCGCTTCACGGAGCACGACAACGCCGAGGACCGCACGAGCGTGATCCCGCGCTCGCTGACCGTGCCCCGGCCGCTGCCGGTCGACGAGGACGCGCAGGCCCCCGGGGACGGCGTCCACCGGACCTCCCGGTTCGCGGCGGAGCCTCCCCCGCCGCCGCGTCGCCGCTCCGGACCGCCCCGGCGCGGACTGGTCGCGCTCCTCACGGCCGTCCTGCTGGTGCTCGGCGTCGGCGCGGGCGTCTGGTACATCAACTCGGGGCAGTTCACCAAGGTCCCGGCGGTGCTCACGCAGACGCAGGCGCGGGCCGAGGAGCGGCTGGAGGCGGCCGGGCTGGAGGTCGGCGGCATCGAGCACGAGTACAGCGACACGGTCGAGCGGGGCACGGTCATCAGCACCGACCCGGAGCCGGGCTCCCGCATCCGCAAGAACGACGCCGTCTCCCTCGTCGTCTCCGACGGCCCCGAGACCGTGAAGGTGCCCTATCTGAAGGGCACCCGGCTGGCCCAGGCCAAGGCGCAGCTGAAGGAGGACGGCCTGGAGCCGGGCCTGGTCACGCAGGCGTTCAGCGAGGACGTCGCCAAGGGGGCCGTGATCAGCAGCGACCCCGAGGCGGGCACGGAGCGGCGGGCGGGCACGGCGGTCTCCCTCGTCGTCAGCAAGGGCAGCCCGGTCGACGTCCCGGACGTCACCGGTGACGACCTGGCCGACGCCAGGGCCGAGCTGGAGGAGGCCGGACTGAAGGTGAAGGTCGCCACCGAGAGGATCAACTCCGAGTACGACAAGGGCTCGGTCGCCGCCCAGTCGCCGGGTGCGGACCGGCAGCTCGCCGAGGGCGACACCGTGACGCTGACCCTGTCCAAGGGCCCGGAGATGGTCGAGGTGCCGGACGTGGTGGGCGCGAGCGTCGACGACGCGACGAAGCTGCTGGAGGAGTCCGGCTTCGAGGTCGAGGAGGACCGCGGGCTGCTCGGGCTGTTCGGCGACACCGTGAAGAGCCAGTCGGTGGAGGCCGGCGAGATGGCGCCCAAGGGGTCGACGGTCACGATCACCATCCGGTGACCGGGCGGTCCCCGGGGCATGGCACCCTGAACGGGTGACACGTCAGCAGTCCCGCGCCGCCGCCCCCGCATCCCCCGCCTTCCCCTTCCCGTCCCGCAACCCCGTCGGGGGCCATGTCCCGGTGGCCGGCGGACTGCACTCCGTGGGGCTGTCGTACGCCCGTGAGCTCAAGGCGGAGACGGTCCAGGTCTTCGTGGCGAACCCGCGCGGCTGGGCCACCCCGGCCGGCAACCCCCGGCAGGACGAGGCGTTCCGGGAGGCGTGCGCGGCGGACTCGATCCCGGCGTACGTGCACGCGCCGTATCTGATCAACTTCGGTTCGCACACCGAGGCCACGGTCGAGAAGTCGGTGGAGTCGCTGCGGCACTCGCTGCGCCGGGGCCGGGAGATCGGCGCGCTGGGCGTGGTCCTGCACACCGGGAGCGCGACGGGCGGGCGGGAGCGGTCGGTGGCGCTGCGGCAGGTCCGTGAGCGCCTGCTGCCGCTGCTGGACGAGCTGACCCACGACGACGACCCCTTCCTGCTGCTGGAGTCGACCGCCGGCCAGGGCTCCTCGCTCTGCTCGCGGACCTGGGACTTCGGGCCGTACTTCGAGGCGCTGGACGCCCATCCGAAGCTGGGCGTGTGCCTGGACACCTGCCACGTCTTCGCGGCCGGCCACGACCTGACCGGGCCGTCCGGGATGCACCGGACCCTCGATCTGCTGGTGGACACGGTGGGCGAGGGCCGGCTGAAGCTGATCCACGCCAACGACTCCAAGGACGTCGTCGGGGCCCACAAGGACCGGCACGCGAACATCGGCGCCGGACACATCGGCGAGGACCCGTTCCGCGCCCTGATGACCCACCCGGCGACCGCGGGGGTCCCGCTGGTCATCGAGACCCCGGGCGGGCAGGAGGGGCACGCGGCGGACGTGGAACGGCTGAAGAAGCTGCGGGACGGCTGAGGCGGCGGGTGGCCTGCGTGCGGAACCCCGCAGGTCAGAGCTCCGGACCGTCTCCCGGCCCCTCCTGGTACGAGTAGCGCTGTTCCCGCCAGGGGTCGCCGATGTTGTGGTAGCCGCGCTCCTCCCAGAAGCCCCGGCGGTCGGCCGTCATGTACTCGACACCGCGGACCCATTTCGGGCCCTTCCAGGCGTACAGGTGGGGGACGATCAGGCGGAGCGGGAAGCCGTGCTCGGCGGTGAGCAGTTCGCCGTCCTTGTGGGTGGCGAAGAGGGTGCGGTCGGAGGCGAAGTCCGACAGGCGCAGGTTGGAGCTGAACCCGTACTCCGCCCACACCATCACATGGGTGACGTCGTCCGCGGGGGGCGCGATGTCCAGGATCGTCCGGGCGGGGATCCCGCCCCACTCGGCGCCGAGCATGCTGAACTTCGTCACGCAGTGCAGATCGGCCACGACCGTGGTGTGCGGCAGGGCCGTGAACTCCTCGTGGGTCCAGCAGTGCTTGTCGCCGTCGGCGGTGACACCGAAGACCCGGAACTCCCAGCGTTCGGCCCGGAATTTGGGGACGGGGCCATAGTGCGTGACGGGCCAGCCCCGCTGCAGTCGCTGTCCCGGCGGAAGCTCGGACGCTGCTGCTTCTCCTGGTTCTCGCTCCACCGGATGACCCATGACTCCATCCTGACAGACCGGGAACGATGGGGAGGACCGACCCTTCCCGAAAACGGGCAACTCATACTAAGCATGCACTTACTTACTAAGTACGCACTTACTGGACGATCTTGCGCACCGGTGAAATCATGCGGCGGCAACCTCCCGAAATCCCGACGTGGAAGGAGCCTCTGCGATGCAGGGCGACCCCGAGGTCATCGAGTTCCTCAACGAGCAGCTCACCGGCGAGCTCACCGCGATCAACCAGTACTTCCTCCACGCCAAGATGCAGGAGAACTTCGGCTGGACGAAGCTCGCGAAGTACACGCGGCACGAGTCGTTCGACGAGATGAAGCACGCCGAGGTGCTCACCGACCGGATCCTCTTCCTGGAGGGCCTGCCGAACTACCAGCGGCTGTTCCACGTCCGCGTGGGCCAGACCGTCAGGGAGATGTTCGAGGCCGACCGGCAGGTCGAGGTCGAGGCCATCGACCGCCTCCGGCGCGGGATCAAGGTGATGCGCGAGAAGGGCGACATCACGTCCGCCAACATCTTCGAGTCGATCCTCGCGGACGAGGAGCACCACATCGACTACCTCGACACCCAGCTGGACCTGCTGGAGAAGCTCGGCGAGGCGCTGTACATCGCGCAGCTCATCGAGCAGCCGGAGAGCTGAGTCAGGCCGCTTCGTCGAGCTCGGAGAGGACCGGCTTGCCCTGGTCCGCGAGCTCACGGCGCGGGCATGCGCCGCGGCCGAGTATGGCCTGAATCCGACGTACACAGGACCCGCAGTCCGTGCCGGCCTTACAGGCGGAGGCGATCTGCCGGGGTGTACAGGCACCCCTCTCCGCGTGCTGCTTGACCTGCGCTTCGGTCACACCGAAGCAGCTGCAGACGTACACGCGGTCCACCTCCCGCCGGGAACATGAGTAGCGCCGAACCGACATGGCTGGAACCCGTTGATCGGTGAGGCTAACCTAACCTTACCCGGACCACAGGTGGCGTAAAAGTGCCGTGGGGCGCGGATCGTATGTGATCCGCGCCCCAGTGCACGCTCCTGCAACAGGCGAACCGCTACTGGTCCCTGTACATCTCCGCGACGAGGAACGCCAGGTCGAGCGACTGGCTGCGGTTGAGCCGCGGGTCGCACGCCGTCTCGTAGCGCTGGTGCAGGTCGTCGACGAAGATCTCGTCGCCGCCGCCCACGCACTCGGTGACGTCGTCACCGGTCAGCTCGACGTGGATACCGCCCGGGTGGGTGCCGAGGGCCTTGTGGACCTCGAAGAAGCCCTTGACCTCGTCCAGCACGTCGTCGAAGCGACGCGTCTTGTGCCCGGAGGCCGCCTCGAAGGTGTTGCCGTGCATCGGGTCGGTCACCCAGGCCACGGTCGCGCCCGACGCCGTGACCTTCTCCACCAGCTCGGGCAGCTTGTCGCGGACCTTGTCGGCGCCCATGCGCACGATGAAGGTCAGCCGGCCCGGCTCGCGGTCCGGGTCGAGGCGCTCGACGTACTGGAGCGCCTCCTCGGCCGTCGTCGTCGGCCCCAGCTTGATCCCGATGGGGTTGCGGATCTTCGAGGCGAACTCGATGTGCGCGTGGTCCAGCTGGCGCGTGCGCTCACCGATCCACACCATGTGCGCGGAGACGTCGTACAGCTGTCCCGTGCGGGAGTCGACGCGGGTGAGCGCCGACTCGTAGTCGAGCAGCAGCGCCTCGTGCGAGGAGTAGAACTCGACCGTCTTGAACTCCTCCGGGTCCGCCCCGCAGGCGTGCATGAAGTTCAGCGCGTTGTCGATCTCGCGGGCGAGCTGCTCGTAGCGCTGGCCGGAGGGGGACGACTTCACGAAGTCCTGGTTCCAGGCGTGGACCTGGCGCAGGTCGGCGTAGCCGCCGGTGGTGAAGGCGCGCACCAGGTTCAGCGTGGACGCCGACGTGTGGTACATCCGCTTCAGCCGCTCGGGGTCCGGGACGCGGGCCGCTTCGGTGAAGTCGAAGCCGTTGACGGAGTCGCCCCGGTAGGTCGGCAGGGTCACGCCGTCGCGGGTCTCGGTCGGCTTGGAGCGCGGCTTGGAGTACTGGCCGGCGATCCGGCCGACCTTCACCACCGGCACGGACGCGGCGTACGTGAGCACGGCGCCCATCTGGAGCAGCGTCTTGAGCTTGTTGCGGATGTGGTCGGCGGACACCGCGTCGAAGGCCTCGGCGCAGTCGCCGCCCTGGAGGAGGAACGCCTCGCCCTTGGCGACGGCCGCCATCCGGGCGCGCAGCTGGTCGCACTCGCCCGCGAAGACGAGCGGCGGATACGACTCGAGGTCCGCGATCACTGCGCGCAGAGCCTCGGCGTCGGGGTACTCGGGCTGCTGCGCCGCGGGCAGGTTTCGCCAGGTGTTGCCAGCGCTCGCGCTGGTCTTAGCGTTCACGGTCACGTCCTCAACATTACGGGGTCGTGTCCAGTCGTTTTAGCCCGGCTCGACAGGTGAGACGGGCTACCGCTCACCTGTGGGCGCGGGGCGGGTGGGGTAGGGTGCGTCGCATGTTCGCGCTTTCGACCCAGAACTGGTGGTGGACCGCTCATCCGGCGGCCCACTGACTGCGCGTACGCACGACTTCGCGAAGGCCGCCCGAGGGGCGGCCTTCGGTGCTTTCCGGGCACGGGCCGTTCCTCCCAGCGAGAAGGACACGGAACCCATGCACCTGCTCGACCTGCTGGACGATCCCCGCCCGTTCGCCCTGCTGCGCCGCCGTACGCCGGGCCACGACGAGCACACCGTCGACCTGCTCATCGGCCCGGTCGCCGACCACGACCGCCTCGCCGACCTGCCCGACGAGGGCCTCGCCCTGGTCCCCTTCCGGCAGCTCCGCGAGCGCGGCTTCGACGTCCGCGACGACGGCACCCCGCTCACCGTCCTGGTCCCCGAGGAGCGGTACGGGATCCCGCTCGCCGAGGCCCTGGCACAGCTCCCCGCGCACGAGGTCCGGGTCGCGGGCGGCGGCTTCGACGTCGGCGACGAGGAGTACGCGGAGATCGTCGGCCGGGTGCTGCGGGACGAGATCGGGCGGGGCGAGGGGGCGAACTTCGTCATCCGGCGGACGTACGAGGGGGAGGTCGCCGGCTTCTCCCGGGCGAACGCGCTCGCGCTGTTCCGGCGGCTGCTGGAGGGCGAGCGGGGCGCGTACTGGACGTTCGTGGTGCACACCGGGGACCGCACCCTGGTCGGCGCCAGCCCCGAGGTGCACGTGCGCATGTCCGGCGGGACGGTGGTGATGAACCCGATCAGCGGGACGTACCGCTACCCGGACGGGGGCCCGACCCCCGACCACCTGCTGCGGTTCCTCGCCGACGGCAAGGAGATCGAGGAGCTGTCGATGGTCGTCGACGAGGAGCTCAAGATGATGTGCACGGTCGGCGACATGGGCGGGGTGGTGGTCGGGCCGCGGCTGAAGGAGATGGCGCACCTCGCGCACACCGAGTACGAGCTGCGCGGGAAGTCCTCGCTGGACGTGCGGGACGTGCTGCGCGAGACCATGTTCGCGGCGACCGTCACCGGCTCGCCCGTGCAGAACGCCTGCCGGGTGATCGAGCGGTACGAGACCGGCGGGCGCGGCTACTACGCGGGGGCGCTGGCGCTGATCGGCAGGGACTCGGGCGGCGCCCAGACCCTGGACTCGCCCATCCTCATCCGCACCGCCGACATCGACGCGGCCGGACGGCTGCGGGTACCGGTCGGGGCCACGCTGGTGCGCGGCTCGGACCCGGCGGGCGAGGTCGCCGAGACGCACGCCAAGGCGGCGGGGGTGCTGGCCGCGCTGGGGGTGCGGCCGGGGCGGCCGCGCACGGAGGCCGCACGGCCCCGGCTCGCCGACGACCCGCGGGTGCGGGCCGCGCTGGACGGGCGGCGGGGCGCGCTGGCGCCGTTCTGGCTGCGGATGCAGGAACGGTCCCGGGAGCTGGACGGGCACGCCCTCGTGGTCGACGCCGAGGACACCTTCACCGCGATGCTGGCGCACGTGCTGCGGTCGGGCGGGCTGGAGGTGTCGGTACGGCGGTACGACGAGCCGGGACTGCGGGAGGCGGTGCTCGCGCACGGGGGGCCGCTCGTCCTGGGCCCCGGTCCCGGTGACCCGTCCGACCTGGGCGACCCCAAGATGGCCTTCCTGCGGGACCTGACCGCGCGGGTGGTCCGGGAGCACCGGCACGGCGTGCTCGGCGTCTGCCTGGGGCACGAGCTGATCGCGGCGGAGCTGGGGCTGGACATCGTCCGCAAGGAGGTGCCGTACCAGGGGGCGCAGACGGAGATCGACCTGTTCGGGCGGCCGGAGACGGTCGGCTTCTACAACAGCTTCGTGGCGCGGTGCGACGACGACGCCCTGGCGGAGCTGGCGGCGCACCGGGTGGAGGTGAGCCGGGCCGCGAACGGCGAGGTGCACGCCCTGCGCGGGCCGGGCTTCGCCGGTGTGCAGTTCCATCCGGAGTCGGTGCTCACGCTGAACGGGGCGGCCGTCGTCCGGGAGCTGGTGGGTCAGTTCCGCGGCACCAGCACGTTCTCCGAGCGGCGGCCCGCGCTGTAGTCCACGACGTTGCGCACCGTGGCGTCGACGATCTCGCCGACGGCGTCCGCGGTGTAGTACGCCTGGTGGGAGGTGACCAGGACGTTCGGGAAGGTGACCAGGCGGGCCAGGGTGTCGTCCGAGATGGCCTCCAGGGACTTGTCGAGGAAGAACAGGCCCGCCTCCGCCTCGTAGACGTCCAGGCCGACGCCGGTGAAGCGGCCCTCGCGCAGCTCCGCGACGAGGGCCGCGGTGTCGATCAGCCCGCCGCGGCTGGAGTTGACCAGGATGGCGTCGGCCTTCATGGTCCTCAGGGCGGCGGCGTCGATGAGGTGCCAGGTCTCCGCCATCAGGGGGACGTGCAGGCTGACCACGTCGGACTCGGCGAGGAGCCGCTCCTTGGTGACGTACCGCATGCCGAGTTCCATGCAGGCGGGGTTCTCGGCGACGTCCCAGCCCAGCAGGCGCATGCCGAAGCCGTGGGCGATCCGGGTGAAGGCCTCGCCGATCTTGCCCGTGCCGAGCACGCCGGCCGTGCGGCCGTGCAGGTCGCGGCCCATCAGGCCGTCGAGGCGGAAGTCGAAGTCGCGGGTGCGGGTGGAGGCCCGGACGACCCGGCGGTTGACCGCGAGGGCCAGGGTCCACGCGAACTCGGCGACGGAGTACGGCGAGTAGGACGAGACGCGGGCGACGGTCATGCCGAGCCGTTCGGCGACGTCGAGGTCGATGTTGTTGAAGCCGGTGGAGCGCTGGGCGATCATCCGGGTGCCGCCGGCCGCGAGGGCCTCCAGGACGGGCCCGCCGAGGTCGGCGTTGACGCTGGTGGAGATCACCTCGTGGCCGGCCGCGATGGGGGCGGTGTCCTCGGTGAGGAACACGTCCAGGCAGCGGACCTCGTGGGGGGCGACGAAGGCCTGCTCGATGAGGGGCTTCTCGTCCGCCTGGACGCCGAAGGCGAGGATCTCCATGGCCGCTCCCGTTCCGTAGGCCTGCGTTCCGCCGGCTGACGGGCCGAATATAGGACCCGCGCCCGGGGCTTCAGCCGAAGAACACCCCCACCTCGGCGTACAGCTTCGGGTCCACCGTCTTCAGCCGGGCCGTCGCCTCCGCGAGCGGCACGCGGACGATGTCCGTGCCGCGCAGGGCCACCATCGTGCCGAAGTCGCGCTCGTGGACGGCGTCGACGGCGTGCAGGCCGAAGCGGGTGGCGAGCCAGCGGTCGAACGCGCTCGGCGTCCCGCCGCGCTGGACGTGGCCCAGCACCGTCGTGCGGGCCTCCTTGCCGGTCCGCTTCTCGATCTCCTGGGCGAGCCACTCGCCCACGCCGGAGAGGCGGACGTGCCCGAAGGAGTCGAGGGAGGCGTCCTTCAGCACGGCGTCGCCGTCCCTGGGCACCGCCCCCTCGGCGACGACCACGATCGGCGCGTACGAGGACCGGAAACGGGAGGTGACCCAGGCGCAGACCTGCTCAACGTCGAAGGGCTGCTCGGGGACGAGGATGACGTTGGCGCCGCCGGCCAGGCCCGAGTGCAGGGCGATCCAGCCCGCGTGACGGCCCATCACCTCCACCACCAGCACCCGCATATGGGACTCGGCGGTGGTGTGCAGGCGGTCGATGGCCTCCGTGGCGATGGAGACCGCCGTGTCGAAGCCGAAGGTGTAGTCGGTGGCGGACAGGTCGTTGTCGATCGTCTTCGGCACGCCGACGCAGGGCACTCCGTGCTCGTCGGAGAGGCGGGCGGCGACGCCGAGGGTGTCCTCGCCGCCGATGGTGATCAGGGCGTCGACCCCGTGCCCGGCGAGGGTGTCCTTGATGCGGCGGACGCCGTCCTCGGTCTTCAGCGGGTTGGTCCGCGAGGAGCCGAGGACGGTGCCGCCGCGGGGCAGGATGCCGCGTACGGCGGGGATGTCGAGGCGGACCGAGGTGCCGTCGAGGGGGCCCCGCCAGCCGTCCCGGTAGCCGACGAACTCATGGCCGTACTCCTGCACCCCCTTGCGGACGACGGCTCTGATGACGGCGTTGAGGCCGGGGCAGTCGCCGCCTCCGGTCAGTACTCCGACGCGCATGGACGTGTCCCTTCGCCGCGGTGGCCCGACGAGGAGTCACGGTAATAGTGATCCAGCTCACACCGATATGCCTGGGTCGGCACAATTCCGGTGAACGGCCGGGGCGTTGACGGGTGGTGCCGTCGGGGGTCACTCGTCGTCGAGGCCGCGCTCTATCGCGTACCGGACCAGTTCGACGCGGTTGTGCAGCTGGAGCTTGCCGAGGGTGTTCTGCACGTGGTTCTGCACCGTGCGGTGGGAGATGACGAGGCGTTCGGCGATCTGCTTGTAGCTCAGTCCCTTGGCGACCAGGCGCAGCACCTCCGTCTCGCGGTCGGTCAGCCGGGGCGCGTTCGGCTCGTCGGCGCCGGTGGCGGGGGCGGGCTCGGAGGCGAGGCGGCGGTACTCGCCGAGGACCAGGCCGGCGAGGCCGGGGGTGAACACCGGGTCGCCGACGGCCGTACGGCGCACCGCGTCCAGCAGGTCCTCCGTGGACGCCGACTTCAGCAGGTAGCCGGTGGCGCCGGACTTCACCGCCTCCAGCACGTCGGCGTGCTCGCCGCTCGCGGAGAGGACGAGGACGCGCAGGGCGGGGTTCGCGCCGACGACCTCCTTGCAGACCTGTACACCCGGTTTCACCGGCAGGTTCAGGTCCAGCACGAGCACGTCGGGCGTGGTGGCGCGGGCGCGGCGCACGGCCTGCTCGCCGTCGCCGGCGGTGGCGACCACCTCGAACCCGGACTCGGCGAGGTCCCGGGCGACGGCGTCGCGCCACATGGGGTGGTCGTCGACCACCATGACCTTGATCGGGCCCCGCGCTCCCGCGCCGCCGCCCTGTTCCGCGCTCATCGTGTGCCCGCCTTCCCCCGTGCGTCCGTCATGTCCTTCTTGGGCACGGTCAGTTCGACCTCCGTGCCCTGTCCCGGTGTCGAGACCAGCTCGGCGCTGCCGCCGAGGTCCCGCAGCCGGCCCCGGATCGACTGGGCGACCCCGAGCCGTCCCTCGCCCTCGGCCTGCGCGAGCCGCCCCTCCGGAATGCCCGGCCCGTCGTCCCGTACGGTGACGATCACCGCGTCGGGCTCGTCCTCGACCAGGATCCAGGCCCGGGCGCCCTCCCCCGCGTGCCGGCGCACGTTGTCCAGCGCGGCCCCGACGGCCGCGGCCAGTTCGCGGGCGGCGGCGGGCGGCAGCGGCACCGGGGCGCCGGGCTCGGCGAGGCTGACCCGGGCGGCGGCGAAGGGCGCGAGCAGCGCGCGCAGGTCCACGGGCCCGTCGCCGTCCCCGCCGGCCGGGGGGACCTCCACCGTGCGGACGACGGCCCCCTCGGCCCCGTCCTCCGACACCCGGGACGGGGGCACGAGCCCGCCGGAGACCAGGGTGCGCAGCGCGACCTCCTGCTCGCCGGCCATCCTGCCCAGTTCGGCCGCCTCGCCGCCGATGACCGCGCCCCGCCGCTGCACCATGGCCAGCACCTGGAGGACGCTGTCGTGGATGTCGCGGGCGAGCCGCTCCCGTTCCCGGGTCGCGGCCTCGATCTCCAGGGCGCGGGCGAGGGTGCGCTCGGAGGCGCGGGCCACCTCGACGACGTAGCCGATGGCGATGGCGGCGACCCAGACGAGGATCACGTTGTGGACGGTGTCGCGGGCGGGGGCGCCGCGCTCCAGGAGGTTGGCGACGGCGACGGCGGTGGAGGCGAACGCGGCCCAGCGCCAGCCGCCCTTGACGGCGAACGCGAGGACCGAGCCGGCGGTCCATATCGACGGCAGGGTCGGGCCGCCCTCGACGATCCGCTGGTGGGCGTCGGCGAGCGGGGTCAGCAGGATGCCGGTGAGCGCGACGGTGAGGTCGACGGCGAGGAACCGCTTGGTGCAGGCGGCCGCGTTCTGCACGCGGGGCAGGGTGGCGAGGGTCCAGCCGCACAGGACGACGTAGTAGCCGATGGCGAGGCCGGGGCGGACGAACCGGTCGTAGGCGGTGGCGAAGAGCCCGACCGCGTACAGCATGGTCAGGACCCGGTAGGCGGTGAGCGCACGCCACAGCGGCAGCTCGACCGACATCCTCATGACTCTTTCGCGCTTCGGCACGTCCCCCACCCCCCTGTCCCGGACTGCCCGTCTAGGACTCGGTTCTCTCGGACTTCTCCTTGTCCGCCTGGTCCTTCTCCGCCTGGGCGAGCGCCGCCTTCGCGGCCTTGTCTGCCTCCCGGCCGGCCTTCCCGGCCTCCTTCTCGGCCTTCGCCGCCTCCGCGATCTGCCGCTTGGCGGCGGTCGCGTACATGTCGACGTACTCCTGGCCGGAGAGCTTCATGATCTCGTACATGACCTCGTCGGTCAGTGCGCGGAGCACGAAGCGGTCGTGGTCCATGCCGTGGTAGCGGCTGAAGTCCAGCGGCCTGCCGATGCGGATGCCGGGCCGCATCACCTTCGGCATCACCTGGCCGGGCGGCTGGATCTTCTCGGTGTCGATCATGGCGACGGGGATCACCGGCGCGCCCGTGGCCAGCGCCACGCGCGCGAGGCCGCCGGGCTTGCCCCGGTAGAGGCGGCCGTCGGGCGAGCGGGTGCCCTCCGGGTAGATCCCGAACAGCTCACCGCTCTCCAGGACCTCTATGCCGCTCCTGATCGCCGCCTCGCCCGCGCCGCGCGCACCGGAGCGGTCCACCGGGAGCTGGCCGACGCCCTTGAAGAAGGCCGCCGTCAGCCGGCCCTTCACACCGGGCGTGGTGAAGTACTCGGCCTTGGCGATGAACGTGACCTTGCGGTCGAGGACCGCGGGCAGGAAGAACGAGTCCGAGAAGGACAGGTGGTTGCTCGCCAGGATCGCGGGGCCCTCGGCGGGAACGTTCTCCAGGCCTTCCACCCAGGGCCTGAAGATCATCTTCAGTGGCCCCCCGATGGAAACCTTCATCGCGCCGTACAACAACCGACTGCCTCCTGTGTGTGTCGATCAGACCTTAACCCGGCGCGGCGTCAATGGTCCCGACGACCCTGGTCGGTGTCCGTGCGGTCGCGTACGGTGAAGCACACGCCCCTGCCATGCAGACCACCCGACCACCCGACCACCTGACGAGACGGGAGACCGAAGGTGCCGGTCCTTGCTGGAGCCGAGCCGTACCGCCATGAAGGCGGAGAGGTCGGAGTCCTCCTCTGCCACGGCTTCACCGGTTCCCCGCAGTCGCTGCGCCCCTGGGCGCAGCACCTCGCCGGGCACGGTCCGACCGTCGCCGTGCCCCTGCTGCCGGGGCACGGCACCCGCTGGGAGGACATGGCGGTCACCGGCTGGCAGGACTGGTACGCGGAGCTGGACCGCGAGCTGCGCGTCCTGCGCGGCCGCTGCGCCAAGGTGTTCGTGGCCGGCCTGTCGATGGGCGGCGCGCTGGCCCTGCGGCTCGCCGCACAGCACGGCGACGACGTCGCCGGGGTCGTCCTCGTCAACCCGGCGAACAAGGTGCACGGCCTGTCCGCGTACGCCCTCCCCGTCGCCCGCCACCTGGTGCGGACCGTGAAGGGGATCACGAGCGACATCGCGAAGGAGGGCGTCGAGGAGATCGGCTACGACCGGGTGCCGCTGCACGCGGCGCACTCCCTGCGGGTCTTCCTGCGGCTGGTCGACAAGGAGCTGCCGCAGGTCACCCAGCCACTGCTGCTCCTGCGCAGCGCGCGCGACCATGTCGTGCCGGCCGCCGACCCGGCCCGGATCCTCAGCCGGGTGTCGTCGACGGACGTGACCGAGGTGCTGCTGGAACAGAGCTACCACGTGGCGACGTTGGACCACGACGCGGACCGGATCTTCGAGGAGAGCCTCGCGTTCATCGGCCGGCTCGCACCCAGTGTCGGCAAGGAAGGGACGACGGCAGGTGGCTGAGCACGACTCCGACCGCGAGGACCGTGAGGACCGCGAGAGGCGCGAGGACCGCGACGGCCGCGGGCACCGCGACGATCGCGCGGGCGGCCGCGGCCGCGAGCCGGAGGAGCAGAGCGTGCCCTTCGACGAGGAGGCCGCGTGGGCGGCGATCGTCGCGGGGTACGGCGAGGAGCCCGCGGATCCGCCGGGCGCCAAGCCGTTCAAGTCGGTCGAGGACCTGGCACTGCTGGAAGCGGAGCCGAACGACGACGGCTCCGGTCCCGCCGTCGTCGGCAGCGGCAGCAGCACCGGCACCGGGAGCGCCGACGGCCCGGCTTCCGGCTCCGGTCCGGGCGCCGACTCGGGCGCCGGTTCCGGAACCGGTCCGGGCGCCGACTCCGGCGCCGGTTCCGAGCCGGGGTCCGGGGACGAGGCCGAGCCCGTGAAGCCGCTGGGCGGTTCGGTCTCCTTCGCGCCCGGCGTCGGCCCGCGCGACTACACGCCCGGCAAGCCGTCCGAGGCCGACCTCGACGAGGACGACGAGGGTCACTTCGTCCCGCCCGAGCCGCCGCCGCTGCCCGCCGCCGACACGACCGCCAGATTCGCCTGGCTCGGGGTGGTCGGCGGCCCTGTCCTGCTCCTGCTGTCGGTGCTGCTCGGCTGGGAGATGACCTGGTGGCTGGCGACGGTCGGCATCGGCGGCTTCCTCGGCGGCTTCGCCACGCTGGTGGCCCGGATGCGGACGGACGACGAGGACGACGGCGATCCGGGAAGCGGAGCGGTGGTCTGATCCCGACCCCGGCCGCCCGTCGTGCCGGGACGACGACCTGGAAACTAGACGCCCGGCACTGAAACTAGACGCCCGGCACTCGGAGGGCGGCCAGCACCGGGAGGTGGTCCGTGGCCGCCCTCAGGTCGGTGCCCGTGACCCCGGGGTGTCCGACGGGGACTCCGCAGCCCAGCACCTCCACCCCCTTGGTCGCGAGGACCGCGTCGATACGGCGGTCGGGGCCGGTGGACGGAAAGGTGAGGTCGCCGCCCCAGGGGGCTACGGCCCGGCAGTCCTGGAGGCCGGCGGTGAGGCGGGCGAAGGCGCGGCCGCCCGGCCCCTCGTTGAGGTCGCCGCCCGCGACGGCGTGTTCCACGCCCATCCCGGCGAGCCGGTCGAGCACCATCCCGGCCTGGTCGTACCGCTCGCCGCGGTGCAGACCGAGATGACAGCTGAGGACCCCCAGCCGGACGCCCGCGAAGCGGACGACGGCGGTGGCGAGACCGCGCCGGTGCTGTCCGGGGGTGAGGGGCAGGAGCACGTCCTCGGTGCGCTCGACGGTGGCCCGCAGTGAGCACAGGACGGCCGGTCCGGCGGCCGTGCCACCGCCGGTGAGGATCACCAGCCCGGAGGCGGCCGCCAGCCGGGCGAGCTTCTTGCGCCAGCGGAAGAAGCGGGGGGCTTCCTGGACGAGGACCAGGTCGGGGGCGCAGGCGGCGATCACGCGGGCGAGGGCGGCGGTGTCGTCGCGCATCGAGCGGATGTTGTAGCTGAGGACGCGGAGGACGGCGGAGCCGTCGGCTTCGGTGCGGGAGCTGTCGAGCGGGGGCGTCACCATACCGTCACGATAGGTCGTGAGCGGGCGGGGAGGGCGGCTGTCCGCCGTTCCCCGGGCCCCTCTTGGCTGCCTCGGGTCCCGCTCGGCGGCGGCCGCCCCGGCAGGGCCCGCCCGTGCCTCGCCGTGAAGGCGGGCCGTGAAGGCGGGCGGCCCCGCCCCCCTTCACGGGGTGCGGGGCCGCCGGTGCCTCGGACGGTGTCCGTCACATGATCGGGTCGGGTTCGCGGGCCAGGTCGGCCGCGCCCACCAGGCCCGCCTTGTTGCCGAGCTGGGCGGCGATCACGTCGGCGACCGGGCGCCAGTTGCCCCCGACCAGCCAGCGCTTGTAGGACGTGCGGATCGGGTCGAGCACCAGGTCGCCCTCGTCGGAGAGACCGCCGCCGACGATGAAGGCGGACGGGTCGAAGAGGGAGGCGAGGTCGGCGAGGCCGGCGCCGGCCCAGCGGGCGAGCTCGCGGTAGGAGTCGACCGCGACCGGGTCGCCCTGGCGGGCGGCCATGGAGATGTGCTTGCCCTCGATGCCCTCGGGGGTGCCGTCACCGAGGCCCAGGAGCACCTCGGCGCGCTCGGGGGTGGCGTTGGCACGCTGCTTGGCGTACCGCACGAGGGCGCGGCCGGAGGCGTACTGCTCCCAGCAGCCCTGCGAGCCGCAGCCGCACAGCAGGCCGTCCGGCACCATGCGGATGTGGCCGAACTCGGCGGCCACGCCGAAGTGTCCGCGGCGCAGCTTGTTGCCGATGATGATGCCGCCGCCGAGTCCGGTGCCGAGCGTGATGCAGATGACGTTGCGGTGGCCCTTGCCGGCGCCGAACTTGTACTCGCCCCAGGCGGCGGCGTTGGCGTCGTTCTCCACGACGACCGGGAGGCCCACGCGGGCCTCGACCTTCTCCTTGAGCGGCTCGTTGCGCCAGTCGATGTTCGGCGCGAAGTAGACCGTCGAGCGCTGCCGGTTGACGTATCCGGCGGCGCCGATGCCCACGCCGACGATGTCGTGCCCGGCGCGCGCCCCCTCCACCGCCGAGGCGATGGCGTCCACGATGGCCTCGGGCGTGGTGGGGGTGGGCACCTTGAAGGTCGAGAGGATGTTGCCTTCCTCGTCGACCACGCCGGCCGCGATCTTCGTGCCGCCGATGTCGACGCCGATGGTGAGTCCCATGAATCCCTCAGTTTCGGTCGAGCCCCGCTACGGCCAACCGTACCCGAGGCCCTGCCGTCGGGGTCCGGCCGTCCGCCCGGCGGACGCGCCGGGCCGACGGCGACGGGGTGGGCGACAGGGGTGGGCGAGGAGGGTGGGTCAGTCCAGGTCGATGCGCTGCCCGGGGCCGCCGGTGCCGTCGTCGCCCTCGGGACGCCCGCGCGGGTCCTGGGCCGGGTCGTGGGCGCGGGCCGTCCAGCGCGTCTCCTGGTGCTGGACGGCGGAGCGGTAGGCGGCGAGCAGTTCGCCGCCGGCCTTGGCGAGGTGGTCGAAGACGTCCGGGTTGCGCTCCAGGACGGGTTCGACGGCGGCCTTGGCCTGCTGGACGACCTGACGCACCACCTGCTGGGCGGCGGGTCCGGCGACCGCGCCGAGCAGGGGGGAGGAGGGGAGGCCGGCGAGCTTGTCGGCGACGCTGTCGACGAACTTGCGCAGTTCCTCGGCGGCGGAGCCGGGAGGCGGGCCGTCGCGGTCCTGGCGGCGGGCCTTCTCCGCCGCGAGGTCCTCGGCGCAGGCGGTGGACCAGGCGTCGGCGTCGGTGGCGCGCGGCCCCTCGGCGACGGCCTCGTGCTGACCGGCGTCGGGCGGGGGGAGCTCTTCGCTCATGACGGACTCCTGACTACGGTTCGTCTCTCCGACGGTACCCGAACGGCGGTACGGCGTTCACCGGGTCCGCGGCCACAGCGCGGGATCCGGTGCGAACCGGACGCGCAGTTCGCCCTCGCGCAGGCCGGCTCCGTCGACGGTACAGCGGCGCAGGGCGGAGGGCAGCGCGACGATCCGGCGGAACGGACCGGCGGTGACGACGAGTTCGTCGCCGCGCCGGACGAGGTCGAGGTCGTCGCGTATGACGCCGGGCAGGGGGATGTGCCACACGAGCACGCCGTCGTCGGCCAGCCGGTCGGACACCGGCCACTCGACCGGGGAGGGCGCCGGGTCGACGCCGGGGACGGAGAGCGCGGCGAGGTCGTCGCCGCCGCGGGGGTCGCGGCCGAGGTGGGCGACGGTCCGGGCGTCGTCCCACTCCCCCAGGAACTTCCGCTGCTGGGCCACGAGCCCGGCGAGGGGGCCGGCGTCGTCGGCCCTCTCCGGCAGGACGCGGTTGGCGACGAGGGACTCGACGGGCAGGGCGCGCAGGGCGAGGCCGAGGCGGGCGTCGCGCACGGCGTCGTCACCGGCCGGTCCCGGCTCGGCGACCAGGCGTACGGCGGTGCGCCGGTCGGCGAGGACGGCCTGCACGGCGGCCAGCTCCAGGTCCCAGCGGGCGGTCGTCTCGTACAGCCACTCGGCGGGCATGGGGACGCCGGCGAGGCGTCCGAGGACGGGGCGCAGGGCGCGGGCGGCCTGCCGTTCGGGAGGGAGGAGGCGGCGCAGGTAACGGCGGAGTTCCTCGGGGAGGGCGAGGAGGGCGAGGGCCTGCGGGGTGGGCGGCAGGTCGACGACGAGGAGGTCGTGGGACTCGGAGAGGGCGGCGTCCCGCAGCGCGCGCAGCAGGGTCAGCTCCTCCGCGCCGGGCAGCGGGGTGACCTCCTCCGGGTCCAGCCGGGAGGCGCCGAGCAGGTCGAGGACGGTGGAGGCGCGGTCCTGGAACCCGGTGAGGTCGTCGCGGAAGCCGGCGGCGGCGTCGGGGCGCCAGGCGGTGAGGGCGGGCGTGACCCGTGCCGGGGCGGCCCCGGTCGGCACGCCGAGCGCGGCCCCCAGGGTGTCGGCGCGGTCGGCGCTGAGCACGAGCGTCTTGACGCCGGCACCGGCCGCCCCGAGTGCGGTCGCCGCGGCAACGGTCGTACGGCCACTGCCGCCGGGGCCGGTGATCAGGAGGGTGCGCATGAGGGTGAACGGTAACGGACACCGAGGTGGCGGCCCGCCCACCGGTGGGCGCCGGCCGCACCGGTGCGGCACCGGCACGGGGGCGTCGGCCCCGGCGACGCCCGCGCCGGCGCAGGGGCGGCATACCCGGGTCGGCCCCGAGCCGGCGCAGGGACGGCAGACCGGCGACGCCCGCGTCCGCGCCGGAATCGGTGCTACCGGCCCGACTCGACCCGCTTCTTCAGTCCCGCCAGCGCGCGGTCGATGATGACCTTCTCGGCCTTGCGCTTGATCATGCCGAGCATGGGGATCTTGACGTCCACCGTCAGCCGGTAGGTGACCTCGGTGCCGCCGCCCGCCGGTGCGAGGAGGTACGAGCCGTCCAGCGACCGCAGCATCTGGGACTTCACCAGCGTCCAGGACACCTCGTGCTCACCGCTCCAGGTGTACGCCAGCGTCTGGTCGTCCTTGATCGCGCCCGCGTCCATGACCAGCCGTACCTGCTCGGCGCGGCCGGCGCTGTCGGTGCCGAGGACCTCCGCCTCCTTCACCTCGCCGGTCCAGTCCGGGTAGCGGGCGAAGTCGGCGATGACGGCCATGACCTCGGTCGGTGCCGCATCGATCGTGATGCTCGAGCTGGTGTGTTCCGCCATCGCCGTGGCTCCTCACAGATGCGGGCCGGTAGGGAGAGGTCACCCGTGCGCCGGCGTGCGCACGTGTGTGCAGCGTGAAGGCTACCGCGCACCCGACCTGCCGCCTTCACCCCGTGGCGCGCGCCCGCCGGGCACCGGCCTCACCACTCCAGCGCCCAGGGCTTCCCGGTCCCCGCGAAGTGCCCCACGTTCACGCATTCGGTCGCCCCGATGCGCATCCGCCGCACCAGCGGCTGGTGGACGTGGCCGAAGAGCGAGTACCGGGGGCGGGTGCGGCGGATCGCGTCCAGCAGCGCCCGGCTGCCCCGTTCGAAACGGCGCGCGACGGTGTCGTAGACGAGTTCCGGCACCTCGGGCGGGATGTGCGTGCAGAGCACGTCCACCTCGCCCACGGCCTCGATCTTCGCCGCGTACTCCTCGTCGTCGATCTCGTACGGCGTGCGCATCGGCGTGCGCAGGCCGCCGCCCACGAAGCCGAAGACCCGGCCGCCGATCTCCACCCGCTCCCCGTCCAGCACGGTCGTCCCCGGTCCGGCGTACTCCGGCCAGAGCGGCGGCATGTCGACGTTGCCGTAGGTGGCGTACGTCGGGGTCGGGAACGCCGCGAACATCTCGGCGTACTGTCCCCGCACCGCCCGTTCGATGACCGCCGCCCGGTCGTCGCCGACCCCGGCCCACAGCCGCGCCCCCAGTTCCCGGGCCTCCTCGAAGCGGCGGGCCGTGCGCAGCGCGACGATCCGGTCGGCGTTCTCCACGCCGAAGAGGTCGGGGAAGATGCCGCGCGAGTGGTCGGCGTAGTCGAGGAAGAGGACGAGGTCACCGAGGCAGATCAGGGCGTCCGCGCCGTCGCCCGCCCGGGCCAGGTCGCGCGCGTTGCCGTGGACGTCGCTGACCACATGAACACGCGTCCTGTGGTTTCCGGAGGGTGTGGATGCCATGGCGATCAAGGGTAGGCGTGTGGGGCAAACGTGAACAGTGACAGCCGGACCTGCGGTTACTGGCCAGTCAGTAAGTGGATGAACTACTGTGCGCGAGAAAAAGCAATCTGTGTGACGCAGCGAACATCTCGCCGGGACCCCCTGTCGAAGAAGCCATACCGGCGGGTAACGTCCGGGCAGTCCAGTCGTGCTCAGGAATTCAACCAGTGGCCCGCAGCCCTTGGCGACCCCCGAGCACTCGCCCGAGCCTTGGACCGCACCGTCGCATCGCACAACGTCGTGGCGCCGGCGCCCTAAGAGGAGCAGCAGTCTTGCGCGAGTTCAGCCTTCCGGCTTTGTACGAGGTCCCTGCGGACGGCAACCTGACCGACATCGTCCGCAGAAACGCCGCGCAGCACCCTGACGTCGCCGTCATCGCGCGCAAGGCGGGCGGCGCCTGGCAGGACGTCACCGCCACCGCCTTCCTGGCCGAGGTGCACGCCGCCGCCAAGGGCCTCATCGCCTCCGGTGTGCAGCCGGGCGACCGCGTCGGCCTGATGTCGCGCACCCGGTACGAGTGGACGCTGCTGGACTTCGCGATCTGGTGCGCGGGCGCCGTCACCGTGCCGGTGTACGAGACCAGCTCGCCGGAGCAGGTGCGGTGGATCCTCTCCGACTCGGGCGCCACCGCCTGCCTCGTCGAGCTGGACACCCACGCCGCGGCCGTCGAGTCGGTGCGCGACGCCCTGCCCGCGCTGAAACACGTCTGGCAGATCGAGGGCGGGGGCGTGGCGGAGCTCGGGCGGCTCGGCCAGGACGTCTCCGACGAGGCGGTCGAGGAGCGCAGCTCGCTCGCCAAGGCCGACGACCCGGCCACCATCGTCTACACCTCCGGCACGACCGGCCGGCCCAAGGGCTGTGTCCTCACCCACCGCAGCTTCTTCGCCGAGTGCGGCAACGTGGTGGAGCGGCTGCGTCCGCTGTTCCGCACCGGGGAGTGCAGCGTGCTGCTCTTCCTGCCCCTCGCGCACGTCTTCGGCCGGCTGGTGCAGATCGCGCCGATGATGGCGCCGATCAAGCTGGGCACGGTCCCGGACATCAAGAACCTCACCGACGAACTGGCGTCCTTCCGGCCGACGCTGATCCTCGGCGTGCCGCGCGTCTTCGAGAAGGTCTACAACGGGGCGCGCGCCAAGGCGCAGGCGGACGGCAAGGGCGCGATCTTCGACAAGGCGGCGGACACCGCGATCGCGTACAGCAGGGCGCGGGACACCCCGTCGGGCCCGTCCATCGGGCTGCGGATCAAGCACAAGGTCTTCGACGTGCTCGTCTACAGCAAGCTGCGCGCGGTCCTCGGCGGCCGCGGCGAGTACGCGATCTCCGGCGGCGCCCCGCTGGGCGAGCGCCTGGGCCACTTCTTCCGCGGCATCGGCTTCACCGTCCTGGAGGGCTACGGCCTGACGGAGTCCTGCGCGGCGACCGCCTTCAACCCGTGGGACCGGCAGAAGATCGGCACGGTCGGCCAGCCGCTGCCGGGCTCGGTCGTGCGCATCGCCGACGACGGCGAGGTGCTGCTGCACGGCGAACACCTGTTCAAGGAGTACTGGAACAACCCCGGCGCGACCGCCGAGGCGCTGGCCGACGGCTGGTTCCACACCGGTGACATCGGCACCCTCGACGAGGACGGCTACCTGAGCATCACCGGCCGCAAGAAGGAGATCATCGTCACCGCGGGCGGCAAGAACGTCGCCCCGGCCGTGATCGAGGACCGCATCCGGTCGCACGCCCTGGTCGCGGAGTGCATGGTGGTGGGCGACGGGCGGCCGTTCGTGGGCGCACTGGTCACCATCGACGAGGAGTTCCTGGGCCGTTGGGCCTCCGAGCACGGCAAGCCGGCCGGTTCCACCGCGGCGTCGCTGCGCGAGGACCCCGATCTGCTCGCGGCGGTCCAGACGGCGATCGACGACGGCAACGCGGCGGTGTCGAAGGCGGAGTCGGTGCGCAAGTTCCGCGTCCTCGCCGCCCAGTTCACCGAGGACTCGGGGCACCTCACCCCGTCGCTCAAGCTCAAGCGCAACGTCGTGGCGAAGGACTACGCGGCCGAGATCGAGGCCATCTACGCCAAGTAACAAGGCTTCTGACGAGGAGTCAGGAAACGGGTGGACGGGTGGCGCGGGCCTCGGGACGGGGCCCGCGCCCTCGTCCGTTCGGGTCGCCCACCGGGTACCGGGCGCCCTCCGCGCACCGAATGCCGGGTGCCCCCGGCCCACCGGACGCCGGGCGTCCTCCGCCCACCAGGTACCGGGCGTCCCCCGCCCACCGGATGCAGTCGCGCGGTTCCCCGCGCCCGGCGGGCCGCGCCGCGCCGCGCCCTACAGCAGTTCCTCGAGCCTCTCCGCCAGCAGGTCCCAGCGCCAGCGCTCCTCCACCCACTGCCGCCCCCGCTCCCCCATCCGGCGGCGCAGCTCGGCGTCGCCGAGGAGGACGACGATCCGTTCGGCGGTCTCCTGCGGTGAGCCGCCCCGCACCACCCAGCCGGTCTCGCCGTCCAGCACGGCGTCGGGGGCGCCGCCGGAGTCGCCGGCCACGACGGGCAGCCCGGTCGCGGAGGCCTCAAGGTAGACGATCCCGAGGCCCTCGACGTCGAGCCCGCCCCGGCGGGTGCGGCACGGCATGGCGAAGACGTCACCGGCGCCGTAGTGCGCGGGCAGCTCCGACCAGGGCACGGCCCCGGTGAACCGCACGGAGCCGGCCACGCCCGTCTCGTGCGCCAGCCGGCGCAGGTCCTTCTCGTACGGCCCACCGCCGACGATCAGCAGGACGGCGTCCGGTTCGGCGGCCAGGATGTGCGGCATGGCCCGGATCAGCGTGTCCTGGCCCTTGCGCGGCACCAGCCGCGAGACGCACACCACCACCGGCCGGTCGGTGAGGCCGAGCCGGGAGCGCACCTCGTCCCCGCCGGAGTCCGGGTGGAAGGTCTTCTCGTCGACGCCGGGCGGCAGGTGCACCATCCGCCCGGCCGCCCCGGCGCTCAGCGCGGTCGCGATCCGCGCCCGCGTGTACTCGCCGAGGTAGGTGATCGTGTCGGTGGACTCGCCGATCCGGCCCAGCAGCTGCCGGGAGGCGGGCAGTTGCGCCCACCCCGCCTCGTGCCCGTGCGTGGTGGCCACCAGCCGTTCGGCGCCGGCCGTGCGCAGTGCGGGCGCCATCAGCCCGAGAGGCGCCGCCGCTCCGAACCACACCGCCGTGCACCCGTGTTCGCGCAGCAGCCCGACCGCCCGCCGGGTCGCCCCCGGCGTGGGCAGCAGCATCGTCGTACGGTCGCGGACGACGGTGAAGGGCTGCTCGGCGTCGAAGGCCGCCGTCGCCTCGGCCCCCTCCCGGCCGCGCTTCCAGGTGGAGGCGTAGACGACGAGCCGCTCGGGGTCGAGGCGCAGCGCCATGTTGTGCAGGAACGCCTGGATGCCGCCGGGGCGGGGCGGGAAGTCGTTCGTCACGATCAGGGTCTTGTGCATCGCCGCCGACCTTATCCAACCCGTGTTCACAGCTGCGCCCGGCCGGGTTTCACGGCCCGCGCACAGCCGGGCGGGAGATCATGTCGCCGACATAACCTGACCATGAGGACGAACAGGGACGGAAGTGGAGTTCATGGACGACAGACGCCCCCCGACGAACCCGACCGGGTTGCTGACCGTCTGGGGCGTGACCCGGTTCGTCCTGCTGCTCTGGGTGTTCAAGGTGGTCGTCTTCCCCGGCCCCGACGTCACCAGCGACGTGTCGGTCATCTACCGGGGCTGGTACGACGTCCTGAGCGGCGGAACGTTCCCGCAGGGCGACGTCACCTGGCAGTACCCGCCGGCCGCCGCCCTGGCGATCCTGTCGCCCGCCCTGCTGCCGTTCCTGGACTACGCGTCGGCCTTCTTCGTGCTGGCCTTCCTCGCCGACCTGGCCGTCCTCACCCTGCTGCTGCACACGGGCCTGCGTCCCGGCCGGTCGGCGCGCGGGGTGTGGGTGTGGGTGGTGGGCCTGCCGCTGCTCGGCCCGACGGTCTACTCCCGCTACGACGTGATGGTGACCGCGGTCGCGGTGGCCGCGCTGGTCGCCGGGGCCCGCCACCCGCGGGCGATGGGCGCGCTGGCCGGCTTCGGCGCGCTGCTGAAGGTGTGGCCGGCGCTGCTGCTCGTCGGTGCGGTGCGGCGGCGGGCGTGGGCCGCGGCGGCGGTGACCGCGGCCGCCCTGGCCGGTCTGTTCGCGGCGGTGATGCCGGGCGCCTTCGCCTTCCTGACGTTCCAGCGGGACCGGGGCACCGAGGTGGAGTCGCTGGGCGCGCTCGTCTTCCACCTGGCCCGGCAGGCGGGCTGGCAGGGCCAGGTGCTGCTCCACTACGGCTCGGTGGAGTTCCTCGGGCCATGGGTGGACACGGTGAGCGACGCGGCCCTGGGGCTCGCCGCGCTGGCCTTCGGCTGGCTGCTGGTGTGGCGGCTGCGGGCCCGGCGGTTCGCGCCGCACACGCTCGCGGACGCCGCCCTCACCGCCGTCCTGCTGTTCACCGTCACCAGCCGCGTGATCAGCCCCCAGTACATGGTGTGGCTGGTCGGCCTGGCGGCCGTCTGCCTGTGCTTCCGGGCCACCCGCATGGGGCTGCCGGCCGCGCTGGTGCTGGCCGCGACGCCGGTGACGGTCCTGGAGTTCCCCCTCTGGTTCGCGCACGTCGTCGCGAGCGACGCCCTCGGCGTCACCCTCCTGTTCCTGCGCAACGGCCTCCTGGTGGCGGCCGCGGTCACCGCCGCCGTACGGCTGTGGCGCTCCACCGTGCCCCGCCCCGACGCCCCGGCCCCCCTCCCCGCCCCCACCGCCCGCACCGACGGCACCCCGGTCTCCTCCTGACGCCCCACCCAGCGCGACGGCCGGTTCACCCGCCACCGCCCCGGCACCGCACCGACCACCCCGTCCGCCACCACCCCGGCGCACCACCCGCGCACCACCGCCGCCGCGACCACGCGCCCCACCGCGCCCACCGCGGCCGACCGGGCCGGGGAGCCGCCGGGACGGCCGGGGAGCGCCGGAACGGCCTGACGGTCACGCGCCACCGCCGCAACCGCCACCCCGACCCCCGTCCGCCACCGCCCCGGCGACCACCCGCGCACCAAACGCCCACACCCCGAGCCGCCGGGCACCCCGCAGTCGCGTGGCCGGCGCGGGGAGGGCGGCCCGCCGGTTCAGCCCAGTTCGTCGTGCAGGTACTGCCGCCACGCGGCGGTGAAGTCCTCCGTCGTCGTCCCGAGCACGCTCTCCAGCGCGCCCTCGACCGCCCCGTCCCGCTTCCCGTGCGCCCCGACGGCCCGGTAGAACGCCTCCAGCCGCTCCTCGCCCCACCGGCCGGCGATCAGGCGGCAGGCCAGCCAGCCGCCCTCGTACGCCCGCGCCAGCCGGTCCGCGTCCCCGGCGAAGCCGAAGTCGTCGTCGGCGGGCAGGTCCTCGGGGGACTCCCCCGCGGCGAGGGCGCCAACGAGTTCGGGGGCGACCTGCCGCGGGGTGCGTCCGGTGCCGCGGTAGCCGACCCAGTCGGCGTAGCCCTCGGAGAGCCACAGCGGGGTGGCGGCGTCGGTGTGGGCGCGGGTGGCGACATGGGTGGTCTCGTGGGTGAGCACGACCTGCTGCCCGAGCGGGCCCAGCGAGCCGTACGCGTCCGGGTTGACGACGACCCGGTCCGCGGGGGCCGGGCCCGTGCCACCCGTCTCGGCCGTGGTGACCGCGGCGATCCCCCGGTAGGAGGAGGCGGGCGAGCCGAGCAGCGCCGCCATGCCGTCCAGCGACCCGGGGACGAGCAGGACGACGCCGCGCGCCCAGTCCGTGCCCCAGGCCTCCGAGACGGCGGGGACCGCCCGGTCGGCGAGGTCGGCGAAGTCCCGCAGCCGGGCGGCGGACTGCCCGACGCCCAGCACCAGGCTGTGCGCGCCGCGGACGACGGTCACCGTGCCCTGGTCCCACAGCTGTTCGCCGGCCTTCCCGGCGGGCCGCTCGGAGGTGACGGTCCAGCGTCCGTCCGCGCCACGGGCGAGGCGCACGCTGCGGTCGGCGGTGACCGGGGCCCGGTCGTGACCGGTGAGGCGGTAGCTGAGTTCGGCGTCGGCGGTGGCGGTGTCGCCGCTGCGGTGCACGGCGGTCACCCGGTAGGACCAGCCGGCCAGCGGCACGGCCCGCAGCCGGGCGTATCCGGTGCGCCGGCCGGTGGCGGCGTAGGCGTCCGCGTCGTGGGCCAGCAGGGCGGCGGCCCGCCGGTCGAGGACCCGCTGCACATCGGCCCGGACGCCGTCCGTCGCGGGCCGTCCCCCGCACCCCACGAGCAGCACCAGCAGCAGCACCGGGGACAGCAGTGCCCGCCACAGCCCCACGTCCCGGGATCCGCGCGCCCGTCTTCGACCAGCCATTCTCCTGATCGTACGGCGACCGGCCCGGGGCGGAACCCGGCCGAGGGCCCGTCAGGGCCGCGTCACCGCCGACACGGGCATCATCCCGACCGGGTCGTAGCGCACCGGCGCGCCCGGATAGGGGGCGTGGATGACCTGGCCGTTGCCGGCGTACATGCCGACGTGGCCGGCGTCGGAGCGGTAGGTGACGATGTCTCCGGGCCGGGCCTGGGCGAGCGGGACCCGCCGGCCGGCGTACGCCTGCGCCTGCGAGGTGCGCGGCAGGGAGACGCCGGCCTGCGCGTACGACCACTGCACCAGGCCCGAACAGTCGAAGCCGGTGGGGCCGTTGGCGCCCCAGACGTACGGCCTGCCGAGCGCGGAGCGGGCGGCGGCCAGGGCGGCGGCCGCACGGCCCGAGGCCGGGGCGGCGCCCCCGGGGCCGGGCAGGCCGGCGCGGCCGGAACGGGAGGCCCGGTCGTAGGCCGCGCGCGCCGCGGACGGCAGGGAGTTGAGCAGTTCCCGGGCCCTGGCGAGCTTCCCCTCGACGGTCCGCTTGTGCCGGGCGACGGCCTTGCGGCTCTTCTCCAGCTCGCCCAGTTGCCGGGACGCCTCGGCGCGCTCCTGGGCCAGGTCGCGCAGGGCGTCCTGGAGGTCCGACAGCTCACCGGCCTGGTGGGTGGTGATCCGGTCGAGGACGGAGGCCCGGTCGAGGTAGTCCTCGGGGTCGTCGGAGAACAGCAGCGCGAGGGACGGGTCGAGGCCTCCGGAGCGGTACTGCGCACCGGCCAGCGAGCCGAGCCGCTCGCGCAGGTCGTTGACACGCTCCTGCTGGCGGGCGATCCGGTCCTGGGAGTCGCCGACCTGCCGGCGCAGCGCCCCGGCCCGCTCGCCGGCCTCGTTGAAGGCCTCGGTGGCCTTCTCGGCCTGCCGGTAGAGGCGGTCCACCTCGGCGCGGGTGTCGTCGAGCGGTGCGGCCTGGGCCGGTACGGCGGCGGACACGGCGCCGATGAGGGCGGTCGTGGCGGACAGGACGCACAGGGCACCCCGGTCGAACCCGGACGGTGCAAGGCGGCGATGGGACCCCACGGGAAGCCGCGCTCCTTCCACTGACGGACGAGGAAACGCGGCGACAGTAGCCCGGTGGTGGGGGCCCGGCCAAAGACCCGCGCGGCCACACACCGTGACGCCCCGCCTCTGACGCAGGTCATGGGCGGGGCGCGGGGTCAGTTCACGTGGTGGCGATTCGCCCGTTCGGGCGGCACGGTGTCGTGATCTCGAGGGTGGTCAGATCCGGACGCCGAACTGGAACGGCATGTTGTCGATCGACTCGTAGCGCACCACGGTGCCGGTGCGCGGGGCGTGCAGCACCTGGCCGTTGCCCGCGTAGAAGCCGACGTGGTGCTGGTCGCTGTAGAAGATGACCAGGTCGCCGACCTTGAGGTCGGACTGGGAGTAGATGCGCGTGCCCGCGTTGGCCTGGGCCTGCGAGGTGCGCGGGATGGAGACTCCGGCCTGGGCGTAGGCCCAGGAGGTCAGGCCCGAGCAGTCGAAGGACGAGGGGCCGGTGGCGCCGTAGACGTACGGCGAGCCGATCTTGCTCTGGGCGGCCTGGAAGGCGGCGAGGGCCCGGCTGGAGGCGGACGCGGTGCTGCCGAGGTCGACGCGCTCGCTCGACGAGCGGCTGGCGCGGGCGTCGGCGGCGGCCAGTTCGGCCTTCTCCTCGGCCGTCAGCGTGTTGAGGAGCTTCTGCGCCTCGGCCAGCTTGGCCTGGACTTCCTTCTTCTTCTTGCCCAGCTCGGTCCGGGTGGAGGCGAGGTCCTTGAGCTTGTCGGACGCCTCGGCGCGGTCCTGGGCCAGCTCGCGCTGCTTCTCCTGGATCTTCTTCAGCGCCTCGACCTGCTGGGCGCTGAGCTGGTCGGCGGTGGACGCCTTGTCCAGGTAGTCGTCCGGGTCGGAGGAGAGGAAGAGCTGGAGGGAGGAGTCGATGCTGCCGGTGCGGTACTGGGCGGCGGCCGCGAGGCCGATGCTGTCGCGCAGCTCGTTGAGCTCTTCCTGGCCGCTGGCGACGTCGTCCTGGATGGCGGAGATCTCCTTCTGGAGGGTCTCCTGCTTCTCCTTGGCGCCGTTGTACTTCTCGGTGGCCTTCTCGGCCTCCTCGTACAGCTTGTCGACCTTGGTCTTGACCTCGTCCTTCGTGAGCTTCTCGCTCGGGGCTGCGTTGGCGGCCTGGGAGCTCAGGACCACAGCCGCGGCGGCCGCGGTGGTCAGCACGGTCACACGTGCGCGGCTCGGCTGCTTGGGTCGACGGTGGGACGCCACGGAGGACGAGCTCCTTCTTGTGAGTGATCACTCGTGCGGAGGTTCGATGGCAGACCCTAGTGACCATCCTGTGATCAGTTCAAATCCTCGCACCAAAAAAGTCGGTGACGCAACGCATTCTTTACGGCAACTCACGTGTGGTAATGCTCGATTGACGCTACGTTGCGTGACGATTCCACCAATTCGGGCATTAAACCTGTACGTTGACCATCAGGTCGCTATCAGGTCAGCCGCTTGAGGAGTACCGCAGATGCGACAGGCCGCGCCCCCACCCGGGCCACCCCGTCGGCCACCTCGCGGTCGGTCGAGGCGACGATGACCGGACGGCCGGGCGGTTCGGCCCGCACCAGCTGGCGGATCAGCTCGTCGGCGGTGACGCCCGGCTTGGAGAACAGCACCCGCACCCCGCGCGGCGGCGCCAGCAGCACCGGCGCGGCCAGTTCGGCCCCGTCGAAGACACAGGTGACCTCGGCGCCGGTCTGCGCGGCGAGTTGCGAGAGCTGCCCGAGCAGCCGCAGCCGCTGCTTCTCCAGTGGCATCTGCGGATAACCCGTTTTGGTGACGTTGTAACCGTCGACCACGAGGTGCGCCTGCGGCAGGGCGAGCAACTGGTCCAGGATCGCGGGGTCGTTCTCCGACAGGGCCCGGGCCGCGATGTCCTTCGGGGTCATCCGTCCGGGTTCGACGGCGTCGACGGTCTCCGCCGGCCGGACCGACACGGGCGGCAACGCCAGCTCCCTGCGCAGCCCCTGGGCCGCGTCCAGCACGGTGTCCAGCAGCAGCCGCACCCGCATGTCCTCGACGCTGCGCCCCTCGCGTGCCGCCCTGCGGGTGGCCTCCAGGGCGGTCTCCACCTCCCCGAGCCGCGCCTTCAGCCGCCGTGTCTCGCTCTCGGCGGCGGACACCTGCGCCTGCCCCTCGGTGCGGACCGCTTCTATCTCGCCCTGCACCTTGCGCAGCGCGGCCTCGCCGCGCTTGACGTCGCTGAGCGCCGAACGCAGCTTGCGGTGAAGCGATTCGGCTTCCTTCCTCGCCGTCTCCAGCTCGGCCCGCAGCCGTTCGGTCTCGGCGCGGGTCTGCGCGCGCGCCTGGGAGAGCTGGTCGCGCAGCCGCTCCAGCTCCGCGCGGCTCTCCTCGCCGGCGCGCTCGGCGTCCGCCCGCTGCGCCTCCTCGCCGGCCGCGGTCACCAGCTTCACCCAGTCGACGGGCCGCAGTACGTAGGCCGCGGCCGCCACGTCGAGCGGGTCCGCGGCCGGGGGCGGCGAGCCGGAGTCGAGGGCGCCGGCCAGTTCCGGCTGGGCCTCTCTGAACTTCTCGGCGATGCGCTGCCGGAACAGCGTGTCCGTCTCCAGCGCGGCCGCCATCGCGTTGCCCGCGAACTTCGCCCGCCGGTTGGGGGCGAACCGGGCGTACTGCCGCAACTGGGCGGGCAGTTCGGCGACGGTCAGCCCTCCGAAGCCGTCCGAGACGATCTGGACGACCCGGCGGCGCACACCGTCGGGCAGCGGACGGTCGAGCACCTCAGCGGCGCCGTCGCCCGGCCCCCCGCCTGCGCTCTCCACCATCCGTCACACCCCAATTTCTGAGCCGGGCCCTCCCCCGCTCTCGACTCCGGTCGAGCGGGAGGACCCCCGTCGTCAGGAGCCGGCGCCCGGCCTGTCCACGAGTTCCACCTGGTCCACGGCGTTGCACCAACGGCACCGCACCGACTCGATGGTCTCACTGACCACCTCGCGCTCCTCGACCGTGGGCTCGCCGGCGAGATCGAGGTGGACGTACTCCACGACCTTCGACGAGCGCGTCACGTCGAACCGGGTGAGGTTGCCGCAGAGCGTGCAGCGCCACCGCGTCGTGGCGGTCGGCAGGGGAACCGTCATCGTGACCGTCCGCTTCCTTCTAGTGTCGGGCTTCCGGCGCCGGGGCGCGCCCAAGGGCTCCCCGGTCCGTGTGGCTCGTAACCCTACGGCCTGGCGGGTACTCGCCGCCCATCCGTCCACGGCGGCGAGGCGGTCCATGGTCGTACGTCCCGTTACGTCATGCTCTGTACTCATGATCAGGGACTGGAGCGGTGCCGTCAGCCGGAGCGTGGGCAGAGCGGTCCGGCGGCCGGCGGCACCGGTGACGTACGGACTGATCGCCCTGTGCTGTGTGATCTTCCTGACCGGCCCCGCCTCGGGCCTCGACGCGGGGTACGGCACCGCGGAGGAGCTGCCGGCCGTCCGGCGGGCCTACTTCCGCCGGTGGGGGGTGATCCCGGCCGACCTGTTCGAGGGGTCCGCGCGCGCCGCCCTCACCCCCGCCACGGCCCTCTTCGTCCACGGCAGCTGGGTGCACCTGCTGGGCAACATGCTCTTCCTCTACGTCTTCGGGACGATGACCGAGCACCGGATGGGCCGCCTCCGCTTCGCCTTCTTCTACCTCGGCTGCGGCTACCTGGCCCTGCTCGGCTACGCCGCCGCCCACGCCGGCTCCGGGCAGTCCCTGGTCGGCGCCTCGGGGGCGATCTCCGCGGTGCTCGGCGCGTTCCTCCACCTCTTTCCCCGGGCGCGCGTCACCAGTCTCCTGCCGTTCCTGCTCTTCCTGCCGCTGCGCTTCCCGGCGTGGGTGGTGCTGCCCTTCTGGGCGGCCCTGCAATGGCTGGCGGCGGGGCGGGCGGGCCCGGGGCCGGGCGTGGCCTACCTGGCCCACCTGCTGGGCTTCGGCCTGGGCTTCGGCTGCGCGTGGGCCGGGCGCAACGGGACGACTAGAGTGAAAGCCGCCCGAGCCCCGGCCCCCGAGGGAGAGAACCAGCCGTGATCACCGCGATCGTCCTGATCAAGACCAGCGTGGACCGGATCCCCGAGATCGCCGAGTCGATCGCCTCGCTGGAGTCCGTGAGCGAGGTCTTCTCCGTCACCGGGACGTACGACCTGATCGCCATGGTGCGGGTGCGGCAGCACGAGGAGCTCGCCGAGGTGATCCCCGGGCGGATCAGCAAGATCCCCGGCGTCGAGGCGACGGACACGCATGTCGCCTTCCGTACGTACTCGCAGCATGATCTCGAGGCTGCGTTCGCCATCGGGCTGGACTCTTAGCGCGGGAGCGCCTGGGGCGCGGAGCGTGTGTGCGGCTGCCGGTCGGCTGTGGCTGGTCGCGCCCACGCGGCGGAGCCGCATGTCGACACGGCCCCGCGCCCCTCAGGGCGCTGCCCCTGACGTCGGCTGCATCACACCGCCGGGACGCAGCGGCCGTCCTCCGTGCGGTACTGCCACTTGGCGCCGCTCCCGACCAGTTCCTTCACCGCGGTCACGAAACGCTCCACGTGCTCGTCCGGCGTGCCCGCGCCGAAGCTCACCCGGATCGCGTTGAGGGACTTCTCGCCCGGCGCGGCCTCGGGGGCGCCGCACTCGCCCTGGCTGCGCGGGTCGCTGCCGAGGAGGGTGCGGACGAGGGGGTGGGCGCAGAAGAGGCCGTCGCGGACGCCGATGCCGTACTCGGCGGAGAGGGCGGCGGCGAAGTGGGAGCTGTTCCAGCCCTCGACGACGAAGGAGATCACGCCGACGCGGGGGGCGTCGTCGCCGAAGAGGGACAGCACGCGCACCTCGGGCACCTCGGCCAGCCCCGCCCGCACCTTCTCGATGAGGTACCGCTCCCGGGCGACCAGCGTGTCGAAGCCCGCCTCCGTCAGGGCCTTGCAGGCGGAGGCGATGGAGTAGGCGCCGATGACGTTCGGCGAGCCCGCCTCGTGCCGGGCGGCGCTGTCGTGCCACTCCACGTCCACTCCCCCGTCCTCGCGCCGGGTGACCTTGCGGCTGGCGCCGCCGCCGGCCAGGTACGGCTCGGCCGCGCGCAGCCAGTCGGCGCGGCCGGCCAGGACGCCGGAGCCGAACGGGGCGTACAGCTTGTGCCCGGAGAAGGCGATCCAGTCGACGTCGAGGTCGCGCACGGACACCGGGTGGTGGGGGGCGAGCTGGGCCGCGTCCAGGACGATCCGGGCGCCGTGGGCGTGGGCGGCGGCGGCCAGCTCGCGCACCGGCCACAGCTCGCCGGTGACGTTGGAGGCGCCGGTCACGCAGACCAGGGCCGGGCCGTAGGGGTCGCGGTCGGCGAGCGCGCGCTCCAGGGTCTCGACGGCCTGGCGCGGGGTGCGCGGGGCGTCGAGGTAGGTGACCCGGGCGTCCTTCCAGGGCAGCAGCGAGGCGTGGTGCTCGGTCTCGAAGACGAAGACCTGGCAGTCGGCGGGGAGGGCGGCGGCGAGGAGGTTCAGGGAGTCCGTGGTGGAGCGGGTGAAGACCAGCTGGTCGTCGGCGCGGCAGTCGAGGAACTCCGCGACCGTCCGGCGGGCGTTCTCGAAGAGGTCCGTGGACAGCTGGGAGAGGTAGCCGGCGCCGCGGTGGACGCTGCCGTAGTACGGGGCGTAGGCCGCCACGTCGTCCCAGACGCGCTGGAGGGCGGGGGCGCTGGCCGCGTAGTCGAGCGCGGCGTAGGTGACCTCCCCGCCGGTGACGAGCGGCACGGTGACATCCCGGCCCAGAACGGGCAGCGGGGCACAAACGGACTGGGCGGAGGCAGCGGTGGAGACAGACATGGCGGAACTCCCGTGAGGACGCGTGGAACCGCCGTGCCGGACAGCGCGTCGACGGCACGGAGGGAAGAGGAAAAAGGGGTGTGCGGAGGCGGGGCTCTGCGGCCCTATCGCATTCGCTTGCTCACGGAAGACTCCTCGACGACCAGGACCCCTGGTGACGCGAGGGGTCCGCGCTTGCCGTGGGCCTTGCTGCCCACGACCTGGTCTTCACCCGGGGCACCCCGCCACGGACGGAGGGTTGCCGGACAGTCGGCCGGGGCCTCATGACTGTCACTCATGACCTGAGGAGGAAAGTACGGTAAATGATCGCGGTCCCGCAACTCCTGTCCGGATCGCGGGACCGCTTCCTCGGCCGTCAGGCGTTGCTGGCCGCCACCCAGCGCTCCAGCACCCGCGCGGCCGCACCGGAGTCGACGGACCGCGCCGCCTTCTCCATGCCGGCGCGGATCTGCTCGGCCAGCGGTGCGTCCGTCGGCTCCAGCGCCATCAGCGCCGCCGCGGCGTTCAGCAGGACGGCGTCCCGCACCGGCCCCCGCTCGCCCTCCAGCAGCCGGCGCGCGACCTGCGCGTTGTACGAGGGGTCGGCGCCCCGCAGCGCCTCCACGGACACCAGCTCGATGCCGACGTGCCGCGGGTCGAAGGTCTCCTCGGTCACCTTGCCGTCGCGGACGATCCACACCCGGGAGGTGGACGTGGTGGTCAGCTCGTCGAAGCCGTCGTCGCCCCGGAACACCAGCGACGAGTGGCCGCGCTCGGCGAAGACGCCGGCGACGATCGGCGCCATGCGCGGGTCGGCGACCCCGACCGCCTGGGCACGCACCCGGGCGGGGTTGGTGAGCGGGCCGAGGGCGTTGAACACCGTACGGACGCCCAGCTGCTTGCGGGCGGCGCCCGCGTGGCGCAGCGCCGGGTGGAACTTGACCGCGAAGCAGAAGGTGATCCCGGCTTCCTCGGCCACCTCGGCCACCCGCTGCGGCGTCAGGTCCAGATTGACGCCCAGCTGCTCCAGGACGTCCGACGCCCCGGACGCGGAGGACGCGGCCCGGTTGCCGTGCTTGACGACCTTCGCGCCGGTGCCGGCGACGACGATCGACGCCATGGTGGAGATGTTCACCGTCTTCGCGCCGTCGCCGCCGGTGCCGACGATGTCGACGGTGGGGCCGGGCACCTCGATCAGGTTGGCGTGCTCGTACATCGTGCGTACGAGACCGTTGATCTCCGCCACCGTCTCGCCCTTGGCCCGCAGCGCCACCACGAAGGCGGCGATCTGGGCGTCGGTCGCCTCACCGCGCATGATCAGGTCCATGGCCCAGGCGGTCTCCTCCGAGGAGAGGTCCCGGCCGTCCAGCAGACCGTTCAGCAGGACGGGCCAGGAACGGCCCGCCGCGGTGTCGCCTCCAGCGGGGGTCACAGCGCTCATAAGCCGCTCCTGGGTGTCATGGTGGTCCCGCTCTCCGACGGGACACGCGTCTCAACGGGTCCACCCTATCCAGCCACGGGGAACGGCGAAGAGCCCCGTCCGAACACCGGACGGGGCCCTTCAGCGGTTGCGTGGCGACGCAGTGATCAGTGGTGGCCGTGGCCGCTCGTGATCTCCCTGTACTCCTCGACGGTCGGCTTGGCGATCTGGCTCTCCTCGCCGTAGTACGCCTCGCTCAGCTTGGCGCGGACCTTCTCGGTGCGCTTCACCTTGCGCTCGACGCCGTTCTCGTCGACCGTCGGGCCGATCTCGGCCGGCGCGTACTGCTCGTGCGCGGTGAGCGTGTAGAGCTGCTCCTGGCTGAGCGGCTCGTGCACCTCGATGAACTCACCGTGCGGCAGGCGCTTGATGGTGCCGGTCTCGCGACCGTGCAGCACCTTGTCCTTGTCGCGGCGCTGGAGGCCGAGGCAGATCCGCTTGGTGACGACGAAGGCGATGACCGGGCCGGCGAAGAAGCCGATCCGGACGAACCAGGTGACCGCGTTGATCGACAGGTGGAAGTGGGTGGCGACGATGTCGTTGCCACCGCCGATCAGCATGATCATGTAGCCGGTGACCCAGGCGACACCGAAGGCCGTACGGGTCGGGGCGTTGCGCGGGCGGTCCAGGATGTGGTGCTCGCGCTTGTCGCCGGTGACCCAGGACTCGATGAACGGGTAGAGGGCGATCACACCGAGGAACAGACCGAAGAGCACCAGCGGGATGAACACGCCGAGGACCAGCGTGTGACCCCAGAAGTTGATCTCCCAGCCCGGCATGGCGCGGACCAGACCCTCGGCGAAGCCCATGTACCAGTCGGGCTGGGCGCCGGTGGACACCTGGTCCGGACGGTACGGGCCCAGGGCCCAGATCGGGTTGACGGACGCGATGCCGGCGAGGGCCGCGATCAGACCGAAGACCAGGAAGAAGAAGCCTCCGGCCTTGGCCATGTAGACCGGCAGCAGCGGCATGCCGACGACGTTCTTGTTGGTCCGGCCGGGACCCGCGAACTGCGTGTGCTTGTGGTAGAAGACCAGGATCAGGTGGCCGACCACCAGACCGAGCATGATGCCCGGCAGCAGCAGGATGTGGATCGAGTAGAACCGCGCGACGAAGTCGCCGCCCGGGAACTCCCCGCCGAACAGGAACATCGAGATGTACGTGCCGACGATCGGCACGGACAGGATCGCGCCCTGGGTGAAGCGGACACCGGTGCCGGAGAGCAGGTCGTCCGGGAGCGAGTAGCCGGTGAAACCGGTGAACATGCCGAGGACGAACAGCAGGAAGCCGAACAGCCAGTTGATCTCACGCGGCTTGCGGAACGCGCCCGTGAAGAACACGCGCATCATGTGCACGAACATGCCGGCGAGGAAGATGATCGCCGCCCAGTGGTGGATCTGCCGGATCAGCAGACCGCCGCGGACGTCGAAGGAGATCTCCAGCGTCGAGCTGAACGCCTCCGACATCAGCTGGCCCTGGAGCGGGACGTAGCTGCCGTGGTACTCCACCTCGTTCATCGACGGGTGGAAGAACAGCGTCAGGTACACACCCGTGAGGATGATGATGATGAAGCTGTAGAGGCAGATCTCACCGAGCATGAAGGACCAGTGGTCCGGGAAGATCTTGCGCATGTTGGCCTTGGCCAGGGAGTAGATCCCCAGCCGGCCGTCCGCCCAGTCGGCGACCCGCTCGCCCGCGGGTGCCTTGCGGCGGTCGTCGTTGTTACTCATCCGCGCTCCCAGAAGGCAGGACCGACGGGCTCTTCGAAGTCGCTGAGCGCCTCGAGGTACCCCTCGTCGTTCACGCCGATGCGCAGCTGCGGCAGGGCGTGGCCGGCCGGGCCGAAGATCACTCGGGCACCGTCGGACAGGTCGAAGGTGGACTGGTGGCAGGGGCACAGCACGTGGTGCGTCTGCTGCTCGTAGAGCGAGATCGGGCAACCGACGTGGGTGCAGATCTTCGAGTACGCCACGATGCCCTCGTGCGACCACTCGAGTTCCTGCTTGTCCTTGATGTCGTCCGGCTCGATCCGGACGATCATCAGGGCGGCCTTGGCGATCTCGTTCTGGAAGTCGTGGTCGGTCTCCTCCAGGCCCTCCGGCTTGGCGAAGGTGAGGGAGCCGACCGCGACGTCCGAGGGACGCAGCGGCTCGTTGGTGTTCATGTTGACGAGCAGCTTGCCCTTGGACCACAGCGTGTGGCGCAGCTTGTCCTCGGGCAGCGGGCCGAGGTCGCGCAGCAGGACGACGCCGGAGAGCGGGAACAGGGCCAGCGCACCGAACATCGTGTTGCGGATCAGCTTGCGGCGGCCCAGCGCGGACTCCTGCGCACCGTCCCTGAAGTCGGCCATGACCTTGGCCTTGACCTCGGGCGACGCCTCGATGGCGTGCCGCTCGTCGGCGACCTCCACGTCGGACATCAGGGTGCGGGCCCAGTGGACGGCGCCGGCGCCGATGCAGAACAGGGCGGCACCCAGCGTCAGGCCGAGCGCGAAGTTCTGCGCGTTGATGTGCCCGAGCGGGAAGATGTAGACCGACTGGTCGTGCGGGATCGCCACGTACGAGGCGATGAAGCCGACGGTGGCCAGCATCGACAGCGTGAACAGGAAGGCGACCGTCCGCTCGGACCGCTTGGCGGCCCGCTCGTCGATGTCCTGGATCCGGTGCTCGTGGGGCGGCAGCCCCGGGTCGGCGAACGGGTGCTGCTCGTCCGCCACGTCCACCGCACCGTGCGCGCGGCCCTGCTCAGCGGGCAGGTTCTCTTCTGGAATGTCTTGGCTACTCATGACTTCTTGGCCTTTGCGGTCCGGGCGGCGACCCACACGGCGACGGCGATCAGTCCGCCGAGACCGAAGATCCAGCCGAACAGACCCTCGCTGACCGGCCCGAGGCCGCCCAGCTCGAGACCGCCGGGGCTCTCCGTCTCATCACCGTTGACCGCGTTCAGGTACGCGATGATGTCCTTCTTGTTCTGCTCCGACAGCGTGGTGTCGGGGAAGGAGGGCATGTTCTGCGGGCCGGTCTGCATGGCCTCGTAGATGTGCTTCGGGTCCACGCCCTCGAGGGACGGCGCGAACTTGCCCTTGGTCAGGGCACCGCCCTTGCCGGTGAAGTTGTGGCACTGCGCGCAGTTGGTGCGGAACAGCTCACCGCCCTTGGCGATGTCCGCTCCCTCCTCGCCGTACTCCGACTCGGTCGGGATGGACGGGCCGGCGCCGAGCGAGGCGATGTACGCGGCGAGCTGGTCGATCTCGGCCTGCGTGTAGACGACCTTCTTCCGCGGGATCTGGGCCATCTGGGACGTCGAGGCCGGCATGCGGCCGGTGCCGACCTGGAAGTCGACGGCCGCGGCGCCCACGCCCACGAGGCTGGGACCGTCGGAGGTGCCCTGACCGCCGGTGCCGTGGCAGCTGGCGCAGCCGACGGCGTAGAGCTTCTTGCCCTCGTCGATGGCGAGGGACTGGGCGGTTTCGTCTGCCTGCGCCTTGCTCGCGGGTGCGAACGCGGCGTACAGCCCCCCGGTGCATGCCAGCGCGAGGAGTAGGACGACGAGCGCCGCCATCGGATGGCGTCGTCGTGCGGAGAGCTTTTTCACGGATTACCCCGGTGTCAGGATCTTCTGCGTCGATGCTTCTGGGATGGGTGCGGGAGCGGGCCCGGCTACTTGATCATGTAGATCGTGGCGAAGAGGCCGATCCAGACGACATCGACGAAGTGCCAGTAGTAGGACACGACGATCGCGGCGGTCGCCTGCTCATGGGTGAACCTCCTGGCCGCGTAGGTGCGCCCGAGGACCAGCAGGAAGGCGATGAGGCCGCCCGTCACGTGCAGGCCGTGGAAGCCGGTGGTCAGGTAGAAGACCGAGCCGTAGGGGTCGGAGGAGAGCGAGAGCCCGTCCTTCTTGACCAGCTCGGTGTACTCGTACACCTGACCGCCGATGAAGATCGCACCCATGATGAAGGTGACGATGAACCAGCCCCGGAGCTTCTTGACGTCACCGCGCTCGGCGGCGAACACGCCGAGCTGGCAGGTGAGGGAGGAGAGCACCAGGATCGTGGTGTTCGTCGCCGAGAACGGGAAGTTCAGGGCCTCGGCCATTTCCTTCCAGTGCTCGGGACCCGTCACCGATCGCAGGGTGAAGTACATCGCGAAGAGGGCCGCGAAGAACATCAGCTCGGAACTCAGCCAGATGATGGTTCCGACGCTGGTGAGGTTCGGCCGGTTGACCGACGGGTGCGCGTGCCCGGTTTCTACTGTCGTTGCTGTCGCCACGACCGACATTATGTCGGTCGCTTATCCCGCCCTCACTCCCGGGGGTGCCGTTCGGGGTGTCCGCACCCCGTGGACTGCCCGTATGGCCCATCGTGGCCGTGTTCCGACAGGTGTTGACGGGGTGTCCGCAGGAGTAGCATCCGCACCGTCGGTACCCGGAAGTTCCCGAGCAGTGCTGTGTCTTCTGAGGAGCGTGGAGGAACCATGCAGGCGACCGCGACGGTGCTGGTCTACAGCGATGACGCCAACACCCGCGAGCAGGTGCGGCTGGCCTCCGGCCGGCGGCCGGCGCCCGACGCGCCCCTGGTCGAGTTCGTGGAGTGCGCGACCCCGGCCGCCGTGCTGACGGAGCTGGACAAGGGCGGCATCGACGTCTGCGTCCTGGACGGCGAGGCCGTGCCCATGGGGGGCATGGGGATGTGCCGGCAGATCAAGGACGAGGTGTTCCGGTGCCCGCCGGTGCTGCTCCTCATCGGGCGGCCCCAGGACGCGTGGCTGGCGACCTGGTCCCGGGCCGACGCGGCGGTGACGCTGCCCGTGGAGCCGGTGGAGTTCGCGGGGGCGCTGGCGTCCCTGCTGCGGGACAGGCAGGCTCTGGGCGTCTGACCGCCCGGGACGCCTGCGGCACCTTCCCGGGGCGCCGGGGCATCCGCCCGGGGCGCCCGGGACCGCGCGGAGGGCGCCCCCGGGGGCTCCTCACACGGCCGTCGGCCGCAGCCTCGACGGGTCCTGTTCGGGCCGGTGCTGCCCGGTGGTCAGCGCGCTGCCCGTGCGCCATTTCGCCCAGTCGATGTTCCAGTCGCCGAAGCCGTTGCCGAAGGTCTCCATCGTGTGCCCGTAGCTGTTGACGACCTGGACGACGTCGCCCTCCCGGACGTTCTGGAAGAACCACGCCGCGTTCTGGGTGCTCATGCCGGTGCAGCCGTGGCTGACGTTGGCGTACCCCTGGGAGCCGACGGACCAGGGGGCGGCGTGGACGTACTCGCCGCTCCAGGTCACCCGGGTGGCGTAGTAGACCGGCAGGTCGTAGGACTCCGAGGAGCCCTCGGCGATGCCGATGCTGGTGCCGCGCATCCGTACGAAGTACTCCTTGCCCAGGACGACCTTGACGCCGTTGCGGGTCTCGAAGCCGGGCTTGCCGGTGGTGACGGGTATCCGTTTGATCTCCTCGCCGTTCTTGAAGACGGTCAGGGAGTGCGCGGAGGCGTCGGTGACGGCTATGACGCGGTCGCCGATGGTGAGGGCGACGTCCTTCGCCGGCCCGCCCCAGAGGCGGTCGCCGACCTTGATGCCGTCCAGGGTGCTGTGCAGGCGGACCGCGGTGCGGGCCGGCCAGTAGTCCTTGGGCCGGTAGTGGAGCTTCTTGTCGTCGACCCAGTGCCAGGCGCCCTCGACGGAGGGCTTGGAGTCGACCTTGAGGGAGCGTTCGACGACCGCGCGCTGGGCGGGGTCCTTGACGGGCCGGCTGAGTTCGGCGGTGAGGGGCTGGCCGACACCGTAGGTGCCCGCCTTGGGGCCGAACGTCACCGTCAGCAGCGTCTTGGCGGTGGGCTTGCCGGTGTCGACGGTGAGGACCCGGCGGCCGGGGGCGCCGTCCTCGTCCTCGGTGCTGACGCGGACCGTGTAGTGGGCGTTGGCGGCGAGCGGCTCGGTGCTGCGCCAGCGGCTGCCGTCGGCGGAGAGTTCGCCGGCCACGTGGCGGCCCGAGGCGTCCACGGCGGTGACGTCCGTGATGCGGTCGCCGGAGTCCTCCGCGGTGATCTCCAGGGGCTTGTCCGGGTCGGCCTTCACGCCGTCGCCCGGGCCGTTGAAGGAGATCCGGTCGGTGGCGTCGTAGGGGCGGGCGGCGAGGGGGTGGTCGTCCGAGCCGCAGGCGATCGCGCCCTCGGCCAGGGCGATCACCAGCAGGGTGCAGCCGACGACGGTGCGGGGGCGCAGGCGCGGCGGGGCCGCGGGGGTGAGCGCGCGCAGGCCCGGGGGGCGGGGTGCGGTCACCCCCTCGGCACCGGTTCGGGCGCCGCGGGAAGGCTCGGAGCGGTTCATGGCTTCACGCTAGGGAGCCCTGTCAACGGCGGCGCGCCGGGAGACACGGATGGACGACCTGTTTTGCGGCGAAAGCGTGAGCCCGGACCCTCCTGACGGAGTGTCCGGGCTCGTGCCGTGCTCGGCGTGTGCTACTGGGTGCGGTTCTCACCGCGGTAGTACTCGAAGACCCAGCCCCACAGGCCGATCATGACCAGCGGTGCGGAGAAGTACAGCAGCCACCAGCCGACCGCGACGGACAGGAAGGACAGGGCGCCGCCGATGGCCAGGGAGAGCGGCTGCCAGCTGTGCGGGCTGAAGAAGCCCAGCTCGCCGGCGTCGTCCGCGACGTCCGCCTCCTTGTTGTCCTGGGCACCGGTGTCGACCCGCCGGGCGGTGAAGCCCAGGTAGAAGCCGACCATGATGCACAGGCCGAAGGCCAGGAAGAGGGCCGTGGTACCGGCCGGCTCCTTCGACCACACGCCATAGACGACCGCCATGGCGAGGACGAAGACGCTCAGCCAGATGAACATCTTGCCCTGGATCTTCACTTGCCGGCCTCCTTGCTGCCCGCGATGGCACCGGCGCCGTGGCCGGCGTGCTCCAGCTGCTCGAGCGCGGCGATCTCCGGGTGGTGCAGGTCGAACGCCGGGGATTCACTGCGGATCCGCGGCAGGGTGAGGAAGTTGTGCCGCGGCGGCGGGCAGGAGGTCGCCCACTCCAGGGAGCGGCCGTAGCCCCACGGGTCGTCGACGCCGACCGGCTTGCCGTACTTGGCCGTCTTCCACACGTTGTACATGAACGGCAGGATCGACAGGCCGAGCACGAACGAGCTGATCGTGGAGATCGTGTTCAGGGCGGTGAAGCCGTCGGCGGCCAGGTAGTCGGCGTACCGGCGGGGCATGCCCTCGGCGCCCAGCCAGTGCTGGACCAGGAAGGTGCCGTGGAAGCCGATGAACAGCGTCCAGAAGGTGATCTTGCCGAGGCGCTCGTCCAGCATCTTGCCGGTCCACTTCGGCCACCAGAAGTGGAAGCCGGAGAACATCGCGAAGACGACGGTGCCGAAGACGACGTAGTGGAAGTGCGCCACCACGAAGTACGAGTCGGAGACGTGGAAGTCCATCGGCGGCGAGGCCAGGATGACACCGGTCAGACCACCGAAGGTGAAGGTGATCAGGAAGCCGGTCGCCCAGAGCATCGGGGTCTCGAAACTCAGTGACCCCTTCCACATCGTGCCGATCCAGTTGAAGAACTTCACACCGGTCGGGACGGCGATGAGGAACGTCATGAAGGAGAAGAACGGCAGCAGCACACCGCCGGTGACGTACATGTGGTGGGCCCACACGGTCACGGAGAGGCCGGCGATCGCGATGGTCGCGGCGATCAGACCGAAGTAGCCGAACATCGGCTTGCGGCTGAAGACCGGGATGACCTCACTGATGATGCCGAAGAACGGCAGCGCGATGATGTACACCTCTGGGTGTCCGAAGAACCAGAAGAGGTGCTGCCACAGCAGCGAGCCGCCGTTGGCCGCGTCGAAGACGTGGGCGCCGAACTTGCGGTCCGCCTCCAGGGCGAACAGCGCGGCCGCGAGGACCGGGAAGGCCAGCAGGACCAGCACACCGGTCAGCAGCACGTTCCACACGAAGATCGGCATGCGGAACATGGTCATGCCGGGGGCGCGCATGCAGATGATCGTGGTGATGAAGTTGACCGAGCCGAGGATCGTGCCGAAGCCGGAGAAGGCCAGACCCATGATCCACATGTCGGCGCCGATGCCCGGGCTGCGGACCGCGTCCGACAGCGGGGAGTAGGCGAACCAGCCGAAGTCGGCCGCACCCTGCGGGGTGAGGAAGCCGGCCACCGCGATCAGCGAGCCGAACAGGTACAGCCAGTAGGCGAACATGTTCAGCCGCGGGAACGCCACGTCGGGCGCGCCGATCTGGAGCGGCATGATCCAGTTCGCGAATCCGGCGAACAGCGGCGTCGCGAACATCAGCAGCATGATCGTGCCGTGCATCGTGAACGCCTGGTTGAACTGCTCGTTCGACATGATCTGCAGGCCCGGCCGGGCCAGCTCGGCGCGCATGAGGAGCGCCATCACGCCGCCGATGAGGAAGAACGCGAACGACGTGACGAGGTAGAGCGTGCCGATCGTCTTGTGGTCCGTGGTGGTCAGCCACTTGATGACGACCTCACCGCGGCGCTGGCGCCGGACCGGCAGCTCGTCCTCGTAGTGGGACCCTGCCGCCGCGGCACCCTGGGGTTCGTTGAGGATGCTCACAGGTTGTTCGTCTCCCGGTTCTTCTCATGGGCGGTCTGCTCGATGCCCGCGGGAACGTAACCGGTCTGCCCCTTCTTGGCGAGGTCCTTGAGGTGCTGCTCGTAGCGCTCGGGGGAGACGACCTTCACGTTGAACAGCATCCGGGAGTGGTCGACGCCGCAGAGCTCGGCGCACTTGCCCAGGAAGGTGCCCTCCTTGTTGGGGGTCACCTGGAAGGCATTGGTGTGGCCCGGGATGACGTCCTGCTTCATCAGGAACGGCACCACCCAGAAGGAGTGGATGACGTCACGCGAGGTGAGGACGAAGCGGACCGTCTTGCCCTCGGGGAGCCAGAGGGTCGGGCCGGGGTTGTTGGTCTGCGGGTTCCGCTCACCGGGGGTGCCGCAGGTGTAGACGCCGCCCGCGTTGTCCGGGAACTCGTCCTTGTAGCGGTCCGGGATCGCGTCCAGGTTCGCGTCGGTCTTCGCGTCCCCGCTGGAGCCGTCGACGTTCTCGATGTAGTTGAAGCACCAGCTCCACTGGAAGCCGACCACGTTGACCGTGACGTCGGGCTTCTTCTCCAGGTCGAGGAGCTTGGACTCGTCGCGGGCCGTGAAGTAGAAGAGGACCGACACGATGATGATGGGGACCACCGTGTACAGCGCCTCGATCGGCATGTTGTACCGGGTCTGCGGAGGAACCTCCACCTTGGTGCGGCTGCGCCGGTGGAAGAAAGCACTCCACAGGATCAGGCCCCACACCAGCACGCCGACGGCGAGCGCGGCAGCCCAGGATCCCTGCCACAGGGAGAGGATCCGCGGAGCCTCTTCCGTGGTGGGGGTGGGCATACCAAGGCGGGGGAAGTCCTCCCATGTGCAACCGGTGGCGGTCGCCAGGACCAGGCCCGCGGTCATTGCCTGCAGCAGCTTCCGCCGCATCGGGCGCCGCGGCGAGCGGTCGGAGCCGTTGGGACTCACGTAGCGCCTTCCCGAGAGTCTCGCCCGCGCGGATCGGCTGCGGCCTTCTCGCTGGTCGGTCGCCGCCCTGCGTCGGGCAGGGGTTTGGATGTTTATGCGGACCAAACCCTAGCCGACGCCCTCCGGGGGTTCGCGGGGAGGGTGGCATACGCGCCGCGGGTCACCCCGAAGGGGTGGGAGCGTGCCGGGTTCGCGCCTCATGGGGCGGGTGTTCGCGATGTGTTCGCGACTGCGGACGCGCGGGGGGCCGGCCGCTCGGTTCCCCACCTCCCTCCGGGGCGCTTAGCGTTGCCGTGTGCCCTACTTCGACGCGGCCTCCGCCGCTCCCCTTCATCCTGTGGCCCGGCAGGCGCTGTTGGCCTCGCTCGACGAGGGCTGGGCCGATCCGGCCCGGCTCTACCGGGAGGGGCGGAGGGCCCGGTTGCTGCTCGACGCCGCCCGGGAGGCCGCCGCCGACGCCGTCGGGTGCCGGGCTGACGAACTGGTGTTCACACCGTCCGGGACGCGGGCCGTGCACAGCGGGATCGCCGGGGCGCTGGCCGGCCGGCGGCGGGCCGGACGCCACCTGATCGTGTCATCGGTCGAACACTCCTCGGTGCTCCATTCGGCCGAGGTGTTCGAGGCCGAGGGCGGGACGGTGACGCGGGTGCCGGTCCGGCGGACGGGTGCGGTGACGGCCGAGGCGTACGAGGACGCGCTGCGGGCGGACACCGCGCTGGCCTGTCTTCAGTCCGCCAACCACGAGGTGGGGACCGAGCAGCCGGTGGCGGCGGTGGCCGAGGTGTGCCGGGCGGCCGGGGTGCCGTTGCTGGTGGACGCCGCCCAGTCGCTGGGGTGGGGGCCGGTGGAGGGGCCCTGGTCGCTGCTGACGGCGAGTGCCCACAAGTGGGGCGGGCCGTCGGGGGTGGGGCTGCTGGTGGTGCGCAAGGGTGTGCGGTTCGCCGTCCGGGGCCCGGCGGACGAGCGGGAGTCGGGGCGGGCGGCCGGTTTCGAGAACCTGCCGGCGATCGTGGCGGCGGCGGCCTCGCTGCGGGCGGTGCGCGCGGAGGCGGCGGCCGAGGCGGCGCGGCTGCGGGAGCTGACGCGGCGGATCCGGGCGCGGGTGCCGGAGCTGGTGCCGGACGTGGAGGTGGTCGGGGATCCGGAGCGCCGGCTGCCCGGGACCGTCACCTTCTCGTGTCTCTATGTCGACGGGGAGACCCTGCTGCACGAGCTGGACCGGGCGGGCTTCTCCGTGTCGTCCGGGTCGTCCTGTACGAGCAGCACGCTGACGCCGAGTCATGTGCTGCGGGCGATGGGGGTGCTGAGCGAGGGCAATGTGCGGGTGTCGCTGCCGCCGGGGACGGCGGAGGAGGACGTGGAGCGGTTCCTCGCGCTGCTGCCGGGGACGGTGGCGGGGGTGCGGGAGAAGCTGGGGGCGCCGGCCCCGGTGGCGGACGTGCGGCAGGACGTGCGGGACGACGTCCTCGTGGTGGACGCCCTCGGCAGGCGCTGCCCGATCCCGGTGATCGAGCTGGCGAAGGTCATCGGGGACGTGCCGGTGGGCGGCACGGTCCGGGTGCTGTCCGACGACGAGGCGGCGCGGCTCGACATCCCCGCGTGGTGCGCGATGCGGGAGCAGGAGTACGTGGGCGAGGAGCCGGCGGACCGGGGCTCGGCCTATCTGGTCCGCCGGCTCGTGTGAGTCGACTCCGGTCCGCCGGCTCGTCCGAGTCGGCTCCGGTCCGCCGGCTCCTCCGAGTCAGCTGAGGTGCTTCTTGACCTCGGCGGCGGCCTCGTCGCCGTAGGCCTGGGCGAAGCGGTCCATGAAGTGGTTGCGGCGCAGCTGGTACTCCTGGGTGCCGACGGTCTCGATGACGAGGGTGGCGAGCATGCAGCCGATCTGGGCGGCCCGCTCCAGGGAGACGTCCCAGGCCAGGCCGGAGAGGAAGCCGGCCCGGAAGGCGTCGCCGACCCCGGTCGGGTCGGACTTGCGCTCCTCCTGGGGGCAGCCGACCTCGATGGGGTCCTCGCCGGCCCGCTCGATGCGGACGCCGCGCGAGCCGAGGGTGGTGACGCGGTGGCCGACCCGGGAGAGGATCTCCTCGTCGCTCCAGCCGGTCTTGGACTCGATGAGGCCCTTCTCGTACTCGTTGGAGAAGAGGTAGGTCGCGCCGTCCATCAGGATGCGGATCTCCTCGCCGTCCATCCGGGCGATCTGCTGGGAGAAGTCGGCGGCGAAGGGGATGGCCCGGGAGCGGCACTCCTCCGTGTGGCGGAGCATCGCCTCCGGGTCGTCGGCGCCGATCGTGACGAGGTCGAGGCCGCCGACGCGGTCGGCGACGGTCTTCAGCTCGATGAGGCGGGCCTCGCTCATCGCGCCGGTGTAGAAGGAGCCGATCTGGTTGTGGTCGGCGTCCGTCGTGCACACGAAGCGGGCGGTGTGCAGCGTCTCGGAGATGCGGACGGACTCGGTGTCCACGCCGTGCCGGTCCAGCCAGGCGCGGTACTCGTCGAAGTCGGCGCCCGCTGCGCCGACCAGGATGGGACGGGTGCCGAGCTGTCCCATGCCGAAGGCGATGTTCGCGGCGACCCCGCCACGCCGTACGTCCAGCTGGTCGACCAGGAAGGACAGCGAGACCGTGTGGAGCTGGTCCGCGACGAGCTGGTCGGCGAAGCGGCCCGGGAACGTCATGAGGTGGTCGGTCGCGATGGAGCCGGTGACTGCGATGCGCACGGCGTGGACTCTCCTGTGGGAGGGGGATTGACAGTTCACGCTACCCGGAAGACGGACGCCACTGAAGCAGGCGAAACTACCCGATAGTAGATCTTTCTTCGCATGGCCGGACCCGCATACGGTGGCCGCTATGACGAACCTCGAGGACCACGCCCCCGCCCCGGCCGATCCCGACGGAGATCTCGCGTCGCTGCGGGGCGACTGCGCCCGGATGGCTCCGCACTGGGCGGCCCCCGAGCGGGACACCGCCCGCCCCGTGCCGCCGTCCTGGATCCACGGCGTGACCGTCCCGGCGGCCTCGGCCCGGATGCTGGAGGAGATGCCGGACTACGGCAACTGAGCCGCCCGCCGCTCCGCGGGCCCGCCCGCTGTCCCCTCTCGCTGTCCCCGCCCGCCGGCCCCGCCCGCCGGCCCCGCCCGCCGGCCCCGGCGGGGCGCCCGGCGTGGAACCGTGCGCTCCCCCGCCGCGTCCCATCGCTGTCCCCCGTCGGGGGGATGGGGGGTACGACAGCAGGGCGGCCGAAGGAGCGATGCGGTGAACACCGAGCGACCCGACGACGACACCGCGCGCGGGCCCGAGGACCGGGGCGCGCGGGAGGAGACGCGATCGGAGCAGAACCGGCCGGCGGAGCCCGTACGGGAACGGCGCCTGCGGGAGGGGCCCGTGGGAGCCGCGGGGCCTGTGGGGCCTTCCGTGGGGAAGGTGTCCCCCCGGGAGGTCCCACGGGACGAGTCCCGCCGGGAGGAGCCCGCGGAGTCTCCCCGGGAGCCGGTGCAGGTGGAGTCCCCTCCGGAGGAGCCCGTACGGGAGAGGCCGTCAGGGGAGCTCCCCGACGGTGATGCCGACGGCGGTGGGACGGACGACGGGGCGGCCCACGGCGATGGGGCGGACGACGGCAAGGCCCACCGTGGTGAGGCAGAGGACGGCGCGGCCCACGACCGTGGGACGGACGACGGCACGGCCGACGGTGGTGAGGCGGACGGCGGCGCGGCCCACGGCGGTGGGACGGACGACGGCGAGGCCCACGGCCGTGGGGCGGACGGCGGCGCGGGCGACGGTGGTCGGTTCGATGGCGGGGTTCCGGGCGGCGGGTCGTCCGGTGGGCGTCGCCGCTCGCATCTGTTCGTCGCCGCCGTCGCCGCCGCCGTGCTGCTGGTGGGCGGCGGGGGTGCCTACCTCGCGGCCAGTACGACGGGCGGCGCGGGCGGCGGGTCCGGGGCGGGGGCGCCCTCGGAAAGCGGCACGCCCCCGGCGCTGGTCCTCGACGACTACGCCGGTGGCGACCCCGGCGGGGACGTGAACGGCATCGCGCCCGGCGAGCCGAACCCCTACGGGGTCACCTACCGGGCCGAGGGCACCCTCCCGGACGGCCCCGGCTCGGCGGCCGTGTACTGGGCGCGGGGCGAGGTCACCGCGGACGAGGTGGCGCGGCTGGCGGCGGCGCTGGGCGTCGACGGGACGCCGGTGAGCGAGGGGCAGGACTGGCGGGTCGGCTCCGTGGCGGACGGCTCGGGACCGGTGCTGCGGGTGAACCGGCAGGCGCCCGGCACCTGGACGTTCAACCGCTACACGCCCGGCACCGACACCTGCGCAAGCCCCACCGACTGCGACAGGAACGGCGCGGATCCGTCCGGCGCCCCGGTGAGCGAGGCGGCCGCGAAGAAGGCGGCGGCGCCGGTCCTGAAGGCGCTCGGCCAGGACGACGCCGAGATCGACGCGAGCCGGGTCGTGGGCGCCCAGCGGCTGGTGGACGCCGACCCCGAGATCGGGGGCCTGCCCACGTACGGGTGGACGACCGGCATCACCGTCAACGTCCGGGGAGAGGTCGTCGCCGGGGGCGGTCAGCTGACGACGCCGGTGAAGGGGGACACGTATCCGGTGCTGAGCGCGCGGGAGGCGCTGGACCGGCTGAACGCGGCGCCGGGGACGGACCCGCGGACGGGCATCGGCGGCTGCGCCGACCCGGTGCCCCTGGAGGAGGGGTCGGGCACCCCGTGCGGGACCTCGACGACCGCCCCGCAGGGGGAGTCCCTGCCCGTGGGGAACGCGGTGTTCGGGCTCGCCCCGCACGCCTCGGGCGGGCGTCAGGTGCTGGTGCCGTCGTGGCTGTTCGAGGTGCGGGACGCCGGGGGCGAGCACACGGTGACGGAACCCGCGGTGGAGCCGGAGTACCTGCGGGCGCCCACGGCGTCGACCCCGTCGGGGGAGCCGTCCCCGGGTGGGAGGACCAGTGACGTGTCCGTCGACGGCTACACCGCGCAGGGCGAAGAACTGACCGTGGCCTTCACGGGCGGGGTGTGCTCCGACTACGCGGCGACGGTGGTGGAGAGCGGGGACGAGGTGAGGGTCACGGTGACGGCCACGTCCTGGCCGGACCGGGTCTGCATCGCGATCGCGCAGCTCCACCACCGGACCGTCGAGCTGGAGGAGCCGCTGGGCGGCAGGACCGTGATCGGCTCGGACGGCGGGCAGATCCCGCTGGAGAAGCCCGGGGCGCGGCTTCCGTAGCGGCCCGCGTACGCCGAAGGCGGCGGCCCCGTGGAGGGGCCGCCGCCTTCGCACCGTCGGGGACGGCCCGGCCGACGCCGGGGACGGCTCAGCTGAAGGAGTCGCCGCAGGCGCAGGAGCCGGTCGCGTTCGGGTTGTCGATCGTGAAGCCCTGCTTCTCGATGGTGTCCACGAAGTCGATGGTGGCGCCGCCCAGGTAGGGGGCGCTCATGCGGTCGGTGACGACCTTGACTCCGCCGAAGTCCTTCACCACGTCGCCGTCGAGGGAACGCTCGTCGAAGAAGAGCTGGTAGCGCAGGCCGGAGCAGCCGCCGGGCTGGACGGCCACGCGGAGGGCGAGGTCGTCACGGCCTTCCTGGTCGAGCAGGGTCTTGACCTTCGACGCGGCGGCGTCGGTCAGAACGATGCCGTCGGTGACGGTGGTGGTCTCGTCCGATACGGACATCTACATCTCTCCCGGGTTGTACGGAGACTGCTTGCCGACGGTTGCAACCGGCGGGGCCGCGGATTCATTCCGGGCCGGGCACGTGTCTTTTCGCCTGTTCCTTCATGCTCGCACATGCGCCGTGAAGCGGACAGCGGCTCACGGCGGCGCGCGAGGCGGGCCGGCCGGGCGCCACCGGGATTCACGTCACATCGACGCGATGACCATCGTCAAAGTGACGTGAAGCAGGCTATGATAGATAGCGTCAGTTCGACGAAAAGTAGAAAGGGTGCGTGCCGTGACCACCGCCCAGACCACGGAGCTCGACGTACAGCCGACTCCGCTCGCCCTGTTGCTGCTCGGCCGTGAGGCCGACCCGAAGAGCGAGCGGGGCGTCGAGTGCCCCGGCGATCTGCCCTCCCCCTCCGACCCGGACCTGGTGGAGCGGGCCCGCGCGGCCAAGGAGAGGCTCGGCGACAAGGTCTTCGTCCTGGGGCACCACTACCAGCGCGACGAGGTCATCCAGTTCGCCGACGTCACGGGCGACTCCTTCAAGCTGGCCCGGGACGCGGCCGCGCGCCCGGAGGCCGAGTACATCGTGTTCTGCGGTGTGCACTTCATGGCCGAGTCCGCGGACATCCTGACCTCCGACGACCAGAAGGTCGTCCTGCCCGACCTCGCCGCCGGCTGCTCGATGGCCGACATGGCGACGGCCGAGCAGGTCGCCGAGTGCTGGGACGTGCTGACCGAGGCCGGGGTGGCCGAGCAGGTCGTGCCGGTGTCGTACATGAACTCCTCGGCGGACATCAAGGCCTTCACCGGCAAGCACGGCGGCACCATCTGCACCTCGTCGAACGCGCAGCGGGCGCTGGAGTGGGCCTTCCAGCAGGGCGAGAAGGTGCTGTTCCTGCCCGACCAGCACCTGGGCCGCAACACCGCCGTCCGCGACATGGGCATGTCCCTGGAGGACTGCGTCGTCTACAACCCGCACAAGCCGAACGGCGGGCTCACCGCCGAGCAGCTGCGCGACGCGAAGATGATCCTGTGGCGGGGCCACTGCTCGGTGCACGGCCGCTTCAGCCTGGAGTCGGTCGAGGACGTGCGCGCCCGCATTCCCGGGGTGAACGTCCTGGTGCACCCCGAGTGCCGGCACGAGGTCGTGGCCGCGGCGGACTACGTCGGGTCGACCGAGTACATCATCAAGGCCCTGGAGGCCGCCCCGGCCGGCTCGAAGTGGGCCATCGGCACCGAGCTGAACCTGGTGCGCCGGCTGGCGAACCGTTTCGCCCCCGAGGGCAAGGAGATCGTGTTCCTCGACCGCACGGTCTGCTTCTGCTCGACCATGAACCGCATCGACCTGCCCCACCTGGTCTGGGCCCTGGAGTCCCTCGCCGACGGCAAGCTGGTCAACCGGATCGAGGTCGACCAGGAGACCGAGGCGTTCGCGAAGCTCGCGCTGGAGCGGATGCTGGCCCTGCCGTAGGGGACGGCCCGGAGCCCCGGATCCGGGACTCCGGGACTCCGGGACTCCGGGACTCCGGGACTCCGGGACTCCGGGACTCCGGGACTCCGGGACTCCGGGGTACGGCGTCGGAGTGCCGTCACTCCGACGCCGTACCCCGGTCGGGGTGGGCCGGGTCGACGCTGAAGACCGTGCCGTCCGGGGTCGACACCAGCAGCGCGCCCTCGTGCACGAACACCCCGGGCGAAGGGAAGCCGCCGCTGGCCACGTGGTCGGCGCGCGGGAAGGACTCCCACAGCAACGTGCCCGCACGGGCGTCGAGCGCCGCCACCCGCCCGCTGGCGCTCGCCAGGTAGACGGTGCGGCCCCGGCCGTCGGCCACGGGCTCGCCCGGCTGCTCCAGGCTCGTCCGGGTCTGCCACAGCTGCTTGCCCGTGGTGGGCGACACGGCCGTCACCTGGCCGCTGGAGGTGGCGAACCAGAGCGTGCCGTTCACCATGGTCGCCGTCCCGCGGAACACCTGCGCCAGCTTCGTCGCCGTCCGGGCGCCGGTGTCGGGGTCGACGAGCTGGAGCCGCGAGTACGCCATCTCCATCGCGCCCTCCTCGTCCAGCCACTCCGCGAAGACCAGGCGGTCATCGAGGGAGCCCACGTAACTGGCGTCCTGCGGCAGGGACGGCAGGCTCCGCCGGGTGCCGTCGGCCGGGTCGAGCGCGAGGAGCCGGGGGGCGCCGGAGTCGTAGGCGGTGCAGTCCGCGTAGGGGCGGCCGCCGATGTCGTGGACGCCGCAGTAGTACCCGGCGGGCAGGGTCGTCGTCCAGCGCTCGGCGCCGTCGCGCGGGGCGCGGGCGGTCAGCGAGCGGCCGTCGCCGTCCGGGGTCAGGACCAGGTCCCCGACGACCGCGGGTTCGATGTTCTCGCCGTTCATCTCGCGGGACCACAGCCGCTTCCCGGTCACCGCGTCGAGGGCGATGAGGAGGTCGCTCTCGGTCTCGCCCGTGGGGGGATCGGTGAGGGTCTGCCGGACGAGCACCGTGCCGTCCCGCACGTCGAGGATCCAGGAGGCGTACGCGTCGGGCTCCACCGTGGCCGGCACGGACGCGGCCCGCCAGACCGTCTTTCCGGTCAGGGCGTCCAGGCGGACCGGCAGGACGGTGTCGCCGCCGCAGAACAGGGCGCCCTCGCCGAACCGGCAGACCGGTAGTCCGTCGGAGGTGTCGCGCAGCGGTTCCTCGCCGCGGGCCGCGGGCTCGAACAGCGTCGTCCGCCAGGGCTGCCAGCCGGCCGGGAGCGCCTCCCAGCGCGACGCCGGGGACGCCGAGGGGCTCGCCGATCCCTCCGCCTCCGCGGCGCCGCCGTCCCGCAGCGGGCCGAGGAAGAGGTACGCCGTGAGCGCGACGGCCAGCACGCCGGCCGCGACGGCCACGGCCGGCAGGCGGCGCGGGCGGGTCCGCGGTGCGGGACGGCCCGACGCCCCGTCCACCTCGGTCGGCGTACGGGACTCCCCCGCCGCCGGGGTCAGCCGCAGCGTCACCGTGTGCGCGTCACCCGGCGCGGGTTCGGGCAGCGCGACCGCGAACTCCCGCGCCAGTTCGTCGAGTCCGGGCCGGTCGGCGATGTCCTTGGCCAGACAGCGGGCCAGGACCGCGCGCAGCGGCTCGGCCACCGACTCCAGCTCCGGCTGCTCGTTCATCACCCGGTACGCCGTGAGGTAGGGGCTGTCGGCGTCGAACGGGCCGCGTCCCGTCGCCGCGAACACCAGCAGCGCCCCGAGCGAGAAGACGTCCGACGCGGGGCCCACCGAACGGGCGTCGGTGAACTGCTCCGGGGACATGAACGGCGGGGTGCCGATCGCCTTCCCGGTCTCCGTCAACGTCTGGTTCTCGGCGGCCCGGGAGATGCCGAAGTCGATGACGCGCAGGCCGTCCTCGGCCACCAGGACGTTCGCGGGCTTGAGATCGCGGTGGACGACCCCGGCCCGGTGGATGTCCCCCAGCGCCTCCACCAGACCCAGCGCGAGCCGCCGCAGCTCCGCGCCCCGCAGCGGGCCGTCGGCCCGGATCCGGGCGGAGAGCGTGGGCGCCGGGACGTACTGGGTGGCCATCCAGGGCCGTACGGCGTCGGGGTCCGCGTCGACCACCGGGGCGGTGAAGGCACCGCTCACCTTGCGGACGGCCTCGATCTCCTGACGGAAACGGGTGCGGAAGACCGGGTCCTCGGCGTACTGGGCGTGCACCACCTTGACGGCGACCTCCCGGCCGGACCTCGACCTGCCCCGGTAGACGACCCCCATCCCGCCCGAGCCCAACCGGTCCACGACCCGGTACCCGCCGACCGACCGCGGATCGTCCCTGTGCAGTGGCACCGCCCCGATCCCCCTCCCCCGCAGAGCAGTTCGAGCTCACAGGATAGGTACACCCCGCACAAGAAGAAGTGCCGAACAGGCCGCCTTGCCCCGACCGCAGTACGACGACGCCCCGGCGCCCTGCGGGGGACAGGCACACGGACCGCCCCCCAGGGGCGCGGGAACCGGGGCCCACCTGCCGACGCCGCAGGCACCAACCCCCCAGGGGCGCGGGGAACTGCGCGACCAGCCACCGACGGCCCGCAGCCGACCGCCGACGCACAGCCCCCGCCCCCAGGGGGCTTCCCCGGGGGACACCCCCGGGGCTACACGCCCGCCGGCTCCGGCGTCTTCTCCGGCTCCGGCCGCCGCTTGGCCGCCCGCTTCGCCGCCCGGCGCTCCTTCCGCAGCTCGAACATCGCGTAGAGCGTCGGCACGAGCAGCAGGGTGAGGAGCGTCGAGGTGATCAGGCCGCCGATGACGACCACCGCCAGGGGCTGGGCGATGAAGCCGCCCTCCCCCGTGACGCCCAGGGCCATCGGCAGCAGGGCGAACACGGTCGCGAGGGCCGTCATGAGGATGGGGCGCAGACGGTGGCGGCCGCCCTCGACGACGGCCTCGACGACGCCGTACCCCTGGCGGCGGTACTGGTTGATGAGGTCGATCAGCACGATCGCGTTGGTCACCACGATGCCGATCAGCATCAGCATGCCGATCATCGCCGGGACGCCCATCGGGGTGCCGGTGACGAGCAGCAGACCGATCGCGCCGGTGGCCGCGAACGGGATGGAGACCAGCAGGATCAGCGGCTGGGCGAGCGACCGGAAGGTCGCCACCAGCAGCATGAAGACGATCGCGATCGCCGCGAGCATCGCCAGGGCGAGGTTGACGAACGCGTCGTCCTGGTCCTGCGTGACGCCGCCGATCTCGGCCGTCGCGCCCGCCGGGAGCGTCAGCCCGTCGATCCGCGACTGGAGGTCGGCGCTCACCGCGCCGGTGTTGTCGCCGGTGGGCCGGGCGGTGACGGTGGCCGCGCGCTGACCGTCGATGCGGGTCATCGAGACGGGGCCGTCGACCAGCCGCACGGTCGCGATGTCGCCCAGCGTCACCTTGCCCAGCGGCAGGGCCTTCAGCTGCGCCAGCGTCCGGGCCGGCTTCGCCGACGTGATGACGACGTCCCGCTCGGTGTCGTCCAGGACCGCCTTCGCCGCCGTCGTGCCGCGGACCGCCTGCGCGACCGCCGCGCCCAGCGTCTGCTGGTCGAAACCGGCCGCCGCGGCCCGGGCGTTCGCCCGCACGGAGATCCGCGGCACGCTCTGCGACAGGTCGCTGGTGACGTCGGTGACGTCGTCCAGCCCGGCCACCGCCTCGCGGACCTGCTCCGCCGCCTTCCGCAGCACGTCGCCGTCGGCCGCCTTCACGACGACGCTCAGGTCCTGGCTGCCGAAGCCGTCACCGGCGGCGACGGTGGTCGAGCCGATGCCGTCGAGCTTCTTCAGCCCGGCCTCGATGCGGTCCCGCACGTCCTCGAAGGACGCCGAGTCCTCCAGCATCACCTGGTACGACGCCTGGTTGGTGTCCGTGCCGCCGCCGAAGGCCGCGAGGAAGCCGGAGGAGCCCACGGTGACCTGGTAGTCCTTCACCCCGTCGACGTCGGCGAGCAGGTGCTCGACCTTCTCGGCCTGGGCGTCGGTCGCCGCCAGGCCGGTGCCCGGCGCCAGCTCCTGCTTGACCGTCAGGACCTGCTGCTCGCCCTGGTCGAAGAAGTTGGTCTTCAGCAGGGGCGCCATGCCGAAGGTGCCGGTCAGGACGACGACGGCGAGGGCCACGCTGGTCAGCCGGCGCCGGGTCGCGAACCGCAGGACGGGGACGTAGAAACGCTGGAGGCGGCTCTTCGCCTCCTTCTCCTCCGCGGCCCGGCGGGCCTCCTCGGCGTCCTCGGGGGTGCCCTTGGGGGCGCGCAGGAACCAGTACGACAGGACCGGGACGACCGTCAGCGAGACCAGGAGGGAGGCCAGCAGGGCCGCCGTCACGGTGAGGCTGAACGAGCCGAACAGCGCGCCCACCATGCCGCCGACCAGGCCGATCGGCAGGAACACGGCGACCGTGGTCAGGGTGGAGGAGGTGACCGCGCCGGCCACCTCGCGCACCGCGGTGAGGATCGCGGCCTGGCGCTCCTCGCCGTAGCCGAGGTGGCGCTTGATGTTCTCCAGGACGACGATCGAGTCGTCGACGACCCGGCCGATGGCGATGGTCAGGGCGCCCAGCGTCAGCATGTTCAGCGACAGGTCGCGCGTCCACAGCACGATCAGCGCCAGCACGACCGACAGGGGGATCGACACGGCGGTCACCAGCGTCGAGCGGACCGACGCCAGGAAGACCAGGATGACGAGCACCGCGAAGAGCAGGCCGAGCGCGCCCTCCGTCGTCAGGCCCTCGATGGACTTCGACACCGCCGGGCCCTGGTCGCTGACGACCGTGACCGACGCGCCGGAGCCGAGGTCCTCGCGCAGCCCGGGCAGCTTGTCCTCGACGGCGTCGGAGATGGCGACCGCGCTGCCGTCGTGGTCCATGGTGACGGAGACGGCGAGGCTGGGCCTGCCGTCGGTACGGGTGATCGAGTCGGCCGGGGCCTCCTCCTGCTGCACGCCGGCCACGTCACCGAGCCGCACCGGCTTCGCACCGGCCGTGCCCGCGATCATCAGGTCCTGGATCTGCTCCAGCGAGGTGAAGCCGCCGCCGACCTGGACGGTGCGGTTGGATCCGGCCTCGTCGAAGGAGCCCGCCGGGACGGTCGCGCCGCCCGCCTGGAGCGCCAGGGCGAGGGACTGCGTCGTCAGGCCGGCCCGCGCCAGCTTCACGTCGTCGGGGGTGACGGAGACCTGGAGGTCGCGCACACCGTCGACGGTGACCTGGCCGACGCCGTCGATGTCCTCCAGCGCCGGGACGACGGTCCGGTCGAGCTGGTCGGCGAGCGCCTGCTGGTCCCGGTCGGAGGTGACGGCGAGGACCACGGTCGGTATGTCGTCCGTGGAACCGGCGACGACCTGCGGGTCCACGGAGTCCGGGAGCTGGGCCCGGGCCCGGTTGACGGCCTGCTGGACGTCGGCCACGAGCCGGTCGGTGTCGCTGCCGTAGTCGAAGGACGCCATGATCACGGCGTTGCCCTCGCTCGCCGTGGAGGTGACGCCGGTGATGCCGTCGACAGCTTCGAGACCGGCCTCGACCGGCTCGACGACCTGCTTCTCGACGACGTCCGGGGAGGCGCCCTGGTAGGGGGCGAGCACGGACACCACCGGCAGTTCGATGGTCGGCAGCAGCTGCTGCTTGAGCTGGGGGATCGCGATCGCGCCGAACACGATCGCGATGATGGACATCAGGCCGATCAGGGCCCGTTGCGCGAGGCTGAATCTCGACAGCCAGGACATGGGTGGAGGTTCTCTCTTCTGGGAGCGACAGAAGTGGCCCCTTCACCCTGTGGCATCGGGGCGGGTGGTTCCGTAGGCCCCAGGTCGGTTTCCTTATACGGCGCATACTCCGGGCGCAGTACGGCCGGCGGGGATCACTCCACCCTCGGACGGACCAGTCCGGACTCGTACGCGATCACCACGAGCTGGGCGCGGTCGCGGGCGCCCAGCTTGGCCATGGCCCGGTTGACGTGCGTCTTCACGGTCAGCGGGCTGACCCGGAGGCGTTCGGCGATCTCGTCGTTGGAGTGGCCGCCGGCGACCTGGACGAGGACCTCGCGCTCGCGCCCGGTGAGCGCGTCCAGGCGCTGCGCCCGGGCCGGGTCGCGGTCGCCGTCGGCGTCGCCCTGGGCGAGGAAGCGGGCGATCAGGCCCTTGGTGGCGGCCGGGGAGAGCAGGGCCTCGCCGGCCGCGGCGACCCGGATGGCGTTGAGGAGCTCCTCCGGCTCGCTGCCCTTGCCGAGGAACCCGGAGGCGCCCGCGCGCAGCGACCGCACGACGTAGTCGTCGACCTCGAAGGTCGTCAGGATCACCACGCGGACCCGGGCGAGCGCCGGGTCCGCGCTGATCAGCCGGGTCGCGGCGAGTCCGTCGGTGCCGGGCATGCGGATGTCCATCAGGACGACGTCCGCCTGACGTTCCTTGGCCAGCCGCACCGCCTCCGCTCCGTCGGACGCCTCGCCGACGACCTCCATGTCGGGCTCGGACTCGACGAGCACGCGGAAGGCGCTGCGCAGCAGCGCCTGGTCGTCGGCGAGCAGGACGCGAATGGTCATGCGGGGTCCTCGGAGGCGCTGGGGGTGTCGAGCGGAAGGATGGCATGGACGCGGAAGCCGCCCCCGTAGCGGGGCCCGGTGGTGAGGGTGCCACGCAGGGCGGTGACGCGTTCCCGCATGCCGAGCAGGCCGTGACCGCCGCCGTCCGGGGGGCCGGTGGCCTCGCCGGGACCGGTGGCCTCGCCGGAGCCGGTGGCCTCGCCGGAGCCGGAGCCGGTGGCGTCGCCGGAGCCGGTGGCGTCGCCGGGGCCGTCGTCGAGGACGGTGACCTCGATACGGGGTCCCACCCGGACGACGCTGACCTCCGCCCTGGCGTGCGGTCCCGCGTGCTTGCGCACGTTGGTCAGGGCCTCCTGGATGACGCGGTAGGCGGCGAGGTCGACGGCGGCCGGAAGCCGGGTGTCGTGGTCGGCGCGGGCGACCTCGACCGGGAGTCCGGCGCTGCGGAAGGTGCCGGCGAGGTCGTCGAGGCGGTCCAGGCCGGGGGCCGGTTCGGTGGGGGCCTCGGGGTCCCCGGACTGGCGCAGCAGGCCGACGGTGGCCCGCAGTTCGTCGAGCGCGGAGCGGCCGGCCTCGCGGACGTGCGCCAGGGCCTCCTTGGCCTGGTCGGGACGTCTGTCCATGACGTGGGCGGCGACTCCGGCCTGGACGTTGACCAGGGCGATGTGGTGGGCGACCACGTCGTGCAGGTCGCGGGCGATGCGCAGTCGCTCCTCGGCGACCCGGCGGCGGGCCTCCTCCTCACGGGTGCGTTCCGCCCGCTCGGCGCGTTCGCGGATGGCCTGGACGACGGCGCGGCGGCTGCGGACGGCGTCGCCCGCGGTGGCGCCGATGCCGGTCCAGGCGAGGAGGGCGAGGTTGTCCTGGGCGTACCAGGGCAGGGGGCCGGCGAGCATCGCCGTGCCGGTGAGGACCGTCGTGGTGAGCAGGCCGGCCCGCAGGGTCGTCGGGCGGTCGGTGGTGGAGGCGACGGTGTAGAGGGCGACGACGGCGGCCATGGCGACGGGCGCGCGGGGGTCGCCGGTGACGGACTCGACCACGGAGAGGACGCCGGTGACCGCGAGGACCGTCCGGGGGGCGCGGCGGCGCAGCACGAGGGCCGCGGCGCCGAGGACGATCAGCAGCAGGCTCAGCGGGTCCGGGGTGCGCAGCTCCCAGCTGACGCCCTGCTCGCGCGGGTCCACGAAGGAGCCGGCCAGCATGCACAGGAGGACGGCGGCGGCGAGGGCGGCGTCGAGGGCGAGGGGGTGTGCGGTGAGCCGGCGGTGGGCTCGGGCCAGGGGGGTCAAGGGCCGTACCTTCTCGGGATGACCGTCGCTCGGTGCGGGCGTGTCGCCGGGGGGTGCCGGAGGCGGGCGGGTCGCCGGGGGGTTGCCGCGAGGCGGGCGCGTCGTAGGGGGTTGCCGCGAGGCGGGCGTTTCGCCGGGGGCTGCCGCCCCGGACCCCCGCGTCGGCCTCGGACCCCCGCGTCGGCCCTGGACGGGCCTCGTCCTCGGACGCCGGACGGGCTGGAATGCCGTGGCCTGCACCGGAAACCCGCCGACGGACGCCGCCGAACCGCTGCCGGGGGCGGGGACGGTGACGGGGACCCGCCCCGAGCCCCGCGGCGACGGGGTCTCACTCCGGGATCAGCCCGGGATCAGCCCGGGATCAGCCCGGGATCAGCCCGGGATCAGCCCGTCGTCGCCGAGCATCTCCCGCACCTCCTCCAGGCTGGCGTCGGGGGCCGGGAGGATCAGCTCCGAGGGTTCCAGGGAGGCGTCCGGCAGAGGCACGCCGAGGCGGCGGACGGCGTCCAGCAGGGCGCCCAGCGTGCGCTGGAAGCCTTCCTCGTCGCCGCCTTCCATCTCCTCGAGCAGTTCGTCGTCGAGCCTGCTCAGCTCGGCGAAGTGGGAGTCGGCCACCGTCCGCTGGCCCTCCCCCATGATCCGCACGATCATGTCGCCCTCCTCGGCTCCGGTCCCCGGCGCCGGGCTACTGCTTGTCGAAGCGCGGGGTGTCCTGTGGCTGCTGCTGGGGCTGCGACTGGCTCGTGCCACCTTCGATGGCCTGCTGCCCGGCGGAGCCGCCTCCGGCGAGCTCGGCCTTCATGCGCTGGAGCTCCAGCTCTACATCCGTACCACCGGAGAGCCGGTCCAGCTCGGCCTGGATGTCGTCCTTGGCCAGGCCGGTGGGGTCGTCCAGGGCGCCGGAGGCGAGGAGCTCGTCGAGGGCGCCGGCGCGGGCCTGGAGCTGGGCGGTCTTGTCCTCGGCGCGCTGGATGGCCAGGCCGACGTCGCCCATCTCCTCGGAGATGCCGGAGAAGGCCTCGCCGATGCGGGTCTGGGCCTGGGCGGCGGTGTAGGTGGCCTTGATGGTCTCCTTCTTCGTCCGGAAGGCGTCGACCTTGGCCTGGAGCCGCTGAGCCGCGAGGGTGAGCTTCTCCTCCTCGCCCTGGAGCGTCGCGTGCTGTGTCTCCAGGTCGGTGACCTGCTGCTGGAGGGCGGCGCGGCGGGAGAGTGCCTCGCGGGCGAGGTCCTCCCGGCCGAGGGCGAGCGCCTTGCGGCCCTGGTCCTCCAGCTTGGAGGACTGCGACTGGAGCTGGTTCAGCTGGAGTTCCAGGCGCTTGCGGGAGGTGGCGACGTCGGCGACGCCGCGGCGGACCTTCTGGAGGAGTTCCAGCTGCTTCTGGTACGAGTAGTCGAGAGTCTCGCGAGGGTCCTCGGCCCGGTCAAGGGCTTTGTTCGCCTTCGCGCGGAAGATCATCCCCATACGCTTCATGACACCGCTCATGGGCTTCGCGCGCCCCCTTCTGACGGACTCCAGCTCACCGGTCTGCGACAGAACCCACAGTACGGGCCCTGCTTCCATTGACGCACTGTTCGGGGGCGGATGCGCTCCTCCCCAAGGACGACTGACCAAGGCCCTGCTCCGGCGTGAGGAGTAGGTGACCTTCCGGGTGGCGTCAGGCCACCGGCTGCCCCCTCTCCCCCGGTCTGTCCCAGGTCCTTCCCTTGTTCGGACGACCGGTGTTGCCGGATCGTTCCCCTTCGGGCTGGGGTCCATGCGGGGGGAGCGCTTACCCTTGGGTTTTGTGTTCCGTAGCCGTGCCAAGGAAGAGAAGGCACCGGTCGCCGACAAGGCGACGGTGACCGACTCCAAGCAAACCCGAGACCCGCAGGCCCCCAAGGGCCGGCCGACGCCCAAGCGCAGTCAGGCCCAGTCCCAGCGCCGCAGCGTGGCCAACACGCCGGTGACGCGTAAGGAGGCCGCCAAGCGGCAGCGCGACGAGCGCCGAGCCCAGTTGGAGCGTCAGCGCCAGGCGCTGGCCGGCGGCGACGAGCGGTATCTGCCGGCCCGTGACAAGGGCCCGGTCCGCAAGTTCGCGCGCGACTTCATCGACTCGCGGTTCAACGTGGCGGAGTTCTTCCTGCCCATGGCCGTGGTCATCCTCGTGCTGAGCATGATCCAGGTGGCGTCGTTGCAGAGCATCGCGCTGCTGCTGTGGCTCGTGGTGATCGTGCTGATCGTGCTGGACTCGATCGTCACCGGGTTCCGTCTGAAGAAGCGGCTGGCCGAGCGCTTCCCCGACCAGAACCGCCGGGGCGCGGTGGCCTACGCGCTGATGCGCTCCCTCCAGATGCGCCGGCTCCGGCTGCCCAAGCCACTGGTCAAGCGCGGGGAGCGGCCCTGAGCACTGCTGCGTTCTCCGGGGGGGCGGCCGAGGCCTGGCTGAACAAGCTGGGCGGGCTGCGTGACGTCGTACGGCAGGAGCTGGTGGCCCGGCAGCTCGACGAGCAGATAGCCGGGCGGTATCCGGTCGGGCAGCGGCTGCGGGTGCTCGACGTGGGGATGGGCCAGGGCACGCAGGCGCTGCGGCTGGCCCGGCTCGGTCACCAGGTGACCGGCCTGGAGCAGGACGCGACGATGATCGCGGCGGCCCGTGAGGCGCTGTCCGGGGAGCCGGAGGGCATCCGGGAGCGGATGCGGATCTTCGAGGGCGACGGCCGGGACACGGGGGTGCACTTCCTGCCCGGCAGTTTCGACGTGGTGCTCTGCCACGGCGTGCTCATGTACGTGGAGGAGCCGGACCCGCTGCTGGCGGGTCTCGCCCGTGTGCTCGCCCCGGGCGGGCTGCTGTCGCTGCTGGTCCGCAACGCCGACGGGCTGGCCATGCGGCCCGGTCTGGCCGGCGACTGGGCGGGCGCCCTGGCCGCCTTCGACAGCGTCTCCTACACCAACCGGCTGGGTCTGGACGTCCGCGCGGACCGGCGCGAGACGCTGACCGCGACACTCGCCGGCATCGGCGCACCCCTTCAGGCCTGGTACGGCGTGCGGGTCTTCACCGACACGGCGGCCGACGAGGCGCAGCCCCCGGACGACGTGGAGACGCTGCTGGCCGTGGAGGAACGGGCCGGGCGCACGGATCCCTACCGGGGTGTGGCGGCGCTGCTCCACCTGTGCGGGGTACGGGGCTGAGCGGCCGGCACCGGCGGCCGACGACGGAAGCGGCGCGCACACCGCGCCGCGCACTGCGAGACGCCGCCCGCTGAGGCACACCGGGCACGGCCGCGGCAGGTCGTGGCGCGGTCTCCGGGGGCCGGTGCACCGACTGCACGCGGGAACGGCGCGCACACCGCCTCGCGCACTACAGGGCGCCGCCCGCCACTGAGACACACCGGGCGCGGCCGCGGCAAGTCGCGGCGCGGTCCCCGGGGGCCGATGCACCGGCTGACCGCGGGAGCGGCGGGACACCGCGCCGCGCACTGCGGGACGCCGCCCACCACTGAGGCACGCCGGGCACGGCCACGGCAGGTCGTGGCGCGGTCCTCGGGGGCCGGTGCCGGAGACGGTCGGTGGCGCTCTTTCGGGTGATCAGGGCGGGCCGGGCACCCGACCCGCGGGAAGACTCGGGACATGGATGCTTCCTCCCCTCCCCGTGTCCGCCGGCCGGCCCCGGCCGTGTGGGTGTGCGCCCTCGCGCTGATCGCCGGCTGTTCCGCCGCCGGGTCCTCGGGCGGGGAGACGGCGACCCGGCAGTCCGTACGGCGCGAGGTCGTCACGCGGGCGGACGACCTGGAGGACGCCTACCAGAAGGTGATCAAGGACGTTCTGCCGTCGGTCGTGCAGCTGCGGACCGGCAACGGCCTGGGCTCGGGCGTCGTCTACGACGACCAGGGACACATCGTCACCAACGCGCACGTGGTCGGCGTCGCGAGAACGCTGGAGGTGACCACCGCCACCAGCCGGTCGGCGCTCGCCGCGACCGTCGTCTACTCGTACCCGGAGCAGGACCTCGCCGTCGTCAAGCTGGACCGGGCGCCCGACGGGCTGCGGCCGGCGACCTTCGGGGACTCCGCGAAGGTCGAGGTCGGGCAGATCGTCCTCGCGATGGGCTCGCCGCTGGGGCTGTCGTCGAGCGTGACGCAGGGCATCGTCTCGGCGACCGGACGGACCGTCACCGAGGGCGGCGCGGAAGGGGGTACGGGGGCGACGCTCACCAACATGGTGCAGACGTCCGCGGCCATCAACCCCGGCAACAGCGGGGGCGCGCTGGTCGGTCTGGACGGTCAGGTGATCGGCATCCCGACGCTCGCCGCGGTCGACCCGGGGTTCGGCGACAGCGCGGCGCCCGGCATCGGGTTCGCGATCCCGGCGTCGACGGTGCGGTCGCTCGCCGACCAGATCGTCAGGGACGGCAGGGTGACCGCGTCCGGCCGGGCGGCGCTCGGCATCACCGGACGGACCTACGTGGACGCGGAGTTCCGGCCCGCCGGGGTGGCCGTCGTGGAGGTGACCGGCGGGGGCGCGGCGGACCGGGCCGGCCTGGAGGCCGGGGACGTCATCACCGCGCTGGGGGACACCGGCGTCACCACCATCACCTCGCTCTCCGAGGCGCTGGCCGCGCAGCGGCCCGGACAGCGCACGACGGTGACGTTCACGCGCGACGGCCGGGAGCGGACCGTGGAGGTGACGCTGGGCGAGCAGGAGGGGCCGCCGGACTGACGGGAACGGGACGCGGCGGAACACCGGACCGGGGTGGCCGCCCCGGTCCACCCCGGTCCGTCCTGGTCCCTGCGGTCAGTGCTGGCCCCCCGGTCCGTGCCGACCCGCCTGGTCAGGTCCGGCCCGCCCGGTCAGGTCCGGCCCGCCCGGTCAGGTCCGGCCCGCCCCGGTCAGGTCCGGCCCGCCCCGGTCAGGTCCCGCCGGGCCCGCGCCGGGCCCTGTCGTCTAGGACGCCTCGGCCGCGCGCAGGCTCATCGGGCCGTAGATCTCGGTGGAGTCCTCGAACAGCCGCACCTGGTCCGTGCCGCCTTCGAGCAGGTCCTTCCAGTGCTCCCCGATCCAGGACTCGGCGTCCCCCTGCGTGGTGAAATCCTCGGGCTGCACCGCGGGCTCGACCTCCGTCCCGTCGGCCTTCTCGAAACGCCACGTCCATGCCGCCATGTACGCCTCCAACGCGTCGGTACCTGCAGAGCGGGAGCCGGATCTCGGTCCGGCTCCTGCTCAGAGCCTATGCGCTCGGCCGGTGCGCCGGGCGGGAACGGGCCGCCATGATCGGGGGTACCGGGCGCGCGGGGCGGAGGGCGAGCGGCGAAAATCGGTTCGTGGAAGTGACGCTGCTCGGTACCGGTGCCCCCGCGGGCCTGCCCCGCCCCGACTGTCCCTGCGCGGCCTGCGCGGCCTCGCTCGGCGTGGACGCGCGGGCGGCGACCGCGGTGCTCGTGGACGGCTCGCTGCTGCTGGACCTGACGCCGGGTGCGGCGTTCGCCGCCGCCCGCGCCGGGCGTTCGCTGGCCGGCGTACGGCAGGTGCTGCTGTCGCATCCGCACGACGGGCCGCCCGTCGAGGTGCCGGCCGGGCTGCCGCAGCCCGGGCGGGTGCCGGACGGACGGGAGTTGACGCTGCTGACGGGGCATCGGGTGCGGGCGGTGGCGATGGACGCGCCGGGCACGGGGTACGCGGTGACGGGACCGGACGGGCAACGGCTGCTGTACCTGCCGCCGGGGGGAGCGCCGGCCGGTCTGGAGGACGGGGCGGAGCCGGCCGAGCGGTACGCCATGGTCCTCCTGGACGTCATGGGGCGGCCGGACGCGCTGGCGAAACTGCGGGCGGTGGGCGCGGTGGGGCCGACGACCGACGTCCTCGCCGTGCACCTGGACCACGACGTACCGCCGGGGCCGGAGTCGCGGCGGCGGCTCGCGGCGGCGGGGGCGCGGGCGGTGCCCGACGGGTCGACGCTGGCGGTGGGGGCGTACGAGGACGTGCCGGACGTGCCCCGGCGGACGCTGGTGCTGGGCGGGGCCAGGTCGGGCAAGTCGGTGGAGGCGGAGCGACGGCTGGAGTCCTTCCCCGGCGTGCTGTACGTCGCGACGGGCGGTTCGCGCGGCGGGGACACCGAGTGGGCGCAACGGGTCCTGACGCACCGGGAGCGGCGGCCGGGTTCGTGGCGTACGGCCGAGACGTGCGACCTGGTGCCGTTGCTGGGGCTGGACGGTCCCGCGCTGCTGATCGACTGTCTGTCGCTGTGGCTGACGGACGCGATGGACGCCGTGGGGGCGTGGGACGACGCGGTGTGGGCGGACGGGGGCGAGCGCGCGCTGCGGTCCCGGGTCGCGGAGCTGGCATCCGCCGTGCGGGCCACCCGGCGGACGGTCGTGCTGGTCTCCAACGAGGTCGGCTCGGGCATCGTCCCGGCCACGGCGTCCGGGCGGCGGTACCGCGACGAGCTGGGGCGGCTGAACGCGGCGATCGCGGCGGAGTGCGAGCAGGTGGTGCTGGTGGTGGCGGGGCAGGCGGTGGTGCTGCGGGGGTGAGACGGGCGGGGCGGACGGGCCCGGCGGGGCGGATGGGCCGGGCAGGGCGGACGGGCCGGGCAGGGCGGACGGGCCGGGCAGGGCGGACGGGCCGGGCAGGGCGGACGGGCCGGGCAGGGCGGACGGGCCGGGCAGGGCGGATGGGCCGGGCAGGGCGGACGGGCCGGGCGGGGTGGCGCGCGGAGTGGGGTGGCGCGCGGAGTGGAGTGCGGGGTGGGACGCGGAGTGGAGTGCGGGATGGGGCGCGGAGTGGAGTGCGGGGTGGGGCGCGGAGTGGAGTGCGGAGTGGAGTGCGGTGTTCCGCCGTGTGCTCATCCCTTCCGGGCGATGAGCCGGTACGCGTTCGAGAAGCGGGTGCGGCACAGGAGCGGGGCCAGGGTGTGGTCGAGCACGGTCGCCGTCCGCACCAGGGCGGCCGCCCCGCGCAGGAGGCCGGGGCGGTTCGGCGGGACGGCGCGGGCCAGGGAGAGGGAGAGCGCCGCCGACAGGTCGTGGGGGAGGTGGGGGGCGCGGCGGTCCGCGGTGAGGACGGTGCAGCCCTGGCCCTCCAGTTCGGTGCGGAGGTTGGGCAGCGGCATCAGGTGGACGTGGCGGGGCTGGCCGTGCGGCAGCCACCACTTGCCGAGGAGGGCGGCGAACGCGCTGCGCGGGTCGGGGACTTCGAGGAGGAGGTGACCGCCGGGGCGGAGGACGGTGAGGGCGGCGCGCAGTTCCTCGCGGGGGTCGTGGGTGTGCTCCAGGTGGTGGAGCATGCTGACGACGTCGTAGCGGGCGCGCAGGCGCGCGGTGACGCCCGGGGTGGTGAGGTGCCCGACGTGGGCCTCCTCGACGCGGCCCGCCAGCCGCGCCCGTTCCACCGTCGGGGTGGGGTCGAGGCCGTCGAACGCCGTGTACGGGAACATCGTCCGCGCGGCCTCCGGGAAGAGGGCGTGGCCCGTGCCCACGTCCAGCCAGCTCTCCGGCTCCCCGAACGGCAGCATCGTCCGGGCGACGGCCCGCAGACGGCGGCGGCGGGTGCGGACCGCGAGGGCGCGGTCGGTGAGGGCGCGGTGGGTGGGGACCGTGGGGAACTCCTCGTCCGGGCCGCGCCGGTAGAGGGCGAGCCCCTCCGGGGTCAGGCGGGGGTTCTGGAAGGCGTGGGCGCAGTCCCGGCACTCGTCGACGGTGAAGGTGCCCGGTCTGTGGTGCAGCAGGTCCGGAGCGCGCAGCCGGGTGCGCAGGCGTCTGGAGCCGCACCAGGGGCAGTCGTCGCGGCGCGGCTCGTGGATGGGCCTGGGGGGCATGAGCGGCTCCGGTGGGAGGGCGGGCGAACCATGCGGCAATCCGTAGCAAAACGGAACGTATGGGATCACGATGATGGGTGCAAAGACGCCGTGCGGACGGGGTGGCGGTGTGGCGCGGAACCGTTCGTTCGGTGCCGGTACTGTTCGGCGAATGAGCTCGCTTAATCTCGACGACTTCACCGATCTGATCGAGCGCCCCGACGGCGGGGTGCGGCGCGACGCGGAGGCGTACCGGGACCGCCGGATCGTCCCGGCCGGGGCGCTGGGGCGCCTCGACGACCTGGGTGAGTGGCTGGCGGCGGCGCAGGGCGCGGTGCCGGTGCGCCCGGTGGAGCGGCCGCGGGTGGTGCTGTTCGCCGGCGACCACGGGATCGCCGCGCTCGGCGTCTCCGCCCGGCCCGCGGGCGGCGCCGGGCAGCTGGTGCGGGAGGTGCTGGAGGGCGGCCGCCCGTCGGCGGTGCTGGCGCGCCGGCTCGGGGTTCCGGTGCGGGTCGTGGACATGGCGCTGGACTGCGAGCCGGACGCGTTCCCCGAGGACGTCGTACGGCATCGGGTGCGGCGCGGCAGCGGCCGTATCGACGTCGAGGACGCGCTGACCGCGCAGGAGGCCGAGGCCGCCTTCCTGGCCGGGGTCGCCGTCGCCGACGAGGAGGCGGACTCCGGTACGGATCTGGTCGTGCTCGGCGATGTGAGCGTGGGCGGCACCACGGCGGCGGGCGTGCTGGTCGCCGCACTGTGCGGGACCGACGCGTCCGTGGTGACCGGGCGGGGCGGGGAGGCGATCGACGACCTGGCGTGGATGCGCAAGTGCGCGGCGATCCGCGACGCGCTGCGGCGGGCCCGGCCGGTGCTCGGGGACCAGTTGCAGCTGCTGGCGACCGTCGGGGGTGCCGACCTCGCCGCGATGACGGGCTTCCTGCTCCAGTGCGCCGTGCGGAAGGTGCCCGTGGTCCTGGACGGGGTCGTGACGGCGGCGTGCGCGCTGGTCGGGCAGCGGATCGCCTTCCGGGCGCCCGACTGGTGGCTGGCGGGGCAGCGCAGCGGCGAGCCGGGGCAGGCCAAGGCGCTGGACCGGATGGCGCTGGAGCCGCTGCTGGACCAGGGCGTGACCGTGGGCGAGGGCGCGGGCGCCCTGCTCGCGCTGCCCCTGGTGCAGGCCGCGGCGGCGCTGGCCGCCGAGCTGCCGGAGAAGCAGGCGAAGCCGGAAACGGCGGACGAGCCCGAGGGGGCGGACGAGCCGAAGGGGTCGGACGAGCCCGAGGAGTCGGAGGCGTCCTCGGCGTCCTGACCGGAGCCGTGCGGGCGTGGGCCGGACGGCTGACGGGGCGGCACCGGCGGAGGCGGCAGAAGAGCGGTTCGCCGGATCGGCGCCCATATGATCACATGTCATGGGAGATGTCCGGATCGCTTCCCGTCGGGCCGCCGCCTTCACCGTCTGGTATCTGCGGGCCGTCGCCTTCGTCAACCTGCTCAGCGCGGTATGGGTCTCCCTGGGGCAGGACGTGCGCCGGCACAACCAGGCCGACTTCTTCACCCCCTACCTGCTGACGGCCGGGTTCGCCCCCGGTGTCTTCACCGCGTTCCTGGCCGTCACCATGCGGCGCCGCAAACGGGCCGCGTGGATCCTCAACCTCGGTCTGAGCGGCGCGTTCCTCGCACTGCTCGGCCCCGCCATGGCGTTCCCGGAGATCCGGCGGTACCCCCAGAACTGGGTCTCCCTCGCCCTGACCGCCGCCTTCGTCGCCGCGCTGCTCGTCGGACGCGCGGAGTTCTACGCCAAGGGCGACCGCGCCAATCCGAGGCTCGCCGCGGCCGTCGGCGCCGGCGGGCTGCTCGGCGCCTCGCTGCTGGCCTCGCTGCTGGTGACCCTCACCGACCGTGCCCCCGGCCCGTCCACCTTCCTCGACCGCTGGCGCTACGGCGCGCTGCGGCTGGTCTCGGTCGCCGACGACCACCTGTTCCCCCAGATCTCCCCGCCCACCTGGGTCGACGTCGCCGTGAACGTCCTCAGCACGCTCCTCGTCCTCGCCGTCCTGTACGCCGCCTTCCGCTCCCGGCGGGCCGTCGACCCCCTCACCGCGGACGACGAGAAACGGCTGCGGGAACTGCTCGACCGGCACGGGGAGCGGGACTCGCTGGGCTACTTCGCGCTGCGCCGGGAGAAGAGCGTGCGCTGGTCGCCGACCGGGAAGGCCGCCGTCGCCTACCGGGTGGTCGGCGGGGTGTCCCTGGCGTCCGGGGACCCGCTCGGGGACCCCGAGGCCTGGCCGGGGGCGATCGGGCCGTGGCTCGCCGAGGCCCGCTCGCACGGCTGGATCCCGGCGGTGATGGGGGCGAGCGAGGAGGCCGGGACGGTCTACGCCCGGCACGGCCTGGACGCCCTCGAACTCGGCGACGAGGCGGTCGTGGAGGTCGCCGAGTTCACCCTGGAGGGGCGGGCCATGCGGACGGTCCGACAGGCCCACAACCGGGTGCGGCGGGCCGGGTACGCCGTGCGGATCCGGCGGCACGAGGACATCGCCGCCGACGAGACGGCGTACCTGGTGCGGCGCGCCGACGAGTGGCGGGACGGGGCGGCCGAGCGCGGGTTCAGCATGGCGCTGGGGCGGCTCGGGGACCCGGAGGACGGGCGGTGCGTGATGGTGGAGTGCACCGACGCCGAGGGCCGCCTCAGGGCCCTGCTGTCCTTCGTCCCGTGGGGGCCGCACGGGCTGTCGCTCGATCTGATGCGGCGGGACCGGGACTCCGACAACGGACTGATGGAGTTCATGGTCATCGAGCTGCTGCGGCGCGCCCGCGGCCTCGGCGTCACCCAGGTGTCGCTGAACTTCGCGATGTTCCGGTCGGTGTTCGAGCGCGGCTCCCGCCTGGGCGCCGGGCCGGTGCTGAGGCTGTGGCGGTCGCTGCTCGGCTTCTTCTCCCGGTGGTGGCAGATCGAGTCGCTGTACCGCGCCAACGCCAAGTACCGGCCCGCCTGGGAGCCCCGCTTCCTGCTCTTCGAGAAGAGCGCGGACCTGCTCCGCATCGGCCTGGCGTCGGCGCGGGCGGAGGGCTTCCTGGAGCCGCCGGTGCCGGCCGGGCGGCCGCGCCGTACGCGCCTGGGGGCCCGCCGGTGAACCCGCTCGCCCGCTGGGCCCGCACCGAGTGGGGGCCGCTGGGCGCCGCCGTGCGCGGGCCGCTCCTGGCCGAGCGGTGGCGGGCGGTCCCGATGACGCTCGGGGCGGTGTGCCTGACGGCGGCCCTGCACGCCGTGCAGAACCAGGGCTGGGGCCACGCGTTCGTGGGGTCCGTGGGCGTGGTGCGGGCCGAGGACCCGCTGGGGGCGGCCCTGCTGCGCACCCCGCTGTCGCTGTTCGTGCCCGCGCCGGACCTGCCGGTCTGGGGCGCCCTCGCGCAGGTCCTGTGCGTCTTCGGCCTCGCGGAGATCTGCCTGGGCCGGCGGCCTACCCTCCTCGTCGCGTACGCCGCCACCCTCAGCGGCTCGCTGTACGCGCGCGTGGGCGTCGCCCTCGGCCCGGGCCGCCTCCTGGGCCTGCCCGCCTCCGACGCCCAGGTGGTCGACACCGGCCCCTCGGCGGCGGTGGTGGGTCTCGCGGTCCTCCTCGGCCACCGGTACCGCGCGTACGCCACGGCCGGCGCGGTCGTCGTGGCGATGGTCGTCGAGGTGCTCCTGAAGGCGAACCTGGCGGGCAAGGAGCACCTGGCGGCCATCGCGGGCGTGGTGGTGGGGTGCGGGGTCGTGCGGGCGGGGCGGCGCCGCTTCGTTCCCGCTCGGTGCCCGCCGCGCACCGGCGGCACCCGGCGCACCCTCACCCCGCCCGACGAGCCCCCGCCCGACGAGCCCCCGCCCGACGAGCGCCCTCACCCCCGCCCGGCGGAGCGCAGCTCCGCGTCCGTCTTGCCGCCGAGCCAGTCCCCCACCACCCGCCTCGGCCGCGCCCACCGCCGGTCGTGCCGGTAGGCGCGCAGCGCCGCCCTCGCGCGCGCCCGGGGGCGGCGGCGGTAGAAGCGGCGGGCCCACCAGGATCCGGGGCGGGCCAGGCGGACGAAGCCGATCAGGCCGACGAACGGGACGATCACGCTGAAGATCGCCATCCGGCCCTTGCCCTTGCTCAGGACCCCCAGGGCGAACAGGAAGTTGAGCACCACGGTCGAGATCACGCTCCCGCGGTCCTGCCGCTCGTCCGGGCCGACGTCGTTGACGCCGAACGGCGAGAACCCCACCAGGACCAGCCCCACCAGGGCGGCCGTCAGGACGACGACCTCGACGCTCTTGCGGCCCGCCGCCGTCCAGTACACGTCGTCGAGGTGCAGGACCAGCGCGAACTCGTCCAGGACGAGCCCGGCGCCGACGCCGAAGACGATCGCGAAGGCGGCCGCGCCGAAGCCGTTCCGGCCGCTCGCCACCGCGCCGAAACCGCCGAGCACGGTCAGGACGACGCCCGGGACCACGTGGTGGACGTGCAGTCCACCCGCGCTGACGTTGCCGAACGGGCCCCGCCCGGCGCGGATCAGACGGGTGACGGCACGGGTGACCAGGAAGGTCAGGACGAAGGCGGCGAGGGCGAGGAGCAGCGGGAGCTTGCCCGGCTCGACGATGTTCCGCTGCACCCAATGTCCCATAAGCGCATTCTCATCCCCGTCCCCCGGGGGTGCCCGCCCGACCGCCCGGTAACCTGCGCCGGTGTCCACGACCCCGCCTCCCCCGCCTCCCCCGCTCCCCGCGCCCTCCCGCCTCGACGGACTCCGTTTCGCCTTCGGCACGCTCACCGTGCTCCCGGTCCGGGTGACCCGCTGGGACCGTGCCGCCGCGCGCGGCGGCATGCTCGGCGCCCCGGTGGCCGGGCTGGTCGTCGGCGGCTGCGCGGCCGGGGCCGGGTGGGCGGCGCTGCTGCTGGGCGCGGGCCCCCTGCTCGCCGCCGTCGCCTCCGTCGCCGTACCCGCCGTACTCACCCGTGGGCTGCATCTCGACGGGCTGGCCGACACCGCGGACGGGCTGGGCAGCGGCAGGCCCGCCGAGGACGCGCTGCGGATCATGAAGCAGTCGGACATCGGGCCGTTCGGCGTGCTCACGCTGGTCCTCGTCCTGCTCGCCCAGGCGGCGGCGCTGGCGCAGTTGTACGGCGCCTCCTGGGCGCGCGGCGCGCTCGCGGCCGTCGTCGCGGCGGTCGCGGGGCGGCTGGCGCTCACCCTGGCCGCCCGCGCCGGGGTCGACGCCGCCCGGCCGGAGGGGCTGGGGGCGGCCGTGGCCGGGGTGGTGCCGGTGCGGGCGGCGTCGGCCGCGGTGGCCGCCGTCACCGCCGCCGCGGCGGCCGCCGGCGCGCTCATCGGCCCGTACGACGCCGTCCGCACGGCCCTCGCCGTCGTCCTCGCCCTGGCCGGCGCCGAACTCCTGCTGCGCCGCTGCGTACGGCGCTTCGGCGGGGTCACCGGCGACGTCTTCGGCGGCCTCGCGGAGACGGCGACCACGACGGCGCTCGTGGCCCTCTGCCTGGGCGGCTGAACCCCACCCCACGGACCACACCGCCCCACGCCACCGCCCTACGCCACCGCCCCACGCCACCGCCCCACGCCACCGCCCCACGCCACCGCCTCACGCCCCCCGCCTCACGGACCACCCCGCGAACCGCCCGCCCGGCGGGTCACCCGCCCGCCCGCCGCTCGCCCCCGGACAGCCCGGCAGGACACCCCTCGGGCTGAACCCGGCGGACACCCTGCGGACCGAGCCCGGCAGAACACACCGCGGGCCGAGCCCGGCGGGACACCCCCGCGGGCCGAGCCCGGCGGATCGCGTCCCGGACGGTCCGGCAGTTCGCGTCCTGGACGGTCCGGCGGGCCGCGTCCCAGCACCACCGGCAGATCACATCCCGGACAACCCGGCAGACCACGCCCCAGCAGGACCGGCAGGTCGCGTCCCGGCCAGTCCGGCGGAACCCCGCGCTCCGGGCGGAAGCCCGTCACAGGCCGGAAGCGGGTGCGCCGGTGCCGGGTGTCCGACGGCACCGGCGGTCGTCGGGGAGCCGCCCGAGCCGGTGTCGCCGACGCCGCCATGCCGACCCGGGGCGTGTGACTCGAGTCATGGGGTGCGAGGATCGGGCCGTGGCCACGACGCCAACCGACAGGTGAGGACTCGTGTGCGTGAGCGATTGCACACGCGCGCGTACGCTCGTTGCGGGGTTCGCCGTGCCGGTTCGCCGCGCCGGTGCGGCCGGCCTCGGTTGCGACCGCACCCTCGACCCGGATCCAGGGTCGGCTGTCGGGCCCGGTCGACCCACACATTTCCGGCCACAGCAACTTCACATCGGAAGCGAGAATTCACCACCGTGACTGCTCTCACTCTCAGCACCGCCGCGGCGCCCGGCCTGCGGGCCGACGCGATCGTGATCGGTGTCGCCAAGGGCACTGCACCCGGCTCCGGTGACCTGGTCGTCGCCCCGGGCGCCGAAGCCGTGGACAAGGCCTACGACGGCCGGCTCGCCGGCGTCCTGGAGACCCTCGGGGCCACCGGCGCCGAGGGCGAGGTGACGAAGCTGCCCGCCCCGGCCGGCTTCAAGGCACCGCTCGTGCTGGCGGTGGGGCTGGGCGGGGAGCCAGAGAAGGACGCCTCCTACGACGCCGAGGCCCTGCGCAGGGCTTCCGGTGTGGCCGCCCGCACCCTGACCGGGACCAAGAAGGCCGCCTTCGCCCTGCCGCTGGCGGACGGCGCAGGCCTCGGCGCGGTCGCCGAGGGCGTGGTGCTCGGCGCGTACTCCTTCGACGCCTACAAGAACGGCGCCGGGAACGCCGCGAAGGCGAAGAAGGGCAAGGCGCCGCTCGCCGAGGCCGTCCTGCTCGGCGGCAAGCCGCGCGACGCCGCCCACAAGGCCGCGCTCGCCCGCGCCGCCGCCGTCGCCGAGGAGCTCAACCGCGCCCGCGACCTGATCAACATGCCGCCGAACGACCTCAACCCGGAGGCCTTCGCCACCCTCGCCCAGACCGCGGCCAAGGACCACGGCATCAAGGTGCAGGTCCTGGACGAGAAGGCCCTCGCCAAGGGCGGCTACGGCGGCATCCTCGGCGTCGGCGCCGGCTCCGCGTCGGCCCCGCGCCTGGTGAAGCTGACGTACACCTCGTCCAAGGCGAAGAAGCACCTCGCCTTCGTCGGCAAGGGCATCACCTACGACTCGGGCGGCATCTCGCTGAAGCCGGCCGGTCACAACGAGACGATGAAGTGCGACATGAGCGGCGCGGCCGCCGTCTTCGCGGCCGTGGTCGCCGCGGCGCGCATCGGCCTGGAGGTGAACGTCACCGGCTGGCTGGCGCTCGCCGAGAACATGCCGTCCGGCTCCGCCACCCGCCCGGGTGACGTGCTGCGCATGTACAGCGGCAAGACCGTCGAGGTCCTCAACACCGACGCCGAGGGCCGGCTGGTGCTCGCCGACGCCCTGTGGGCCGCCTCCCAGGAGAAGCCGGACGCCATCGTGGACGTCGCCACGCTGACCGGCGCGATGATGCTGGCGCTGGGCAACCGCACGTTCGCGATCATGGCGAACGACGAGGCGTTCCGCTCCACGGTGTTCGAGACCGCGGAGGAGGTCGGGGAGCCGGCCTGGCCCATGCCGCTGCCCGAGCACCTGCGCAAGGGCATGGACTCCTCCGTCGCCGACATCGCCAACATGGGTGAGCGGATGGGCGGCGGGCTGGTCGCCGGCCTCTTCCTGCGGGAGTTCGTGGGCGAGGGGATCGCCTGGGCTCACCTGGACATCGCCGGCCCGGCGTTCAACGAGGGCGGCCCCTTCGGCTACACCCCCAAGGGCGGCACCGGTACGGCCGTGCGGACGCTGGTGCGCCTCGCGGAGCTGACCGCCGCGGGCGATCTCGGCTAGGGCCTGTCGTTCGGATCAGGTCGCAGGGACCCGACAGCGCCCTGTGAGCGCCGGTGAGCGGGGTCTGGTGCGTGCAGCTGCAAGGCGGAGGAGGGCGTCGATGCGGAGCATCGGCAACCGACGACAACGCCGCAGATGCGCGTGCCGGACCCCGCGTCTGCGGCGTGATCCGGACGACAGGCCCTGGCTCCCCCGGAGCGGGGGACTGTGCGCCTGATCACTCGGGTCGTGTCCGTTGTGCAGCGGGTGCGAACCGTATGTGGCTGGTCGCGCGGTTTCCCGCGCCCCCGGCGGGGCCGATTCCCCCCGTCACACGTGAGCGTGGGGCGTCTCACACCCCGGCCCCGCGTCCCGTACGCCTCCCACAGGTGCGAAGATGGGGCTCGGCAGGACAGGGCCCCACCACAGGGCCGAACGAAGAGCGGCCGGACACCAGCCGCCGACCGGTCACCGACGACCGGCGTGGCGCACATGCATGGAGGACGTGACGTGGCGAACGACGCCAGCACCGTTTTCGACCTAGTGATCCTCGGCGGTGGTAGTGGCGGTTACGCCGCGGCCCTGCGCGGGGCGCAGCTGGGCCTGGACGTCGCCCTGATCGAGAAGGACAAGGTCGGCGGCACCTGCCTGCACCGGGGTTGCATCCCCACCAAGGCCCTGCTGCACGCGGGCGAGATCGCCGACCAGGCCCGCGAGAGCGAGCAGTTCGGCGTCAAGGCCACTTTCGAGGGCATCGACATCGCCGGGGTCCACAAGTACAAGGACGGCGTGATCTCCGGCCTGTACAAGGGCCTCCAGGGTCTCGTCGCCTCCCGCAAGGTGACGTACATCGAGGGTGAGGGCCGGCTGTCCTCCCCCACCTCCGTCGACGTGAACGGTCAGCGGATCCAGGGCCGCCACGTCCTGCTGGCGACCGGCTCCGTACCGAAGTCGCTGCCGGGCCTGGAGATCGACGGCAACCGGATCATCTCCTCCGACCACGCCCTCGTCCTGGACCGCGTGCCGAAGTCCGCGATCATCCTGGGCGGCGGTGTCATCGGCGTGGAGTTCGCCTCCGCGTGGAAGTCGTTCGGCTCGGACGTCACCGTCATCGAGGGTCTGAAGCACCTCGTCCCGGTCGAGGACGAGAACAGCTCGAAGCTTCTTGAGCGCGCGTTCCGCAAGCGCGGCATCAAGTTCAACCTCGGCACCTTCTTCTCCAAGGCCGAGTACACCGCCGACGGCGTCAAGGTCACCCTGGCCGACGGCAAGGAGTTCGAGGCCGAGGTCCTGCTGGTCGCGGTGGGCCGCGGGCCCGTCTCGGCCGGTCTCGGCTACGAGGAGCAGGGCGTCGCGACGGACCGCGGCTACGTCCTGGTCGACGAGTACATGCGGACGAACGTCCCCACCATCTCCGCCGTCGGCGACCTGGTCCCGACGCTCCAGCTCGCGCACGTCGGCTTCGCCGAGGGCATCCTGGTGGCGGAGCGCCTGGCCGGTCTGAAGACCGTCCCGATCGACTACGACGGTGTCCCGCGGGTGACGTACTGCCACCCGGAGGTCGCCTCCGTGGGCATCACCGAGGCCAAGGCCAAGGAGATCTACGGCGCGGACAAGGTCGTCGCTCTGAAGTACAACCTGGCGGGCAACGGCAAGAGCAAGATCCTTCAGACCGCGGGCGAGATCAAGCTCGTCCAGGTCAAGGACGGTGCCGTGGTCGGCGTCCACATGGTCGGCGACCGCATGGGCGAGCAGGTCGGCGAGGCCCAGCTGATCTACAACTGGGAGGCCCTGCCGGCCGAGGTGGCCCAGCTCATCCACGCCCACCCGACGCAGAACGAGGCGCTCGGCGAAGCCCACCTGGCCCTGGCGGGCAAGCCCCTCCACGCGCACGACTGACCCTCGGTCGACAAGCGACGACACAGACTTCCGCAATTCGTAAGGAGCAACCGAAACCATGGCGGTTTCCGTAACCCTTCCGGCGCTCGGCGAGAGCGTCACCGAGGGCACTGTCACCCGCTGGCTGAAGGCCGAGGGCGAGCGCGTCGAGGCCGACGAGCCGCTGCTCGAGGTCTCCACCGACAAGGTCGACACCGAGATCCCCTCCCCGGCCGCCGGCATCCTGGCCTCCATCAAGGTCGCCGAGGACGAGACGGTCGAGGTCGGCGCCGAGCTGGCCGTCATCGACGACGGCACCGGCGCGCCCGCCGCCGCTCCGGCCCCGGCCGCCGAGCAGGTCGCCCCGCCGGCCCCCGAGCCGGCCCCGGCCGCCCAGCCGTCCACCGAGCAGGCCGCCCCGGCCCCGGCTCCCACCGCCGAGGCCGCCGCCGGCGCCGGTTCCGCCGAGGGCACGGACGTCGTCCTGCCCGCGCTCGGCGAGTCCGTCACCGAGGGCACCGTCACCCGCTGGCTGAAGTCGGTCGGCGACAGCGTCGAGGCCGACGAGCCGCTGCTCGAGGTCTCCACCGACAAGGTCGACACCGAGATCCCCGCGCCCACCTCCGGTGTGCTGCTCGAGATCACGGTCGGCGAGGACGAGACCGCCGAGGTCGGCGCCAAGCTCGCCGTCATCGGCGCTCCGGGTGCCGCTCCGGCGGCCGCCCCGGCCCCCGCGGCCCCGGCTCCGGCGCCCGCCGCCGCTGCCCCCGCCCCGGCGCCCGCTCCGGTCGCGCCCGCCGCCCCGGCTCCGGCCCCGGCTGCTCCGGCCGCCCCGGCCGCCGCCGCTCCGGCCCCGGTCCAGCCCGCCGCCCCGGCGCCCGCGCCGGCCGCTCCGGCCCCGGTCACCCCGGCTCCGGCCGCTCCGGCGCCGGTCGCCGCGCAGGCCACCGACGAGGGCGCCTACGTCACCCCGCTGGTGCGCAAGCTCGCCGCCGAGAGCGGCGTCGACCTGGCGTCCGTCAAGGGCACCGGCGTCGGCGGCCGTATCCGCAAGCAGGACGTCGTCGCCGCGGCCGAGGCCGCGAAGGCCGCCGCCGCCGCTCCGGCGCCGGCTCCGGCCGCGGCCGCCCCGGCCGCCGCGAAGAAGGCCCCGAAGCTCGAGGTCTCCCCGCTGCGCGGCCAGACCGTCAAGATGCCGCGCATCCGCAAGGTCATCGGCGACAACATGGTCAAGGCCCTGCACGAGCAGGCCCAGCTGTCCTCGGTCGTCGAGGTGGACGTCACCCGCCTGATGCGCCTGCGCGCCCAGGCCAAGGGCTCCTTCGCCGCGCGCGAGGGCGTCAAGCTCTCCCCGATGCCGTTCTTCGTGAAGGCGGCGGCCCAGGCGCTGAAGGCCCACCCGGTCATCAACGCCAAGATCAACGAGGCCGAGGGCACGATCACCTACTTCGACTCCGAGAACATCGGTATCGCGGTGGACTCCGAGAAGGGCCTGATGACCCCGGTCATCAAGGGCGCCGGCGACCTGAACATCGCCGGGATCGCCAAGGCCACGGCCGACCTCGCGGGCAAGGTCCGGGCGAGCAGGATCAGCCCGGACGAGCTGGCCGGCGCGACCTTCACCATCTCCAACACCGGTTCGCGCGGTGCGCTCTTCGACACGATCATCGTGCCGCCGGGCCAGGTCGCGATCCTCGGCATCGGTGCCACGGTCAAGCGTCCGGCCGTCATCGAGACGGAGGAGGGCACGGTCATCGGCGTCCGCGACATGACGTACCTGACCCTGTCCTACGACCACCGTCTGGTGGACGGCGCCGACGCCGCGCGTTACCTGACCGCGGTCAAGGCGATCCTGGAGGCGGGCGAGTTCGAGGTCGAGCTCGGCCTCTGACCCGTCGGCCCGCACCGGGCCGGGACCCCGACGACGTCGGGATCGCACGGCACGCCTCCTGGCCGTACGGCTGTACGGCGCCCCCGTTCGGAGCCCTCGGGCCTCCGGGCGGGGGCGCCGCGCGTTTCGGGGTCGTGTAAGTCTCGTCTCACCTGCGGGAAAGCACCCCCAGCGCCCCTCCGGGAGCAGCCGTCGGCCGTATTGTCTAAACGTCAAACGCCCTAGGGGCCGATGGGCGGCCCCTCCCTAAGGAGCCCTCATGACCGCGCCCGTCGTCCACTCGCTGCGCGAACAGATCCGCGAGCACATCGTGGAGGGGATCGTCAGCGGGCGCTGGAAGCCGGGCGAGCGGATCGTGGAGCGGCGGATCGCCACCGAGCTGGAGGTCAGCCAGACGCCGGTGCGGGAGGCGCTGCGCGAGCTGGAGTCGCTGCGGCTGATCGAGTCCGCGCCGAACAAGGGCGTCCGGGTGCGCAACCTGACCGCGGCCGACCTGGAGGAAAGCTATCCGGTCCGGGCCGGTCTGGAGGCGATCGCGGCGGAGCTGGCGGCGCAGCGGCTGGCGGAGGACTGCTCGGCGCTGGAACCGCACGTGGCGGCGCTGTACGAGGCGGACCTCGCGTCGGACGGCACGGCCCAGGTGCGGCACACCGTGGCCTTCCACCGCGAGCTGGTCCGGGCGGCGGGCAACTCCGTCCTGCTGCACACTTGGGAGGGGCTGGGCATCGAGGTCTTCACCGCCCTGTCGATCCGCTGGCTGGGGACGGTCCAGCAGTCGTACGCGGAGGAGCACGAGGAGCTGGTGCAGGCGTTCCGCCGGCGCGACCCGAGGATCGCGGAGCTGGTGAAGGCCCACGTCCTGGGCTGCGCACCGCGGCACGGGGGCGAGTAGGCCACCGGCCACCGATCGCCGGCCACCGATCACCGCTCACCGATCACCGACAACCCGCCCGGACGGGCGGGCAGTGCGGCGTACCGTCTCACCGCCGCCGGACCGCCGTCTCCCCGCCGCCGGACCGCCGTCTCCCCGCCGCCGGACCGCCGTCTCCCCGCCGCCGCCCCCTCGCGGACACCGGAGCGCGCCCGCGCTCAGACGCCGCCCCACCTGCGAAAACCGCCCATTTCGGCGTCACCCGGTGCCACTGACGAAGGCACCGCGTGCCTATTTTCTCGTTATCGAGAGATTTTGTCCCTCAACCCTTTGATCGATCATCGATCAGGGGGTTACAGTCACCGACGGGCTTGCCACCCAAGCCCCCGCCCTGTCCTGCCAAAGACCTAGGGCACCCCCGAACCCTTGCAGATGAGGGAACCCCCTTCGACTGAGGAAGGCGGCGACATGACCGACCCCAACGCCATCCAGCCGAGCGCGCTCGACCAGCTTCCCGACCGTGACCCGGAGGAGACCGCCGAATGGCAGGCCTCACTGGACGCGGTCACCAAGGCGGCCGGTCCGCACCGTGCCGCGTACCTGATGCGGCGCACGCTGGAGCGTGCCGAGGGCAACGGCATCGCGCTGCCCAAGCTGCTCGAGACCGACTACGTCAACAGCATCCCCACCGCCGCCGAGCCCGCCGTACCGGGTGACGAGGCGATGGAGACCCGGATCACCGCCTGGAACCGCTGGAACGCGGCCGCGATGGTCACCCGCGGCTCCAAGTACGGCGTCGGCGGCCACATCGCCACCTTCGCCTCCGCCGCCTGGCTGTACGAGACCGGCTTCAACCACTTCTTCCGGGGCAAGGAGGCCGACGGTTCGGGCGACCAGCTCTACATCCAGGGCCACGCCTCCCCCGGCATCTACGCCCGCGCCTTCCTCGACGGCCGGCTGAACGAGAGCCACCTGGACAACTTCCGCCAGGAGGCGGGCGGCAACGGTCTCCCGTCCTACCCGCACCCGCGGCGGCTGCCCTGGCTGTGGGAGTTCCCGACGGTGTCGATGGGCCTCGGCCCGCTCTCCGCGATCTACCAGGCGCGCTTCAACCGCTACCTGACCAACCGCGGCATCAAGGACGTCTCCGCCTCCCACGTGTGGGCGTTCCTCGGCGACGGCGAGATGGACGAGCCCGAGTCGACGGCGGCCCTCGCGCTCGCCGCCCGCGAGGAGCTGGACAACCTCACCTTCGTCATCAACTGCAACCTCCAGCGCCTCGACGGCCCGGTCCGCGCGAACTTCAAGATCGTGCAGGAGCTGGAGGCGCAGTTCCGCGGCGCCGGCTGGAACGTGGTCAAGACGCTGTGGGGCACCGCCTGGGACGAGCTGTTCCGGCTCGACACCACGGGCGCGCTCGTACGCCGTCTGCGCCAGGTACCCGACGCGCAGGTGCAGACGTACCAGACCCGTGACGCCGCCTACATCCGCCAGGACTTCTTCGGCGCCGACCCGGCGCTCGTCGAGATGGCGAAACTGCTGAGCGACGACAAGATCCTCGAGTGCTTCCACCTCTCCCGCGGTGGTCACGAGGCGCGCAAGGTCTACGCCGCCTACCGTGCCGCCCTGGCGCACAAGGGCGCGCCGACCGTGATCCTGGCGCAGACCGTCAAGGGCCACACCCTCGGTGAGGGCTTCGCGTCGAAGAACGCCAACCACCAGATGAAGAAGCTGACGGTGGACGAGTTCAAGACCATGCGCGACCTGCTGGAGCTGCCGATCTCCGACGCGCAGTTCGTCGACGGGGTCGTCCCCTACGGCCACCCCGGTGCCGACTCCCCCGAGGTCCGCTACCTCCAGGAGCGCCGCGCGGCCCTCGGCGGCCCGGCCCCGGCCCGCCGTGTGCACCCCGTCGCCCCGCTGCCCGCCCCGGCGGAGAAGGCGTTCGCCTCCTTCGACAAGGGCTCCGGCGCGCAGAGCGTGGCGACCACGATGGCCTTCGTCCGCCTGGTCAAGGACCTGGTCCGCGACAAGGAGACCGGCAAGCGCTGGGTGCCGATCGTCCCCGACGAGGCGCGCACCTTCGGCATGGAGAGCCTCTTCCCGTCCCTGGGCATCTACTCGCCCAAGGGCCAGACGTACGAGCCGGTCGACCGCGACCAGCTGATGTACTACAAGGAGGCCGAGAACGGCCAGATCCTCAACGAGGGGATCACCGAGGCCGGCTCGATGGCCGACTTCATCGCCGCCTCGACGTCGTACGCGACGCACGGCGAGACGATGATCCCGTTCTACATCTTCTACTCGATGTTCGGCTGGCAGCGCACGGCCGACCAGATGTGGCAGCTCGGCGACCAGCTCGGCCGCGGCTTCCTCGTCGGCGCCACCGCCGGCCGCACCACGCTGACCGGTGAGGGCCTCCAGCACGCCGACGGCCACTCCCCCGTCATCGCCGCGACCAACCCGGCCGCGCTGACGTACGACCCGGCGTTCGCGTACGAGATCGCCGTCATCGTCAAGGACGGTCTGCGCCGCATGTACGGCGAGGCGGCCCCGGGCGAGGACCCGAACGTCTTCTACTACCTGACCGTCTACAACGAGCCGATGCCGCAGCCGGCGAAGCCGTCCGGCCTCGGTATCGACGAGGGCATCGTCAAGGGCCTGTACCGCTTCAACACGGCGGAGTCGGCGGCGCTCGCCCCGGCCGCCAACGCCCCGCGGATCCAGCTGCTGGGCTCCGGCACGGCGATCCACTGGGTGCTGGAGGCGCAGCGGCTGCTCGCCGAGGAGTGGGGCGTGGCCGCCGACGTGTGGTCCGCGACCTCCTGGACCGAGCTGCGCCGCGACGCGCTGGAGGCCGACGCGGCCCTGCTGCGCGGCGAGGAGCGGGTGCCGTACGTCCGTCAGGCGTTGCAGGGCGCCGAGGGGCCGGTGCTGGCGGTCTCCGACTACATGCGGCAGGTCCCGGACCAGATCGCGCAGTGGGTCGAGCAGGACTACTCGTCGCTGGGCGCCGACGGCTTCGGCCTGTCGGACACCCGTGAGGCGGCCCGCCGTCACTTCGGCGTCGACGCGCAGTCGGTCGTCGTCGCGGCCCTGGCCCAGCTCGCGAAGCGCGGCGAGGTCAAGGCGACGGCGGTGAAGGAGGCCCGGGAGAAGTACGGGCTGTAGTCACCGGGGGCCCGAGGGTCCCGAGGTTCCGGGGAAGGGGTGCGGCGGCCGCCGTGCCCCTTCCCCGTTTCCGTGCCGGTGGGTCCCGGCATCATGAACCCATGCGTGCGGCCCGGCTCATCAAGATGGTGCTCCTGCTCCAGTCCCGGTCCTCCTCCCTGACCGCCGCCGAGCTGGCGCGCGAGCTGGAGGTGTCGGAGCGGACGGTCGCCCGGGACGCCCAGGCGCTGTCGGAGGCGGGCGTCCCGGTGTACGCCGAGCGGGGGCGGGCCGGGGGTTACCGGCTGGTGGGCGGCTACCGGACGCGGCTGACCGGGCTGGCCCGCGGGGAGGCCGAGGCGCTGTTCCTGAGCGGGGTGCCGGGGGCGCTGCGGGAGATGGGGCTGGAGGACGCGGCCTCGGCCGCCCGGCTGAAGGTGTCCGCCGCGCTGCTGCCCTCCCTCCGGGACGCCCCGCGCACGGCCGCGCAGCGGTTCCACCTGGACGCGCCGGGCTGGTTCCAGGAGCCGCGCACGCCCGAGCTGCTGCCGGTGGTCGCGGAGGCGGTCTGGGACGACCGGCGGATCCGCGCCCGGTACCGGCGGGGCGAGGGGGAGCGCCGGCGGGAGGTGGTGCGGGAGCTGGAACCGTACGGGCTCGTGCTCAAGGCGGGGGTCTGGTACCTGTGCGCGCGGGTCGCGGGCGCCGGGTCCTTCCGGACGTACCGGATCGACCGGTTCACGGCGGTGGAACCGGTCGGAGCGCCGGGGGCGCCGGAGGCGCAGGAGGATCGTTTCGCCCGGGACGAGGACTTCGACCTGCCGGCCCACTGGGCCGACCAGGCCGAGCGGTTCGCCCGGTCGATCCTCCGGACGGAGGTGGTCCTGCGGCTGTCGGAGACCGGCGTACGGGGGCTGCCGCACGCCGTGGACCCGGTGGCGGCCCGGGACGCCCTGGCCCGCGCCGGGGAGCCCGACGCGGCCGGCCGGGTGACGGTCGTGCTGCGCGTGGAGTCCGAGGAGGTGGCCCACGCCCAGCTCACCGCGCTGGGCCCGGAGGCCGAGGTGCTCTCCCCGCCGTCCCTGCGCCACCGCTTCACCGAGGACGCGGCACGGTGGGCCCGCCTGTACGACTGACGGGGCTCGTGCGCGGGCGCACCGCCCTGGACACCCGCCTCGCGGCCCCGGCCCTCCCGGGCCGCGAGGCGGGGCCGGGGCCCGGCCCCGCCTGGACGGCCCGCTGCACCCCTTCAGGGCCCGCTCTCGGCGCGGACACGGCACGCACGGCCCGTACAACAGACAGCCCGGCGCCCGCAGCCGCCCCGCCG
>NZ_JBIAPF010000001.1:285103-350252 GCF_042888135.1 Streptomyces sp. NPDC003247
GCCGACCAGAGGCAGCCCGGCCGACCGGCCACAGGCCGCCTCCCGGCAAGCGGGCCGCGCCCTGGACGATCCGCCGCGCCCCTTCGGGACCCGCTCCCGACGCGGACACGGCACGCACCGCCGCACGACAGACAGCCCGGCGCCCGCAGCCGCCCCGCCGACCAGAGGCAGCCCGGCCGACCGGCCACAGGCCGCCTCCCGGCAAGCGGGCCGCGCCCTGGACGATCCGCCGCGCCCCTTCGGGACCCGCTCTCGACGCGGACACGGCACGCACGGCCCGTACGACAGACAGCCCGGCGCCCGCAGCCGCCCCGCCGGCCGGAGGCAGCCCGGCCCCTTCGGGGCCCGCTCTCGGCGCGGACGCGGTGCGGCCGGCTCCGCGGCGGCCCCCGCCCCGCGGTCCGTGCCGCGCCCCCGCGGTCCGTGCCGCGCCACCGGAGCGCGGGCCACCGCACCAGCCGGCGGACCAGCCGGAACGGCCCCGCCGGACGTACCGCAGCGGCCCCGCCGGACGTACGCCGGAGCGGCCCCGCCGGCGGGCAGCGGCCGCCGCCCCGCGGTCCGTGCCGCGCCCCCGGAGCGCGGGCCACCGCACCGGCCGGCGGACCAGCCGGAACGGCCCCGCCGGACGTGGGTCGGAGCGGCACGCCGGAGCTGCCTCGCCGGGCGGGCGGCGGTCGGCCGTTCGGTCGGGGTGGTGTCACCGGGTGTGCGGTGCCGGGTGCGGGGGGTGTGGGTACTCCGGGGTGCGGGGTGCCCGTGCAGGCAGGATGCTGGGACGCGTGATGGACGAGACGGAGTTCTGGGAGCTGGTCGACGCCACGCGTGAGGCCGCCGGGGGTGACCCCGAGGAGCAGGCCGACCTGCTCCTGGACCGGCTCCTGCGGCTGGAACCGGACATGGTCCTGGACTTCGCCCGTCACTTCGAGGCCCGCTACAACCGGGCGTACACCTGGGACCTCTGGGGCGCCGCCTGGGTGCTGCTCGACGGGGCCAGCGACGACGCCTTCGACTACTTCCGGTGCTGGCTCATCGGGCAGGGCCGGGAGGTCTACGAGGGGGCCGTGCACGATCCGGACGCGCTCGCGGACCTGCTGGACGACTTCGACGAGGAGATCGACGGCGACGGCGAGGAGCTGGGCTACGCGGCCGACGAGGCCTACGAGCAGCTCACCGGGACCGTCGCCCCGGACCTGGGGATCGCGCCCGCCCCGGCGGAGCCCGAGGGCACGCCGGTCGACTTCGAGCAGGAGGGGGCGCTCGCCGAGCGGTACCCGCGGCTGTGGGAGCGTTTCAAGGAGTGAGCCCCGGCCCGCGCCGCGGCCGGTTCAGGCCGCGGCGCGGCGGCGGGTGGTGGTGTCCGCCGGGATGTACGCCTGCTGCGTCGAGGCCTCGGCCGTGTGGTGCAGCGGCGCGTTGTTGGCCTGCTCCAGGGCGGACGCGGTGGCCGCGGCGGGCCCCAGGACGACCGCGGCGACGGCGCAGACCACCGTCCACGGGCTGCGGACGGCCCGGGTCCAGCCGGTGTCCCCCGCGACGGTCCCGGCGGCCGTCCGCGTGCTGTCCGTGCGACTGCTGTTCATGTTCCCCGCCTCCAGTCGGTTCGGTTCGTGTCGTACTCGACGGTAGGGGGCGGTGATGGGAGGAGTCTGAACGCCACCTGAGGCGTTCCTGTGAACGCGTGGGCCGTCCGGGGCGTGCGCACCGTCCGGGCCGTCCTGCCCTGTAGCCGGGCGGCCTTCTCCCGGATCTCCGGCAGGCGGGCGCTGAGGGCCGCGCCGGGGCAGCTCGTCATGAAGCCGTCCTTGTGCCCGGCGAGGGCGGGCAGCGCCGCGGTGGCTCCGGCGGCGTACCGGCTGTGGCTGTTGCTGGAGGTCAGGTGGACGTCGGCGCGCGGGTCGACGCCGGAGAGGCCGAGTTTCCAGGCGGCGACGGCGGCGATCGCGTCGACCATCGCCTGCGGGACCGGCATGCCCGCGGTGAAGGTGCCGAGCGCGGCGACGCCGGCCGTGCGGTGGTTGAAGCCCTGGGTGTGCGCGCCGGTGACGGGGCGGTCGAGGCCGCCGGCCCGGCCCTCGTAGACGGTTCCGCAGCGGTCGACGATGAAGTTGTAGCCGATGTCGTCCCAGTCGCGGACGCCGGTCTGGCCGGCGTACAGGTGGCGGATGATGCGGGGCGCGTCGGCGCAGTCGTAGCCGTTGGGCGAGTCGGTGTGGTGGACGAACACGGCGACGACCCGGTCGTCGTAGCGCGGGGGCGGCTGTGCGCGCCGGGAGAGCTCGGCGAGCCAGGCCGCGCGGGGCACGATGCGGGGCCGGGCGGCGGTGTGCGGGTTCGCGGGGCGGTTCCCGGACGGCTGGGCGGTGCGGGCGGCCGGGGCGGCCGTGGCGGTGCGCTCGACGCCGTGCGCGCACAGCGCCAGGGCCGCGCCGGCGGAGAGGCCGGGCAGGCAGCCCAGGAGCACGAGCAGGGGGCCCGGCACCGCCACCGGGCGCCGCGCCCGTGTCTCCCGCGCGCGGCGGAGGACCTGTCGGATGGCACGCATGGTCCCCACTGTCGGCCGGTTCCGCTCCCCCCGCGATGTGTGCTGTGCCACCTGGCGGAACCGACGTCCCGTGCCGCGGCGTTCTCGGGGTACGGGCACGCGGGGCGGGCCGGTCCGGCCGGTCGCGCGGGTGCGGGCGACGCACAGTTGATCAGCGGGGCCGTCCCGTACGTACGGGAGGGTCCGAGAGGAAGGCGGCCGAGTGGACCTGCTCGACATCCTGCTGGTGCTGGTTGCCCTGGCGTACGCCGGCTCCGGGTACCGGCGCGGTCTGGTGGCCGGCTGTGTCTCGCTGGCCGGGTTCGTGGGCGGCGCGGTGGTCGGCGTGTGGGTGCTGCCGTGGGTGATGGACCTGGTGGCGGCCGGGACCACGGCGGCCACGGTCACCGCGGTGCTGACGGTGCTGGCCCCGGCGGCGGTGGGGCACGAACTGGCGGGGCGGCTGGCGCTGCGGCTGCGCCGGGAGCTCGACCGGGGTCCGCTGCGGGTGGCGGACGGGGCCGGCGGCGCGGTGGCCAACGCGGTGGCGGTGCTGATCGTGGCGTGGGTGGCGGCCAGCGTGCTGGGCGTGTCCTCGTCGGCCGTCGTGACGTCGGCGATCAGGGACTCGCGGCTGCTGGGAGCGGTGCAGGAGGTGATGCCGGAGACCACTCCGGGGTGGTTCTCGCGGGCCACGTCCGCGCTGACCGAGGCGGGTTTCCCGCAGGTCTTCAACCCGTTCGAGAACGAGTCGACGGCCCAGGTGGCCGAGCCCACCGGCGACAGCGTCACGGCGAGCGCGACGAACGCGGCCAGGCGGAGCACGGTGAAGGTCGAGGGCGTCTCGGGCGGCCAGGGCCGTGAGGGCAGCGGGTTCGTGTACGCGCGGGAGCGGGTGATGACCAACGCCCATGTGGTGGCGGGCATGGACGAGCCGACCGTGCGGGTCGGCGGCGTGGGCCGCTCCTACACGGCGCGGGTGGTGCTGTTCGACCCGGACAGGGACGTGGCCGTGCTGTACGTGGCGGGGCTGGGCGCGCCGGTGCTGCGGTTCGACGACACGGCCTCCCGCGGGGACGCCGCGGTCGTCGCCGGATATCCGCAGGACGGCGACCTCGACCTCAGGGCGGCGACCGTCGCGGGCCGGATCGAGGCGACCGGCCGGAACATCTACAACGACGCCACCGTCACCCGGGAGATCCACGCGATCCGTTCCCTCGTCCGCCCCGGCAACTCCGGCGGTCCGCTGCTGACCACCGACGGCCGGGTGTACGGCGTCGTCTTCGCCCGTTCCACCTCCGACGACGAGACGGGGTACGTGCTGACGGCCGCCGAGGTCGCCGGCGACGCGCAGCGGGCGGCGACGGCGACGGCCGCGGTGGACACGGGCGAGCCGGTCACGTCGTGACCGCCCGCGGGTCACCGGGACAGCGCGCGCCCGACGCCCCGGCCCCTGGGACCGTTGGCGACGGCGAGGCCCGGGGCCGGTACAGGTGCCCGGGGATCGCACACGTGCCCGGGGCGGCGAGCGGCTGGGGGACCGAGGCGGATGCGGCCGGCGACGCGGCCGCCGGACTCGGCGACCAAGTGGTCGCAGGGGGTCACCCTCCTGCGGCCCCGGCAGCGGGTACCTGCCCCGGTCCCGTGGTCGCTGCGGGTCACCCTGCGGCCCGGGCAGCGGGTCCCGGCCCCGGTCCGCCGGGGGCGGCGGGCAGGATGGCGGCATGGAACGTTCGCGAATCGCGGTGGCCGGCGCGTCCGGTCTCATCGGCAGCGCCCTGGTGCGGTCCCTGACCGCCGACGGGCACGAGGTGGTGCGCCTGGTGCGCCGGGCGCCCCGGGGCTCGGACGAGGTGCGCTGGGACCCCGAGCGGGGGCGGGTGGACACGGCCGGGCTCGCCGGGTGCGACGCCGTGGTGAACCTGGCGGGCGCCGGGGTGGGCGACCGGCGCTGGACGGAGGAGTACAAGCGGCGCATCCACGACAGCCGGGTGCACGGGACGGCGGCTCTCGCGCGGGCGGTCGCCGCGCTGGACCGGCCGCCGCGGGTGTTCGTCAACGGCAGCGCGATCGGCATCTACGGCGAGACCGGCGACCGGGTCGTCGACGAGAGCGCCCCCGCCGGGAGCGGCTTCCTGCCCGAGCTGTGCGTGGAGTGGGAGGCGGCCGCGGCTCCGGCGCGGGAGGCGGGCGTACGGACGGTGTTCCCCCGGACCGGGCTGGTCGTGGCGCGGGGCGGCGGGGCGTGGGGGCGGCTGTTCCCGCTGTTCCGGGCGGGCCTGGGCGGGCGGATGGGGGACGGGCGGCAGTACTGGTCGTACATCTCGCTGCACGACGAGGTCGCGGCGGTCCGGCACCTCCTGGACCGCGACGACCTGTCGGGGCCGTTCAACCTGACCGCTCCCGAGCCGCTGACGAACCGGGAGATCACCGCCGCGATGGGGCGGGTGCTGCACCGGCCGACCCTGTTCCCGGTGCCGGCGCCGGTGCTGCGGACGGTGCTCGGCGAGATGGCCGGGGATGTGCTGGGCAGTGCGCGGGTGGTGCCCGAGCGGCTGCTGACGTCGGGGTTCACCTTTGCGTTCCCCGGGATCGAGGACGCCCTGCGGGCCGCCTGACACCCCACCGGGACCGCATGCGACCGCTGTGCGACCGTGCCCTGCTCATGCGCGACTGTTCCCGACCGATCACGGCCCTACCCTCGATCCGAACTCGGGTATTCCGGACGCCCGATGGGGGCATCACGTCTCCACCGGCCGCGCAACCTCGAGGCGAGGAGGGGCACGTGCTTGAGCCCGCGTACCAGGCAGACGTCGTCGTGGTGGGAGCCGGGGTCGCCGGCCTCTCCGCCGCCCAACGGCTGAACAGCGCAGGAGTGACGACGGTGGTCCTGGAGGCCGCCCCCTGCGTGGGGGGCCGTATGGCGACCGAGAAGGTCGACGGCTTCCGGCTCGACCGCATCGGACAGCTGCTGTCCACGGCGTATCCCGAACTGGCGCTGACCCCGGGGCTGGGCGCGCTCGTCCTGCGCCCGTTCGCCCCCGGGGTGCTGCTGCACAGCGACGGGCGCCACCACCGCGCGGGCGCACCAGCGGGCGCGGGAGGCGCGAGGGGCGCACTCCATGCCGTACGCGCCCTCGCAAGCGCCCCCAGGCCGGGGTCGCTGCCCAGGTCGCGCGCCGGAGCCTCCCGCGCGGTCGCCGCGCTGCCCGGCAGGCGGCCGGGCGCGCCCCGGCAGACGGTGGTCCCGCCGCGCGTCCGGGCGGGCGCCCCGCTGGGCACCGCCGTGGACCAGGCCCGGCTCGGTGCGGCGCTGACCCGGCTCGCGGCCACCCCCGCCGAACGGCTGCTGCGCCGCCGGGAGGCACCGGCCGCCGAGGCCCTCGCCGCCCGCGGGCTGCCCGCCCGCACGATCGACGGCTTCCTGCGGCCCCTGCTCGCCGCCCTGCTGTGCGACCCGGACCTCACCACGTCGAGCCGGTGCGCGGACCTCGCGCTGCGCGCCTTCGCGGCCGGACGGCTGTGTCTGCCGGAGGGCGGGGCCGAGGTGCTGCCGGACCTGCTCGCGCGGACCCTGCCGCCGGGCACCGTGCACACCGGGGTACGGGTCACCTCGGTCTCCACGACCTCGGTGACCACCGCCGAGCACGGCACGTTCCGCTGCCGCGCGGTCCTGGTCGCCACCGACGCGCGCACCGCCGCCGAGCTGCTGCCCGGGCTGCGGGTGCCCGACTTCCACCCGGTGACGGTCCTGCACCACACCACCGACGAGCCCCCGTCGACCGGCGCCTCGCTGCTCCTGGACGCCGACCGCGGCGGCCCCGTCGCCCACACGACGGTGACCAGCCGCGTCGACCCCAGCCGCGCTCCGGCCGGCCGCACCCTGGTCACGTCCACGGTCCTCGGCGCACCTCCGCCCGGCGTCGACACCGCGGTCCGCCTGCACCTCGCCCGCCTCTACGGCACCTCGACCGCCCGCTGGGAGACGCTGGCCGTGCACCACACCCCCGAGGCCGTCCCCACCATGCGCGCCCCGCACGACCTGCGCCGCCCGGTACGCCTGCTGGCGGGCCTCTACGTCTGCGGCGACCACCGCGACACCAGCACCGTGCAGGGCGCCCTCCACTCGGCCCACCGCGCGTCGGCGGCCATCCTGTCCGACCTCGGCGCGGCAAGCCCGATGCACGCCGCAGACCCCTTGCCGACGGCCCGCAGGGCGGCATGAGACGGCCGGAGGCGGCTGAGACGGCCGGAGGTCGCATGAGACGGCCGGAGGCCGAACAAGCGCCTGCGGCGGCATGAGGCGCCCCCGGAGACCCGCTCCAGCCCGGTCGGCACCGGCCGGCCCGGCGAACCAGCCCGTCCGGCGCTTGAGGACGAGGCCCGTCCAGGGCCGAAGCGGGGGTCCGGGGGACGGCAGCCCCCCGGGGACGGGACGGGAAGGGACGGCGGGGGCGAGGAGACTCCCGCCGCCTACCCCAGCGCGGCCACCTTGTCCCGGTACGTCCGCACCGGCGCCGCGTCCTTGTACGGCTCCAGCCGGCGCTCGAAGTCCTTGACGTACTCCACCGCCCGCACCGACCGCATCTCCGCCGCCTGTCCCGCCGCCTCCGCCGCGAGATGGCACGCCTGGTCGAGCTCGCCGAGGCCGAGGCGGGCGGAGGCGAGGACGACCCGGCAGAACAGGCGGCTGCGGGCGTAGGCCGCGGGACGGAGCTGGAGGGACCGTTCCGCGTGCTGCGCCGCGGCACGGAACTGCTGGAGGTCCCGGTGGCAGTGCCCGAACTCGTCGGCGAGCTGCCCCTCGTCGAAGAACCGCGCCCAGAACGGCGTCTCGTCCCCCGCCTTGGCCGCGTCCAGCGCGCGCTCGGCCCGCACCAGGGACGCGGTGCAGGCCCGCACCTCGCCCAGCACCCCGTGCCCGCGCGCCTCGGCGGCGTGCAGCAGCGCCTGGACGACGGGCGGGGCGTTGGTGCCGACGCCCTGCTGGGCGACGCGCGCGAGCTGCACGGCCTCGCGGCCGTGGCCGAGGTAGACGGCCTGGCGGCTCATGGTGACCAGGACGAAGGAGCCGTACGCCCGGTCCGCGGCGGCCTGGGAGAGCCGCAGCGCCTGCACGAAGTAGCGCTGGGCCAGGCCGTGCGCGGCGATGTCGAAGGAGGTCCAGCCGGCGAGGCGGGTGAGGTCGGCGGCGGCGCCGAACAGACGGCGGCCGGCCTGCTCGCCGTAGGTGCCGCGCAGCATCGGCTCGCACTCGTGCTCCAGGTAGCGCACGAGGGCCTGGCGGGCGTGGCCGCCGCCGTACATGTCGTCGAGGGTGCGGAAGAGTTCGCCCACCGAGCGGAGGGCGGCGATGTCGCCGCCGGTGACGCGCTGGCCGGGGCCGCGCTCGGTGGTGGCGCGCTGCCGGGGCACGCCGGACGCGCCGTGGCCGGACGGGGCCGGCGGCCTGGGCGGAACGGCCCTGCCGGACACCGGCCCGGCCGGCGCCGACGCGGCCGGCGCGGCCTGGCCGGACGGGCGGGCCTGCGCCGGCACCCGGGCGGGGGGCTCCCCGGGAGCGCGGGCGACCCTCTCGTCGGCCCGGCCGATCAGCCAGTCCCGGCTGGGCACGACGAGACCGGCCGGTGTGAAGGCGATCTTGCGCAGCTCGGCGTGGCTGCCGGAGTCCTTGCGCCACAGCCCGCCGACGATGTCGATCGCCTCCTCGGGGGTCCCGGCGAACTCCAGCCCCGCGTACACGGGGGCGCACGCGTCCAGGCCGAGGTCCTGCGCGGTCAGGCGGCGGCCCAGGCGGCGGGTGAAGACCTCGGCGATGAGGGCGGGGGTGGTGCCGCGGGGCTGCTGACCGCGGAGCCATCGGGTGACGGACGTCTTGTCGTATCTGAGATCCAGCCCGTGCTCGAGGCCGAGCTGATCGACGCGCCGGGCCAGACCCGCGTTGGAGAAGCCCGCTTCTGCGATGAGCGCGGCGAGCTGGCGGTTGGGAGTGCGCTGCGCGGGTCGTTCCGTCATCTGCGGTGCGGTCTCCTGCCTTCCAGGCCCCTGAAGTGCCTGGATTGCCTGTGAGCAGCCCTAATGGCCTCGTGAACGGCGCGAATGTAGCGGAGCGTAAGCGCGCGATTGCATATCTCGACATTCATTCATCCGATCGTGTGAGGATCGACTCCCAAGCTGACGCGCGGGGCCGGACGTACAGTGGCGGGGGCGCGCTGCGTGCCCGATACACCCGTTGCCGAGGGAGGCGCTTGCCGTGAGTGAGGTGCGGTTCGTCCGCTGGGGATTCGGAGCGGACGCGGTCGAGTACCAGGAGGCGTGGGACGAGCAGCGCCGGGTGCACGCGGCGCGCTTCGCCGACGAGGTCCCCGACACCGTGCTGCTGCTGGAGCACCCGCCGGTCTACACGGCCGGCCGGCGCACCGCCGACGACGAGCGCCCCCTGGACGGCACGCCGGTGATCGACGTGGACCGCGGCGGCAAGATCACCTGGCACGGTCCGGGCCAGCTCGTGGGCTACCCCATCCAGAAGCTCCCGCGCCCGGTGGACGTGGTGGCGCACGTGCGGCGCCTGGAGGACGCGCTCATCCGCACCTGCGCGGAGTTCGGCCTGGAGACCACCCGGGTCGAGGGCCGCAGCGGGGTGTGGGTGCTCGGCGACCCGGTGGAGCGGCGGCCGTCGTTCGGCGGTCTCTCGCTGGACTTCGACCCCCGGCTCACCGACGAGGAGTTCGACCCGCGCCTGAACGGCCCGGAGTACGCCCCCTCCAACGCCGGCCAGCGCCGCGAGGACCGCAAGATCGCCGCGATCGGCATCCGGGTGGCCAAGGGCGTCACGATGCACGGCTTCGCGCTGAACGTGAACCCCGACAACAAGTGGTTCGACCGGATCATCCCGTGCGGGATCCGGGACGCGGGGGTCGCCTCGCTCGCCGGCGAGCTCGGCCGGGACGTGACCATCGAGGAGGTCCTGCCGGTCGTCGAACGCCACCTCGCCGACGTCCTGGGGAACGCGGACCTGAAGCCGCGGGAGGTGGAACGGGCCTCCGCCTAGCCGGACATGTCTTCCCCGTCACGCCGGGGCCGCGGGGGAATGCTCCCCCGGCCCGGCGGGTTGCCCACCGCGGGGACCGAAAACGTACGGGCGTACCCTGGGGGACGCCGAAGAATCGAAGCTACAGGGAGCCGATGTGTCCGCAGTCGCACCCGACGGACGCAAGATGCTGCGCCTGGAGGTCCGGAACAGCCAGACCCCCATCGAGCGCAAGCCCGAGTGGATCAAGACCCGGGCGAAAATGGGTCCCGAGTACACGAAGATGCAGAACCTCGTGAAGAGCGAGGGGCTGCACACCGTATGCCAGGAAGCCGGCTGTCCCAACATCTACGAGTGCTGGGAGGACCGCGAGGCCACCTTCCTCATCGGCGGTGACCAGTGCACCCGGCGCTGCGACTTCTGCCAGATCGACACCGGCAAGCCCGAGGCGCTCGACCGGGACGAGCCGCGGCGCGTCGGCGAGTCGGTCGTCACCATGGACCTGAACTACGCCACCATCACCGGCGTGGCGCGGGACGACCTGGAGGACGGCGGCGCCTGGCTGTACGCCGAGACCGTGCGGCAGATCCACTGGCAGACGGCGGAGCGCGAGGGCGGGCGCACGAAGGTGGAGCTGCTGGCCCCCGACTTCAACGCCGTCCCGGAGCAGCTGGCGGAGGTCTTCTCCGCCCGGCCCGAGGTGTTCGCGCACAACGTCGAGACCGTCCCGCGGATCTTCAAGCGGATCCGCCCCGGTTTCCGCTACGAGCGCTCGCTCAAGGTCATCACCGAGGCGCGCGACGTCGGTCTGGTCACCAAGTCGAACCTGATCCTCGGCATGGGCGAGACCCGCGAGGAGGTCAGCGAGGCGCTGCGGCAGCTGCACGACGCCGGCTGCGAGCTCGTCACCATCACCCAGTACCTGCGCCCGAGCGTCCGGCACCACCCCGTGGAGCGCTGGGTCAAGCCGCAGGAGTTCGTCGAGCTGAAGGAGGAAGCCGAGCAGATCGGCTTCTCGGGCGTGATGTCCGGCCCGCTGGTACGGTCCTCCTACCGCGCCGGGCGCCTGTACCAGATGGCCGTCGAGAAGCGCGGTTCCTTCATCGCCGCCCAGGCCGTCTGACGCTCCGTCACCCGCCGCGCCCCGCACCGTCCGCGGGGCGCGTGTGAATTCGCGCACAAGCGGCTACTCGCCAGTAGCGGCCGAGATGACGCGGTCCCGGCCGTCCTCCCTGATGAGGGCGCCCGGCAGGGCCGCATCAGCATTTCGGCCCCCCACATCGAGGCTTCATTGGTGTTTGACCGGTCGGTCACGCCCTGGTAACACCAATCAGTGACGTTGGTATCACACCACGTACACCCGTGACCCATGCCGCCCGAGGGGGACCCCCATCATGCAGGCCGCGCCCGTTCGCGCCACCGCGATCCCTTCCTTCACCGACGCCCTGCGCGCCGTCGAGTCCCTGCTCATGAGCGGCGGCCAGCGCACCGCCCGGCGCAACGCCTGGAACTCCGTCCTGGAGGACCGCCGCCGCGCCAAGGACCGGGTCGAGGCGCAGCGCGTCCTCGAAGCGGTCAGCGTCGGCTCCGCCCGCCCCTGACCTGCCCCGGCCCCTCGCTGCCGGGCACTGCCGTCGTGGGTCCTCCCGGGGACACGTAGACTGCGTGACATGGCGAGGAAGGACACGGCGGCAGACGCCGCGAACCCCGGGCGACTGAAGCAGATCGCCCTGACCTACAAGATGACCCGCAAGGCCGACAAGCAGATCGGTCTTGTACTCGCGGCTGTCGGAATCGTCACCTTCGGTGTCTTCCTCGCGATCGGTTTCTTGATCGGCCACCCCATCTATCTCGGCATCCTGGGCCTCCTGTTCGCCTTCCTCGCGACGGCGATCGTGTTCGGCCGGCGGGCCGAGCGGGCCGCCTTCGGCCAGATGGAGGGCCAGCCGGGCGCCGCGGCGGCCGTGCTGGACAACGTCGGCCGGGGCTGGACGACGACCCCGGCGGTGGCGATGAACCGCAGCCAGGACGTGGTGCACCGGGCCGTCGGCAAGGCCGGCATCGTCCTGGTCGCCGAGGGCAACCCGAACCGGGTGAAGAGCCTGCTGGCCGCCGAGAAGAAGAAGATGAACCGCATCGTGGCGGACGTCCCGGTGCACGACCTGATCGTCGGCACCGGCGAGGGCCAGGTGGAGCTGAAGAAGCTGCGGACCACCATGCTGAAGCTGCCGCGCGTGCTGACCGGCCCGCAGGTGACCACCACCAACGACCGGCTGCGCGCCATGGGCGACCTGATGAGCAACATGCCGCTGCCGAAGGGCCCGATGCCCAAGGGCATGCGCCTGCCGAAGGGCGGGCCGAAGGCCCGCTGAACCCCGCGACACCCGAAGGGGGCGCCCGGATCACTCCGGGCGCCCCCTTCGTCGTACGCCACACCCTCCGCGGTACGCCGTCCTAGATACGCACCTCGACCGTGCGGGCCAGCCGGTCGTGGAGGCCGCGGCCGTCGCGGTCCCAGATCAGCGCGGGGACGGCGAGGCAGAGCAGGACCGTGCGCAGGGCGGAGCGGACGGGATGGACGGTGCCGGTGTCCAGGGCGACCACGCGCAGCCGGAACAGGCGCTTGCCCGGAGTGAAACCGAGCGTACCCACCGTCAGCACACTCATCACGAGGAAGATCAGCAGGGCCCAGTTGCCGGTGGCGGGGCCGTAGCCGTCCGTGATCAAACCGTATGCGATCAAGAGGCACAGGCCCCAGTCCACCGCAAGGGCGCCGACGCGCCGGCCCGGACGGGCGATCGAGCCCGGTCCCTCCTCCGGCAGACCCAGCTGCTCGCCCCGGTATCCGAAGTCGGCACCGGCTTCCTCCATGGCCGCGCGCGGGCCGGAGAGCCACGATCCGATTGCTTGCCTGTTGTCCACCCGTCCACGGTACTGCGCACCCATATGCCCGGCGGACGGAGGGGTGCGGGACCGTGTGACCGAGCTACCGTGGAAGCCGGGCCGGTTAACTTCTGCGAAACAAATGGGTCACGCACGAGAAATCACCCGTCCCTAGGGTCGACGACAGCGTGTGCCACCGCACTGGCCGCACGAACGAACTACCACCCCGGCCCGCCGGCCGGGAGTAGGAGGAGCTGGATGTTCCAGAACGCCGACGAGGCCAAGAAGTTCATCGCGGACGAGGACGTCAAGTTCATCGACGTCCGGTTCTGCGACCTGCCGGGCGTCATGCAGCACTTCTCGCTGCCCGTCGAGGCGTTCGACCCGGACGAGGAGCTCGCCTTCGACGGATCGTCGATCCGTGGCTTCCAGGCCATTCACGAGTCCGACATGGCCCTGCGCGCCGACCTGTCGACCGCGCGGGTGGACCCCTTCCGCCGCGACAAGACCCTCAACATCAACTTCTTCATCCACGACCCGATCACGGGCGAGCAGTACTCCCGTGACCCGCGCAACGTGGCGAAGAAGGCGGAGGCGTACCTGGCGTCGACCGGGATCGCCGACACCGCGTACTTCGGCCCCGAGGCCGAGTTCTACGTCTTCGACAGCGTGCGCTTCAAGACCTCGGAGAACGAGTCCTTCTACCACATCGACTCCGAGGCCGGCGCCTGGAACACCGGTGCGCTGGAGGACAACCGCGGTTACAAGGTCCGCTACAAGGGCGGCTACTTCCCGGTCCCGCCGGTCGACCACTTCGCCGACCTGCGCGCCGAGATCTCCCTGGAGCTGGCCAAGTCGGGCCTCCAGGTCGAGCGCCAGCACCACGAGGTGGGCACCGCCGGCCAGGCCGAGATCAACTACAAGTTCAACACGCTGCTCGCCGCGGCCGACGACCTCCAGCTCTTCAAGTACATCGTGAAGAACGTCGCCTGGCGCAACGGCAAGACCGCGACCTTCATGCCGAAGCCGATCTTCGGTGACAACGGCTCGGGCATGCACGTCCACCAGTCGCTGTGGAGCAACGGCTCCCCGCTGTTCTACGACGAGGCCGGCTACGCGGGCCTGTCGGACATGGCCCGCTACTACATCGGCGGCATCCTCAAGCACGCCCCGTCGCTGCTGGCCTTCACCAACCCGACGGTGAACTCCTACCACCGCCTGGTCCCGGGCTTCGAGGCGCCGGTCAACCTGGTGTACTCGCAGCGCAACCGCTCCGCGGCCATGCGTATCCCGATCACGGGTTCGAACCCGAAGGCCAAGCGCGTCGAGTTCCGCGCGCCCGACGCCTCCGGCAACCCGTACCTGGCCTTCTCGGCCCTGCTGCTCGCGGGCCTGGACGGTGTCAAGAACAAGATCGAGCCGGCCGAGCCGATCGACAAGGACCTCTACGAGCTCGCGCCCGAGGAGCACGCGAACGTCGCGCAGGTCCCGACCTCCCTCCCGGCCGTCCTCGACTCGCTCGAGCGCGACCACGAGTTCCTCCTCCAGGGCGACGTCTTCACGCCGGACCTGATCGAGACGTGGATCGACTTCAAGCGCGCGAACGAGATCGCTCCGCTGCAGCTGCGCCCGCACCCGCACGAGTTCGAGCTGTACTTCGACGTGTGACAGACGCGGTGTGGGGCCCCTTGGAGACAAGGGGCCCCACACCGCTTTTTCTGTCCTGACTTGTGAGTATGCACTTTCACGATCCATCGCCGCCCACTTCTGGTTTTCAGCACCTTGCGCAACGGCCGCGCAGCATGATCTTGAAGCCTGACGGTGCGCCGGTGGTGCTGGCGTCTTCGCGAAGATCGTCCGCGTTCTCCTGACCAGGGCCGTGCCCTCGTGGTGGAAGGCATCCGTGCACACGGCCGTCGTGTCGGGCGTCGTAGCGATCGTCACGGTCGCGTCCCGGCGAACGGGACTCCACGATCACCGACAAGGTCCTCGAGCGCACGGCCGAACGGCAGAGCCACCCAAAGCTCGTTTGACAGACCGGCGAAAGGCGTAAGCTGGCTTGCTGCCGAGCACCGGGGACACGCATTCGTCTGGGGTGGGTTGATGCTGACGTGGATCGAAGCCGTGGGAGCCGGCGCGGGTGGAGGTCTGATCGCCGAGGCAGTCGTGGCCTACGGTCGTCTGCACGGCTGGCAGCAGGCGCGATACGAGGCACGGGCGACCAACGACCCGCTTCCACCGCTCGGTAGGTACATGGATCCGCTGGCGGACTCGCTCGCCGCGCTCGTGCGTGTCGCGCTGGGAGGCGCGGCCGGGTGGTTGCTTCACACCGAGGTCACTGGCATTTACGCAGCGGTGACCGTGGGTGCGTCCGCACCCGCCCTGCTGGCCCAGATCGGTCGGGCGACCACACCGATGCAGGCTCTGCGCCCGCCCGGCGCAGAAGTGCAGGGTGCACTTGCCGAGCCGGTCACTCCGGAGGAAACCCTCCCCGTTCGAAGGGAGACGGCGTCGTGACGGTCGGATCGGTGGCCCGCCGTTCCTGGCGCTCGTTCACTGGCGGCCCCGTCATCGTCCGCCCTGCGGCAGGAGCACGTACACGAAACGCGTACACGCTTGCGCAGCGGTTCTGGGCGTCGTTCATCGGCGTGGGCCTGCCCGCTGTGCCTGTTCTCCCGTTGGTACCGCCCCCGAGTCAGCCACCGCCGACCGGCGATATTCCAGTCGCCCGGCCTGGCTCCGGGCCGATGAACCCAGGCTGGTTCCCTCTTCCGCGGCTTCCGCAGGTCGCCGGCCTGGCTGCCGCGGGCGACGACGCCGTGGTGTTGGAGGCGTTGTCTCCAGACGGCACGGTGCGCTTTCTCGTACGCAGCCACGGGAACTCCGCCCCTGAGTACAGCCTGGAGCTCATTGTGTGTGGCGTCCCTGAGGGCGTTCCTCTGATGACGGCAGTCAGATATACCAGCGCACAGGGTCCGGAGCGGGTGCTGCTCGTACCGGTGGTGCGAGGACCTTTCGGTCTTGCCGCCTCCTACGTGCGGCTTCCGGATTTCTCGGGGGAGGAGTGGACGGCGTCCATGCCGGCTTCAGTGGGGCGGGACAGCGTGTGGGAGCGGACAGCGATAGAGCTGTCGGTCGGCGCGTCACTCAATGACGCAACTCGCGACGCGTGGCGCTGCGTTCGGGAGCGCATCTCGGACGAGGGCATGCGCAGCGCCATCGGCGAGGCGTTGGGGTGACTGGTGCATCGGAATCCGGCCCGGGTCTGAATCCCCGGAGCCAGCCCCGCTCGGAGAGGACCCGCCGCGTACCTCGGCGCCTGCGGGGGGCCCACTCAAGCCTTGCCGCCAGGGCCGCGGTTGTGAAGGTACTCAAGCGTTCCACCGGCCCGCAGGCCGCGGTCAGGGAGCTGCTGGGCGAATCGGCGCTGTGGTGGCACTGTTGTGGTGAAGCGGTCCGTGACGATCCGCAGTGGCTCACCAGCCGAGACTGCGAAGAATTGCGTATCTGGCTGGCAGCCAATGTCCCGGATGCCGAACACGCGGCAGCGTCGCGGGTCGATCACCCCCTTCTGCTGGCCAGAGCACTGGTCGCGGCGGAGCGAGGTTCCCAGGAGCAGGACGCTGGGCTGCTGCGAGTGCTGGACGCGTGGGAGGGCGGTCACCTGCTGTGCGCGGAGGCCGCGCCCGGTCCCGCGCAACCCTCTGGCAAGCGACTCACCGAGCTCTCACCCCGCGTGGCCGGCGACATCGACGCACTGCTGCAACGAAGTCATCAGCTGTGTGAGGATGCTGAGGGCGAACGCTCTTCAGCCGCCGAGGGGCTTCTCGTGATAGCCGCGCTCATGTTGGGAGGCGTCGCTCCACGAACTCGCCCCACGATACGGCTCCCCGTGGTCTTCGGCCGCGTGTCCGGATCGGGCGGCGGGGTCGCCGCCGCCGAAGGCGTCACCGGAACCCTGGAGCTGCGCGAGTTCCCCCCGGGACCAGAGGGGCTGTTTCCGGACCCTCGGACGATGGATGGGGTGCGTAGTCCGAACAGCCAGTTCGCCGCAGCACTGGGCGAGGCTTGGCGGCTTGCCGGCCCACGGCGTGAGGGACGCTGCGTGCTCTGGAGACTCGTCCTGTCCGACGAGGCCGCCGCCCCGGATCGGATCGAGGGTCCCTCCCTCGGCGCTGCCTTCGCGCTCGGTCTGCGGGCGCTGCTGCGATACCCGTCGTCGCGACGGCCGGGCACGGCCTGGTTCCGCGATGTCTTCCACGGGCTACGCCCGCGGACAGCGGTGACGGGCGCTCTCGACGCGGACGGCCGTCTGCTCCGGGTCGCCGAGATGGATGCCAAGCTGCTTGCTGCGCGTCGCAAGAACTTTCGTCTGGTGGCACCGGAAGCGAACCGCCTCACAGTCGCTGCGGCCCCCCGTCCCGGCGACGTCAGGTTCGCCTCCGACCTACGCGAAGCCGACCGATACGCCCGCCAGTTCCGCTTAGGCCGTCTTGCCGTCGTGGCACTCGTCCTCGCCGGTTTGACGGTCGGTGGGCTCGCACTCCACCAGCGGGATCTCGCCCGCGACCGGGAGCAGAGCGTCCTGGCCGGCCAGGCCACCGCACGAGCCGATCAGCTACGCGCCGACGATCCGTCGCTCGCTGCCAGACTCGATGTCGAGGCGTACCGTCTCCGCCCCACCAGCGATCTCTACGCGCGTCTGATCGAGGACGCGAACAAGCCGCTTTCCACCGTCGTGAACGACTTCTCCGGCAGCGTCCACGCGGTGGCGTTCAGCCCCGACGGCCACACCCTTGCTGCCGTCGGGTACGACGACGGCAGCAAGGGCATGCTCCGGATCTGGAGCACCGCCGACTCCGCGCAACCTGTCCTGCTCGGCCGGCCCGTCCGGCTCCTTCACAATGTCGGCTCAGTGGTGTTCAGCCCAGACGGACACACGCTCGTCACCTCCGGCGTGGGCACCGCGGACACCGTTCAGCTGTGGGACGTCACAGACCCGGCCCGACCGAGAACCTTGGGAACGGCCCTTCCGCACACTCCCAGCGGCAACCCGGTGCGGTTCAGCCACGACGGTCGTATCCTCGCCACCGGCAGCAGCAGCGTCAACGACGAGCAGTTGTGGAACATCACGGATCCCTCCCGCCCCGTCCCGCTGGGCCGGCCGCTGCACCACTCGTCAGCGGTGAACGTCGTGGCTTTCAGTCCGGACGGCCGCACGCTGGCCACCTCGTCCGTGGAGGACGGCGCACGCCTGTGGAACATCGCGGACCCCGCGCACGCTGTGCCGCTCGGCCACATCGGGTCCGCGGTCAGTTCGATGGTGTTCAGCCCGGACCATCGCACCCTCGTCATGGGTGACACGGGCAATGTGAGGCTGATGAACGTGACGGACCCGGCCCACGCCGCAATGGTGAGCGGCACCCCGCTGACAGGCTTCACCGGTTCCGTCCGCTCGATCGCGTTCAGCCCCGACGGCCGCATCCTCGCCGTTGCCGCCGACCAGAACATGCGGCTGTGGAACCTCGCGAACCCCGAACGCCCCGCGCCGCTCGGCCCATCCCTGGACGGCCACACCGCCACGATCTCCTCTGTGGCGTTCGCTCCGGACGGCCACACCATCGCCACGTCCAGCAGGGACCACACCGTGCGGTTGTGGCGCTTGCCCACCGCCCTGCTGACCGACCACGCTGATGCCATCTCCTCGATGCTGTTCAGCTCTGACGGCCGCATGCTCGCTACCGCCGACGGACACACGGTGCGCCTGTGGAACACCACGGATCCGACCCACCCCACCCCCGTCGGCCGACTCCGGGCTTCCGACAGCACCGTCTCCGCCATGGCGCTGAGCCCGGATGGCCGCACGCTCGTCACCACCGCTTACGACGACAAGCTCGTAACCCTCTGGAACCTTTCGAAGCCGGCCCAGCCGACCGCCGTCGTTCAGATCACGAACTTCTCCGCCGGTGTGAACTCAGTGGCGTTCAGCCCCGACGGACTCACCCTCGCCACCACCACCGCTACCGGTGTCGTCGGCGGCGACAACAGCGTGAGGCTGTGGGACATGTCAGAACCCACCCGCCCCCGACTGCGCGGCCAGCCTCTGGCCGGTGAAGCGGGCGCTTGGTCCACAGCGTTGTTCAGCCCTGACGGGCACACAATGGCCGTCGCGGGACGCTACTCCGGATATACGGCGCAACTGTGGGATGTGAGCGATCCGGACCGCCCCCTCCGCTCCGGGCCGCCCCTCACCGGCGGCGCCGGCGCCATGGCCTTCAGCCCGGACGGCCGGACCCTCGCCACAGTGACCGTCACCGGAGTGGCCGACGGCCCCGGCGACGGCACGGTCAGGCTGTGGAACATATCCGACCACGATCATCCCTCCCCCATCGGCCAGCCGCTGACTGGTTCCAACGGGCCCATCCGGACAGTCGCTTTCAGCCCCGACGGACACACCCTCGCCACCGCAGGCAACCTCGCACGCCTATGGGACGTCACGGACCTGGCGATGCCCGCGGCCATCGGCCAGCCCCTCGCCGTCAACAGCGCTGAACTCACCTCACTGGCGTTCACGCCAGACGGCAACACCCTCGCCACCGCCGGCCAGGACAACACAGCACGGCTGTGGCCCCTGGAAGTGGACCAGTCAGTCCAACAGATCTGTGCGAACACTGACCCACTGAACCGCCGACAGTGGCAGCAGTACCTCCCCTCGCTTCCCTACCGCGCCACTTGCGACTGACGGCCAATCGACTACGACGGACAACCGCTGCCCGTCCTTCCATGATGACGACGACGCCATCAGGAGCCATCTTCATGAGCTGGGAACAGCCGTCGACGAGGCGGTGGGTGGCACCGTACAGCGCTTGAGCGAGGCTGGTGCAGAACACCTCCCCGGCGCTGACGGGCGGCCGGATCGGGTCGTGTCCCCCGTCGTGCACTCGGCGGGACGCCATCCCGGATCGCGCTCGGCAATGTGCCAGGCGAACCAGGTTGCGGATCCTTCGACAGGTCGACATACCGCCGGGGCCCTGCGGCCGGTGAGGAACGGGGGCCGCCCGCCCCCGGTTTTCCCGTTTCTCGGGGCGGAGGCATCGTCGTATCGTTTCCGGCACTGGTGTTCGACAGAGATGACGGGGAGAGACGGGGATGACCGAACAGGGCGACGGGGAGCGGGAGTTCGACCTCAGATGGGCGGACGACGCCGAGCACAAGGAGCCCTCCGCGCGGACGCGGATGCTGGCCGCGCGGTGGAGGGAGACCCCGCCGCGGCCGCAGCCCTTCCGGGCCGGTCCCGATCCGGTGGCGCCCCGGCGGTCGTCGTGGGTGTCGACGGCGATCGTCCTGGGGTGCGTGGCCGCGGTGATCCTGCTGCTGGGGTACGCGCAGCTGCGGGCGCCGTACTAGAAGACTCATGAAGATCTGGCGTGTTTCGAGAGTCCCGCCTGCCCGGCGACGCCTGGCACGCACGCTCGCCGCGTTGTCGGGGTCGCCCCGACACACCCAGTATCGGGGCGACCCTCCGCCTTGCGATCGCACGCACCAGACGCCGCCGGGCCCGCCCTACGGGCGGACGACGCTACTTTCGAAACACGCCTCAGGGCCTGCCGTTCGGGTCACGCCGCAGAGGCGGGGCAGGTTCTGCTCGCACCGCGGGAAGGGCCCCGGGGGCGCGGTGCTCCCGCCGGTGTCACGTACGGGCCGGCCCCCGGTTCATGAGAACCGGGGGCCGGCCTGGTCACTTTCCGCGCTCGCGCTCCTGGCGGCGGGACTCCAGGGGGCGTTCGCGGCGGTAGCGGCGCTCCCACTTGGCCTGCTGGTCGCGGCGGGCGCGGTAGGCCTTGTAGGTGGTCGGCGCGGGGCTCGCGGCGGGGCCGGGCGCGGGCGCCGAGGCGGCGACGCGGCCGTAGCGCACGTACAGGCAGAGCACGGCGACCGCGGCGAGCCAGTAGAGGTGGTTCCCGAAACCCAGGACCACCAGGACGGCGGTCCCGGAGAGGACGACGGTGCCCATGGGGTGCCTCCTTCCTGGGCGGGATACGGCTGTACCGGGTGGGATCGCGGGGTGGGGTGGTGTTCCCAGCGTAGGGAGGCGGTCACTCGAGGTGCACCTTCTTTTCCCCGGACCTAGAGTCGGCTGAAGCGATACATATCGCCTCCATACGGGCATTAGGGGTGTGCTGGATGAGCAATCTCTTCGTCTTCGCCTACGACGACCTCGCCACCGCCGGCCAGGTGCGCGACAAGCTGTTCGAGCTGTCCAAGCAGCATCTGGTCGAACTGGAGGACGCGGTCGTCGTCGAGCGGCGCGACGACGGGAAGATCAAGCTGCACCAGGCGGTGAACCACACGGCGGTCGGCGCCGCGGGCGGTGCCGTGTGGGGCGGGGTGATCGGGCTGCTCTTCCTGGCGCCGCTGCTGGGCGCGGCGGTGGGTGCGGCCGCCGGTGCGGCCGGGGGTTCGTTCACCGACACCGGCATCAACGACTCCTTCATGCGGGACCTCAGTCAGAACCTGCGTCCGGGCGCCGCCGCCCTGTTCGTCCTGGTCAAGCACGCGGCCGGCGACAAGGTGATCCCGCAGATCGCGCCGTTCGGCGGACAGCTGGTGCAGACCTCGCTCAGCCAGGCCGAGGAGGAGCACCTGCGCGAGGCGATCAAGGCGGCGCAGGCGGCCCGGGCGGCGTAAGTGCCGTGAGTGAATGGGGAGATGAGCCAGCTCTCCCCTTTCACGCGCGTGTACGACGGTGAACGCCTCAGCGGTGTGTACGGCGACGGCGGCGGTGGCCCGGGAGCGGCCACCGCCGTCGTGCTGCACGGCGCCGGCGACAGCAGCAGCGGACGGCTGCTGCCGCTGCTCGCCGAGTTCACCGCGCACGGCTGCCACGCCCTCGCCCTCGACTTCCTCGGGCACGGTGACAGCGGCGGTGAGCTGCGGGAGTCGAGCCTGCGGCGGCGGTTCGAGCAGGCCGTGGCGGTGATCGACGCGTACGCGCCCACCGGTCCGCTGGTGCTGGTCGGGTTCAGCATGGGCGGGCAGACGGTGGCGGACCTCGCCGCGCTCCCCCGGCTCTCGGCCGCGCCCGAGCCGCACGGCGGCCCCGAGCCGCACGGCGGCCCCGAGCCACACGGCGGCCCTGAGCCACACGGCGCCCCCGTCGGGCCGCGGGTGGCCGCGCTGGGGCTGTGCGCGCCGGCGGTGTACGCGGCCGCGGCCTGGGACGTGCCGTTCGGGGACGGCGACGGCGAGTTCAGCGCGATCATCCGTACGCCCGGGAGCTGGCGGGACGCGCCCGCGCTGGAGGCGCTGCGCGCGTACGAGGGGCGGGCGGTGCTGGCCGTGCCGGGCACGGACGCGGTGATCCCGCCCGAGGTGACGGAGGGCGTGCAGGACGCGCTGTCGGCCCGGGCGCAGTTCACGCGCCTGGAACTGCCGGACGCGGACCACCGGTTGGGCCTGTGGCTGCGCGACCACGCCGAGGACCGGCGGGCGTTCGTGAGCGCACTGCTGACCGGCCTCGGCGACAAGGGCTGGACCGCGACCCGTTCCTGGCTGGCCGGGCGGCTGCCGGAGGGCCGGGTGGTCAGGGAGATCCGCCGGCTGCGCGGCGGCTGGAGCTCGCAGATGCGCCGGCTGACCCTGGACGACGGGACGGACCTGGTGCTGCGGACCTTCGTGAAGCCGTTCTTCCGTCGGCACGCGCCGGGGCTGCTGGCCCGTGAGGCGTCCGTGCTGGCGCTGCTCGCCGGGCAGGAGGGCGTCCCGGCCGCGCGGCTCGTCGCCGTCGACTCGACCGGCGAACACTGCGACCATCCCAGCCTGTTGATGTCCGCGCTCCCCGGACGGGTGCGGGTCGACGAGGGCGAGCCGGCCGGTCTGGAGCGCCGTCTGGACCTGCTGGCGGCCCAGCTCGTACGGATCCACGACGTCGTGCCGGACGAGCGTCCTCGCCCCTACCAGGCGTGGACGTCAGCGGATCGGGTGCGGACGGCGCCGGGCGCGCCGTGGGAGCGGGCGGTGGCCGTGCTCCGCCGTGAACCCCCCGCCTACGAGGGCTGTTTCCTGCACCGGGACTTCCACCCCGGGAACGTGCTGTTCGACGACGGCGAGGGCGAGAACCCTCCCGCCGACGGCCACGGCGAGGGCGGCCGACTCTGCGTCACGGGCGTCGTCGACTGGGTGGAGACGTCCTGGGGCCCCGCCGACCTGGACGTCGCCCACTGCTCAACGGCACTGGCACTGCTGCACGGCCCGGAGTACGGCCTCTCCTTCCGTGAGCGCTACAAGGCGCACGGCGGCCGGCGCCTCGCCGACGGCCCCGACCACCTGTACTGGCGGCTGCTGGACGCGCTGGCCTACGCACCCGACGCGGCGAAGCTCGCCGGGCCCTGGCGGGAACTGGGCCGCGGCGACCTGACGGACGAGGTGCTGCGCGCCCGGCTGGAGGCATATGTGGCGGGCCTGCTGGAAGCGTACGCCTGAGCCGGTCCGCACGCTCGGACCGGCCAGGACCTGCGTCCTGTCGGGCGGCAGGCGCCGGGTGCCGTGCGTGGGCACGGCACCCGGCGCCCCGCTCACCTCGATTACCGCATCAGCGCGCGCACCATGTGGCACGTCGAGTCCGACGGCGGGTGGACGCCGATCAGCCGGGCCGTGCTGCGGATCTTCTCGTTGCGGGCCTGGCGCGGCAGGTAGACGCCCGAGTCGAGGAGGGCGATGGCCAGGCGCATGGCCTTGAGGCGGCGGTTGTGCGTGACGTACCACTCACGCGGGCGGCCGGCCGGCAGCGGCCGCTTCTCCACGGGCACGTACGGCAGGTCGAGTTGGACGGGACGCTTCGCGGTGGACTGGGTCGGCAGCGGCTTCGGCCGGAGTGCGGCAGCGGGCACGGGCATCCTCCTGTCGCGGTCAGGGCCCCGGCCCGGAACCTCCGGCGGAACCCTCGAACACTGCTTCAATTCTACTGCCCACCACTGACAAAAGCCCCTGGCCACAAGGGTTTTCGGGGGCGCAGTGACGCATGGGGAGAACGGGTTTCCGGGCACCGCGGAGACGGCCGGATACCGTGAGGGGCATGGAGATCTGGATCAACCGTTCCTCATCAGTGAGCAGGAGTGGCTCTTGGACCCATACCGGCTCAACTGGCGCATTCCGAACGGTTTTGGATGCGCTGGTTGCCCACGTTCCTGCCGCGTCCGGCTTCACACATCGGGTGCGTGGTCCGGGTACGCGGGGGCGGGTTTCCTCACGCCCCTGGTCACGCGGTCCGGTCTGGGCGGTCCGATGCCCACGACGATCACTCTGGTCGTCGTGGGGCGGTGCCGTCCGTCGCCGGATCGCGTGCCCGAGGGCGCGCCTACCGATCGCCACCGAGGCGGCGGCGTGTCGGGAAGTCTTTCTTTTCTTGCTGGTCAGCGGCTTTTGCCAGTGCTCCGCGCCCCACATGGAGGTGTAGGCGGGATCGACGGCGATCACGCTGATACCGGCCTCGGCGCACATCGACAGGAGCCGGGCGCGGAGTCTGCCGGTGGGGATGCCGGAGACGAGCTGCCGGAACTTCTTCTTCCGGCCGTGCTTCTCCCTGGTCGTGGAGTCGGTGAAGTCGAGGTCTTCGATCGCGATGGCCTGCACTCCGCACGTTGTGGCCCAGTGCAGGAGGCGGGTGAGGGCGTGGCGGAGCTGGGCGTCGCGGTGGGTGGCGGTGCCGGTCAGACCGTAGTCGAAGCGGCGCGGGCTGCCGGCGGGGTTGCCGTGCTCGTCCAGCAGCCAGGCGGCCAGGTGGTCGGCGTTGGTGTCCACGCCGATCACGCCCCCGGCCCGCAGCGCATCGAGCGGGATCACGGGCAGGTCTTTACGCGTCCACGACGCATCGAGGTACCAGCGGCCACGGGCCACGTCCAGGTGGATGCGGTAGGCCACGGCCCGGTTCGCGGTGATACGGTCGCGCCACTCTGCGCCCCGGTGAGGGAAGGCGACGCGGGCGGCGAGGACGTACCGGCCGTGCCGGGCATTCGCGTGCTCGGCGAGCGGGGCGGGCAGTTTGACGCTGACCTCGCCGTCGGGGGTGACGCGGATCGTCTCGTTGCCGTGCCGCTTGCCGGACTCGCCGTCAGCGGTCAAGAACCAGCGGGACGCCTCCCACTCGCCGCGCCACTGCTTTGGGGTCTTCTCCGCGGCGGTGAGGTTGTGGCGCTGGTGGAGCAGGCGGCGGCCACCCCGTACGACGGAGACCTTCCCGGCTTCCCGTTCGGCGCGAACGTGCTCGTAGCGGTCTTCGAGGATCGCCAGGCGGCGCGTCTTGGCGAACCACTCGTGCTGGGAGCGGTAGCCGCCGGGCTTGCCCCGGCTGCCTTTCTCCCCGACCGGCAGGGACAGCCGATGCCGGATCATGCGGATACCGGCGTCCAGGGACATCAGGTGCTGGTGCTGGGCACGGCGGGACAGCCCCCACTGGTCGTGGGTGTGGGAGGTGACCGACCCGGCCCAGCGGGACGACGAGGCGGCCGTCAATTCCCGCTTCCGGGCGGCCCAGGTGTCGGTGGAGTGCTCCAGGCCATCCCTGCAACGCCGGGCCAGATCGGCGGAGGCGAGGCGGCCCATGTGCTCGCCGACCAGGCGCAACACCTTCTCGTCCTCGGGCGTGAGGCCCTTGAGCCGGTCGCGGATGCTGACCCCGGTGGGACCGTCGGCAGCGTACGACCGGGCAATCCTGCGCAACGGCTTCCTGGCGGGCTCAGCCATGCTCGGCGGCCTCCAGCGCCTTCCTGGCGCGGCTCTTCGCCGAGCGGCGGCCGTACAGGCGGGCGCAGAACGACGTCAGCACGTCCACGATGTCCTGCACCAGATCATCTTCGACTTCGCCGTCATCCAGCACGACCAAGCGGCGGCCGGTCGCGGACAGGGCGGCCTCAACGAGTTCCACGTTCATGCGGCCGAGCCGGTCTTTGTGCTCGACCACGACCGTGGTCACGGCGAGGTCGGCCAGGAGCCGCTTCGCCTTGGAACGGGCACCGTCCATACCGGAGGCGACCTCCGACTCCACCCGCGCAACGGGACGGCCGGTGGTCGCAGCCCAACGGGTCAGCCGGGCGACCTGGCGCTCAAGGTCGTCCTTCTGGTCGGGGGAGGAGACACGAGCGTACAGGCCCAGGCCGCCGACCACTTCGGGTGCAGCGTTGGCCTCCACATTCACCAGGATCGTGCGCGACCCGACCCGCTGAGCCGGTACCGGCAACGTCCCCTCACGGAACCAGCGATACGCGGTCTGCGGATGCACGCCCTGCCTATTCGCCCACTCCGTCAGATTCACACTCCGACAACGACACTCACTCATGCATGGTTGCGTCCACTCCCACAACCTTGGAGATGGGCAGTTGATCACCCCTCGGCCCGAAGAAGAAGCTCGCCCTGCTGGTGGGCGCCGCGACGGTGGCGGGCGGCGGTGCCCTCGTCATGGCGGCCACCTCGAACGCCGCCCAGTCCCCGCGGACGGCCGCCGAGTCGTCCGTCTGCCAGGGGCTGGCCACCGCCCTCGGCACCAACCAGCGGTTCATCGACGACCAGCGGGCCGCCCCGGACGCGCAGTCCGCGGCCCGGATCGCCAACCGTGAGGCGGTCATCGCGCAGATCGAGGTGCAGCAGAAGGCGTCGGGGTGCGTCGTCGGGGAGTCGGCTCAGGACTTCCAGCCGGCGGCCGCCCAGCCGGCGCAGCCCTCGCAGCCGACCCGGAGCGCCCCCGCCGGAGAGACCGGAGAGACCGGGGACGCCGCGGGGACCGGTGAGACCGGGAACACCGGCGGCACCGGGGACGGCGCCGGGGACACCGGCGCGGTCTCCGGTCAGCAGGTCTGCACCGGCTCCACGGTCACCCTGTCCGGCGAGGCGGGCGCCCCGGCCGCGTCCAGCGACCGGTTCCCGGCCGGGACGCGGCTGAAGGTCACCAACCTGGACAACGGCAAGTCCACGACGGTCGAGGTGACGTCGGTCTCCGGCAGTTGCGTGCTGCTGAACGACGCCGCCTTCGAGCAGGTCCGTGAGCCCGGCAAGTTCCTGATCCGCCGGGCCGTGATCGAGAAGGTGGGGTGAGGCTCAGGACAGGAACTCCGTGAGGTGGCCGCTCAGTGCGGCGGGCGCGGACTGCGGCAGCGCGTGGTGGGAGACGTCCGGGAGGACGACCGTCACGACGTCCCGCAGCACCTCGCCCGCCCGGGACACCACCTCGTCAGCGTCATGGCTCCTGCTGTTCGCGGCCACGAGCAGCAGGACCGGCACGTCCAGGGCCCGCAGCGCCTCGGGCGCCGGACGCGGGCCGGTCACCGGCTTCACGGACGGGAAGCCCGCGCCGGCCTCCTGGAGGCGCAGCCAGTCGGGGTCGAGCGCCGCTCCCCCGGTCTCCCACTCCAGGAAGGCCCGCACCCGGCGCGGGGTGGGCCGCAGCAGCATCGGCAGGGCGTGGAGCAGGTACGCGGCCCGGTATCCGGCGAAGCACCCGGTCGGGTCGAGGAGGACCAGCCGGCGCACCCGGCCGGGTGCGCCGAGGGCGTGGTGCAGGGCGATCCAGGCGCCGTACGAGTGGCCGCCCACGTCGGCCCGCTCCACGCCCAGCCCGGTCAGCACGGCGTCCAGCCAGACGACCAGGTCGGCGGCCGTCCGGGGCCCCGGTCCCCCGTCGGTCCGGCTCCGGCCCGCCGCGCCGGCCAGGTCCACGGCGTACACCCGTCGCCACCGGCCCAGCTCGGCCGCCTGCCGGTACCAGGACGCCGAGGTCGCCCCGCCCCCGCCCGGCAGGAGCACCAGCGGGGGCGCGTCGCGGGGGCCGCAGGCGTTGACGTGGGCGGGCCCGAAGGGCGTGGGGACGGTCACCGCCTCCCGGTCGGCGGGCCACTTGGCCAGGACCCGGTCGTAGGCCGCCCGAAAGGCATCGCCGTCGTACGCGCTCATCGCCGCCTCCCCTATTATCTCGCCGAGCGAGATGTTCGATGAGCGAGATGATAGCCGGAGGGTGCCCTATGCCGACCGAAGGTCCGGAGATGGAGATCGTCCACCTGCTGCGGGCGGTGACGGTCGAGCTCGGCCTGCACAGCGCCCGCTTCGCGAACCGGAACGCGATGCACCCGACCGACGTCCGCGCCCTCATCGCCCTCATGGACGCCCGGCGGGCGGGCGAGGAGACCACCGCGGGGCGGCTGGGCGGCACGCTGGGGCTGAACTCGGCCGGCACGACCTCGGTGATCGACCGGCTGGAGCGCGCCGGGCACGTGCGGCGGGTGCGCGGCCGGGCGGACCGGCGGCAGGTGGTGGTCGAGGTGGACGACCGGGCCGTCGCCCTCGGGCAGGAGTTCTTCGGGCCGCTCATCGGGCGGGCGGTGGAGCTGCTGCGGGGATACGACGAGCGGGAGCTGGCCGCGGTCCGGGGCTTCCTGGAGGGGGTGCACGAGGCGGCGGCCGGGGAGGACTGACCGGCGACTTCTGCCCCGGCGGGCCCTCGTCATTCCCATCGCATACGAGCCGCCGTCCGCGCGCGTTCACCCGCGCGTGCGCGACCGCGAACGGCGACCCCGGGCCGGGTGGACGCCTCACAGCGTGAGACGCGCCACAGAACCACCAGGTAACACGGGGTTCACATTCGAGCAATGACCGGGAAATCGCTGGTTGACAGGCTGCCGAGCAGACAACAGCGGCGCCTCAGTGCCGCAGCGCCGCAGCACCCGCAGTGCGTCAGACACACCCCCGAAGGAAGTGGCCCGTGACCTTCAAGGCTGAGTACATCTGGATCGACGGCACCCAGCCGACGGCGAAGCTCCGTTCCAAGACGAAGATCATCGCAGGCGAGCCCGCCGGCCTCGACGCGCTGCCGATCTGGGGCTTCGACGGGTCCTCCACGAACCAGGCCGAGGGCCACTCCTCGGACCGTGTCCTCAAGCCGGTCTTCACCTGCCCGGACCCGATCCGCGGCGGCAACGACATCCTCGTCCTGTGCGAGGTCCTCAACATCGACATGACGCCGCACGAGTCCAACACCCGTGCCGCGCTCACCGAGGTCGCCGAGAAGTTCGCCGCCCAGGAGCCGATCTTCGGCATCGAGCAGGAGTACACCTTCTTCAAGGACGGCTACCCGCTCGGCTTCCCCAAGGGCGGCTTCCCCGCCCCGCAGGGCGGCTACTACTGCGGTGTCGGCGCCGACGAGATCTTCGGCCGTGACGTCGTCGAGGCGCACCTGGAGAACTGCCTGGAGGCGGGTCTCGCGATCTCCGGCATCAACGCCGAGGTCATGCCCGGCCAGTGGGAGTTCCAGGTCGGTCCGGTCTCCCCGCTGGAGGTCTCCGACCACCTGTGGGTGGCCCGCTGGCTGCTCTACCGCACCGCCGAGGACTTCGGCATCACCGCCACCCTGGACCCCAAGCCGGTCAAGGGCGACTGGAACGGCGCCGGCGCGCACACCAACTTCTCCACCAAGGCGATGCGCGAGACCTACGAGGCGATCATCACCGCCGCCGAGTCGCTCGGTGAGGGCTCCAAGCCGCTCGACCACGTCAAGAACTACGGCGCCGGCATCGACGACCGCCTGACCGGTCTGCACGAGACCGCCCCGTGGAACGAGTACTCCTACGGTGTCTCCAACCGTGGCGCCTCGGTCCGTATCCCGTGGCAGGTCGAGAAGGACGGCAAGGGCTACATCGAGGACCGCCGTCCGAACGCCAACGTCGACCCGTACGTGGTGACCCGCCTGCTGGTGGACACCTGCTGCTCCGCGCTGGAGAAGGCCGGCCAGGTCTGATCCCCAGGGTCCCGTGAAGGGGCGCCCGCCGACTCGGCGGGCGCCCCTTTCGGGTGTCCGGAGGGGCGTCCCTGACGCCGTTCCGCGTCCCCGGAGGGGGTGCCCCGGACGCCGTTCCGCGTCCCCTCGGGGAGCTTCCCCGACACCCTTTCCGGGTACCGGAAGCGACTCCCCTGACGCCTCGTCCGAACATCTCCCACCCCTGCTCCGGGGCGTCCCCGACCCCTCGGAAGCGTCCAAGCAGTGAGAGAACTCTCCTGTCCTGAGCGGGTGTCTGCTTCAATGGGAGCATGGCCAGCTTCCGGAAGTACCTCGCGACGGGTCGCCATGACCTCGAGCCCTTCTGGCCTTCCCGTCAGCACCACGACTTCGACCGTGTGTGTTGCCGCGCGATGAACGCGCCGGCCCTCTAAAGCCCCACCCCGGCCTTCGGCCGGCGCGAACGACGTACGTCCCTCGACGAGCCCGCCCACCCTTCGCGGCCGTCGTGTCCCGTCCGACGAACTCCTCGCGCGAAAGAGCTGACCTTCCATGGCGACCACTCGTTCCCTCTCCGCCGCCCCCCGCACCGCCCCTTCCCCTTCGACCCCGGCCCGCCACCGTCTGCGGGCCGTGGACCGGGACGAGGTGGTGGACGTCGCGGACTTCCTGCCGCCGGGCGCCACCTGGCTGCCCGCTCCCCCGCACACCCTGCCCACCCTTCCGGGACAGCCGCCCATGATCGGCTACCTGGTGCTGGTCCCGGCCGACCAGCAGGCGCCGTTCCCGCCGGTGGCGGTGGTCGACCGGCCCGACGACGAGGCCGCCGACGACCCGGACGACGCCGGCGAACCGCTCGTACGGATCGACACCGTGCAGCGCACCGCCTGGGTCGGCGAGCGTGAACTCGACCTGACGTACCTGGAGTTCGAGCTGCTCGCGCACCTGGTGGGACACCCGCACCGGGTGCACACCCGCGACCAGCTCGTCACCACCGTCTGGGGCTACGGCCACGTGGGCGACGGCCGCACGGTCGACGTCCACATCGCCCGGCTGCGCCGCAAGCTGGGCGCGGGCCACCGCCAGAGCATCCAGACGGTGCGCCGGGTCGGCTACAAGTACATCCCGCCGACCGCCCGCTGATCCCCCGGGCCGGCCTGCACCGCCGGCCGCGGGAGGGACGTCCTCTGCCGACGGCAGAGGACGCTTCCCTCCCCCGCCCCGACCGGGCACAGTCACCGGCATGAGACTTCTGGTGCTGGGCGGTACGGAGTTCGCGGGGCGGGCCGTCGTCGAGGCGGCCCTCGGACGCGGCTGGCAGGTCACGGTTCTCAACCGGGGGCGGCACCCGGCCGTCCCCGGCACCCGGTCGCTGGCCGGCGACCGCACCGCGCCGGACGGGCTCGCCGCCCTCGCCGGGGGCGAGTGGGACGCCGTCGTCGACACCTGGTCGTCGGCCCCGCGCGCGGTGCACGAGGCGGCGCGGCTGCTGCGGGGCCGCGCCGGCCGGTACGTGTACGTGTCGAGCTGCTCGGTCTACACCTGGGCCCCGCCCGCCGGGTACACCGAGGACGCGCCCGTGGTGGAGGGCGCCGAGGCCGACGGCGGGCAGACCGACTACGCGCGCGACAAGCGGGGCGGCGAGCTGGCCGCCGCCGGCGCCTTCGGCGCGGACGGCTCCCTCCTCGTGCGGGCCGGGCTGATCCTCGGCCCGCACGAGAACGTCGGCCGGCTGCCCTGGTGGCTGAACCGGATCGCCCGCGGCGGTCCCGTCCTGGCGCCCGGGCCGCGCGACCTCCCCCTCCAGTACGTCGACGTGCGCGACCTCGCCGAGTGGATCCTCGGGGCGGTCGAGCGCGGGGCGAGCGGACCGTACAACCTGATGAGCCCTCAGGGGCACGCCACCATGGGCGGGCTGCTGGACGCGTGCGTACGGGCCACCGGCTCGGCCGCCGAGCTGCGCTGGGCCGCGCCGCGGGTGATCCTCGACGCGGGCATCGAGCCGTGGACGCAGCTGCCCGTGTGGGTGCCGCCGGGCAGCGACCTGCACGACGCGCTGCACTCCGCGGACGTCTCCCGGGCGGTGGCGGCCGGGCTGTCCTGCCGGCCCGTCGAGGACACCGTCGCCGACACCTGGCGGTGGCTCCGGGGCCTCGGCGGGACGGCGCCGCAGCGGCCCGACCGGACCCGCAAGGGCCTGGCCCCCGAGGTCGAGGCCGCGGTGCTCGCGCAGCTGGACCGCGACCGGTGATCCACCCAACTCCCTTTGTCTGTAGGCCTGTTGCCGCTGTCACCCTGTGCGGGCGTTGGGGCCGAATTGTGCCATGGAACCGTCATCGATTCCCGGGACGGCTGAACACCTCCGGGGCGGCGTGCGTATGGGAGGGAGCCGCTTCACTCCTGTCGGGCGCCTCGATGCTGCCCCGCAAGGAAGTCAGAGGAGTTCCATGGGACGCAACACACGTAAACGCCGTTCGTCGATGGCCACCAAGGCCATAGCCGCATCGGCGGCCCTAGCGCTCGGTGGGGGCGGGCTGATCTGGGCGAACTTCTACGCTTCGGCGCACGAGTCGAAGAACTCGGCGCAGAACCGGACCAAGGCCGCCGCCGCACAGGTGGCGACCATCTCGTGCCCGGACGTCGGGCAGCAGCTGACCGACGTGCCCGACCGGGCGCGCTCGGGTGTCGACAAGGAGCTGGCGAACCTCGACAAGCAGATCACCGAGGCCTACGCCCGGCTCGCCTCGACGCGTCAGGCGCAGGCCCAGGACACCAATTTCGTCCAGAACGCGATCCTCGGCCCGCTCACGGAGAAGCGGTCGGCCACGATCGACCGCATCCGCATCAGCATCCAGCGCGTCGGCGGCCAGGCGCAGAACCTGAGCCAACTCGCCACCTGCACACCCCAGACCGCCGACCCGCAGACCAACGCCGGCAACGGCAACGGCGGCCGGAACGACGGCGGTCAGAACAACGGTGGCCAGAACGGCGGCCAGAACGACGACGACCAGCAGAACGACGACGGCCAGCAGCAGGGCGACGACGGCCAGACGGGCGACGACGGCCAGGATCAGGGCAACGGCGGCCAGGGCGGCAACGGCCCGGTGGCCGCGGACTTCGTGGACATCACCACGGTCCAGTCCAACGCCCAGCTGGGCGTCGGCGCGAACGGTCTCGCCGCGAACGGCCGGTCGGGCTCGCGGGGCACCTTCACCACGAGCTGCGGCACCAACGGCAACGACAACCACAACACGGACAACGTGATCGTCGCCCCCGGTGTCACCAACGGCGCCCACCACCTGCACGACTACGTCGGCAACCAGAACAACGACGCCTTCGCGAGCGACGAGGAGCTGGCGGCCGCCGAGACCAGCTGCCGCAACCAGGGCGACAAGTCGTCGTACTTCTGGCCGGTGCTGCGTCTCCAGGACGGCACGCAGGACTTCGACCAGAACAACGCCGGCGGCGGCACCGAGGGCAACGTCGGCCGGATCCTCCAGCCCGCCCAGGCGCAGCTGACGTTCGTCGGCAACAAGGCGGGCCCGGTCGTCGCGATGCCGACCGCCCTGCGCATCATCACCGGTGACGCCAAGGCCTTCGTCAACGGCACCGCGAACGCCAACGTGAACTGGAGCTGCACCGGCTTCGAGAACAAGGTGCAGCTGAAGGAGCAGTACCCGATCTGCCCCGAGGGCAGCAAGGTGGTCCGCACGGCCAACTTCCAGAGCTGCTGGGACGGCCAGAACATCGACAGCGCCAACCACCGCACCCACGTGGCGTTCGTCCAGGCCGACGGCACCTGCGCCAACGGCTTCCAGGCGATCCCCCAGCTCCAGGTCCGTCTCGTCTACGACGTCCCCGCGCCGACGATCGAGGACGGCCAGGTGGTGAACCCGTACGCGGTGGACACCTTCCCCGAGCAGCTGCACAAGCCGATCACCGACCACAACGACTTCATCAACTTCTTCTCGACGAACCTGATGAACAAGATGGTCAACTGCATCAACACCGGCAAGCGCTGCAAGTGACGGTCTGTCGGGGCGGACCCGGCCCGGCCCGCCCCGACGACCGAAGGCCGGCGGTGAGGACCCCTCGGGGATCCCTCACCGCCGGCCTTCGTGCCGCCCGGGTGCGGCGGGCCTCAGTGACCGGAGTGCGCGGTGCCGTCCGACGACTCGTGCGCGGTGTGCGCCGAGTGGTCCGTGCCCTCCTCGATGTCGCCGCCGAGCGTCCGCTGGAGCGCGGTCACCGTGCCGGTCTCGCCGACGGCCACCCACTTGCGGCCGACGAGGTAGTGGCCGCCGTAGTCCTTCGCCCCGTTGATCCACTCGCGCTGGCCGCGGTCGGTGGCGAACGTGGCGAGGATGAACTTGCCGTCGGTGTCCTTGCAGACGGCCTGGCGGATCTCGTCGGCGTCGATCTGCATGTTCGGGGTGCACTCCACCTCGGCGGCGAGGTGCTCCAGGCTGCCGGTGGCCGTCTCCGGGACGGCCCGCGTGCCCCCGTCGGAGCCGCAGCCGGTCAGCACGAGCACCGCGGCGGCGCCGGCCACCGCGAGCATGGGTCGGGTCACCTTCATCTGTCCTCCCTGCAAGAGCCTCGTCCTGGATACGGCTCCCGCGCCCGGTCCGCTCAACCAGCGCGGAGTTCTCCGGCGTCGCGGGCCCCGCGCCCCGTCGTGGCGGACCGCCCCGCCGCACGGCCGGTGACCATCGGCCGGCCGGCTCGTTTGGCTGGACGTGCAGTCACAGGATGTCGCCCCGCGCCCCGCACCCGGTTCCCCCGCCGACCGGGCCGTCGACGTCGAGCAGGCCGAGGCCGCGCTCGTCGAGCACTATCCGCGTCTGGTCCGGCTCGCCTACCTGGTGCTGCCGCCCGGCCTCGGCCGGGACCGGCGGGTGCTGACCGCCCATGCCCTCGTCCAGCGCGCCCTGCCCCGCGGCCGCTCCTCCGCGCCCGTCATCCCGGCCCAGTCCACCGCCCGCGACGGCGGCCCCGGCTACGCCTACGTCCGGCTCCAGGTGGTGCGCACGGCGCTGGAGGCGGGCCTGCCGCTGCGGCGCCGCGCGTGGCCCAGGCGGGCGCAGCTGCCGCCGCTGCTGCCCCAGGTGTGGGGGCTGCGCCTCTTCCCCCGCGCCGGCGGTGCCGACGAGCTCGCCCTGGACCAGGAGCTGGCCGTCCTGTCCGGCCCGGCCCGGGCCGCCTGTGTCCTGCGCGGCTTGGAGAAGCTCCCCGACGGCGATGTGCGCGAGGTGCTCGGCGGCGCCGGGGTCGACGACGCGGAGGCGGCGCTGCGGGAGGCGGACTCCCTCAGCGCGCGGTACGCGCTGCTCGACTCCCCCGAGTTCGACCCCTGCGCGCTCCAGGCCCGCCCCACCGACCTGATGCGCCGCCGCCGGCACGGCAGGGCCGCGCTGGCCGCCGCGGCCGCGCTCGCCGTGTGCGGCGCCCTGGTCGCCCTGCCGGACGGCGGCTGGGGTGCCGACGGCGCGGCCGCTCCGGTGTACGCGCGGAACCCGGCGGCGGAGGCGGCGCTCGACCCGGGCCGGCTGGTCAGGGTCTCCCCCGCCGCCTGGAAGACCTCCGCCCGCACCGACTTCTCCGTCTGGCCGGCGCGCGGCGACTCCACCGGTGACCGCGCGCTGCTGCGCCGCGCCCTCGCCGTCTGGGCCCGGCCCGGCGCAACCGTCCGCGTCTCGGCCACCCCCGGCACCCCGACCGGCGGGCCGTCCGGTCCCCCCCAGCTGCTGTTCGCGGGCGACGCCGACACCGCGCGCGTGGTGATCCTCTACGACGGGCTGCGCATCGCCCGCTACGCCGAGCCGAGGGAGGGCACAGCCGGGGCCGCCCTGGACTTCGCGCGCGTGGACGGCGCGACCGGCGCCGAGGCGGCCGCGGTGGTCCTGGACCGGGCCGACGGCAACGTCCGCTACCTGACCGCCCCCTGGGTGACGGAGGCGGCGGAGCGGGACCTGTCGAAGCCGGGTGCCGGGCTGATGGACCTGACGCTGACCGACGGCATCACCTCACCGCTGGCCAGCCCCGCCACCCGGGCCGGCGCCTGCACCACGTGGAACGTGCTGGAGCTGACCGACGCCTCCGGCCCGCACCTGGTGAGCGACCTCGGCGAGCTGGTCCCCGCCCGCCTCACCGCGGGCCGGCCGACCAGGCCGAAGGAGGCGACGGGCGCGGAGGCGCTGCGCACCTGGGCGCCGTTCGCCTGCTCGCTGGGCGATGTCCGCGGCCAGGGGGTCCGTACGGTCAACGCGTGGGCGTACGCGCGGCAGCCGCTGCCCGACGACAGCGGGTCGGCGTCGTGGGTGTGCACGCGGGCCGAGACCTGGCGGGGCGACGGGACGCGGGTGCTGGCGCAGTTCCGGGTGCCGGGCGGGCTGTTCGGGGCGGCGGTGGCGAAGGCCGGGGACGTTCCGGCGTGCGGTCCGCGCGATCCGCATGTGCTGGCCGGGGTGCTGTGGAGGTCGAAGGGGGGCTCCTGGTACCTGCTCGCCGCCGGGGACAAGGACACCGGGTCCGTGCGGGCGACGGGCGGGGTGAGCGGCTCGGCCGAGGACAACCTGCTGGCCGTGCGCACCGAGCAGGGGGCCCGGGCGGAGCTGAGGGGCACCCTGGAGGACGGCCGGTCGATCGGCGGGCTCCGCTAAGGGCTGTCCCGCAGGTCCTTCGTCACCTTCCCGCCGTCCGCCCTAAGGCGTGGCCCACGCCAACCCCGCGACCGATCCGGTCCCTTCACGTCCGGATTCGATCGGTAAGGTGTTCGTATGACTACCGGGGTTCGTCGCAGGATGGGAGTCGAGGAGCGGCGGCAGCAGCTGATCGGCGTCGCCCTCGACCTGTTCGCCCGCCGCTCGCCCGACGAGGTCTCCATCGACGAGATAGCGGCGGCCGCCGGCATCTCGCGGCCGCTCGTCTACCACTACTTCCCCGGCAAACTCAGCCTGTACGAAGCCGCCCTGAAGCGGGCGTCGGAGGATCTGGCGGGCCGGTTCACCGAGCCGCACGAGGGGCCGCTGGGGGCGCGGCTGCTGCGGGTGATGCACCGGTACTTCGACTTCGTCGACGAGCACGGCCCCGGCTTCTCGGCCCTCATGCGCGGCGGCCCGGCGGTGCCCGCGGACGGAGTCCGCTCGATGGGCCACGTCTCGACCACCAACGCGCTCATCGACTCCGTGCGCCAGGCCGCCTACGAGCAGATCCTGGCGCACCTGGAGGTCACCGACCCGCCGGCCCGACTGGAGCTGGTGGTCCGCTCCTGGATCTCCCTCGCCGAGTCGACGGCGCTGCTCTGGCTGGACGGGCGGCGGATTCCGCGCGCGGAGCTGGAGGTGCAGCTCGTGCAGGACTTCGCCGCGCTGACGGCCGTGAGCGCGGCGCACGACGAGGAGCTGCGGGCCCGCCTGAGGCCCGTGCTCGCCGCCGAACCGGCCGACGGCCCGTTCGGCGACCTGGTGGCCCGGCTGCTCGCCCTGGTCTCCTGAGGAGCGGCTCTCAGCTCTCGAACTTGCGGTACGACGGGTCGAGGTCCCGCACCTCGGCGGAGGCGTGCAGGGCGGGTCCGCCGTCCTCGACGTGGGTGCGCAGCAGCTCCAGGACGGCCTCGGTCAGCTTCGCCTTCGTCTCCTCGGTGCGTCCGGCGAGCAGGCCGAGGGTGACGTGGACGATCGCGTGGCCCTCCTCCTCGTAGGCGAACGCGGTGAGGTCCGCCGGGCGGAACAGGGTCTTGCAGGCCTCCGGCTTGGCGGCGGCGATCTCCACCACGGCTTCGTGCAGGGCCCGGGCGAAGCCGGCGCGGTCGAAGGCGGTCGCCATGGTGGCCGAGTAGTCGACCGTGATCTGCGGCATGGGCACTCCTGTTCCAGGACGGGGACGGGTTCACCTTAGTCGCCGCGCGGGCGCCGTGGCGTGGCCCGGTGGCGCCGGACACACCGGTGGAGCAGACCGGGTGACGGGTCTGCTCCACCGGGGCCGTGCGGGTCAGGCGGTGCGGGTGAACACCGCGACGGTCCGTGCCGGAACGGCGAAGGTGCCGGACTCCGTCGCGTACGTCGCCTTCCTGACGGTGGCGTCGGCGCCGGCCGCCTGGACCGGGTGCAGGCGGTAGCCCGTCCCGGCGAGCGCGGCGACCCGCTGTTCCTGCGCGTCGGGCGTCGCGTTGAACACGACGACCAGGTCACCGAGTTCCATGGTGATCACGCCGGGCGTCTCGTCCTTGCCGGACAGCGGGAAGGCGAGCGCCGACTGCACCTGCGCCGCCGTGTCGAGGGAGAACGCCTTCTCCGTCGTACGGATCTTCAGCAGGTCCTGGTAGGCGGCCGAGGCGCCCTGGATCTGCGGGCAGCCCACCGCCTTGATCCCGGTCAGCAGCGGCTGGGCGTACGGCCACTTGGCGGCGTTGTCGGCGGCCGGCGGCAGTCCGCGCCCGAAGCCGTTGCCGTCGGCGCAGTTCCAGTGGATCGCGTTGAACCAGTCGCCGCTCTCGAAGGAGTTGCGGTCCAGGGACTTGGAGCGCAGCAGGTCGGTGCCGGCCTGGGAGAGCGCCGGGCCCTGGGAGAGGGTGGCCGTGGCCATGGCGAGGACCTGCATACGGGCCCGGTCGGCGGCGCTCGTCGACGACGGCAGCTTGTAGGCGAGGGCGTCGAAGAGCGACTCGTTGTCGTGCGCGTCGGCGTAGGCGAGGGCGTCGCCGGGTGCGTCCGCGTAACCGGCGGGGGCGCCGTTGTAGTCGACCTCGGCGCCGGTGACCTGCTCGCCGCTGGTGTCGGTGAAGGTGTACGCCTTGAGGTTGCCGGAGAGACCGACCTTGATCAGGTCCTGGTAGTGCAGCAGGCGGGCCTTCTGCTCGGCCTCGGTGCCGTTGTTCTCCGAGCCGTTGGGGTCGGTGTACAGCCCCGAGGCGAAGCCCTGGACGCCGGGGTCCTCGTCGAAGGGGCCGCCGCCGCGCACCGCGTCGCGGGCCCGGTCGGAGAAGGTGGCGATCCCGGTGCCGGCCATGTTCTTCTGCGTGGCCTGCACGAACCGGGCGTCGTCGGCGACCTCGCCGAAGTTCCAGCCCTCGCCGTAGAGGATGATCTTCTTGCCGTCGACGCCGTCCTTCGCCAGGGTCAGGGCGTCGAGCGCCTCGCGCACGGCGAGGATGTTGGCCTTCGGGTGGTGGCCCATGAGGTCGAAGCGGAAGCCGTCGACCTTGTACTCCTTGGCCCAGGTGACGACCGAGTCGACGACGAGCTTGCCCATCATGGCGTTCTCGGTGGCGGTGTTGGCGCAGCAGGTGCTGTTGGCGACCGAGCCGTCGGCGAGGAGCCGGTGGTAGTAGCCCGGCACGACCTTGTCGAGGACGCTGGTGTCCGCCTGTCCGCTGGTGGTGGTGTGGTTGTAGACGACGTCCATGACGACCCGCAGGCCGTCCTCGTTGAGCGCCTTGACCATCTCGCGGAACTCGACCGTGCGGGCGGTGCCGTCGGGGTCGGTGGCGTAGGAGCCCTCGGGGACGGTGAAGTGGTACGGGTCGTAGCCCCAGTTGTAGGCGTCCTTCGCGGCCGTCTTCGCCACGCACGCCTGCTGCTGGTCGGAGTCGGCCGGATAGGAGGCGAGGTCGCAGTCGACGGTCGCCTGGTCGGCCTTCTTCTCGGGGATGGTGGCGATGTCGAAGACGGGCAGCAGGTGCACGTAGGACGTGCCGGAGGCGGCGAGCTCGCGCAGGTGCTCGGAGCCGTCGCTGTCCTTGTCGGTGAAGGCCAGGTAGGTGCCGGGGTGGTCCGCCGTGCCGTCCGCCACGGAGAAGTCCCGGACGTGCAGCTCCTGGATCTGGGCGTCCTTCAGCGGTACGGCCGCGGGCTTCTCGAGTGACGTCCAGCCGCTCGGGGCGAGGGAGGCGTCGTCCAGGTCGACGACCAGGCTGCGCTCGGAGTCGGCGGTGAGGGCGACCGAGTACGGGTCGGTGACCTCGTTGGTGACGATCTTCCGGACGCTGGGCGCCCAGACCTTCACCACGTACCGGTAGGGCTTGCCCTTCCAGGACTTCGGGCCGGTGACGGACCAGACGCCGGTGGTGTCGTCGCGCTTCATCCGGACGGTGGTGCCGTCCAGGTCCAGGGAGACGCTCTGCGCGGTCGGTGCCCAGACCGCCAGGGTCGGGCGGCCGTTGCGGAAGGTCGGGCCGAGGTCCGTCTTCGTGGCGCCGGCGTAGAGGTCGTCCAGGACGCCGGCGGTCTGCACGCCCGTCGCCGCGAGGACGGCGCCGTTCGCGGCCCGCTGGGTGGCGACGACCTGGCCGCGCAGCGCCTCGCGCACCCGGTCGCGGTCGCGCGGGTCGACGGACCAGGCGGTGTAGTCCTTCAGGTGCGGGAACGTCGCCTTCTGGGCGTCGGTGAGGGTGGTCTTCGTCAGCCGGAGCCACCGCTCGTCGTCGCTGGTCAGCGTCCCGGCGCTCACCGCGATCGAGCCGCTGCGGGAGGACAGCAGCTGGGTGGAGACGGCCGCCTCGGAGCCGTTCCAGGCGACCGTGTCCCGGTCGATCCAGACGGCCTTGGAGGTGGTGAGGTCCAGGGCCGCCGCGGAGCCCGCGGGCTGCGGCAGCAGGTGCTCCGCCTCCCCGCTCATCAGCCACACCTCGTGGCCGTCGGCCGTGAGGTCGAGCGACCGGTCGGTGGGCAGGTCCTTCTCGTCGCCCCGGTGGACGATGTAGCTGAGACTGGTGGCACCCTCGGTGAGCGGTACCTCGAAGACCGCGCCATACGGATCAGTCTTCACCGGCTCCAGGGGGTTCGACCACTCGGTGGGGTTCGCGGCGCCGGTCCACACGTGGAGACCCCAGCCGTCGTAGTCCCCGTCGGCGCGGTGGTAGTGCAGGACCGCCTTGGTGGTGTCCTGCGCCGGGTACTCGGGCCGTTCGGTAAGGACCTCCGCCTCGCCCTGCTCGATCCAGACCTCGCCGGTCCGCGTGACGTCGATGGTGCGGTCGGCGGAGACGTCCTTGTCGCCGTCCTCGTCGATCACCAGGAAGTTCACGCCGGCCGCGCCGGGCTTCAGCTTGACGTAGGCGAAGGCGCCGTAGGCGTCGCGGCCGGTGAAGGGGTGGCTGTCGGGCCAGGTGGTCGACTCGCCGTCGGCGAGGTCGCCCCAGGCGTACAGGCCCCAGTCGTCGTAGTCGCCGTCGGTGCGCCGGTAGTGGACGATCGCGTAGTCGCGGGAGGTCGCGGTGGGGACCTCCTCGGCGGGCGGGGTGCCGGTGGTGCTCGCGGCCGTCGCGCTCGCGGTCCGCCCGGCCGAGTCGATCACGACGGCCTTGTAGCGCAGGGCGGTGCCGGCCGGTACGTCCTCGCCGACGGTGTGGGTGACCTTGTAGGGGGCGTGGTCGGCGGAGCCGAGCGTCTGCCAGGCGCCGTCGCCGGTCTGGGCGGCGAAGACGACCCGGTTGAGCTGTCCACCGTCGACGTCGGCGGTCAGCTCGACGGTTCCGGTGGCGCCGGCGGCGGGGGCGGTGAGGGTGACGGACGGCTTCGCGGTGGGCGCGGGGAGCCGGCCGGCCGCCTTGAGGACGATCGCCGAGCCGGCCGGGACGGTGACGGTGACCTTCTTGCCGGCGTCGCTCTTCACCGAGCCGGTGGTCCCGTAGATGCCGCGGAAGGTCATGTTCGCCGAGCCGGTCGCGAAGGTCGCCGTCTTCGCCTCGGCGGCGTTGTTGAAGGCGACGACGTACTCGGTCTTCGTCGTCGGGTCCGTGCGGGAGAAGGCGTAGACGCCGGCGCCGTCGGCCGCGTACCGCTCGGTCTGGACGCCGTCGGTCAGGGCCGGGTTGGCCTTGCGGAGCTTGGCGAGGGCGCTGATCTGCCGGTAGAGCGGCGCGCTGGTGTCGTAGGCGTCGGTGGCGTGGGTCGCGTCGGTGCCGATCCGGTCGTCGTCGAGGTAGTCGGCGGCGCGGGAGGCGAACAGGGGGGCGCGGGCGTCCTTGTCGCCGCCGGAGCCGGTGAAGCCCTGCTCGTCGCCGGAGTAGACGACCGGGTTGCCGCGGCTGAGGAACATCAGCTCGTTGGCGAGTTCGTCCTTGGCGAGCAGCTCGGCGTCGGTGGCGTCCGGGTTGTCCTGGTTCAGGAAGTACCCGAAGCGGCCCATGTCGTGGTTGCCGAGGAAGGTGACCTGCTCGTAGGCGTTGGCCTTGTCGGTCGTGTACGTGTAGTCGTCGCCGAAGACCGCCGCGAGCTTCCGGGCGCTGCCTCCTTGCGAGGCGTAGGCGCGGGCGGCGTCCTGGAAGGGGAAGTCGAGGGTGGCGTCCAGGCGTCCTTCGGTGACGTACGAGGAGGTGACGGCGGTGTCGGCGGAGTAGACCTCGCCGAACATGAAGAAGTCGTCGCGGCCCTGTTTCGCGGCGTAGGCGTCCAGGGCCGTCGCCCACTGGGTCCAGAACTCCATGCCGACGTGCTTCACGGTGTCGATCCGGAAGCCGTCGATGTCGAAGTCCCTCACCCACCGCTGGTAGATCTTCTCCATGCCCTCGACGACCTCGGGACGCTCGGTCCACAGGTCGTCGAGGCCGGTGAAGTCCCCGTAGGTGGTCGACTCGCCGGCCCAGGTGGAGTCGCCGCGGTTGTGGTACATCGTCGGGTCGTTGAGCCAGGACGGTACCTTGGCGTCCTTCTTGTCCGCGGCGACGGTCGGCGTGTACGGGAAGGAGTCGGCGTCGGTGGCGGGGAAGGTCTCCGCGGCGGCGTAGTCGGCGTCGTCGAAGGGCTCGCCGTCCTCGGTCAGGTACGGGAAGGCGCCCTTGGACAGGTAGCCGTAGGACTTCTCCTCGTAGTCGACGACGTCGGCGGTGTGGTTGGTGATGACGTCGAAGTAGACCTTCATGCCCTTGGCGTGCGCCTTGGAGATGAGGGTCTCCAGGTCCTTGTTGGTGCCGAAGTGCGGGTCGACCTGGGTGAAGTCGGTGATCCAGTAGCCGTGGTAGCCGGCCGACGCGTTGGCGCCCGTGCCCTGGACGGCCTGGTTCTTGAAGATCGGCGCCATCCACAGCGCGGTGGTGCCGAGCCCCTTGATGTAGTCGAGGCGCTCGGTCAGGCCCTTGAGGTCGCCGCCCTGGTAGAAGCCCTTGTCGGTGGGGTCGTAACCGGTCGTCAGGCGGGACCCGGTCAGCCCTCCCCGGTCGTTGGCGGTGTCGCCGTTGGCGAAGCGGTCCGGGAGGACGAAGTAGAACTGCTCCCGGGTGGCGTCGTGCCGGGCGGGCTCGGCGGCGAGCTTCGCGTCCGACGGGGGCTCGGGCGGGCTGTCCGCCCGGGCGGCGAGCGGTTGCACGAGGGCGGCGGCGAGGGCGGCGACGGTGACGGCCGCGACCCTTCCGGCGTGGGCGGTACGGCGCGTGCGCGGCGCCGGCCATCTCGGTATCACAGGCGGGAACTCCTTGCGACTACGGCTCAGGTGGGTCCGACCCCTGCGCCGCGGCACTGCCTGGTCGGCTTCGTCGCCGGGCGCCCGCGCGACCGTATCGCCGACGAAACGCTTACAGCAAGAGCCCTGCAAGTAACGGAAAGGATTTTCAGCGATCGCTCCGGGCACGGCGGACGGCCCGCCCCCCGGAGGGGAGGGCGGGCCGTTCGGGGCCGGACGAGGGGCCGTCAGGCGGCGGCGAACCAGACGGTGGTGTCCGCCGGGACCTTCGCCTCGCCGTCCGCCTCCGCCGGCTCACCGCTGGCGAGCAGGACGCGGCCGTACGCCGGGACGGTCACCGACTCGCCGGTGGTGTTCGCGACACACACGAACTCCCCGCGCCGGAAGGCCAGGACGCCCTCGGGGGCGCGCAGCCACTCCACCGCGTCGCCGGCCCCGAGGTCCGGCCGCTCCCGGCGGATCGTCAGCGCCGAGCGGTACAGCTCCAGCGTCGAGCCCGGCACGCCGTCCTGCGCCTCGATGCTGAGCTCGCCCCAGTTCTCCGGCTGCGGCAGCCAGCTGCCCCCGCCGCCGAAGCCGTACGACGAGCCCGTGCGCGTCCACGGGATCGGCACCCGGCAGCCGTCGCGGAAGCCGTCCTGGCCCTCGCCGCGGAAGTACGCCGGGTCCTGGCGCACCTCGTCCGGGAGGTCGACGACGTCCGGGAGCCCCAGCTCCTCGCCCTGGTAGACGTAGGCCGAACCGGGCAGCGCCAGCATCAGCAGGGTGGCCGCCCGGGCCCGGCGCAGGCCCAGCGCGCGGTCGCCGGCGGTGCGGATCTGCGTGCCGAGGCCGGGCGGGTTGGCGAAGCGGGTGGCGTGCCGGGTGACGTCGTGATTGGACAGCACCCAGGTGGCGGGGGCGCCGACGGGGCGCATCGCCTCCAGCGTGCGGTCGATGACCTCGCGCAGCTCCTCGGCGTTCCACGCGGAGCCCAGGTACTGGAAGTTGAAGGCCTGGTGCAGCTCGTCGGGGCGCACGTAGTGGGCGGTGCGCTCCACGGTCGGGGTCCACGCCTCGGCGACGAAGATCCTCTCACCGGCGTACTCGTCGAGGACCCGACGCCACTGCCGGTAGACGTCGTGGACGCCGTCCTGGTCGAAGAACGGCATGACATCGTTGCCCAGCAGCTTCAGCTGGTCGTGGGAGCCGAGGTCCGGCAGGCCCTCCGCCTTCACCAGGCCGTGCGCCACGTCGATGCGGAAGCCGTCGACGCCCATGTCGAGCCAGAACCGCAGGATGGAGCGGAACTCGTCGCCGACGGCCGGGTGCTCCCAGTTGAAGTCGGGCTGTTCGGGGGCGAAGAGGTGCAGGTACCACTCGCCCGGGGTGCCGTCGGGCTCGGTGACCCGGGTCCAGGCGGGGCCGCCGAAGATGGACTCCCAGTCGTTGGGCGGCAGTTCGCCGTTCTCGCCCTTGCCGGGGCGGAAGTGGTACCGCTCCCGCAGGGGCGAGCCGGGGCCGTCCGCGAGGGCCCGCTTGAACCACTCGTGCTGGTCGGAGGAGTGGTTGGGCACCAGGTCGACGATGATCCGCAGGCCCAGCCCATGGGCGTCGCGGATGAGCGCGTCGGCGTCGAGGAGGTTGCCGAACATGGGGTCGACGGCCCGGTAGTCGGCCACGTCGTAGCCGGCGTCGGCCTGCGGGGAGGCGTAGAAAGGGCTGAGCCACACGGCGTCCACGCCGAGGTCGCGCAGGTACGGGAGGCGGGAGCGTACGCCTTCCAGGTCGCCCATGCCGTCGCCGTTGCTGTCGGCGAAGCTGCGCGGGTAGACCTGGTAGATCACCGCGTCCCGCCACCAGTCGCGGCGCTGGGCGACGGTGGCGAGGGCCGTGTCGGGCCGGGAGGCGGGGGCCGGGGCGGCGGAGTGCTGCTGGCTCATGGCGTCCTTGTACGTGAAGGGGGTGCGGTCATGGGGTCATGGGTACGGCGGCCCGGGTGACGCGGCGGCCGCGGTGCCGGCGGGGTCGGAAGGACACCGCGGCCGCCACCCGCGCGCGGGCGCGCGGGGGTCTCGTGCGCCTCGGGGCGCTCAGCCCTTGGTGCCGCCCGCGGTCAGGCCGGTCACCAGGTTCTTCTGCACGAGGTAGAAGAACGCGGAGACGGGTATCGCGATCAGCACCGCGGTGGCGGCCATGAGGTTGCGCTGGGCGTCGTGCTCGCTGACGAAGCTCTGGAGGCCGACGGCGAGCGTGTACTTCTGGTCGTCCAGCAGGAACGTCGTGGCGAAGGCGACCTCGCCGAAGGCGGTGATGAAGCTGTAGAACGCGGCGACCGCGAGGCCCGGCTTGGCGAGCGGCAGGATCAGCCGCGCGAAGGTGCCGAACGGGGTCAGGCCGTCGACGCGTCCGGCCTCGTCGATCTCGAACGGGATCGTGTCGAAGTAGCCCTTGAGCAGCCAGGCGCAGTAGGGCACCGCGGTCGAGCAGTAGACGAGGATCAGGCCGAGGTAGGTGTCGACGAGCTGGAGCTCGGACAGGATCTGGTACATCGGCACGATCAGCACGGCGATCGGGAACATCTGGGTGACCAGCAGCACCCACATGAACTTGCGGTAGCCGGGAAAGCGCATGCGGGACACGGCGTATCCGGTCGTGGCGGCGATCAGTACGCCGATGACCGTGGTGCCCAGCGAGACGATCAGTGAACTCTTGAGCCAGTCGAAGAAGTTCGTGTGCTGGAGGACGAACGCGTAGTTGTCGAAGGTCATCTTCGACCAGATGCGTCCGGGGTGGAGGTAGTCGTCCTTGTCCGGGCCGAGGGAGAGGAAGACGAGCCAGGCGATCGGGAAGAGCGCGACGAGGCAGGCGACGGTCAGGACGCCGTGGGACGCGAGGGAGGCGAGGGGCCGGCGCCGTCCGCGTCCGCGGGGGGTGCGGGGGGCGTCCGCGGAACCGTGCCCGGTCACGTCGGCGGAGGTCTCGACGGTGGTGGTGCTCATGGGGACTCCTGCCTCAGATCGCGAGCTGCTGCTCGTTGCGGTTCAGCCAGCGGCGGTAGAACGAGGTGAAGACGATCAGGATGGCCAGCAGCAGGATGCCGTAGGCGGCCGACTGAGCGAAGTCACGCGGCTGCTGTCCGAAGCCGAGGTAGTACGCCCAGGTGACGAGGATCTGGGCCTCGGGGGCGGTGCCGCCGAACAGCAGGAAGATCACGGCGAACTGGTTGAAGGTCCAGATGATGCCGAGCAGGACGACGGTGGAGCTGACGGACCTCAGGCCCGGCAGGGTGACGTAGCGGAACCGCTGCCAGGCGTTGGCGCCGTCCATCTCCGCGGCCTCGTAGAGGGAGGCGTCGATGGACTGGAGGCCGCCGAGCAGGGAGACCATCATGAACGGCACACCGCACCAGGTGTTCACCATGATCGCGGCGAACCGCTGCCAGAAGGTGTCCTCCAGCCACAGCGGCGTCGGCAGGTGCAGCGCGTCCAGGGCTGCGTTGATGACACCGCCGTCGGCGAGCATGAACCGCCAGCCGAAGACGGTGACGAAGGTGGGCACGGCCCAGGGCAGGACCAGGACCAGCCGGTAGAAGGTGCGGCCGCGCAGCTTCTGGTTGAGCAGCAGCGCGAGGCCCAGGCCGAGGCCGTAGTGCAGGCCGACACAGGCCGCCGTCCACACGATGGTCCAGATGAAGTGCGACCAGAAGCGGTCGTAGGCCGTCTCGCCCCACAGGATGTCGGCGTAGTTGTCGAGGCCGATGAACTTGTAGGTGGCCTCGATCTCGTTGACGCCGATGGTGCGGGCCGTGTTGAGGCTGTTGGCGTCGGTGAGGGTGAGGTAGAGGCCGTATCCCAGGGGGTACAGCACGAGGACGCCGAGGACGACGACCACCGGGGTGATCATCGCGTAGGCGTACCAGTACTTGCGGTAGGAGTGCTTCAGGCGCCGGCCCAGCCCGGGCCGCGGCGCGTCACCGCGGCGCTTGCCGGTCGCGCGGTCGATGGCGACTGTCATGGTTCGACACCTTCTGGAGGAGCTGAGGATCGGAGGGCGGGGCCGGGCGGGCACAGGCGGGTGGCCGCCGGATCACTCCCCCGTGGACAGGGTGATCCGGCGGCCACCCGGGACTCACTTGCTGAAGTCCGGAACCAGCTTGGCGATGGCGGTCTCGGCGTTGCTCAGGCCCTCGTCCAGGGACTCCTTGCCACCGGCGATCTCGGGCAGCTCGTCGTCCAGCGGGCTCCACAGGGAGCTGTACTCGGGCAGCGCCGGGCGCGGCTGGGCGGCGGACAGCACGGTCTGGTAGCCCGCGATGCCCGGGTCGGCCTTCACCGCGTCGGTGTAGGCGTCGTCACGCGTCGGCAGGGTGGAGTTCTTCAGCGCGACGGTCGCCTGGGCCGTCGCGGAGGTCATGAAGTTGACGAACTTCAGCGCGGCCTTCTGGTGCGCCGCGTCGGAGCCGGCGTAGACCGACAGGTTGTGGCCGCCGGTCGGGGCGCCCGCCTTGCCGGTGGAACCGGCCGGGACGGTGGCGATCCCGAGGTTGTTCTTGTCCGTGAAGGCCGAACCCTTGTAGAAGTTCGTGATCTCCCAGGGACCCTGGATGATCGCGGCGACCTTGCCGTTGACGAAGGCGTCCTGGATGTGGGCGTACGCGTCGGCGGTGGTGTCGGCCTTGTGCAGGCCCTTGCCGTCGAACAGGCTGAGCCAGGTGCCGTACGCCTTCTTCGCCGCCGCCGAGTTGACGGTGATCTTCTTGGCGTCCGCGTCGACGGTGTCGGTGCCCTCGCCGTGCAGGAAGGTCTGGGCGTAGTAGGCCTGGGTGGAGCCCCAGTAGCCGTCGACGCCGGTCTTGGCCTTGATGGTGGCGGCGGCCGTCTTCAGGTCGTCCCAGGTCTTGGGGGCCTCGGTGATGCCGGCCTTGGCGAACAGCGCCTTGTTGTAGACGAGCGCGAGGGTGTCGGTGGCGAACGGCACGCCGTACGTCTTGCCCTCGTACTGGGCCTGCTCGATCAGGTTGGACTTGAACTTGTCCTGGTCCGCGAGGGCCTCGGTGCCGTCCAGCGGCAGGAAGTAGCCCTTCTTGGCGAAGGCGGGGGTCCAGCCGACCTCGGAGCGCAGCACGTCCGGCGCGCCCTTGGACCCGGCGGCGGTGTCGAACTTGTTCTGCGCCTGGTCGAAGGTGACGTTGACGTACTTGACCTTGATGTCCTTGTTGGCGGCCTCGAACTCCTTGACCAGGGCCTGGTACGTCGGCGCCTCGTTGGTCGCGTTGGAGGTGTCCCACCAGGTGATGGTGACCGGGCCGTCGGCCGAGTCGCCGCTGTCGCTTCCGCCGCAGGCCGTCGCCGCGAGGGCGAGGGACGCCACCAGCGCGGTGGCCGCTATGCCACGCCGCATGAGTTCTCCTTGAGGGTGAAAGCCCGTGTAGCTACAGGGGGCGGTCCCGTCCGCCGTCCCTGTCGACTTGCCGACTGCGCCATTGCGGCGGCCGCCGGGCGACGTGAACGTAACAGCCATGTAAGCGGCGCGAAAGACCTTGCAGAAAAAAAGTGCAAGAGATCTCCGAAGTTATCCGGGCGTGACCTGATGACAACCGCCATGAGACCGTTGTTGTCAGGCGGAGCCGCCGTGTGCCAAGGCGTACGGCGCTTGTGCAAGACTCTGCAAGCTCTTGCCATCAATTTCACGAGGGAGTGCGATGACGCAGCAGCCCCGGGCGGGCCGCACAACAGGTCGCCCAAGGCGTCCGATTGGTGTGCAAGGTGACACCTGGCCGGTACAGTCCACACCTGTGACCACACGGCTTGCCGACATCGCTGCGCAGGCGGGGGTGAGCGAAGCGACCGTCAGCCGCGTCCTCAACGGGAAGCCAGGCGTCGCCGCCACCACCCGCCAGTCCGTCCTCGCCGCCCTCGACGTACTGGGCTACGAGCGCCCGGTCCGCCTGCGGCAGCGCAGCGCGGGGCTGGTCGGCCTGATCACGCCCGAGCTGGAGAACCCGATATTCCCGGCCCTGGCACAGGTCATCGGACAGGCGCTGACCCGCCAGGGCTACACCCCGGTCCTCGCCACCCAGACCCCCGGCGGGTCCACGGAGGACGAGCTGACCGAGATGCTGGTCGACCGCGGGGTCGCCGGCATCATCTACGTCTCCGGCCTGCACGCCGACACCACGGCCGACACGCAGCGCTACGAGCAGCTGCGCGCCCAGGGCGTGCCCTTCGTCCTGGTGGACGGTTTCTCCCCGAAGGTCCAGGCGCCCTTCATCTCCCCCGACGATCGGGCGGCGATGGCCCTCGCGGTCACCCACCTCGCCTCCCTGGGGCACACCCGGATCGGCCTGGCCCTCGGCCCGAAGCGCTTCGTGCCGGTCCAGCGCAAGATCGAGGGCTTCGTCCGCGCGATGCAGGAACAGCTGAGCCTGAGCCCCGAGACGATCGAGTCGGACCTCGTCCAGCACTCCCTCTACACCCTGGAGGGCGGTCAGGCGGCGGCGACGGCCCTGATCGACCGCGACTGCACGGCGGTGGTCTGCGCGAGCGACATGATGGCCCTCGGCGCGATACGGGCGGCGCGGCAGCGCGGGCTGGCGGTCCCGCGGGACATCTCGGTCGTCGGCTTCGACGACTCCCCGCTGATCGCCTTCACCGACCCGCCGCTGACGACGATCCGCAAGCCGGTCCCGGCGATGGGCCAGGCGGCGGTCCGCACCCTCCTGGAGGAGATCGGCGGCACCCCGGCCCCGCACAGCGAGTTCGTCTTCATGCCGGAACTCGTCGTCCGCGGCTCGACGGCCTCGGCGCCCGGGGAGCGCCATCGCGGGTAGGGCGCGCGGTCGCCGCAGCCGGGGGCGAGCGCGGTCGTCGCGGGGAGGGGCGAGCGGTCATCACGGGGAGGGGCGAGCGGTCGCCGTGGGCAGGGGCGTGAACGCCGTCGTCCGTACGGCGGAGACGGCCGTCGCGGGCGGTGCCCGCGCGGTGTCCCGTAGGGGTCCCCCGGCGGAGAACATGCGGGTCGGAGGGGACCGGAGGACGATCGGGGAAGAAGGCTTTTCTGGCAGACTCTGTGTCCATGGGTGAATCGACCGTGACGTCACTGGAAGGCCGGGAAGAGGCCCTTCCACACACCGTCACGGCCTCGGCCCCTCCCGGTCCGCTCCGGCGTCTGCGGACCCCCGGCCGCCCCCGCTTCTGGTTCGAGATCCTGCTGATCGCGGTCAGTTACTGGACGTACTCGCTGATCCGCAACGCCGTCCCGGAGCAGAGACACGAGGCACTGCGCAACGCGGACTGGATCTGGAAGGCCGAGCACACCCTGGGCATCGCGGTGGAGCAGTCGGTCAACCACGCCGTGAACTCGGTGACCTGGCTCGTCGTCGGCATGAACTACTACTACGCCACCCTGCACTTCGTCGTCACGCTCGGCGTCCTGGTGTGGCTCTTCCGCTTCCACCCCGGCCGGTACGCGGCCACCCGCCTGGTCCTCTTCGCCACCACGGGGGTGGCGCTCGTCGGGTACTACCTCTACCCCCTGGCGCCGCCCCGCCTGATGAACGGCGCCGGCTTCGTCGACACGGTCGTGGTCCACCAGACCTGGGGGTCGATGGCCTCGGGCGACCTGAAGAACATGTCGAACCAGTACGCCGCGATGCCGTCCATGCACATCGGCTGGTCCCTGTGGTGCGGGCTGACGATCTTCGCGCTGGCCGCCCTCCCCTGGGTGCGGATCCTCGGCCTGCTCTACCCGGCGGCCACCCTGGTGGTCATCGTCGCCACGGCCAACCACTTCTGGCTGGACGCGGTGGGCGGCCTCCTCTGCCTCGCCTTCGGCTACGCGGTGGCGGGCCTCTGGTACGGGGCGCTGCCGCACACCCTGCCGAGGAGGGTGCCGGGACGCGGAGGGTTCCGGGGGGCACGGCCTCCCGCGGAGGCGTAGGGGCCGACGGAGGGGCGGCGGCCCCTACGCCTCCGCGGGAGGCCGAGGGGCCGACGGAGGGGCGGCGGCGCGGCGTCCGGCGTCGGGGTGTCCGCTACCCCCCGTAGAACAGGGTGTCGACGACCGCCCGGGCCCGCCGGGCGCTGCGGCGGTAGTCGTCCAGCATGTCCCCCACGTGCCCGGGCCCGTACCCGAGGTACCGCCCCACGGCGGCCGCCTCCCGCGCGTCGGACGGGAACGTGTCGCCCGCCCGGCCCCGGACCAGCATCACCGCGTTGCGCACCCGCGTGGCCAGTACCCAGGCCTCGTCGAGGATGACGGCGTCCTCCCGCGTCAGCAGTCCGGCCTCCCGGGCCGCGGCGAGGGCACCCCGGGTCCGGGTGGTCCGCAGTCCCGCGACCTCCGCCCCGTGCCGCAGTTGCAGCAACTGCACGGTCCACTCCACGTCGGACAGGCCCCCGGGCCCCAGCTTGGTGTGCAGCTTCGGGTCGGCGCCCCGGGGCAGCCGCTCCGACTCCATCCGCGCCTTCAGACGCCGGATCTCCCGTACGGCGTCCGCTCCGAGTCCCGCCTCCGGGTACCGCAGGGGGTCGATCAGGCGGACGAACCGCCGGCCCAGTTCCTCGTCCCCGGCGACGGGCTCGGCCCGCAGCAGCGCCTGCGACTCCCACACCAGCGACCACCGCCGGTAGTACGCCTCGTACGACTTCAGCGTCCGTACCAGCGGCCCCGACTTCCCCTCGGGCCGCAGATCCGCGTCGACCAGGAGCGGCGGATCGGCGCTGGGCACCTGGAGCAGCCGCCGTACCTCCGCCACCACCGCGTTCGCCGCGCGGGCGGCCTCCTGCTCGTCGACGCCGTCCTGCGGCTCGTGCACGAACAGCACGTCCGCGTCGGAGCCGTAGCCCAGCTCGTGGCCGCCGAAGCGGCCCATGCCGATGATGGCGAACCGGGTGGGCAGCGTGTCCCCCCACCCCTCCCGCACCACCGCGCGCAGGGTGCCGGCGAGCGTCGCGGCCGTCAGGTCCGACACGGCCCCGCCGACGAGGTCGACGAGCGCGCCCTGGTCGGCCTCGGCGGGCTGCGCCTCCGTGCCGTACGACCCGACGATGTCCGCGGCGGCCGTACGGAACAGCTCCCGCCGCCGCACCCCGCGCGCGGCGGTGACCGCCTGGACCGCGCCCTCCGCACGCCCGACCGCGGCGAGGATCTCCTGCTCCAGCGGGGCCCGCCCGCGCGGCTCCAGGCCGCCCCCGTCGCCGTCCCCGAGCAGGGCGACCGCCTCGGGCGCGCGCATCAGCAGGTCGGGAGCGAGCCGCCCGGCGGACAGGACCCGCGCGAGGTTCTCCGCCGCCGCTCCCTCGTCCCGGAGCAGCCGCAGGTACCAGGGCGTCTTCCCCAGCGCGTCGGAGACCTTGCGGAAGTTGAGCAGCCCGGCGTCCGGGTCGGCGGAGTCCGCGAACCAGCCCAGCAGCACCGGCAGCAGCGTCCGCTGGATGGCCGCCTTCCGGGTGACCCCGGAGGCGAGCGCCTCCAGGTGCCGCAGCGCCGCCGCGGGATCGGCGTACCCGAGCGCCACCAGCCGCTCCCGGGCCGCCTCGCTGCTCAGCCGTGCCTCGCCGGACGGGAGCTGGGCGACCGCGTCGAGCAGCGGGCGGTAGAACAGCTTCTCGTGCAGCCGCCGCACCACGGCGGCGTGCCGCTTCCATTCCCGGTTCAGCTCGCCCACGGGATCGGCCCGCAGCCCCAGCGACCGTCCGAGCCGCCGCTGGTCCTCCTCGCCCTCCGGGACGAGGTGGGTCCGCCGCAGCCGGTACAGCTGGATGCGGTGCTCCATCGACCGCAGGAACCGGTAGGCGGCGTCGAGCTGCACGGCGTCGGCCCGCCCCACGTAGCCCCCGGCGGCCAGCGCCCCCAACGCGTCCAGCGTCGTACCGCTGCGCAGGGAGGCGTCCGCCCGCCCGTGCACCAGTTGCAGCAGCTGCACGGCGAACTCGACGTCCCGCAGCCCGCCCGGCCCGAGCTTCAGCTCACGCTCCACCTCGGCGGCGGGGATGTTCTCGACGACCCGCCGGCGCATCTTCTGCACGTCGGTGACGAAGTTCTCCCGCTCGGCGGCCTGCCAGACGAGCGGTTCGACGGCGGCGACGTACTCCTCCCCCAGCGCGAGGTCACCGGCGACCGGCCGGGCCTTCAGCAGGGCCTGGAACTCCCAGGTCTTGGCCCACCGCTGGTAGTAGGCCAGATGGCTGCTCAGGGTCCGCACCAGCGGCCCGTTGCGCCCCTCGGGCCGCAGGTTGGCGTCGACGGGCCAGATGGAACCCTCGACGGTGGTCTCCGAGCAGATCCGCATCATGTGCGAGGCGAGCTTGGTGGCGGCCCGCAGGGCCTTGCCCTCGTCGGCCCCCTCGACGGGCTCCGCGACGAAGATGACGTCGACGTCGGAGACGTAGTTGAGCTCGTGCCCCCCGCACTTGCCCATCGCGACGACGGCGAGCCGGCACAGCGCGGCGTCCGCGGGCGCCGCGGCGGCCGCGAGCCCCACCGCGGCCCGCAGCGTGGCCGTGGCGAGGTCCGCGAGCTCGGCCGCGGCCTCGGCGACGTCGGTGGTCCCGCAGACGTCGCGCGCCGCGATGGCCAGCAGGCACCGCCGGTAGGCCACCCGCAGCGACACCGGGTCGTCGGCCTCGGCGAGCCCCCGCTCGAACTCCTCCACCCCGGGATGCAGGTCGCGCGGCTCGTACATGACGAGCGCCTCCCAGTCCCGCGGATGCCGGGCCAGGTGGTCGGCGAGCGCGGCGGACGCCCCGAGCACCCCGAGCAGCCGGTCCCGCAGCGGCTTGGCCGCTATGACCGTGTCGAGGAGTCCACGGCGCGCGGTGGCGCCCGGCTGCGCCTCCAGCAGCCGCACCAGCCCCCGCAGGGCGAGATCGGGATCGGCGGTCCGGCCCAGGGCCTCCAGCAGCACGGGGTCGCTGCGGACCGGGACGAGCTCGGCGCTGTCCAGGAGCCGCTCGGCGGCGGAGGGATCGGTGAACCCGTGCCGCAGCAGGCGTGTGAAGGTACTGCTCCTGCGCCCCGGCCCCGTCATCCCGGCCTCCTCGACTCCTCGACTCCGATCAAGGTCGTACGGACCCGAGCGTAGCCGGAGCGGGTGGGGGGAGCGCCGGGTCGGGGGTCATGGGGTGCCGTCGGGGGGCGATGGCCGACATCGAGGCCGCCCGCGCCGAGCTCCTGGAGCGCGGTCTCCGAGCCGGTCCGCCACGCCCCCGGCGACGGCGCCACCTTCCTGTACTTCACCGACCCGGACGGCAACGGCTGGTCGGTCGGTCCAGGAGTACCGCCGGCGTGCGACGGAACCGCTGCACCGGGTGCTGGCGGGGCAGGCGGATCCGGCGCCTTGAGGGACGTCCCTTAGGCCGTCGGGAGGCATCCGGATGGTCACCCGCCGGGTCGCGCCGGACGATGGTGCGCAGTGCCTCAGTGACGGTCGAAGGAGATCCCCGTGTGCCCCGACGGTGGTGATCAGGTGCGGTCCTCCGCCGAGTCCGGCGGGGGCCGGCGCCTGCGGCTTCCACGCGTCCCGAAGAGCCCCCGAGGGTCCTTCGCGGTGATGCTGGGGATCCTGCTGGTCCTCGTCCTGTCGGCGTTGCTGCTGGGCGGGTTCGGCATCGGGAACATAAGGTCCGCCCTGACCTACCCGGGGCGCGTCACCGGTGCCTTCCTCGTCGGGTCCGCGTTCATCGCGTTCGTCGGCGCATGGGCGGTGGTGGACCACTGGTACCGGAACAGCTTCGAGCGCTCGGGACCGGTCGCGCTGGCCGGCACGGTCGCGGCCCTCCTCGCCAACCTGATGCTCCTGTACGAGACGCTCGACGGTGATTCCATCGGCTACCGGGTGCTGTGGTCCCTGCTCACGGCGGGTTCCCTGTGGGCTGTCATCGCGGTGTGGCGGACATCGGTCGTCATCCCCGCTCCCAAGCAGGTGGCCGCGGTGGCGCTCATCACGACGCTCATCGCCGTGGGCAACTGGAGCTATCAGCACCTCTACCAGCCCAACCAGCGCGGGGCCAAGCCCCTCATCAAGGTGACCATCGGGAAGCCTCTGCTGGGTCAGAACCGCAAGGCGTTCTCCGTGCCGGTCGACCTCAAGCTCGAAAACCCCAGCGATGTGGGCTTCTACGTGCTCGGCGCCGAGTTCCACGCCATGGGGGAAAAGGTGCCGCTGAGCCCCAGGGACCGGCTCCGCAAGCAGTGGCGCGCTGATGCCGAGCAGTGGAGCAAAGCCCAGTACCAGGAGACACACCCGCTCTCCCGCAGGGAGATCCACCAGCCCGGCGAGTTGGTGGCGGCCCAGCCGTGGATACCGGCTGGAATCCATGTCGAGGCGCATGACGAGTTCTCCACCCGAACGGTCGTGCAGCTCCCCATCGACACCCGGTACGACCAGTTGGCGTTCTACGCCAGCGTGAGCCTGGCGCGCAAGGACCGGCTCGGTCTGGAGCGGGTTGCCTTCCAGGGGAACTCCTGGTCCCCCGGCAGCAAGGTACCCAAGTGGATACAGAAGGACCTCGACTCCGTCATCTTCCGCGGAAGGGTGTACGAGAACAACGTGATCGACGCCCACACGATGGACCCGCGCTACGTCACCGTCTTCTGGCGGTTCGGCACGCACGGGGCGGACGTCCTGGGCTTCATCAGACGGGACGGCGAGGAAGACCTCGTCTTCAGCACGGAGAAAGACCGTCGGCTGACCGATCGGTACGGTCTCGTCAAGGTCCAGACGGGCCCGTACGAACGGACGCTGTGGGACGTCAAGGCCCAGCGGTGAGCGGCCCGGCCGTGCCCCGCGCGCACGGCCGCCGGCCCCATCGCTCCAGCCACACCACCAGGGCCAGCGAGCTGTTCATACGGTCCCAGGAGTAGGCGTCGCCGATGCCGAACTGCGCCTCCCGCACGGCCCGGCAGAGCGTCTCGACGTCGAACATCTCCGCGACCAGCGGATGCCGGGCGGACCGGCAGAGGTCGATGAGTTCCTCGCCGTGGGTCCGTAGGCCGCGGGCGTAGACCTCGTTGAAGGGGATCTTGACCGACCGGTCGCGGACGCCGGGCGGCAGCAGATCGGCCATGGCCTCGCGCAGTACGGCCTTGGGGCGGCCCGGACGGAACGTGGCCTCGGCGGGGAGGCGGCGCATCGTGGCGACGACCTCCGGGTCGAGGAAGGGGTGCGAGAGGAAGAATCCGTACCGCGGTGCCTGGTGCCAGGACAGCGGGTCGGGAGCGGCGAGGTAGTTGGCCGCGTCGTAGAGGGACTGCTCGGGATCTCGCCCGAACACGAAACCGCTCTCCTCGATCCCGGCCTCGCGGTAGCCGTGCGCCCGCGCGAACCCGGGGCGCAGCCATGGGGGGCGGGCGAAGTTGCCCAGGCCGCCGAGCACCGTTCCGCGACGGCGGACGAGCGCCGTGATCCGTTCGGCCGCCAGGGGAAGGGCCGGCTGCACGACGTAGGCGGAGACGACGTCCCGCACGCCGCGCTCGCCGCTCGCGGCCCAGGCACGTGCCTGCCTCGTCAACTGCCGCAGCCGTCCGGCGCGGGCCAGTCCGTGCAGGTGGAAGGGGTTGGCGTCCACGATCGGATCGGCTCCGCAACCGGTCAGGAGGGTGTCACAGCCCAGGTCCGCCGCGGCGGCGTGCAGCCTGCTCCAGAAGGGGGCGCGGAAGGCGTGCGCACAGGGCTCGTCCGGGTCACCCGCGTGGTGCTGGAAGTCGTCGAAGTCGGCCACGTCGTCGACGTCGACGACGACGGGGCGCGCCCGGGGCGCGTGCCGGCGGATCTCCTCCATCGCCTCGTCGAGGTACGGCTGCTCCCCGGACAGTTCTCCGCGGCGGAAGCGCCCGGCCAGCAGGACGAGGTCCCCGGAGTGGCCCGGCGCCGCGGCCGAGGGACGCGCCGCGAGCAACGCGACGCTGGTGGAGTCGGTGCCGCCGGAGACGTGACATGCCGTCACCTCGCCCGTGCGGCGCCCGACGGCGTTCTCCAGAGCGCGGCGCAGATCCTTCGCGGCTCCGTGCGACGGGCATCCGTCCGACCGGTGCCCGTCCGTCGTCGTCGGCGGCGACGGGTCGTCGGCGGGCGGGACGCGTCGCTGCTCCCGGCCGCGCAGTCGCCCCGTGACCGAGAGTTCCACCACCTCACCGCCGAGAACGCGGTGCACCCGGGCGAACGGGGTGAGGCGCGCGTGCGGTTGGGCCATGTTCCCGGTCAAGTACCGGCAGAAGTAACGTCGTTCCGGCTCTTCCAGGCCACCCAGGTGGCCCGCCGAGGTGCTCACCCCGCTCACCCGGCCACCGGACTCCCGGTAGAACAGGGGGATGCGGGCCTGCTCGTCGCGCATCAGCAGGACGCGGTCGCGGCAGACCAGGACGGCCGCGTAGTCGCCGGTCGGCAGTCGCGGTGCGGCTCCCGGCCGGCCGAAGTCTTCGAGGAGGCGGCGCGCGCCCGCCACACGGTCCCGGAACGAGCCGGCCCAGCCGACGACCGCCGCGGTACCGGCCCGTGAGGAGACGGTGGTCACGAGTCCCCGCCGCGCCATGTCCCCGGCCGTCCAGAGCCGCGGTGTCCCCCCGGCCCAGGCGAGGCCGAGTGCCTCCACGTCACTGCCCTCCGCCGTCGATCGAGAGCACCGGCGTGAACGCGTGTCCGCGCGGATCGGCGTCCGGGATGCACAGGCCGGCCGAGGACGTCCAGGCGTGCAGGGCGAACGGGTGCTCGCGCACACCGACGTTCAGCGCGGCCCGCAGACCGCGCCGCCGCAGCAGGACGAACGCCGTCACGGCCTCGGTCTTGCAGTCGTCGTTGACCAACCAGCTTCTGCGGCCGTGCGATTGCACTGCCCGTTTCAGCCGGGCGACGTCCTCCGCGGAGGGAGGGTCCGCGCGGGCGTAGTCGGGGGCCGCCAGGGACAACAGCCGCAGGGCGCGCCCGAATCCCAGGGCTCGGATCAGCAGGTGCGTCGCGCGCAGCCAGAGCCCGATCTCGCCGTCCGCGTACGTCTTGGGGCGGGGCGTGGCACACCCGGCGCGGAGGAGACCGGTGAGGAGTTCCGCGCGTTCCTCGGGTCTTCCGTCGGTGAGCGTCCGGATGTCCGCCGTCGCCATGCCGAGGAAACGCGTCCGCTTCCAGTCCGCGATCAGCGCTCCGCTCGACATGCGGGTGACACGGCAGTGCGGTGACAGGAACCGCGTCAGGGCCACCAGGGAATCGGTGTCGTCCGTCACCGCGCCTCCTCCGGGGCCGGGCTCCCACGACGCCGCCGCGGCAGCCCGGTTCTCCTTGTGAACGGTGTCAGGCCTGGTAGCCGTATCCGTCGTAGTAGCCGCCGCTGTAGCCCCGGATCAGACGGCCGTTGCCGAGCAGAACGAGCCCGAACGGCATACGACGGCGCAGCAGTCGGAGAAACATCGCCTACCTCCAGAATCAGGCAGCCGTCGGTCAATTCCAGGCTACTCCGCGCCGGATGCCCCGCAATCGGACCGCCGTTCCCCCTGCCCGCGATGTGACGTGCGGTCGGCCGGACCGCTCGTCACATGGGGACATGCCTCGGGGCCGGCGGTCCTCGACCGCCGGCCCCGCGCGCCGTCGCACCGATAGGCGGGCTACAGCACCGGCAGGTTCTTCCGCAGCTCGAACGCGGTCACCTCGGAGCGGTACTCCTCCCACTCCTGGCGCTTGTTGCGGAGGAAGAAGTCGAAGACGTGCTCGCCGAGCGTCTCGGCGACGAGGTCGCTGCGGTCCATCAGGGTCAGCGCCTCGCCGAGGTTCTGGGGCAGGGGCTCGATGCCCATCGCCCGGCGCTCGGCGTCGGACAGCGCCCAGACGTCGTCCTCGGCGCCCGGCGGGAGTTCGTAGCCCTCCTCGACGCCCTTGAGGCCGGCGGCCAGCAGCATGGCGTAGGCCAGGTAGGGGTTGGCGCCGGAGTCGAGGGAGCGGACCTCGATGCGGGCGGAGCCGGTCTTGCCGGGCTTGTACATCGGGACGCGGACGAGCGCGGAGCGGTTGTTGTGGCCCCAGCAGATGTACGAGGGGGCCTCGCCGCCGGCGCCGGCGGTGCGCTCGGTGCCGCCCCAGATGCGCTTGTAGGAGTTGACCCACTGGTTGGTGACGGCGGAGATCTCGGCGGCGTGCTTGAGCAGGCCGGCGATGAAGGAGCGGCCGACCTTGGACAGCTGGTACTCGGAGCCGGACTCGTAGAACGCGTTGCGGTCGCCCTCGAAGAGGGAGAGGTGGGTGTGCATGCCGCTGCCGGGGTGCTCGGAGAACGGCTTCGGCATGAAGGTCGCCTGGACCCCCTGCTCCAGCGCCACCTGCTTCATGACCAGGCGGAACGTCATGATGTTGTCGGCGGTCGACAGCGCGTCGGCGTAGCGCAGGTCGATCTCCTGCTGGCCGGGGGCGCCCTCGTGGTGGGAGAACTCGACCGAGATGCCCATCGACTCCAGCATGGTGATCGCCTGGCGGCGGAAGTCCATGCCGATGTTCTGCGGGGTGTGGTCGAAGTAGCCGGAGTTGTCGGCGGGGGTGGGCCGCGAGCCGTCGAGGGGGCGGTCCTTCAGCAGGAAGAACTCGATCTCGGGGTGCGTGTAGAACGTGAAGCCCAGGTCGGAGGCGCGGGCGAGGGCGCGCTTGAGAACGTACCGCGGGTCCGCGAAGGACGGGGAGCCGTCCGGCATGAGGATGTCGCAGAACATGCGCGCGGTGCCGGGGGCCTCGGCACGCCAGGGCAGGACCTGGAACGTGGAGGGGTCCGGCTTGGCGATCATGTCGGACTCGTAGACGCGGGCGAATCCCTCGATCGCGGAACCGTCGAAGCCGATGCCCTCGTCGAACGCCTGTTCCAGCTCGGCCGGGGCCACGGCGACGGACTTGAGGAAGCCCAGCACGTCCGTGAACCACAGGCGTACGAACCGGATGTCGCGCTCCTCCAACGTCCGGAGCACGAACTCCTGCTGCTTGTCCATCTTCCGCTTCCCCATCCTTGCTGGTCAGGCCGCCTGTCTCCGTCCCGCGGGAGGCGGTCGGGCACCTGAGCATCCCACCACAACAGCATTTCACGCGCGTTGCGGACCTTGATCGCCACGGCGACCCCGGCCTGAACGCTCGCGTACGGCAGGTGTACCGCTTCGTCGCCCATCTTGCCTGTTCGGACTGACATCCGTAATGCCCGTCCCCGCCCTCCTCACCGCCCCCTCTAAATTTGCATCTCAGATGCAAGTTTTACTACGGTGCCGAGCACCGACCATCGACCGCCGGACCGGACCGGGCCCGGCACCCGTCCGCAGGAGGACTCATGCTGTCCGAACAGTCCGCAGCCACCGTCCGCGCCACGCTCCCCGTCGTCGGAGCGGCCATCGGCCAGATCACCGAGCGCTTCTACGACGGTCTGTTCGCCGCCCGTCCCGAGCTGCTGCGCGACCTGTTCAACCGCGGCAACCAGGCCGCCGGCACCCAGCGCCAGGCCCTGGCCGGCTCCGTGGCCGCCTTCGCCACGCACCTCGTCGAGCACCCGGACACCCGCCCCGACGCGATGCTCACCCGCATCGCCCACAAGCACGCCTCCCTCGGTATCGCCCCCGAGCAGTACGCCCTCGTCCACGAGCACCTCTTCGCCGCCATCGTCGAGGTCCTCGGCGAGGCGGTGACCGACGAGGTCGCGGCCGCCTGGGACGAGGTGTACTGGCTGATGGCCAACGCCCTCATCGCGATCGAGAAGCGGCTGTACGACGAGCAGGGCGGCCCCTCCTGGCGACTCTGGGAGGTCACCGAGCGCGTCCAGGAGACCCCTGACGTCGTCACCTTCCGGCTCCGCCCGCTCGACGGCGCCCCGGTCCGCGACTTCCGCCCCGGCCAGTACGTCTCGGTCCGCACCGCGCTCTCCGACGGCGCCCGCCAGATCCGGCAGTACAGCCTGTCCGGGGCGCCGGGCACGTCCGAGCGCCGGATCAGCGTCAAGCGCGTCCCCGGCGGCACCACCCCGCAGGGCGAGATGTCGAACCACCTCCACGCGCGCGTGCACGAGCGCAGCGTGCTGGAGCTGTCGGAACCGTACGGCGACCTCGTCCTGGACGAGGTCCCGGACAGCACCCCGGTGCTCCTGGCCTCGGCCGGGATCGGCGTCACCCCGATGATCCCGATGCTGGCCCACCTCGCGGCCACCGGCCACCCCGCCCCGGTCACGGTCGTCCACGCCGACCGCTCCCCCGCCGACCACGCCCTGCGCGCCGACCACGAGACGTACGCCGCGAAGCTCCCCGCCGCGGCCGTCCACCTCTGGTACGAGCAGGACGCCCCCACCGGCGCCCACACCGGCCGCGCCGACCTCACCGGCGTCACCGTCCACCCCGGCACGCGCGCGTACCTGTGCGGCCCGCTCCCCTTCATGCGCGCCGTACGCGCCCAGCTGATCGAGAAGGGCGTGTCCCCGGCGGACGTGCACTACGAGGTGTTCGGGCCGGATCTGTGGCTGGCGGGGGCGTGACACCCGCGGGCCACCGTCGCCTCACGGAGCCCTAGGGGGCTGCCGTCGGCTGACGGCAGCCGACGGCATCCGCATCCGACGGTGGCTGACGGCGGGCGGGATCAGGCGAGCCGGGGGATGCCCAGCAGCAGGGGGCCCGTCGGTTCCGCGATCATGTCCGCGATCGTCAGCGGGTCGAGGGACGCGAAGAAGGCCTCCTGGGCCCGGCGCAGGGCTCCGCGCAGGCGGCAGCCGGAGCTCAGGGGGCAGGGGGCCGCGCCGCCCTCGCAGTCCACGACGTCGCCGTCGCCCTCGAAGGCCCGGACGACCGTGCCCACCGACGCCGTACGGCCCTTCTCGGTCAGCGCGAGGCCGCCGCCGCGGCCGCGCCGGGCCTCCAGCAGACCCATGTGCTGGAGTTCGGCCACCACCTTGGCCGCGTGGGTGTAGGGGACCTCCATCGCGGCGGCCACGTCACGGGTCGTCGGGGTGGTCTCACCGGCCACCGCGAGCCGCATGAGCACGCGCAGTGCCAGGTCGGTGGAGCGCAAGAGCCGCATGAGAGGAAGCGTAGATAATACGCATCTCCGCTTCAACTTATGTCCGGCGTCTTGGCCGTGACCCGCCTACGCGATTCCCCCCTGCCCCCTTACGATCAGCTGACTCGCGTGCACCGTCCCGCCCTCCGCCCCCTTCCGTGAAGGACCGACTCATGGGTTCCGCCGAGAACAGCACCAGCGCGGCGCGCAAGGCGCGCATAGAGGAGATGCGGCAAGCCGACCGGACGCGTGAGCGGCGCAACCGCGTCGTCACCGTCGTGGCCGCCGCGGTCGTGGTCGCCGGGCTCGTCGCGGGCACCGTGTTCGTCGTGCAGTCGCGGTCGGACGACACCTCCGCCTCCACCGACGCGAAGGCCTCGGGGGACGGGAAGTTCGTCACCGGCTCGGACGGCGTGCGCACGTGGAAGGGGACGCTCGGGCGCACCCACGTCACCAAGACCGTGACATACCCGACCGAGCCGCCCGTCGGCGGCGACCACGCCCAGGCGTGGATGAACTGCGACGGCGACGTCTACGCGAAGGCGCTGAACAACATGAACGCCGTGCACTCCCTGGAGCACGGCGCGGTCTGGGTGACGTACAGCAGCAAGGCCCCGAAGGCGGACGTCGAGGCGCTGGCGGAGCGGGTCGGGAAGACGCCCTACACGTTCATGAGCCCGTACGAGGGTCAGGCCGACCCGATCATGCTCACCGCCTGGGGGCACCAGCGGACGGTGACCGGCGCGGGCGACCCGGACGTGGACACGTTCCTCGAGACGTTCGTGCAGGGCGAGCAGACGCCGGAGCCGGGCGCTGCGTGCACGGGTGGCCTGTCGCAGTGAGGCTCGCCCGGGTCGCCGTGTCCGTGGCCGTGGCCGGAGTGCTGGTCGCGGCCGGGGCCGTCGGCCGCTCCGTCGCGGGCGGCGACAGCGACGGCACCGAGGTCCCCGCCGCCGGCTCGGCGGACGCCGGCTTCGCCCGGGACATGGCCGTGCACCACCAGCAGGCCGTCGAGATGTCGTACATCGTGCGCGACCGCACGACGGACGAGGACGTGCGGCGGCTCGCCTACGACATCGCGCAGACGCAGGCCAACCAGCGCGGCATGCTGCTGGGCTGGCTGGACCTGTGGGGGCTGCCGAAGGTGTCGTCGGCGGAGCCGATGGCCTGGATGGGCATGAGCGGCATGGCCTCCGGCGAGGACGGCGCGCTGATGCCGGGCATGGCCACCGACGCCGAGATGGAGAAGCTCGGCACCCTGGACGGCGAGCAGGCCGAGGTGTTCTACCTCCAGCTCATGACGGACCATCACCGGGGCGGCATCCACATGGCGCAGGGCTGTGCCGCCCGGTGCGCCGTGGGGGCGGAGCAGCGGCTCGCGCAGGGCATGGTGGACGGGCAGCGGTCGGACATCCAGCTGATGGCGGACCTGCTGGAGGAGCGGGGGGCCACGGCCCGGCCGTAAGGGCGGTGCGGCGGTCCGGTCGCGGGAGCCCGGTCAGGGGCGTGGCCGTGGAAGCCCGGCTACGGGAGGCGTCGTGCCATCCCGGCCGCAGGGGCGGTGCGGCGGCCCGGTCTCTCGTGTGGCGTGGGGTGACCCACACCTCACGCCACCCCATCGCGTCGCTTTGACGATTACACTGGTGCCCGTGCCTCAACTTCGCCTCGCCCTGAACCAGATCGACTCGCGCGTCGGCGACCTCGCCGGCAACACCGAAACGATCCTCCGCTGGACCCGGCACTCCGCCGAGCAGGGAGCGCATCTCGTGGCGTTCCCCGAGATGGTGCTGACCGGGTATCCCGTCGAGGACCTCGCCCTGCGCTCGTCCTTCGTCGAGGCCTCCCGCGCGGCCCTGCGCACGCTCGCCGCGCGCCTCGCCGACGAGGGCTTCGGCGAACTGCCGGTGGTCGTCGGCTACCTCGACCGCTGCGAGACCGCCCAGCCGAAGTACGGCCAGCCCGCCGGCGCCCCGCAGAACGCGGCGGCGGTCCTGTACGGCGGTGAGGTGGTCCTCGCCTTCGCCAAGCACCACCTGCCGAACTACGGCGTCTTCGACGAGTTCCGCTACTTCGTGCCCGGCGACACCATGCCGGTGCTGCGCGTGCACGGCGTCGACGTGGCCCTCGCCATCTGCGAGGACCTCTGGCAGGACGGCGGCCGGGTGCCCGCGGCGCGCTCCGCCGGGGCCGGTCTGCTGCTCTCCGTCAACGCCTCCCCCTACGAGCGCGACAAGGACGACACCCGTCTGGAGCTGGTGCGCAAGCGCGCCCAGGAGGCGGGCTGCACCACCGCCTACCTCGCCATGATGGGCGGCCAGGACGAGCTGGTCTTCGACGGCGACTCGATCGTCGTGGACCGCGACGGCGAGGTGATCGCGCGGGCGCCGCAGTTCGCCGAGGGGTGCGTGGTCCTGGACCTCGACCTGCCCGCGGCGTCCGCGGACGCGCCGACGGGGGTCGTCGACGACGGCCTGCGCATCGACCGGGTGGTCCTGTCCGAGGACCCGCTGCCCGCGTACGAGCCGGCGTCGGCCGGCGGGTACGCGGAGCGGCTGGACGACGACGAGGAGGTGTACTCGGCGCTGGTGGTGGGGCTGCGGGCGTACGTCGCCAAGAACGGCTTCCGCTCCGTGCTGATCGGCCTGTCGGGCGGCATCGACTCCGCCCTGGTCGCGGCGATCGCCTGCGACGCGGTCGGCGCGGAGAACGTCTACGGCGTGTCGATGCCGTCGAAGTACTCCTCCGAGCACTCGAAGGGGGACGCGGCGGAGCTGGCGCGGCGGACGGGGCTGAACTTCCGCACCGTGCCGATCGCGCCGATGTTCGACGCCTACATGGGGGCGACGGAGCTGACCGGGCTGGCGGAGGAGAACCTCCAGTCGCGTCTGCGCGGCACCCTGCTGATGGCCATCTCCAACCAGGAGGGCCACATCGTGCTCGCGCCGGGCAACAAGTCGGAGCTCGCGGTGGGCTACTCGACGCTGTACGGCGACTCGGTGGGGGCGTACGGGCCCATCAAGGACGTGTACAAGACGTCGATCTTCCGGCTCGCCGAGTGGCGCAACCGGGCGGCGGCCGAGCGGGGCCAGACCCCGCCGATCCCGGAGAACTCGATCAGCAAGCCCCCGAGCGCGGAGCTGCGGCCCGGCCAGGTCGACACGGACTCGCTGCCCGACTATCCCGTCCTCGACGCGATCCTCGAGATGTACGTCGACCGGGACCAGGGCGCCGACGCGATCGTCGCGGCGGGGTACGGCCGGGAGCTGGTCGTCAGGACCCTGCGGATGGTGGACACCGCGGAGTACAAGCGGCGGCAGTACCCGCCGGGTACGAAGATCTCGCCGAAGGGCTTCGGGAAGGACCGGCGGCTGCCGATCACCAACGGCTGGCGGGAGTCGGTGTGACACCGGCCCCTCGCCCGCCCGGCGGGTGGGCGTGCGCGCCCTCGCGCCGGGCGGTGTGCGGCGGGTGCGCGGGTGCGGGTGCGCGGTGGCTGATCGCGCAGTTCCCCGCGCCCCTGAGAGGCTGACGCGCGTGGCCCCAGAGCGTCAGCACCCTGCGGCACCGCGTCGCACGCGCACCCGC
>NZ_JBIAPF010000001.1:350348-733479 GCF_042888135.1 Streptomyces sp. NPDC003247
CCGCCGGGCGGTGTGCCGCCGGTGTGCGGGTGCGGGGGCGCGGTGGCCGTTCGCGCCGTTCCCCGCGCCCCTGGAGGGGCGACGGGTGTGGGCCCGGCAGCATCGGCCCCCTGCGGCACCGCGTCCCGCGCGCACCCGCCGGGCGGTGTGCCGCCGGTGTGCGGGTGCGGGGGCGCGGTGGCCGTTCGCGCCGTTCCCCGCGCCCCTGGAGGGGCGACGGGTGTGGGCCCGGTGGTGCTGGCGGGCTGTGAGGGGCGGAGTTCCTGGAACGTCAGTGGGACAGGGACTGCGACCGGCGGGGTTCGTTCGTGGCGACGATCAGGGCTCGGGAGGGCCGGTCGGGGGACCTGCGGCGGTCCACGGCGAAGGCCACGCCCGCCACCGCCAGGCCCAGGACGGCCAGGGCCGCGCCCGCCACCGCCGGTGAGGTGACGCCGAGGCCGGCGGCGAGGGTGAGGCCGCCGATCCAGGCGCCGCCGGCGTTGGCCAGGTTGAAGGCGGCCTGGTTGGCGGAGGAGGCCAGGGAGGGGGCGGTCGACGCCTTCTCCATCACCATCAGCTGGAGCGGGGAGCCGGTGACGAAGGAGGCGACGCCCAGCAGGGTCACCGCCAGGGCCGCGCTCCACGGGGCGCTCATGAGCAGCGGGAACAGCGCCAGGACGGCGGCCAGCGAGGCCAGGCCGGCGAACAGGGTGCCGCGCATCGCGTGGTCGGCGAGGCGCCCGCCCAGCAGGTTGCCGATCGTCGCGCCGACGCCGAACAGGGCGAGCAGCAGGGTCACGCTGGAGTCGGCGTAGCCGGCGGCGTCCGTCAGCATCGGGGTGATGTAGCTGTACGCGGAGAACAGCGCCCCGAAGCCGGCGACCGTCGTGCCGAGCGCCAGCCACACGGGCAGGGAGCGCAGGGCCGCCAGCTCGCCGCGCAGGCCGGTCGTGGGCGCGTGGGCGTGGTCGTGCGGGATCAGCGCGGCCAGCGCCGCTATGGCCGCGAGGCCGATCGCGGAGACGCCGAGGAAGGTGGCCCGCCAGCCGAGGTGCTGGCCCATCAGCGTGGCCGCCGGGACGCCGGCGATGTTGGCCACGGTCAGGCCGAGGAACATCAGCGACACCGAGCGGGCCTTGCGCTCGGGCGCGACCAGGGTGGTGGCCACGACCGCGCCGACGCCGAAGAAGGCGCCGTGCGGCAGACCGCTGAGGAAGCGGGCGGCGAGCAGCCAGCGGTGGTCGGGGGCGAACGCCGACAGGGCGTTGCCCGCCACGAACAGCACCATCAGGGCGATGAGGACCGTACGGCGGGACAGGCGTGCCGTCACCGCCGCGAGCAGCGGGGCGCCGAGGACGACACCGAGGGCGTAGGCGGAGACGAGGTGTCCGGCGGAGGGGATGGAGATGTGCAGGTCGTCGGCGACGTCGGGCAGCAGGCCCATCATCACGAACTCGGTGGTGCCGATGCCGAAGGCACCCACGGCCAGGGCGAGCAGGGCCAGGGGCATGAGGAAGCCTGTGCCTTTCCGGGAAGGGGATCCGTCCGTCCCTCGCGGGCCGGTATGTTCAGCTACGGAACAAATCCTTCCCGGCCCGGTATTCCGGCGGGTTACGGTGTGGTGACCTTCACACGGGCGGCGACCGGCAGATGGTCGCTGCCGGTCTCCGGCAGGGTCCACGAGGTGACCGGCTGGACGCCCGTCACCATGATCTGGTCGATCCGCGCCATCGGGAACGACGCCGGCCAGCTGAAGCCCATGCCGCTGCCCGCCGCGCCCTGCGTCGAGCGCATCTGGGAGGTGACGGCGTTGAGGGAGCGGTCGTTCATCGTGCCGTTGAGGTCGCCGAGCAGGATCTTGCGGCTCAGCGGGTCGGCGGCGATCGCCTCGCCGAGCGCGTCCGCGCTCTTGTCGCGCTGCCGGGCGGTGAACCCGGCCTGGAGCTTGACGCGCACGGACGGCAGGTGGGCGACGTAGAACGCGACCGGGCCCTCGGGCGTCGTGACCGTCGCCCTCATCGCGCGGACCCAGCCCAGCTTGATGTCGACGTCCGCCACGTCGCTGATCGGGTACTTGCTCCACAGCCCGACCGTGCCCCGCACCGAGTGGTACGCGTACGTCGCCGTCAGCGCCTTCTCGTACACCGGGACCGCCGAGGAGGTCAGCTCCTCCAGGGCCAGCACGTCCGCGCCGGACGCGGCGACGGCACGGGCGGTGCCGGACGGATCGGCGTTCTCGGCGTTGACGTTGTGCGTGGCGACCGTGAGGTCGCCGCCGCTGCCGGTCTTGTCGGTGAGCTGGCCGCCGAAGAGGTTCAGCCAGACGACGGCCGGCAGCACCACCGCGATCAGCGCCGTCGCCGACCTGCGCACCAGCGCGAGCAGGAACAGCAGCGGGACGAACAGCCCCAGCCAGGGCAGGAACGTCTCCGTCAGGCTGCCGAGGTTGCCGTAGCGGTTGGGGATGTACGAGTGCGCCACCATCACGAGGGAGAGGAGCAGCGCGAGCACGGCGGCGACGACGCCGCGTCGCCAGATGCGCGGGTCGCCGCGCCAGCCCGCGGTCAGACGTTCCGCCAGGCGCCGAAGCCGGGTTCCCCGGCGCTCGGGTCCCGAGCCGCCGTTGTCCGTCTCCGTCATGTACGCCTGCTGCGCCATACCGTCGCCTCACTGCCTGCCGTGCAACCGTTCGTCCCCCGGGTACGACCCTAGGGGATGATCGGCTTCGATCCTGCCGTCCCATGACGACCGTACGGGCTCGATGACGTACGGGCCGGTGTCACGGGTTCCGGTCGGCGGTCACGGGGACCGCTCTGTGACGGAACGTGCACATTACAGCGGGCCGGTGGGGGAACTGACGGGCCGTAGGCCGGTCAGCAGCGCGTCGACCATCTGCTCGGCGAGGCCCTCGCCGAGGTCGGCGTCGGGTTGCAGGACGGACCGGACGAGCATGGGGCCGACGAGGATGTCGTAGATCAGCTCTCGGTCGAGGTCGGTGCGCAGTTCGCCGTTCTCCTGGCCGCGGCGCAGGACGTCGAGGCCGACCCGGCGGCGGGGGGCGACGACCGCGTTGTGGTAGGCCGTCCAGATCCGGGGGCTGGTCTTCATCTGGGCGCGGACGTTGTGCAGGATCGCCGAGGAGCGGTTGGCCAGTCCGCGCAGGCGCAGCGACTCCAGCAGCACGACCAGGTCGTCGCGCAGGGAGGTGCCGGGCAGTTCGAGGTCCTCCGGTTCGACCGCCCGCAGGACGTCGACGAGGAGTTCCTCCTTGCCGCTCCAGCGGCGGTAGATGGTCGCCTTGCCGACGCCGGCCGTGCGGGCGATCCGCTCGATGGACACGTCACCGAGCGGAATGCCCTCCTCCAGCAGCTTCAGCGTGCCCTCGACGATGGCCCGTTCCACCGCCTCGCTGCGCGGCCGCCCGCGCCCGGGCTGCTCCACACCGGTGCCGCTGTCCACGAGACTCACGTCCGTCCGTCCCTTCGTCGCCCTGGGGGGATTCTCCCGCAGCGCACGGCCCGCGGGCCGTTCCTACGAGGCCGTGCCCGCCAGGTCGGCGTCCTTCGCCGCGTCCTCGGTCGCCTTCGGCCGGCCGGGCAGGAAGAGCCCCACGACCACCGCGCCCACCAGCGCCACCCCGGCGCCCCACAGCGCGGTGACGTGCATCGCGTGCAGGAACGCCTCGTTGGCCGGGTCGACCAGCACCCTGCCGCGCTCGCCGAGTCCGGCCGCCACGCCCAGGGTCGCCTCGATGGACTCCCCGGCCGTCTCGCGCAGCCCGGCGGGCAGCACGCCGAGCCGGTCCTCGATGCCGTGCCGGTACGACGTCGACAGCACGGAGCCGAGGACGGCGATGCCGAGGGCGCCGCCGACCTGGCGGAAGGTGTTGCTGAGGGCGGAGGCGGAGCCGGCCTTCTCGCGGGGCAGGGCCTGCATGATGACGACGCTCGTCGGGGTCATGATGTGGGCCATGCCGGTGCCCATGAGGAAGAAGACGACCTCCAGGGCCCAGATCGGCGTGTCCTCGTCGAGCGTGGCGAACGCCACCAGCGTCGCGGTGATGACGAGCATGGCGGTCGTCGTCGTGGCCTTGATGCCGAAGCGGTCGACGACGAGCCGGGCCCGCGGCGCGAAGATCATCTGGGCGGCGGCCAGCGGCAGCATCAGCAGACCGGTCTGGAGGGGCGAGTAGCCGCGCACGCTCTGGGTGTAGAAGACGGAGAAGAAGGTGACGCCCATCAGCGCGAAGAAGACCAGGGCGATGACCCCGATCGCGGCCGAGAAGACCTTGTTGCGGAAGTGGGTGACGTCGATGGACGGGTGGTCGCTGCGCTTCTCCAGGACGACGAACGCCACGAGGACCGCGAGGCCCGCGGCGGTCGTCGCCAGCACGGTCGGGTCGGTGAAGTCGGCGAGCTCGCCGCCCTTGATGATGCCGTAGACGAGGAGCACCAGCCCGACGACGGACAGGACGACGCCGAGGGGGTCGATCCGGCCGGGGTTCGGGTCGCGGGAGTCGGGCACCAGCCACAGCATCAGCGCGACGGCGACGATGACGATCGGCACGTTGATCAGGAAGACCGAGCCCCACCAGAAGTGGTCCAGCAGGAGGCCGCCGGTGATGGGGCCGATGGCGATGGCGAGCCCCACGCCGCCGGCCCAGATGCCGATGGCCTTGGGCTGCTCCTCGCGCTCGAAGACGTTCATGAGGACGGCGAGGGTGGCGGGCATCACGAACGCGGCGCCGAGGGCCATCACCGCGCGGAAGGCGATGAGCTGGGCGGGCGAGCCGGACTCGGCGGCGAGCGCGGAGCCGATGCCGAAGACGACGAGGCCGCCGAGCAGGACCTTCTTGCGGCCGACGCGGTCGCCGAGGAGGCCGGCGGAGAACAGCAGGCCCGCGAAGACGAGCGTGTACGAGTTGATCGCCCACTCCAGCTCGCTCTGGGTGGCGCCCAGGCCGGTGGGGGCGGGGGTGGAGATGGTCTTGACGGCGACGTTCAGGATCGAGTTGTCGAGGACGACGATCAGCAGGCTCAGCATCAGCACGCCGAGGATCGCCCAGCGGCGTCGGTGCACCGCTTCGGGTATGCGCGGGGCGGTGGTGACGGACGGAGAAGTCATGCCGTCGAGCCTAGAAGAATTTCGATACGAGACCGTCTCGTATCGGAATTCTCTTACTCAGGTTTTACCCACGGGGGGCGCTCTGGTCCTGCCTGGCACGAGGTGCCACCATGGAGGTGGTCCGGGGACGCCGTGAGGGCGCCTCGAGATGACGTAAGGAGCCGTTCCCATGACGCAGCTTTCGGCTGCCCAGAAGAGGCCCTCCGACGGCAGCAAGGCGCTGTACGGGGGCAAGGGCACCCGCCGCATCACCGTCCGCGACATCGCCGCCGCCAAGGAGCGCGGCGAGAAGTGGCCGATGCTCACCGCCTACGACGCGATGACCGCGTCCGTGTTCGACGAGGCCGGCATCCCGGTGATGCTCGTCGGCGACTCGGCGGGCAACTGCCACCTGGGGTACGAGACGACCGTTCCCGTCACCCTCGACGAGATGACCATGCTGTCGGCCGCGGTCGTACGGGGCACCCAGCGCGCGCTGATCGTCGGCGACCTGCCGTTCGGCTCGTACCAGGAGGGCCCGGTCCAGGCGCTGCGCAGCGCGACCCGGCTGGTCAAGGAGGCCGGTGTCGGGGCCGTGAAGCTGGAGGGCGGGGAACGCTCCCACCGGCAGATCGAGCTGCTGGTGGAGTCCGGCATCCCGGTCATGGCGCACATCGGCCTGACCCCGCAGTCCGTGAACGCCATGGGCTACCGCGTCCAGGGGCGCGGCGAGGAGGCGGCGGCGCAGCTGCTGCGGGACGCCAAGGCGGTGCAGGACGCGGGCGCGTTCGCGGTCGTGCTGGAGCTGGTCCCGGCGGAGCTGGCGGCCGAGGTCACCCGTGCGCTGCACATCCCCACCGTGGGGATCGGGGCCGGTCCGGAGACGGACGCGCAGGTGCTGGTGTGGACGGACATGCTGGGGCTGACCGGCGGCCGGGTGCCGAAGTTCGTGAAGCAGTACGCCGATCTGCGGGCGGTCATGAGCGGGGCGGCGAAGGCGTTCGCGGAGGACGTCGTCGGCGGAACGTTCCCGCTGGAGGAGCACAGCGTCCACTGAGCCAACTCCGCACACGGCAGCCCGTCGATCTTCCCCCGTCGACGGGCTGCCGTCTTTTCCCCCGGGGGGCGGGGCCGCGCCCGGGGCGTCCGTTCGGGCCGTGGATCGCCCCCGCCGCCCCTTCCCGTCCCGTCCCCCGGGGGGCTCCGCCCCCGGACCCCCGGCCTGTGCCCACCCACCACCCGACTCGGTCGGTGGAGAGGGTCACCACATCCCAGCCCGTCCGGCGTTTGAGGACGAGGCCCGTTCAGGGCCGACAGCGGGGGTCAGGGGGCGGCAGCCCCCGGGGACGGGACGGGAAGGGGCGGCGGGGGCGAACATCCCGGGACGGCACCGCGTCGGCGGCCGTCGGCGGGCCCCGTCGGCGGGCTGTCGGTGGGTGTCGGCGGCTGTAGGTGACTTGTCGGCTGTTTGTCGGTGGGCGTTGACATCGTCGGGGACATGACGCGAATCGACGATAACCCCAGCGGCGCGGGCAGCGCCGTCACCGTACGGGGGCTGGTCAAGCACTACGGCGAGACCAAGGCGCTGGACGGGGTCGACCTGGACGTGCGGGAGGGAACCGTGATGGGGGTCCTCGGGCCGAACGGCGCCGGGAAGACGACCCTCGTGCGGATCCTGTCCACCCTGCTGGCCCCCGACGCCGGCCGGGCGACCGTGGCGGGCTACGACGTGGTGCGCCAGCCCCGCCAGCTGCGCCGGGTGATCGGCCTCACGGGCCAGTACGCCTCCGTGGACGAGAAGCTCCCGGGCTGGGAGAACCTGTACCTCATCGGGCGGCTCCTCGACCTGTCCCGCAAGGACGCGCGGACCCGCGCCGACGAGCTGCTGGAGCGGTTCTCCCTGACGGAGGCGGCCCGGCGGCCCGCGAGCACCTACTCCGGCGGCATGCGGCGCCGGCTCGACCTGGCCGCGTCGATGATCGGCCGGCCGGCGGTGCTGTACCTGGACGAGCCGACCACCGGCCTCGACCCGCGCACCCGCAACGAGGTGTGGGACGAGGTCAAGGCGATGGTCGGGGACGGGGTGACGGTCCTGCTGACCACGCAGTACATGGAGGAGGCCGAGCAGCTCGCCTCCGAGCTCACCGTCGTCGACCGGGGCAAGGTCATCGCCACCGGGCGCGTCGACGAGCTGAAGGCGCGGGTGGGCGGCCGGACGCTGCGCGTGCGGCCCTCCGATCCGGCGCAGCTGCGGCCCCTGGCCCGCGCCCTGGACGACCTGGGCATCACCGGCCTGGCCGGCACCGTCGTGGACGCCGAGCGCGGCTCGGTGCTGGTGCCGGTGCTCAGCGACGAGCAGCTCACCGCGGTGGTCGGCGCGGTCACCGCGCGCGGTGTCACGCTCGCCTCCCTCACCACCGAACTCCCCAGCCTGGACGAGGTGTTCCTGTCCCTCACCGGCCACCGTGCCAGTGCCCCGCAGGACGCCGTGCCCGCCGACACCCGCGAGGAGGTCGCCGTATGAGCGCCGCCACCGTCACCCCGAGCCCGGCCGCCGTGAAGGCCGTCGACGCGCCCATCCCGCTCCGGGCCCATCTGCGGCACACCGGCGCGCTCGTGCGGCGCAACCTGCTGTGGATCCGGCAGGACCCGGAGTCGATGTTCGACGCCGTCCTCTTCCCGGTCGTCTTCACGCTGCTGTTCGTGTACGTCTTCGGCGGCTCCATCGGCCAGTCGCTGGGCGGCGGGCAGCAGGCGTACGTCCAGTACGTCGTGCCCGGGCTGATGGCCATGATGGGGATGAACATGGCGCAGGGCGTGGGCACCGGCTTCAACCAGGACTTCAACTCCGGTGTGATGGACCGCTTCCGGTCCCTGCCCATCGGGCGCGGCTCCGTGCTCTTCGCGAAGATCGCGGTGGAGCTGATGCGGATGCTGTTCGCGACGGTGGTGCTGCTGGTCGTCGCGCTGCTGGTGGGCTTCGACATCACGAACTGGGCCGGACTGCTGGCCTCCATAGGGCTGTCCGCCGTGTTCGGGTCGGCCCTGATGTGGGTGTTCCTCACGCTCGGCGTGGTGATGAAGAGCGCGCAGTCGGTGCAGGCGATGGGGTTCCTGGTGCTGATGCCGTTGCAGTTCGGCTCGTCGATCTTCGCGCCGACGTCCTCGATGCCGGGCTGGCTGCGCGCCTTCACCGACTACAACCCGCTGTCCGCGCTGGCGGACGCCGCGCGCGGGCTGATGATCGGCGGCCCCGTCGCGCACGACCTGTGGGTGACGCTGGCCTGGTCGGCGGCGCTCACCGCGGTGATGGCGCCGGTCGCGGTCCACAAGTTCCGTACCAAGCACTGAGCGCTCGCGGAACGGTTCGCTCACACCAGGGCGGCGGCCTCCTCGTAGGAGAGGCCGCCGCCCTCGGCGTACGCCGCCTCGTACGCCTCGTCGCCGAGCGCGGCGCGGGCCGCGGTCCCGGCCAGGTCGCGGGTGTGGCGCTCCAGGCGCGGGGCGATGTAGGCGGGCGGGAGCAGGCTGTCGGCGGTGCCGAGGCAGCGGGCGGCCACCGAGGCGCGGCTGCCGCCGTCGGCACCGGCGAGGACGATCGCGGCGACGGTCAGGAAGTGCGACCGCATGTACGGGGCGATGGCCACGGCCAGCGGGTCGCCGCCCCGCTCCATCGCCTTGCGGACGCCGACCAGCGCCTCCTCGTACCGCTCGTCGGCCGCGTCCAGCCAGGCCTCGGCGCTGAGGATGAAGGCGTCGAAGACGGCGAAGTGCGCGATGGTGAACTCCTCGCGCAGCAGCCGGAGCTGTTCGCGGGCCTCGGCGAGGCGGCCGTCCAGGCCGAGCCGGCCGGCCAGGAAGAGGCGGGCGGCGGGCATGGCCTCGTTGGCCGAACCGTCCGTGCCGGCGATGACCTCGCGCAGCACGCGTTCGCCGCGCTCCTCCTCGCCCGCCTCCACCAGCGTGCTGCCCAGCCGGGCGCCGAGGACGGCCAGCTGGGCGCGGGCGCCGAGCCGTTCGGCGTGCACCATGGCCTCCTCGTAGTCGGCGGCGGCCTCCCGGTGGGCGCCCAGCCGCTCGCGGGCCTCGGCGCGGGCGGAGAGGGCCTCGGCGATGCCCCAGGCGTCGTCCAGCCGGTGGTAGATCTCCAGGGACTCGTCGGCGTCCCGGACCGCGTCGCCCGCCCAGTCGGAGCGGTTGGCGAGCAGGTTGGCCCGCATCTGGAGGCAGTTGGCGAGCTCCCACTCGAATCCGGGGGTCTCCCGGCAGGTGCGGACGTTGGCGTCGATGATGGCGCGGATGCGGTCCATGTCGCCGGTGAGCATCACGGCGTAGAACCAGAGCAGTCCGGGGGACCGGCAGGTCTGCGGGAGGCCGGGCTCGTAGGTCTGGGCGATGACGCGCAGCTTGGCCTGGGCCGCCGGGTTCTGCCAGGCGTCCAGTTCGGTGTCCATGCAGGCGAGATGGGCCAGGTGGACACCGCGCCGGGCCTCGGCGAGGACCTCGCCGGTCATCGGCGGCGGGGCGGCGGTGCAGGACTGCCACACCGGGGCGGCGGGGCGGACGGGCTCGGTGAACGGGTCGGGACCCAGGGCCATGACCTCGCTGCACCAGGAGCGGGCCTCGATGCGCAGGTCGCGCATGTGCCAGTAGACGGCCAGGGAGAGGGTGAGGCACAGCGCCTCCTGCTCGTCGCGCGCGGCGACGGCCCGGCGCAGCGCGGTGCGCAGGTTCTCGTACTCCAGCTGGAAGAGGTCGACGGCGGCGCGCTGGGTGGGGCCGCGCAGCAGCACGTCGGTGGCGCGGGCGAGTTCGCGGTAGTACGTCAGATGGGCCCGCTCGGCCGAGGGGCGGTCGCCGGACTCGTCGAGGCGTTCGCCCGCGTACTCGGCGACGGTCTCCAGGAGCCGGTAGCGCATCGCGCCGTCGGCGGCGGGGGCGGCCACCACGAGCGACTTGTCGACGAGGGAGCCGAGCGCGTCGATGGCGGCCGGGCCGCACACGGCCTCGGCGGCGGCGAGGTCGCAGCCCCGGGCGAACACCGACAGCCGGCCGAGGACCTCGCGTTCGTCGGCGTCGAGCAGGTCCCAGGACCAGTCGACGACGGCGCGCAGGGTCTGCTGGCGGGGCAGCACGGTACGGCTGCCGGAGGTGAGGAGACGGAAGCGGTCGTCGAGCCGGTCGGCGATCTGGCGGGGGGTCAGCATGCGCAGGCGGGCGGCGGCCAGCTCGATGGCGAGGGGCAGGCCGTCCAGCCTGCGGCAGATCTCGGCGCAGGCCTCGGGGTCGTCGTCGACGCGGAAGCCGGGCCGGGCGGCCGCTCCCCGGTCGGCGAGCAGGCGCAGCGCGACCGGCTCCGGCAGCGGTTCCACCGGGCGCAGCACCTCGCCGGGCACGCCGAGCGGTTCCCGGCTGGTGGCGAGGACCGTCAGGCCGGGACAGCGGCCGAGCAGTTCCTCGACGAGCCGGGCGGCGGCCTCGACGACGTGCTCGCAGTTGTCGAGGACGATCAGCATGCGGCGCCGGGCGCAGTGCTCGACGAGGCGTTCCACGGGGTCGTCGTGGCGTTCGCCGGCGACCCGCATCTCCTCGGCGCCGGCGCCGTACAGCACGGTCTCGCGGGCTCCCACGGCGGTGAGGACGGCCTGCGGTACGGCGTCCGGGTCGGCGACGGGCGCCAGTTCGGCCAGCCAGACGCCGTCACGGGTGGTGTCCCGTACGGTCTCGGCGGCCTCCTGCGACAGCCGGGTCTTGCCCGCGCCGCCGGGTCCGAGCAGCGTGACGAGCCGGGCGGCGGCGAGGTCCCCCCGGAGGGCCTCGATGTCGGCCTCCCGGCCGACAAAGGAGGTCAGCCGGGCGCGGAGGTTGCCGGGGGGCGGGACGGAACCGTGCAACGGCGGGACGGAACCGTCCATCGGCGGGGCGGAGCCGTGCACGGGCGGGACCGAGCCGTGCACCGGCGGGGCGAAGCCGTCCACCGGCGGAGTGGAGCCGTCCACCGGCGGGACGAAGCCGTCCACCGGCGGGGCGAAGCCGTCCACCGGCGGAGTGGAGCCGTCCACCGGCGGGACGAAGCCATGCACCGGCGGGACCGATCCGTCCACCGGCAGGGCGGAGCCGTCCACCTGCGGGGCCGATCCGCTCACCTGCGGGGCGAAGCCGTTCGCCCCCGGGGCCGGACCGCCGCCCGCCGCCCCGGCGGCGCCTGCCGGGGTGGCTGCCGGGCCGTGCGCCGGGGCGGTCGGCGGGGCGCCCGGGAGGGGCGGGGAGCCGGGCGCGCCAGGTATGCCGGGCGTGCCGGGCGTGCCACGGGCCGGGGACGCGGCGTCCCCGTTGCGGCCGGTGCGGCCGGCGGAGGTGTGCGGACCGTCGGGGCGCGGGGCCGGGCCCGGCAGCTCGGCCGGGGTCAGCAGTTCGGCGTGCAGGGCGCGCAGTTCGGGGCCCGGGTCCGAGCCCAGCCGGTCGGCGAGGAGGCGGCGGACGTCCTCGTAGGCGGCGAGCGCCTCGGCGGTGCGGCCGGTGTCGCGCAGGGCGCGCAGGCGCAGCGCCTGGAGGGGCTCGTCGAAGGGGTGCGCGTCGCACAGGGCGGTCAGCTCGGGCAGCGACTGTCCGGCGTGGCCGAGGGCGAGGGCGGCGGTGTGGCGGGCGCGCACGGCGTCGAGGCGGCGGGCCTCCCGGCGGGCCGCCTCGGCGGTGCGGTCGGGCAGGTCGGCGAGGGCCGGGCCCTGCCACAGGGCGAGGGCGTCGTCGAGCAGGACGGCCGCCTTGGCGGGGTCGTCGTCGGCGAGGGCGCGCAGTCCGTCGCCGGTCAGCCGCTCGAAGCGGTGCAGGTCGACCGTGTCGGGCGGGGCGGTGAGCCGGTAGCCGCCGTCCACGGAGGCGACCTCCTGGGCGCCGAGGGCGCGGCGCAGCCGTCCGACGAGCGCCTGGAGCGCGCCCGGCGCGTCGGCGGGCGGGTCCCCGGCCCACACCTCGTCGACCAGCAGGGCGGCGGGCACGGTCCGGCCGGCCCGCAGGGCCAGTACGGTCAGCAGGGCACGCAGCCGTGCCCCGCCCACGGCGACGGGGGTGCCGTCGGGGCGGAGTGCCTGGGTGGTGCCGAGGATGCGGTAGCGCACGGGGTCCATTGTCTCCGGTGGGCCGGGGGCCGGTCACGGGGTTCCGGCGGCGCGGCGGACCGGGACGTCCGGCGTTCCCCTTCCGCCCACCCTCGCAGGAACCGACGACCGCCCGCGAGACGTTTTCCCCCTGCGCCCGGTACGGTCGGGCGGTTCCACCCCCGCACTCCACCGCCACACTCCACCCCCGCACCGAGCCCAGGGAGCACCATGACGACCGCCCTCACCCGCCGCAGCGACCGGAGGGTCAGCCCCGTCTTCGTCGGCATCGTGGCCGTCATGGCGGTCACGGGATGGGCGACCTGGACGGGGTTCGCCGAGCAGCCCGGTGTGGCCGTGTTCCTGTTCGTGACGGCGGCGTGGGTGGTGTCGCTGTGCCTGCACGAGTACGCGCACGCGCGCACCGCCCTGCACGGCGGGGACATCTCGGTGGGCGCCAAGGGCTATCTCACGCTGAACCCGCTCGCGTACACGCACGCCCTGCTCAGCGTGGTGCTGCCGGTGCTGTTCGTCATCATGGGCGGGATCGGCCTGCCGGGCGGCGCCGTGTTCATCGAGCGCGGGCGGATCCGGGGCCGCTGGCGGCACAGCCTGGTCTCGGCGGCCGGCCCGCTGACGAACGTGCTGTTCGCCGCGGTGTGCACGGCCCCCTTCTGGCTGGACGCGCTGGACGGCGTGCCCGCCGACTTCCGGAACGCGCTGGCGTTCCTGGCGCTGCTCCAGGTCACGGCGGCGATCCTGAACTTCCTGCCGGTGCCCGGCCTCGACGGCTACGGGGTGCTCGAGCCCTGGCTGCCGTACGGCGTGAAGCGGCAGGTGGAGCCGTTCGCTCCGTTCGGGCTGCTGTTCGTGTTCGCGCTGCTGTGGGTGCCGGCGGTCAACGGCGCGTTCTTCGACGTGGTCGACGCGGCGCTGCGCGGTCTCGGCGTGGGCGACTTCGAGACGTACTGCGGTCAGTACCTGTACAACTACGTATTCAGGGGTGGAGAGGACGTGGCCGGCTGCTTGGCTCGTTGACCTGCGGAAACGACGAAACCCCGCCCACCTGAACGGGGATGGTCAGGTGAGCGCGGCTCGACCGCGCCGGGCAGTCCATAGGGACTCCGCCGACGGGTGCTTCCTCGTCCTCCGGCGTGATGAGCGGGAGAGGGAGGACGAGGAGCAGGTGCCTCCTTCCGGCGTCGGCACGACGTCAGGAGGCAGATCACCGGCCCCGGAAAGGTCGGAGCGGGGACGGTGCGCAGGACGCTAGCGGGGGTGGAGGTGCCGACCTCACCGGCGCTTCCACCCCCGCCGCGCCCACCGCGGGCGATGCACGGGCGCCAGCCGCGGGTCTAGGGAGCGGACGGGAGTCTGAAGTAGGACTGCTGCACCATGCGGAACCGGGTGTGGCGCTCCCCGCGCGTTGCGTGGTGCTGCGCCCACCCAGCCGCGAGCGCGTCGTTGTTGTAGGTGCACACCCTGTTGTGGTCCGGGTTGCAGAACAACCGGACGCGCCCCGGTCCCTCCTGTTGCATGAGTGCCTCCCCGCAGTGAAGGCAACCCTCGTCGTACTGGCCCTTGACGCTCTTCGTGGTGTCCATCGTTGCTCCTCCTGAAGTCGAAGCCCCGCATCCATGACGGACGCGGGGCGTAGCCAGGAGCGTGTCTCAGTAACCAGCGACATCCGCAACGTTTCGAGTATCCGCTGTGTTGTCACACGTCGTTCCCGGTGAGAGCCAGACGGACGCCGAGGCCGACCATCACCGTCCCGGACACTGCACCAATCGCGGACAGGCGGCGGGGCGACCCGTGGAACCAGCCACGCGCCGTCCCGGCGAGGAGCCCCCAGGCCGAGTCGGAAACCAGAGCGACAGCGGCGCAGACGATACCGAGGAGCAGGAGTTGCAGCGTCACGTGCCCTGCCGAGCGGTTGACGAACTGGGGCAGCACGGCCGAGAAGATCAGGAAGCCCTTCGGATTGCTCACTCCGACAACGAAACCCTGCCGGGCGATGCGTCGCACATTCGTGGGTGGCCGCGGCTGCGCGTCCGTGACGGCCAGTTCCCCGCGATGCCGCCACGTCTGGACGCCGAGATAGACCAGATACAGCGCGCCTGCGAACTTCAGCACCGAGAACACCACGATCGACCGCGCGACGACGGCTCCCAACCCGAAGGCCACCAGCACGGCCTGGATCAGCACCCCGCCGTTGTTGCCCACCGCCGTGGCCAGCGCCGCCCGACGCCCGAGTGCCACCCCACGCCCGACCACGAACACCACGCTCGGCCCCGGCACAGCGATCAGCACGGCAACCACGGCGAGGAAGGCCCAGAAGTGCCCGATACCCAGCATGCCGTCAGGCTAGGAGCCCGGTTTGGTACGCGACAACCCCGCGTGGGCCGGTGATCATTCATGCGGGACGATCCCGCTATGCGTGAGGGGAATGGTCTGTTCGAGACCGATCCGGTCGAGAAGAAACGGTCGCAGGCTCGTCCACCGGCGGTGAACAAGCGATTCAGGGCGTTCGACCCGCACCAGGTGCTGCTGCTACCGCCGTCGCTGGACGACTGGCTGCCCGAGGACCACCTGGCCCGGTTCGTCGCGGACCTGGTCGACGACGTGCTCGATCTGTCGCCCGTCCTGGCGGACTACACCGAGAAGCGCGGGTTCCCGCCCTATTGATCCGCGTTCCATGGTCCGCCTGCTCGTCGACGGCTACACCACCGGCGTCCGCTCCTCCCGGGCAATCGAGCGTCGCCTGGCCGACGACGTCGCATTCCGGTTCCTGGCCGCCGGCCAGGAACCGGGCTTCCGCTCGATCGCCCGCTTCCGCCGCCGCCAGCAGTCGCCGCAAGGCCATCGTCGAACCCGTCTTCGGACAGATCACGACCTGCCAGAAAGGCCGCCAGCTCCTCCTGCGCGGCGAGGACGGAGCCCGCGGCGAGTGGCGGCTGCTGGCCGCCTGCCACGACCTCCGCAAGATCTTCCGGCACGCGGGGACCACCGGGCTCGCCGCCCTCGCCGGCTGACCAGCCAGGCCCCCAACCCACGCCACGGGACCTGCCCGCCGAACACCCGCCGGGCAAGACCCAGCCACAGCTGTCAGCGGGCCGCTTGCTCGTTACTGAGACACGCTCCTAGCTCGCGAGCTCGTCGGCCAGAGCCTCCAGCTCCGCCGCAGCGTCGGCGAAGAATTCGGCCGTGACGTCGAACGAGACGCGGGACTCGTCCAGCTTCCGCCACCCGCCGCGGGTCCCTCGTTTCACGCTGACGACGACGCCGCAGTCCGTCAGCAACGCACGCCGTTCGCGGTCGTCGCTCGCCTCCCACATCTGCGCATAGGTGACTGACTGCTCCTTGGCGACGACGCGCGCCTCCGTCTTCGGACGGGCTTCCAGCTCCGCCAAGCGCGCGTCCAGGACGTCGTGCCGCTCCTGCCACGCTGCGACGGCCGCGCGTGCGCGGTCAGCGCGTGACGGACCGGCGGAGCTTCTCGCGCTTGACGTAGTACCAGGTCATGTTGGACGACAGCCCCGCCAGCAGCACCCAGACGACGCCCAGCCAGCTGCCGTGCGCGAAGGAGACGACCGCGGCGGCGACGGCGAGGAGGCAGACGACGAGGGTGAAGAGGGCGAGGCGGGGCATGGGGGTCGTTCTCCTGTCGGGGTCCTGTCGGAGGTCCCGTGGGGAGACCCGTGAGGGGGCCCGTGGGGGGTCCCGTGGGGGTCCCGTGGGGGACACTGCTGGTGCCGTCCAGTGTCCCCCATGCCGGAGCGCGGCTCACACGTCGGTGACGCGCAGCCCCGCGTGCGCCTTGTAGCGGCGGTTGACGGAGATCAGGTTGGCGACCAGCGACTCGACCTGGTGGGCGTTGCGCAGGCGGCCCGCGAAGATGCCGCGCATGCCGGGGATGCGGCCGGCGAGCGCCTGCACGGTCTCGACGTCGGCGCGGGCCTCGCCGAGGACCATGACGTCCGTGTCGATCTCGTCGATCTCCGGGTCCTGGAGCAGCACGGCCGACAGGTGGTGGAAGGCGGCGGTGACCCGGGAGTCGGGCAGCAGGGCGGCGGCCTGCTCGGCGGCGCTGCCCTCCTCCGGCTTGAGCGCGTAGGCGCCCTGCTTGTCGAAGCCGAGCGGGTTGACGCAGTCGACGACGAGCTTGCCCGCGAGCTCCTCGCGCAGGGACTCCAGAGTCGCGCCGTGGCCGTCCCACGGCACGGCGACGATCACGATGTCGCTGCGGCGCGCGGTCTCGGCGTTGTCGGCGCCCTCGACGCCGTGGCCGAGCTCGTCGGCGGCGGTCCGGGCGCGGTCGGCGGCCCGGGAGCCGATGATCACCTTCTGTCCGGCCTTGGCGAGGCGGTACGCGAGGCCCTTGCCCTGCGGCCCGGTCCCGCCGAGCACGCCGACGACGAGCCCGGAGACGTCGGGGAGGTCCCACGGATCCTTGGCGGGGGCCTTCGCGGGGGCGGTCTGTGCGCTGTCGGTAGAGGTCATGGGCCGACTGTACGTGCGCGGCGGCGCCCGGACGGGGCGCGGGGGCGCCGCGGGGGCGCGGCCCCGGGGTGATCCCCGCGACACGCCGGGCGTGGCGGCCGTCACGTTCCCCGGGTCGGGGGAATCGGCGGCGAACACCGGGCGGGGACGGGCGGGTTGCGGCACCATGCGGTCGCATGGACGCCGTACGGGTCGCGCTGCTGCGCGAGGTGCTCGCCGGGACGCAGTGGCTGGGGGCCACGCGCAGGTTCGCCGCGGTGCTGCGCGGGTCCGTGGTGCAGCACGGGGGCGGGCTGCTGCTGGTGGGCAGCGCGGCCTACGAACCGTGGCACCTGGCGGCCCATCTGGTCGACGAGGCCGCCTGGTCGGGCACGCCGGAGCTGGCCCCCACCCTGGTGCGGCTCGACGCGCGGCCCACGGACCCGGCACACCTCGCGGTCGGTCCGGGCCGGATCGACGCCGCCCGGCGCGGCGAGACCCTGCTGGTGGTGTCGCCGGAGGGGGACGCGCCGCTGCTGGAGCGGGTGGCGGACGCGCGGCGGGCCGGGGTGACCGTGCTGGCCCTCGGTCCGGGCGGGGCGGAGCTGACGGCGCTGGCGCACGAGGCGCTGGCCGTGCCGGACGGCGCGGAGCTCGACCTGGACACCGTGCAGCACCTGGTGAGCGCGGCGGCGGGCGAGCACACGGTGCCCTCCCCGCGCGGGCGCCGGCGCTTCCGGGACCGCCTCTCCCGGCTGGCGGAGTCCCTGACCGCACCGCCGCCCGCCTCCTGGTGAGCGCGGGGCAGGCGGCCGGTAGGGACGCGCGGACACGACCGCCGGCCCCGCGCGGGCGGGTCAGTCGTCGTCCGTGGTCGCCGGGGCGTCGTGCCACCGGGGGTCGTTCTCCCACTGGAGGTTGCGCTCGCGGGCGGTCGCCATCGCGTGCTCGGCCTCGCCTCGGGTCGGGTACGGGCCGAACCGGTCCTTGGCCGGGCAGTCCGGCCCCTCCTCGACCTTCTTGTGCTCCAGGCAGTAGTACCACTCGCCCGGCTTGCCGACGGTCCGCTTCTTGAACAGGGGCATGACCAGCTCCTCTCGCCACCGTCATGTTCCCCCATGCCCGCTGGTTAGACTCGCCGCATGTCTGGCCAGTCGCTGCTCGTCCCCGGGGAGCTGTCCCCCACCCGTTCCGTGCCCGGAAACATCCGCCGCCCCGAGTACGTCGGCAAGCCCGCGCCGACCCCGTACACCGGGCCGGAGGTGCAGACGCCCGAGACGATCGAGGCCATGCGCGTCGCCGGGCGGATCGCCGCCCGTGCCATGGCGGAGGCGGCGAAGCTGATCGCGCCGGGCGTCACCACCGACGAACTGGACAAGGTGGCGCACGCGTACATGTGCGACCACGGCGCCTACCCCTCGACGCTCGGCTACCGCGGTTTCCCCAAGTCGCTGTGCACGAGCGTCAACGAGGTCATCTGCCACGGCATCCCCGACTCGACGGTGCTGCGCGACGGCGACATCGTCAACCTCGACGTGACCGCGTACATCGGCGGGGTGCACGGCGACAACAACGCCACCTACCTCGTCGGGGACGTCGACGAGGAGAGCCGGCTGCTGGTGGAGCGGACCCGGGAGTCCCTGAACCGCGCGATCAAGGCGGTCAAGCCGGGCCGGCAGATCAACATCATCGGCCGGGTCATCGAGTCGTACGCCAAGCGGTTCGGGTACGGGGTCGTCCGGGACTTCACGGGCCACGGCATCAACTCGTCGTTCCACTCCGGGCTGATCATCCCGCACTACGACAGCCCGCACGCCACGACCGTGATCCAGCCCGGGATGACCTTCACCATCGAGCCGATGCTGACGCTGGGCACGCACGAGTACGACATGTGGGACGACGGCTGGACGGTCGTGACGAAGGACCGCAGGCGGACGGCCCAGTTCGAGCACACGCTGGTCGTGACCGAGACGGGCACGGAGATCCTCACCCTGCCCTGACCCGCCCCTACGGGGACCGGACACCGCCCCGGACCCGACATTGTGCGAACCCGCTCTCCCCCGGAGGGCGGGTTCCGCGTTGCCGGGGTAAGTTCGGGTCAGAGGTTTTTACCGACCCGGCGTCGGTAAACTTACCGACAGAAGGTCGGCAAGGCGTTGACTTAGGTAAGCCTAACCATAAAAGATCTGAGGTATGGACTCCTTCTCGACAGTCATCCGCACCGCGTCCCACGAGCAGCACGTGGAGGCCGAGACCTCGACGTTCATGAGCGATCTGCTCGGCGACCGGCTCGGCGTCGACGCGTACGCGCGCTACACCGAGCAGCTGTGGTTCGTGTACGAGGCACTGGAGACCGGGACCGAGCGGCTGGCGTCGGACCCGGTGGCCGGGCCGTTCGTCCAGCCGGAGCTGTTCCGCCTCACGGCGCTGGAGCGGGACCTGGCGCACCTGCGGGGACCCGGCTGGCGGGCGGGCCTGTCGGCGCTCCCGGCGACCCGGGCGTACGCGGAGCGGGTGCGCGAGTGCGCCGAGCGGTGGCCGGCCGGGTACATCGCCCACCACTACACCCGTTACCTCGGGGACCTCTCCGGTGGGCAGATCATCCGCGACAAGGCGGAGCGGACCTGGGGCTTCGAGAAGAAGGGCGACGGCGTCCGGTTCTACGTCTTCGAGAACGTCACCAACCCGGCCGCGTTCAAGCGGGGTTACCGGGAGCTGCTGGACGCGGTGGACGCGGACGACCTGGAGAAGCAGCGGATCGTGGCCGAGTGCAAGCGGGCGTTCGCGCTGAACACGGCGGTGTTCCGGGCGCTGGGCGAGGAGTTCCCGCTGTCGGCGTGAGGGCCGGCGAGGACACGACCGGGCCCGCGCCTCCACCGGGGAGGGGCGGGCCCGATGTCGTCTCAGTCCTGGTGGTGGCCGTAGCCGGAGGAGTCGTCGTGGTCCGCGGGACGCTCGCGGCCCGAGGAGCCCTCGTGACCCGAGGAGCCCTCGTGGCCCGACGGACGCTTGCCGTCCGGGTAACGACCGTGCTCGGAACGAGGGTCGTGGTCCGAGGAGGAGCCGTGGCCCGAGGAGCGGTCGTGGTCCGAGGAGTAGCCGTGGCCCGAGGAGCGGTCATGGTCCGAGGAGCGCTCGTGGCCGGCGGAGCGGTAGCTCCCGGGGAGGAAGCCGAGGCCGTCGTGGCAGTTGACGCCCGCCCAGAAGATGTCGCTGGAGACCGTGTCGATCCCGCCGATGTACGAGCTGCAGGAGGCGTGGTCGCCCTTGTCCGAGGTGCGGTGCCCGTCGTCGGCGGTGGCGCTCGTGGCGCCGGCGGCGGTCAGGGCGACGCCCAGGGCGGCAGCGGCCAGGGCAGATCGGATACGCATGATGCTCCTCTCACGGAGGCTGAGTGGTCACGCCCATCGGTCCCCGCTCGCCACAGCGCGCACACGCGGGACCACCCGTACGGAGGTGCGAATGACCACGGACGCCGAGCGGCCGCCGAGCGGCCGCCCTCCGGGCCGCGCCGGCATCGCGACCGCCCCCACGACCGGCGCCGGGACCGACCACGGGACCGTATCGCCACCGGTGTCGCCACCTGCCCGGCGCTCCGGTCAGCGTTCCGGACAGCGCTCCAGGTAGACCCGCCCGCCGATCTCGACCCAGCCGTGCGGCTGAGGGGCCGTCAGGATCTGTGAGCCCGCGCCCTGGGTGATGTTGAGGGCCCGGCCCAGCCGTTCCGTGAGGAGGAGGGCCGCCGCGCCGGTCGCCTCGTCCTCCTCGATGCCGTCGTCGCGGCCGGGGAACGCCCGCGCGCGGATCCGCCCGGCCGGCTCGTCCTCCCACGCCCAGGCGTAGACCCACTCGCCGGGCGGCGGTACGGCCAGGTCGTCCACCTCGGCGGCGGTGGCGTACTGGCGGAGGGTGCGCGGCGGGGCCCACTCGGCGCGCGCCTCGATCCAGCTGAACTCGCCGTCCAGGCGGACGCCGACGACCCCGGCGGGGGTGACGAGTTCGGGGACGTCGAGCAGCCAGGCCGTGCCGACGCAGGGGTGGCCGGCGAAGGGCAGGCGCAGGGTGGGGGTGTAGATGTCGATGACCCCGCGCTCGGGGTCGTCGACGAACACGGTCTCGCTGAAGCCGAGTTTCGCCGCGATCTCCTGCCGGTCGCTCCGCTCGGGCACGCGGGAGCCGTCACGGACGACACCCAGCTCGTTGCCGTATCCGCCGTTGGGCGCGCAGAAGACGCGGAGCACGTCGTAGTCAGTCACGGGGGAATTGAAGCATCGCGCGGGCCATGAGAGCGCCCCAGGTCGGAGCAGGTCAGGTGTCCGAGGAGCGCCTGCGCACCGCGAACACCACCCCGGCGCCCGCGAGGACCGTCGCCGCGGACGCCGTTCCGAGGGCGCCGACCGGTACGTCGGAGCCGGCCGGGCCGGTGCCGCTGCCGATCGCGTCGCCCGTCGCGGCATCGCCGCCCCCGCCGCGCCGCACGGTGACGCGGACGTCGGCGAGTGTCCGGCGGAGGCCGTCGCTGACGGCGTAGGACGCGACGCCCTGCGGGGCGCGGGTCGCGGCGTGGGAGGCGCCGGCCGGGAGCAGGACCGCCGTCAGGGCCGCGCAGGTCACGGCGAGGGCCGGGGGTACGGCGGCGACCAGGGCACGGGGGTGCGCGGGCATGGGGGGTCCTCCGGGGTGACAACCGGTAGCGAATAAAGGTAAGGCTAACCTAAGCTATTTTCCTGCCCGGCTCTTCACTGCCCGGGACCATCGGCGGACCGGAAGGAACGGACAGACAGTGCGACGCTCACCGAGACCGGACGCCGGACAGCGGTACGCCCCGGAGGGTGCCGTATGACCCTCCTGGAGGAGGCCGTCGAGCCGGTCGAGCCCACCGAGCCCGCCGCCGCACCCGCGGCCACGGCCCCGCGCGGGCGGCGCGGGACCGCCGGGCTGCTGACCGCCGGGCTGGTCGTGGGCCTGCTCGTCCTCGTGCCGGTCGCCGCCGGGCTCGGGGCGTATCCGGTGCCCGTCGGGGACGCGTTGTCCTCCGTGCAGCACCGGATCGGGCTCGGGGGCGGGGAGTTGGACCGGGTCGCGGAGTCGGTGCTGTGGAACGTGCGGTTCCCGAGGATCGTCCTCGCGCTGCTCGTCGGGGCCTCGCTGGGGTGCGCGGGAGCGTTGATGCAGGGCGTGTTCGGCAACCCCCTGGCCGAGCCCGGCGTCATCGGCATCTCCTCCGGCGCGGCGGTCGGCGCGGTCGCCGCGATCGCGTTCGGCGTGCACTTCCTCGGCACCTGGACGGTGTCCGCCTTCGCCTTCGCCGCCGGTCTCGGCACGGTCCTGCTGGTGTACGTGATGTCGCGGTCCGGCGGGCGTACGGAGGTGGTGACGCTGATCCTCACCGGGATCGCGGTGAACGCCTTCGCGGGGGCGCTGATCGGGCTGTGCCTCTTCTTCGCGGACACCGCGGCGATCCAGCAGATCACCTTCTGGCAGCTCGGCTCGCTCTCCCAGGCGACCTGGCCGAAGGTGCTCGCGGTGCTGCCGTGCGCGGTGATCGGCCTGGCCCTCGCGCCCCTGTACTCCCGGCGCCTGGACCTGCTGGCGCTCGGCGAACGGCCGGCCCGGCACCTGGGCGTGGACGTGGAGCGGCTGCGGATCGTGCTGATCCTCGTCGTCGCGCTGCTGACCGCGGCCGCGGTGAGCGTGTCCGGGATCATCGGCTTCGTCGGCCTGGTCGTGCCGCACCTGCTGCGGATGGCCGCGGGGCCGGGACACCGGTTCCTGGTCCCGGGCAGCGCCCTGCTCGGCGCTCTGGTGCTGCTCGCCGCCGACCTGGTGTCCCGCACGGTAGCCGTCCCCGCGGAACTCCCCCTCGGGGTCCTCACCGCCCTCCTCGGCAGCCCCTTCTTCTTCTGGCTGCTGCGCAGGACCCGCCGCAGACAGGGCGGGTGGGCGTGACGGCCGCCCGCCCCGCGCCGACCACAGCGCCGACGCCGGTACCGATGCCGGTACCGATGCCGGTGCCGGTACCGATGCCGGTGCCCGTCCTGGTCCCGGCGCCGCCCGCAGCGCCGATGCCGGTGCCCCTGCACAGGCCGGTCCGATCGCCCTCCCCGTCCGCCTCCCTCAAGGAACCCCGAGGAACCCCCGTATGAGACTCCTCCGCCCCCGGCCGGCCCCGCCGTCCCCCGCCGCCCCGGGCGACGTCCTCGCCGAGGCCGAAGCCCTCCACGTCCGGCTGGGCGGACGCGAGGTCCTGCGGGGTGTCGACGTACGGGTCCGTGCCGGTGAGGTCCTCGCGCTCGTCGGCCCCAACGGCGCCGGAAAGTCGACCCTGTTGGCCGCGCTCGCCGCCGACCTGCCGGCCGCGCGGGGCGTCGTACGGATCCACGGGCGCCCGGCGACGGAGTGGACGGCGCCCGAACTGGCGCTGCGGCGGGCGGTGTTGCCGCAGGCGGCGACGCTCTCCTTCCCGTTCCGCGTGGCGGACGTGGTCCGGATGGGACGGGCGCCGCACGCCTCCTCCCCCGCGGAGGACGACCTGGCGGTGGCCGGGGCGATGGCCGCCACCGAGGTGACCGCCTTCTCCGCGCGCCCCTTCTCCGCGCTCAGCGGCGGCGAGCGGGCCCGGGTCGCGCTCGCCCGGGTCCTCGCCCAGCGCGCCCCGCTGCTGCTGCTCGACGAGCCGACCGCCGCCCTGGACCTCCGGCACCAGGAACTGGTGCTGGGGCTGTGCCGGGAACGGGCGGCGGCGGGCGACGCGGTGGTCGTCGTCCTGCACGACCTGGGGCTCGCCGCGGCCTACGCGCACCGGGTCGCGGTGCTGCGCGCGGGGCGGGTCGCCGCGGACGGCCCGCCCGCCGAGGTCTTCTCCGAGCCGCTGCTGACGGAGGTGTACGACCAGCCGGTCGAGGTGCTGCCGCACCCGGAGACGGGCGCCCTCCTCGTCAACCCCAGGCGGAGCCCCTGAGCCGGCCGACACGCCCTCGCGCCGGGGCGAGTCGGGCGGCCGGCCGGGCCCGGTGGCCGGCCAGGTCACGGTGTGGCCGCTGTACCCGGTCCCGGCGTCCGCGCCGTTCCCCGCCCCGGTAGGGTTCGCCTCCGGGAAGGGGAAGGTGAAGACACCTGATGACCAGGGAACGCACCGGGGAACGCAGCCTGACGACCGGCCGTCGACGGCCCGTCAGGCGCGACCGGAACGCAGTCATAGCGGTCTCGCTCACCGCCGTCTCACTGACGGCGAGCGGCTGTGTGGTGGTCCACGGGGAGCGCGTGGTGCTCCCCGCGGCGACCCGGGCCGAGGCCGCGAAGGCGGTCGAGCAGTTCACGACCGCGTACAACAAGGCCGACGCGGCGTACGACGCTTCCCTCGACGCCGAGCACACCACCGGGGCGCTGGGCGCCATCGACGCGGCGCGGCTGAAGGCGGGGCGGGTCAACCACCCGGACGGCAACCCGCAGCACAAGGCGCTGGTGCTGACGGACGTGCGGTACACCATCCCCAAGAAGGCGGGCTGGCCGCGCTGGTTCGTCGCCGACGCGCAGGCCAACAAGGGCGGTGACGTGCGCTGGCTGCTGGTGTTCACCCGCAACCGTCTGGCGGACCCCTGGCAGGCGGCCTACCTGACGCTGGTGGCGCCGGGGGCGCTGCCGGAGTTCAGCAAGGACAAGGACGGCTGGGCGGAGGCGGTGCCCGCCGACTCCGGGGAACTGACGCGCTCCCCGGAGGACCTGAGCAAGGACTACGCGACCTACCTGCACGACGGCGGGGAGACCTTCGCGGACGGCACGTACACCAGCGAGCTGCGCGCCACGCGGGAGAAGAACTCCAGCAAGCCCGGACTGGCCACGCAGTACGTCGACCAGCCCCTGACCAGCGGTGACTTCGCGCCGCTGGCGCTGCGCACCGCGGACGGCGGGGCGCTGGTGTTCTTCAGCACGCACCACTACACGAAGCAGACGGCCGCGGCGGGGGCGACGGTGCCGACGCAGAACGAGAACGTCCAGGCGCTGACGACCGGGGAGGTCAAGCAGTCCCTGACGATGGAGTTCGTCGCCAACGAGGTGGCCCTGGACCCGGCGAAGGGCTCCGGGAACGGCAAGGTGTCACTGCTCAGCCGACTGGAGGGGCTGACGGCGGCGAAGGGCGAGTAGCTCCCTCGGCGCGCTCCTCAGTGGCGCAGCGGCCAGGCCGCGGACGGGTGCCCGGTCCCCTGGCCGACGTGGCGGGCGCAGGCGTCGGTGAGGACCTCGAGGAGGGTGAGCGGGTCGGGCAGCGCGTGCTCCGGGCCGCGGACCCAGTGCACCGCGCGGTCGTCGTCGCCGGGGAGCCGGGCGGGCGGGACGAGGACGTAGGAGCCGCGGCAGTGCCAGCGCAGGCCGGGGTGCTCGTCCATGGTCTCGGGGTGGCAGTCCAGCTCGCAGGGCCACCACTCGTCCTCGTCCTCGGGGGTGCCGCGGGTGAGGGTGAAGAAGAGCATGCGGCCGTCGTCGCTCGCGGCGACCGGGCCGACCTCGACGCCCGCGTCGAGCAGCCGGTCGAGTGCCTCCCGGCCGGCCTCCAGCGGCACGTCGAGGACGTCGTGCACCATGCCGGTCGCGGTGATGAAGTTGGCCTGCGGCTGGTGGCGGGCCCAGCGCTCGATCTGGGCGCGGTCGGTGGTGGACTGCGTCTGCCAGGCGAACGACACGGGGTGCCGGGCGGGGGTGGGACAGCCGACCCGGTCGCAGGAGCAGCGGTAGCCGGGGGCCGGGTACGCGGCGGGCGCGAGCGGCAGGCCCGCTCCGGCGGCGGCGAGCAGCAGGGCCTCACGGCCGCCGTCGTCGGCGGCCTCCTTCGGACGGCGTCCGCGCAGCCACTGGGAGAGTTTGCCCTGCCGGCCGGTGCGGCCGCCGTACTCCGCGCTCATCTATCCCCTTGCCTCGCCGTGGTGCGGACAGCATGCCCTATGGTCCCACCATCTTGCGCATCGGGGGTCCGGAGCACCCAATCGGGGCAGGTGGGACCAGCGGGACGGATGGGGCCCGGGGAGTCATCGCGGTGCGAGTCCGTGGAGGGCGTAGTCGACGAGGGTGTCGGTGTACGCGTACGACAGGGGGCCGGTGCGCTGGAGCCAGCGCTGGGCGAGCGGGGAGACGAAGAGTTCCAGGGCGATGCGCGGGTCGACGTCGGCGCGGACGTCCCCGGCGGCCTGGGCGGAGCGCAGGCGGTCGGCGTACAGCCGGAGGCTGGGTTCGAGGAGCTTGGTGACGAACTCGCGGCCGAGCTGCTCGTTGACCAGGCCCTCGGCGGTCAGCGCGCGGGACGGGGCCTCGAAGCGGGGGTCGAGGAGCTCGTCGACGGTGGCGCGCAGGACGGCCTTGAGGTCGGCGGCGAGGTCCCCGCTGTCCGGGATGGCGTACGGCACCTGCCCCGCCGCCTCGGCCGCCTGCTCGCCCAGGTCGAGGAACGCCTCCAGCAGCACGTCGGCCTTGGAGCCCCACCACCGGTAGATGGTCTGCTTGCCGACGCCGGCGCGGGCGGCGATGCCCTCGATCGTGGTCCTCGGGTACCCGACCTCCCCGACGAGCGCGAGGGCGGCCTCGTAGATGGCCCGCCGGGACTTCTCGCTGCGGCGGGTGGTGTCGGGGGCCGGCTTTCCGGGCTGGGTGACCATGCGACGACGGTACCAAGCACATGAGACGCCCCGTCTCGCCCCGTGCCCGCCGGGAAGGGGGCACGGGGGGGCGGGACAGGGGGCGGGGGGCGGGACGGGGGCAGGCGTCGGTGCGGGGCGGGGGCGCGGGGCAGTGCGGGGCGTCGGCTACGCGGGCTCTCCCGGGTAGCGGACGCCGATGTCGCGGCGGATCGTGTCCAGGGTGCGCAGGACGGCGAGGGTGCCGTCGAGGGGGACGAGGGGCGACTCGGTCTCCCCGGCGCGCAGCGCGCGCATGACCTCGCGGGCCTCGTGGCGCATGGTGGCGCGGGGCCCGTCGGCCGGGTCGGCGGTGAACTCCTCGGGGTCCCGGCCGGCGCGGTGCAGGACGAGGCGGTCGGGGTGGAAGAAGCCGGACGGGATGTCGATGCGGCCGCGCGAGCCGGTGACGGAGGCTGAGGTGCCGGTGCCGCCGACGAGGGAGCAGTGCAGGGCGGCGAGCGCGCCGGAGTCCCAGGACAGGGCGGCGACGGTCTGGAGGTCGACGCCCTCGGCGGAGAGGACGGCGCGGGCGGAGACCCCCGAGGGTTCGCCGAGCAGGAGCTGGGCGAAGGAGACGGGGTAGACGCCGAGGTCGAGGAGGGCGCCGCCGCCCTGGGCGGGGTCGCGCAGCCGGTGCGCGGGCGGGAAGGGGCCTTCGAGGCCGAAGTCGGCCTGCACGGTCCGCACCTCGCCGATCGCGCCGTCGTCGACCAGCGTCTTCAGACGCCGGATCAGCGGGTTGCAGTACATCCACATGGCTTCCATGAGGAAGCGCCCGTTGTCGCGGGCGAGCGCGACGAGTTCCTCGGCCTCCCGCACGTTCAGCGTGAACGGCTTCTCGCACAGCACGTTCCGCCCGGCCTTGAGGCACAGGCCGGCGGCGGACCGGTGCGCGGAGTGCGGGGTGGCGACGTAGACGACATCGATGTCCTCGTCCCAGGCCAGCGACTCCCAGTCGCCGTACGCCCGGGGTATCCCGAAGCGCTCGGCGAAGGCCCGCGCCGAGGTGTCGGTGCGCGAGGCGACCGCCACGACCTCCGCGTCGGGCAGGTCGATCAGGTCCGCCGTGAAGGCGGCGGCGATCCCGCCGGTCGCCAGGATCCCCCACCGCACGCTGTCCGTCGTCATCCCGCCCACCCTCGTGCCGTCCCATCGGTGCGTTCGAGCTGAGAGCATAGGTCGCGAAGACGTCGGAGAGGGAGGGGCGGCCAGATGCCCGAGGGTGGGGCGCCAGTGACGGGCGGGTCGGACACGGTCGACACGGAGACGGAGCGGCCGGAACGGGCGGGACGGGCGGGACGGACAGGGCAGGCGGGAGGGGCCGACCGGGCAGGCCAGGCGGGCCGGACGGACTCCCCGGTACGCACGGCGGGACGGACCGACTCCCCGGGACGCACGGCGGGCCGGACGGACTCCCCGGGACGCACGGCGGGACGGACCGACTCCCCGGGACGCACGGCGGGCCGGGCCGACTCGCCGGTACGCACGGCGGGGCCGTCGTCCGCCGAGCGGCGGACCGGGCTGCTCGTCGTCCTCCTCCTGGCCGGTCTGACCGCCACTCCCCCGCTGGCGATGGACATGTACCTCCCGGCGCTCCCGGAGGTCACCCGCTCCCTGCACGCGCCGGCCGCCACCGTCCAGCTCACGCTGACCGCCTGTCTGGCCGGCATGGCCCTGGGGCAGCTGGTGGTCGGGCCGATGAGCGACCGCTGGGGGCGCCGGCGTCCCCTGCTCGGCGGACTGGCCGTGTACGTCCTGGCCACCGCCCTGTGCGCGCTGGCGCCCACCGTCGGACTGCTCATCGCGTTCCGGCTGGTGCAGGGTCTCGCGGGCGCGGCGGGCATAGTGATCGCGCGGGCGGTGGTGCGGGACCTGTACGACGGGGTGGCGATGGCCCGCTTCTTCTCCACCCTGATGCTGGTCTCGGGGGTGGCCCCGGTGGTGGCGCCGCTGATCGGCGGGCAGATCCTGCGGGTGACGGACTGGCGGGGCGTGTTCGTGGTCCTGACGGTGGTCGGGACGCTGCTGGCCTGCCTGGTGGCGGCGCGGCTCCCGGAGACCCTGCCGCCCGCCGAACGCCACTCGGGCGGCGCGGGCGAGGCCCTGCGCTCGATGCGCGCCCTCCTCGCCGACCTGCCCTTCACCGGCTACCTCCTCACCGGCGGCTTCGCCTTCGCCGCCCTGTTCGCCTACATCTCGGCCTCGCCGTTCGTCGTCCAGGAGATCTACGGCGCCTCGCCGCAGACGTACAGCCTGCTGTTCGGCCTGAACTCGATCGGGCTGGTGGCGGTCGGCCAGGTCAACGGCAAGGTGCTGGTGGGCCGGGTCCGCCTGGACCGGGTGCTGGTCGCCGGTCTGGTGGTCGTCCTGCTGGCGGCGACGGCACTGCTGCTGATGGCGTCCGGGGTGTTCGGCGAGGTGGGGCTGGTCCCGGTGGCCGCCGCCCTGTTCGTCCTGATGTCCGCGATGGGCGTCACCCTGCCCAACGCCCAGACGCTCGCCCTGATGCGGGTCCGCCACTCCGCGGGCTCGGCGTCCGCCCTGCTGGGGACGTCGTCCTTCCTCATCGGCGCGATCGCCTCGCCGCTGGTCGGGATCGCCGGCGAGGACACCGCCGTGCCGATGGCCGTCGTACAGCTGGTGGCCACGCTGGTGGCGCTGGCCTGCTTCGCCGGCCTGTGCCGTCCCCGGAGGGGGACGGCGGCGGTGGAGAGCGGAGGCGCCGCCCGCGCGGGCGGGGCCGAGCACCGGGGAGCGGACAGCTGAGCGCACCGCGCCTGCGCGTCGACACCCCGGAGCGGGCCGGGCTCGACCCCGAGGAGATACGGCACCTCGCGTGGGACGTCGAGGGCCTCACCCGTGGTGGCCGCCCCTGGGCGGCGGGCGCCGTCGTGGTCGCCGGACGCGGCCCGGTGATCGCCGTCCAGCGGGCGGCCGGCTGGGCGGTGCGCTACGCGGCGTACGACCCCGAGGCCGGCGCGGGCGTGGAGCTGCCGCCCGGCAGGCGTGTCGCGATGACCGTGGACACGCCGTTCGACCTGGCCTCCCTCACCAAGCTGTTCACGTCGGTCGCGGCGGTCCAGCAGATCGAGCGGGGCACGCTCGGCATCGACACGCGGATCGGCGCCTACCTGCCGGACTTCCGCGCGGCCGCCGCCCACGGCGTCACCGTCCGCCAGTTGCTCACCCACACCTCCGGCCTCCGTCCCGAGCTGCCGCTGTACGACTGCGCGGACGACACGGAGCGCCTGGAGCTGCTGCGCGCCGAGGCGCCGGTGGACGCGCCGGGCACGTACCGGTACTCCGACCTGAACATGCTGCTGCTCCAGCAGCTCCTGGAGCGGATGACCGGGCGCGGCCTGGACGTCCTCGTGCGCGACGGGATCACCCGGCCGCTGGGCATGACGTCGACCGGCTTCGGGCCCTGCCCCGGCGCGGCGGCCACCGAGGACCAGCGGCGCCCGTGGGCCAAGGCCGACCGGGGTCCGCTGCGGGGCGTGGTGCACGACGAGAACGCCTGGGCGCTGGGCGGGGTGGCCGGTCACGCGGGCCTGTTCTCCACGGGCCGCGACCTGGCCGTGTTCTGCCGGGCCCTGCTCGCGGGCGGCGCGTACGGGCCCGCCCGCGTCCTCGGACCGGACTTCGCGGAACTGCTGCTGACGCCGCCGGGGCTGGGGTTCGCGGTGGACCAGCCGTGGTTCATGGGGGAGCTCGCCGGCCGGGGTGCCGCGGGCCACACGGGGTTCACGGGGACGTCGCTGGTGCTGGACCCGGCGACGGACATTTTCCTCGTCCTGCTGGCGAACACGGTGCATCCGGTACGCCGGCCACCGGACAGCGCGCCACGGGCCCGGGCGGGGACACGCCTGGCACGGGCGGTGCGGTGAGGCCGGCGGCCCGGGGGCGGGCGGCCCGGCGGTGCGGTGAGCCTTCCAGCTTGGCGCGGTGAGCCCGGCGGTGCGGTGAGCCCGCCAGCTTGGCGCGGTGAGCCTTCCGGCCCGGTGCGGTGAGCCCGCCAGCCTGGCGCGGTGAGCCCGGCGGCCCGGCGCGGTGAGCCCGGCGGCCCGGCACGGTAAGCACGCCAGCTTGGCGCGGTGAGCCCGGCGGCCCGGGGGCGGGCGGGTGCCGGGCCGCCCCGCAGGGGTCGGCGGCCCGATGCGGTGAACCCGCCGAGCCGGAGGGCAGGCGGGCGCCGACTGCCCCGCGGGGGGCGGCAGCCCGGTGCGGTGAACCCGCCCGGCCCAGGGGCAGGCGGGTGTCGGCCGCCCCGCGGGGGACGGCGGGTCGGGGCCGGGTGCGGGACCTGAGAAAATCGTGGGGTGAACGTCTCCGTATCCGCCTCCGAGATGCTCCGTGGCGCCCTCACGGATCTCCTCGACGGGCTCCCGCCCAAGCAGGCCGCGCAGGCCGTGGACCGGCTGATCGCCAACTACCGGGGGGCCACGCCCACCGACGCGCCCATCCTGCGCGACCGCGCCGATGTGGCCGCGTACGCCGCGTACCGCATGCCGGCGACCTTCGAGGCGGTCCGGTCGGCGCTGGAGGCGTTCGCGGACGCCGTGCCCGGGTGGGTGCCCGGTGGCCATGTGGACGTCGGCGGCGGCACCGGCGCGGCGACCTGGGCGGTCGGCGCGACCTGGAGCGGGCAGCGCCCGGTGACCGTCCTGGACTGGGCGGAGCCGGCGCTGGCCCTGGGCCGGGAGATCGCGGGCGCGAACCCGGCGCTGCGGGACGTCCGCTGGCAGCGCGCCCGCATCGGCGCGGCGCTCGCCCTCGACGCCACCGACCTGGTGACCGTCTCCTACGTCCTCAACGAGCTGTCCGCCGCCGACCGCGCCGCCCTGGTGGACGCGGCCGCGGCCGCCGCGCAGGCCGTGGTGATCGTCGAGCCGGGCACCCCGGACGGCTACGCGCGGATCATCGAGGCCCGCGGCCGGCTCGTCGCCGCCGGTTTCCGCGTCGCCGCCCCCTGCCCGCACAGCGCCGCCTGTCCGATCGCGCCGGGCACCGACTGGTGCCACTTCTCGGCGCGGGTCAGCCGTTCCTCGCTGCACCGGCAGGTCAAGGGCGGTTCGCTGCCGTACGAGGACGAGAAGTTCTCGTACGTCGCCGCCGCCCGCTTCCCCGTCGCCCCGGCGCCCGCCCGCGTCGTCCGGCGGCCGCAGATCCGCAAGGGCCAGGTGCTCCTCGACCTGTGCGGGGCCGAGGAGCGGCTGGAGCGGACGACGGTGACGAAACGCCACGGCGAGCTGTACCGGGCGGCGCGGGACGCCGACTGGGGCGACGCCTGGCCGCCGCCGGCCCCGTAGGGCGGCCCCCGGCCGCCGGGCAGGACGGCCTGCCGGGCGCGGCGGTTGCGGCCCCGTAGGTAAGGCGGTCCCGGCCGGGTAGGGCGGTCCTGACCCGTAGGGAAGTCCCGGCGCTGCGGGGCGCGGCGGTCCCGAGCCCGTAGGGAAGTCCCGGCCGGGCACGGCGGACCCGGCCGGCAGGACGGGCCCCTAGGGCGGCCCCGGCCGGGTCAGGCCGGCTTGAGGCCCTGGTCACCCACCTCGGTGACGAAGGACGCGGCGGTGGTGACCGGCGCGCCCGTGCGGGTGACGTAGGGGACGGTCTTGAAGTCGGCGCGGGCGAGGTCGCGGCCGAGGGCGACGGTGACGTAGCCGCGCCGCCCGTCGTAGAACTTCAGGTGCGGGTTGGCGGCCGTGTAGGTGGCCCAGTTGGCGGGCTTCTCGGAGCCGTCGCGGCCGCTGGCGATCGAGGTGGCCACGATCTCCGTGCCCAGCGTCCGGGACGCCGGGTCGTCGAAGTCGTCCTTGATGTCGAAGGCGTACCCGACGTGCACGTCACCGGTGAGGACCATGAGGTTGTCGACGCCGGCGGCCCCCGCGCCGTCCAGGACGCGGCGGCGGGAGGCGCGGTAGCCGTCCCAGGCGTCCATCGACAGCTTGGCGACCGGGTTCAGGTCCAGCTTCCGCTGCGAGAAGGTGACCTGCTGCGGTACGACGTTCCACAGCGCCCGTGACGTGCGCCAGCCGTCGAGCAGCCAGCGCTCCTGCGTGGCGCCGGTCATGGTGCGGGACGGGTCGTCGATGTCGGGGCCGGGGAGCTGGGCGCCGTCGCCGTAGGCCTGGTCGGAGCGGTACTGGCGGGTGTCGAGGACGTCGAACTGGGCGAGGTCGCCCCAGTGGAGGCGGCGGTAGAGCCGCATGTCGGAGCCGTCGGGGAGCTGGGGGCGGCGCAGCGGCTGGTTCTCCCAGTAGGCGCGGTAGGCGGAGGCGCGGCGCAGCAGGAACTCCTCCGGCGGGACGGTGTTCTCGGGGGTGTCGCCGGCGTAGTTGTTCTCGGTCTCGTGGTCGTCCCAGGTGACGACGAAGGGGTGCGCGGCGTGCGCGGCCATCAGGTCGGGGTCGGACTTGTAGAGGGCGTACCGCAGGCGGTAGTCCTCCAGGGTCACCGTCTCGTGGTCGAACAGGTCGGGGAGCGTGCGGTCGGTGTAGTTGCGGTAGTTGCCGACCGCGTTGACCGCGTACTCGTAGAGGTAGTCGCCGAGGTGGAAGACGACGTCGACGTCGTCCTGGGCGAGGTGGCCGTACGCGGTGTAGTAGCCGTCGGCGTAGGCCTGGCAGGAGACGGCGGCGAGGGTGAGGTCCGCGACGCGGGAGCGGGTGGCGGGCGCGGTGCGGGTGCGGCCGGTCGGGCTGGTCCAGGCGCCCACGCGGAAGCGGTAGTAGAAGACGCGGTCGGGGTCCAGGTGGCCGACCTCGACGTGGACGGTGTGGTGGAACTCGGGGTGGGCGGTGGCCGTGCCGCGTCTGACGGTGCGTCGGAAGTGCTCGTCGTGGGCCAGTTCCCAGCGGACGGTGACGCGTTCCGCGGGCAGGCCGCCGTCGGGCTGGTAGGGGGCCGGGGCGAGGCGGGTCCACAGGAGCACGGAGCCGGGCAGGGGGTCGCCGGAGGCCACCCCGAGGGTGAAGGGGTCGTCGGTGATCCGGGCGGGGTCGAGTTCGGCGGCGGCCGCGGCACCGGCGGCGGGCAGGTTGACCGCGAAGGCGAGGGCGGCGGCCGCGCCGGTGACGGTGAGGAAGCGGCGGCGGCCGATGTGCCGGGCGGCGGCGCGGAGTTCGGGGGCGTGCTGGGACGGGCGTGCTGCGGGTGTCATTCCGGTCCTCCCCTGAAGATGGATGCAGGAGGCATTGGAGTGGCCGGGAGCGACCCCGTGAAGACCCCGAAGGGGCGCGTGGACGACAGTCGGGTGGCGGACGGAAGCATTCCGTATCGCGGGCACTGCCGTACGCTGCGGGCCCATGAACGCCAAGCGAACTGACGTACAGTCGAAGATCGCCGTGGTCACGGGCGCCGGGTCCGGCATCGGCCGCGCCGTGGCCGTGGAACTGCTCCGCACGGGATGGTCGGTGGTCCTCACGGGCCGCCGCGCCGAGACCCTGGCGGAGACGGCCGCACTGGCCGCGCCCGAGACCGAGCCGCTCACCGTACGGACGGACGTCTCGCGCCCCGACGACGTGACGGCCCTCTTCGCCGCCGTGCGGGCCCGGTTCGGCCGGCTCGACCTGCTGTTCAACAACGCGGGCACGTTCGGCCCCGGTGGCGTGCCCGTCGAGGACCTCCCCTACGACGCCTGGCGGCACGTGGTGGACACCAACCTCAACGGGGCGTTCCTGTGCGCGCAGGCGGCGTACCGGCAGATGAAGGAGCAGGATCCGCAGGGCGGACGGATCATCAACAACGGCTCGGTCTCGGCCCACACGCCCCGCCCGCACTCCGTCGCCTACACGGCGACCAAGCACGCCCTCACCGGCCTCACCAAGTCGCTGTCGCTGGACGGGCGGCCGTACCGCATCGCGGTCGGGCAGATCGACATCGGCAACGCGGCGACCGACATGACGGCCCGGATGGCGACGGGCGCGCTCCAGGCCGACGGGAGGACCGTGCCGGAGCCGGTGATGGACGTCGCCGACGTGGCCCGCACCGTGCGGCACATGGCGGAGCTGCCGCTGGAGGCGAACGTGCAGTTCGCGACGGTCCTGGCGACGGCGATGCCGTACGTGGGCCGGGGCTGACCGCCCGCCCGACAGGACGTCACCTCATCGACCTGCACAAGCGGATCTTCCTCTTCCGCCCCATTGCGCCCGGTAGCGGACTTATGCTCGACTTACCTCCACCGAACGTTCACATGTGAGGCACGAACGTTCCACCGAGCCACATCGAGGGGGGAGGGGCAGCCGTTCCACGGCACCGGGTGGGGGTGGACCCCGCGCGGAGCCGCGGGGTACGCACCGGACCGTGGAACGGCTGCCGCACCACCGGGACACCCGCCCGCGCCACCGGGACACCCGCCCGCGCCACAGGGGCACTTCGGGCCCCCTCGGGGCACTTCGGGCACGCTCAGGGAATTCTCATCCCATACCCCGGTATTCCCAGGCCATGCACATCCTTTACCCATGCCGACTCAAAGGTTTCTCCCTAATTTGATGCCGCGCCCACAGCGGGCGCCAAGAACCTGACGAGGAACGGGATGTTTGGCATCTATCTCAAGCGCGAGCTGGGCCGGCGCAAGAAGGCGGCCCTGGTCATCGCACTGGGTCTGGCGCTCGGTATCGCGCTGGTCATCACCGTCAACTCGGTGTCGGCCGGCATGACACAGGCACAGGACAAGGTCCTGCAGTCGCTGTACGGCCTCGGCACCGACATGACCGTCACCAAGGCCCGTACGGCGCCCACCGGAAACAGCTCCCAGGGCCCCAGATTCGAGTTCGACGCCTCCTCCGACGAGGACGAGGAGCAGAGCTCGGACCGTGTGATGACGCAGGGAGGTCAGGCCCTGAAGTCGTCGCTCGTGACGAAGGTCGCGAAGCAGAAGGGCGTGGCGGCCGCGGTCGGCGCGCTCACCCTGAACGTCACCAAGGTCGACGGCTCCTTCACCCGCGGTGAGGCGCAGAGCTCCTCCGGCGGCCAGTCGCAGGGCCAGGGCGGCCCGGGCGGCGGCAGCGGCAACAGCACCGCGGCCCCGCAGGTCCAGGGCGGCGGCGCCTCCTTCGACGTCAACTCGTACTCCGTGGCGGGCGTCGACGTCACCGACCAGGACCTCGGCCCGCTGGCCGGCACGGAGATCACCTCCGGCAAGACGTTCACGACCGCGCAGGCCGACGCCAAGGTCGCGCTCGTCAGCGCCTCGTACGCCAAGGAGAACTCCTACAAGGTCGGCTCCACGCTGACCATCTCCGGCACCAAGTACAAGGTCATCGGCGTCGCGACGCCCGACAGCAGCGAGTCCACCACGGACGTCTACCTGCCGCTGAAGCAGGCGCAGACCCTCGCCGACGCGGCCGACCAGGTCACCACGATCTACGTCAAGGCGACCGACTCCCAGCAGATCGACACCGTCAAGGCGGCGATCCAGAAGAACATCTCCGGTACGACGGTGACGACCTCCGCCGACCTCGCGGACACGGTCTCCGGCTCCCTCTCCACCGCCTCCGACCTGGCGGCCGGCGTCGGCAAGTGGCTGTCCATCGCCGTGCTCGCGGCCGCGTTCCTGGTCGCCGCGCTGCTGACCTCCTCCGCGGTGTCCCGCCGGGTGCGCGAGTTCGGCACGCTGAAGGCGCTCGGCTGGCCGAGCCGCCGGGTGACCCGGCAGGTGGTCGGCGAGTCCATCGTCAACGGCCTCCTCGGCGGCGTCCTCGGCATCGCGCTCGGCCTGGCCGCGGCGTACACGGTGACGGCGATCAGCCCGACGCTGACGGCCGAGCTCGGCAACACCGGCGGCGGCATGGGCGGCGGCGGCATGGGCGGCGGCCCGGGCGGCGGTGGCATGGGCGGTCAGTCGTCCGGCAACACCCTGGAGATCGCGCTCTCCGCGCCCGTCTCCGTCACCACCATCGCGCTCGCGGTCGGCCTGGCGGTCGCCGGCGGTCTCATCGCCGGTGCCATGGGCGGCTGGCGCGCCTCCCGGATGCGCCCGGCGGACGCCCTGCGCAGCGTTTCCTGACCGGCCCGCCACCTCCCTCACGGATTACGGATCACGGAGAAGTCCATGTACAAGCTCACCGGCGTGACCAAGCGCTATACGCGGGGCAAGGAGACGGTCGAGGCGCTGCGCGGCATCGACCTCACGATCGAGGACGGCGACCAGCTCGTCATCCAGGGTCCCACCGGCGGCGGCAAGTCCACGCTGCTCCAGATGATCGGCGCCCTGGACCGCCCGTCCGAGGGCAGCGTCGAACTCGACGGCGTCGACCTGGCCCGCCTCAGCGAGGCGAAGCTGACCCGGGTGCGCGCCGAGAACATCGGCATCATCTTCCAGGCGTTCAACCTCATCCCCACCCTGACCGCCCAGGAGAACGTCGAGACCGCCCTGGTCCCGCTCGGCGTGAAGCCGGCCGAGCGGCGCGAGCGCGCGGCGGAGGCGCTCCGGTCGGTCGGCCTGGGCGAGCGGCTGTCGCACGTCCCGTCCGAGATGTCCGGCGGCCAGCAGCAGCGCGTCGCCATCGCCCGCGCGCTGGTGAAGAAGCCGAAGGTCCTCCTCGCCGACGAGCCCACCGGCAACCTCGACGAGGGCACCCGCGACGACATCATGACCCTGCTGGAGGGGCTGTGGCAGGAGTACGGGCTGACGTTCATCATGGTCACCCACGACTCGTCCATCGCCCGCCGCGCCCCGCGCCTGGCCACCATCAAGGCCGGGCAGCTGACGCTGAAGGAGCAGGCGGTCAGCCGCTGACCCTCCCGGTCGGCCCCTGCCGCGACGTCAGTCCCTGACACAACAGCCTCAGTACCTGACGCAGCCTCCCCAAGGGCCGCTCACCGCCCCAGCACCCGGCCGACCTCGGCCGTCCGCCGGGCAGTGGGCGGCCCGCCGCGTGTGTGACGGACCCGCGCGCGTGTGTGACGGACCCGCGCGTGTGTGACGGACCCGCGCGTGTGGGACGGAGGAGCCCCCCCGAACGGGCCGAACGGGCCGCTACGCCTGCCCGGTCTCGAAGCGGGAGATCCGCCCGTCGTCCTCCACCACGAACCGCCACTTGGTGCGCATCTCGCCCCAGGTGTCGTTGCTGTAGCGGGCGAGGAGGGCCCGGCCGCCGTCGGACTCGTTGTCGACCTCCAGGTGGCCGTGGGAGGAGAAGATCTCCCGATCGATCCACTCGGCGAGGTCGCGGTCGGAGCCGTCGTCCGCCATGGTCGCGTCGGCCGTCAGGAGGCTCATGAACGCCTCCCGGTCGTGCGCGTTCACCGCGGAGACGAAGGCCCGGACGGCCGGGTCGGTGAGTCTTCCGGTCTGGATCGTCATACGGCTCACCTTCACACCGCCCCGCGGACCCCGCCACCCGAACGGCGCCCGGAGGGGGCGGGACGGCCCGAGGAGTGCGACGGTGGAACGGCCCCACCCCCTCCGTCCCCACCGCCCCCTCCGCCCCGGGAGTCACCGTGACCTGTCTCGACCGACGTGATCTGGGCCTGCTGCTGCTCCGGCTGAGCACCGGCGGAGTGCTGGTGGCCCACGGCACGCAGAAGCTGTTCGGCTGGTTCGGCGGACACGGCCTGGAAGGCACCGGCCAGTTCATGGAGTCCGTCGGCTACGCCCCCGGCCGGGCGAGCGCGACGGCGTCGGGCCTGGCGGAGGCCGGCGGCGGTGCGCTGCTGGCGCTGGGCCTGGCCACCCCGGCGGCGGGCGCGGCGGCGGCCGGCGCGATGGCGGGCGCGGCCGCGGTGCACGTCCCGAACGGCTTCTTCGCGCAGGAGGGCGGCTACGAGTACGCGGCCACCCTCGGCCTCACCGGCGCGTCCCTCGCCATCACCGGCCCCGGCCGCCTCTCCCTCGACCACGTCCTCGGCCACACCGTCAACCGGGGCTGGATGGTCCCGGCGGCCCTCGGCGTGACGGCGGCGGCCACGGCGGTGATCGTGGGCCTGCGCACCCGGCGGCTGCGGCGCCGCCAGGAGGGCGAGCAGGAGGCGCTGTTCGAGGAGTGACCGACGGGGGCAGGCTGCGCCCATGACCGACAGCACCCCGCCCCCACCGGCCCCCGTCCCCACCGGTCTCTGGGCCACCGTCGACGCCCTGTGGGCCTGGCTGGACGCCGATCAGCCGATCGACGGCCGGGAGGGCCTGCTGCTGCGCATGCTGAAACTCTCCGAGGAGGTCGGCGAGGCCGCCCAGGCGGTCATCGGCGCGACCGGCCAGAACCCCCGCAAGGGCACCAGCCACACCTGGGAGGACGTCGAGGCCGCACTCTGCGACGTCGTGATCACGGCGCTGGTGGCACTGCGGACACTGACGCCCGACGCGCGGGGGGTGTTCGGGCGGCATCTGGCCCGGGTCGCGGAGCGGTCGCTGGGCACGACCGCTCCATGACACCCGGGCGCTCTGGGCGCTCTGGGCGCTCTGGGCGCAGCACAACGTCCGCCCGCCCGCATGGAGCAGAACGGACAGACGCAGGCTAAGGAATCGGCTGTCGTCCGGCTTGCCCGCTCAAGACCGAACCGCGCTGGTCTTCACCGTCTCGACGAACGCCGACCAGCCGGCCGTCGAGAAGACCAGCGCGGGCCCCTGCGGAGCCTTGGAGTCCCGGACCGGGACACCGGCCGGGTGTCCGTCGAGCACCTCGACACAACTACCGCCTTCGGGGCCGCTGTATGACGACTTACGCCAGCCTTGCAACGCGGAACTGTTCGAGATGGTCTGCTCAGTCACGGCGTCCGTAGTCCTCTGCTATCGCCCGCATCATGGCCAACGACTCCTTCAGCGACAGTGCGTCGCTCAGTGCCAGAGCGTAGACGCCTTGCAGGCGTGTGACCACGGCCGGAGAGTCATGCACCTTGCCGACCTGGACGCCTTCTGAGTAAGCAACCGGGGGCTGATCTTCGAACCACATCAAGGTCACCAAGCTTTGGAGCAGCTGATACGCACCGATGCCGTAGGGCATCACGTGTACGCGCACACGCCCGCTCTCCACAAGCCGAACCAGGTGCATGATCTGTTCGGCCATGATCTCTCGGCTGCCCACAACGCGACGCAGTACAGCTTCGTCGAGCAGGGCCCAGACGATCGGGCTAACCGAGTCGTCGAGGATCTTGGCACGGTCCAGGCGTGTGACAACGAGCCTGTCACATTCCTCTTCGCTCACTGGAGGGAAGGACGTGCTCAGAACCGCACGCGCGTACCTCTTGGTCTGGAGGATGCCCGGCACGAACGACGGCGCGAACTCATGGATCACCGTTGCCTGCTGTTCGAACAGCCGAGCCGCCTCAAAGTACTCCGCGACGGCCGCACCCTCATCCGGCAGGAAGCTGCTCAGCACATCCCCCGTGTCCAGCGCCCTGTCCAGCCGTCGCGCGTCCTCCTTCGACGGGATGCGGCGGCCGACCTCGATGTGCGAGATGTGCGAACGGGTCATGATCGCCTGGTCCGCCAGCTCCTGCTGCGTCAACCCGGCCGCCTCTCGCTGAGCCTTCAACCAGTCCCCGTAGATGTTACTCAAGGTCAACTCCCGTGCGACAGAAGTCTTGTCACCTGCTACCCCCTGGCGAGCCTAACCCCCCTCGTCTCACTCTGTGAGTGGATCGCTACACAGCGACGCCGTACCGCGCCCCTCATCCCGAGGTCGACCGCGTACGGACGCCCCCTCCGGCACACGACGGCCGGACCAGGGGCACGATCCCCACGACAAGCGGAGTCCGACAAAGTGCTGCCCTTCCTCGCCCGCCTCTTCGAGCAACTGCTGTGTCTCCTGTGGCCCCCGTCGGGACACCACCGACAGCTCACAACGACGCCGTCCGCCTCGGCCGCCCCGACCGCCCCCTGTCCGGGCCTCCGTCGCCCGCCCCACACCTCAGTACTGCGCGGGGAAGACAACGCCCTCGTCCGTCCCTACCTCACCGCGCGGAACGCCCACGACATGCAGGTGCCGGCATGACGAACCCCTCCCCCGCAACCACCCCACCGTCCGCCCCCTCTCCCGCCCCCACCCTCCACTTCAGAATCCAGCTCAGCTCCACCCGCCGAGGCGCTCGTCTCGCCCGTCTCCTCGTGGAGCAGCAGCTCCGAGACTGGGGCCTCCCCCGCACCGCCCCCGTCACACGCGCCGTCGTCGCCATCATGGCCGAACTCGCCGCGAACGCCGTCACGCACGGCCACACCGCGGGCCGGGACTTCGAGGTACGCCTGCACCTCACCGTCGCTCACGCCCGCGTCGAGGTGAGCGACACCCGCCCGGACCGACTGCCGCCACTGCCCGACACCGCAGCCCGACTCCCTGCCGCACTCCCCTCGCCGCCCGACACGGCCACGAACGGTCGCGGCCTGCTCCTCGTCGACGCCTTCGCCACCCGCTGGGGCTGCGAACCGCGTGACGGATGTGTGAAGACCGTATGGGCAGAGGTGTCCCGGTGACGGATCCAGCCTCCCGGCAGGACACCTGTGCGATAGAACGGATAGTCAACTACAGACGTCGACAAGTCTGTTCATCGGACGGAGACGAGCGTGGGACTGCCACCGGACCTGAAGGTCATCGCCGAGGGCATGGATCAAGGCGTCCATGGGAATGGTGGGCACCGTCATGGTCGGCACCCGTGACACCACCATCGCCCTCTTCCATGAACTCGACCGGCAGCACGGCATGGCCGGGGACGACGACGCCGGACGGGCGTTCGCGAAGGTGTACACGTCGGCGGCCTCCACCACGCTCGACAAGATGGGCTTCAGCGCCTATGTGATGGGCGAGACCGGCAAGGGTCTCCTGCGCAACGCCCGCGAGCGCCCGGCACCACCCGTCTGCTCACCCTGGGAGAGCAGCAGCAGTTCCGTACCCGGCTCAACTCGCTCAACACGGGAGGGTTCGCGGGAGGCGGTGGTCCCACCAATCCCGACAACGCCTATCAACTGCGCGTGGCCGGCTACCCGGAGCGCGAGGTACCGCTCGTCGGCCGTAAGCAGGGGCTCATCGTGGACAGCATACGCCCCGTCGACGGCTACCTGGTCGAGGCGAAGCACGTACGCGACCCGGACTGCGCGAAGCGCAGCTTCCGCAGCATCGAGCGCGTCAACGAGACCCTCGCCAAGCCCGTGAAGGTGGACGCACAGGGAAATCCGAAGTGGGACCCGCTCATCGACGGCATGTACCGGAGCGACGAGTCGGAGCTGCGCCGGTACAAGAGCGCGATGACCAACCCGGCGAACTCCGAGATCCGCGGCCTCGAGATCGTGACCAACGGCAAGGACAACGCGGCCTACTGGGAGTCCATGATGGCCATGAACGGTGTCACCGGTTCCGCCCGGTACGTGCCCTGAGAGTGAAGGACCTCTGTGACAGTCGAGCACAACCTGCGGTCGAACTTCGTCTTCGCTCCGCCTGAGGACAACCCGGCCGCATGGCAGGCGGGTCTGGAGACGTTCAGGGACGCGCTGGAGCGGTCTTTCCCCGACGCCTTCCTGGAGCCGAACACCTCCGGCCTCCGCGATGTCCCTGACCTGGACTTCGAGATCGAGGTGGCGCCGGACGTCTTCGTCACCGGGACGGCCGCCATGCCCGCCCCGGACTACGCCCACGTCAGCGTCATCGACGTGACCGCACACGGGGCGGCCTTGTTCGCCAAGTGGCTCCGTGACTCTTACGTTCCCTCACCTACGAGTGTGCGATTCCTCAGCAGCTTCGTCATGGAGAACGGCGACGAGACACCCTGGCCCTTGCCGGCGACAGGCGACGCCACGGAGATCGAGGCCGTACTGCGTAGGCACCTGGCGGCGACTGGAGCCGAGTGACTGCGGCGGCCCCGACGACGGCCGGATCGCCGTGATCCACGCCCAAGGTCTTGACGCATGCTCGTTCACCTCCCGCCACCTCCCGCCCGACCATGTGGACGGGGCGGAACGTGACTCCCGGTCGTCAGACGGCAACCACGTGTACGTCCGTAGGCGCGAGGACCGTCAGGTAGGCGTGGATGTCCCCCGGATCGGTGGTGAAGATCACCGCGCTGCCGTGCAGGGCTGCCGCCAGAGCCACCCAGGCGTCCACCGCGTCCGGCCGCTTCTTCGCCGGCAGGGCCGCCCGCCCCAGAGCGGTGCCGATGCGCCGCCAGTCCGCGAGGTCCGGGCCCGTCGCACAGGCCAGACACTCCGGACGGCCCGCCTTCGTCTCACGCATGGGCGGCTCGGACGTACGGGCGCGAGGGACCGTGCAGTCCTTCAGTACGCCGGACAGGGCGTGCACCAGCGCAGGCTGGGGGCGCCACACCTGGGCGAGGACCGGTCCGAGTACCAGCGCCCGGTGCGGGGCCGTGCGCAGTCCCTCGTGGAGAGCCACCGCCTTCGCCTTGCGGTCGGCGAGTGCGATGAGCATGCCAGTATCATAGACTGGCACCCGTGCGCTCACGCGGCGTGTCCCGGACGGCGGCCTTGCCGGTCCCGGCCGTGGACGAGCCCCAGGGCTTCCTCGACCTCGTGGCGTTCCTGCTCCGTCAGTTCCGCGGCCGGTTCCGGGGCTGGCTCGGCGGGCAGCCCGTCCGCTGCCTGCTCCGCCCGGGCGATGAGTGCGTCCACCTCGGCGAACTGTTCCTCTATGGCATCGCTCTCGGCCATCTGGCGCGTCGCGGCATGCACCAGGTAGGCCGAGACGTCCATGCCCACCCGTTCCGCGTGCTGCCTGATGCGTTCGGCCTGGTCCTGCTCCAAGCTGATGGTGATGCGCGCTTTTGCCACGAAGACATCGTAATACGCGTATGACGACAGGGTGAGAGCGGCCGCGGGGGCAACCGGCCCCTTTAGGGCACGGCGTGAAGGGGCCGGCAGACGAGTCGGGCTGTACGCCGGGGAGAATCACCTCAACGCTATGACCTGCACAAACGTGCAGAGAGGTCGCTTCCGTGGCTACCTTGATGGCTACGTAATTCGACGCCCCCGCCCGGCACGGTCCGCACGGGGGCTCCGTCGTTCTCGGGGTTCAGGCGGTCTGCTCGATGTGCTCGAAGATGTCCGAGTCCGTCTCCTGCTGCCAGGCCGGCAGGTCGGCCCAGTCGGCGACATATCCGGGCTTCGGCTCCTCGAAGTGCTTGAACATCTGAGCGGTCCAGCAGATCGCGACGAAGCGGCCCTTCTGCTCGCGGGTGAGCCGTGTGGCGTGCCCTTCGCTGACCTTGATGAAGTCCCGAACCTGTCCATACACGGCGGCGGCAGCCTCGCGCTCCCACTCGGGCGTCTCGTTCCACGGCGTGATGTAGCCGGGCTTCGGTTCACCGGGGTAGTGCTTGGTCACGCCGGCGATCCACGCCTCGCGGAAGATCCGACCGTCACTCATACACGTGTCCCTCTCGTCATGCGGTGCGCGAAAGCGCCGCGATTCGGTGATCCAGATCCGAGACTCGGCCGTCGGACATGAGCGGGGCAAGACGCCCTCGAAATCCGTCCAGCTTCTTGCCGATGAATCCCGAGTTCGACCGGTCGGCCAGGCTGAGCACTGCGTCCGCGTACTGCACGACCTGATCGACGTCGCCCCGGTGGGCCCCAAGGGCAGCAAGGTCGCTCAGTACGGCGGCGCGGCGGCGCAGCGACAGTGGTTGGGCGAGGGCTGCAGTGAGGGCATCTTTCGCGAGGTCAGGACGGCCGAGCTGAAGGTAGCAGGCCCCTCGTTCCTCGGGGAGGCGGGAACCGTCGAAGCGGAGCCAGCCGCCGTTGTGGGAGTGGCCGTCGAGGGAGTGCACCTTCTCGGCTTCGTCGAGGGCCCGGGCGCAGCCGTCGATGTCGCCCATGGCCGCGCACACCTGGGCCTGGACGGCGGCGACCCAGTGGCGGGTGGACAGCGCGCTGTCGCCCCGCCGGGCGATCCGGGAGGCCACCGCCAGCAGGGGCTGGGCAGCGGGCGCGCGGCGCGCGTACAGCTCGACGTAGGCGTGGCGGGTCATGGCACAGGCCCAGAGGTCGTGGTCACCACCAGCATGGGCGGCGTTGGCAGCCAGCGTGTAGCACTGTGCGGCGTCGGTGTACCAGTTGGCGTCGAAGAAGAGTTCGCCGGCGAGCTGGTAGAGGTCGGCCGCCATCGTGCACAGCCGGGCCCGGTCCGCTGCGGTACGCGCCTCGGCCAGGCCCTTCGTCAGGACGTCGAGCTGCTTGCGGACCGCCGGGAAGACGGTCGGCTTGGAGTCCGAGAGGGTGAAGACCTGCCACAGACTGCGGTGCAGCTCCTCCCCTGTCTCCAGGAGCGCCGCCACTGTGTGTCCTCGGGGGGCCTCGTCCGAACCGGGCAGGGTGACCAGCGCGCCCGTGACGGCGAGCAGGCCCAGGACATCGCGGCGCTTCATATCGTCATCATCACCGTGGAGGAGGGGTGGGGTGTCAGGAAGCACGGCGGTTTCGGCCGGCTGTTCTTCGAAGAGAAGCCCTTCCAGCTCGGAGAGGGTGACTCCTAACAGGCTGGCGATCTTGGGCCGTTGGTGCGGCTGTGGGGTGGCACGGCCACTTTCCCAACGGACCACGGTGGACGCGGCCACCGTAAGCGCTTCTGCGAATTCCTCCTGAGAGTAACCCTTTGCCACCCTCCGCTCGGCAAAGCGCCTACGCCTTAAAGCCATTGGTCTCCCCTCACGAAGAGCACCTTCCTCACTCGCAACACCCGATGCCCGGAAAACGCCTGGGCGATGCGCGGGGTCCGCTCTGGGAGACGGTAACGGATCGTCGTTCACTGGTCACACGCCGCTCGGAGGTTGAAAGACCGTCCGGGCGGCTCCCCAAGGCAGCGGGCCGCGCGCCGCGTCCCGTCCGGGCTGCTGCCAGTTGCCGCCCCATCAGAGAGGAGCCACCGCGTGACAACCTCCGAACTGCCCCGCAGGAACCCTGGCGCCAGCGGCCGCACGTACACGCCGCCGGAGCCCCGACCGGGTGCGCCGAGCCGAGCTCTGCGGGTACGGGCGGCCAGCGGCTGGGAGAAGTTCATGCGCCGCAGCGAGACGCGGCAGGAGATGGAGACGTGAACCCGGTCGGGCCCGACGGCTACGAGCAGCACCCGCTCCTGAACACGAACGTCCGCGACATCGCCTCACGCGGGGAGGGAGTTCTCGTCGCCGTCACGCACGAGCTCCACAGCCACGGCACGGTCCGGGTCGCGCACATCCGGCCCGCGTCCGGGGTCGAGTGGACGACCGCGGCCGGCAACGTCCAGGCCTCCCGCCTCTGAGTTGCTCCCCACAGATCGCCGTCCGCACCCGTCGGCGCGGACGGTTTCCCGCATCACCCCCTGCAACCGAAGGAGTCCCATGACCACCTCCGTCGTACTTCCCACCCCCACGCGGCCGTGGGGCGCGGGCCGACTCGCGCCCTACCCGACGACCATCCGCCAGCCCCACGCCACGGTCGCCGTCGACCCCACGACGCAGCTCGGGGTGTTCCGTGACCGCACCGGTCAGGTGGTCGAGATGGGCAAGCACGGCACCAGCTCCGGCACCGAGACCTCCACGACGACGAACTCGGACTCCCGGAACGACCAGGGTCACGACCAGGACAGCAGCCAGGACTGATGACAGTGACCGAGAAGAGGCCGGTACTGGTGGCCACCGAGGCGGACGACATCACCGCCGACATGGTGATCGCCGAACTCAATCGGCGCGATGTGCCGGTGGTCCGGTTCAACCCCGCCGACATCGGCGGGGACCTCACGGTCTCGGCTCGGTTCGGCACCTGCCCGACCCCTGTGGTCGGGCAGGTGCGCACCCCGTCGAGAACCGCAGACCTGACCCACGTCCGATCGGTGTACTGGCGCCGCCCGGAGTGGCCGTCGTTCCCCCACCTGTCCCCGGACGACTCCCGTTTCGCAGCGGCACAGGTCCGGTACGGGCTTGGAGGCACGCTCTACGCCTTCGACGGACCGCTCTGGGTCAACCACCCGTTACGCATTGCGGCGGCCGACTACAAGCCCGCCCAGCTCGCTCTCGCCCAGCAGCTCGGCTTCACCGTCCCGCCCACCCTCGTCACCAACGACCCGGCCGAGGCGCGCGAGTTCATCCGCACCCAAAGGGAAGCGATCTTCAAGACGCTGCGGTGGACCCCGTACTCACGTGAGAGCGTGCCGGTAACCGGATGGACTGCCCCCGTCACCGCCGACGAGATCGACGACAGCGTTCGCGTCACACCCCACCTGTTCCAGGCCCGGGTGGACAAGGTCGCCGACCTCCGTGTCCTGATCGTGGGCCGGCACACCTTCGCCGTACGCATCGACTCCGAGCTGCTGGACTGGCGCAAGGACTACAGCGCCCTGACCTACACCGTCGAACGCCTCCCCAGCCGCGTGGACATGGTGTTGCACACCTACCTGGACCGTCTGGGACTGGTGTCCGGAAGCTTCGACCTCGCGGTGGACGGGGCAGGGAACCACTGGTGGCTGGAGCTGAACCCCAACGGGCAGTGGGGGTGGCTGGAGTCGGAGACCGGCCTCCCGATGTCCGCCGCCTTCGCCGACCTACTCACGCAAGGAGACAGCCGATGACCGACTCGGCATCCGAGCGGCGCCGCATGGCCGCGCTGCTCAAGCGCAAGGGCGTCTTGAACTCCCCCTGGCTGCGCAGGGCCGTCGAGACCGTCCCTCGCGAGCAGTTCCTCCACCCCGGAGTCTTCCTCGACGAGGGGCGGACCTGGCGGCCCGTCACCGTCGTCGGTACGACCCCGGACGAGTGGCTGAAGGTCGCGTACAGCGTCGGCACCCTCACCACCCAGCTCGACGGCCACCTCACCGCCGACCAGACCGGCGAACCCGTCGCGGGCGTGCCCACGTCGTCCTCGACTGACCCGACCACCGTCGTCGGCATGGTCGAGGCCCTGGACCTCAAGGCGGACCACCACGTCCTGGAGATCGGCACGGGCACCGGCTACTCCACAGCCCTGATGTGCCACTACCTCGGCGAGGACAACGTCACCACGGTCGAGGTCGACCCTCAGGTGGCGGCACGCGCGGATGCCGCCCTGGAAACCGTCGGCTACTCGACGTGGACCGTGCCGGGCGACGGGCTTCTGGGCCATCCGCACCGAGCACCGTACGACCGGGTCATCGCCACCTGCGCCGTACGTCGCATCCCGTACACGTGGGTGCGGCAGACGAGGCCCGGTGGCATCGTTCTCGGCACGGTCGGCTCCTGGCCCTGGGGAACCGGCCTCGCCAGGGTCACCGTCGGTGATGACGGTACCGCTGAGGGCGCGATCATCGGAGGCTCCTCCTTCATGCAGGCACGGGCCCAGGCGGTGACGCCCGTGGCGGGCGACCTCTCCGCCCGGACCGCCTACGCGGACAGCGAGCGGACCGCACTGGTGTCCCCTCTCGTCCTGGAGGAGTGGATGCCCGCCTTCCTCGCACAGCTCGCCGCACCCGGTGCACAGTTCGTCCGCGCCACCCGCGCCGACGGCTCACCCTTGCGGTACCTGTTCGATCCGGAGCGGGAGTCGTTCGCCGAGTTCCTCGCCGACGGCGAGAGCTGGACCGTCCGCCAGGGCGGCCCCGTGGCTCTGTGGGACGACATCGAACGCTCCCTTGTCTCCTGGCAGGACGCCGGGACGCCGGACATCGACGCCATTCGGCTCCGCGTGACAACCACATCCCACCTGTACTGGATCGACCGGAGCCCGTCGCTGCGCTGGGAACACCGGCTCGCCTGAGCCACTACCCTCCTAGGAATGGACGATGAGTCGCTGTCCCAGTGGGCCGAGCGCCGTGACGCAAGGATCGGACAGCTCCGCGCCGTACCTCTCGTGAACGGCGACGGCACACGTGGGTCGCATCTGAACCCCGACGCGCCCCGGGCGATCCAGCGATGGAACGGACACATCTGGGAGCCCTACGGTTTCGCAGCGAACCTCGCGGAGGTGAAGCGGGTTCTGTTCCCCGACACCGAAACCGTCCCTTCCTCGGGGCCGGCGCCGAGGCTTGGCCCCGGGACCGGCAAGCACAGGAAGCCTCAGGCACCGCGATAGCCTCGGCCCGCCGGACGCCCGCCTCCAGCCCGCGAGGTTTGGGTACTTTCGTGGCTACGTACGTATCCGCGCAGTCCTGCTTGAACCGGTGTGGACCGGGGCCCTGCGGGGCCTGCCAATACACGAGAAATGGCCTCTGACCTGCGTTTCCAGTGGTCAAAGCCCCCAGGAAACAGACGAGTCGGGCTCTACGCCGGGCCCATCCGAGGCACCCGTCGGGACGCCAACGTCCACATCACCCTGCGGGAGAGGGTGGTGTTAGGGACGGTGAAGTGCGCGAAGGGGGCGTAGTCGGTGCGTTCAAGGCCGGGAAGATCAGACGTCATCGTCCGCTCACTCTCTCCGCATGACTGGTACGGCCACTGCGGAATGTCCGAATTCAGTGGGGTAGCGCGTACACGGCGCCCGAAAAAGCCACAGTGCAGCAGGTGTTCCCACGCTTATGTTCCCGTCCTTGTACGAGGCCGCGGAGTTGTAGTCCGGGCTGCCGCGATCGTCCTCGCGAGGTCATCGACACGGGCCGCGAGTGCCTGGGGCGGCAGAGACAGGTCCACCACATGCTGGTAGAGCATGATCGCACCGCCGGGAACGGGAACGCGTATCCCCGTGCCGTCTTCGTCCCCCGCGACGGATACGAGATGCCCCTCGGACAGTCCGAAGCAGGTGCAGTACGCCAGCATCTGGTAGAGATTGGCCCGCTTGACGCCGTCCTGGTACTTGGCGTCCACGAGGATGGCCGGATGCAGGGCCCCGTCCTCGCCCGGCAGTTTGTGCACGAGGTCCGGCAGGAGGGGGTACTCGCTCCGGTCGTCCAGGAAGTGTGTGTTCGCCTGAGCCTGGAAGCGCCCTCCGATCTGCCGTTCGAGTGCGGACCCGAGGGCCTTCGCGAGGAACTCCTCGAAGGCTTTCTCCATGTTGAGGAGGAGGCCGTCGACCCTGACCGGCCGGCCATCGGTGTATTCGAAGGAAGCGCCCTTGAGGATGATCTCGGCGAGGCGCAGAGCCGGGATGTAGTGGGCGTTGAGTCTGCTGGGCGTCCATGCCGCCACGGGAGCTCCGAGCACCGGTGCGGTCACGCCGTCCAACAGGGCGTCCAGCCTCCGAAGTCTGGCACGGTCCTGCGACTGGACTTCTGGAAGCCGGGTGAGGCGGCGGGCCGCACCGAGCAGCAGTTGGTTCTCGGGGATGTCGGGGGTGTGTTCGTCGTACGAGATCTCCAGGGGAAGGGCGAGACCTGGGCGGCTGCGGAGCTGAGCGGCTGCGCGCAGCCGCCCGCGCAGCATCATCGAGGTGTCCTCTCGCCCCCGGTATCCGGACAGCGGGCCGCGACGGAGTGCCTGTTCGGCTGCTCGGGCGAAAGTGTGGGCGATCGCCGGGAACAGTTCGTTCCGTACGGCCGCGTCGACCGGGTCGGGCTGCCAGCGCGCCCAGCGCGGCGCGTAGGCCAGCAGATACAGCAGCCGGTCCACCGTGACCTTCGGGGCGATACGCAGTTGGACGACGCCCTCGGCCGTGCCGAGCCGAACCGCACCGACCGTCCGTCTGGCCCTCAGCTCCCAGCGGGAACGGTCCGCGCCCCGGCCGGCTGGACGAACCTCGATGAGCTTGCGGGCGTCCTCGGAGCTGAGCGTGTCCACTTGTGCGGCGGTCAGGGTCCAGGCACTCCATCCGCCACCCTCGGCCACATCGACGGGGAACGGGTCCCGACCACGCCGAGCCGTTGTCACACCGGTGGCCTGCGGCACGGCCTCGACAGTGGCGCCGACAGGCGCCGTAAGAGCGGCCCGCACCGCGATGTCGAGCCGTTGCCGCCCGCTGACCTCCGTCACTCAGCGGCCCCTCGCGCCGCCGGAACGCCTTCGCCCGTCCCCTCCTCAGCGGCCGGGGTAGCGGTGGGTGCGCCAAGTCCGAGCTCCTCCCGCAGCCCTTCCAGGCCGTACTCGGATGAGACGTCCACGTCGTCCCCCCAGTGGAGTTCCTTGAGCAGGGGCAGGATCTGGTGGCGCCAGACCCGGTCCAGGCCCTTGGGGTGGGTGTGCACCGGCGTGCGCATGAAGTAGGACGGGCCGATCCGGAAGTCGCGGTCGTCGAGCCGGGCCCGTTCGATGCGGTTGTTGAGAGCGTCGAGGAGACGAGCGGCGTCCTGCGGGAACTGCTTCTTCGCCAGCCAGTCGGCGAGAACGGTATCCACCGGCCTCTCGGACGGGTGCAGCTCCATGAAGGAGAAACGCCGGCGCATCGCCGCATCCATGAGGGCGATCGAACGGTCCGTCGTGTTCATCGTGCCAAGGATGACCAGGTTGCGCGGCAGCCTGAAGCGGCGCCCCTTGTCCGAGCCGTACAGCAGGTGCACGAACTCACGGCGGTATTCGAGGAGGAAGTACAGCTCGCCGAAGACCTTGGCGAGATGGCCACGGTTGATCTCGTCGATGACCAGGACGAAGTTCTCGCCGGGGTTGTCGTCGGCCTTCTCGGCGAGGTTCTTGAGGGGGCCCGGGACCAGGTCGAAGACGATGCCGGACCCGGTGTCCGAGAGATCCTTTCCGGCGGGTCCTCCCGTCACCACCTTCGGACCGCTCCCACTCTTGGTCTCCTCCGGCGTGAGAGGGACCGCGCGCGGGCGGAAGCCCTCGAAGAAGTCCTCGTACGAATAGGCCGGATGGAACTGCACCAACTGGACGTTGGCCGACCGGCCCGCCGTGAGGTGGCGGGCCAGGGCGAGGGCCGCGAAGGTCTTTCCGGTGCCCGGCGGTCCGTGCAGGATCAACTGGGGCCGGTCACGAAGCAGTTCCACGCAGTCCTGGAGCCATTCAGTGTCGCGCATGGTCAGTTCGTCGGCCAGCTCCTGCGTGGCGTCGGGCAGTTCGGCGGCATCGACCGCGCCCGTGGGAGTCTGCTCGGGATCCTCGTCGAGAAAGACCTCGAGGTCGCCGGTGAACTCGGAAAGTTCGAGCAGGCCGGAGTTCGGGTTGCCCAGCGGTCCGGCGAGCGCCTCGGGCAGGTCGCCCATGGTGAGCGGGCTGTCCAGGTTGCTCCAGTCGACCGCCCTCTGCAGAACGGTCCCGTCCCCTGTGACGGTCGACACGGCCGGGCCCTTGACCTCACCGAGGTAGATCTGGTCGCCATCGGTGGTGACCACGATGTCGCCCTCCCTCATCCGGGACAGGAAGGCGTAGAAGGCCGTGGCCGTTTCAGTGCGCCGGGACTGGCTGAGATCGGTGTAGTACAGGTCGACGACCTGCCGCACGTGCTCCGGTTCATCCCCCTCTGCCAGTCCGGGAAGCCGGTCCGCCGAGAGCGTGCAGACGCCCTTCTCCCGCCACAGCGAGCGGATCAGCGTCGCTCCCCTCCCGTCGGTTCCGCGGATGAGCCAGGCTCGCCGACGCGGCTTGTCCTCCGGGGCCGCGGCCTTGAGTTCCTGAGGAACGAGGTCCTGAAGCTCCTCCCCCCGGATTCTCTTCGTGAGCAGTGCGCGCACCGCATGTGCCCCTGAGGCAGCCGGGTCATAGACCCGACTCTCCTCAAGGAGCGTGCGCCACTCGTCGTACTCGTTCTCCGCCAGACCGAGTTGCTCGGGAACTTCCCCGTCCGCTCCCAGCGCGAGATGCCAGCCGGTGGGGCGATGACTTTGAAGCCACGCCCGCAGCGGCTCTTCGTCCAGGGCGACAGCCTGCGCCAGGTCGGCGATCTCCACCCACTGGTTGGCGTCCGGCAGGGTCTCAAGGATCTCCGCCGCCCGGTCGAAGGCCGCCCGCTCGGTACTCCAGTACCCGTACCTCTCGTACGCGCGGGTCAGGAGTGCCGCCGGATCGCCCTCGTACGCCAGGAACGCCTGACGCCCCGGGCCGGTCAGCCTCCACGTCCGGCCCGTCTTGCGCAGCCAGCCCGCCTTGCCGAGGTTGATGCTCTCGTACCGCAGCTTGGTCCTGATCGTGGTCGACAGGTCCGGGAATGCCTCCTCCCAGTCCGCTTTCAACGACGGGTCCAGCTCCTGCACCCGCTCCCACACCTCGCGGAACGCCAGCCCATGACCTTTCGGCAGCTTGGCGAGCACCTGCATGGCGCCGTGCACCGCACGCGCGTTCAAGTCGAAGACCACGGTCATGACATCCCCCAGCCCCTCCGTTCTCGCCCCATCCCGGCGCATACGCCCCGGTCACAGGCCGATCAACTCCAGTGCCACCAACATAGCGGCGCTCACTGACAATCCGGCGACGGGACGGTGTTCAAGCCGCGGCACGATCCGGCCTGGCGGGGACTGGGCGGCGGGTTCCTGCATCCGGGCGCGATCACCGGTGACGATGCCGCTCCGGCAGGCGCGGTGTGCTTCCGGGTCGCGCCGCAAGCCCTACCGCGCGGGCACTGTCGTTCAGTTCAGCATGGGCCGAGCGGGCACAGGCACGCGGCAGCGCACCTGCTTCCCGATCGCCGACCGCCGTACCTGCCAGTCCGGCGCGAGCAGATCGACCAGGCCGAGCCCCCGCCCAGACTCCGCGTCGGCACTGTCCAGCGGTGTAGCCCTTCGCCGTGGCAGGACGCCGGGGTTCGGATCGTGCACGTTCACCGCGATGCCGTACAACGTCACGTACACCTCCACGACGAGCGGTACGTGGTCTCCGCAGGCCCGCACCGAGTTGCCGACCAGCTCGGAGACGACGAGCTGCACGGCGTCGACGACGTCGGGCCCCATGCCATACGCAAGGAGCGCGGAACGGGTCGACGCCCTTACTCCGCAGAGGTTTTGCGGCGAGGCGCAGAAGTGGGCGGCGAAGCCCTGGGGGCGGGCGCGGAGGTAGTAGCCGGGGGTGGTGGGTGCGAGTTCGGGCGGATCGGGGGTGGCTGTGGCGGGGGTGGCATGGGCGGGCGTGGCCTCGGTGGGGGTGGGGTGCATGGCGCCTCCTCGCGGCGACAGACATGCTAAGTACAGCAATTGATGACTGAGCACACCAACTTGACTTCAGCGTGACGCTTGAGCACCTGAACTCGCAACCTTGTCACCTCGAATTGCATACTCGACTATTCGTTCCCATCGCCACACCTCAGCGGGTGGTGCCATGCTGCCGACATGCCAAACATGCGCCCCGTTCCGACCGTCCGCCGCCGACGTCTCGGGCAGGCCCTGCGCCAGTACCGCAACACGGCCGGTCTGAGCCTCGATGCTGCCGCCGCGACCATGGGCTGGATCGGGCCGAAGCTCTCCCGCATCGAAACAGCCAACGGTTACATCCGCCCCGGCGAGGTGGCTCCGCTACTGAAGGCGTACGGCACGGTCGACCCGGAAGTCGTGGCGGCGCTGGAGGCACTGGCCAAGGACGCCCGCAAGCAAGGCTGGTGGCAGACGTACAGCGGCATCGTCTCCCCGTCCTACGCCGACTACATCTCACTGGAATCGGATGCCGAGAGCATCCGCGAATTCGCCCCGCTGCTCATCCCGGGGCTGTTGCAGACCGCCGCATACGCACGCGAGAGCATCGCAGCGAACGCGATCACGCGCACACCGGAAGAAGTAGCGGCCCTGGCCGAAGTGCGCCAGGCGCGACAGTCCGTACTCACGCGCCCCGATGGCCCGCTGAAGCTTTGGGCGGTCATCCATGAGGCCGCCCTGCACCAGCGGTTCGCTCTCCGCCCCACGACCATGCGCGAGCAGTTGCAGCGGCTGCTCGATGTCGCCGACATGCACCATGTGACTCTTCAGGTCATGCCGTTGGATGCCACACCGCACCCGGGGAACGTCGGCGGTTTCAGCCTGGTCAGCTTCCCTCCACCGATGCCCGACGTAGTACTACTGGAGAATCTGATCGGCTCGTCCTACGTTGAGGGCGTCGGCGATGTTCGAACTTTCGCTGACGCCTTCGAACGCATCGTCGCGGCAGCGCTCCCGACCGATGACTCGTTGGCTCTGATCACGCGCATCGAGGAGAAACAGCGCAAGTGAACGGCAACCGTAAGTCGGACCTGTACGCCGTCGACCTGACCAAGGCGGTGTGGCGCAAGGCATCAGCAAGTGGAGGGGAAGGGAACTGCGTAGAAGTCGCCCAACTCCCCGGTGGAGCCAGGGCCGTCCGGGATTCCAAGAACCCCGGACGGGAACCCCTGCGCTTCACGGCCTCAGAGTGGGCCGCCTTCCGGGAAGGGGTCATCGCCGGCGAACTGTGACCGGCGCTGATCCCCCTGCCGCGCCTCAGCTCCAGAAGCCGAGCTGCTCGTCCTCCCCTATGTCCGCCATGCCGAACAGGACGTCCTCTGCGTCAGGCCGACCCACGTCCGCGACCGCCTGCCCGCCTGAGTCCGGCGGCTCCGGGGCCGGGGGCACCGACCGGGTGAGCGGACTCGTACCGGGCCCGTGCCGACGGCCCCGGCCGGGGGCCGGGCTCAGCTCGGCGTGGACGTACCGTGTGCCCTGCTCCGCCGCCTTCGCCATCTCTCGGTAGACCGCCAGGATCTCGTCCTTCGTACGCTGGAACAGCTCCGGCTTCTTGTTGCGGAACGCCCGGAAGCTGTCCAGCACGAGGGCGGCCTCACCCTCGGACACGCCGTACAGGTGGAAGTACGCAGCGTCCAGCTCGGCCTGCATCAGGAAACGGCGCTCCTCGTCCCAGACGAACGGGGCTCCCTCGTCGCCCAGGTGGCGGGCGAAGGGGGCCAGCTCGTGCGAGGTGTAGGTGAGTTCGAGGACGCGGTCGCGGATCCAGGGGGCGGAGGGCTCGTTCGCGAGCCAGGGGGCCGCGCGCATGTAGGCGTCGGGTTCAAGAACGGGCAACTGCTCTACCACGAAGTACGAAAGCGATGCACCGGAGTGCTTTTGCCGCGCGGTGAAATCAAGTACGAAGCTAGTCAGGTTGGCCAGCAAGAGGTCTGGGGACTGTTGGGGGAACATCAGGGGAAGCTTGTCTCCGGCCGCCACGCGAGGCACCGGAGCAACGATCACAGTTCGTTGGTCCGAGGCCCTGCTGACATTTCGCCTTCCCAGGTACCAGGCATGGGGCCATGTACGCCCTTCCTTAGCGATCTGACTCTCAACCTGCTCCTCCAGCACCCAGTACCGGGGCAGCGGCACCGCATAGGGATCCTCATGCGCCCCGGTGTCCAGCCGGGGCAGCGTCCCCTTGTTCATCTGCGCCTGCGTCGCGTTCTCGTACGTCGCGAAACGCGAGTCGTAGTGGTGGACGAACTTGCCCTCATACAGCGGCAGAGCACGCTCGTTCTCGCGCACGAACGTGGTGCCGACGCGAGTCCAGCCGTCGTTGAGCAGAGCCTCGTCCGTCAGGAACCTCTTTGAGTCGCTAGCCATGTCGAACATACGCATGAAGCGCAACCCCCAAGCATTCCGCTCACCCCCCATCCCCTTGTTCGCCCACAGCACCGGCACCCGCTCGTGAATCCCCCGCAGCACGCTCAGGTGCTCCGGGCTCTCGCACACAGGTGAGGTCCGCGTGTTGGGATTGATGTCGCGGAAGCCCTGCGCGTCCAACTCGAAGGTACGGGCATCCAACTGGTCGGGCCTGCGGGCCCGGAACGCGAGCCGCGCCCGCTCGTGGCGCCCGCCCGAACCGGAAATGGTGAACAGGCAGAAGCTGTACCGGTTGGTGACGTCGGGAAAGAGCTTCTCCTCGTTCTCCATGTCCAACACCGTCACCAACTGCCGCCGCTCCACCAGATCCCCGAAGAACCGCGACGTCGTCATGTCTGTCGCGATCCCCGTCGGCAGCACAAGCCCCGACATGCCCTTCGGGGCGAGCAGCATCCGGGCGCGCTCGGCGAACACCGCGTACGTGTTGACGTCGCCGTGTCCGGTGAGCGGGAAGATGCCGGAGCTGCGGAGCATCAGCGTCGTACCCGCCGCTTCGCGCAGCGCCACCTGGAAGTCGTGGTAGTGCTCGCGGTCGACGGCGTCCTCGCTCTCCTGAAGCGCCGCGATGAGCTTCTTGCGCTCGTGGGCGTTGAGCGCGTCGGCGACGGTCTCGTCACGGGAGGCGAACCACTCCTTCTCCTGGATCTTGACGCGCTCCCAGGGCGGGTTGCCGAGGATGCAGTCGAAGCCACCCTGCCAGCCTGTGTCCGGGTTGTGGTCGTCGTCTTCGTCGTTCTCGACGCGGAAGACGCGCGGGAACTCCAGGTGCCAGTGGAAGAACTGGTTGCGGGAGGCGATGTTCTGGAGGGTCTCGGTCTCCTCTTCGTCCAGAGTGCCGCCGTCCGCCAGGTACAGCAGGGTGGTGCTCGTGATTGCCGAGGGAGCGCCCTCGTACTTGGGCCACAGGAAAGCCGCGCACCAGGCGTCCGCGACGCGCTGATGGCGTTGGCGTTCCTCGGACTCCCGCACGAACTCCTCGTAGCGGCGGGCCTGTTCGCGCACCTGGGACAGACTGCGGCCCGGCAGCTGGGCCAGTACTTCGGCCTCCTGACGGAGTTCGGCCGTCCCGACCCGTAGCGGGCTGCGCCCCAGGGCCGCCTGGATTCCGTCGCCGCCCGCGCGCTCCTTCTTGTTGGTCGCCTTGAGCCGCGTGAGGATCTTGCCGTCGTCGCCCGCGAGTTTCTTGAACGCGCCGTCCGGGATCGCCTCCGCGACAAGTTTCGGCGTCGTACCGAGCAGGGCGTTGCCCACCTTGACGCGGTCGTCGAGGAACGCGAGGGGCCGGCCGGGCTCCAGGGACTCCAGCCACAGGGAGACCTTGGCGATCTCCACGGCCATCGGGTTGATGTCCACGCCGTGCACGCAGTGGCGTACGACCTCGGCGAGCGCGGCCCGCACCCGCTCCGGGGCCGGTTCGGGGTCCCCGGTGTCGAGCTGGGCGTAACGGAGGGCGACGCGGCGCGCGGCGGCGACCAGGACGTGGCCCGAACCGCAGGCGGGGTCGATGAACGTCAGGTCGAGGAGGCGGCGCGGGTCGGCCGTCGCGAAGCGGTCTATGACCGGGTCGAGTGCCTCGTCGAGGAGTTTCTCGATGACACTGACAGGTGTGTAGTAGGCACCGGTCGTCTTGCGCTTGTTGCCGGCGAGGGTCTGGAGCCAGAACCGTTCCGGCTGGGCGCTGCGCCGGGGCCGTAGTTCCAGCAGGGACTCGTAGACGCTGCCGAGTTCGTCGGCGCCGAGGTGGCGGTAGTCGACGCGCTGCCAGCGGCGGTTCGTGTCCTGGACCTGGCACAGCAGCCGTACGGCCTCCAGGAGGCGGTCGTTGGGCAGCCTGGCGGTACGCAGCGGTTCGGCCGAGCCGAGCCGGGTGTCGGCGACGTCGTCCTCGTCCCGGACGTCCCGGAAGTACAGGCCGCCGAGTTCGGGCAGGGCGAGAGCGGGTGCCCCGCCGTCGGTGCCGAGGGCGTCGAGCACTCTGCACAAGGCAGGCCATAGGTCGGTGTTGCGGTCTCCGGGGCGGCGGAAGGCGATGCGGCGCAGGCGTCTGGTGGAGAAGTAGGCCATGTACCGCTTACGGGCGCGCGCCACCTCCTCGGACTCCTCCGGGTCGAGGAGAATGCCTCGGTCCTCAGCCACGAACAGGAAGATCAACTGGTAGGCGAGGCGCAGCAGTTCGTGGTGGAACTCCTCCAGGGTCTCCTGGCCGCCGCGTGCGACGGCGTCCCGCAGATGCTCGTTGGTGTCCAGGAAGCCGGTGCCGAGCACGCCGAGGGCGTCGGCGACCTGGTCACGGAGGTGGTCGCGGGCACGCAGGCCGGTCTCGACGGCGTGGGTGCGCAGCCACTCGATGCGGCAGTCGGCCGGGGTGAGGGCGGGGGCGTCGGGGTCCCCGGTAGCGTCGAGCGTCGGTTGCGCGGCCCCGCCGACAGCGTCGCCACGGGAGTCGTACTCGCCCTCGTCCTCCTCGTTGTCTCCTTCGTCGCCCTCGGACGTCTCCGCCGACTCCGGTTCTTCGGCGGTGTCGCCGTCCGGTTCCTCTCCCCCGTCCCCGACGGCTCGCCCACGACCGCGTTTACGCGGCTTGGCCACCAGCTCGAAACGGGAGGCGTGCAGCAGGGAGTACAGGAGAACGAAGTCGGCGTACTGGTCGTTGTCGAAGATCGCTTCGAGGTCGAACTCCAGATACGCGGAGCCGACGAGGGAGGTGGAGTCCCGCAGGACGCGCAGGAGTTGGCCGTTGGAGAGAATGCCCCAGAGGTGGCCGGGCGAGACGTTGAGGAGTTCCTGGAGGACGGACTGCGGGGCGCGCCGGTTGCCCACCTTCCGGTCGAGCGGCTTGTCCCAGGCCAGCAGATGCACCGGAAGGTGGTCCTGCCAGCGGTGGCTCGTGTGCAGCCGCTCGCCCCGGCCCGGGTGCTCGACGGTGACGCCGTCGGCGGCCAGCGGCCCGTAGCCGAGTTCCGTGAACAGACGCAGCAGCCACGCCCTGCGGGTGAGCGTGGTCGCGGACTTCTCTCCGGGCAGCCGGTCGAGGTCGTCGCGGAAGGCCCGGTAGGCGCCGGTGAGCGCCGTCCAGGCGCGGCCCGCCGCGTCGCCGATGCGTTCGCCGCGGTACAGGCCGTAGTCGGCGGGGGCGCAGCCGGGCAGCTCGCGGTCCCCTGCGGTGACCCGGGCGAGCAGATCAGCCGTGAAGAGCCGTCCCTCGACCCGAACGGCGGACGTGGACGTGGACACGGAGGGGACGGCGGCCCGCGGGTCGGGCAGTACGGCGGTCAACGGCGGACTCCGGCGGGTACGAAGGCGTAGACGCCGAGCTCGTCGGGCGGCCCGGCAGGGGTGACGGTGATACGGCGGGCGGCGGCAGCACCGAGCGCACGACCACGCTCGCCCGCGGCCTCGCGCACCCGCAGATGCGCGGTGGTGAGCTGCGCGGCGAGCTGATCCCCGTAGGCGTGCAGATGGTCGCGCACCTCGGGAAGCCTCAGCTCGCCCAGGGCACGGCTGACGGCGCGCACGCGTTGCTCAGTGATGACGCTGCCCTTGGGTTCGGCAGCGAGGAGACGGGCGGTCTCCTCGTCGGTGAGCCATTCGATACCGCCGTCGTCGTCAGGGCGCCAGCCCAGCACACGGGCGTCCTCGGCGACCAGTTCCTTGGACTCGCCACTGCGCTTGAGGGGCAGTTTGAGCTGGAGGCGATAGCGGGCCAGCAGGAGCACGGTGTAGGTGTCGACGGATTCCGTACGGATCACGCCGAGGCGGCGGGCGGGCCGGTCCTCGGTCGATACGGCGGGGTCGAGTGCCGAGTCCAGGACATAGCGGGCGATGGCGCGAACCGCGGGGTCGGTGCGTACCAGTGCGTGCTCGTTCGGCGGAACGGGCAGGTCCCGGTGAAAGACCAGGTCGCGGGGGCCGGTCGCGGAACCTGTGGTCTTCTTAGGAGACTGGGATCTCCGAGGGGCCTTCGCCGTCGTTCGGCGCGCGGCCCTTCCGGTGCCGGCGGCAGCCGCCGCCTGGTCCTCGGTCTCGTACACGCCGAGCGAATGGCGCAGGCCGGCGGGGAGCGGGCCGGGCTGGGCGGCGAAGCCCGGAGCGTGCGGGAGACTCCGCACCGGGGCGCGCAGCGCGGCGAGGGACTCCCGGGTGAACTCGACGATGTCGCCGGGTGCGCCGAGGACCTGCCGCAGCGCGGTCAGCTCGTCCTCGACGTCCTGCGGCCGCATACCGGAGTGGGAGAACTTGGTCGGAATCCGTGACTCCCGTTCCGCGGCGCTCTCCCATTCGCGGTGCAGCGCGTCGCGAGCCGCCCCGATCTGTTCGTCCGCCCCGAAGTCGAAGGACATCTGGCCGGCGGCCGCCGCTTCGGGCCGACCGCGCAGGAGCAGGCTGTTGGTGAGCGCCTCCAGGACGCGCTCACCCGTCTTGGGCACGGGCAGGGCGACACCGGTCTGCTGGGCGATGTCGCGGTGTTTGCGGATCAGGACGTCCAGGACGAGTCCGTCGATACCGGTGTCGGTCTCGTAGAGCGTGACGGCCATGACACGTTCGCTGCGCTGGCCGAACCGGTCGACCCGGCCCTCCCGCTGCTCGTGGCGGGTCGGGTTCCACGACAGGTCGTAGTGGAGGACTGCGCTGAAGCGCTCCTGGAGGTTGACGCCCTCGGACAGGCAGTCGGTGGCCACCAGGACCTGACGTCCGGGCCGTACGGTGAGCTCCGCGACGCGTGCCTCTCGCGCCTCGGGGGGCAGGTTGCCGGTGATCGCCTCGACGTGGGCCCGGCCACCGAGAGCATCGTGGAGGTGGGTACGGACGTAGTCGGCCGTGGGAATGTAGCGGCAGAACACGATGGGGTCGTGGCCGTCGGCGATGAGTGCCTTGACCTCGTCGATCAGCAGGCGCAGCTTCGCGTCGTGCTCGGGGCCCGCGAGTTCAGCGGCACGCTGGGCGAACTCCTTCAGCCGGCGGTCCGCCTTGCGAGGACGGGTAGCCTCCTCGGGCGCCCCCGTGCTCCCCGCATCCTCGGTCTTCGCGTCCGTGACGGGCGGTTCCCCTCCATCGAGGAGTGTGCCGGGGACGGCGTCCAGGCCCTCTGACGCCTCCGCGTCCGGGGCTTCCAGGACCGCGTCGCGGCCGATGCGGTCGGCCTCCTGGGGGGTGCGCGCGGCGCCGACTGCGGAACGGGTGGTCAGGGTCGCCCGGCCCGCCGCCGGGGAGGACAGCACACAGCGCAACAGCGCGAGGACGGACCACCAGCTCATGCGCTGGCGCAGCTCGCCGTCGGGCCGGCGGATCTGCTCACGGGCGTACGTGATCACGTCGGAGACGAACTCGGCGTACGAGGAATCGAGCCGGTACGGCACCTCCCGCAGCATGCGATCGGCCGGGAAGGGAGTGTCCTCGTCGAGGAAGTGGCGGATGTCGCGGCGGCGGCGCTGCACCAGGTGGCGGGCGATCCGGTCGCGATGCGCGGGTACGGTCGGATCCAGCTGGGCGAGGCTCTCGTCGAGCAGGCCGGTGAGTTTGGCGAAGGCGTCGCGGTCCCCGCTGTGCGGGGTCGCAGTGATCAGGATCAGATGGCGGTCACGATCGGCGGCCAGGTCCTTCAGCAGCTCGTAGCGCTGCTGGCGGCCCGCACCGGCTCCGATGCAGGTGTGCGCCTCGTCCACGATCAACAGGTCCGGGCATGTGCGCAGGAAGGCGTCGCGGCGATCGCGTTGCTTGATGAAGTCCGTGGACACGACGGTGTACGGATACCGGTCGAAGATCGTCTGATCGGTCTCGATGAGCGACCGCTCCAGCTTGCCGGCCGTGGAGGGCAGCACGAGTTCAGCATCGAGGCTGAACTTGTCGTGCAGCTCGCGCTGCCACTGCTCGGCCAGCGCCGGAGAGCACAGCACGGCCATCTTCGTCGCGGAGCCCTGTTCGATGAGTTCCTTGGCGATCAGCGACGCCTCGACTGTCTTGCCGATCCCGACATCGTCTCCGATCAACAGCCGCACGGTGTCCATACGCAGAGCGGCCATCAGCGGCACCAGCTGGTACTGACGTGGCTGAACGGCGATTCCGGACAGGCAGCGGAACGGTCCCGCACCGCTGGACGCCGAAACCCGAAGGGCCGTACGCAGCAAGGACGCGGAGGCGAAGTCGCCGATGTCGTCGCTGTCGACAGCCTGGGGCCGACCCGTTCCGTCATCCTTGACCAGCAGCTCAGGGGCGGAGAAGTGCGGGTCGCCGGTCTCTTCGGGGAACAGCAGGGTGTCGAATTCGCTGTCGCCGTCGAGTGGGCGGGCCAGCACGAAGTCCGCCGTGGTGCCGGGCAGCACCACCCAGTCCCGGTTACGAGCGCGGACCAGTGCACCGGGCGTGTAGAGGCCGGTCATCGCGGCGCCCGTCCCGGGCCGAAGACGTTCGGGTACGCGCGCACGGTGCTGTGCCACTCCTCTTCGCTTTCGTCGCTCATCTCGATCACGAGCCAGCCGCGGTTCTCCAGCCAGGTTCTGGCCTTGGTGTCGCGCGACTCGTCGGGGACGCCGTTGCCGGGCAGGTCCAGGAAGACCGCGACGTCGGCGTCGGGTAGACGGTAGACGAAATCGGGCACGGCCCGCGCCGAAGCCGTCTCCTCGCCGGTCTCGTCCGGCAGCCGGTAGCCGTGGCCGCGCAGCCACTCCACGAATCCACCGCCGCTGTCGTGCGACGAACGCAGCGCCAGTGCGGCCGCGTGCTCGACGGGGCTCGCCGCCTGGGGCTGATCCCTGACCGCCCGGCACTGAGCGAGTTCTTTCAGCACCTCGACGGCCGTCTGCCTGCGGATCATGGGGTGGAAGAGCTGGTTGTGGTAGGTGAGCAGGCAGTCGTAGCAGCCGAACTCACAGGTCTCGCGGGCTCCCCTGGCGTGCTTCCGGTCGTGCCACTGCCCGTCCTCCCACTCGTAGTGAATGATTTCCAGGGCTTTGGCGGCGACCTTGGCGATCGTCTCGTGGTCGTCGTGCAGCAGCCTCAGCACTCCGGCGCCGCCCTCCGCGCCCTCGACGAACAGCATGCGGGCCCTGTCCTCGGGATCGGGCAGGTCCTCGCTGTGCAGCTCGGCGTCCTCCAACTGGAAGTGCGCTTCGATGCCGCGCTCCAGGGCGTAGCGGAGCGTGACACGCGTGTAGTGGTCGACCGGGGTGGACAGCCGCAGCACGGCGATGTTCTTGCTGTCCTCCGCGTAGGGCACGACCTTCTCGGTCCGTGTGGTGAGCCGGAAGGTGCCGAGCGCCTCCTGCTCCGCCGAGGTCTCGGCGCGCTCGGCGGCCTTGGTGTCGCTCAGCCAGCGCCCCGAGACGGGGTCGAGCCAGAAGCCCTCGTCGCCAGGGGGGCGACGGGTCCGCCGCCCCAGGTTGATGACCTGCACCGCCGCGTCGCCATAGGTGAGTTCGGCGATCGCGCGCTCGGCGTCCGCGGTGCCGGGAAGGCAGAACCGGGCCGTGAGTTTGCCATGGTGGAAGCGGTAGGCGGTCTTCAGGTGGAAGGGCTCCCGCAGGCGCTCCTCCTCATCGGAGGAAATACGGCGTCGGGGCTCGGCGTACACGGTGGTCAGCTGCATCAACCGGCGCAGGACCGGTACGAGGCGGGCTCCGCAGCCGACGCAGTCGTCACGCTTTTCCCGGGTGTCGTGCCAGTAGCCGCAGTCGCCGCACACCTTGGCGTCCACCGTGGCGATCCGGCCAGGGGTCTCCCCCATCGGAACCTGGACGTTGGAGACGGTGTAACGGCGGCCCTCGTGATAGATCAGCGCTCCAGGACCGAATTCGCCGATGGCGATGAACCGCGGCCGCTGAATATAGGCACCGCGCTTCTGACCGTACTTGCTCTCGCCGGGCTCTCCGGGAACGTACGCGGCGAGCGGCAGCCTCGGGAACGAGTAGCCGGGCAGGAACCCCTCGGAAGCGAAGTAGCGATAGGTGTAGAAGTCGGAGCGGGCGCCCTCGTTGTCGTCCGAGTCGTTGCGCAGCAGGTCGAGCTGCTGCTCGGCCTGAATACGGCGGGATCTCGCCCGTCTGCGGTCCTGGGCACCGATCGAGGAGTCGTTGGCGAGGCGGTCCTGCTCGTCGCGTTCGTCGTGCGCGTTGCGGTACAGCCGACGCCAGCGGTCGCAGGCCCGGTCCAAGGTGCGCAGCGCGTCTCGTACCTGGTCGTCGATCCAGCCGTCATACCACCAGGCCGTGTCGGCGAGATCCCCCTGCAGCGGAGCGAGGATCCGTACGCAGCGCGCGATGGCGTTGCGGCGGTAGGCGTCGGTCTCCAGGGTCTTGCGCAGTTCCTTGTCGAGCGGCAGCGGAAGAGCGCCGCTCGCCTCGCTCGCGGGCGCGGCGACGTCGAGTACCTCCGTCATACGGTGGCCCAGGCTCGCTCCCGTCTCGGCCAGCCACACCGCCTGTACATGGGAACGCAACAGGTCTTCGTTGGTGAGGTCGATACGAGGAGGCACCACACTGCCGGACACCATGAGTTCAGGACGGCGGAAGTAGTACTGGTCGTGGGCGCTACCCGTCGAGCAGTACGTCGTCACCAGGGCCGGCTGACCCGACCGTCCTGCACGGCCCGAGCGCTGCGCGTAGTTGGCCGGGGTCGGCGGGACGTTACGCATGGTGACCGCGTTGAGTTCCGCGATGTCGACGCCCAACTCCATGGTGGGTGAGCAGAACAGCAGCGGAAGATCGCCGTCCCGGAAGCCCCGCTCACGCTCCCGTCTCATCTCCGAGTCCACCTGAGCGGTGTGCTCCCTGGCCTCCAGCCCTCGCAGTTCGTCGGCCGCGTCCCGGTACAGGTCCCGGAAGAACGGATTCACCCGGGCTCCGGCGCCGGAGTCGAACGTCTTGCGTACGAGGTCCGGCTCGCCGGTCTCGCCGTCACCGGGCAGCCAGATCAAGGAGGAGACCTTGAGCTGGTGGCCGAGGCTGCCGTCGGACCGCTCGTCCACGACCTGAAGCAGACCGGCAGTGCGCAGTGCCCGAAGGAGGTCGCCGATGATGACATCGGCGTCAGCCTCACCGAGACGTTTGCCCGCCAGCTGCGGCAGTGCTCCGAACTCTCCCGGCCTGCGCAGATAGCGGCCGTAACCACCGCGGGCGCTGAAGTACACGGTGTCCGCTGTCGAGGAGCGCTTCGGCCGCGGCCCGGCGTACGCGATCCGGGCAGGTGTGCGCGGATCCGTGTCCGGCACGGCCCAGATACCGGCGAGGTGTTCCTTGCTGAGAGCGACCAGTTGCTCGTGTCCCAGCTGGGTCAGCCACTTCTCGTTGACGGCGAGAGCCCGGCGCAGTTCGTCGAGCAGGGTGCGTGCGATCTCCTGCCGGTGAGCGGGGTCGTCGTTCTCCAGAGCCCAGTGGGTGCCGCGCCAAAGGTCGGCGTCGGCGGCGATGTCGGCGAGCGAGGTGTAGTCGAAGCGCAGCAGGCCGGTCTGGGAGAGGTTGGGCATGGTCAGCCGCCAGCCGCGCTCCAGGTCCGCGTAGATGCGGTAGGCCAGCGCGGAACGCAGGGCCGCCTGGGTGTCCTCCAGCGGCCCGTACTTGACCTGGGCGTTGCGGGCGTAGGCCGTCAGCGGCAGGTTCAGCGCCTCGGCAACGGCCTGAGGCAGCGCGTCGTGGCGCAGCCCCGCCGTACCCGCCTTGTCCAGGGCCCGGTACAGAGCGCCCCTGATCTGGGTGACCTGGACGAAGTCGTTGAAGTGGCCGGCCTGGAGACTGGCGTCCTGACGGTTGTCGACGAACGTCAGCAGCTTCTGAGCGCGCTTGCCGAGGTCGGCTTGGCCACGCAGTGACCGCACTACGCTCGCGCTGACCAGGGACACCGCGGAACTGCGCCCTTCGGCCGAGAAGGTGGCGAGCTTGGCGAAGTCCCGGACGCGCAGCTGCTCGTATCCGACGCGGCAGCGGGGGCAGAAGCGGAACGGCGCCCTGATCCACCAGGCGCGCAGTCCGGTGCCGGGCTGCGCCCGCCGCCCGTCGGGGCTGATCCACACCTGTTCGGGAAGGTCGTCCTTGCGGGCTTTGACGACCGTGCGCTGTCCTTGGTCGTCCGTCTCGATCCAGCTTGCCGGAAGCCGGTCCAGGATCTGCTCGGGGTCGCTGGGCCAGGGACGTTCCTTGTCCACGTAGAGGTAGCCGTCACCTGCCTCGGCCGGGGCCTCGGGGTCCTTGCGTGCGAAATAACGCTCCTGCCGCCCGTCGTGGGTCACGGCCAGGTAGTCGTGTCCGCATTCACGGCAGAAGTGGAGCGGGACCAGCGGCCGATCCTGGTGTCCGGGTACCCGCAGCTGGTACTGACTCGTGAGATGGCGAGGGGCGGCGGGCGCCTCAAGGCTGGCGTAGACCGTGTCGCCCTTGGAGAGGAACTGGTGGAGCCTAAACGCGAACAGGGGGCGGCGGGTGCCGGAATCCTTCACCCGTGCGCCGGCCTCCAGCATCGCCTTGATCGCTTCCCTGCAGTCGGCCTCCGACACGGTCTGTTCACCGCACGCCCGGCGCAGGTCGACGGCAGCCCGCGGAATCGTGGTGGGGCTGCGGCGGCGGAAGCGCCGCGGGGCTCCGTCCGTGGGGCCCGCCGGCTCCAGTTCAAGGCCGAAGGCTTGCTCGACCCAGACAGCGAGCGGGTCACGGCTGAGGACCTGATACGAGGACGACAGGGCATCGGGACCGGAGACCGCACGGCGCACAGCGGCGGCGAGGGCGGCCGCATGTTCCTCGGGCGCGAGTGGCCGACCGGGATCAGTGGCCCTCTCAAGCATCTCTCCGATCACCCGGTCCGGATCGACGGGAGTGCCGAAGAGCCGCGTGGCGACCTCGGCCACCGTCTCCTGGGCCTCGGCGAACGTCTCCGTCGTGGCCATGGTCGCGGACGTCCCTACGCACCGCAGATCCGTCGCCTCGCACGCCTCCCTGAGCCTACGCACCAGGATGCCCACGTCAGCTCCCTGGCGGCCGCGGTAGGTATGCAGCTCGTCCAGGACGAGGAAGCGCAGGCCCTTCGCCGCCTTGACTAGCTCCTTGCGCTCATCGGGGCGGGTGAGGAGGTACTCCAGCATCATGTAGTTCGTGAGCAGGATGTCCGGCTTGCTGTTGAGTACGGACTCCTTCTCTTTGCGCTTCTCCTGCCCTGTGTAGCGGGCGAAGGTGACGCGGCGGTCCTCGGAAGCCACGCCGTTCTCGAGATAGTGCTTGAGCTCGTCCATCTGGCTGTTAGCCAAGGCGTTCATCGGATACACGATGATCGCGGAGATGCCGTCGGGGTTCGGGTTCTCAAGGACCTCGTTCACGATCGGAATCAGGTAACAGAGGCTCTTTCCAGACCCGGTTCCGGTGGTCAGGACGTACGAACTCTTCGACGCGGCGATCTCGATCGCCTGGCGCTGGTGGTAGTGCAGGGTAAGAGTGATGTCTTCGTCCGCAGCCGTATCACCAGCGCGGTTCTTGCTGCGGAAGTACTGCGCACACAGCGGATGAAGGAGCCTCGTGTCATCGGATCCCGGTTCGGTCAGTTCCGCGACCGTTCCGCCCTTGCGGAATGTGGGATTGAGCGAGATCCATGGATCAGGCCACCTGGACTTCCTCTCCCGCTCCGCCCTGAGGTGCTCACGAATGGCGGGATCCCTCACCCAGACCAGGGAGCGCGTGAACTCGTCGTAGTCCTCGATGAGCCGCTCATGCGCGCCGAACACATCCATGGCGTTGCCAATCCCCCTCATGCACGACTCATAGCTCGCGGTACGGCTCTCTCGTCTGGCTAGTCGCAGCGGCACGACCACCCACCGACTGAGCACGTCCGAACAACCCTACCGGCGAGATCGCAGGTGCCAGCGGGGGTCGCGCACCCTGGCTTGATCGGAATCCTGTGTCCGCGGGCCTTGAGGTCTCCTGGACCGATCAAGACCCCCTCGGCAAGGAAGAAATCCAGTCCACGGGCCACAACCTGCCCTGCCCATCGATATCAACCCGCTCCGCACGGGACATACCGGATAAAACTCTCCAGTACATCCGCGACTTCCGACCGCCGCCCGCCTACACCTCACGCCGACCGATCGTCCGATATGCACCCTCCGTGTATCTACCGGTCAGACAGGGCGGACCATACACAGGCCCGAATTCGACCCGGACACTTCGTTCAGCAGGAAACATGCCTATGACCTGCTCTGACCTGCGGAAATAAAGAGCGGCAGACGAGTCGGGCTGTACGCCGGGTTCTGTCACCCGGTCGCCTCGCGGCGGCCGGGGAGACGGCCATCCATCTAGGACCGGCGTTGCCGCCGGCCTCGTGCGGTCTACCCGCGGACTCGGGCGGGCAGCCCTCGAACGTCCGCGCAGAGCGCTTGTGACGGCGCTCCTTTTGACCTTGCTCCGGGTGGGGTTTACCTAGCTGCCCAGGTCACCCTGGGCACTGGTGGTCTCTTACACCACCGTTTCACCCTTACCGAGGACCGAGGTCCCCGGCGGTCTGTTTTCTGTGGCACTGTCCCGCGGGTCACCCCGGGTGGCCGTTAGCCACCACCTTGCCCTGTGGAGCCCGGACGTTCCTCGGGAAGCCCCCTAGGGGGCTCCACGCGGCCGTCCGCCCGGCTCGTCTGCCGTGTGGACCATGGTACCGGGCGTGCGCTGGGCCGGGTGCGGCGGCCGTCCGCCACCGGGGTTCACAGGAAGTCGCTGGTGTCCAGGTCGAAGGCGAAGGGCTCGGGGAGGGTGAGGGGTTTTCCGAAGGGGACGGTGCAGCGCCGGCGGTAGTCGTCCTGCTTGGGGTCGCTGAGCAGCGTGATCTCGGAGGTGTCACGGTCGACGAGCAGGTAGAACGGGATACCGGCGCGGGCGTAGCAGCGGCGTTTGAGCTCGCGGTCGGCCGTAGCTTTCGTGGAGGTCACCTCGAGCACCAGGGCGACGCCCTGGCAGGGCATCCACGAGTCGGCACCTCGGTAGAGCTGGAGTGCCGCCGGCGCGAAGGTGCCGTCCGGGATCACGTGGTCCTTGGGGCAGCCCTCCGCCTTCTTCAGTTTCAGTCCTTTGTTGCCGGAGAAATCCATCTCGGTCCGGGACCACTTGATCATCTGCCGCACGATCCGGCTGATGTAGTGCTCGTGATCCCCGTCCGGCGGCGGTGTCACAACGATCTCCCCCTCGACGAGCTCCGCCCGGAATCCTTCCGGGGTGTCCAGGGCGAGAAAGCCCTCCAGCAGGACCTCTTCCTGCCTGAGCGGCTCGTGGGCCATGGCGGTCATGTCACGCCCCTCCTTCGGTCGCTCGCCAGACTCGGACATTGCTGGATCACCTGTCCGTGAGATCGGGAACCCTTCCCTCGATCGTGGCACATGATCACCGCCGTTGTCGGGGCACGGCTCGCCCCGGGGCACCCCAGTACGCTGGCGCGGAGTCCTATCGAAGGAGAAACACGCGTGCTCGTCCTGCTGCCCCCGTCCGAAGGAAAGGCCGCGTCCGGTGGTGGCGCCCCGCTGGAGCCGGCGTCGCTGTCGCTGCCGGGGCTCGCCGCCGCCCGGGAGGCCGTGCTGGCCGAGCTGGTCGAGCTGTGCGCGGGGGACGAGGACAAGGCGCGCGAGGTGCTGGGGCTGAGCGAGGGGCTGCGCGGCGAGGTCGCCAAGAACGCGGCGCTGCGCACGGCGGGCGCCCTGCCGGCCGGTGAGATCTACACGGGCGTGCTGTACGACGCCCTGGACGTGGCCTCGCTGGACGCGGCGGCGAAGGAGCGGGCGGCCGGGTCGCTGCTGGTGTTCTCGGGGTTGTGGGGGGCGGTCCGGGTGACGGACCGGATCCCGTCGTACCGCTGCTCGATGGGGGTGAAGCTGCCCGGGCTCGGGGCGCTGGGCGCCCACTGGCGGGCGCCGATGGCGGACGTGCTGCCCGAGGCGGCCGGGGACGGGCTGGTGCTGGACCTGCGGTCGGCGGCGTACGCGGCGGCGTGGAAGCCGAAGGGCGAGGTGGCCGCGCGGACGGCGAGCGTGCGGGTGCTGCACGCACCGACCCGGAAGGTAATCAGCCACTTCAACAAGGCGACCAAGGGGCGGATCGTACGGAGTCTGCTGACGGCGGGGATCGCCCCGAAGGGCCCCGCCGAGCTGGTGGTCGCGCTGCGCGACCTGGGCTACGTGGTGGAGGAGCAGGCGCCGAAGCGGGCGGGAGCCGTGTGGACGCTGGACGTGCTGGTGGAGCAGGTCCACTAGCCGACTCACGCCGGCCGTCGTTGCATCCTGTGCAACGACCTTTGCGCGTGTTGCACACCGGGGGCAGGATGAGGCGCATGACCTCACTCCTGCCCTCCTCTTCGGCTGTCTCGGTCCTGGATCTCGCCCCGGTCGTGCCCGTCGTGGTCCTGCGGGACGCCGCCGACGCCGTACCGCTGGCGCGGGCGCTGGTCGCGGGCGGGCTTCCGGCCGTCGAGGTGACGCTGCGCACGCCCGCCGCGCTCGACGTGATCCGGGAGATCGCCGGCGCCGTGCCCGAGGCGGTCGTCGGGGGCGGGACGGTGATCACGCCGGAGCAGGTGACGCGGTGCCGGGCGGCGGGAGCGCGGTTCCTGGTGAGCCCCGGCTGGACGGAGGCCCTGCTGACGGCGATGCGCGCGTCCGGGCTCCCCTTCCTGCCGGGGGTGTCGACCACGTCGGAGGTCGTGGCGCTGCTGGAGCGCGGGGTGCGGGAGATGAAGTTCTTCCCGGCGCAGGCGGCCGGGGGGACGGCGTATCTCGGGTCCCTGGCCGGGCCGCTCCCGCAGGTCCGGTTCTGTCCGACGGGCGGGATCGGCCCGGACAACGCCGCGGAGTACCTGGCGCTGCCCAACGTCGGCTGCGTCGGCGGGAGCTGGATGGTCCCGGCGGACGCGGTGGCGGCCCGGGACTGGGGGCGGATCGAGGAACTGGCGCGCTCTGCCTCGGGCCTCAGGGACGCAGGTGGGACGTGTCGTTGAGGAGGCGGACGCTGGCGTTGCCGTCCGCGTAGTACGCCACGACCGACAGCGAGGCCGCCGACAGCTCCATCCGGAACAGGGACTCCGGCGGCGCGCCCAGCGCGAGCCGGACGAGGGTCTTGATCGGGGTGACGTGGGTGACCAGCAGCACGGTGCGGCCCGCGTACGCCGCGACCAGCTTGTCGCGGGTGGCGGCGATCCGGGTGGCGGTCGCCGCGAAGCTCTCGCCGCCGCCGGTGGGTTCGGCCTCCGGGTCGGCCAGCCAGGCGTTCAGGTCGTCGGGGTGGCGCTCGCGGACCTCGCCGAACGTCAGCCCCTCCCAGGCGCCGAAGTCCGTCTCGCGCAGCCCGTCGTCGACGGTGACCTCCAGCCCCAGCCGGGCGGCGACGGCCGCCGCGGTCTCCCGGGTGCGGGCGAGCGGGGAGGCGACGATGTGCTGGACGGTGCCGCGCCGGGCGAGGGCGGTGGCGACCCGTTCGGCCTGCTCCCGGCCGATGCCGGAGAGGGAGGGATCGGTGCCGCCGCTGCCGGAGAAACGCTTCTCGGGGGTGAGGGGGGTCTCTCCGTGCCGCAGCAGGACGAAGGTGGCCGGCGCCCCGAGGTCGGGCGCGGAGCCCCAGCCGACGGACGGCTGCGCGGAGGCGGAAGCGGGAGCGGGAGCGGAAGAAGAGGCTGAAACGGAGGCGGAGGCGGCCTGCGTCGCGGCAGCGGCGGGCAAGTTGGGGGCGGGGGTGGCCACGGTGCGGGCGGCGCGGCGGTCGTCGGCCTTCGCGCCCGGCGTGGGACCGGGGGTGGCGGCCGTCGTCGGGCGCGCCTCGGCCAGTGCCGCGCGGGCCCTGGCCGCCCCCGCGGCCGCGTCCCCGGGCGGACCGGACGGCTCGGGCGCCGCCGCGGTGGCGGCCGGCCGCGCCGGGGCGTCCAGGGCGGCCCGGGACGCCCCGGGGTCCCACTGCTCGCCCCGCTTGCCCGCGTCCATCGCCTCGTTGGCCAGCCGGTCGGCGTGCTTGTTGCGTTCGCGCGGGATCCACTCGTAGGTGACCTGGCCGGGCGGGAGGACGCGGGACGCCTCCACGGCCAGCGGCTTCATGTCGGGGTGCTTGATCTTCCAGCGCCCCGACATCTGCTCGACGACCAGCTTGGAGTCCATCCGGACGCGCACGTGCGCCGACGGGTCGAGTTCGCGGGCGGCGCGCAGTCCGGCCAGCAGCCCGCGGTACTCGGCCACGTTGTTGGTGGCGACGCCGATGTACTCGGCGCGCTCGGCGAGCGTCTCCCCCGTCGCCGCGTCGATCACCACACTGCCGTAGCCCGCGGGCCCCGGGTTGCCGCGCGACCCGCCGTCGGCCTCGACGATGAACTCCCGCACGCCGGCCGCCCCTTACAGCCCGGACTCGGAGGTGCGCACGAGGATCCGGCCGCAGTTCTCGCACCGTACGACGGTGTCGGGCGCGGCCTTGCGGATCTCGCTCAGCTCGGTGATGGCGAGTTCCTGGCGGCAGCCCTGGCAGGACCGCGCGTACAGCTTGGCCGCGCCGATGCCGCCCTGCTGCCCGCGCAGCTTGTCGTAGAGCTTGAGCAGATCGGCCGGGACGGCGCCGGCGACGACCTCGCGCTCCTTGGTCACGGTGGCGGCCTCGCCGTCGATCTCCTCGAACGCGGCGTCCCGGCGGCCGGTCGCGTCGTCGATCTTCGTCTGGACGGAGGAGACCCGCTCGGTCAGCTCGGCGACCCGCTCCTGGGCGGCCTCACGGCGCTCCATGACCTCCAGGACGACGTCCTCCAGGTCGCCCTGGCGCTTGGCGAGGGAGACGATCTCCCGCTGGAGGTTCTCCAGGTCCTTCGGGGAGGTGACGGCGCCCGAGTCGAGCCGCTGCTGGTCGCGGGCGGCGCGCTGGCGCACCTGGTCCACGTCCTGCTCGGCCTTGGTCTGCTCGCGGGCGGTGTCGCTCTCCTCGGTCTGCGCGGCCACGAGCAGGTCGCGCAGCTGCGTCAGATCCTTGGTCAGCGACTCGATCTCGGCGTGCTCGGGCAGCGACCTCCGCTTGTGCGCGAGCTGCTGGAGGCGGACGTCGAGGGCCTGGACGTCGAGGAGTCGGATCTGGTCGGCGGGCGCGGCGTTCAGTTGGGGGCTCCAGGTGAGGGGGTGTGAAGGGTCCAGGGGTCGGTGACCGTGGTGGAGACGTGGACCCGCAGGTCCCATCCGTTCCGGTCGGAGATCTCGTCGAGCTGGGCGGCGGCCAGCTCGCACCAGGGCCACTCGGTGGCCCAGTGCGCCGCGTCGAACAGCGCGAGGGGACGGTGGGCGCCGGCCGCCATGAACTCGGACGCCGGGTGGTGGCGCAGGTCGGCGGTGAGGAAGGCGTCGACGCCGGCCGCACGCACGTGGTCGAAGAGGCTGTCCCCCGATCCGCCGCTCACGGCGACGGTCCGTACGACCGCCTCCGGATCGCCCGCCACCCGGAGTCCCTGCGTGGTCGCCGGGAGCCGTTCCGCGGCCCGTGCGGCGAACTCCCGCACGGTCAGCGGGTGGTCCAGCTCGCAGACCCGCCCGAGCCCGCGCCGCCCCTCGGGGTCCGAGGCGTCAGGGACGAGGGGGCGGACGACCCGCAGATCGAGCGCCCCGGCGAGCGCGTCGCTCACGCCCGGGTCGGCGGTGTCGGCGTTGGTGTGGGCGACGTGCAGCGCGATGTCGTTCTTGATCAGGTCGTGCACGACCCGGCCCTTGAAGGTCGACGCCGCGACGGTCGTCGTCCCGCGCAGGTACAGCGGATGGTGGGTGACGAGCAGATCGGCGTCCAGCTTCACCGCCTCGTCGACGATCTCCTGGACGGGGTCGACGGCGAAGAGGACCCGCGCGACCTTCTGGTCGGGGTCGCCCACGACCGTACCGACCGCGTCCCAGGCCTCGGCCCGCTCGGCGGGCCACAGCTTCTCCAGCGCGGCGATGACTTCAGACAGACGGGGCACGGGGAAAAGGCTACCTGGCCGGTCCTCGGGGGTGCACCGGCGGCGGGTGGAGAGGCCGGGCGGAGGGGTCGGGCGGAGGGTCGGGCGGAGGGGTCGGGTGAAGGGGTCGGGCGGGCGGGCAGCACAACCCCCCGGCCCTCCGGAGGCGAATCGCTTCTGCACCACTCGTACGAGCGAAGCCCCCGTGCGCCGATCCCCCTCCCGGGCGCACGACCTTAGCTTCGTCACCGGAGGTGACCGAGCCATGACGGCCTGTGCAATCGAATCCACCGCGGAGGACGAGGAAGACGACGACCGGACGCCGCACGCGCCCTGCGTGATCACGGCGGACGGCGCCTACGCCGCCCGTCTCGCGCGGGACGGCGAGTCCTGGTTCCCGGAGCGCTGGACGCTGGACGGCCCCGAGCCGTACGCCGTGCCGCTCCCCGTCCACCAGCCGGAGGAGCCCGGCACGGACGTGCACCCGATGGGCGACGGCCGGGTCCTGATCCGGCGGCTGGTGCAGGGGCGGCACGCCTTCTCGCTGCTGTACCCGACCGGCCCCGGCACGGGAGAACTGCCGTTGGGCGCGGTGGAGTGCCCGGACGTGGGCACCCGGCTGCGCCTGCTGCCGCCGGCGCCGTGCGGTGAGCGGGCGTACGCCCTGGCGGTGGGCCCGCGTTCGACGACGCTGTGGCTGGTCGCGGGCGGCGCGTTCGGCCCGGAGCACGTCGCCGACCTGCCCGGCCGCTGCTCGGGCGGGGTGTGGCTGGACCGGACGGGACGCATGCTGGCGCTGGACCGGGAGGCCGGCGGCCGCACGAAGGCCGTGGTGGTGGACCTGGAGCGGGGCGGCGAGGTGTCCCCGCTGCTCCAGATCACCGCCGACAGCGACGACCGTCTGCTGCTGGCGGACCCGGACAGCGGTCTGCTGCTGATCCGCTCGGACGCGCCCTCGCCCGGTGAGCCACGGCTCGGCTGGGGCGTGCTCGGCAGCACGTTCCCGGTCCGCTTCCCGGAGTCGTTGCGGGTCCCGGGCTGCGTCCTGACACCGTTCGCGATCCAGCCGGGTCAGGTGCTGCTGCCGGAGACGTGCGCGGTGGCGCTCCGCGTCGACGGCCCGTTCGGCAGCCGGCTCGGCGTGTGGCGCCCGGCGGAACGGCACCTGCACCCGGTGGCGGCGCCCGAGGGCTGGCTGGCGGGCAGCGGCCTGTGGACCCGGGACGGCGTGCTGCGCCTGCCGTACGCGACGGCGGCGGAGCCGTGCGGCGTGGCGCGCGTGGCCGTGCCCCCGCGGAGCACGGCCATGGAGCCGCGGGCCGCGGAGCCGCAGGCCGCGCAGCCGGTGGCCTCCGCACCGGGCCCCCTCCCCCTCCCCGCCGAATCCCCCGGCCCCGGCCCCCACCCCGCCTGCGACCCTGCCTGCGCCCCTGCCTCCGCCGTCGGACCCGGACCCGGTGCCCCTCGTCCCGTCCCGCTCCAGCAGGCCCCCCTCGACCGGGTTGTAACGAAGTAGCAGCGGTCGCGTGGCCGCCTGCGCGCGCCCCGAGGTACGCCGGATAAACTCGCCCGGCTGTAAAAAGATCATGTTGACGGGGTGAACACTTCCGATGAGTGACGCAAGCACCACGCAGCCGCTGTCCGCCGACGCCCAGGAGACCGGTCACGGCCGTCACCGGGGCCCGGTCGCGGCCCAGGACGGCGAGTCCGCTCCCCGCGGCCGGCACCGCAAGCCGGCCGTGGAGAAGGCCGAGGCGGCTGCCTGACGGTACGCCGGAAGGCCCCGCCCGTCGCGAGACGGGCGGGGCCTTCTGCGTCCCGGGCTCCGCGGTGGGGCTCCGCCCGCTGCGCTTCGCGGTCCGGCTCCGCAGTTCGGGCTTCGCGGTAGGGGCTTCTCGGTCCGGGCTTCGCGGTACGGGCTTCGCGAGCCCCGCTCCGGGCTCCGCGTCCGGCGCCGGGCTCCGGTCTCGGGGCTCCGCGTCCGGCGCCACCTTTCCGCGTTCCGGCGGGTCTCAGTCGTAGGTGACCAGCGTGTCGGTGAGGACCGGCGCGTCGTCCCGCTCCACCGCGCTCACCGCCGCCCGCACGGTGCCCGCCCGCCGCCACAGGCGGACGCGCAGGGTCTCGCCCGGGTACACGACTCCGGCGAAGCGGGTGGCGTACGAGCGCACCCGGGTCACGTCCCCGTCGAGCAGCGTGTCGACGACGGCCTTGAGGGTGATCCCGTAGGTGCACAGGCCGTGCAGGACGGGCCGCTCGAATCCGGCGCGCCGCGCGAAGTCGGGGTCGGCGTGCAGCGGGTTCCGGTCGCCGGAGAGGCGGTAGAGCAGGGCCTGGTCCTCGCGGACGGGCCGTTCGAGCACCGTGTCGGGGTCGTCGGCCGGTGGGACGGGACGGGCGGAGGGGCCGCGGTCGCCGCCCCAGCCGCCTTCGCCCCGTACGAAGATCCGGGCGTCGCCGGTCCACAGCGGGCCGTCGGCGTCGGTGACGTCGGTGCGCAGGACGAGGACGGCGGCCGTGCCCTTGTCGTACACCGCGGTGATCCTGCTGGTGGCGGTGGCGGTGCCCTCTGCGGGGACCGGGCGGTGCAGGGCGAGCGACTGGCCGCCGTGCAGGACGCGGGCGAGGTCGACGTCGACGCCGGGCATGGACAGTGCGTCGATCACCCCGGGCGCACCGGCGCCGGCGACGGTGGCGAAGCTGGGCAGGACCCGCAGCCGTGACTCCAGGGTGTACCGCAGTTCGTCGGGGTCGGTGGCGGGGCGGCCCGCGCCGATGCCGAGGTGGTAGAGCAGGACGTCCTCGGGGGTCCAGGCGATCTCGCGGGAGCGGGGTGCGGCGGCGAGCGCCTCGGCGGCGTCGATGGGCATGGGACTCCTGACGGTGACGGCGGGCGTCGCGCGGCGGTGCACCGAGCGGTGGGCGGCGGGAAGTGGCAAGCGGACAGCCAGTGGGCGGTGGGTGCGGGCCTCGGCGGCGGGCGGCGGACGGCGGGCGGACAGCAGCGGGCGGTGGGTGCGGGCGTCAGCAGCGGGCGGCGAACGGTGGGCGGCGGGCGGCCGGCCGTGGACGGCGGGTGCGGGCGTCGGCGGCAGGCGGTGGACGGTGGGCGGCGGGCGGCCGGCCGTGGACGGTGGGTGCGGGCCTCGGCGGCAGGCGGTGGACGGTGGGCGGCGGGCGGCCGGCCGTGGACGGCGGGTGCGGGCGTCGGCGGCAGGCGGTGGACGGTGGGCGGCGGGCGGCCGGCCGTGGACGGCGGGTGCGGGCGTCGGCAGCGGGCGGTGGGCGGTCGGCCGTGGGCGGCACGCTGGCATAGTGCCCGCATGCTCCTACCGATACGGATCAGCAGACGTGCGGCCGCGACGGCGGTGAGTCTCGCCGCCGTTCTGGCCACGACGGGCGCCCTGACCGGCGCCCCCGCCGTGGCGGACGGCTCCGGGCAGGTGGCGTTGCGGCTGGAGGCCCCGGAGAGCTTCACCATGTACGACGCCGACGAGGGCGCGCGGGCCGAGAACGACGACTTCGTGGTGCCCGTCGCCGTGGTGCGCGGTGACGGGGGCCCGGCCCGCGACGTCACGGTCGTCGTGGACACCTCGGGGCTGGCGGGCGTCGCCCGCGCGGTGAAGGGCGGTTACGGGAACTGCGTCGGCGAGGGACCGGTGTTCACCTGCACGTACGGCACCCTCCAGAACGGCGACGGCGAGAGCAACGCGCCCTTCACCCTGCGCGGCGTGGACGGCGTGCGGCCGGGCGACAGCGGGACGGTGACGTACACCGCCACCGCCGGCAACGCCGCCCCCGTCACCGGCACCACCCGCATGGTCGTCGGCGGACCGACGCTGTACGCGCCCGGCGAGGAGCCGGCGGTGAGCGGGCTGGAGCCGGGCACGGCGGCGACGGTGACACCGGGGTTCGCCAACCACTCCGCGTTCCCCACCCCGCAGGGCGTCGCCCTCCAGGTCGACGTGACGGGCCTGACGCTGACGCCCCGGTACCGCAACTGCTTCTACGCGGGCTCCGCGCCCACCTCGGCGTGGTGCACGTTCCCGGCGGAGGCCACGGCGGGCGCCGCCTTCCGCACCGGCGCGCCGCTGGTGTACACGGCCCCGCCCGGGGAGCTGAAGGGCACGGTGACCTACGCCTGGTCGGCGTCCCCGCAGCGGCCCGCCGGCCACACCGTGCGCGGAACGGGCGCCGCGCTCACCCTGGTCCGCACGGCGGACCGGGGCTTCGACAGCGGGCGAGGCACGCTCGACGTGGGCACCACCGTGCAGGTCGACTACCGGCCGGTCACCGCGACGGTGCGGGGCCGGGTCGGCGACACGGTGGAGGTGCGGCTCGGGGTGCGCGACCTCGGACCGGGCCGGATCCTCGACAGCGAGGACCTGGGCCGCTTCGAGGTGGTCCCGCCGGAGGGCACCACGGTCACCTCCGTCCCGTACACCTTCGAGGACTCGGGCGGCCGGTGGGCGTGCGACCGGCCGGAGGAGCCCGGCGGGGCGTTCGTCTGCGAGATCGGGTACGACCGGTTCTACGAGGTGCGGCACGAAGGCGGGACGACCGTCATCGGCTTCCGCGTCCGCATCGACCGGCAGGTGCCCGGCGCGCGGGGCACCATCCGCACGTACAACCCCTACGACCGCACCCCCGGCAACGACACCGCCGCCATCCCGCTCCGGGCGTCGCCCGCCCTGCCCTACCGGCCCCAGCGGGACGCCCGGCTGTGGGCCGCGGGGGCGTTCGCGGCGGCCGTGGCCCTGGGGGCCGTCCTGCGCCGCCGTCGCCGGCGGCGCGGGACGGGCTGAGAGTCACCTCCGGCCACCGCCCCTCAGATCCCGGTGCCCGTGCGCCGCAGCACCCGCAGCGAGCCGGTGTCCGAGACCTCGGTGAAGGCTCCGGAGGCCAGGGCGCGCAGGTAGACGCGGTAGGGGGCCTGGCCGGTGAACTCGTCGGCGGGGTGCGGGAAGACGTCGTGGATGACGAGGAGACCGCCGTCGGCGAGGTGCGGGGCCCAGCCCTCGTAGTCGGCGTTCGCGTGCTCGTCGGTGTGGCCGCCGTCGACGAAGACCAGGCCGAGGGGGGTGCCCCACACCTTCGCCACCTGCGGCGAACGGCCGACCAGGGCGACGACGTGCTCCTCCAGGCCTGCCCGGTGGAGGGTGCGGCGGAAGGTGGGCAGGGTGTCCATCAGGCCGGTCTCGGGGTCGACCGTCTCCGGGTCGTGGTAGTCCCAGCCGGGCTGCTGCTCCTCGCTGCCGCGGTGGTGGTCGACGGTGAGGGCGGTGACCCGGGCGGCGCGGGCCGCGTCGGCGAGCAGGATCGTGGAGCGCCCGCAGTAGGTGCCGACCTCCAGCAGCGGCAGGCCGAGCCGCCCCGCCGTCACGGCCGCCGCGTACAGGGCGAGCCCCTCGTCGACGGGCATGAAGCCCTTCGCGGCCTCGAACGCGGCCAGGATCTCGGGCGCGGGCGCCGCGGTCATGGGGTCCCCCTCGGTCGTACGGGTGTGTCGGCGCCCCATGCTGTCGCACCCCCCGTCGGCGCTGCGACGGGGGGTGCGGCGGGGGCGCGGCAGGGGGCGCGGCGGGCAGGCTCCGAGGCCTGGGCGGTGTTCCTACGCGGTGACCGTCTCTCCCGGCAGCGCCAGGTCCACGTCGACCGGGCGGTCGTCGCCGGTGTGGGTCGCGGCGGAGGCGTGGGGGCCGTGGCCGGTGGCCCGGGCGGCGAGGACGTAGGAGCCCTGGGCGGGGACGGTGAGGGCGTAGCTGCCGTCCTCGGCGGACAGGGTGGCGCCGGCCTGCCGGCCGCGGGGGTCGATGAGGGTGACCCTGGCGCGGGCGACCGGGGTGCCGCCGGCGTCCAGGACGCGGCCGCGGAAGGCCCGCAGGGCGGCCTCGGCGCGCTCCAGGTTGGCGTCCTCCTCGCTGCTGGCGCGCAGCTGCGGCGCGGCCGACGGGGTGCGGCCGGGCAGGAGGAGGGCCAGGACGAGGCCCACGGCGACGGCGGCGGTGGCGATCAGGAAGGAGACGCGGAAGCCGTGCAGGGTGGGGACGGCGACGCCGTTCACGGTGTGCGCGGTGTTGGCGAGCACCATGCCGATGACGGCGCTGGAGACGGACGTGCCGATGGACCGCATCAGCGTGTTCAGGCCGTTGGCCGCGCCGGTCTCGGAGGCGGGGACGGCGCCGACGATCAGCGCGGGCAGGGACGAGTAGGCGAGGCCGATGCCGGCGCCGAGGACCACCGCGATGACCAGGCTCTGCCAGGCGGCGCTCATCAGGCCGAGGCCGGCGCCGTAGCCGATCGCGATGATCAGCATGCCGAGGATCAGCGTGACCTTGGGGCCGTAGCGGGCGGACAGGCGGGCGTAGACGGGCGCGGTGAACATCATCGTCAGGCCGAGCGGGGCGACGAGCAGGCCCGCGGTGACCATCGACTGGCCGAGGCCGTAGCCGGTGCCGGTCGGCAGCTGGAGCAGTTGCGGCAGGACGAGGGAGACGACGTAGAAGCTGACGCCGACCATGATCGAGGCGAGGTTGGTGAGGAGGACCTCGCGGCGGGCGGTGGTCCGCAGGTCGACCAGCGGGGCCTTCAGGCGCAGCTCCATCACGCCCCACAGGACGAGGACGGCCGCCGCCGCGGCGAACAGGCCGAGCGTGGTGGCGGAGGTCCAGCCCCAGTCGCTGCCCTTGGTGATGGGCAGCAGGAAGAGGACGAGTCCGGCGGTCAGGCCGAGCGCGCCGGGCAGGTCGAAGGAGCCCTCGGCGCGCGCCGGGGACTCGGGGACGACGAGGAGGGTGAGGGCGATGGCGAGGACGCCGAGGCCGGCGGCGCCGTAGAAGAGGGCGTGCCAGTCGCTGTGCTGGGCGACCAGGGCGGCGGCGGGCAGGGCGAGGCCGCCGCCGACGCCGATGGAGGAGCTCATCAGGGCCATGGCCGAGCCGAGCCGTTCGCGGGGCAGCATGTCGCGCATCAGGCCGATGCCGAGCGGGATCGCGCCCATCGCGAAGCCCTGGAGGGTGCGGCCGGCGATCATCGTGATCAGGTCGCTGGTGACGGCGCTGACCAGCGCGCCGACGACCATCACGGCGAGGCTGAGGATCAGCATGCGCCGCTTGCCGTACAGGTCGCCGAGGCGGCCCATGATGGGCGTGGCCACGGCGCCGGAGAGCAGGGTGGAGGTCAGGACCCAGGTGGCGTCGCTGGGGGCGGTGCCCAGCAGCTGCGGCAGGTCCTTGACGACCGGGACGAGCAGGGTCTGCATCACCGCGACCACGATGCCCGCGAAGGCGAGCACCGGGACTACGGCACCGTTCGCTCCGCGTCGGGGCCGGTCGGTCGGCGTGTGCGTCATGAAGGGGGGCCTCCAGGCCTGAGGTGAGGAGAGGTGAGGGTGAGGGGTGAAACGGGGGGAGGGTGCGCGTGCGGGATACGTGCATGATGAACCACGTATGCATGAGCAACTATTCCGATGCTTCGGCACACTAACGAAATCTTGACCTTCTCTTGGGGGAGCGGGCCTGCCGAGGGCCTGCCGAGGGCCTGCCGAGTACCGGCCGAGGGCCTGCCTACCGAGGACCTGCCGAGGACCTGCGTGGCTACGGCCCGAGACCTACGCCGGAATCCCGATGCAAGGGGCGACAGCGGCCTGAGACCATGACGTCCATGCCCGAAGCGACCGACGCCGTGCCACCGCCCCGCCGCCCCCTCTCCCCCGCCTCCCCCGTCTCCCCGGCCTCTCCCTCCTCCCCCGCCTGGCTCGTCGTCGCGCTCGCCTGCGCCGGGCAGTTCCTCGTCGTCCTCGACGTCTCCGTGGTGAACGTGGCGCTGCCGTCGATGCGGGCGGAGCTGGGGATGGGCGCCGCGGGCCTGCAATGGGTGGTGAACGCGTACGCCATCTCCTTCGCCGGGTTCATGCTGCTCGGCGGACGGGCGGGTGACCTGTACGGGCGCAAGCGGATGTTCCTGGTCGGGCTCGCCCTGTTCACGGTGGCCTCGCTGGCCGGCGGGCTGGCCCGGGACGACTGGCAGCTGCTGCTCGCGCGGGCCGTGCAGGGGCTGGGCGCGGCCGTGCTGGCGCCCGCCACGCTGACGATCGTCACCGCCGCCGTCCCGGAGGGCGCGGCACGGGCGCGGGCGATCGCGACCTGGACCGCCGTCGGGGCGGGCGGCGGCGCCGCGGGCGGGCTCGTCGGCGGCGTGCTGGTCGACCTGCTGTCGTGGCGGTGGGTGCTGCTGATCAACGTGCCGGTCGGCGCGGTCGTCCTGGCCGGCGCCCTCGCCCGCCTGACCGAGAGCCGGGCCGGTGACGGCCGCCGCCTCGACCTGCCGGGCGCCCTGCTGGTGACGGCCGGGCTGGCCACCCTGGCGTACGGGATCTCCCGGACGGAGGCCGAGGGGTGGACCGCGGCGGCGGTGCTGGTGCCGCTGGCCGCCGGGCTCGCGCTGATCGCCCTGTTCCTGGCCGTAGAGGCCCGCACGGCGGCCCCGCTGATGCCGCTCGGGCTGCTGCGGCTGCGTCCGGTGGCCTCGGCGAACACGGCGATGTTCCTGACCGGTTCGGCCATGTTCTGCATGTGGTACTTCATGACGCTGTACGCGCAGAACGCGCTCGGTTACACACCGCTGGAGGCGGGCCTGGCGCTGATGCCCAGCTCCCTGGCCATCGTCCTCGGCTCGAAGCTCGCGCCCCGCCTCATGCGGGCGGCCGGGGCGCGCACCGTGGCCGCGCTGGGCGCGCTGGTCGCGGCGGCCGGGTTCGGCTGGCAGTCGACGATGAGCGCCGACGGCGCCTACCTCACCGCGATCATGCTGCCGGGCGTCCTGATGATGCTGGGCGCGGGCCTGTCGGCGACCCCGCTCGCCGCGCTCGCCACCTCCGGGGCGGCGCCGGGCGAGGCCGGTCTGGTCTCCGGGCTGGTCAACACCTCCCGCACGATGGGCGGTTCGCTGGGCTTGGCGGTGCTGTCGACGGTGGCCGCCGCCCGCACCGACGGCCGCGCCACGCCGGAGGCGCTGACCGAGGGCTACGCGCTGGCGTTCCGCACGGGCACGGGGGTGCTGCTCGCGGCGGCGGCGCTGATGCTGGTGTGGCTGCCGCGGAGGCCGGCGACGGGCACCCCGGTCGCCGAGGCCCCCTCGGCCGCGGAGGGTTCCCGCACACCCGTGAAGTGAGCCGCCGCCCGACCGACCGACCGGCACCGCCGCACACGACTCCCGCGCCGACGGGCGGTGAGGGAGTCGTGTGCGGCCCCCGGCCGGGGTCCCCCGTACCCACGACTCGTCCGGCCGTCGCCCCCGGGTCGCGCCCTACCGTCCCCGCTAGGGTGGCACGCGTGTCGTACACAGGCCCGGAATTCGATCATCCGCTCCCCCGGCGCTCGCGGCTGCGCCGTCCCCTCGCCGTGGCGCTCGCCGTGCTCGTGCCCGGCGCGCTGCTCGGGTGGCTGGGGTACGAGGCGCTGGGCGGGGCGGGGGACGGCGAGGCGGGCCGGGTGACGGGGGCCGCGTCGGGCGGGCCGGGGGCGACGACGGCCGACGCCGACGGCGACGGCGACGGGAAGCCCGCCGTCTCCGGATCTCCGTCCGCCACGGCCACGCCCACGGCCACGGCCGCCTCCCTCGCGGGCAAGGTCGTCGTCATCGACCCGGGCCACAACCCGACCAACTTCCGGCACCCCGACGAGATCAACAGCAAGGTGGACGTCGGCACCCACCGCAAGGAGTGCGACACCACCGGCACGTCCACCAACTCCGGTTACAGCGAGGCCGCGTTCACCCTGGACGTGGCGCACCGGCTGACCACCCTGCTGCGACGGCAGGGCGCCACGGTGACGCTGACGCAGGACGCGGACCGGCCCTACGGCCCCTGCGTCGACGAGCGCGCCCGGATCGGGAACGCCGCGCACGCCGACGCGGTCGTCTCGATCCACGCCGACGGCTCGGGGACCGGCAACCGCGGCTACCACGTGATCCTGCCGGGCGAGGTGCAAGCGGGCGCCGCCGACACCCGTGGCATCGTGGGCCCTTCGCGGGAGCTCGGGAAGCTGATCGCCACGGACTTCGGGCGCGTCACGGGCAGCGCCCCCTCCAACTACGTCGGCGACGGCAGCGGTCTCGTCACACGCGAGGACCTGGGCGGTCTCAATCTGTCAACGGTTCCCAAGGTGTTCATCGAGTGCGGCAACATGCGCGATAGCAAGGACGCGGCGCTGCTGACCAGCGGCGCCTGGCGGCAGAAGGCGGCGCAAGGGATCTCTGAGGGAATCGTGAGTTTCCTGCGCGGGTAGCGATCGGCGCACTGATCCCGGCGGACAGTCCGATCGTGTGGACGATAGTGTCGTCCCTACGATCAGGGGCCGCCCCCGCGCTTCCCACCCGGGCCTGACGGCGACATGGTGACAGCGACGCCTCTACCGATGCGTGGACCGATGACGAGACGACTGACGAAGGACCTGAAGTGAATATCCGCTCCCTCACTCGAGGCGACGGCGTGGTGATCGGAGCAGCGGTATTGCTGTTCATCGCGTCGTTCCTGGACACGTTCGACGGCTCCGGTGACGACGTCCCCAACGCCTGGGACAACCTCGGCCTCCTGATGAGCATGTACATCGGTGGGATCATCGGGGCGGCGCTGATCGTCGTCGCCCGCGCGCTCCCGCAGCCGCGCAAGGTCGCCGGCCTCGACCTCGGCCAGCTGGGCGTCGCGCTGGCCGTCTTCGCCGCGTGGACGTCGTTCTGGTCGATCATCGACCCGCTGGGCGCGTTCACCGACGCCTTCGACGGCGCGGACATCGACACCGGCGCCGGCCTCATCCTCGGCCTGATCGCCGCCCTGCTGCTGGCCGCGGCCGCCATCGCCGGCCCGCTGGTGCCGGCCCTCCAGGCCGCGCTGATCCCGGCCCCGAAGCCGCCGACGCCGCAGCCCTACGGCGCCCAGCCGCCCGGTGGTTACGGCTACCCGGGCGCGCAGCAGCCGCCGTTCGGCGGGCAGCCGCAGCAGGGCCAGCCGGGACAGCCGCCGTTCGGCGCGCAGCCGGGCCCGGCGCAGCCGCCGGTCCCGGACTTCTCGCCGTTCTGGTTCGCCGTGCCGGTGCCGCGTCCGCTGTTCGCGGAGGACGGCGCACCCACCCCGATCGCCGAACTGGCCCCCGGCACCTGGTACCTGGCCGTCGAGCAGGGCGCCCAGGGTCTCGTCGCGCAGACCCAGGACGGCCGGCGCGGCGTCCTGCGGGACACCTCCGGCATCCAGCGCGGCTGAGCCCCGTCCCGGCCCGCACCACCGCACCACCGCACCACCGCACGGCCCCTCGCCCTTCCGGGCGGGGGGCCGTCGCCGTATCGAGCGCACCTTACTGACGGTCCATCAGTACACGACTGCCGTCCACGACTTCAGAGGAATATCGCGATCGGGTTCAGTGTCAGCTCGCCCCGGTCGCGGTTCCAGGTCGGGACCTTGCCGAGGCAGCGGGCCTGGAACTCGCCGGTGAAGTAGTCGGCGTTCTGGAAGCCCTCGCGCACCCCGGCCGCCTCGCAGACGATCCGCACCCGCGCGGGCGGCCGTCCGGTGCCGTACCGGGCGCTCAGCACGATGTCGCCGTTCTCCGCGCGCACCGCGGTGAACCGGCCGGTGACCGAGACGAACGCCGAGGCGACGCCGACGGCGGTCAGCGGCACCCGGCCGTCGCCGCCCTGGTCGCCCAGGGAGTCCTCGAGCGCCCGGTTGGGGGTGACCACGCCGGTGGTGAGGTCGGCGTGCACGACGGCGTCCTCCTTGCGCATGGTGTCCATCAGCAGCCGGATCACCGTGATCGGCGTGCTCTGCTGGATGTAGGCGGTGACGCGTTCCTTGGTGACCTGGCGGTGCGCCCCGCCCGAGCCGGCGAGCCCCAGCCGGGCGCGCAGTCCGATGCCGGTGTCGACGTTCATCCGGTCGGCGACCTCCGCCTCCAGCGCGTCGGCGAACCCGCCGTACTGGTAGAGGTCCATGACCCGTTTGTCGTGCAGGAAGAAGCACATGCCGTGGACGGTGCGCCCGTCGTCGCGGCGGCGGCGCGAGCGGCCCAGGCGCAGCAGGGCGTGCCGGGCCACGACGGCCAGGGCTGCCGCCGTCACCGTCCAGACGACCAGCCACGGCCACCACAGGCCCCACCACTGACTGTCAATGACACCCACGGATCTCCTTGAACGCGTCGGAGAGCGAGGAGAGGCCGGCGTCGACCACGCGGCCGCCGGTCGCCGTGGCGACCCGCTCCAGGGCGCCGGCGTCGGCCTCTCCGAACGGGACGGGAAAGGTGGGCACCGCGTCGGCCGCGGACCCCAGCCGGTCGTGCCAGCTCAGGAACTCGGCGTACGACAGGCCCGCGTTGTTCTCGCCGTCCGTCATCAGCACGACGGCGACGGGCCGTTCGGGCGCGGCCCGTACGGCGTCGGTGGCGATGCGGTATCCGCGGTCGAGGGCCGACCAGACGGCGGTGGCGTCGTCGAAGCCGCCGTCCGCGACGATCCGGTCGAGGGTGCGCAGGTCGGCGTCGGAGCGGACGGTGACCGTACGCTCCTGGAGCACCCGGCCGCCGAAGCGGACGACGGTGAGGCGCTCGCCCCGGTAGAAGCGGGCGAACTTGCCGGTGGCGGACCGGTCGGCGCCGCTCAGGCCCGCGAAGGCGGCCCGCAGGGCGGCGATGCGCTCGCCGCGCATGGACGTGGAGAAGTCCAGTACGAACACGACCTGGTCGCCGGTGGCGTGCACGGGATCGCCGTAGTCGTCGACGAGCCGCTCCACGATGGACAGCCGGTCGGGGAAGGACAGGGCGTTGCCGACGGGCGCGCGCAGTTCGCGGGAGGGCTCGACGTCCTGGTTGACGGGCCGGCGGTGGGTGCGCCGCATCAGCTCGCGCTGGACGTCGGCGCCGAGCAGCCAGTCGACGACCTTGCCGTACGCCGCGCGCTCGCCGGGGTCGAGGAGGAGCAGCGGGAAGTCGGAGAGGACCATGCCGTCGTCCGGGTGGACGATCTCCAGCGGGCGGTCGAGCCGGCCCTGGGCGTTGAGGGTGAGCAGTTCGGACTCGTGGGCGATCAGGGCGTCGGCGGCGTCCTGGTGGGCGACGTAGGTGTCGATCAGTGCGCGCGAGCTGGCGCCGGTGAGGGTCTGGCCGGAGCGGAAGCCGCGCAGCCGGTCGCAGGAGACGTCCTCCTCCCGGAGGGCGCCGCCGGTGTCGGCGGCCGCGGTGGCGACGCCGACGAGCGCGGCCCGCCCGGTGTCGCTGCGCCGGGGGTCGGCCATGCCGAAGCGTACGGTGCCGTCGGCGGCGGCGTCCGCGAGGTCGGCCCAGGAGATCCGGCCGCCGGGGGCCCGTTCGCGCAGCGCGTCGGCGGTGTCCGGGGTGAGTCCGACGACGACCGGCGAGCGCATGATCGCGGTGGACTCGGGCCGGGTGAGGCGGCCCGCCGAGTCCTGGACGCGCAGTTGGAAGGAGCGGTCGGAGGCGAGCCAGGCCAAGTCGTAGGTCGCCTTCTCGCCGGAGGCGGGCGGCTGGCCGGCGAGGTCGGCGGTCGCCGTGTAGTCCATCTCCAGCTCGACGCCGGTCTCCTCCTCCAGCCGGTCCAGCAGCGGGGCCACGTCGGCCAGTTCGGGGCTGGCCAGCACCCGGAGGGTGACCTGATCGTCGTCCGAGGTGCAGGCCGGGGTGAGGGTGGTCAGCAGGGCGAGGGCGAGGGCGGCCACGAGGGTGCCGGGGCGCCGTGTCACGGGGTGTCCTGTGCGGGCGGCGGGCAGTTGCCGACGTGGTCGATGATCCGTTCCAGGACGTCCAGTTCGGGTTCGTAGGACTTGGTCTGGTCGCTGTTGGGGACCGGCTCCTGTATGCCGTGGTCGCGCAGGTAGGCGCCGAGGCGCTCGCCGGTGCCGTCCTCGCCGGAGACGCGGACGCGGAAGCCCAGTTCGATGGCCCGGTCGCGGAGTTCCTCGTTGTCCTGGAGCAGTTGGACCAGCCGGTCGCCCTGGTCGGTGAGGGAGATGAGCTGGGGCTCGGTGAGGGCGTAGGGCGTGGGGTAGAGCAGGACGCGGTTGGTGTCCTGCTTGTCGTGCTGCTCGTGGTAGGTGATCTGGTGGGCCAGGTACTGGTGCTCGTAGAGGAGGGAGATGGGCGCGATGCTCTCGCCGAGGTCGGAGAAGTAGCTGTCGGCCTGTTCGTCGGCCCACATGCCCTGGAGGTTGATCAGGGGTTTGATCTTCGCGGCGAGTGCGGTGACCGCGTCCGCCGCGAGCCGGGGGTCGTCGGTGTTCTGCGTGCCGGGGGTGCTGTTCCGGTTGGCGACGAAGGCGAGGAGGCTGAGGTAGGTGCCGGCGGAGTTGGACTCGCAGACGTCGGAGGTGCGCACCAGGACCCGGCCGCCGTTGCTGCGGCCGCCGTCGCCGCTGCCGCCGTCGCCGCTGCCGCCGTCGCCGCTGCCGTCGTCGCGGTCGTAGCCGATGCCGTTCCAGGTGTCGGCGCCCTCGACGCGGCCGTCGCCGTCCTGGTCGGCTGTGGCCTTGCCGTCCTCGCGGCCGTCGAGCAGGGTCATGAACGCGGCCATGTCGAGGTCGTAGTACAGGGTGGGGCCGCCGTCGGGGTTCTCCTGCGGGGTGGCCACGCCGGTCTTCACCAGGGTCTCGGCGTAGGCGCGGAAGGTGCCGAGGACCAGGGGCGTGACGAACGGGCGGACCGAGCGGACGGACTTCTCCTGCCGGTCGAGGACGAGTTTCGCGGCGGGCTGCCCGGAGGGGAAGACGACGTCCATGTCCGTCAGGGACTGGGTGGCGATGCCCCGGGAGCCCAGGCGGTGGATGTCGACGCGCAATCCGTGTTCGAGCAACAGCCGTTGTACTTCGGGGTCTTTGAAGAAGTCGGACTTGGAGGCCATCCGCGCCTCCAGGGTGGTGATCCGCTCGAAGGGGCGGAACGTGTTGCCCGAGACGGTCAGGGAGAGCAGGCCCGCCAGCGCCAGCACCAGCGCCACGACGACGCGGCGGGGGACGGGACGGCGTCTGGCCTGGCGCGTGGTGAGCCGCGGCTCTTCCGGCGCGGGTCTACCGGTGTGGGCTCGTGCGGTGTCGGACAACGGCCCTCCTGCCACTCAAGGGGCCAGGATCATCAACCACGTGTTCGAACGATGTCCCCCGGAAGGGGGAACTCCATACCAACGACGGGAAAACCGAGGCCAAGGGGCGGTGGGAACCGGCGGGAACCAGCCGGGGAACCGGCCCAGAAACCGGCGGGAACCGGCGGGAACCGGCTGGGTTTCATCCCGCTTCGAACGGCAAACCGAACAGCATGTCACCTCGATATCGGAACGGTGCGAACCAGGCCGGTACGGTCATCGCCGTCGTGGCCGACGTCATGGCCCTCATCCTGGGCCTGTGGATCCTCATGTACCTGCTGGACGCCAACCGGGGCAACGACTTCGTGCAGCTCGTGCACGACGTGGCCCGCTGGCTGGCGGGCTGGTCGCACGACCTGTTCACGTTCGACGAGGCGTGGGCGCGGGTCGTCGCGGGCTACGGTCTGGCGGCGGTGGTCTACCTGTTCGTGGGCCACGCGATCGCCAACCGGGTCCACCGGCACTGAGCCCCGCCGTTCGCGGTCCGGTCCCACCGGCACTGAGCCCCGCGCCCGAAGGGGCGCGGGGAACTGCGCGACCGGCCACCGCCGGCCCGCACCCGACGCACAACAGTGACCCCTGGGGTCCCGGGGCGCGCCCGCCGGAGGCTATCCGCAGCAGTCCGGGTCCAGTCCCGCCGGCAGGCGCTCGCCGCCGAACACCGCACAGGTGGCCTCGTGGCCGCCGAGCGCGGCGACCGCCAGCAGCAGGGAGCCGGCCGTCCACGTGGTCAGCTCCCGCGGCCAGATCGCCTCGTCCTCGAAGACGTAGCCGGTCCAGTACAGGCCCGACGCGGCGTCCCGCAGGTGCTGGATGGACTGGAGGATGTCCAGCGCGCGGTCGGACTCGCCCATCGCCCAGAGGGTCAGGGCGAGTTCGGCCGACTCACCGCCCGTCACCCACGGGTTGGGCACCACGCACCGCACGCCCAGCCCCGGCACGACGAACTTCTCCCACGCCTCCTCGATGCGGGCCTTGGCCTCCGCACCGGTGAGCGCGCCGCCCAGGACCGGGTAGTACCAGTCCATCGAGTAGCGCCCCTTGTCCAGGAACCGCTCCGGGTGCCGGCGCAGGGCGTGCCGCAGCGCGCCCGCCGCCAGTTCCCAGTCCGGCTGCGGCTCCTCCCGCTGCTCGGCGATCGCCAGCGCGCAGCGCAGCGCCTGGTGGATCGAGGAGGAGCCGGTCAGCAGCGCGTCCGTGGTGGCGGTGCCGTCGTCGTCGCGCCGCCAGCCGATCTGGCCGCCGGGCTGCTGGAGCCGCAGCACGTACTCGACGGCCGCGTGGACGACCGGCCACATGCGGTCCAGGAACACGTCGTCGCCGGTGGACAGGTAGTGGTGCCACACGCCCACGGCGACGTAGGCGACGAAGTTCGTCTCCCGGCCCCGGTCGGTGACGTCGTCGAAGGCGCCGTCGGCGTAGGCCGCGTACCAGGAACCGTCCTCGTTCTGGTGCCGGGCGAGCCAGGCGTACGCCCGCTCGGCGGCCTCGTGCTCGCCCGCCGCGTCGAGGGCCATCGCGGCCTCGGTGTGGTCCCACGGGTCGAGGTGGTGTCCCCGGAACCACGGGATCGCGCCGTCCTCCCGCTGTACGGCGAGGATGCCGCGGACGGTCTCGGCGGCCTGCTCGGCGGTGAGCACCCCGGGCAGGACCAGGTGTTCCGTCCGGGGAGTGGTCACCGCGCGTCCACGGCGGGGCTCGCGACAGGGTCCACGGCCGGGTTCACGGCGGGCAGGTGCGGCTTGGTCGCGTAGGCCACGAAGCTCTTGCCGATCAGCGGGTTCAGCGCCTGCTCGGCGACCCGGGTGGCCAGTGGCTTCTTCATGATGTCCCAGACCAGCAGCTTGTGGTACGCCCGCACCGGCAGCGCCTTGTCGTTGTCGACGCCGAAGGCGCACTTCAGCCACCAGTACGGCGAGTGCAGCGCGTGCGCGTGGTGGGTGCCGTACGGCTTCAGGCCGGCCTCGCGGATCTTCGCGAGCAGCTCGTCCGCCTTGTAGATGCGGATGTGGCCGCCCTCGACCTCGTGGTAGGCGTCGGACAGGGACCAGCAGACCTTCTCGGGGCCGTAGCGCGGGACGGTGATCGCGATCCGGCCGCCCGGCTTGAGGACGCGCACCATCTCGGCGAGGACGCCCTTGTCGTCGGGGATGTGCTCCATCACCTCGGAGATGATGACGACGTCGAAGGACTCGTCCGGGAAGGGCAGCGCGAGGGCGTCGCCCTCCATGGCCGTGGCGGTGGCGCCCTCGGGGGCCTCACCGGCCTCCTTCATCGCCGCGAACCACTTGGCGACCTCGCGGATCTCCTCGCCGTTCTGGTCCAGGGCCACGACCCGGGCGCCGCGCCGGTAACACTCGAAGGCGTGCCGGCCGGCTCCGCAGCCGAGGTCCAGGACACGGTCGCCGGGGGCGAGCGGGAACCGGGAGAAGTCGACGGTCAGCACGTGGCCCTGCTTTCACGATCGGATTCAACGTCAACGGCAACGGCTTCGGAGGCGGTCGTGGCCGTGGGGGTGGTCCGGGGCACCGTGCGGCTCGTGCGCACCGTATTGCCGGCGTCCGGTCCCGCCGGGCGCGGGGAACGTCCGCCCCCCGCCCGTTCGACGGCCTCGCGGTAGCGGGCCACGGTGCCCTCGGCGGCCCGCGCCCAGGTGAACCGCTCCAGCACCCGGTCCCGCCCGGCCGCGCCGAGGCGGGCCCGCAGCGCGGGGTCGGCCAGCAGCCGGCCGAGGGCGGTGGCCAGGGCGCCGGAGTCGCCCGGCGCGACCGCGAGGCAGGTCTCCCCGTCGCGCCCGGCGACCTCGGGAATGGCGCCCCCGGTGGTGGCGACGAGCGGGGTCCCGGTCGCCATGGCCTCGGCGGCGGGCAGGGAGAAGCCCTCGTACAGGGACGGCACGCAGGCGACCTCCGCCGAGCGCACCAGGTCGACGAGTTCGGCGTCGGAGATGCCCTTGACGAACTCGACGACGCCTTCGAGGCCGTAGCGTTCGACGGCCTGGGCGACGGGTCCCTCCTCGGGCCGCTTGCCGACGACGACGAGGTGGGCGTCCGGGTGCTCGGTGCGGACCTTGGCGAGCGCCTCGACGAGGAAGACCAGGCCCTTGAGCGGTACGTCCGCGCTGGACGTCGTCACGATCCGGCCGGGTATGACGGGCACCGACGGGTCGGGCGAGAACAGGTCGGTGTCGGCGCCGATGTGCACGACGTGGACGCGGTCCTCGCGGACGCCGAGGTGGTCGACGATCTCCTGGCGCGAGGAGCCGGAGACGGTGAGCACGGACGGCAGCCGGCGCGCGACGCGCTTCTGCATGCGGGTGAAGGCGTACCAGCGGCGCACGGACCAGCGGCGCTGCCGGCTCTCGGCGGCGTCGAGCTCCAACTGCCGGTCGACGGTGATGGGGTGGTGGATGGTGGTGACGAGCGGGGCGCCGACGTCTCCCAACATCCCGTATCCCAGCGTCTGGTTGTCGTGGACGACGTCGAACGCGCCGCGCCGGGCGCGCAGATGGCGGCGGGCGCGCAGCGAGAAGGTCAGCGGCTCGGGGAAGCCGCCGGTCCACATCGTGGCGACCTCCAGCGCGTCGATCCAGTCCCGGTACTCGTCCCGTCCCGGCGTGCGGAAGGGGTCGGGCTGGCGGTACAGGTCGAGGCTGGGCAGCTCGGTGAGGGTGAGGCGTGCGGCGAGGTCGTCGCCGAGGTCGTCGAGGACGGGGTACGGCTGGGAGCCGATGACCTCGACCCGGTGGCCGAGGCGGACGAGTTCGCGGGAGAGGTGCCGTACGTAGACGCCCTGGCCGCCGCAGAACGGGTTCCCCTTGTAGGTGAGGAGCGCGATGTCGAGCGGTCGCCCGCCGTCCGCGGCGAGGGCCTGCCCAGGCCCCGCCTGACTGGCCTCAGCGGTCACTCCGGCCCCCTTCTGCCTGCACTGTCCCGCGAGACTACGACGGGACGTTAATCTAGAACAAGTTCCAGACTTGATCGTTCGGGAGGCTCTGAATCTACCGGCAGGTAGGGATGTGCGGAGCAGTGGATCAGGTGATTCACGCCACGGCCGGGCGCCGCCCTGGACCGCGGCGTGACCGCACACCCTCACCGACCGTCACGGAGCGGGCCCCATGACCGGACCCATGACGGGACCCATGACTGCGGAAGTGACCGGACCCATGACTGCGGAAGTGACCGGACCCATGACTGCGGAAGCCAAGGGGGACAAGGTGGAAGCCAGTACCGCGCGCCCGGCCTCGCCGCCCCTCACCGAGCGGCAGGAGGCCCGCCGCCGGCGCATCCTGCACGCGAGCGCGCGGCTGGCGGGCCGCGGCGGTTTCGACGCGGTCCAGATGCGGGAGGTCGCCGAGTCCTCCCAGGTCGCCCTGGGCACCCTCTACCGCTACTTCCCGTCCAAGGTGCACCTGCTGGTCGCCACCATGCAGGACCAGCTGGAGCACCTGCACGGCACGCTGCGTAAGAGGCCCCCGACGGGCGACACCCCGGCCGAGCGCGTGGCGGTGACCCTGATGCGTGCCTTCCGCGCCCTCCAGCGCGAGCCCCATCTCGCCGAGGCGATGGTCCGCGCGCTCACCTTCGCCGACCGCAGCGTCAGCCCCGAGGTCGACCAGGTCTCCCGTCAGACGACGGCGATCATCCTCGACGCGATGGACCTCACCGGCGACCCGACGCCCGCGCAGCTCTCCGCGGTCCGCGTCATCGAGCACACCTGGCACTCGGCGCTCATCACCTGGCTCTCCGGGCGGGCCTCCATCGCCCAGGTGCGCGGCGACATCGAGACGGCGTGCCGGCTGATCGAGGTGACGGATCCGGGCGCGCGTACACAGAAGAACCCGCACCCGTAGAAAAACCTACGAGACGGGTTCCCTTCGCCGGTATTGCCCGGATCAGGTAATGGGGGTCGCCGTCCGGCTCGACTACCGCCTTCCGGCCTCTCAGCCCGACCGTCGATGTCGGCCACCGGCGGATGCCGTAACTCCCGTCACGGCGTCTCGCCGAAGTCGGCTACTCCGGTCGAACTCCCTCACTCGCCTCGTAGGCCACTACCAGAATAGAACGCCCATAGCGTGATGCAACCCCCATAATGGGAGATTTTTTAGGACACGTACAGGGCGGGTCAACCGGAGCTCCAAGGGGTACGGCGGATGAGTCGGGGCACCCTCACGAGCAGGGTGCGGGACGCGCCCCGGGGCAGGACGCGACCGGCTCGCGCCGAGGAAACGGAGCCGAGCCCGCCGGGATGTCCCGCGCCGCCCGACTCCCCGACCGGGAGAGGCACCCGCCGACCATGAACGTCCGCCACAGCGCAGCAGTCCTGGCCGCCACCACGGTGATCGTGGCGGCCGCGCCCGCCACGGCCGCCGACCCGGCCACGCCCGCGTCGCCGTCCTCCTACACCCGGCTCGCCCTCACGACGGGACCGACACCGACACCGGCGGCGACGCAGGCGTCGGACGGCGGCAGCAATAAGGACGACTCCGAGGACCCCACGACCTCCGAGGACTCCGAGGACTCCGAGGACTCCGAGGACTCCGAGGACTCCGACGACGGCTACGGCACCTGGTGGACCGTCGGGGCCTTCCTCGTCGCCGGCATCGGCATCGGCTTCCTGATCAGCGGCCGCCGAAAGTAGCCGCACCCCTCCGCGCCGGGCCGCCTTCGAGGCGCCGGTCACATGTGAACCCCCTGGAACCGTGAGCACGCGTGTGCGGCGCGTGAGACGAGCGCTGCGGACCGGTGAAGCACCGCACATGACGCAGGTCACCTACGAACCGGCCTAGTTGGACAATTCAGACGTCATGCACACGCAAATCCGGCCCCTGACCTGCACATTGAGAGCCAGCTCACAGACGCACCGGACCGACCACATGCGGCCACAACTAGTAAAAGGGGTCATTGCGGACACCCCTCCGCCCTGCTTCTCTGGATGACGTCGCACGGCGCCGACAGCCCACCCGGGCCTCGGCGCCACGGCATGCCAGCCACCCACCGCACCTCACGCGGTCCGGCCACGTACCGCGTGATTCCGGCATGCCTCGCGACACCACCGCCCCCGAGGAAAAAGGTTCTCCGTGTCCGTCTCCGTCATCCGCCGCATCGCCTCCCCCAAGAAGACCCTCACCGCCGTCGCCGTGGCCGCCGCCACCGCCGGCATGGCCCTGACCGCGGCACCCGCCCAGGCGGCCCCCGCCATGGCGTCCGCCTCCCAGGCCCAGGCGATCGCGCGCCAGATGATCCCGGACGCCGCGCAGTTCAACGCGTTCAGCAAGATCGTCCAGCATGAGAGCAACTGGGACGTCGACGCCACCAACGCCTCCTCCGGCGCCTACGGCCTCGTCCAGGCCCTCCCCGGCTCCAAGATGGCCTCGGCCGGCTCGGACTGGAAGACCAACGCCAAGACCCAGATCAAGTGGGGTCTGGACTACATGAACTCCCGCTACGGCAGCCCGACCGGCGCCTGGTCCTTCTGGCAGGCGAACGGCTGGTACTGATCCCGGCCCTACGCCCCCCTCTGACGCGAAAGCGGCGGTCCCCGATCCCCGGACCGCCGCTTTCGCCCTTTTTCCACCGCCTTGTGATCAACTGGCCGGATGACCTCCGAGCCCCCGGCGCCGGACGCGCCCGACCCCGAAGCCCGCGGTCTGCGGCTCGTCCCCGTCCTGCTCGTCCTGACCCTGGCCAGCGGACTGATCGACGCCGTCAGCTTTCTCGGCCTGCATCACATCTTCGTCGCGAACATGACCGGCAACGTCCTCGTCGTCGGCTTCGCCGCGGCAGGCGCCCCCGGCTTCTCGGTCCGCCACTCCCTGACCTCGCTGGCCTGCTTCCTCGCGGGCGCCGTCGCCGGGGGCCGCGTGATCCACGGTGTCGGCTCGCACCGCCTGTGGACCCGCCTGGCACTGGCCGTGGAAGCCGCCTTCCTGGCGGCCGCGGCGGGCGTCGCCCTCACCTCACCGGACGACGCCCCCGCCACGATCTACACGGTGATCGTCCTGACCGCGTTCGCCCTGGGCCTGCGCACGGCCACCGTCCGCAGACTGGGCGTGCCCGATCTCCCCACGACGGTCCTCACGATGACCCTGACCGGCATGGCCGCCGAGTCCCACGCGGGCGGCGGCCACGGCACCCGATTCCGCCGCCGCGCGACAGCCGTGGCAGCCCTGTTCGCGGGAGGCCTCCTCGGCGCCTGGCTCCTGCTCCACCACGGCCTGGGCGTGCCCCTGCTGCTGGCGGCCCTCCTGTCGGGCGCACTGGCCCTGACGGCATCGGGCCGCCCGTGAGCACTCCGTGCCGGATCACTCGGCTGCGGCAGCCCCGACCCAGGAGGCGAACGCGGTGAAGGCGGCGGGCCGGAGAGTGAGCATCGGGCCCGCCGGGGTCTTGGAGTCGCGTACGGCGACGGTGGCGGCGGAGGTTTCGGCGACCTCAACACACTGGCCGCCCTGATCACCGCTGTACGACGACTTACGCCAGGCAAGCAGGCCTATCGGCGCACACTCGACGCAGTTGCCGCCCTGATCGCTGCTGTAGCCGGACTTACGCCACTTGCTTTCCATAGCGGTCCTCCATCACGCGCCGGATGAGCTCTGCCGAGTCCCTGAGGGAGAGGGCGGCGGCCCGCAGGTGATCGTAACGGAGCGAGCAGTCTTCGACCGTGTTCGGATTGGCAGTGGGGTGCCCGCTGCCGTAGCCCTCGGTGTAGACGATGGTCGGATCGCCGGCGAAGCGGTAGACGTCGAACGGGCCTTGCGTTCCCGCGTGGGCACCAGCCGAGAACGGCAGAATCTGGACGTTGATGCGAGGGTTGCTCTCGAAGGTCAACAGGTGTGCCAGTTGCCCGTGCATGACCTCTCTGCCACCGATCTCCTGGTGCAGCGCAGCCTCGCTGAGAACCGCCCAGAACACCGGCGGCTCCGCCTTCTCGAAGATGCGCTGGCGAGCGATTCGCACGGCGGTGCGGTCGTCCAGGTCGCTCCGGTCCAACGCACCGAGTACGGCACGCGCGTACGCGGCGGTCTGGAGCAGGCCGAGAACCATGTGCGACTGGAAGGAGCAGATCTCGACAGCCCGCACCTCCAACTCCCCCACCTGCTGGAACCAGGCCGGGAGTTGGCTACGCAAGACCAGTCCTACGAGCCGCGAGAACAGGCCACCGGCCCCCAGAGCGGCATCCACCCGCTCACTGAACTCGACGGTCGGAACCTTCCTGGCGGTCTCGATCTGCCCCACCAACGATCCGGTGTAGTTGAGGATGTCGCCGAGTTGCCGCTGGCTGAGCCCGGCGGCCTCCCTCAGCCGACGCAGCTCGAAGCCGTAGTAGTCGAGCGGTGAGGCTCCAGGGTCAAGGACGTTGATGTTGGTCACGCGGCGCCCCTCTCACGCAGCGTTGCTCACGCCTGAACGGGTTGTGTTCAAGTGGTAGCCCAGAGTAGTTGCACGAGGTCACGCTCGTAGCGTGAACGAATACTTTCCCTCCGTCCTCGCCTCCCCCGTGCCCACCCGGCACCGCCTGACCCTCACGGCAGGCGAGCACTCGGCCCGCCACATCCGCCGTATCGCACGGGGCCACTTGGAGGACTGGGACCTGCAACACCTCACAGACGCCGTCGAGTTGGCGCTGACGGAACTGATCGCCAACGTGGTCCGCCACGTCCCGGACCGCCGCTGCGAGGTGCTGATCCAGAAGCGGGAGTCCGGGGTCCGGGTGGAGGTGAGGGACGACGACAACCGGCTGCCACGCGCAGCGACGGCGCCGGACCCGACCTCGGAGAGCGGCCGGGGCCTGCTCCTCGTGGCTGCGGTCACGGACAGGTGGGGGATGTCACCGGTGCCCGGCGGCGGGAAGACCGTGTGGTTCGAGTGCCTCCCGGACGAACCGCCACCTTCGGCGCCCGGCCGGTGACGTCGCCTCAGCGGCACCCGGTTACCGGCCGCCCCGCGCCCACGGCCGCAGCTTTCCCGGGTTGCGGACGGCCCAGATTCGGCTGACGCGGCCGTCGGAGACGTCGAACGAGGCCACGGTCAGGACGACGCCGTCGCGCTGGGCCACCAGGCCCGGGGCGCCGTTGACCGACCGCTCCAGGTGTTCGAGCCCCGGAGACTTGTCGGCGATGGCGACCATGTACTGGGCGATGCGGGCGCCGCCTTCGACCGGGCGCAGGACGGTACCGACCATGCCGCCGCCGTCGGCGGTCATCACGGCGGCCGGGTCGAGGAGTCCGACCAGGGCCGCGATGTCCTTCCTCTCCCATGCCTCTTTGACGTGCCGCACCACGTCGGCCTGCCCGGCCGCCGTCACCGGTGCGCGCACGACGCCGATCCGCCGCCGGGCGGAGGCCGCCAGCTGCTTGCAGGCAGCGGGGGTCCGGCCGAGGACGCCGGCGATCTCGGCGAAGGGGTAACGGAAGACGTCGTGCAGGACGAACGCCACCCGCTCGGCGGGCGTCATCGACTCCAGGACGACGAGGAAGGCCATGGTCACCGATTCGTCCAGGACGATCTGGTCGGCGAGGTCGGTAGCGTGGCCGTGGTCCCACTCGGCGCGGTCGGGCAGCGGCTCGGGCAGCCACGCACCGACATAGCGTTCACGCCGAGCCCGCGCCGAGCCGAGCATGTCCAGGCAGATACGGCCGGTCACCGTCGTCAGCCAGGCGCCAGGGGCCACGATCTCCTCCCGCCGACCCCGCGGAAGCGCGTACCAGCGCGCGTAAGCCTCCTGCACGGCGTCCTCGGCCTCGGCCAGTGAACCGAGCAACCGGTAGGCGACATTGATCAGTTGCCGCCGCTCACCGGCTGTCTCATCGGTGCTCGTCCCAGCCATCCCCATGCTCCCGACCGCCGCCTCGCCTTACCTTTCGCAGGCCCGCGTCGTCGGGCTGGTGAGACCTTATCGATCTACTGCTTCCGGGCGGAACAGGAGAACCGTGACATGGCCACCCAGACGACGGCACAGCGCAGCTTCTCGTTCCTGCGGTTCGCGATCGTCCTGCAGACCCTGACCATCTTCCTTCAAGCGGTCTCCGCCGGACTGCTGCTGACCGCGTCCTACGGAGAGACGCTGCACAGTGTCGGAGCCCGTGTGATGTACGGGGCGTCGATGCTGTACGTGCTCGCGGCGGTGCTGGCGTGGAAGCCGGGCGGCGGCTCGCCCCGGCCCGTCTGGCACGCGTCCGGCTTCCTCCTCCTCGCCTCGGTCCAGGTCGTCCTCGGCATCGCGCACGTCCCGTCGGTCCATCTCCCCCTGGGGGTGCTGATGTTCGGGCTGAGCGTGCTGGCGCTGACGGCCCGCAACGGGTCGGGGTCATGACGGCGGTCAGCCCCGCTGCGTTCCCGCCCATCGCTGCGCCTGGCGGCGGACCAGTTCGCGGGGGAACCTCGCGTCGCCGATCGCCTCGACCTCGGTGAAGGTCGCCGTGATGCCGCCGGTGCGGACGACGACGTGCTCCCGGTGCATCACCAGGCCGTCCCTCGTGGCTCGTGTACGCCGTTGGCGGGCCCGGTTGCCATCAGCGTTTCCGTCAGGCGGCATCTACTGCCGGGTGAGTCCAGCCGGATCGATGGCCATGGGGAACGGGACGTCCAGGTGGGTGGTCGCGCCCGCGAGAGCGGTCGTCCGCTCCACGTAGCGGCCGCCTTCCAGTTCGTAGACGGCGAGCATCGGGGACGGATCGAACTCCAGGCGCCAGAAGTGCGGAACGGCGGCCTCCGCGTACAGCATGGGCTTGATCTTGCGGTCCATGGTGCGGTTGCCGGGGGAGACGAGTTCGACGACGAGCTGGACGGCGTCGATGTCGACGGTGACGGGGTCGTCGGCGGTCGCGCCGGCGTCGGCCACGACCAGGTCGGGCACGACCAACCCGGACGGCAGGACGACGTTGACACCTTCCAGAATCTCCACCGGTGCGCCGGCAGCGCGGGCAGCCGTGTCCAGGGCGACGTGGAGGCGGAAGGAGGCCCGCTGGTGACGGACGCCGGGAGCGGGGGACATCACGAGGGACTCCCCCAGTAGCTCGTAGCGGGTCGTGCGGTCCTCGGGCAGCGCGAGGACATCGGCGACGGTCCAGGGCCCCGTGTGGTCGATGGCAACGCCCATTCCCTTTCGCCTCCTCGTCCGCCCGGCAGCCGCGGGAAGGCCCGGCAAGCGGTACACGGCCAGCATACGGGCGCTCCCACCTGCTGACACGAGGTTCCGCCGCCGCGCGCGGGACCTCGGGGTCAGTGGCCCGCGTCCTACGGAGGACCCCCGCGGCTCAGCGGCCCTGCGCCTCCTCCAGCCGCTCCACCTGCCGCCGGATCAGCTGCCGCGGGAACCTTGCGTCGCCGACGGCCTCGACCTTGGTGAAGGTCGCCGTGATGCCGCCGGTGCGGACGACGACGTGTTCGCGGTGCAGCACCAGGCCGTCCTTCGTGGGCGTGGCGGTGCGGAAGGCGAGGGCCTCGTCGCCGACCCGGGGGGCGGCCGTCGCGGTGAGCTCGGTCGTGTACGGGCCCTCGGCGGTGACTCCGTCGTAGGACGCGCAGGTCGTCAGCGACGACCGGAGGCGGGCGAAGGCCTGGCGGGCGCCGTCGCCGTCGTAGGAGGCGAGGGTGGAGGAACCGCCCCAGAGGTCGTCCTTCCAGTTGAAGACCTGGCGTACGACGGTGGGGGCGCCGGCGCCGTTCACGGCGGCCAGGACGGTCCCGCAGGACGCGTTCGAGACCGGCGGGGCCGTCGGTTCGCTCATCCTGGGGCTGGGTTCCTGGACCGGGGTGTCATGGACGTTCGGCACCTCGCCGTCCCGGAAGGCCAGGGCCCTCAGCTCGTCGTAGGGGACGGCGGCCCCCTTCTTCGCCTCCTTCGTGTCCGCGTCCTGGCCCGAGCAGGCCGCCCCGGACAGCACCACGACAGCGGCGGCCGCGGCGCCGGCCAGCACCCTCCGCACGTTTCCTCCGAACATCAGTCCTCCCGCACAGGAGGTTAGACGCCTCGCGTGGCCTGAGCACGACCAGAGGGGCCCGGTCAGGCCCGGTCACACCTGGTAAGGCCCGGCCGGGCGGTGGTCAGCTCGGGGTCCGGTCCTTCTCCGGCAACACGGGGGCGGCCACCGCCTGCCTCGGGATCGCCGTCGCCCGTGCCCGGGGGCCCTGGAGCAGGTACGCCAGGCCGAAGCCGGCCAGGACGACGGCCGCGCCGCCCGCCGCGTCCAGGACCCAGTGGTTGCCGGTGGCGACGATCGCGGACACCGTGAACAGCGGGTGGAGGAGGCCCAGCGCCTTCATCCACCACTTCGGCGCCACGAGCGCGATGACCAGTCCGCACCACAGCGACCAGCCGAAGTGCAGCGAGGGCATGGCCGCGTACTGGTTGGTCAGGGCGGTCAGGGTGCCGTAGTCCGGCTGGGAGAAGTCCTGGACGCCGTGGACCGTGTCGATGATGCCCAGGGCGGGCATCAGGCGGGGCGGGGCCAGCGGGTAGAGCCAGAAGCCGAGCAGGGCGAGGAGGGTGGCGAAGCCGAGGGACGCGCGGGCCCAGCGGTAGTCGACCGGGCGCCGCCAGTACAGGACGGCGAGGACGGACAGCGGCACCACGAAGTGGAAGGACTCGTAGTAGAAGTCGAAGAAGTGGCGCAGCCAGTCGACGCCGACCACCCAGTGGTTGACCGTGTGCTCGACGTCGATGTGCAGGGCGCCCTCGATGTCGAGGATCTCCTGGCCGTGCGCCTCGGCGCGCTCGCGGCCGCCGGTCGCCGCCAGCCGGACCTGCTGGTAGGCCGCGTACGTCACGCGGATCAGCAGCAGTTCCAGGAGGAGGTTGGGGCGGGTGAGGACGCGGCGCAGGAACGGCAGCAGGGGGACGTGCTTCCAGCGGGCCGGGACGGGGGCGGCGTACTCGGTGGGGACGGGGGTGCGGTAGTGCTCCGACGTCCGGGAGAGGAAGGGCACGACCGTCGCCGCGGCCACCGCCGCGAGCAGCACCGCGTTGTCCCGGACGGGGTGAAGGGCGGGCACGTTCGGCAGCATCATCCGCGCGGGGAGCGTCATCACCAGGACGACGGCGACCGGCCAGACGTAGCGGTCGGAGGCGCGCCGGCCGACGCGGCCGACGACGGCGAGGAGGACCCACAGGAGCTGGTGCTGCCAGGTGGTCGGGGACACGGCGATCGCCGCGCAGCCGGTGAGGGCCACCGCCAGCAGCAGCTGGCCGTCGCGGGCGTAGCGCACGGCCCGCCGCACGCCGACCACGGCGACCGTCGCGCCCAGCGCCAGGAAGAGGACGATCTCCAGCGGGCCGGAGAGGCCGAGGCGGAGCAGGGCGCCGTGCAGGGACTGGTTGGCGAGGCCGTTCGCCTCGCCGCCGAGGCCGACGCCCGCCATGTGGTGGACCCAGTAGGTGTACGAGTCGTGCGGCATCGCCGCCCAGGCCAGCAGCGTGGAGGCGGCGAAGGTGCCGCCCGTGGTGAGGGCGGCCGGCCGGCGGCCGGTGAGCCAGAGCAGGGGCACGAAGAGGAGGACCGTCGGCTGGAGCGCCGCCGCGACGCCGATGAGCACGCCGCCCGCCCGCTGTCCCCGCACGACCAGGCAGCCGAGCAGGACCAGCAGGACCGGGATGATGCTGGTCTGGCCGAGCCAGAGGGTGTTGCGCACCGGCAGCGACAGCATCAGCAGCACGATCGCGACGGGCGCGGCGAGCAGCGAGGTGCGTCTGCTGACCGGCTGCGGCAGGGCGCGCGCCGCGACCAGGCCCAGCGCCACGACCAGCAGCAGCGTGCCGAAGGTCCAGCCCCAGCCGAGGGCCTGCTCGGCGGCGCGTGTGAGGGGTTTGAGGACGAGCCCGCCGAAGGGGGTGCCCGTGAAGCGGGTGGAGTCGTAGAGCGAACCCTTGACGTGCAGGACGCCGTCCGGTCCGACCCAGGTCTCCAGGTCCGTCAGCCGCTCTCCGCGCGGGGTGCCGAGGACGACGGCCACCTGCCGGACGGCGAGGACCGCCGCGACCAGCCACAGGCCGAGGCGGGCCGCGTGCAGGCGCGCCCTCGCCGTGTCGGCCGTCGTCGCCCCGAAGGGTTCCGCCGGCCGTCCGCTGTGCTCCGCATTCGCCACGCCTCGTCGGCCTCCCGCCCCGTTCGTCCCACGCGTCACCCGCGTGAGGTGTACTTTGCGAACCCTATGAGGCTCGCACCACCCCCGGACAGGGACGCAGGCCACCCCGTTTTCACCTGACGTCCGCTCTCCTTTTGTCCGGAAGACGATAGTGCGCCGGGGGGAGGGTTGCCTGCGCGGGGTGCGATCTGGGTCACAGCGCGGACGGAGCCGAACGGAACCGGATCTTCGCTCGTACCGTCGTAGGGCCACAGGCGGTGACCAGTGACGGAGGGGCTGCGCGACATGGTCGGTTTCCTGCGGGAACGGCACGAACGGGAGGTATGGCGGGGGGTGTCGCCGAGGGTGTGGCCGGGGGTTCGACGGGAGGTGTCGCGGAGGGCGCGGCGGGGGCGGTTGGCGGTCCTGCTCCTCGCGCTCCTCGCGACCCAGCTCGGCTCCCTGGTCGCCCCCGCCTACGCCTGCGGCTGCGGCGCGCTCGTCCCCGGTGGCGAGCAGCAGGTCGCGGTGCGCCGGGAGGTCTCCGCGGTGCGCTGGGACGGGGAGCGGGAGCAGATCGTCATGGGGCTGTCGGTCACGGGGGACGCCGACCGGGCCGCCTGGATCATGCCGGTGCCGCACCGGGCGGACGTGCGGCTCGGCGACCCGGAGGTGTTCTCCCAGCTGACCGAGGCCACGGCCCCCGAGGAGCGCACCCGCTACCACTTCTGGCCGCAGGACGGCGACTGGCCGCTGACGACGGGCGACGGCGCCGCGGGGGCGGCCCCTCCACCGCCGGGCGCCGCGCCCGGGGTGGGCGTGGTGGGGCGCGAGCGGCTCGGGCCGTTCGACGTGGCCCGGCTGACGGCCACCGACCCGGCCGCCCTGGACGGCTGGCTGGGCGCCAACGGCTTCACCTTCCCGCCCCGCCTGGAGTCGGCGCTCCAGCCGTACGTCGACCGGCGCTGGGAGTACGTGGCGGTACGGCTGGCCCCGGAGACCGCCGGCACCCCGCTGCGCGGTGACCTGGACCCGCTCCACCTCAGCTTCGCCAGCGACACCCTCGTCTATCCGATGCGGCTGTCGCGGCTCGCCGCCACCCCGCAGTCGCTGAGCCTGTACGTGCTGGCCGGCCACCGGATGGAGCCGGTGTCGCGGATCGGCGGGGAGCGGCCCCGGGTGACGTTCGCGGGGCGGATCGGCACGACGGCGGGGCCGCTGGGCGAGCTCGCGGACGGCGCGCCGTTCCTGACGGCCCTCGTGCAGGAGTTCCCGGTGCCGTCGTCGATCTCGGCGGACCACGAACTGCGCCGCACGGCGAAGGACACGGCGTTCCGGCAGGTCGTCTACGAGAACCGGCTGCTCACGGTGGGCGGGGCGCCGGTGTGGCTGCTGACGGTCGTCGGCGTGGCCGCGGCGCTGGTGACGGGCGCGGTGGTGCTCGGCGTGCGCCGGGGGCGGGTGCGACGGGGGTACACGGGGGCGCAACGGCACCGGAGCGCCCGGCCCGCGGCGCCTCCCCGACTCGCGCGGTCGGCGGCGCCTCCACGGCCCGCGCGACCCGCAGCGCCCCCGCGGCCCGCGCATCCGGCGGCGCCGCCTCCCCGGCCCGCGGCACCGCCCCGGCCCACGGTGCCCCCTCGGCCGACGGTGCCGCCCGCCTCGCCGCCCACGGGCCCCCGCAACGGCTGAATCCGCAGGGGCCGAATCCGCCGTCCGGGCCGAACGGCCGCATTGGACCGGCCGGGGAAACCCATGAGGCGCCCCGGACGGGGAACCCGGGCGCAACCGGCGCCGTTGGCATAGTAGTTAGCGCTCCTAACGGGATGGTCCACGCAGGTCACGGATACGTCAGGTACACGAGAGGCAGAGCGCATGAGCGAGTCGCACGTATGGGACGCCGTCGACGCCTACTTCACCACCCACCTCGCCCCGGACGACGAGGTGACCACGGCCGCGCTGCGCGACAGCGAGGCCGCCGAGCTCCCGCAGGCCAACGTCACGGCGACCCAGGGCAAGCTCCTCCAGCTGCTCGCCCAGATCCAGGGGGCGCGCACGATCCTGGAGATCGGCACGCTCGGCGGGTACAGCACGATCTGGCTGGGCCGCGCGCTCCCGGCGGACGGCCGGCTGATCTCGCTGGAGTACAGCCCGCGGCACGCGGAGGTCGCGGTCCGCAACATCGCGCGGGCGGGACTCGACAAGCAGGTGGAGGTGCGGGTGGGCCCGGCCCTGGAGTCGCTGCCGCGGCTGGCCGACGAGAACCCGCCCCCGTTCGACCTGGTCTTCATCGACGCCGACAAGGTCAACAACGCGCACTACCTGGAGTGGGCCCTGCGGCTCACCAGCACGGGCAGCCTGATCGTCGTCGACAACGTCGTGCGGGGCGGCCGGGTGACCGACGCCGACAGCGACGCGGGCGACGTCCTCGGCACCCGGTCCGCCATCGAACTCATCGGCGCGCACCCCAGGTTGAGCGGTACGGCGATCCAGACCGTGGGCTCCAAGGGGTACGACGGGTTCGCGCTGGCCCGCGTCGTGGCGTGAGGGCGGGACCGGGCCGGGCCGGGCCGCGCCGGGCCAGGTCAGATCAGGCCGGCCGGTCGGCCGGTGAAGGCTACGCCTCGTGGTAGAAGCCCACGTTGACGCTGCGCGGCCCGGTGCGGTCCACGACGATGATCTCGCCGGTGCCGCCGCGCGGCAGCTGCACGGTCCCGCCGTAGGCGATGGTCTGGGCGTACTCCCCGACCACCAGCCGCACCTCGGAGGACGGGTCCTGCTGGGAGCCGCGCAGCCAGCTGACCTGCCAGACGCCTTCGGGGCCGCACAGGAACTCCAGGTGGACCCGGGAGACGAACAGCCAGTCCTCGGGCGTCACGAGACGGCAGACGGACGCGTCCCGGCCCACCCGCAGCACGGCCCCCGGTTCGCTGGGCGCGTCGGCCATGAGCATGCCGGCCGTGGCACCCTCTTCCGTCCCCGAGACGGTGGCCATGGTGAGTTCGAGCACGTGCGCTCCTCGTGAGGTGTCCGACGGTGGCTGTGTGACCTTTGTGCAGCGGCCGCATACTAAATCGCCCGGGGCCGTGGCGTCCGGCACAATGAACCCATGACCGAGCGAAAGCCACCCGGCGTTCCGTTCGAGTCCTGGGTGGACAAGCAGATCCGGGACGCGGAGCGACGGGGCGAGTTCGATCAACTTCCGGGCGCGGGCAGGCCGTTGTCCCCGGAGATCGAGAGTTCGTACGACGAACTGTGGTGGATCAGGCGCAAGATGGCGCGCGAGGGGCTCTCGGTGCTTCCGCCGGCGCTCGCGTTGCGCAAGGAGGCGGAGGACGCGCTCGCGGCGGCGTACGCGGCCCCTTCGGAACGCCTCGTCCGGAAGATCATCACGGACGTCAACGTCAAGCTGCGGGACATGATGTTCAAGCCGCCGCCCGGCCCCCCGCTGGGGATGAAGCCGTACGACGTCGAGACGGTCGTACGGGAGTGGCGGGAGCGCCGGGCGGCGGCCGGGGGCACACGGGCCGAGTGAGCGGAGTGAGCGGGCCGTGCGCCGGCCGCGCGGGGCGTCAGATGTGCAGCAGCCGTTCCGTGAGCTCGCGGTAGTCCCGCAGGGCCAGCCGGAGCTGCTCGGTGTCGGCGGTCGTGTCGCGGTCGCCGCGGGTGTCGTCCGCGAGCTGCCAGGAGCCGCGCAGCGTACGGCGGCGGCGGTTCATGGCGTCGGTGAACGACGCGGTCAGCTCCTCCAGGACGTGGTCCGCCTCCTCGACGGCGTCGTGGGGGCGGTCGACGAACTCCGCGACCGCGTGCTGGATGCGCGCGGTGAGCTTGTCGCACTGGTCGCCCGGGAGCAGCGAGGACGCGGTGTGCGGGGCGGCGGCCTGAGCGGTCCGCTCGGACGAGCCGGCCGGGGTGGCGGTGCCGGGCGCGGTGGGCGCTCCCGCCTCGGTGCCGCGGAGGGCGTGGGCACCGGTACGGCCCTGCTCCCCGTACGCGTCCCCGCCGCCGGACGGGCCCTGGCCCGCGTACGAGTCCCGGCCGGTGTACTCGTCCCGGCCGGCGGCGTCCGCGTCCTTGCCCTGGTACGCGCCGGTCCCGGCCGTCGTCCCGCCCCTCATCGCGTTCCCCTCTCCGGCGCCACTGGCCTCCCGGGCGCTCCTGATCTCCCTGGCCTCGCGGGCCTCACGGGCGTTCCGCGCCTCCCGCACGCCGCCGACCGTCTCGTCCCGGGCGTCGCCGCTCGTCTCGGCGAAGGCGCCCCGCCGTTCCGCGGCCGTCGCCGGCGCCTCCTGGCCGCCGCCCACGACGGACGTGCGCTCGCCGCGTTCGATCCACTCGGACTGCTGTTCGGCGCGGCGGCCGGTCCGCTCGGCCTCGGCGTCCCGCTGCTCGGGCCGCGCTCCGCGTCGGTCCTCGCCGCTCGGTGTCACGTCGGGCATCCTTCTCACCCCTGCTTCGTCTGATGCCGGTGGAAGCCCCACGGCATGTGGTGGCCCTCGCGGGCCTTGGTCTCCCGGCTCGCCGGCCGGGTCGGTGCGTGGCGGCCGGAGCCGGACCGGCCGTCGGTCAGCAGGTCGTCGAAGAGGGCACGGGCCTCGACCAGGGCGGACCGCAGGTCCTCGGTGCCGGGTGCCTGGCCGCTGCGGGCGCCGCCGTCCGTGTGGAAGCGGGCGACCTGGTGCACGCGCCGGTAGCCGTGCACGTGGCGCGCGTGGTGCACGCTGAGCGCGGCGACCTGCTCCTCGTACTGCGTGCCGGCCGGGAAGCCCCGGGCTCCGGCCACGTCGGCGAGCAGCCGGTCGGCCTCGGCGACCGCCTCGCGGGGCGAGTCGACGAAGCGCTCCTGCGCGGCCGTCCAGGCGGCCTCGAACCGCTCGCGCTCCGCGGGCTCCAGCGGCCGCTCGTGCAGGCCGCCGTGCCGCTCCACGAGGGCGCCGAGTTCGCGCTCGGCCGCCTTGACGTCACCGTCGTGCCGGGCGACGGCCCGGTCGTACTCGGGCCCGAAGCGCTGCTTCAGGCTGCGTCCTGACTGCGACCCGCGGGCCCGCACGGCCAGGACGGCCGCGACGGCGATGACGGCCGCCACGATCACGATCAGAGCGATGATCAGGCCTGTGGACATGGTTGCCTTCCGGTGTGTCGGCCCCTCGGGCCGGTTCACGATTCGGGTTGCCCGGACGGCGCCGGACAAACGGCACCCGGCCTTCGGCGCCCGGCATGCGGCGCCCGGTGGGCGCATATTCGGTTGCGGGCGGGACATGTCCCTTCCCGACAATGACGGCCATGATCTGGACCATCGCGCCCGAGCCCGTGGACTCACCCGTCGCCGCCGCGCTGTGGCGGGCGTACTACACGGAGGTCAGTGACCGCTGGTACCTGCGGCACGAGAAGCGCCGGACCGACCCGGCCGAACTGGAACGGCGGATCGCCGCCGGCCCGGGGGACGGACTGGCCGCGCCAACGGGGCGGCTGCTCGTCGCGCGGTACGGCGGTGAGCCGACCGGCAGCGCGGGCGTACGCCTGCTGGACGCGACGACCGCCGAACTCAAGCGGGTGTTCCTGCTGCCGGCGGCCCAGGGGAAAGGGGGTGCGGCCCTGCTCGTACGGGCTGCGGAGGACGCCGCCCGCGCGCTGGGCGCCGACCGGATGGTGCTCGACACCCGCGGCGACCTGGTCGAGGCCCGTGCGCTGTACGCCCGCCTCGGCTACACGGAGACGGAGGCGTACAACGACGACGTGTACGCGGAGCACTGGTTCCGCAGGAACCTCGGCGGCCTCGACTGAGGCGCCGCGCGGGACGGGCGGGGCGGGACGGGGGTGGGACGGCGTCGCAGCGGGCCGCGGTCCCACCCGCTCACCCCACGCGCCACACACCAGGCGCCCCCGCCCGTTCGCTCCTCACCCGAGCCGTACCACCGGCCGCATGTCGTGGGGCTGTTCGCGGTCCGAGCCGCACAGTTCCTCGTTCAGTTCCGTCACCAGGCGGGTCAGGTCGGTGGGGCGGTCGGGGCTCCACCAGTCGCCGAGGAGTTCGGCCAGCGACTCCTCGCGGGCCCGGGCGAGGTGTGCGGCGACCTCGTGGCCCCGGGGGGTCAGGAGGAGGTCCAGGCCCTCGCGCCGGGCGAGGCGGCGCTCCTCGATCTGGCGGGCGGCCTCCAGGACCGCGGGCAGCGGGACGTTGGTGCGCTCGGCGAGCATGCCGGGCTCGACACTGCCGTACCGCTTGATCCGCAGCAGCATCCAGCTCGCGGCCGGGAGGAGGTCGTAGCCGGCCCGGTCGGTGATCCTGCGGTAGATCTCGTGGCGGCCCTCGCGGGTGCCGAGGACGGACAGCGCCCGGCACACCTCGTCGTACGACGACCGCTCGACGGGGTTGCTGGCGAGGGTCTCGGTGACGTCCGGTGCGGTGACCGAACCGCGCAGCCGGTCCTCCCGCAGGAACCAGGCGAGGACGAAGCCCAGGAGCGCGACGGGGGCGGCGTACAGGAAGACGTCCGTGATGGCGGACGCGTACGCGTCGAGGACCGGCGGGCGCAGGGCGGGCGGCAGGTCGCCGATGAGGCGCGGGTCGGCCTCCAGCGCGCCGGCCGAGACGCCGGGCGGCAGGGCGACGCCCCGGAAGGCGTCGGCGAGCTTGTCGCCGAGGCGGCCCGCGAAGACCGTGCCGAAGACGGCGACGCCGAAGGACGCGCCGATGGAGCGGAAGAAGGTCGCGCCGGAGGTGGCGACGCCCAGGTCCTCGTAGGGCACCGCGTTCTGCACGATGAGGACCAGCACCTGCATCACCAGGCCGAGGCCCACGCCGAAGACGAGGAAGTACGCGCTCATCTCCGCGGTGGAGCTGTCCGCGTCGAGCTGGTGCAGGAGGAGCAGGCCGAGGGCCGTCACGCCGGTGCCCGCGACCGGGAAGACCTTCCAGCGGCCGGTGCGGCTGACGATCTGCCCGGACACCGTCGACGACAGCAGCAGACCGGCCACCATCGGCAGCATGTACACGCCCGACATGGTCGGCGAGACGCCGTGCACGACCTGGAGGAAGGTGGGCAGGTAGGTCATCGCGCCGAACATCGCGAAGCCGACGACGAGGCTGATCACCGCGGAGAGGGTGAAGGTGCGGACGCGGAACAGCTTCAGCGGCAGGACGGGTTCGGCCGCCCTGCGCTCCACGGCCACGAACGCGACGGCGAGCACGACGCCCAGCACGGCGAGGCCGACGATCTGCGGCGATCCCCAGCCCCAGGTGGTGCCGCCGAGGGACGCCACGAGCACCAGGCAGGTGGCCACGGCGGCGACGAGGAAGGTGCCGAGGTAGTCGATGACGTGCCGCGTCACCGTGCGCGGGACGTGCAGGACGGTCGCGATGACGGCGAGCGCGACGACCCCGACGGGGAGATTGACGTAGAACACCCAGCGCCAGCTCAGATGCTGGGTGAACAGGCCGCCGAGGAGGGGGCCGAGGACGCTGGTCGCACCGAAGACGGCGCCGAACAGCCCTTGGTACCGGCCGCGTTCCCGCGGCGGCACGAGGTCGCCGACGATCGCCATCGACAGCACCATCAACCCGCCGCCGCCCAGGCCCTGCACCGCCCGGAAGGCGATGAGCTGCGGCATGTCCTGCGCCGTTCCGCACAGCGCCGAACCCAGCAGGAAGATCACGATCGCGGTCTGGAACAGCCGCTTGCGCCCGTACTGGTCGCCCAGTTTCCCCCACAGCGGGGTCGCCGCCGTCGACGCCAGCAGGTACGCCGTGACCACCCAGGACAGGTGCTCCAGACCGCCGAGCTCGCTGACGATCGTGGGCAGCGCGGTGGACACGATCGTCTGGTCCAGGGCGGCCAGCAGCATGCCGAGCAGCAGCGCGCCGATGGAGACGAGGACGTCGCCGGAAACGTGCTCCTGTCGCGGATCGCGGGGATCCCCGGTCCTGGCGTGCGCGTCCAAGGCCATGGATGCCTCCCGAGGCTCACGTGACACCTCTCCATCGTGATCGGTGTGTCCCGTTATGGCCTCCCGAGTCCTTTCGGAACCGACCGTTCCGGGGGCCGCGGGCGAGAAGTTGTGTGGAGGATCTGCATAATCTCTGAAGTTCGCATGGGGAGGGACGAACAGGTGGACGAACCGATGGGGCGGCGCGAGCGACCGCGGCCCGGGCAGCACGGGTTTCCGTGCCCGGAGTGCGGAGCGCTCCGCGCGGCGGACAACACGCCCTCGTGCGGCTGCGCCCTGCGGGCGTCCGAGGCCCTGCGCGACACCCGCGAGGCGGAGGCGGCCGCGGCGGAGGACTTCGATCCGCTGCGCATACGGCCGTACGTCGAGCTCGCGGAGAGCACGGAGGGTGCAGAGGGCGCAGAGGGCGACGAGGGCACAGGGGAGATAAGGGGCACAGGGGGCACAGGGGGCGTGGACGGCGCCGAGGGCCCGGCGGCGGGTGCCGGAAGCGCGGCGGTGGGCGCGGCGGTGGGCGCGGCGGACGCGACCGCGCGCTCGGGCGTGGACGCGCGTGAGGGCGTGCGCGAGGGCGTGCGTGCGGGGAACGGGCAGGACGGGCGGAACGGACCGGGCGGGGGCGGCAGCACGGACAGCGCGGGGGCCGGTCAGACACCCGGCACCGCTCAGGCACCCGGGGCCGGCCGGGGCGCGGCGGAGGCGTCCGCGCCGACGGCCGACGTGACCATGCCCCTGCCGCGGGTCACCGGCGGGACGGCGCCCGTGCCGCCGCTCTCCGGCGCGACCGCGCCTTCGCCGTCGGCCTCCGACGCGACCAGGGCTCTCCCCTCGGTCACCGACGCGACCACGGCCCTGCCCCCGGTCACCGACGCGACCGTGGCCGTGCCGTCCGTCTCCGAGGCGACGATGACCCTGCGGGCGGTGGACCCGGCCGGCCGCCGGGAGCCGTCGGCCGCGGCGCTGTCCACGCCCCTCGCGCCGGCGGCCTCCGCGCCGAACGCCACCGACCTGAGCCTGTTCGAGGCGGTGGACGCCGACGGGCACGCCGTGCACGTCCCGGCCGACGACGAGCGGCCGCACAGCCGGCGCCGGCGGATGCTGCTGGTCGCCTGCGCCGGTGCGGCCGTGGCCGTCGTGGCGGCGGCCGGGTTCGCGAGCGGGCTGTTCTCCTACGAGACGCCGAGCCGTGACGGCGCCGCCCCCGAGGACGTACGGGCGGCCGTACCGGACACCTCGCGGAGCACGGCGGCGGAGTCGGAGTCGGCGAGCCGCTCCGCGTCCCCCTCGGCGTCCAGCGCCTCCCCGTCCCCGTCCGAGAGCGAGAGCTCCTCGCCGTCGCCGTCGGCCTCGAGCGCCTCGCCGTCCGCGTCCGAGACGGCCGAGCCGAGCCCGAGCACGCCGACCTCGGAGGCCACGGGCTCCCTGACCCCGGAGAGCGGCGCCGACGAGGGCGACGAGGCCGACAGCAGCCCCGCGGCCACCGTGCTCCAGCGCGGGGACCGGGGGCCCGAGGTCACCGAACTCCAGCTGCGGCTGAAGCAGCTCTACCTCTACAACGACGACGTGAACGGCGTGTTCACCGGCAGGGTCGAGGACGCGCTGCGGAACTTCCAGTGGGCGCGGGGGATCCAGGGCGAGGAACTGGGCGTGTACGGGGCGGCCACGCGGGCGAAGCTGGAGGCGGAGACCAAGGAGCCGTGAGACCGGCGGGGGCGGGCCTCAGCCCCCGGACCCGGGTGACGATCCAAGCCGTGGTCCCCGGTGACGGCCCCAGCCCCCGGACCCCGGTGACGATCTAAGCCCCGGTCCCCGGCGACGGCCTCAGCACCGGACCCCGGTGACGGCCTCAGCCCCGGACCCCGGTGACGATCTAAGCCCTGATCCCCGGTGACAGTCTCAGTGCCCGGTCCCCGGTGACGGCCTCAGCCCCGTACCCCGGTGACGACCTCAGCCCCGGACCCCGGTGACATGGATCCGGACACCCTCCGCGGCGGTCTCCACCCGCACCTGGGTCAGGTCCCGCACCACCACGTCCGGCCGGTGCGCCACCGCCCGCGGTCCGACGCCGACGACCCGCATACCGGCCGCCCGCCCGGCGGCGATCCCCACCCCGGAGTCCTCGAACACCACGCACTCCGCCGGGTCGACGCCCAGCTCGGCCGCGCCCTTGAGGAAGCCCTCCGGGTGCGGCTTGCTGGCGCCCACCGACTCCGCGGTGATCCGGACCTCCGGCAGGGGGAGCCCCGCGGCGGCCATCCGGGCCGTGGACAGCGGGACGTCCGCCGAGGTCACCAGCGCGTGCGGAACGTCCCGCAGCGAGGCGAGGAACCCGGGCGCCCCGGGGACCGGTACGACGCCGTCCAGGTCGGCGGTCTCCTCCGCCAGCATGCGCGCGTTGTCCGCGAGGTTCCGCTCCATCGGCCGGCCGGGCAGCAGTACGGCCATCGAGGCGTACCCCTGGCGTCCGTGGACGACCTTCATCACCTCGTCGCCGTCCAGACCGTGCCGTTCGGCCCAGCGCCGCCAGACGCGCTCGACGACGGCGTCCGAGTTCACGAGGGTGCCGTCCATGTCGAGGAGGAGGGCACGGGCGGTCAGGACGGTGGCGGACGCGGCGGCCGGCATCGGCGACTCCAGGCAGGGACGGGGGACGCTCAGGCCGGTCCCCCGGGGGAAACAAGGCGGCCCCGCCCGCCGGTCAGGGAAAACGGGCGGGAGCCACTTTGTTTCCCCACGGTACAAAACAATCGGGCCCGCACGCCACTCCCCCCGGAAAGCGTTCACTTTCCGTTCGCTCCCCGCCCGCCGGCACACCGGCACCACACGGTGCAGAGCGCCCGGCACCGCACAGTGCAGAGCGCCCGGCACCACACGGTGCCGGGCGCCCGGCGCCGCCGGCCTCACCCCGCGATCGCCTCCCACAGGCTCCACACGCCGAGGCCCAGCATCAGCACGGCCGCGATCTGGGTGATCAGCTTCAGCGGCACCCGCTTCATCAGGGCCTTGCCGCCGACGATGCCGAGTCCGGCCACCGCCCACAGCGCCAGGACCGCGCCGAGGCCGACGGAGAGCGGGTCGTCGTAGCGGGCGGCGAGGTTCGCCGTCATGATCTGGGTGAGGTCGCCGAACTCGGCGACGAGGATGAGCATGAAGCCCGCGCCGGAGACCTTCCAGAAGGACTGGTCCTCCGGCTTGCGGATCTCCTCCTCGCCCTCGTCCTTCTTCATCAGCAGCACCGCGGCGCCGCCCAGGAAGAGCACACCGGTCAGTGCCTGCACGAGCTGCTGCGGGAGCAGGGTGAGGACGCTGCCGGCGGCCACGGCGAGCACGACGTGCAGCGTGAAGGCGGCGGCGACGCCGGCGAAGACGTAGGAGGCGCGGTAGCGCGTGCCGAGGACGAGGCCGGCGAGGGCGGTCTTGTCCGGCAGTTCGGCGAGGAAGACGACGCCGAAGACGAGCGCCGTCACGGTCAGGCTGATCAAGGGTCCTCAATCGGTCGGGGCCGCCCCACCGAGAGTGCTGCTTCCTTCGCTCGAAGACGCCTCGGCACGGCAGCACACATGGCACCCGTGCCGTACGGCACAGGTGTGCACTGCTTGCCGAAGGTCTCGCTGGCCGACCCGTCCACGGGTCTGCCTCCGGGCGCCGGCTCGGCTGTCCCGGTGGGACGAGCTGAGCAGTGTGTCGACGGTCCGGCGAAGAGCTACTCCCCTTCTGCGCCGCCCATCCTACGTGACGTTCGGACCGGCCCGGCGGGGGTGAAAGTCATGTCACACGTCTTGTCTTGTCATGTACGCGTCATTAGTTTCTTACCGCGCGCACATCCCCCCGCAACGAGGCGCCACGAGCATTCACTCGCTCGCACCCCAACGCCCCACACCCCCCAGGGAGTTCGCATGTCACGCATGTCGAAGGTCTACGCGCGTCGACGGGCCAGCATACTCGCGGCGCTCACCGGCCTCATAGCCTCCGTCGCACTGTTCAACTCCCCGACCGCCTCCGCGGCCCTGCCGACGCCGGTCAGCGCCGCCACCGCCCGCACGTACCTCGCCTCGCTCACCGTGGCCACCGAGGACCGCACCGGCTACGACCGCGACCTCTTCCCGCATTGGATCACCCAGTCCGGCACCTGCAACACCCGCGAGGTCGTCCTCAAGCGCGACGGCACCAACGTCGTCCAGGACTCCGCGTGTGCCGCCACCAGCGGCAGCTGGTACTCCCCCTACGACGGCGCCACCTGGACCGCCGCCTCCGACCTGGACATCGACCACCTCGTGCCGCTCGCCGAGGCCTGGGACTCCGGCGCCGACTCCTGGACCACCGCCCAGCGCCAGGCGTTCGCCAACGACCTGACCCGCCCGCAGCTCATCGCCGTCACGGACAACGTCAACCAGGCCAAGAGCGACCAGGACCCCGCCACCTGGATGCCGTCCGTCACGTCCTACCGCTGCACCTACGTCCGCGCCTGGGTCCAGGTGAAGTACTACTACGGCCTCTCGGTCGACTCGGCCGAGAAGAGCGCGCTGACGAGCTACCTCTCCGCCTGCTGATCCCGGCCCCGCCCGGCCCCCGCGCGACGCGGCCTGGCGGGTCCCCGGTGGCCGACCGTGCGGTTCCCCGCGCCCCTGAGGTGCGTGCCGTGCACGCCCCCGAAGGGGCGCGGGGAACTGCGCGACAAGCCACGGACCACCCGCACCCGGCAACGCACGGACCACCCGCACCCGGCAACGCACCGAACCGAACCCGGCACCGCACCGCACCTCACGGCACCGCACGGCACCGCACCGCACCGCACCGCCCCTACGGAGTACCCCGGCGCCGTACGGCCGGAATTCGGCGCCGGGACCTCGCCCGCGGCCTCCGTCGTTCCGTACCGTACGGAGCGACGGAGGAGGCGATCACGTGGCCGGACTACGGCTGGGACCCCTGCTGAGGTACACCGACGGCTCGTCCGCGACCATCTGGGTCGAGGCGAGCCGTCCGTGCGTCGCGGAGGTGCGGTGCGCGGACGGCGCCGGCGGCACGGCCGGCACCTTCCAGGTGGCGGGGCACCACTACGCCCTGGTCCCGGTGACCGGGCTGACCCCGGGCACCGCGACCGCGTACGAGGTCCTCCTCGACGGCAGCCGCGTGTGGCCGCCGCCCGACACGCGCCTGCCGCCGTCCGTGATCCGCACCCCGGCCGGCGACGACGGCCTGCGCGTCGCCTTCGGCTCCTGCCGGTGGGCGGCGCCCCCGGCCGACGAGCAGGACCCGGTGGGCCCCGACGCCCTGGACAGCCTGGCCGCGCGCATCGCCGCCGACCCGGCCGGGGAGCGGCCTGACGTCCTGCTGCTGCTCGGTGACCAGGTGTACGCCGACGAGACCTCCGACGCGACCCGGCGGCGCCTGGCGACCCGCCGCGACCCGGCCGAGCCTCCGGGCGCCGAGGTCGCGGACTACGAGGAGTACACCTGGCTCTACTACGAGTCCTGGCTCGACCCCAACGTCCGCTGGCTGCTGTCCACCGTCCCCAGCTGCATGATCTTCGACGACCACGACGTCATCGACGACTGGAACACCTCCGCCGCCTGGCTCGCCGACATGCGGGCCACCCCCTGGTGGCGCGAGCGGATCCTCAGCGGCCTGATGTCGTACTGGGTCCACCAGCACATCGGCAACCTCTCCCCGGCCGAACTCGCCGCCGACCCGCTCTTCGCCACCGTACGGGATGCCCCCGACGGCACCGACGCCCTGCGCGACTTCGCCTACCGGGCGGACGCCGACCCCGCCTCCGTGCGCTGGAGCTACCGGCGCGACTTCGGGCGCGTCCGGCTGCTGATGGTGGACAGCAGGGCCGCGCGCGTGCTGGAGGAGGGCGGGCGGGCGATGCTCGACCCGGGCGAGGCCGCGTGGCTGCGCGAACAGGCCTTGGACGGCCCCGGCTCCTACGACCACCTCCTCGTCGGCTCCTCGCTCCCCTGGCTGCTGCCGCACCTGGTGCACGACGCCGAGGCGTGGAACGCGGCCCTGTGCCGGGGGGAGCGGGGCCCGCGGTGGGCGCGGTTCTCGGAGAAGGTGCGGCGGGCGGCCGATCTGGAGCACTGGGCGGCGTTCCCCACCTCCTTCACCGCGCTCGCCGAGCTGCTCGCCGCGGCCGGTTCGGGACCGCAGGCGCCGGCGAGCGTGCTCGTCCTGTCCGGGGACGTGCACCACGCGTACGTGGCCGAGCCGAAGTGGCGGGCGGCCGCTCCGGACGCGCGGGTGCTCCAGCTCACCTGCTCGCCCGTGCACAACTCCATCCCCCTGTCGATGCGGCTCGGCTTCCGCGCCGGATGGAGCGCCCCGGCCCGCGCCCTCGGACGCCGGCTCGCACGGCACGGGCGCTGCCCCCGGCCGGTCGTGGACTGGCGCAAGACCGGCGGGCCCTGGTTCGGCAACCAGCTCATGACCCTGACGCTGAACGGGCGTTCGGCCCGGCTGCGGCTGGAGCACGCGCGGGAGAAGGGCGGGCTGACAACCGTGGAGGAGTCCGACTTGACCTCCTGAGCGGGACAACCGGGGCCAGTGGGACGCGCGTTGGCTTCCGTGGGAGCCGGGGGCATGATGAGGCGGACCGTCCGCTTCCCGGGGGTCCACCGGACCCCGCGGAGGCGTTCGACGGCTCGCCGCCTTGCGCCCCACACGCCCGGGAGTCACCCCTTTGTCCTCAGTGAACGCGGTACCGGCGTCGCCCCTCGACACCCCGCGACCGGCGTCGGTCGCCGTGGCCCTGGTAGGTGCCGGGCCGCGCGGCACGAGTGTGCTGGAACGCCTCTGCGCGTCCGCCCCGGAACTGCTCCCGCCCGGGGTGCGGCTGACCGTCCACGTCGTCGACCCGGCACCGCCTGGGCCGGGCCGGGTGTGGCGTACGGCGCAGTCGCGGGAGCTGCTGATGAACACCGTGGCCTCCCAGGTGACGCTGTTCACCGACGACAGCGTGGACTGCGCCGGCCCCGTCCGGCCCGGCCCCAGCCTGCACGAGTGGGCGGCCGGCACGCTGGGCCCGGACGACTACCCGACCCGCGCCGACTACGGCCGCTACCTGGAGTGGGTGTTCGCGCGGACCGTCCGCCAGGCCCCGCCCGAGGTGCGGGTGGAGACGCACGCGGCCCGCGCGGTCCGGCTGGACGACGCCGTGGACGGCCGTCAGACGCTCACCCTGGACGACGGCCGGATCCTGCCCGGACTGGCCGCCGTGGTCCTCGCACAGGGCCATCTGCCGGTCGTCGCCGACGCGGCCCAGCGGCGTCACGCCGCCCACGCCGGCCGGCACGGCCTGCGCCACGTCCCGCCGGCCAACCCGGCCGACGTCGACCTCTCCGCCCTCGGCCCCGGCGAACCGGTGCTGCTGCGCGGACTGGGCCTGAACTTCTTCGACCACACGGCCCTGCTCACGACCGGGCGCGGCGGCCGCTTCGTCCCCTCCGGCCGGGGGCTGCGCTACCTGCCCTCCGGCCGCGAGCCGCGCCTGTACGCCGGCTCCCGGCGGGGCGTGCCGTACCAGGCGCGCGGCGACAACGCCAAGGGCCCCTACGGCCGCCACGTCCCGCTCGTCCTCACGCCGGAGGTGATCTCGGGCTTCCGCAAGCGGGCGGACTCCGGTGACGCGCCCGACTTCCTGGCGGAGATATGGCCGCTGGTGGCGAAGGAGGTGGAGACGGTCTACTACACGGCCCTCCTCGGGGACCGGGAGTTCACCGAACGCTTCCTGGACGTCCCGCACGGCGACCGGCGGGAGGCCGCCGTGCTCGACGCGTCCGGCGTGGCGCGGGCCGACCGCTGGAGCTGGGAGCGGATCTCGCGGCCGTACGCGGGGCGGGAGTTCACGGACCCGGGGCGGTGGCGGGAGTGGCTGCTGGCGTACCTGCGGCAGGACGCCGAGGAGGCGGCGCGGGGCAATGTGCGCGGGCCCCTGAAGGCCGCCCTGGACGTGCTGCGCGACCTGCGCAACGAACTGCGGCTGGTCGTCGACCACGGAGGGCTCCCCGGCGCCTCCCGCCGGGACCACCTCGACCGCTGGTACACGCCGCTCAACGCCTTCCTCTCCATCGGCCCGCCCCGCCGCCGCATCGAGGAACTGGCCGCGCTGGTGGAGGCCGGGGTGGTGGAGGTGCTGGGCCCCGGGCTGGAGGTGCGTGAGGAGGACGGGGCCTGGCGGGCGCACTCGCCGGACGTGCCGGGCTCGGACGTGCGGGTGACCGCCCTCGTCGAGGCCCGGCTTCCGGAACCGGACCTGCGGCGCACCGCCGACGGCCTCCTGTCCCGGCTGCTGCGGACCGGCGGGTGCCGCCCGCACACGGTCGACGGATACGTCACCGGAGGCCTGGACGTGACCCCGCGGCCGTACCACCTGATCGACCGTCACGGCCGGGCCCACGCACGCCGTTTCGCGTTCGGCGTGCCCACGGAAGGGGTGCACTGGGTGACCGCGGCGGGCGCCCGCCCGGGAGTCGACTCGGTCACGTTGTCGGACGCGGACGCGGTGGCGAGGGCGGTCCTGCGCGCGGCGGGGACGGAACCGGAACCGGCGGGGGCGGAACCGGAACCGGCGGGGGCGGAACCGGAACCGGCGGGAGCGGAACCGGAACCGGCGGGAGCGGAGGGGGAACCGGCGGGGGCGCAAGCATCGGGGGCGGTCGCCGGTCCGGCGGAGGCGGTCGCCGGTCCGGCGGAGGCGGTCGCCGGTCCGGCGGAGGCGGTCGCCGGTCCGGCGGCGGACGGCCGACCGTGGCCGAATGTTGAACTTGCAAGCATTGATTAGGTACGCCTAACGTGGGTCGCTCATTCGGTACCGCCGTCCCCCACCGGCCGTCCCGTCCCCCGGACGGGCCGCCCGACCGACACCGAAGGAGCACCCCCCACATGTCCGCTCGTCTCGACACCGCACGCCCGTACGCGATCGGTCTGTACCGCATCGTCGTCGGCCTGCTCTTCGCCTGCCACGGCGCCGCCTCGCTCTTCGGCGTCCTCGGCGGCGCCTCCGGCACGGACGGCGGCACCGTCGCCGCCGGCACCTGGCCGGGCTGGTACGCGGCCGTGATCCAGCTGGTCTGCGGCGTCCTGGTCCTGCTCGGCCTGGGCACCCGCGCCGCCGCGCTCCTCGCCTCGGGCTCCATGGCGTACGCCTACTTCACGGTCCACCAGCCCGGGGCGCTGTGGCCCATGGAGAACGGCGGCGAGTCCTCCGCGCTGTTCTGCTGGGCCCTCCTGCTGCTGGTCTTCACCGGCTCGGGCGCGCTCGGCCTGGACCGGCTGTTCACCCGCCGGACGCGGCCGGCCACGGAGCGGCGGGACCCGGCCGCGCGGAAGGCGCCGGTCGGCGCCTGAGCCGCCCGCCACGACGCACGAGCGGGCGCCCTCCGTCGGCCACGGAGGGCGCTCCGCCCGGAGGCGGAACGGCTTGACCGGCTTGACCGGCTTGACCGGCTTGAACGGCTTGAACGGCTTGAACGGCTTGAACGGCCTCCGGAGCATCCCGCCCCTCTCGAACAGCCCGCCCCGCGATCGACCGGGTGAACGAGCCGTTCCGAACGCACGAGCCCCCGGTGAAACATCTGTCACACCCGCGGCGTACGCTGTATGGCTGTCATCGGCCGCACCTGCCGCTCCCCCGCGACATCGCGGCACGGTCGGGCCGTACGGGGGAGACACGGGGAGTCAGCGGTGTTCGAAAGTGTGGGGGCGTTGGTCGGCGCTCCATGGATCTACGCGCTGGTGGCCCTGTCGGTCCTCCTCGACGTGTTCCTGCCGGTGCTGCCGAGCGGGGTGCTGGTCATCACGGCGGCGACGGCGGCGGCCGCGGGCTCGGGGGCGGCGACCGGCCTGGTCGCGCACGAGGTCCCGGACATCCTGGCGCTGATCCTGTGCGCGGCGACCGCCTCGGTCCTGGGCGACCTGGCCGCCTACCGTCTGGCCCGGCGCGGCGGCGCCCGCCTGGACCGCGCGATCTCCCGCTCCCGGCGGCTCACGACCGCGCAGGAACGTCTCGGCGGGGCGCTCTCCCGGGGCGGCGGCGCACTGGTCGTCCTGGCCCGCTTCGCCCCCGCCGGCCGCTCGGTCGTCTCGCTCATCGCGGGCGCCGCCCACCGCCGCGCCCGCGACTTCCTGCCCTGGTCCGCCCTGGCCGGCCTCTCCTGGGCCGCGTACAGCGCCGCCCTCGGCTACTTCGGCGCGCACTGGCTGGGCACGACCTGGCTAACCACGGGCGTCTCCCTGCTCGCCCTGTTCGCCGCGGGCGCGGGCGCGGCGTACCTGATGCGGCGGCAGCCCGCCTGAGCCCCCGTCCGGCCGGTCACGTCCGGCCGGTCACGAGCGGCCGGACAGGAGCGCGGACAGGAGCGGCCGGACAGGAGCGGGTGATCAGCAGCTGGCGCTCCCAGGGCGTGACAACGCCCCACACGCCACCGCCCCGCGCGCCACCGCCCCGGAGCCGCGCACCGGCCCCGGCCGAGCCGTGCCGGGCTCCCCCACGGCACACCGGCAGGGCCGCCCCGACTCACGCGCCCGGCGCCCCGGACCCGCGCCCCGCGGGCGCGCCCCGGACCTCCAGTCCGCCCAGCAGCTCGGCCGTGGCCCCCGCGATCGCCTCCACCGCCTTGTCGAACACCTCCCGGTTGTGCGCGGCGGGCGCCCGGAAGCCGGACACCTTCCGCACGTACTGGAGGGCCGCGGCCCTGATCTCGTCCTCCGTGGCCTCCTCGGCCAGCGCGGGCGGACGCAGTGTCTTGATGCTCCGGCACATGCCTCCAGTCTCGCCCCTGGCCGACGCCGGCACAGCGGTCGTCGCCGCGGCGAGGCGGCGCCCCCGCTCAGCGGACCGGCTCGCCGATGCCCAGCAGGTTCCCCTCGCTGTCACGGAACCAGGCGGCGCGTTCCCCGCGCGCGCCCTTGCTCGGGTAGTGGCCGTCGATCGCGGCGATGCCGTCCTCCGTCCGGAAGCCGGGCACGTCGACCTCCTCGAACGTCACACCGCGCCGCCTCAGTTCCGACACGGCGGTGTCGACGTCGTCGACCTCCCACCCCATCTGCGTGAAGGTCCCGGGCGAGGACCCCGTCGACGTGAACAGGGCGAACTCCGTGCCCCCGCACCGGTACAGCAGTCCGCCGGGCCGTTCGTCGACGGGCTCCAGACCGAGCCGCTCGGCGTAGAAGCGCCGCGCCCGGTCCAGGTCCCGCGCCGGGAGCCTGGTCGCCACTCTCCCTCGGGCGAGGATGTTCTCTTTGTCCGCGTTCATACCTCCACTGTGCCGCGCACCCCGATCGATGGGGACGCCCACCCGAACACATGAACCCGCCGAAGCGAGTCGCGACGCAAATTCGAACAGGCGTACCATTGCCGGGTGGCTACGACCTACGACTTTCCCAGCGACCTGCGCACCGGTCAGGAGGAGCTGCATCAGGTCCGGGCCGAGCTGTCGGCCCTGCTGAAGCGGCTGCCCTGGTCGGTCGAGCCGTTGGACGGCTTCAGTGACGACGGCGGCTGGCGCAAGGTGGAACGGTCCGCCTCACCGGGCTGGACGGCCGACGAGCAGGCCGAGGTGGAGAAGCTCCGGCAGCGCGAGCACGAGCTGGCGGTGTTCGTGAGCGGCCACCGCTTCTGGGCGGAGGTCGCCGCGGGCGACCGGGTGGCGGCCCGTATGCGGCTCAAGCACGCCCACGAGACCCCGTCCGGCGAGGAGGACTGAAGAGGCCTGCGCGGAGGGACGGAGGAGGGCTGACGGGACACGCGAAAGGGCCCCCGGAACTTCCCGGAGGCCCTCGCGCGTCATCTGGTGGGCGCGGACGGTTTCGAACCGCCGACATCCTGCTTGTAAGGCAGGCGCTCTACCCCTGAGCTACGCACCCAGAACGAGTCGACAGCCTACCTTGCCCGGGGCACTGTCCCGCAAACCCGTATCGGGGGTTGTCCCCACCCCGGATACGGGAGCCCACCGGATCGTGCGGCGGACGGCCGCTGCCTACCGTCGAAGGCGTCAGGAAACAGCGGCGTCGACGCGGGCCGAGCGGTCCGTCCAGGGGGAACCACCATGATCCGTACCACCGCCCCGGCGCGCGGGGCACGCGGGGCACGCGCCACCCTGGTCACCGCTGTAGTCGTGGCGCTCGCCGCGACCGCGACCGCCTGCGCCTCCGCCGGCGACGACGAGCACCCCGACCACCGGTCCTTCGCGCTGCGGGGCGACACCCTCACCGTCGACTCCGACGACTCGGCGCTGGAGATCGTCGCCTCGGACGCGCACCCGGCGGGCACGGTCCGGGTCACCCGGTGGTTCGACGGATCGGTCGCGATCGGCGACGGCCCGGAGGTGTCCTGGTCGATGAAGGACGACCGGCTGGTGCTGCGGGTGCGCTGCTCCGGCGTGATCGCCGACTGCGCGGCCGAGCACCGCGTCGAGGTGCCCCGGGGTGTCGCCGTCACGGTCGAGGAGGACGACGGCAGCGTCCGCGCGTCGGGCTTCCGGGACGCCCTGAGCATCCGCACGGCCGACGGCGCGGTGCGGGTCACCGACTCCAGCGGCCCGCTGGACCTGCGCAGCGACGACGGTTCGGTGCGGGCCGAGGTCTCCTCCCGCCGGGTGAGCGCCCGCACCCAGGACGGCTCGGTCCGCCTCGACCTCGGCGTCGTACCGGACCGGGTGGAGACGGCTTCCGACGACGGGTCGGTGACGATCGCGCTGCCCCGGGCGACCTACCGCGTCACGGCGAGGACCGACGACGGCGCGGTGGACGTCTCCGTGCCCCGGGAGGCCTCCAGCGCGCACGTGGTGTCCGCACGGACGCAGGACGGCAACGTCACGGTGCGGAACGCGAACTGACCGGCCCGTGTGTTCGTCCCTCACCGGTGGGACAATGACACCGGGCAGGGCCGATGACAGCACGGGAGAGGGATGTGACGGCGACACCAGCACAGCCGTACTCGCCGTCGGTGCCGCGCGCACGCCTGCGCGTGCTCGGGGACACCCTGACCCTGCTGGCCGCCGTGCCGCTCGTCGCCGCCCTCGCGCTGCCCGCCGCGTTCGCCGGCGGCGGCACCCGGCGCTGGTTCGGCGGCCGGGCGGAGAGCCAGCGGGCGGAGGCGCAGGCCGCGAAGGACGCGGCGGCGGCCGCGTTCTACGAACTGGACACGGCCCAGCGGGACCTGCGGATCTCGATCGAGACGATCACGGCGGTCGACGACTCGCCGGCCGCCCGGCGCGCGGTCGCCGACTTCGAGGGCATCGGCCGGCGCATCGACGAGGTGAGCCACCAGTACATCCAGGCCGTCGACGCCCATGACCTCGACCGGGACGACCTGGAGGCGTCGGCCGCCACCCGGGCGCGCGCCGAGCTGAACCGGGCCAAGGACGAACTGGAGCGCGTGAAGCGGGAGCTGGACCGGTTCGCCGAGGGGCTCGGTCCGCTGCTGGGCAAGGCCGAGACGCAACTGGCCCGGCTGGCGCCCGCCGTGGAGCGGGCCCGGCAGGCGCTGCTGGCCGCGTCGAACGCGCTGGACGCCGCCCGGGGCACGGGGCTGAGGGCCGACGACCTCGCGGCCCGGCTGGCGGCGCTCGCGCCCGAACTGACCAAGCTGAACCAGGGCGCCGGGCAGCACGGCGTGCCGCAGACGCTGGAGCGGGCCGAGCGGGTCTCCCGGGAGGCCGAGGCGGTCCGGACGGAGGCCGGGCGGCTGCCGGAGCGGGCCGCGGAGATCGACCACCGGCTGGTGTCGCTGCGCACCCGGGCGCAGGCGCTGACGACCCGGGCCGGGCAGGTCGAACCGGTGCTCAGCGAGTTGCGCCGGCGCTTCACCGCGGCCTGCTGGCAGGACCTCCAGCACGTCCCCGACCAGGCCGCGGAGCACATACGGCAGGCCGAGGCGAAGCTGGCCGAGGCACGGGACGCGCGGGACGCGCAGCGCTGGGCGGACGCCACCGCGCTGCTGTCGACCGCGCGGGCGCTGCTGAACTCCACCGACGAGGCGGTGTCGGCCGCCGGGGACCGGCTGACCCGGCTGAACGCCGTGCAGAAGGACCCGCGGCAGGAGATCGAGCGGACCCGGTTCGCGATCCGGGACGCGCAACGGCTGGCGATGGCGGGGCGCAGCACCCCCGACCCGCGGGACGCGCGTCCGCTGGACGAGTCCGTGGCGCGCCTGGAGCGGGCGGCGGCCACGCTGGAGGGACGCCACCCCGACTACTGGCACTTCCTGACGGAGACGGAGGCCGTGCGGCACACGGTGGCCGGTGTGGTGGCCCGCATCCGTGGGGAGCGGGGGGCGGCGGCCGGCCACTGAGCCGTCGTCGCTGCCGTCACTGCCGTCACGGCCGTCGCCGCAGCGCTGCCGTTGCCGCCGGAGCACGCCGGGCGGATATTGGGAAGGACGGCCGGGCCGCGTCCGTACGGGCGCGAACGGCCGCCGTGGCACCTCACACCCTCAGGGAGGCGACGATGGCCACCCACGCAGTGCACGGCAAGCAGCGGAAGCGGATCGACTTCGACGAGCACCTACCGGTCGACCACCGCCTGAACCGGGTCTACCGGATCGGCGCCGGTGTCATGGGCCTCGGACTGCTCGTCTTCGGCATCTTCGGCATCCTGGACCGGATCGGCTTCTTCGACACGGGCGGTGACACCGTCTGGGGCCTGAACACCAACGGCGCGCTCAGCTGGCTGTCGGTCGCCGTCGGGCTGCTGCTGTTCGTGGGCATGGTGATCGGCGGGAACTTCGCGTCGACGCTGAACATGGTCCTCGGGATCCTGTTCATCCTCAGCGGCTTCCTGAACATGGCGCTGCTGGACACGCCGTACAACTTCCTGGCCTTCGAGATCCAGAACTGCATGCTCAGCTTCGTGATCGGCATCCTGCTGATGGTCTTCGGGATGTACGGCAGGGTCGGATCGGCCCTGCCGCACGACAACCCGTACTGGCGGGCCCGCCACCCCGAACTCGCGGAGCGGCGGGACGTTCACCAGGAGCGGCGGAAGGAGTTCCCCGCCTGACCGGGTCCGGGCCCGGTCAGGTGCGGTACGCGTAGTACGCGGCCGTGGGGTACGACGCGATGATGCTCGCCACCGACCTGCTGTAGGTGTTGGTGGAGTGGTACGTCACGTACGGCACGCCCTGGCTGCGGGACGTGACGATCATGGTGTGGTCCTTGGAGCCGTCCTTGTCGAAGTCGACCTGGAGCACGTCGCCGACGTCCAGCTGGTAGACGTTGGCGAGGCTGGTCGTCCGCTTCGAGTTCTGGGCGAACCAGGACCACTCGTTGACGCCGACGAACGAGTCCGACTGGATGTCGGCGTTGCCGAACCACTTGGTGTAGTCGTACACGTAGCCCGGGACGTGCTTCCAGCCGCCGGCCTTCAGGGCCTGGCTGACGAAGTTGGTGCAGTCGCCGCCGGCGCCCGCCCCGTTGAAGTCCGGGTAGGCGGTGTTGTAGCTCGACCAGTACTGCTTCGCGTACGCCGCCATCGCCTGGTAGTCCAGGCCGCTCGCGGTGAAGTTCTTCGCGTCGGCCGGGCCGGGGTACGTGGTCGACGCCTTGGGCGCCGACGGCGTGGTGGTCGCGGCCGTCGTCGCCGTCGGCGTCGCCGCGGTCATGGGCTCGACGGTCGGCTCGGCCGGCTGGTTCACCGCGAGGTAGCCCTCGTCGGTGTCGCGGACGGCGGTCAGCTGCCAGTCACCGTTGCGGTCGGCGGTGAAGGTCAGCTCGTGGTGGGCCTGGAAGCCGGTGGTGTTCGGCTCGTCGCCGCGGACCTTCTGGTAGGTGAGCGTCGTGGTCTCGGTGACCGCGACCTTGGCCTTGCGGCCCTTCACGCTCGTGGCGTCCAGGGTGACGGTGGTGCTGCCCTTGCTGTACTTCTCGCCGAGCTTGGCGAGCCGTTCCTTGCGCCGGTCCAGCGAGGACAGGGCGGCGTCCTCCTTGCGGGCCTGGCCCGAGGACATGCGCACGTCACCGGAGAAGCCGTCGGTCAGCGGCTTCTTCCCGTTCTTCTGCCCACCCGCGACCAGGGCGTCGGTGCGGTCGGTGAAGACCGCGTCCGCCAGCCGCTGGAAGGTGGCCTTGGTCTTGGCGTCCACCGTCGGGTCGTCGACGACGGAGGCGCCCGCGCTCCAGTTGGGCAGCAGTGCCACCCCGGCGACGACCGAGGTCGCCGCCGCCCCGAGTATCGCGGCACGCCGCCGCGTACGGCTCAGTTTCCTTGACTTCACTGATGTTTCCCCTCTTGCCCCGGCGGAGGGATGCCAGGAGAGGGCATCTTTGCATGGTGTCTGTGGCCGCTGTGAAGAGGGATGTGCCCGCGGACCGGAGGACGTTACTGGAACGTCACTCCCCGGCCCGCGGCCCCGCCCGGCGGTCACTGCACGACGGTCGACCAGTCCGGCGACTGCGCCGGGTCCAGGGTGCGCAGCCGCTCCAGCGTCTCGGGCGTCTGCACGTCCATCCAGTCCGCCAGCTCCTTGAAGGAGACGCACTTGACGTCCTTCTTGGTGCACACGTTCTTGATGACCTCGTCGACGGCGTTCATGTAGATGCCGCCGTTCCACTGCTCGAAGTGGTTGCCGATGAACAGCGGGGCCCGGCTGCCGTAGTAGACGCGGTCGAAGCCGGCCATGTAGGTGTCGGTGGTCTCCTGCTGCCACTGCGCGTACATGTCCGGGTCGCCCTCGGTCTCGCCCTCGGACTGGTTGTAGAGGAAGTTGAAGTCCATGGACAGGCCCTGGTAGTCGCCGTTCTCGTACGGCAGCATCTGGAGCGGGAAGTCCCAGATGCCGTTCTTCTTCGTCGGCCAGATCTGGAAGTCGCCGGCGGAACTGGCGTCGTAGCGCCAGCCGTAGCTCTTGGCGGCCTTCAGCAGGTTCGCCTGGCCCTCCAGGCAGGGGGCGCGGCCACCGGTGACCTCCTTCTTGAAGTCGAAGGGCAGCGGGTCCATGTCGGTGTAGCCGGTGTTGGTCTTCCAGTTCTCGACGAAGGAGTAGAACTGGTCGATCTCGCTCTTCCACTCCTCGACGCTCCAGTCGCCGCCGCCCTCCTCCCCGCAGAAGTGGCCGTTGAAGTGGGTGCCGATCTCGTTGCCCTCTTCCCACGCCTTGGCGAGGTCCTCGAGCGTGGTGCGGATGTGTTCGTCGGTGGGGAAGCTGATCGCCGCGGAGCCCTTGGGGTGCTGGGGCGGGCTGTAGAGGTCGGCCTTGCTCTTGGGCAGCAGGTAGATGCCGGTGAGGAAGAACGTCATGTGGGCGTCGTACTTCTTCGCCATCTCCCGGTAGTGGGTGAACAGCCCGTCGTCGCCGGCGAGCGCGCCGTCCCAGGAGAAGACGACGAACTGGGGCGGTTTCTCACCGGGCTTGAGCGGTTCGGCCTTCAGCTGGCCGTCCTGCGGGCCGGTGTACGAGGTGGAGCCGTCCCCCAGGACTTCGGTCTTGCCGTCCCATTCCGGCTCCCCGGACGCCGCCGAGGTCGTCCTGTCGTCCCCCGAGGACGCGGTCGGCGTGGTGTTGTCCGTGCGGTTGAGCACCAGGTAGCCCGCCGTCAGCGAGGCGACGACGAGGAACGCCGCCAGGGTCAGGAACCCCGGATGGAAGGCGGTGCTGCGGCTGCGGCGCGTTGCCCGGGCCTTGCGGCGGCGGCCCGACGGTGGCTTCATTGCGGCTCATTCTCCAGGCGGTTGGGGAGGTGGCCCGCTCGGTGGTCAGCCGAGCGGGTTCATGGCACCGGACCAGATGTCGTAGGGGACGCTGTCGTCGCCGGTGCCCGCGATGCCCTTCAGCGGCAGTGGTTCGAGGCTCTCGGCCAGGTCGATGCGGTAGACGACGACGGCCGTGGAGACGGACGAGGCGGTGCCCACGTACCAGGCGGCCGTGTCCTTCTCCGTGGTCCCGGCCTTGCCCGCCACCTCCGCACCGGCCGACGCGGCGTCGGGGTGGGCGGTGCGGAAGGAGTCCGTGAGCGCGCTGGTGACCTCTTCGGCCACGTCGGCGCCGACCGCCCGGGTCGGGTCGGGCAGATCCAGCCGGACCTTGGTGCCGTTGTGGGTGATCTGCCGCACCGAGTAGGGCTCGGTGTGCTTGCCGGCCGCGGCGAAGGTGGAGTAGCCGCTGGCCATGCGGATGGCGCTGGGCGTGGAGCTGCCCATGGACAGGGCGGGGACCTGCGCGCCGATGCTGGAGGACAGCAGTCCGGACGCCTCGGCGGTGGCACGCACCTTCTCCAGGCCGACATCCATGCCGAGCTGCATGAACGGGGTGTTCACCGACAGCGCCAGGGCCTGGTGCAGCGTGATGTCCCCGTACGACTTGTCGCCGTCGTTGCTGGCGGACACCTTGCGGCCGCTGCGGTCCCAGTACGGCCCTTCCGGTGTGGTCACGGGCACGTCGTCGTCACCGTCGTAGACGGACTCCCCGGTGATCGGGGTCGCCTCCCCGTCGCGGCTCTTCTGCACTCCGTGCTCCAGTCCGGCCGCGTACACGAACGGCAGGAACGCCGTACCGGCGGGGACGGTGGTGGCGTTGGACTCGTTGTAGCCCTGCGTACGGTGGTCGGGGCCGCCGTACACGGCGAGGATCCGGCCGTCGTCGGCCACCGACGCGGCACCGTAGTGCGCGGTCTTCGCGGTCTTCGGGTCGTCCTTCAGCGCCTTCTTGCGGGCCTTGGTGACGGCGTCGGTGAGCTCGGTCTCCAGGTCCTTGTCGAAGGTCGTGTAGATCTGGTAGCCGCCGAGGTCGAAGTCCTTGTCGGAGATCTTCGCGGTTTTCTTGGCGTACTGCGAGGCCAGCTCGACCAGGTAGTCGCTCTGCTCACCGGTGTCGTACAGCGGGTTGCTCTTGAGCGGCTCCGGGAACTTCTTGTACGTGGCCCGCTCGGCCGCGGACAGCTTGCCGATGACGACCATGCGGTCCAGGGTCCAGGACCAGCGTTCGACGGCCCGGTCGCGGTTGGCGCTGCTCAGGGTCGGGTCGTACAGGCCGGCGCCCTTCAGGAGGGACGCGAGGAAGGCGGCCTCGCTGGCGTTGAGCTTGCTGACGTCCTTGCCGTAGTAGGCCTGGGCGGCGCGCTGGATGCCGTAGGTGCCGCGGCCGAACCAGCTGGTGTTGAGGTAGCCCTCGAGGATCTCGTCCTTGCTCATCTGGTTGTCGAGCTTGAGGGCGATCATCGCCTCGGTGAACTTGCGGCTGACCGTCTGGTCCTGGTTCAGGTAGACGTTCTTGACGTACTGCTGGGTGATCGTGGAGCCGCCCTGGGTGTCGCCCTGGCCGATGGTGCGGAACAGGGCGCGGCTGATGCCCTTGAAGGAGATGCCGGGGTCGCTGTAGAAGCTCTCGTTCTCGGCGGCGAGGACCGCCCAGCGGACGTCCTCGGGTATGTCCTCCAGCGGCATCGCCTGCCGCTGCACCCAGCCGGTACGGGCCATGGGCGTCCCGTCGGCCCAGAAGTACACGTTGTCCTGCTGGGTGGCGTACGTGTTGAGGTCGTCGGGGATGTCGGTGGCCGCGTAGGCGACGACCAGGAAGAGGCTGCTGAGGCCCATGGCGGCCAGCGCGCCGCCCAGCCACTGCCGCCAGGAGGGCAGCCACCGGCGCCAGCCGGTGCGGCCCGGCCGCGGGTACTGCGGCCGCATGCGGCGGGCGTACGGCGTGACACGTGCGACCAGGGGGGCGAGGACCGCCGTCAGGGGGGCCAGCCGGGCGAACAGGGGTGCGAAACGGGTGCGGAGGGAAGGCTTCGGCGCCTTGCGCCGGCTCCCCGCCGTACGGGTCCTGCCCGTCGCGGCCGACTCGCCCGATGAGTCGGCTACGCCCTCTTTGTCGGGTATGCCCTGTTCCGGTACCCGCAGTTGCATGGTCTCGTCCGCCTTGAAAGGCGTCGGAACCTTCAACTGCATGGTGGCGTCCGGCTCCTGGGGCTCCTCCCCCTGCCCCGCCTGGGTCACGATGTGTCTCCCTCCGCACTGACGTATTGCTCGCGTAGGCAGACGTACAGACGAACGAGGGTCCGACATGGTTGCCGTTGACGCGGCTGCAAACCCTGAATCCCCCCGACCTCGCGGTTCTCGCGGCGCTCTCAAATTACCAGCGCTCTTCGCAAACTCTCCACATAAGAAATCGACAGAAGCGAACACCATCGAAACGGATGGGCCCACATCGTCGCAAAGGCGGATTAGCCTGTGAGCATGCCTCGCTACGAGTACCGCTGCCGGACCTGCGGCGACACCTTCGAACTGAGCCGTCCCATGGCCGAGTCCTCCGCCCCCGCCGACTGCCCCGCCGGTCACGGCGACACGGTCAAACTGCTGTCCACGGTAGCCGTGGGCGGCACCGCCTCCGCCCCCGCCCCCACGCCGGGCGGCGGGGGCGGGGGCGGAGGCGGCTGCTGCGGCGGGGGCTGCTGCGGCTGACGGCACGGCCCTCGGCCGGTGCCCGGCCGGGGGCTACCTTTCGCGGGCCTCCCTCAGGAACTCCCGCAGGATGCGCTCGCCCGCCAGGACGCCCCGCTCGGGCAGTGCCGTGATCCGGGGTGCCGTCCAGGCCGCGTCGGCGAGTTCGCCGTGGCCCGGGCGCCAGCCCCGGTCCGCCGCCAGCAGGAGGTCGGCGTCGAGGAGCGAGTCGCCCGCCGTGAGCGTGAGGCCGGCGCCCGTGCGGCGGGCCACCTCGCGCACGGCCGCGCTCTTGGTGAGCGGCTTCGGCACGGCGTAGAGCTTGCGGCCCTGCACGGAGACCGTCCAGCCGCGGTTCTCCGCCCAGACCGCCAGCTCCTTCACCCACTCCTCGGGCAGCAGCTCGCGCTCCACCACGAGGTAGGCGAACAGGTCCTCGGCGATGCGCTGCTTGCGCAGCCAGAGCGGGTCGGAGCAGGCCGCGAGGTGCGCCTGCACCTCCGCGAGCGGCGCGCACTCGTCGGCCAGCCGCGTGGTCACGGCCGTGTGCCAGTCGTGGTCGGACACGCCGTCGACCAGCAGATGGCCGCCGTTCGCGCAGATCGCGTACTTCGGCGCGGGACCCGGCAGGTTGATCCGCTGGTACTGCTTGCGGGTCCGGGTGGTCGTCGGCACGAACACCGCCGCGTCCCCGAGCTCGGTGAGGAGCCCCGCCGCCGTCTCCGTCAGGTACGACAGCGGCCGGCTCTCGTGCACCTCCACGCAGAGCAGCCGGGGGGCCCGCGCGTCCGGCATGGTCAGCGCGAGGGCCGCCGCGGAGTAGATGAGCGTCCGGTCGAGATCGCTCGCCACCAGGACCGGCATCAGACCGCCACCGCCTTGCCGTCGGCGCCCGTCGCACCCCGTGTGTACCGCGGGTGGATCAGCCCCACACAGCTGTACGGCAGCTCCCCGACCTCCTCCACCGGTACCCCTCTCTGCCCGGCCAGCAGCCGGACGTGGTCCAGATCGGCGCCCGCCCCGGCCCGCGCCAGGATCTTCCACGGCACCCGGCGCAGCAGCACCCGGGTGGTCTCGCCGACGCCGGGCTTGACGAGGTTCACGTCATGGATGCCGTACTCCTCGCTGATGCGCTCCACTGCCGCCCAGCCTTCCCAGGTCGGCGTGCGGTCACTCGCGAGGAGTTCCTTCACCGCGACGTCCACCGCGTCCCCGACCTCGGGGAACCGGGCGGAGACCGCGTCCAGGAAGGCGCCCGAGACGTCCGCGCCGAGGAGCTCGCGGTAGAACTTCGCGCCGTGGAAGTCGTCCGGCCCGACCAGGTCGGCGCGCAGCACGGTCCGCGATATCAGTCCCGAGACCGTGGAGTTGAGGCAGGCGGAGGGGATGAGGAAGTCGTCGCGGGTGCCGTACGTGCGCACGCAGGAGCCCGGGTCGGCCAGCACCGCGATCTCCGGGCTGAAGCCGGCCGCGCCGCCCGCGGCCTCGAACTCCTCGATCGCCACGGCCAGTTCGCGGGTGATCGCGCCCTTGCCGGTCCAGCCGTCGACGAAGACCACGTCCCGCGGGTCGTGGTGGGCGGCCAGCCAGCGCAGCGCGTTGGCGTCGATGCCGCGGCCGCGCACGATGGAGACCGCGTAGTGCGGCAGGTCGAGTCCGTGGCGGTGGTGGGCCCAGCGGCGCATGAGCACGCCGACCGGGGTGCCGGCGCGGGCGAGGGAGACGAGGACCGGGCGGGGCACGGCGGTCCCCCCGTCGGCCGGGGGCCGGGAGCGGGGGAGCTCCGCGATCACGGTCTCGGTGACCACGCCGACCGCCTGCGCGATCCGCGCCGCGGACGTCTCCAGAGCCGCGTGGAACAGCTCCTGGTACTGCTCGCTGGGCTGGTACTCCACCGGCAGCGACTCCGCGTAGTGCGCGCCGCCGCTCTGGATGGCCTCCTCGCGCTCCTCGGTCGGCGCCTCCAGCGTCACCTCGGAGAGGTCCTGGAGCAGCCAGCCGACCTCGTCCGGCGCGTACGAGGAGAAGGCGGGACCACGGAGGGGCTCGGGCAGCATGGCGGTTCCTTCTCCAGGCGGGGCGTCGGCGTACAGCGGCTCGGGGACGTACGAGGGGACGACCGCGAGGACGACGTGCGGGGTGTGGGCGGCGAGCCGGGACAGCAGGCCCCCGAGGGCGTGCAGGTGCGGGGTGTCGGCGACGGAGTCGACGACGGCGACGACGGCGTCGAAACCGCCGCCGGCGACGTTGTAGGCGTAGCGCTCGCCGGGGCCGTCGGCCGGGTCGTCGTGCGCGGGGAAGACGATGCGGCTGCGGATCGCGTACCCGGGGTCGTCGACCGCGAGCACGGGAGAGCGGGTGGTCGTGGAGTAGCGCACCTCGGCGGCCACGGCCTGTTCCAGTTCCCGTGCCAGCCGCAACGGCGCGTACATCAGCTCCTCGAAGCCCAGCACCAGCACCCGCCGGGCGCCGTCGGGCAGCGCCCGCGCGAGCCGGGCGGCCATCGCGGGCAGCGCGGCCTCCAGCCGGGCCCGGTGTGCGGGGGTGAAGCCGTGGCGGCCGCCGTCGGGCAGTCCGCGCGGCCAGCCGAGGTCGACCCGGACGCACCGGCCGTACGGCTCGGCGTCCGCGTCCGCCGGGCCCTCGTGCCGGGCGACCAGTTCCTGCCCCTTGCTCAGGACGCCGTCGGGGAGGGTCACCGTGCCGGAGGCGGCCGCCACCAGGTCCACCCGGGCGCCGATCTCGCGGGCGAACTCCCGCAGCCGGTCCGCGTCGGCCGGGGAGCGCATGTCGACCAGGGCGACGACGACGTACCGCCGCCGCGGGTAGCGCTCGTGCAGGTCGCGGATGGTGTTCAGGACGGTGTTGCCGGTGGAGAACTCGTCGTCGACCAGGACCAGCGGGCCGTCGCCGACCAGCAGGGCCGGGTCCTCCGGCAGGAGCAGATGGGACGTGGCGTGCGAGTGGGACTCCTCGAAGCCGCCGGCCCGGGCGACCCCGGGCACCGGGCGGCGGGTGGAGTGCAGGCAGGGGGCCGTGCCGAGGCCGTCGGCGACGGAGTGGCCGAGGCCGGTGGCGGTCTCCGCGTACCCGAGGACGACCGCCCGGTCGGCCTCCTCGCCCAGCAGGTCGCGCACCCGGCGGCCCAGGGCGACGCCGTGGCCGTACACCACGGACGGCGACTGCGGGACGTGCTTGCCCAGCACGTTGGAGACGAGCAGGTGCGCCCGCCGGGGGTTGCGGCGCAGCGCCAGCCCCAGCAGTCCGGTCAGCTCCTCGTCGCCCGTGAGCCGGATGCCGAGCCGTTCGGCGACCCAGTTCCCGGACCAGACCCCGTTGTTCATTGCGTTGTTCATGCGTCCCTATGTCGTGAGGCGATGGCGTGGGGCGGGGCGTCAGGCGGGTTCGGCCGGGATGCCCGCGGCGAGCAGGTCGACGAAGCTGACGTCCTCGTGGGCGACGCCGAAGACCTCCGCCCGCAGCATGGTCCGCTCGGCCCAGGCCCGGTGCGGCTTCACCTCGTTCATCTTGTTCGTGTACGCCGACCTCAGCACTCCCCCGCCGCCTCGCTCCGGCCGCAGGATGTCCGCCGCGTCGCTGTACTCCTCGTGGCTGACGACGGACAGCGCGTGCACCGCCGGTACGTGCGAGGGGTGGATGCAGGTCTTGCCGAGCAGGCCGTTGGCGTGGTCGAGGGAGATCTCGCGCAGCAGCCCGTCCATCGCGTGCGCGATCAGCTTCTCACGCAGCTCCACGGCCTGTCCCTCCAGGAAGGGGCTGTGCCGCAGCATCGGCTTGAACATCCGCTCGGGGACCCGGAAGTACTCCCAGACGGGTCCGGTCACCGTGAAGCCGCTGCCGTCGGCCCGCCCCAGCATGTTCACCACGTCCGCGATCACGGAGGCGACGATCTGCACGTCGTAGGCGGTCATGTCGGGGGCCCGGCGCAGGCCGTACGTGGAGCAGAAGTCGGTCACGCCGAGGCGCAGCGCGAGGACCCGGCTGCGGTACTTGTCGACCGCGCGCGCGATGCCCTCCAGGGCGTCCACGCGCGTCTCCCGGTACATCAGTTCCGGGGTCTCCAGCACGGGCATGCCGAACAGCCGGCGTCCGCTCGACGTCTCGGCCCCGGTCAGCGCCTCCAGGAAGGGGATGCCACGCTCCTCGGTGAACTTCGGGAACACGAAGCCGCTCAGCAGCCGCACGGCCGGTCCGAGGCGCCGGACCAGGTCGGGGATCTGCTCGGGCGTGCGCACCCGGATGAAGAGCAGCGGCAGCTGCACGTCGTCACGGGCCGCGAGGCCGGTGAACTGCCGGACCAGGTTCTCCTCGCCCCGCTCGACGTCCTCGTCGCCGATGGAGTCCTCCAGGCACAGCACCATCGACACGACGCCGCGCGCGGCCTGCTTGAGGACGTCCTCGGCGAGCCGGGGACGGGTGGCCGGGCTGTAGAGCGTGGCGCCCAGCGCCGCGGCCAGCAGCCGGGCCGGGGAGTCGGCGTCGAAGACGCACGGCTCGCGGTGGAACAGGCGCTCCCGCACCTCAGGGGCGAGGTGCCCGAAATGACGCATATATCTCCCCCGTGGTGCAACGTAAGACTGTGGATTCGGTAAGCGGTGGCCGGTAATAGTACGTAGAGACCCGTGTCAGGGGTTCCCACTGGTCATGAACTCCAGGTAACGGGGACCGGCACAGCTGTGCCGGGCGCCGTGTACCCGATGTACCCCGCGTTGTCGTGAGCAGAACCGAGAAGGCAGGATGGCCGCATGACGCACGCGATGCTGAAGGGGTCGAACGTCCCGCTGGAGGCCACCACGGTGCGGGCCGTGCTGCGTTGGACACCCGGGCAGGGAGCGCCCGACGTCGACGCCTCGGCGCTGCTCCTCGGCCCCGACGGCCGTGTACGGTCCGACGAGGACTTCGTCTTCTACAACCAGCCGCGGCACCCGTCCGGGAAGGTCTGGCGGCTCGGCAAGAAGCGGGCCGGTGAGGACCTCACCGACACGATCCAGACAGAGCTGAGCGGTGTCGAGTCCGGCGTCGGCCGGATCCTCCTGGTCGCGTCGGCGGACGGCGTCGCCTTCGACCGCGTCCGTTCCCTCGGCATCCTGCTGTACGACGCGGCGGTCGCCGACGGCGCGCCCCTGGCGACCTTCGACATCCGTCCGGAGACGGGTGAGGAGACGGCGCTGATCTGCGGCGAGCTGTACCGCCGCGGGGACGGCTGGAAGTTCCGCGCCCTCGGCGAGGGCTACTCCAACGGCCTCCGGGGTCTGGCGACCGACTTCGGCATCTCGGTGGACGAGTCGGAGGAGGCGCAGTCCGCCGACCCCTCGCCCCGCCCCTCCCAGCCGCTCCCGCCGGAGCAGCCGACCACGGCCGTCCCCCAGCAGCCGCCCGCCTCCTACGGCTATCCGGCGAACCTCCCCACGCACGGCTACGGCTATCCGGACGCCGCCCAGCCCACGGCGGCCGTGGCGCGGGAGTTCCGGATGCCGCCGCAGGGGCCGCAGTTCATCGGCCGCCAGTGACCTGAGGGGCGGCGGGGCCCCGGGGGACGTCGCCGGCGTGCGCGCCGGGGACCCGCGGGCCCCCGGGGGACGGGAGCGGTGCCGGTGCGGTTACCGGTCGGCCTTCGTCTTGTACCCGCGCCCCCACTGGAGCCCCCACCCGTACAGCCGGTCCAGCTCCCCCTGGAAGCCGTACACGAACTTCACCTCGCGCCGCACCACCATCTCCCCCTTGACGTTCTCGATCATCACCACCGCGCACGAGCGGGCCTGCGGATGCCGTTCGTCGAGGCCTATCTCGATCCGCGGCCCGTTGCTCGGGTACAGCGTGACGATGGCGTGCGTTCGGTCGAACGCCGGTGTCTGGTCGTAGATGTAGACGAACACCAGCAGCCGCTTGATGGCGTCCCGGTGGTCGAGGTTGACGTACATCGTCTCGCCGGAGCCGGACCCGAACCGGTCGTCGCCGGTGAGCTTCACGTACGGCGGCGCGTTGACGTCGCCGAGGAATCCGCCCAGCGGCTGGACGACCCCCTTGGTGCCGTCCTCCAGTTCGTACAGGCAGCCGAGGTCGAGGTCGACGTTGACCATGCTCTGGCTGTGTCCCATGACCTCCGGCGGGCGCAGCGCCTTGAAGGGGTGGCGCAGCAGGCTCTCCCGCGGGGAGCCGCCGATGTCGGAGGTGCGCATGCGCCAGGTCAGGTTGATGCGCAGGTTGCCGGTGGCGGCGTCCTGCTTGGTGAGCGAGACCTGGCTGTGCCGTTTGGTCAGCTCGATCGCGTTGGTCGCGGCGCTGCCCGAGTCGAAGTCGGCTGCCCGACCGGGCCAGAGTCCGTCGAAGAAGCCCATTCCCGCCCCCTGTTGTGCTGTCGAAGACCGGCGGGGCGGCCCGAGGACACGTCCTCGACGGCCGCCCCGCACAGAGCGTTCCTCACCGGGAAGCTGATCACACCCCGGAAGTGACCTCGGTCTTCTCGTCCGAGCCGGTGTCGCCGCCGGCGGCCGCGAGGGCGCGGTTGCGGCGGACGGAGGACCAGAAGGACCAGGCGATCAGCACGACGCCGACCAGGCCGGTGATGATCTCGCTGATCTGGTACTGGATGGTGACCAGCAGGATCACCGCGAGGGCGCCGATGGCGTAGTGGGCGCCGTGTTCGAGGTAGACGTAGTCGTCGAGGGTGCCCTGGCGGACCAGGTAGACCGTCAGCGACCGCACGTACATGGCGCCGATGCCCAGGCCGAGGGCCATCAGGACGATGTCGTTGGTGATGGCGAACGCGCCGATCACGCCGTCGAAGGAGAAGGAGGCGTCCAGGACCTCGAGGTAGAGGAACATGAAGAACGCGGCCTTGCCGGCCAGGAGGACCGCGGAGCGGGGCCTGCCGCTGCGTTCGGCCTCTTCCTCGGCCTCGTGCTCGCGTTCCTCCTCCTCTTCGAGCTTGTCCTCGAAGTAGCCGGAGAGTCCGCCGACGATCATGTAGGTGATCAGGCCGGCGATGCCGGAGATCAGGACGGTCTCGGCCTTGTCGGCGTGGGTGCCGCCGTGCTGGTGGGCGTGGGCGGCGAAGGTCGTCGAGGAGATGAGCAGGACGATCAGCGCGATGCAGACCGACAGCATGTCGACCTTGCCGAGCTTGGCCAGCGGCCGCTCCAGCCAGGCGAGCCACTTGATGTCGCGGTCCTCGAAGATGAAGTCCAGGAAGATCATCAGCAGGAACATGCCACCGAACGCGGCGATCGACGGATGGGCGTCCGTGACCAGCTGCTGGTAGCGGTCCTTGTCGGTCAGGGCGAGGTCGACGGCCTCGATCGGGCCCATCGAGGCGCTGACCGCGACGATCACGACCGGGAAGACCAGCCGCATGCCGAACACGGCGATGAGCACGCCGATGGTGAGGAAGATCTTCTGCCAGAAGGCGTTCATCTTCTTCAGGATTCCGGCGTTGACCACCGCGTTGTCGAACGACAGCGAGATCTCCAGGACGGAAAGGATCGCCACGATACCGAAGGCGGTCCACCCCCCGTAGAAGACCGCCGCGACGAGGCCGAGCGCGGTGACCGCGAACGACCAGCCGAAGGTTTTCAGTACCACTGGCTACCCAATCCTGTCTGGGGGTCCCCCCAAGCGCAGCTCGGGGGAGGCTTTCCCTCGCGCTGTACTCGGCTTTACGAAACGTTGACTCCGAAGTCTAGAGCGATGCCCCGCAGTCCGGACGCGTACCCCTGTCCGACCGCACGGAATTTCCATTCGCCCTGGTAGCGGTAGAGCTCTCCGAAGATCATCGCCGTTTCGGTGGAGGCGTCCTCGCTCAGGTCGTACCGCGCGAGTTCCTGGCCGTCGGCCTGGTTGACGACGCGGATGAACGCGTTGCTGACCTGGCCGAAGGTCTGGCCGCGCTCGTCGGCCAGGTGGATCGAGACGGGGAAGACGATCTTGTCGCATTCGGCCGGCACCTTGGAGAGGTCGACCAGCAGCGACTCGTCGTCGCCCTCGCCCTCACCCGTGAGGTTGTCGCCGGTGTGCTCCACGGAGCCGTCGGGGCTCGTGAGCTGGTTGTAGAAGACGAACCACTCGTCGCCCAGAACCCTCCCGCCGGTGCACAGCAGCGCGCTGGCGTCGAGGTCGAAGGGGGCTCCGGTGGTGGAGCGCGCGTCCCAGCCGAGGCCGACCATCACCTGAGTGAGGTTCGGCGCGACCTTGGACAGGGAGACGTTTCCTCCCTTGGCGAGTGTGACGCCCATGATGCTGGTCCTCCCCGTAGGTCTTGCCTCTTCGGTTGTCCTGCGCGTCCGGCGCCGCCCGTAAACGGTGCGGCGCCGGACGGTGAGCGGGTGGGCCCGGCTCAGACGTTGACGCCGAAGTCCTGCGCGATGCCGCGCAGGCCCGAGGCGTACCCCTGGCCGATGGCGCGGAACTTCCACTCCGCGCCGTGCCGGTACAGCTCGCCGAAGACCATCGCGGTCTCCGTCGAGGCGTCCTCGGAGAGGTCGTAGCGCGCGATCTCCGCCTCGCCGGCCTGGTTCACGACGCGGATGAACGCGTTGCGCACCTGGCCGAAGGACTGCTGGCGGTTCTCGGCGTCGTAGATCGAGACCGGGAAGACGATCTTCTCGACCTCGGCCGGTACGGCCGCGAGGTTGACCTTGATCTGCTCGTCGTCGCCCTCGCCCTCACCGGTGATGTTGTCACCGGTGTGCTCGACGGAGCCGTCGGGGCTCTTGAGGTTGTTGAAGAAGACGAAGTTGGCGTCGCTGGCGACCTTGCCGGAGTTGTTCAGCAGCAGCGCGCTCGCGTCCAGGTCGAAGTCGGTGCCGGTCGTGGTGCGCACGTCCCACCCCAGACCGACGATGACCGCGGTCAGGCCAGGGGCCTCCTTGGTCAGCGATACGTTGCCGCCCTTGCTGAGGCTGACTCCCACGAGTCCTCCATGTGTGTCCAGGGGCGGGGAGCCCCGTCGTGCGTCGGATATCGGATCAACGAGTCGATCCTAGTGACGGGTTCCCGCCCCTCGCAGGCCCTGGAACCGAAGAATCACAGGGTGTCGGCCCCGGCCCGGGATCAGAGGGTGTCGAGTGCCGCGACGTACTCGCCGAGGTCGCGCGCGTCGGGCAGCGCGTTGACGACGGTCCAGCGCACGACGCCCTCCTTGTCGATGACGAAGGTGCCGCGCACCGCGCACCCCTTGTCCTCGGCGAAGACGCCGTAGGCGCGGGAGACCTCGCCGTGCGGCCAGAAGTCGCTCAGCAGCGGGTACTCCAGGCCCTCCTGCTCGGCGAAGACGCGCAGGGTGTGGACGGAGTCGTTGGAGACGGCGAGCACCTGGGTCTCGCGGTCGGCGAACTTGGGCAGGTTGTCGCGCACCTCGCACAGCTCGCCGGTGCACACGCCGGTGAAGGCGAAGGGGTAGAAGAGCAGGACGACGTTCTTGCTGCCGTGGAAGTCGGACAGCTTCACGGTGGCGCCGTGGTTGTCCTTGAGTTCGAAGTCGGGGGCCTTGTCGCCGACCTGGATCGCCATCGTCGTGAACCCTTTCGCTGGGCTTCGCCGGAACCGTTGCGCGCGTCCGGGGCGGGAGACCGCCCGGGCACGCCGGGAACCACCCTACGCAGCGGTCACGGCGCACTCGCGGACGGGCCGACGTGGCGTCGGCCCGTCCGCGGCGATGGGACCGGGGTTCTACCTCGACGAGGTCACTTCTTGGACTTGGCGGCCTTCGGCGTCACCAGCCGGCTGCCGCTCCAGTCCTTGCCCACGCTGACGCTCTTGCTGGCCGACAGACCCGCCGTCGTCGAGGCTTCGGAGATGTCACTCGGTTCCACGTACCCCGTCCGGCCGGTCTTCGGCGTGAGGAGGAGGATCGAGCCGCCTTCTTCGATGTACGTGGTGGCGTCCACCAGCGCATCCGTCAGGTCGCCGTCCTCGTCGCGGAACCACAGCACCACGGCGTCGGCCACGTCGTCGTAGTCCTCGTCCACCAGGTCGCTGCCGATGACTTCCTCGATGGACTCGCGGAGCTCCTGATCGACGTCGTCGTCGTAGCCGATCTCCTGGACCACCTGCTCGGGCTGGAACCCCAGCCTGACGGCAGGGCTCGTCCGCTCCTCCGCGTGGTCCGCGGTCGCGCTCACGGGTTGCCTCCTGATCATGTTTCGGGAATAACTCAGCCACGCGCGTGCGCGAAGCATTGGCCGTAGTCCACACGGGCGGGGCGGATCGCGCAAGTACCCGGCGGTTCAGACCGCCGAAACGGTGACGATCCGGGCCGTGTCGACGCAACTCCAGCCACACGATCGGGGCCATTGGTGACATACACCACACCTATCTGCCCTGTTTGCACGATTGGGAACCGTCGGTGGGTACGAGATTCGAACAACTGCCGGTTACCTCTCGGTAGAGGTGACGATCGCGCCCGCGAGGTACACGATGGGGAACGGTGCAGGCAGACGGAGAACCCAACGGAAAGTAAGGGAACAGCGTGGCTTCCGCATCCGATCGCAACCCGATCATCATTGGCGGCCTTCCCAGTCAGGTTCCTGACTTCGACCCCGAGGAAACCCAGGAGTGGCTCGACTCCCTCGACGCCGCCATCGACGAGCGCGGCCGGGAGCGGGCCCGCTATCTGATGCTGCGCCTGATCGAGCGGGCCCGCGAGAAGCGCGTGGCCGTGCCCGAGATGCGCAGCACGGACTACGTCAACACGATCCCCACCAAGAGCGAGCCGTTCTTCCCCGGCAACGAGGAGATCGAGCGGAAGATCCTCAACGCCACCCGCTGGAACGCGGCCGTGATGGTCTCGCGCGCCCAGCGGCCGGGCATCGGCGTGGGCGGCCACATCGCCACCTTCGCCTCCTCCGCGTCGCTGTACGACGTCGGCTTCAACCACTTCTTCCGCGGCAAGGACGAGGGCGACGGCGGCGACCAGGTCTTCTTCCAGGGCCACGCCTCGCCGGGCATCTACGCGCGGGCCTTCCTGCTCGACCGGCTCGGCGAGCAGAACCTGGACGCCTTCCGGCAGGAGCGGTCGAGGGCGCCCCACGGGCTGTCCTCGTACCCGCACCCGCGGCTGATGCCGGACTTCTGGGAGTTCCCGACCGTGTCGATGGGCCTCGGGCCGATCGGCGCGATCTACCAGGCGCGGATGAACCGCTACCTGCACGCGCGCGGGATCGCCGACACCTCCAAGTCCCACGTGTGGGCGTTCCTCGGCGACGGCGAGATGGACGAGCCGGAGTCGCTCGGCCAGCTGACCATCGCCGCCCGCGAGAGCCTGGACAACCTCACCTTCGTCGTCAACTGCAACCTCCAGCGGCTCGACGGCCCGGTGCGCGGCAACGGCAAGGTCATCCAGGAGCTGGAGTCGGTCTTCCGGGGCGCCGGCTGGAACGTGATCAAGCTGATCTGGGACCGCACCTGGGACCCGCTGCTGGCCCAGGACCGCGACGGCATCCTGGTCAACAAGATGAACATCACGCCGGACGGCCAGTTCCAGACGTACGCCACCGAGACCGGCGCGTACATCCGCCGGCACTTCTTCGGGGACGACCACCGGCTGCGCGCGATGGTCGAGAACATGACCGACGACCAGATCCTGCACCTGGGCCGCGGCGGTCACGACCACCGCAAGATCTACGCCGCGTTCAAGGCGGCCGTGGAGCACACCGGCCAGCCGACGGTGATCCTGGCCAAGACGGTCAAGGGCTGGACGCTGGGCCCCAACTTCGAGGGCCGCAACGCCACGCACCAGATGAAGAAGCTGACGGTCGACGACCTGAAGCGCTTCCGCGACCGGCTGCACCTGCCGATCGCCGACCGGGAGCTGGAGAGCGGGCTCCCGCCGTACTACCACCCCGGGCGCGACTCCGAGGAGATCCAGTACATGCACGACCGGCGCAAGGGGCTCGGCGGGTACGTCCCGACCCGTGTCGTGCGCGCCCGGCCGCTGGCCCTGCCCGACGACAAGACGTACGCGACCGTGAAGAAGGGCTCCGGTCAGCAGTCGATCGCCACCACCATGGCGTTCGTCCGGCTGCTCAAGGACCTCATGCGGGACAAGGAGATCGGCAAGCGTTTCGTACTGATCGCGCCGGACGAGTACCGCACGTTCGGCATGGACTCGTTCTTCCCGAGTGCGAAGATCTACAACCCGCTGGGGCAGCAGTACGAGTCCGTCGACCGCGAGCTGCTGCTCGCCTACAAGGAGTCGCCCACCGGGCAGATGCTGCACGACGGGATCTCCGAGGCCGGCTGCACGGCCTCGCTGATCGCGGCCGGCTCGGCCTACGCCACGCACGGCGAGCCGCTGATCCCGGTGTACGTCTTCTACTCGATGTTCGGTTTCCAGCGCACCGGCGACCAGTTCTGGCAGATGGCCGACCAGCTGGCGCGCGGTTTCGTACTGGGCGCGACGGCCGGCCGCACGACGCTGACCGGTGAGGGCCTCCAGCACGCGGACGGCCACTCCCAGCTGCTCGCCTCCACCAACCCGGGCTGCGTCGCCTACGACCCGGCGTTCGGCTTCGAGATCGCCCACATCGTGCAGGACGGTCTGCGGCGGATGTACGGCGAGACCGCCGACGGCCGGCCCGGTGAGGACGTCTTCTACTACCTCACCGTCTACAACGAGCCCATCCAGCACCCGGCCGAGCCGGCGAACGTGGACGTCGAGGGCATCCTCAAGGGCGTGTACCGCTTCAGCGAGGGCACCTCGGGGGCGGTCCCGGCGCAGATCCTGGCCTCGGGCGTCGCGGTGCCGTGGGCGGTGGAGGCGCAGCGGATCCTCGCCGAGGAGTGGAACGTGCGGGCCGACGTCTGGTCGGCGACCTCCTGGAACGAGCTGCGGCGCGAGGCCGTGGCGTGCGAGGAGCACAACCTGCTGCACCCGGGGGAGGACCAGCGGGTGCCGTACGTGACGCGCAAGCTGGCGGGGGCCGAGGGGCCGTTCGTCGCCGTCTCGGACTGGATGCGGTCGGTGCCGGACCAGATCGCGCGCTGGGTGCCGGGGCCTTACCAGTCGCTGGGTGCCGACGGCTTCGGGTTCGCGGACACCCGCGGCGCGGCGCGGCGGTACTTCCACATCGACGCGCAGTCGGTGGTGGTGGCGGTGCTGACCGAGCTGGCGAAGGAGGGCAAGGTCGACCGGTCGGCACTGAAGCAGGCCGTCGACCGGTACCAGCTGCTGGACGTCGCCGCGGCCGATCCGGGGGCCGCGGGGGGTGACGCGTAGCGGCCGGGAGCGGACGGGCCGAGGGGTGGCGAGGTCGGTGTCCTCGCCACCCCTCGGCGGGTACGGCTCCCTGCACCTGCGGTGCCTGCCGGGCTGGGCGGCCCTGGCGAGCCGTCGAGGACCGGGCCGATGCCCGCGGCGTTCTCCCGCCCCCGCCGCCCTTTCCCGTCCCCTCCCGGGGGCTCCGCCCCCGGACCCCGCTGTCGGCCCTGGACGGGCCTCGTCCTCAATCGCCGGACGGGCTGGGTGCTTGGTGGCTCGCCTCTCGGCCTACCGAGGCGGGCGGTGGGTGGGCAAAGGCCGGGGGTCCGGGGGCGGAGCCCCCGGGGAGGGTACGTAAAAGGGCGGCCGGGGCGCCTCGACGCCCCGCACCGCCCGGTGGGTCACAGGCGGCCCCGCACCGCCCGGTGGGTCAGAGCAGCCCGTTGCCCGGCCCAGCCGCTCCCGCGAGCCAGACGACCGCCAGGAGCGTGTCGATGGCGCCCAGGACGACGGCGACCAGGGCCGGTACCGGGCGGGGACCCGCCCAGGTGCGGCCCATGGCCAGCCAGCCGCAGACGATCGCCGCCGGACCGAGCACGATCCCCAGCGTGAAGAAGCCGGCGACCGCGCAGACCAGGCCGATGATGCCGAGCGTGGCGCTGTCCGGCCCGCTCCGTGACCACGTCCGGCCACGTGAGCGGGGGTACCTGCGTGTGCCGCCACCAAAGCCCGTCATCGTCGACTCCCTTGCCGTCAAGGTTGCTTCGATGGTTCGGGTATCCCGTCCCGGCGGTCCCATACCCCCGTGGCCCCGGGGCCGGCGGCGCGCTGTCCCCCTCCGGCAGCGCGCCGCAGCCCGGGCCGCCCTCCCATCCGGAGGGCTTGACCCACTGTGACCTGCGGCACGTGCCGGGGGCGAGGGACCTTTAGCGTTGTCACCCTGATAGGGGAACTTCCTTGAAGTTCCGTCAGATGTGGCCGACCCCCGCGCCCGCCTCCGCGTTCTCGCCGCGCTTGGTGAGCAGGGCGACGAACACCGCCACCACCGCGACGCCCGCCGCCACCAGGGACGCGAGGCTCATGCCGGAGATGAAGGTGTCGTGGGCGACGTCCGTGATCTTCGCGGCGATCGCGGCCGGGGTGCCCTGCGCGACCGGCGCCACACCGACCTGGACGGCCTCGGATGCCTGGTCCAGCTGCTCGGGGGTGAGCTCGGGCAGGCCCGCGTCCTTCCAGTTGCCGGCCAGGTCGCCGTCGACCTTGGAGGCCATCACGGCGCCGAGGACGGCCGTACCGAGGCTGCCGCCGATCTGCATCGCGGCCTGCTGGAGACCGCCGGCCACGCCGGAGAGCTCCATCGGCGCGTTGCCGACGATGACCTCGGTGGCGCCGACCATCACCGGGGCGAGGCCGAGACCGAGGAGGGCGAACCAGACGGACATGATGCCGCTGCCGGTGTCCGTCTCCAGCGTGGACATGCCGAACATGGCGATCGCGACGCAGACCATGCCGCCGGCCAGCGGGACGCGCGGGCCCAGCTTGGTGATCAGCGCGCCGGCGAGCGGCGAGCCGACGATCATCATGCCGGTGAGCGGGAGCAGGTGCAGGCCCGCGTCGATCGGGCTCATGCCGTGCACGTTCTGGAGGTAGAACGTCACGAAGAACAGGCCGCCCATGAAGGCGATGGCCATGAGGACCATCAGCACGACGCCCGCGGACAGCGCGACGGAGCGGAAGAGCCCGAGCGGAACGAGCGGCTCGGCGACCCTCGTCTCCCAGAACGCGAAGGCGGCGAAGAGGACCACGGAGCCCACCAGGAACGCCCAGGTCCGGCCGTCGCCCCAGCCCCACTCCGGCGCCTTGATGAGGGCCCAGACCAGGCAGAACATGGCCGCCGACAGCAGGGCGATGCCGAGCAGGTCGAAGGAGCGCGGGGCGTTCTCGGCGCGGTGGTCGAGCAGGATCAGCACGCCCAGGCCGAGGGCGACGACGCCGACCGGGACGTTGATGAAGAAGACCGACTGCCAGTTGACGTGCTCGACGAGGACGCCGCCGAGGATCGGGCCGCCGGCGGTGGAGGCGCCGATGACCATGCCCCAGATGCCGATGGCCATGTTGAGCTTCTCGGCCGGGAAGGTCGCGCGCAGCAGGCCCAGAGCGGCCGGCATCAGCAGCGCGCCGAAGAGGCCCTGGAAGACGCGGAAGGTGACGACCAGCGCGATGCTGTCGGAGAGGCCGATCGCGCCGGAGGCGGCGGCGAAGCCGACGACGCCGATGAGGAAGGTCTGGCGGTGCCCGAAACGGTCACCGAGCTTGCCCGCGGTGATCAGGGAGACCGCGAGGGCGAGGAAGTACGCGTTGGTGATCCACTGCACCTCGGCGAAGGTGGCCCCGAGATCGCTGGCGATCGCCGGGTTGGCGATCGCCACGATGGTGCCGTCGAGGGCCACCATCATGACCCCGAAGGCGACGGTGATGAGCGTGAACCACGGGTGCCCGCGCAGCCCGCCGGCCGGCTGCTGGTCCGCCGGAGTGAGGGGCGCCTCGCCCCCCGGGCCCGACGGGTCGACGGTGGTCTGACTAGTCATACGATCGAGGCTAGTGACAGCCACTGACAGTTGACAAACCAATTCACAAGTCGGTAACTGTCACGTCACCCGCCCCTCGCTCGCGCTGGACGGAACGAACGGACTGGACGGACGGGGGCGTACGGAAGGAAGACATGCTCGTGGTGGAGACGTCGGCGGCGATCGGCCTGCGCGAGCGGAAGAAGCGGCGCACCCATGACGCGCTGCTGCGGGCCGCCCTCGAACTGTTCACCACACGCGGGTACGAGCGGACCACCGTCGACGAGATCGCCGCCGCCGTCGACGTCTCGCAGCGCACCTTCTTCCGCTACTTCGCCGGCAAGGAGGAGGCCGCGCTCGCCCTCACCGAGATGACGGTGCGGCGCTTCGTGGAGGAGGTGCGCGCCCGCCCGCCCCACGAGCCCCCGATGGAGGCGCTGCGCCAGGCCGTGCTGAACGGCTGGTACTCGATCCACGAGGTCATCGAGTCCGTCGCGTCGGTCGAGCTGTACCTGCGCATGTACCGGGTGATCGAGTCGACCCCGGTCCTGCTCGCCGCCCATCTGCGGCGCTCGGCCGAGACCGAGGAGGCGATCGCGCGGGTGCTCGCCGTGCGGGAGGGGCTCGACGTGGACGCCGACCCGCGGCCGCGGGTGGCGGTGGCCGTCTTCGGCGGGGTGATGCGGGTGACGGAGCGGCAGTGGAGCCTGGGCGAGGACTTCAGCGTGGACGGCATCCGCGCGCTGACCGCGCGGTACCTCGACCAGGTGGGGCCGGCCCTGCTGGGCAGCTGGCGCACGGCGTGAACGGCGGCGGTCCGCAGGCCCTGGGAGACGGCGGTCCGTAAGCCCTGGGAGACGGCGGTCCGTAAGCCCTGGGAGACCGCGGTCCGCAGGCCCTGAGAAGGGTCATGACCCTCGCCACACCTGTCGAAACGTGATCCCTGTCACTGAGGCCTCCCGAGACCTTCCCGTTCTCCTAGTGTGTCCTTTCAGTGACTTCCTTCGACACCTCCCCGCAGCTGAACCTGTGGCGCGCGCTCCTCGCGCTGGCCGTGGTGTTCCTGATGCTGGCGACGACCGGCTGGACCGCGGTGCGGCAGAGCCGGGAGACCGGTGCCCTGCGCGCCTCGCTCTCGGCCTGGGAGGACGGCCGGATCGGCGGACGGCGGCTGCCGGACCCGCACACCGCGCCCGACCGGCTCGCCCGGTTCTTCGCCTCGCTCACCGCATCCCAGCGGACCGCGCTCGCCCGCCGCTACCCGCTCGCGGTCGGCAACATGAACGGCGCCCCCGTCGAGCTGCGCTACCGCGCCAACCGCATCGCGCTGCGCGAACAGGCGCGGATCGAGCGCGCCCGGGTGCACGACAGCCGGCTCTCGCCCGCCGGACAGTACGAGGCCGGCCGGCGCCTGCACCGCTTCGAGGCGATGAGCGGCACCGACCGCGAGATCCTCGCCTTCGACCCGGAGGGGGCCGGCCGGGCCGCCGAGGTCTTCGGCGACCTCGGCCGGGCCGAGCGGATCTCCGTCGTCGTCCCCGGCGTCGACACCGCGCTGCTCACCTTCCAGCGCACCTACCGCCGGTACTCCGCGCCCGTCGGCATGGCCCAGGCCCTGTACCGCGCCGAGCACGCGGTGAGCCCCGCGACACGGACGGCCGTGATCGCCTGGGCCGACTACACCTCCCCCGCCGGCCTCGGCATCGACTCGGCCACCGCCATGCGGGCCGAGTACGGCGCCGTACGGCTCGACGCGCTGCTGCGCGCGCTGCCCGGCCGCGCGCCCGTCTCGCTGTTCTGCCACAGCTACGGCTCGGTGGTGTGCGGGGTCGCCGCGCCCGCGCTGCCGCGGCGGGTGACGGACATAGCGGTGGCCGGCAGCCCCGGCATGCGGGTGGAGACGGCCGCCCAGCTGCGCACCTCCGCCCGGGTGTGGGCGATGCGGGACGCCGACGACTGGGTGCGGGACGTTCCCTATCTGGAGCTCGGCGGCCTCGGGCACGGCGCGGACCCGGTGTCGGCCGCGTTCGGCGCGCGGGTGCTGTCGGCGCGGAACGCCGACGGGCACGGCGGCTACTTCGAGCCCGGCACGGACAGCCTGCGCAACTTCGCCGGCATCGGCACCGGCGCGTACCTTTCGGTGCGCTGCGCCGGCGGGGACGACGCCTGCCGGGCCGGTTTGTCCGGCACGACGGCGGGCGGACGCGCGTAGAGGCGCAGGAATTGCGGTGTGCGCGGGGTGGCGACGGATGCGTGCGCGCCGCATACGATGAGCCGCATGGGTGACGTACTGGCCGGATTTCATGCCGCCTGGGAGTTCGAGTCCGACTCCGTCCTCATCCGCTACGAACGGGGCATGCGCACGCCCAAACTGTTCTCGGTGCTCGAGGAGCGCCGGATCCCCCTGGCGGCGATCGCCGGTGTGACGCTCGAACCGGGCAGACGGGGGACCGTGGCGCTGCGGATCGAGCCGCGCGCCGGAGCCGATCCGCTGGCCGAGGCGGCGGCGGGACAGCTGCCGGAGGCGAGCGACCCGTACCGGCTGGTGCTGCCCGCCGAGCGGGAGACGCTCGCCGAGTACTACCGCGACGAGCTGCGGGCGCGGGTGACGGAGACCGGGCCGGCGGAGCGGTTCCTGGTGGCCGCGCCCGCGGTCCCGCTGTCGTTCAAGGCGTACGACGCGAAGGCGTCCTTCGACGGGCGCACCGTGCGCTTCCGGTGGTCGTGGACGGGGGCGTCCTCGGCGAAGTGGAAGGCCGGCGACCAAAGCTTCCCGGTGTCCGGGCTGAACGGGGTGGAGTGGCGCTCGCCGGAGGTCTTCGAGGGGCACCTGCGGCTGCTCCGGGGCGAGGACGCGCCCGTGCCGGCGGACCAGGACCCGGGGACCGTCGTGTTCGGGCTGGGGTACGGCGCGGTGCACGAGTCGTTGCCGTTCGCGGCAGCCGTGCTGGCGGCGGTCCGTACGCGCGGGACGCCGGCGGCGGTCCCGGCGGCGGCCGTGCCGCGCCAGGAAGGCCGCCGCCGGGACCCCGCGGACGTCGCCGACCGGATCCGGCACCTCGGGGAGCTGCACCGGGCCGGGCTGGTCACCGACGAGGAGTTCTCCGTGAAGAAGGCCGAGCTGCTGGCGGAGCTGTAGTGCGCGGCCGTGGCCCCGGAGCCCGCGCCCCGCGCAACCGTGGCCCCGGAGCCCGCGCCCCGCGAACCCGTGGCCCCGGAGCCCGTGCCCCGCGCAACCGTGGCCCCGGAGCTGTGGTCACTCGCGTCCCGCGGAGGTGAACGTCATGTCCGCGTAGCGGTCGCCCGCCACCTTCCCCGCGAGGGGCTCCAGCAGGGTCAGTTCCTCCTCCGTCAGCCGGATGCCCACGGCCCCCGCGTTCTCCTCCACCCGTCCCGGCCGGCGGGTGCCCGGTATCGGGACGACCGGGAGGCCGTGCACGTCGGCGCGGTGCTGCACCCAGGCCAGGGCGATCTGGGCCGGGGTCGCGCCGTGGGCCGCGGCCAGCGCGCGCAACGGCTCCAGCAGGGCCGCGTTGGCGGCCGCGTTCTCGCCGGTGAAGCGGGGCTGCTGCCGGCGGAAGTCGTCGGGGGTCAGGTCCCGGTCGGCGTCGGCGAAGGACCCGGTGAGGAAGCCCCGGCCGAGCGGGGAGTACGGCACGAGGGCGACGCCCAGTTCACGGGCGGCCGGCACCACGCGGTCCTCGATGTCCCGGCTGAACAGCGACCACTCCGACTGCACGGCGGCGATCGGGTGGACCGCCTGCGCCGCGCGCAGTTCGGCGGCGGTGACCTCGCTCAGGCCGAGGTGCTTGACCTTGCCCTCGCGCACCAGCTCGGCCATCACGCCGACCGTCTCCTCGATCGGCACGTTCACATCGCGCCGGTGCATGTAATAGAGGTCGATGACATCGACGTCCAGGCGGCTCAGGCTCGCCTCGACGGCCTGGCGGACGTAGGGGCGGTCGTTGCGGATGACGCGCCGGGTCGGGTCGTCGGGCGGGATGGACAGGGCGAACTTGGTGGCGATGACCACCTCGTCGCGGTGCGCCCGGAAGAACGGGGCCAGGAAGCGCTCGTTCTCGCCGGCGCCGTACGCGTCCGCCGTGTCGTAGAGGGTGACGCCCAGCTCCAGCGCGCGCTCCAGGGCGGCCCGGGACTCCTCGGCGTCGGAGGGGCCGTAGGCGAAACTCATGCCCATGCAGCCGAGGCCCTGGACGCCGACCGGCGGGCCGCCGTCGCCGAGCCGTACCGTCGGGATCCTGCTGTCGGTCATCGGGTCCTCTCCGCTTCGAAGGCGTGGACGCGCCGGGCGTCCGCATAGAACGTGATCTTCCGGTCGAGCACGGCGAGCGTGTCCTGGAGCTCGGCGATCCTGGCCTGGACGTCCCGCCGGGTCGCCTCCAGCAGGGCGTACCGCTCGCCGTACGTGCCGTCGCCCGCGCGGACCAGCTCGGCGTACCGGACCATGTCGGCGACCGGCATGCCGGTCAGCCGCAGCTTGCCGACGAGATCGAGCCAGTCCAGGTCGCGGTTGCTGTAGCGGCGCTGGCCGGTGTGCGAGCGGTCGACGTGGGCCATCAGCCCGATGCGCTCGTACCAGCGCAGGGTGTGCGCCGTCAGGCCGGTGAAGGCGACCACCTCGCTGATCGTGTAGCTGTCCTGCCCGTCGGGACGGGGATGCCGCGGTGGCGGGGCCGAGCAGACGTCTGCGGGGGTGGGGGCTTGCTCGGGGGTCACGGGCGTGGTCTGCAACACCGTCATGGACTCCACGCTATGACCTTGGAGCGCACTCCAAGCAAGCGAATACGGCACAAAGTCCGAAGGTAGGCTCATGGCCATGTCGCTGAAGAGCCTCGCGCTGATCGAGAACTGGCCGGTTCCCTCCGCCGCGGCGGGTGTCGTACGGGCCGACGGTACCGTCCTGGGCGTCCACGGCGCGGCCGGACGGCGCTTCCCGCTGGCCTCGGTCACCAAGCCGCTCGCCGCGTACGCCGCGCTCGTCGCGTACGAGGAGGGGGCCGTCGAGCTGGACGAACCGGCCGGACCGGCCGGGGCGACAGTCCGTCACCTGCTCGCGCACACCTCGGGGCTCGCCTTCGACGAGCACCGCACGACGGCCCCGCCCGGGGAGCGGCGGCTGTACTCCAACGCCGGGTTCGAGCAGCTCGGGGACCACATCACCAAGGCGACGGACATCCCGTTCGCGGAGTACCTGCGGCAGGCCGTGCTGGAGCCGCTCGGCATGACGGCGACCTCCCTGGAGGGCTCCCCCGCCAAGGACGGGGTGTCCACGGTGGAGGACCTGCTGCGGTTCGCGGCGGAGGTGCAGGCGCCGCGGCTGCTCGACCCGCGCACGGTCGCCGAGGCGATGACCGTGCAGTTCCCGGGCACCAAGGGCGTGCTGCCGGGGTACGGGCACCAGAACCCCAACGACTGGGGGCTCGGCTTCGAGATCCGGGACTCCAAGTCGCCGCACTGGACGGGGGCGTCGTCCTCGCCGCGGACGTTCGGACACTTCGGGCAGTCCGGGACGTTCCTGTGGATCGACCCCGACGCCCGGATCGCCGCCGTCGCGCTGACGGACCGGGCGTTCGGGCCGTGGGCGGTCGAGGTGTGGCCCGCCTTCACGGACGCGGTCCTCGCGGAGGTCGAGGGCTCCGGCCCGGTTCGTTGATCGGGCTCCGGCCCGGTACGTTGATCGTCTCGGCTACCCTCCCTCTGCACGGCATCCGTTCGGATCTCGGGGGAGAGCGATGGCAGGGGCACAACAGGACGCGCAGTTCCGTCCGTTGGAGAGCGGCGATCCGGCCGGCGTGGCGAGCTACCGCCTCGCGGCACGGCTCGGTTCGGGCGGCATGGGCACGGTGTACCTGTCGTACACGCCCGGCGGGCACCCCATCGCCCTCAAGACGATCCGGCCGGAGCTGAGCGAGGACCCCGAGTTCCGCCGCCGGTTCCGGCAGGAGGTCGCGGCCGCCCAGCGCGTGCAGGGCCTCTACACCGCGCCGGTCATCGACTACGACACCGAGGGGGCCCAGCCCTGGCTGGCCGTCGCCTACGTGGCCGGCCCCTCGCTGGCCTCGGCCGTCGCCGATCACGGGCCGCTGCCGGTGCCGTCGGTGCTGCTGCTGCTCGCGGGCATGGCCGAGGCGCTGTCGGTGATCCACGGCGCGGGCGTCGTCCACCGCGACCTCAAGCCGTCCAACGTGCTGCTCGCCTCCGACGGTCCGCGCGTCATCGACTTCGGCATCGCACGGGCCGCCGACGCCACGGCGCTGACCGGCACCGGCGTCTCGGTCGGCACCCCGGCCTTCATGTCGCCGGAGCAGGCTTCCGGCAAGCCGGTCACCCCCGCCTCCGACGTGTTCGCGCTCGGCCAGGTGGCCGCGTTCGCGGCGCGCGGCACCGGCGCGTACGGGGACGGCCCCTCGCACGCGGTGCTGTACCGGATCGTCCACGAGGAACCCGACCTGACCGGGCTGCCCGAGCAGCTCGGCTTCATCGCGCGCTGCCTGGCCAAGGACCCGGCCGAGCGGCCCTCCCCCGCCGAGATCATCACCCTGTGCCAGGAGGCGTCGCCGACACCGCTGCGCCAGTCCGGGTCGTGGCTGCCGGAGGCGATCGCCGCGGACATCACCCAGCGGGTGTCGGCGTCGGCCGCGCTGGCGGCCGCCCCGACAGCCGCCCCGGCCGCCCCCGCGCCGACGGCGCCGGTCACCCGGCCCGACGTGACCCTGCCGCCCCCGACCCACGCGGCCCCCACGGCGGCGGCCACGCACATCCCGTCGGCACCCTCGTACGGACCGCCCGTCCCCCCGCCCCAGCCGCAGGCCCCGTACCAGCCGCCGTTCCAGCCGCCGTTCCAGCCGCAGTACGGCGCGCCGGCCGGACCCCGCCCGCCCTTCGGCCAGCAGCCCGGCTGGCGGCCGCAGCCGGTTCCGCCGCCCCGGAACACCGCCGGGAAGTGGATCGGCATCGGGGTCGCGGTCGTGGCCGGGCTGTTCTGGCTGGGCAGCTGCGCGTCGTTCATCAACAGTCTCGACGACTCGTCGGACGACGCCGGCAGCAGCTCGTCCTCCGGGGGCACGAGCGGCGGCAGCTCCACGAGCGCCGAGCCGACGACGCCCGACCCCACACCGGTGACCTACAAGGGCATCAACATCCCCGAGGGCTACTACGTCCGGTTCGCGGACTCGCCGCCGAAGCCGGTCGAGGCGTCCGACGGCAGCAGCCCCGTGTACGAGGAGGCGGCCGACCTCTACTACTACGACTCGGGCGGCTGGGACAACAACCCCGCGCTGGGCAGCTACGGCGAGAAGGCCGTCCTGCTGAACAACGCGCAGAAGGGCTCGCTCGCCACCTGCCGGAGCGAGACCCGGTACACCAAGGAGGTCGAGCTCACCCAGCTCTCCAAGGGGTCCCAGATGTGCGTGCACACCCCCTCCGGCCACATCGCCCTCGTCACCTACCGGGGCACCGCCCCGGAGACCGACCCCAGCGACTACGTCTCCGTCGACATCACGGTCTGGCGCAACGCGGAGGAGCCCAGCGCGGAGGAGTGAGCGTGGCTCCCGGGGAGGACGTAAGTCCGTCGTCTGCGGGCCAGTTGCGTGATTCGCGCCACCACAGCGCGACGAAGCGATTACGCTCAGCCACCGATCGAGACGAACGCCGCGAGGCGTCGCAGGGCCGGAGGCACCGCAGTGGCCAACATCCAATCGCTCGACCCCAGCGCTTCCCCGCTCGACTACTACGGCTGGGAGCTGCGCCGCCAGCGCGAGGCGCACGGCCTCAGCCAGAGCCAGCTCGGCGAGATCATCTTCTGCACGGGCTCGCTGATCTGCCAGATCGAGACCACGAGGAAGATCCCCACCCGTGACTTCTCCGAGCGGGTGGACGCGGCACTCGGCACGGACGGGGTCTTCTCCCGGCTGATCGGCCTCGTGCTGCGCAGCCAGCTGCCCACCTGGTTCCAGCCGTACGCGGAGATGGAGGCGAAGGCGGCGTACATCTCCACGTACCAGGCGCAGTTGGTGTACGGGCTTTTGCAGACGGAGGAGTACGCGCGGGCCGTCCTCAGCGTGGAACGGCACAGCGCGCCCGACGAGATGGTGGCGGCCCGGATGGAGCGCCAGCGCATCCTCCACCGCGAACAACCGCCCGCCCTCTGGGTCGTCCTGAGCGAGGCCGCACTGCTGCTTCAGATCGGCGGACGTGACGTGATGCGTCGGCAACTCGCCCACCTGTTGAGCTTCCGGGAGGACCCTTGGGTGAACGTCCAGATCCTCCCGTTTGCCGCGGGCCAACACACAGGCATGATGGGAACGTTCACCCTGCTGAGGTTCGATGACGACCCCGACCTGTTCTACATGGACGGCTACGACCAAGGGCACATGACGGCCAATCCACACGTGATCAAGGAGCGCTCGGTCGGTTACGCTCGGCTCCAAGCCTCAGCCCTCTCCCCCGAGGACTCGGCGGCACTGATCGCCCGCGTGATGGAGGAACGCTATGGAGACCAGCTCCGACCTGAGGAACGCACTGTGGCGTAAGTCCAGCTACAGCGGAAGCAATGGCGGCGAATGCGTAGAGGTCGCTGCCGACTTCCCCGGCGCCGTGCCCGTGCGCGACAGCAAGAACCCCACCGGGCCCGCACTGCTCATCGGCCCGGACGCCTGGCGGGCCTTCGTGGACGGGCTCCGTTAGCACGCGCTCTCTGTCACAGCTGTTCCAGACCGCAGTCCTCTCCCCCGAGGACTCGGCGGCACTGATCACCTGCGTAATGGAGGAACGCTATGGAGACCAGCTCCGACCTGAGCAACGCACAGTGGCGTAAGTCCAGCTACAGCGGAAACAACGGCGGCGACTGCGTCGAGGTGGCCGACGGCTTCCCCGCCGCCGTCCCCGTGCGCGACAGCAAGAACCCCACCGGGCCCGCGCTGCTCATCGGCCCGGACGCCTGGCGGGCCTTCGTGGACGGGCTCCGTTAGCACACGGTCTCGTCCGTCACTCCGCCATCTCCCACACCAGCACCTCCGCCGGCCCCTCCCCCGCCACCAGCTCCAGGTCCTTCTCGTCGGCGACGCGCACCGCGTCCCCCGGCCCCAGCTCGTGCCGTCCGATCCGTACGGCGCCGCGCACCACGTGCACGTACACGTGCGCGGCGTCGGGCAGCGCGCCGCGCTCCCCCGCCGCCGGCCGCCGCACGTGCAGCAGCGCGCCCGCGCCGGGGACGGCGTACGGGGTGGAGTCGGCGATGCCGCGCACGACGTCGTAGGCGGGATCGCCGCCGGGCTCCAGGGGGGCCAGCCACATCTGTACGAAGGTGAGGGGGCCTGAGCCGTCGTTGCGTTCGACGTGCCGGACGCCGGCCGCCGCGCTGAGCCGCTGCACGTCGCCGGGGCAGACGGTCGTCTCGTGCCCCTCGGAGTCCCGGTGGGTCAGCTCGCCCTCGACGACCCAGGTCACGATCTCGGTGTGGCTGTGCGGATGCTCGTCGAAACCGGCGCCGGGCGCCAGGCGCTCCTCGTTGCAGGCGATCAGCGCGCCGAAGCGGAGGTTGCCGGGGTCGTAGTGCGGGCCGAAGGAGAAGGCGTGACGGGTCTCGATCCCGGCCGCCGGGTCCCCGCCGCGGTAGCGCCCGTCGGCGCGGCGTACGTCCATCACGCCGACCACGGTAGACCCGCCGCGCGGCGCGCGGAGCCCCCACCCTCGACCCGGCCACGCGGGCGCGGGGGGCGATGAGGCAGTCTTGTCCCCGTGCCCGAACCCGAAACCAGCCACCCAGAAGCCGCAGCGCACGGCGTCCATCCGCACTCCGCGACCCTGAAGCGGCTGGAGAAGTCCTCCGGCAGCCTCGCCGCCCAGGCGATCGCGCGGATGGACGAGACCCTGTCGTGGTACCGGGCGATGCCCCCGGAGAACCGTTCCTGGATCGGGCTGGTCGCCCAGGCGGGCATCGCCGCGTTCACCGAGTGGTTCCGGCGCCCCGACGCGCCGCAGGCCATCTCCACGGACGTCTTCGGCACGGCGCCGCGGGAGCTGACCCGGGCCATCACCCTGCGGCAGACCGTGGAGATGGTGCGGACGACCATCGAGGTCATGGAGTCCGCGATCGACGAGGTCGCCGCTCCCGGCGACGAGAACGTGCTGCGGGAGGCGCTCCTCGTCTACGCCCGGGAGATCGCCTTCGCCACCGCCCAGGTCTACGCCCAGGCCGCCGAGGCACGCGGTGCCTGGGACGCCCGGCTGGAGTCCCTCGTCGTCAACGCCGTCCTCAGCGGCGAGGCGGACGAGGGCGCCGTCAGCCGGGCCGCGGCGCTCGGCTGGAGCGCGCCGGACCATGTGTGCGTCGTCCTCGGGACCGCCCCGGACGGCGACTCCGAGCTGACGGTGGAGGCGATCCGCAGGGCCTCGCGCCACGCCAAGCTCCAGGTGCTGACCGGCGTGCTGGGCTCCCGGCTCGTCGTCATCGCGGGCGGCAGCGACAATCCGCTCGCCGTGGCCAAGTCGCTGATCGGGCCGTTCGCGGCCGGGCCGGTCGTCGCCGGGCCGGTCGTGCCCGACCTGCTGGCCGCGACCCGGTCCGCGCAGGCGGCCGCGGCCGGGCTGAAGGCGTGTTCGGCCTGGCAGGACGCGCCGCGGCCGGTCCTGGCGGACGACCTGCTTCCGGAGCGCGCCATCGCGGGGGACCCCAGCGCCCGCGAGCAGTTGGTGGAGGAGATCTACAGACCGCTGGAGGAGGCGGGCTCCGCGCTGCTGGAGACGCTCTCCGTCTATCTCGAACAGGCGTCCAGTCTGGAGGGGGCGGCCAGGATGCTCTTCGTCCACCCGAACACCGTGCGCTACCGGCTTCGACGTGTGACTGACGTCACCGGCTGGTCGCCGTCGGATGTACGCTCGGCGTTCACCTTGCGCATCGCGCTGATCCTGGGGCGTCTGGTCGATGGAGATCCCCAGACCTAGCGTTTTGTGGGGGCCCCACAAAACCCCCTGCCGTTCTTCGTCCTTGTCCCCACGGGCGGCCGTGGCCGCCCTCAAGAGAGAGTGTGAGAGTGCTCGTACTCGTCGCTCCCGGCCAGGGCGCCCAGACGCCCGGCTTCCTGACCCCCTGGCTCGAACTGCCCGGCGCCGCCGACCGCGTCGCCGCGTGGTCGGACGCCATCGGACTGGACCTCGCCCACTACGGCACGCAGGCCGACGCGGACGCCATCCGGGACACCGCGGTGGCGCAGCCGCTGCTCGTCGCCGCCGGGCTCCTGTCCGCCGCGGCACTCGGTGACGTCCGCCCGGACGCCGTGGCGGGCCACAGCGTCGGCGAGATCACCGCCGCCGCCTTCGCCGGTGTCCTCGACGACACCGACGCGCTGAGCCTGGTCCGCACGCGGGGCAAGGCGATGGCCGAGGCGGCCGCCGTCACCGCGACCGGCATGTCGGCGCTGCTCGGCGGCGACCCCGAGGTCTCCGTGGCGCACCTGGAGAAGCTGGGCCTGACCCCGGCGAACGTCAACGGCGCCGGGCAGATCGTCGCCGCGGGCACGCTGGAGCAGCTCGCCGCACTGAACGAGGACAAGCCCGAGGGCGTGCGCAAGGTCGTGCCGCTCAAGGTCGCCGGCGCCTTCCACACCCACCACATGGCGCCCGCCGTCGAGACGCTGGCCACCGCGGCCAAGGAGCTCGCGCCCGCCGACCCGACGGTCCCCTACGTCTCCAACAAGGACGGGCGGACCGTCGCCACCGGCGCCGAGGTCCTCGACCGGCTCGTCGGCCAGGTCGCCAACCCGGTCCGCTGGGACCTGTGCATGGAGACCTTCAAGGAGCTCGGCGTCACCGCGCTCATCGAGGTGTGCCCGGGCGGCACCCTCACCGGTCTGGCCAAGCGCGCCCTGCCCGGTGTGAAGACGCTGGCGCTGAAGACCCCCGACGATCTCGACGCGGCCCGCGAGGTCATCGCCGAGCACCGTGCCTGACAAGGAGTCGCCGATCATGTCGAAGATCAAGCCCAGCAAGGGCGCCCCGTACGCGCGCATCCTCGGCGTGGGCGGCTACCGGCCCACCCGTGTGGTGCCCAACGAGGTGATCCTCGAGACGATCGACTCGTCCGACGAGTGGATCCGCTCGCGCTCCGGCATCGAGACCCGGCACTGGGCGAACGACGAGGAGACCGTCGCCGCCATGTCGGTCGAGGCGTCCGGCAAGGCGATCGCCGACGCGGGGATCACGGCCGAGCAGATCGGCGCGGTGATCGTCTCGACCGTCTCGCACTTCAAGCAGACGCCGGCCGTCGCCACCGAGATCGCCGACAAGCTCGGCACGAACAAGGCCGCCGCCTTCGACATCTCGGCCGGCTGCGCGGGCTTCGGCTACGGCCTCACCCTCGCCAAGGGCATGATCGTCGAGGGGTCCGCCGAGTACGTGCTGGTCATCGGCGTGGAGCGGCTGTCCGACCTCACCGACCTGGAGGACCGCTCGACGGCCTTCCTGTTCGGCGACGGCGCGGGCGCGGTGGTGGTCGGCCCCGCCAAGGAGCCGGCGATCGGCCCGACGATCTGGGGCTCCGAGGGCGACAAGTCGGAGACCATCAAGCAGACCGTGCCGTGGACGGACTACCGCAACGGCGAGGTCGCCAAGTTCCCCGCGATCACCCAGGAGGGCCAGGCGGTCTTCCGCTGGGCCGTGTTCGAGATGGCGAAGGTCGCCCAGCAGGCGCTGGACGCGGCCGGCATCACCTCGGCCGACCTGGACGTCTTCATCCCGCACCAGGCCAACGAGCGGATCATCGACTCGATGGTGAAGACTCTCAAGCTGCCGGAGTCCGTCACGGTCGCCCGTGACGTGCGCACCACCGGCAACACCTCGGCCGCCTCGATCCCGCTCGCGATGGAGCGGCTCCTGGCGACCGGCGAGGCGAAGAGCGGCGACACCGCGCTCGTCATCGGATTCGGGGCGGGTCTCGTGTACGCCGCGACGGTCGTTACCCTCCCCTAGGCACTCCGTGCCGGATCATGTGGTCCGGTGCGCGACATGCCCCGGCCCCGCCGCTGCCGCGGTGGGCGCCACACCCTCTGGAACAGCTACGAAGGAGCGCCGACATGGCCGCCACTGAGAAGGAGATCGTCGCCGGTCTCGCCGAGATCGTGAACGAGATCGCCGGGATCCCGGTCGAGGACGTCGAGCTGGACAAGTCCTTCACCGACGACCTGGACGTCGACTCCCTGTCCATGGTCGAGGTCGTCGTCGCCGCCGAAGAGCGCTTCGACGTCAAGATCCCGGACGAGGACGTCAAGAACCTCAAGACGGTCGGCGACGCGACCAACTACATCCTCACGCACCAGGGCTGAGTGACCCCTCGGCCCTCGGGCCGAATGGCCCCGCCACCCGGCGGTGGCGCCGCTGAATCCCGATCGTTGGAGAAAGAGTTCCCGTGAGCCCGACCAATCGCACCGTGGTCGTCACCGGTATCGGCGCAACCACACCGCTGGGTGGCGACGCAGCCTCTACCTGGGAGGGCCTGATCGCCGGCAAGTCCGGTGTCAAGCCCCTGGAGCAGGACTGGGCGGCCGACCAGGCCGTCAAGATCGCGGCCCCGGTCGCCGTGGAGCCCACCGAGGTCATCCCGCGGCCGCAGGCCCGCAAGCTGGACCGCTCGGCGCAGTTCGCGCTGATCGCGGCCCAGGAAGCGTGGAAGGACGCCGGTTTCGAGGGCAAGGCCGGCGAGGACTCGTCCGTCGACCCGGACCGGCTCGGCGCGGTCATCGCCTCCGGCATCGGCGGTGTGACGACCCTGCTGGACCAGTACGACGTGCTGAAGGAGAAGGGCGTCCGCCGCGTCTCCCCGCACACCGTCCCCATGCTGATGCCGAACAGCCCGTCCGCCAACGTGGGCCTGCTCGTGGGCGCCCGCGCGGGCGTGCACACGCCGGTCTCCGCGTGCGCCTCGGGCGCCGAGGCCATCGGCTACGCCATCGAGATGATCCGCACCGGCCGCGCCGACATCGTCGTCGCCGGAGGTACGGAGGCGGCGATCCACCCGCTGCCCATCGCCGCGTTCGGCAACATGATGGCGATGTCCAAGAACAACGACGACCCGCAGGGCGCCTCGCGTCCCTACGACACCGCCCGCGACGGCTTCGTCCTGGGCGAGGGCGCCGGCGTGATCGTCCTGGAGTCCGCCGAGCACGCCGCCGCGCGCGGGGCGCGGGTGTACGCGGAGGCGGTCGGCCAGGGCATCTCCGCCGACAGCCACGACATCGTGCAGCCGGAGCCGGAGGGCCGCGGCATCGCGCACGCCCTCCAGAACCTGCTGGAGCGCACCGACCTGGACCCGGCGGAGATCGTGCACGTCAACGCGCACGCGACGTCGACGCCGGCCGGTGACGTGGCCGAACTGAAGGCGCTGCGCAAGGTGTTCGGCGACGACACCGACCACATGGCGGTCTCCGCCACGAAGTCGATGACCGGTCACCTGCTGGGCGGCGCGGGCGGCGTGGAGTCCGTCGCGGCGATCCTCGCGCTGTACCACCGGCTGGCTCCGCCGACCATCAACGTGGAGAACCTCGACCCGGAGGCCGAGGCCGCCGCGGACATCGTCCGCGGCGAGGCCCGCAAGCTGCCCGTCGAGGGCCGTATCGCCGCCCTGAACGACTCGTTCGGGTTCGGCGGGCACAACGTGGTGCTGGCGTTCCGTACGGTCTGAGAAGCGCCTGTACGCGTGTGAAGGCCCCCACCCGGTCCGGGTGGGGGCCTTCGTGCCGAACGGGGCCCGGACGACGGCGGACGACGGCTCAGACGACCTGGTGGAGCCAGCGGACGGGCGCTCCCTCACCGGCGTACCGGAACGGCTCCAGTTCGTCGTCCCAGGGCTTGCCGAGGAGCTTGGCGATCTCCGCCTCCAGGTCCGTCTCGTCGCGCTGGGAGCGCAGCAGGGCGGCGCGCAGCCGGTCCTCGGGGATGAGGATGTCGCCGTGGATGCCGGTGACGGCGTGGAAGATGCCGAGGTCGGGGGTGCAGCTGTAGCGCTCGCCCTCGGCCGTGGCGCAGGGCTCGGCGGTGACCTCGAAGCGCAGCAGGTGCCAGCCGCGCAGCGCGGAGGCGAGCTTGGAGGCGGTGCCCGCCTGTCCCTGCCAGGAGAACTCCGAGCGCCAGGTGCCGGGCGCGGCCGGCTGCCGGATCCAGTCGAGGTTGACGCGCGTGCCGAGCACCCCGGCGACGGCCCACTCGACGTGCGGGCACAGCGCGCGCGGCGCGGAGTGCACGTACAGAACTCCACGTGTCGTCACCGGGACCTCCGGGCAGAGCGGACAGGTGTGCAGGCCGGCATGGCGGCGGTGGCCGGGCAGCCACGTTGATGGCGAGGCTACCGTGCGGCGGCGCAAGGAGTGTGACGTACCGTCGGTCCCGGTGCCGCGAAACGCCCGCCATTCACCCGGCAGGACGCCTGTGCGGGAGCGTTCCGTTGCTTCTTGTGGGGCGGGCGGGGCGCGTCGGAGGGGCGGCGGGAACTCCCGGACGTTGTCATGGGTGGGGCCGGCGATCCGTCAGGCCGGGGTGGTGCCGACGACCGAGGGGACGGCAGGGGATGCGGAAGCGAGGCCACCGCTCGCGGGCGGTCGCCGTCGTCGTGGCGGCCGCCGTGCTGGGCGGCGCGGCGGGCTGTGACGCCGGGGGCGGGGACGGCCCGGGGCCGTCGGCCTCGCGGGCGCGGGCGTCGCCGACGCCGGTGTGGGACAGCAGCCCGGCCTCGCTCGCCGCGGTGGGCGACTCCATCACCCGTGGCTTCGACGCCTGCACGGTCCTGTCGGACTGCCCCGAGGTGTCCTGGGCGACCGGCGGCAGCGCCGAGGTGAACAGTCTGGCCGTCCGGCTGCTGGGGGCGTCGCGGGCGGCGACGCACAGCTGGAACTTCGCGGAGACCGGGTCGCGCATGGCGGACCTGCCGGACCAGATGACGCGGGCCGCGGCGCGCAGGCCCGCGCTGGTGACGGTCATGGCCGGGGCGAACGACGCATGCCGGGCGTCCGCGGAGGCGATGACGCCGGTGGCCGACTTCCGCGCCCAGTTCCAGGAGGCGCTGCGCACGCTGCGCCGGGCGGCGCCGACGGCGCAGGTGTACGTGGCGAGCGTGCCGAACCTGAAACGGCTGTGGTCGCAGGGGCGGACCAACGCGCTGGGCAAGCAGGTGTGGAAGCTGGGCATCTGCCCGTCGATGCTGGGCGACGCGGACGCGCTGGACTCCGCGGCGAACCTGCGCCGGGCGACGGTGCAGCAGCGGGTGGAGGACTACAACACGGTGCTGAGGGAGGTCTGCGCGCAGGACCCGCGGTGCCGTTTCGACGGCGGCGCCGTGTACGAGTACCGCTTCGGCACCGACCAGTTGAGCCACTGGGACTGGTTCCACCCGAGCAAGAACGGCCAGGCCCGGCTGGCCGAGATCGCATACCGCCAGGTCACCGCCGCGGAGCGGGTGACTTAGAGTTTCCACCATGAGCGAACACTTCGGAACACTTTCCGACGGCACCCCGGTCCACCGCTGGACCCTGGAGCGGGCGGGCGTCCGGGTGCGGGTCCTGTCGTACGGCGGGATCGTGCAGTCGGTCGAGGTGCCGGACCGGGCGGGCCGGCCGGCGGACGTGGTGCTGGGGTTCGCGGACCTGGACGGCTACCTGGCGCACCCCGAGCCCTACCTCGGCGCCCTCGTCGGGCGGTACGCGAACCGGATCGCGCACGCCCGCTTCGCGCTGGACGGGGTGACGTACCCGCTCGCGCCGAACAACGCGCCCAACTCCCTGCACGGCGGCGAGCGCGGCTTCGACAAGCGGGTGTGGGACGTGGAGCCCGTCGAGCACGGGCTGCGGCTGCGCCGGGTCAGTCCGGACGGCGAGGAGGGCTTCCCGGGGCGTCTGGAGGTCACCGCGACGTACACGCTCGACGCGTCGGGCGCGCTGAGCATCGCGTACGAGGCGGTCACCGACGCGCCGACCCCGGTGAACCTGACCAACCACAGCTACTTCAACCTCGCGGGCGCGGGGCACGCGGGCGGGCACGAGCTGCGGCTGGCCGCGTCCCGGTACACGCCGGTCGACGCGGACCTGATCCCGACCGGGGTCGCGGAGGTGGCGGGCACCCGTTTCGACTTCCGTACGGCCCGTGAGACCGGCTCCGGCTACGACCACAACTTCGTGCTGGACAAGGGCGTCACCGAGACGCCCGTGGAGGTGGCCGAGCTGCACGACCCGGCGTCCGGGCGGGTGCTGACGGTGGCGACGACCGAACCCGGGATCCAGGTGTACACGGCGGACCACCTCGGGAAGCCGTTCGCGCCGGGCGACGGCATCGCGCTGGAGACCCAGCACTTCCCGGACTCCCCGAACCGGCCGGAGTTCCCGGCCACCGTGCTGCGGCCGGGGCAGGTGTACCGGTCGGAGACGGTGTACGGCTTCTCGGCGCGGTAGGACGACGCCGGGCCGCCGACGGCGGTGACCTCGGCGGCGGTGACGGCGGCTGCGGCTGCGGCTGCGGCTGCGGCTGCGGCTGCGGCTGCGGCTGCGGCTGCGGCTGCGGCTGCGGCTGCGGCTGCGGCTGCGGCTGCGGGCGGCTGCGGTGAAACGTACGAGCCCCGGTCCAGGGGTCAGGTCCCGGACCGGGGCTGCTCTCGGGGTGGTGAGAACCTCCGCGTCAGACGGTAATCGTCGCGGTGATCCTGCGGTCCGTGAGGGACCTACCCACCTGGATTTCGTACGAACCCTTCACAAAGAGCCACCGGTGGGCGTCCTCGTCCCAGACCTCGAAGGCGCGCCGCGGGAGGTCGACGACGGCCTCGGCGCTCTCGCCCGGTCCGGCCTCGACGCTCGCGAAGCCGGCCAGCACGCGGGCCGGGCGCTCCGGGGCCGGCTCCGTGTCCGTCGGGGCGAGGTAGACCTGGACGACCTCGCGGCCGGCCCGCTCGCCGGTGTTGCGGACGCGGATCCTCAGCGAGGTGCCGTCCGCCTCGACCGACTCGTAGGACCAGTCGGTGTAGCCGAGGCCGTGGCCGAAGGGGTAGGCGGGGGTGCGGCCCTGCTTCTCCCAGGCCCGGTAGCCGATGGAGACGCCCTCGGTGTAGGGGAGTTCGCCGTTCTCGGGGGTGACCTGGGTGACGGGGGCGTCGGCGAGGGAGCCCCAGGTGGTGGGGAGGCGGCCGCCGGGCTCGTGGGCGCCGGTGAGGGCGTCCGCGAGGGCCGCGCCGCCCTCCTGGCCGGGGAACCAGCTCAGCAGGACGGCGGCGACGTCCTCGCGCCACGGGAGTTCCACCGGGGAGCCGGAGTTGACGACCACGACCGTGTTCGGGTTGGCGGCGGCGACGGCCCGGACCAGGTCGTCCTGGCGGCCGGGCAGCCGCAGGTCGGTACGGTCGAAGCCCTCGGACTCGACGCGGTCGGTGGTGGCGACCACGACCACCGCCGTGTCGGCGGCGCGGGCCGCCTCGACGGCCTCGGCGATCAGCTCGTCCGCGTCGCGCTGCGGCTCCTGGTGGGCGAGCGCGAAGGCGACCACCTTCAGCGGGATGCCCTCGGGCAGCTCGAAGACGTAGGTGAGGGAGATCTCGACGGTCTCCCCGGCGGTCAGGTCGGCCTCGGCGCGGGGCACCGGGGCGCCGAAGAACGCCTCGAAGGGGTCGCTGACGTCGGCGGGCACCTGGGGGCCGTCGAAGTGCGTCGTGCCGGCGACGGTGAGGGTGAAGGCGCCGACGCCCTTGACGCCGAAGGTGTGCCGGCCGGTGGTGCGCGGGGTGAAGGTGCCGGTCAGTTCGACGGTGTGGAGGCGGTCGTGGGTGACGCCGTCGGGGAGGTCGTCGCCCATCCACTGGATCTGCCCGTTGGGCACGGAGCCGGTGCCGATCACCTCTCCGCCGGCGTCCCGGCAGACGGCACGGAGGGTGAACCCCTTGTCGGCGACGGCGAGTTCGGTGGTGGGGTCGGCTCCGACGACGTAGGTGAGCGCACCCTCGGGGAGGGCGGCGGTGAGGCCGTCGAGCGGGGAGACGATGTGCGTCGGGAAGACGGTGGCGGAGCCGCCGCCCAGGACCCGGGCGTCGCGGGCGGCGGCGCCGATGAGGGCGACCGTGCCGGTCTTGAGGGGGAGCGCGCCGTTCTCGTTGCGGACGAGGACGAAGGAGCGGCGGGCGAGCTCGCGGACGAGGGCCTCGCCGTCGACGGCGGCGGGCGGTTCGGCGACGGCGGGCTCGGCACCGGCGAGGGCGCCGACGCGGGCGGCCAGCCGCAGGACGCGGCGTACGGCGTCGTCGACCTGGGACTCGTCGAGCCGGCCGTCCCGTACCGCCTCGGCGAGGGCCTCGCCGTACACGGTCTGCGGGCCGGGCATGGCGACGTCGAGGCCGCCGCGGAGGGCGCCGACGGTGTCGCGGGCGGCCATCCAGTCGGAGACGTTGAAGCCGTCGAAGCCCCACTCGCCGCGCAGGACCTCGTTCACGAGGTGGTGGTGCTGGGTCATCGTGGTGCCGTTGACCGAGTTGTAGGCGGTCATGATGCCCCAGGGGTGGGCGTTCTCCACGATGGCCTCGAAGGGGGCCAGGTAGAGCTCGCGCAGGGCGCGTTCGCCGACCAGGTTGTTCACCGTGAAGCGGTCGGTCTCGGCGTCGTTGGCGACGAAGTGCTTGACGGTGGTGCCGACGCCGCCGGACTGGACGCCGCTGACGTATCCGGTGCCGATGCGGCCGGTGAGGTACGGGTCCTCGCTGTAGGTCTCGAAGTGGCGGCCGCCGAGCGGGGAGCGGTGCAGGTTGACCGTGGGGGCGAGCAGGACGTGGACGCCCTTGCGGCGGGCCTCCTGGGCCAGCAGCACACCGGCCCGGTGGGCGAGCGCGGGGTCCCAGGTGGCGGCCAGGGCGGTCGGGGAGGGCAGGGCGACGGACGGGTCGTCGGCGGTCCAGCGCACGCCCCGTACGCCGATCGGGCCGTCGGACATCACCAGGGACTCCAGGCCGATCTCGGGCAGGGCGGGCAGGGACCACATGTCCTGGCCGGCCAGCAGCCGCGTCTTGGCCTCCAGGTCGAGCTTGCCGAGGGCCGCCTCGACGACCGCCTCGTTGTCCGCCATCGCGGCGCCTCCTCGTTGAGTCGTGCAGTGCAGTGACTCCATCGTGCATCCATCGCCTGTGACGCGGTAGGTTTCGTTACCTTCCTGTTATTTCAGGGTGGGCCGGATGACGTACGGTGGCGCCATGAGTGGCCGGGTCAGGAGTGGGGAGCGGCGCGCCGAGATCGTACGGGCGGCCCTGGAGGTGATCGCCGAGCGCGGCTACCGGGGGGCGAGCCTGGCCGCGGTGGCCGAGCGGGTGGGGCTGACCCAGCAGGGGCTGCTGCACCACTTCCCGACGAAGGACGCGCTGCTCGTCGCCGTGCTGGAGGAGCGCGACCAGTGGGACGCGGTGCCGGACACCCGGTGGCGGGTCGACCTGCTGGTCTCGCTGGTCGAGTACAACGCGATGCGGCCCGGCATCGTCCAGACCTTCTCCGCGCTGCTCGGCGAGAGCGTCACCGAGGGGCACCCGGCCCGGCGGTACTTCACCGAGCGCTACACCGAGGTCCGGGCGAGCATGGCGGCGGTGCTGCGCACCGAGTACGGCGACCGGCTGCCCAACGGCCTCACGCCGGAGCGGACCGCTCCCCTGCTGGTGGCGGTGATGGACGGGTTGCAGTTCCAGTGGCTGCTGGACCCGGAGTCGGTCGACATGCCGGGCGCGTTCCGGGACTTCCTGCGGCTGCTGGGCGAGGACCTGGACTGAGGAGCCGACGGGCTGCCCCCATGGCGTGGACTGTTCCCGCCACGCGATACTTCCGCCGTCCCGCGCGACGCGCCGTCCCGCGCGACGCGCACCGCAGCGACGGAAGGCCTCAAGCACCTTGCACTGCTTACGAGTTCGGATCGGTGTCCTCGGCCTGGCCCTCACGGCCTGTCTCTCCGCACCGGCGACCGCGGCCTGCGCGGCACCGGCCGACGCGGCACCCGCGCCCGGCGTCGAGGAGCAGCGGCTCGACCGGGCCGTCCCGCGGGAGATCCTCGCGGCCTCCGGCTTCGACACGGCCGCGCCGCGCCTCGCCCGGCGGTTGGCGGCCGCTCCCTCCCTCGCGCAGGCCCGCCGCGTCGTCGCCCGTGAGGGCGCGGCACTGTGGCGGCGGGCCGTGGACCGGGCGCAGGGCCGGGGCCCGGCCGGCGGAGGGCTCAGCCGGGACGACGACCGGCCGCTGTACTGGGCACGGCTGGCGCTGACCCGGGAAGTACGCACCTGGGAGCCGGAGTTCGGGCTCACCGGGACACAGCGGGCGGCGCTGCTGGCCGGCCTGGAGCGCACCTCGCGCGGCCAGGACGACATCGACTTCCGCCGCTCCGGCGGCGCGGGCCTGAAGCGGGTGCTGGTCACCGGTTTCGACCCGTTCACCCTGGACCAGGACATCCGCATCTCCAACCCGTCCGGGGCGACCGCGCTGGCCCTCGACGGCACGGTGATCGAGACGGCGGACGGGCCGGCCCGGGTGGAGACGGCCGTGTTCCCGGTGCGCTGGGGGGACTTCACCGAGGGCACCGTGGAGCGGACACTGCGGCCGCACCTGAAGCACGTGGACCTGTTCGCGACCGTGAGCCAGGGGCGCGTCGGCCGCTTCGACGTCGAGCGGACCAACGGGGCCTGGCGGGGCGGCTACCCGGACAACGAGAACGTGAGCAGGACGGAGACGGTCCCGGTGACCGACCCGGCCTCGCAGCCGCAGTGGACGACGACGACCCTGCCGTACCGGGAGATCGTGGCGGCGGACACCGGCCGCTTCCCGGTCCTCGACAACACGGGCGTCACCGAGATCCCGGCCGGGGGGACCGCGCCCGTCGTCCGGCCGGACGGGCCCACGCCGGGGTCGACGGCGCGGGCCGGGGGCGGCGGGAACTACCTCTCCAACGAGATCGCCTACCGGGCCACGCTGCTGCGGGACCGGCTCGGCCTGCGCGGCTCGCTGCCGGGCGGGCACGTCCACACGCCGGTCCTCCAGTTCGGCGCCGGGAACACCGATCCGGCGACCGGGACGGTGACCGACCCGGAGTTCGTCCGCAACCGGCTGGACATCATCGCGCAGGTGCGGGCGATCGTGACGGTGGCGGTGGATGCGGCGGGGCGCAGCACCGGGGGCTGACGCCGGGCCGGGCCCGAGCCAGGCCCGAGCCAGCCGGACCGGGCCGAGCGCGGCCTGCCTCGCCGTGACCGGCCGTGCGCGGCGCCCGTCCGGCCGGGCACGGCCGGGCAGGCGCGGCGCCCGTCCCGTCGGTCACGGCCAGGCAGGCGCGGCGCCCGTCCCGTCGGTCACGGCCGGGCGGGTGCGGGGCCCGTCCGGTCACGGCCGGGCGGGCGCCTCCTCGCGGTCGTCGTCGGCGGCGGCGGCCTCGCCGTCCCGGGTCTCCTCCCCGAGCAGCTCCCGCGCCATGAGGGTCGCGCCGGCGACCGCGCCCGGCATCAGGAACACCGCCACGAAGGGCACCAGGAAGGCCAGTCCGAGTGGTGTGCCGAAGCCCCAGACCAGCGTCTTGCGGGAGCGCAGCAGGGTGAGGCGGGCGCGCAGGTCGACGTTCCGGCGCTGGAGGGCCACGGCGGTGAGTTCCTCGGTGAGGAAGAAGCCGGTGACGAAGAAGCCGATCACGGGGACGACGGTCTGCCCGAGGAACGGGACGAACCCGAGGGCGAACAGCAGCACGGCCCACAGCAGGGCCCGGACCACGATGCGCAGGCTGTCCCGGGCCGAGATCCACAGCTCGCGCCAGAGCGGCAGCCCCGACCGCGGTGCCGTGCCGTCGGGCGAGACGTCCCGGTCGACCGTCTCGGAGAGGCTCTCGTAGAAGGGCTGCCCGATGAGCAGGGTGACCGCGGTGAAGGTCAGGACGGAGAGGAGGAGGCCCAGGGCGAACAGCACGACCGTGAGGAACCCGCGGAACAGGCCGCCCCACGGGCTCGACCAGTCGTCGGCGAACGGCGTCGCCCACGTGACGGCGTCCCCGCCCCACACCGCGAGCGCCACCAGCGCGCCCACGTAGAGGACCAGTGTGATCAGTCCCGGCAGGAGTCCGAACCCGTACTGCCTGCCGTGCCGGCCCACCCACCGCTGGCCCGCCACCAGGTACCTGAAACCCGCCCCGAGATCGCGCATGCCGGCACTCTATCGGGCGCGTGCACATCATCCCCGGTCGCGCCGGAGCGGGCCGGCGTGAGCCGTTCGTCCGCCGCCTGCGAGGCGACGGAGGTGATGCGCCGTCAGGTGTCCGTCGTTCCGCACGCCCGGACGCCTGCCGGGCGCACGCCCGGGTGTCCGTGGGGTCTTTCCTAGGCCATCCGGGCTATCGGTGACACCAACCCCCTCTTGGTGCAGTTGAGTCGCACAGGTACATCTCGCCGTACCGGTCTCCGGCAGCACCCGAGCGCAGGAAGTCAGCGGAGGTACACGTGCGCACCACGAGAACCACCCCGGCCCGGCCTGTCCTGATCGCCGCCCTCGCCGTCACGGCCGCGGGGGCGCTTCTGCTCGCCCCGGCCGCCGCCGGCGCCGGCCCGGAACCCGTGAGCCGGGAGGGGTCCGGCGCGGACACGGCCGTCGCCGGGCCGTCCGCGGCGACCGCCCGGCAGGCGCTCACCGCGCCCGTCACCGACCTGTCCGCCGCCGACTCCGTGCGCGGCTACCCCCGGCGGCAGACGCTCGCCGCCGAGCCCGAGAACCCCGCCGACGCGTCCCTCAGGCTCGGTCTCGTCCCGTACCACGCCATCGCCCCGCGGCTGAACGCCCTTCAGGCGCTCGGTGACCGGGTGAGCGTCGAGGTCGCCGGCCGCTCGGCGGGCGGGCACCGGCTCTACCTCGTCACCGTCACCGCGCCGGAGACCGCCGGCCAGACCCGCGACCAGGAGCGGATGCGTGAACTCATCGAGAACGCGCCCGCCGCGGCCGCCGTCGACCCCGCCCTGAAGTCGGCGTACAAGACGCCCGTCTTCTTCAACGGCAACATCCACGGCGACGAGTGGGAGGGCACCGACGCCTCCCTGGAGCTCGTCGAGCGGCTCGCGACCGCGGACGACACGGCGACGCGCGACCTCCTCGCCCACAGCCGCCTCTACTTCAACATCACCGCCAACCCGGACGGCCGGATCGCCGGCACCCGCGCGAACGCGGCCGGCTTCGACCTGAACCGGGACGCCGTCACCGCCTCGCAGCCCGAGACGCGCGCGGTGCGGCAGATCGAGATCGCCAAGCAGCCGGCCGTCGTGCTCGACCTGCACGGCTACGTCAACGGCACCCTCATCGAGCCGACCACCCCGCCGCACGGCGAGAACTACGAGTACGACCTCTTCCTGAAGAACACCTACGCCAACGCCCTCGGCATGGAGGCCGCCGTCGACGGCCTCGGGCTCACCCCCGCCGAGGACGGTGTGCGGCCCGCGCAGATCCCGTTCCGGGACCAGGCGGAGGGCTGGGACGACTGGCCGCCGGTCTTCACCCCGCAGTACGCGGCCTTCCACGGCGCGGTCGCCGCGCACACGGTGGAGATCCCGCTCCAGGTGAACAACGCGGCCTACACCGGCCTGCCGGCCGGCGAACTGCGCCGCCGGTCCGCGATCAACGTGCGGGTGGCCGGCGCCGCCCTCCGTGCCACCCTCGACTTCGTCCGCGAGCGGGGCCCCTCCCTCGTCGCCGACCAGATCGAGGTGTTCCGGCGCGGGGCCGCCGGTGCCGCGCAGGTGCCGGTGTCGGAGCGGACCGTGCCGGGCGTCCCGGGCATCGGCCCCGAGGACGTCTGGACGACCGCGTTCCCGCGCGCCTACGTCCTCCCGGCCGGCCCGACGCCCACCGCCACCGCCCGGCTCGTCGACCACCTCCTCGCCAACGACGTCCGCGTCACCCGGGCCACCCGCTCCTTCCGGCTCGACGGACGGACGTACCGGCAGGGCTCGTACGTCGTCGACATGCGCCAGCCCAAGCGGGGGCTGGCGAACGCGCTGCTCGCCGACGGCCGGGACATCAGCGGCCGGGTGTCGGTGATGTACGACATCTCGGGCTGGAGCCTGGGACGGCTGTGGGGCGCGCGGGTGGTGGCCGTCCACGGCGGCTCCCCGGCCGGCGCCCCGCTGCGGGCGGTGACCGGGGCCGCCCCGGCCGGCACGGTCGCCCCGCACGGCGACCTGCGGCTGCGGCTGGACGACCCGGGCGCGGTCGCGGCCCTCAACTCCCTGCTGCGGGCCGGGATCGCGGTACGGCGGGACGCGGACGGCAGTGCGGTCGTCCCGGCGTCGGCGCGCGCGCAGGCGGCCGGCGCCGCCCGTGCGTACGACGTCTCCTTCACCTCGGCCGCCGCCACCGGCACCACTCCCCTGCACCCCGTCCGGATCGCCGCCGCCGTCACGGCCGGTGAGCTGTTCGCGCTGCGCGAGATGGGCTTCGACGTCACGCCGGTCTCCACGGCCCGCCTCGACGCCGGTTTCGACTGGTCGTCGGTGGACGTGCTGTTCGTGTCGGCCGGGCTGGACCGGGCCGCGCTGACCGGGGCCGCCCGCACCGCCCTCGACGCCTTCCTCGCCGGGCACGGCCTGGTCGGCCGGGGTGCCGCCGGGGCCGCGCTCGCCACGGGCGCCGGGCTGCTGGACGTGACGGCCGTACAGGGCCCCGAGGACGCCAACGGCGTGGTGCGGGTGGTCAACTCGGGTCCGCTGACGGCGGGGGCCCCGGACCACGGCTTCGTCTACGCGCCGGTGTGGTTCACCGGCCTCGGCCCCGGGGTACGCGTCGAGCAGTCGTACGCCACCGGCGAACCGCTCGTCTCCGGCCACTGGCGGGCCCGGTCCGACGGCTCGGGCGGTCCCGGCGCCGCCGCCGGGCGGCCCGCCGTCGTGAGCGGGCCGCACGCCGTCCTGTTCGGCACGGAACCCCTCTTCCGGGACCATCCCAAGGGCGAGTTCACCCAGGTCGCACAGGCGTTGATCACCATGGCACACACAGGCAGCGGTCTGGCTGAGGAGAGCGGATGACACAGGAGATCCACGGCACCGTCGCGGACGGTTTTGAAGCGGTGCGGGAGGAGTTCGCCGCGTTCGTGGCGGCGGAGCGACCCGATTACGAGGGCCAGTTGTGCGCGTACCTGCACGGCCGCCGGGTCGTCGACCTGTGGGCCGGGGACGGCACGGACGCCGACTCCCTTTACGGCGTGTACTCGTCCACCAAGGGCGCCGCGTACCTGGTGGTCGCGCTCCTCGTGCAGGAGGGCACGCTGGAGCTGGACCGCAAGGTCACCTACTACTGGCCGGAGTTCTCGGCCGAGGGCAAGGGCGCGCTGACCCTGCGCGAGCTGCTCTCGCACCGGGCCGGACTGGTCGGCGCGGACACCGGGTTCACCGCGCGGGAGCTGGCCGACGACCGGCAGATCGCCGAACGCCTCGCCGACCAGCGGCCGTTCTGGCGTCCGGGCGCCGCCTTCGGCTACCACGCGCTGGTCATCGGCGCGCTCGCCGGCGAGGTCGTACGGCGTGCGACGGGACGTACGCTCCAGGAGGTGTACGAGGAGCGGGTGCGGGCCCCGTACGGGCTGGACCTCTTCCTGGGGCTGCCGGACGCGCACGAGCCGCGCTTCCGGGCGGCGCAGCCGATGGCGCCGACCGCCGAGCAGCGGGCCCTGCTCGACTCGTTGCCCGACGGGCCGCACACCCTGGCCGCCGTCGCCTTCAACCGGCACGGCGAGGAGCCGACCGACCTGGCGCTCCTGCCGAACGACCCGCTGATCCGCGCCAAAGGGCCGGCGTCGGTGGGCGGGGTGGCGTCGGCGCGCGGGCTCGCCGGGCTGTACGCGGCGGCGATCAGCGAGGTCGGCGGGAAGGCGCCGCTGCTGAAGGAGGACACGGCGGCGGAGTTCGGGCAGTGCCACTCCGTCGGCCACGACCTGGTGGTCCGCGCCCACAAGTCGTACGGGCTGGGCTTCCAGGCGACCGCGGACACCTGGTACCCGTTCCTCGGCGCGGGGGCGTTCGGGCACAGCGGGGCCGGCGGCTGCCAGGCGTTCGCGGACCCGCGCAGCGGGCTCGCCTACGGGTACGCGCGCCGCCGGTTCGCCTTCCCGGGCGGGGCCGCGCCGGAGAACGACCGGCTGGTGGCGGCGGCGCACCGGGCGGCGCTGGCGGGCTGAGCCGGTCGAGTGACCGGCGGAGGCCGCACCCCGCGTCCGGGGGTGCGGCCTCCGCCCTGCGCGACGACGCGGTGAGCGCCGTCAGGCGAGCGTCACGGTGATGTTCCCTCGGGTCGCCTTCGAGTACGGGCAGACCTGGTGGGCCTTCTCCAGCAGGGCGCGGGCCGTGCCGGGGTCGGTGTTCGGGAGGTGGGCCGAGATCTCGACGACGAGCCCGAAGCCGTCGTCGTTCTTGCCGATGCCCACCTTCGCGGTGACGGTCGAGCCGGTGAGGTCGGCCCCCTCCTGGCGGGCGACGACGCCGAGGGCGCCCTGGAAGCAGGCGCTGTAGCCGGCGGCGAACAGCTGCTCCGGGTTGGTGCCGGCGCCGCTGCCGCCCATCTCCTTCGGCGGGTTCACGATCACGTCGAGCCGGCCGTCATCGGTGGCGACCCGGCCGTCGCGGCCGTTCTCGGCGGTGGCGACGGCGGTGTACAGGACGTCGGACTGCTGAATCGGCATGGGGCTCTCTCCTCCTCGGTCCGCCGCGACGCGCGCCCACGACCGCGACGGGATGCGGAAAAAACTTACCGCATCACGGAAGTACGGAGGAAGGCCCCGCCGGACCGAGGAAGGTCTCGCGGACACGGGAGGCCTCGCGGGCCGAGGACGTGCCCCGGGCCGCGGGAGGCCTCCCGGGCCGAGGACGTGCCCCGGGCCACGGGAGGCCTCCCGGGCCGAGGACGTACCCCATCCCGCCCGCGTCGGCTACAGCTTGACGATCATCTTCCCGGTGTTGTCGCCGCGCAGGACGCCGAAGAACGCCTCCAGGTTGTTCTCGATGCCCTCGACGACCGTCTCGCGGTACTTGAGCTCGCCGGAGCGGACCCAGGCGCCGACCTCCTGGACGAACTGCGGCTGGAGGTCGTAGTGGTCACCGACCAGGAAGCCCTCGATGCGGCCGCGGGTCTGGATGAGGCGGACGAGGTTCTTCGGGCCGGGGGCGGGCTCGGTGTTGTTGTAGAGGGAGATCATGCCGCAGACCGCGATACGGCCGTCCCGGTTGAGGGAGCCGATGGCGGCCTCCAGGTGGTCGCCGCCGACGTTGTCGAAGTAGACGTCGACACCGTCGGGCGCGGCCTCGCGCAGCTGCTCGGCGACCGGGCCGCTCCGGTAGTTGAACGCGGCGTCGAAGCCGTACTCCTCGACCAGCAGCTTGACCTTGTCGTCGGATCCGGCGGAGCCGATGACCCGCGAGGCGCCCTTCAGCCGGGCGATCTGCCCCACCTGGCTGCCGACGGCGCCCGCCGCGCCGGACACGAACACCGCGTCGCCCTCCTTGAAGGAGGCGGTGCGCAGCAGGCCCGCGTACGCGGTGAGGCCGGTCATGCCGAGGACGCCCAGGTACGTGGAGAGGGGCGCGGCCTCGGGGTCGACCCGGACGACCTGCCCGCCGTCGACGGTGGCGTACTCGCGCCAGCCGCCGAAGTGCAGGACGTGGTCGCCCGGGGCGATGCCCTCGGCCTCGGAGGCGACGACCTCGCCGACCGCGCCGCCCTGCATGGCCTTGCCCAGCTCGTAGGGGGCGACGTAGGACTTGGCGGCGCTCATCCGGCCGCGCATGTAGGGGTCGACGGAGAGGTACTCGTTGCGGACGAGGACCTGGCCGGGTCCGGGCCGCCGTACCTCCGCCTCGGCCAGCTCGAAGTCCTCGGGCTTCGGCCAGCCGACGGGTCGGCTGAGCAGGCGCCATTCGCGGCCGGCGGCGGGGAGGGCGGAGTCGGTCATGGGGGAAGCCTCTCTGATGTTTCACTAACTGAAACAACCATGCGTCTAAATATTTCAGGATGTCAAGTAAGCCGGGTACCCTGTCCACCATGGCACCCTCACCCCCGGCCCGCCGCCCCGACGCCCTGACCCTGGAGGTCGTCGAACTGATCGGCGAGGTGGTGGCCCGCTTCCACGAGGACTACGAGGAAGCCGCCGCCGCCTACGCGCTCACCGGCGCCCAGGCCCGCCTGCTCAGCCTGCTCTCCCTGGAACCGCTGCCCATGCGCAAGCTGGCGAACCGGCTCAAGTGCGAGCCGTCCAACGTGACCGGCATCGTCGACCGCCTGGAGGCCCGGGGCCTGGCCGAACGCCGCCCCGACCCGGCCGACCGCCGCGTCAAGCTGGCGGCCGCCACCGCGGAGGGCCGCCGGGTGGCCAAGGCCCTCCGCGAGGGCCTGCGCTTCGCCCGCGAACCCCTGGCGGGCCTGACGGAGGAGGAACGGGGGGTGCTGCGGGGGTTGCTGCGCCGGATGGTGACGCCGCCGGACGCCGACGGCCGACACGCCTCGCACACCGACGACCGACACGCCTCGGACGCCGGCGGCTGACACTCGTCGGCCGGCGTACATCATCGGCGGCGACTACGACGTCCTCAGCCACAACCAGGCCGGCCGGCTGCGGGCGCCGGCGGCACGCCATTCCGGCGACCCGCAGCCTCGGGCTTTCACGAGCCGGCCTCTCCGGGACTTGATTCGAGCGAGTGGAGAGCGGCTCTGACCTGCATCGGTGAGGGCTTGTCTGGATCCTGTCCGCTGCCAGGGATCCTGGGCCCATGCCCCGACGCCGAAGCTGCCGACGGCAGCGCTTGGCCGGCCTTGTCCGGAAAGGTGCAGCGGATCCTGCGGCGGCACAGGTAGGCGCGGGGTCTTACGGGGAGGCGGACGCCCATCACTCTCTCCTTCTTGTGGTCGTGGGGGTGTCCATGCCTTCACTGGCAGTCGGCGCTCCGCCCGTGGTGCCCGGATTCGGACGCAGACCGTCGAGCAGGATGCGGATCAGGGCGCCGGGGAAGTCCGGGCCGTTGTCGATGCCGGCGAGCGCGACGAGGCCGTCGAGGATCTGTCCGAGAGAGACGTCGTCGCGCACTTCTCCGCTGCGTTGCGCGGCGCGGAAAAGGGGTTCGCCGGCCGCGATTGTGCGGGAGCGGCTGGCGCGGAGGATGGGGGTGCCATGGGCGGATTCGGAGAGGAGGACGGAGGCGAGAGGTCCTTTGCGGGCGCCGAGGGCGTGGAAGCGCATGAGCCAGGCGAAGAAGGCCTCGCCAGGCGTGTCGCCACTGACGGATTCGGCGGCTTGGCACATGTCGTCGACGGTGTGGCGGAAGAGTTCCTCAACCAGTTCGAGTCTGCCGGGGAAGTTGCGGTAGAGCGTGGCCATGCCGACGCCGGCGCGTCGGGCGATCTCGGCCATCGACGGTGCGGCACCGGGTTCGGCGAAGGCCTCGCGGGCGACCGCGATGATCTTCGACCGGTTGCGCTCGGCGTCGGCACGTCGGACAGGGGCGGGCTCAGCGCTCACGGCGGATGCTTCCTTCCTTCCTTCGGCGTCCAGAACCTCAGCGTACCGGATACCCTTCTCACTTCTCCTTGTAAACGGACAGCCTGTCCGCTACGTTAAGTGGACACCCAATCCGCTTATGACGGATCTGCTGTCAGGACACCAGGAGAGGAACAACCATGACTGCGACTGTGAGCGCCCCGCCCGTCGCCGACACCGCCCGCCGTGACATCCCCGCGTACGTGCGGGGCGGGGAGCGGATGATGTGGATCGGAGGCCGGCAGGTCGCCGCATTCTCCGGACGAACGCTGCCGAACACCGACCCGGCCACCGAAGAGGCGCTGGCCAGTGTGCCGCGCGGCGAGGCAGCCGACGTCGACGCCGCGGTCCACGCCGCGCGGGCGGCGTTCACCGATCCCTCCTGGGCGGAAATGAGCCCCGACCGGCGCGGCCGGATCCTGAACCAGATCGCCGACGTCATCGAGGAACACGCCGACGAACTGGCCACCATCGACTCGGTCAACATGGGCGCACCCCACATGCTGACCGCACACATGCTGGCCGAGGCGAGTGAGGTCTTCCGCTACTACGCGGGCTGGCCCACCAAGCTGTCCGGCGTGAGTGTTCCCGCAGGCAAGGACCGCATGGCCTACACCCGCAAGGAGCCCCTCGGTGTCGTCGGCATCATCTGGGGCTGGAACGGTCCGATGGGCCAACTGCCCGGCAAGCTCGCCCCGGCCCTGGCGGCCGGTAACACCGTCGTGCTCAAGCCGGCCGAGACCGCCTCGCTGAGCACGCTGCGCCTGGCCGAGCTGCTGACCGGCACCGATCTGCCGGCCGGTGTCGTGAACGTCGTCACCGGCCTGGGCGCCGAGGCGGGCCACGCGCTGGTCGCGCACCCCGGTGTCGCGAAGATCGCCTTCACCGGGTCGACCGCGACCGGCAAGCTGGTCCAGCGCCAGGCCACCGACACGCTCAAGCGCATAACGCTCGAACTGGGCGGCAAGTCGCCGTCGGTCGTCTTCGCCGACGCCGACCTTGACGTCGCGGTCCGCGGCGTGGCGGCCGGCTTCCTGGGTAACGCGGGACAGGTCTGCGTCGCCGGATCACGGGTGTTCGTCGAGGAGAGCATCCGCGAGGAGTTCGTCGAGAAGTTGCTGAAGACGATGGAGGCATTCACCCCGGGCGACCCGCTGACCCAGGGCACGCTGGTGGGACCGCTCTCCACCAAGGCGCAGTTCGACCGCGTCCGCTCCTACCTCGACACCGCCCGCGAGGAGGGCGCGAACGTGGTGACCGGCGGCGGGCGCTTCGGTGACCACGGATACTTCTTCGCCCCCACCCTCCTCGACGACGTCCGCCCCGACATGCGCGTCGTCCGCGAGGAGATCTTCGGCCCCGTCGGCGTGATCACCACCTTCACCGACATCGACGACGCCATCGCCCAGGCCAACGACACCGACTACGGACTGGCCGCCTCCGTCTGGACCACCAACCTCACCACCGCACACCGCATGGCCGCAGCCATCGAGGCCGGCACCGTCTGGATCAACACCTGGGCCGAGATGAGCACCGGCAACCTCCCCTTCGGGGGCTACAAGCAGTCCGGCCTGGGCCGCGAAGGCGGCCTGGAGGGACTCGACACCTACACCCAAGTCAAGACCGTCCGCATCGCGCTGTGACCACGCCACCTCCCGGACCTCGCGCTGGCAGTCGCGATGGGCGGGGACTGCCTGGCCGACGTCGGCATGCTGCGAGCCGAGCCGGCCGTGTTCGGGCCGGTCGCCTCCGACCCGACGGTCTCCCGCCTGGTCGACGTCCTCGCCGCCTCCGGCGACACCGCCCTTCGGACGATCCGCGTCGCACGGGCCGAAGTCCGTAAGAAGGTCTGGCGCTTGGCCGGCCGACAGGCGCCGGACCCTTTCCGCCGAGCCTCGCCGCCGCCATCTCGCCCATGCGCTCCGCGTCACCCTGCGGGCCCGGTCGACACGGCGAGCGATATTGAATTCCCGGCGACATGACGGCGGTGAGGAATGGTGACGGGAATGCGCGCCACGGGAACGGCCGCCGTGGTTTCGCCGTTGGCCACGGCACTGCCCACGGGAACGATGCCGTGGCAGGCCGAACTGGCACTGGCCCTGTCCGGGCCCCTGCTGTACGGCCTGCACCACTACTGGACGTACCGGCTGAGCCGACGCGCCCTGGACTGCGTGGCCGGCGACGACGTGGTGGACGTGGTGGCCTACGGGACCGGTCAGCCGCCTCCCGCCCGCGGAGGAGCGTCGCGGCGCCGGACGCGGTGACGGAAGAAGGCGGGTCACTCGCCGACGGCGAACTCGTACCGCACCTCGTACAGATGCCCCGCCTTCACCATCACGGTCACCTCGACCGGCTCCTCACGATCGCTGTGCACGACCCGCAGGGTGCGCAGGACCGGCAGGCCGCTCGTCAGGCGGAGCGCCTGGTACTGCTCCTGGGTAGGAACCCTCGCGGAGACGCGGTCCACGCTGCGGCGAGGAGGATGACCGAGTTCCGTGAGCAGCACGGGCGTTCCGCCCTTGATCCGGCGGCGGCTCGTCAGTGGCGTGCCTCTGGCGATGTCCAACGGATAGTAGGAATACACGAGTTCGGCGGGCTCGTCGTCGATCAGGAGGAGCTGGCCGCGGAGGAGGGCGGTGCCGTTCTCCGGGAGGCCGAAGGCGGCGCGGACATCGGCCGGTGGGCGGGTCTCCCCCACGTCAAGCAGCTCGCTGCGGGCGCGCGTGCCATGCTTGGCCGCTTCGGCGAGCCAGCGGAAGGGCTCTCCAGGTGCGCCCGGTGCCGCGAGCGCGGCAGGGCGGACCGTGCGCTGGCGGTGTTCGCGGACCGTGACGGCCGCGCCGGCCCTTCCGACCACCAGACCTTCGCCCTTCAAAAGCTGAAGGGCCTTCTGGACAGTGGCGTTCGACGCGTCGAAGCGCTCCTTGAGCTGCACCGTGGAAGGCAGGTTCGCTCCGGCCGCCAACTCCCCGCTCATGATGTCGTCGCGCAGATCGGCCGCGATCCTCTCGTGCAGCGAGCGGCGGTCGGCGGCTTCCGGTACTGCCTTGGGCACGGTCATCCGCCGATCCTGATCTCGTAACGCAGCCTCTGCCGTGGGGCGGGCATCACCATACGGTCGACCTGGATCGGCCGGTCGTCGCGGTCCCGGGTCAGCCGAGTGATCCGCAGGACCGGCTCGTCGGCGGCTGTCCGCAGGGCTTCCCACTCCTCCTCGTCCGGCATTCCGGCGGTCACGTCCTCCGTGACGAGGACGCCCACGTGTCCCAGTTCGGCGAGGAGCGTGACGGCTCCACCCGGGATCCTGGCGGTCCCGGCGAGCCGGGTGCCCCGGGCGATGGCGGTCGGGTAGTAGGTGTCGGTACGTTCGATCGGCTGGTCGTCGAGGAGGATCAGGCGCCGCCTCACCACCAGAGGCTCACCCTCCACGATCCCGAGCAGCCCCGCAACGTCCGCCGGAGCCGGCACCTCGCCCGCGTGGACGATCCGCTGGGTACCGCGCCGCCCCCGGGCCTCCGCCTCCTCGGCCCAGGCATCACCCCGCCCCTGCTTCGCCACGAACGCGGTGCTGCACGGCGTTCCGCCGGGCCGGGAGTACTGCGTGACCCTCGAACTCGACGGCACGGTGATGCGCCTGGGGGTCCGGGACACCGGCAGCCCGTTCGCCGCCCTTCAGGCCCCGGACACCCTCGCGTGCTCAGGACGGGGATTGCACCTGATCAGGCAGCCGGCCGACGACATGGGCGTCACGGAGCACGTCATCGGCAAGACGGTGTGGGCGGTCTTCAAGACCGACCGCCGTCCCGGGAGGCCCTGACGGCGACACCCGTTCCGCTCAGCTGCACCACCACAGGAACCGGTCGCACGTTTCCGAAGGCGAAGGCTCCGGTTCCGGGGCCGGCTCTGATGTCGTGGGGTCGGACGTCGGGGTGGACGGGGTGTCCGCCGCGGTGTCGGAGCCGGAGGTGGTCGGGGAGGTGACCGGGACGGTCGCCGACTGGGGGTCCTGGTCCGGGCCGGTCGTGGACGACTCCGACGCACCCGGCGAGGCGGACGCCGACGCGGACCCCGAGGCGGACGCGGAGGCCGAGGCCGAGGGGTCCGGCGAGGCCGAGCCCCCCTGGCCTCCGGTGTCCGACCTGGCGTCGAGCGCCTCCGCTGCGGTGCCTGCCGTGGGCTCGTCGGCGTCGACCTCCGTCGACTCGCCCCCGGCCGCCGCCGGGTTCGAGCCGGGGAGAACGGCGCCGTCGATGCCGAGTTCGGCCAGGCTCAGTCCGCCGGCCGCCAGGACGAAGCCCGCGGTGATCAGGAGGGTGCGGCGGCGGCGCCGGCGGTGGACGGCGGCCTTGCGATCGCGACGGCTCGCATCGCCTTCGGCGGGGTCGTCGACGGCGTCAGCAGCGGTGTCGTCGGAGGGCGCCAGCCCGTGGGACCGGCCGCCGCGGGACCGGCCCTGACCTCCGGCCCGACCCCGGCCACGGCCCCGGCCGCGTTCCTGCTCACGGCGGCGGGCGGCCCGGCCCCCGGCCCCGGGGTCCACCACATCGGAGTCGGGGACACCCGCCCCGGCATCGGGGGTCGCCGCAGCCTCGGGGGTGACCGTCTCGGCCCTCCGCGCGTCAGCGCCGGCGCCCGGATCCTGCACCCCCGCCCCGGAGCCGTAAGCTGCGCCCGTCCCCGCCCCGGAGTCGTAGGCTCCGTCCATCCCGGCCCCGGAGCCGTAAGCTCCGTCCATACCGGCCCCGGCGTCCTGAACGGCGTACGGCTCCGGCGCGTAGGCCTGGGCCGGGTACACCTCCGGCGTGCACGTCTCCCGCGCGGGTGCGCCCGGGTGCTGGGCGGGGGTGCCGCAGCCCGGGCAGGCGAGGGCGCCGTTGAGGTGCCGTCGGCACGGGTGGCAGTAGTCCATGACGCGGGAAGACTAAGTTCCTGCCGGGTGACGTTCCTAGGGGTACCTGTGAAGGTTGTGTGGGAAACCGAAGGGCCTCCCGGCGGGGCCCTGAGAGGGGTCCCGTACCCGTTCCGGGCATCGAAACCGAAAAGCCGCTGTCGAAACTGTCGAAACCGTTATGTGTCCGACCCATTGACACCCCCCTCGCCCCCTCCTTACTGTCACGCCAGCATTTCGAACGTGTGACGAAATCTCGAACAGCTGAAGGGCAACTTCCGTGCGCATCACCGGAATCAGCACTCACGTGGTCGGTACGCCCTGGCGCAACCTGACCTACGTCCAGGTGCACACCGACGAGGGCATCACGGGTGTCGGCGAGACCCGCATGCTGGGCCACACCGACGCGTTGATCGGGTATCTGAGGGAGGCCGAGGCCAACCACATTCTCGGCTCCGACCCGTTCGCTGTCGAGGACCTCACCCGCCGGATGAAGTACGGCGACTACGGGCGGGCCGGCGAGATCGTGATGTCCGGCATCGCGGTCATCGAGATGGCGTGCTGGGACATCAAGGGCAAGGCCCTCGGCGTGCCGGTCTGGCAGCTGCTGGGCGGCAAGGTCACGGACAAGGTCAAGGCGTACGCCAACGGCTGGTACACCACCGAGCGGACGCCCGAGGCCTACCACAAGGCCGCCCAGGGGGTCATGGAGCGCGGGTACAAGGCGCTCAAGATCGACCCGTTCGGGACCGGCCACTTCGAGCTGGACCACGAGCAGAGCCTGTACGCCGTCTCCCTCATCGAGGCCGTGCGCGACGCCATCGGGCCGGACGCCGAGCTGATGCTGGAGATGCACGGCCGGTTCTCGCCCGCCACCGCCGTCCGCCTCGCCAAGGAGCTGGCGCCGTTCAAGCCCGCGTGGCTGGAGGAGCCGGTCCCGCCGGAGAACCTCAAGGCGCTGGAGAAGGTCGCGGCCAAGGTCGACATGCCGGTCGCCACCGGCGAGCGCATCCACGACCGGATCGAGTTCCGGGAGCTCTTCGAGAGCCAGGCCGTCGACATCATCCAGCCGGACGTCGGCCACATCGGCGGCATCTGGGAGACGCGCAAGCTCGCCGCGACCGCCGAGACCCACTACATGCTGGTCGCCCCGCACAACGTGGGCGGCTCGGTGCTGACCGCCGCCTCGCTCCAGGTCGGCTTCACCTCGCCGAACTTCAAGATCCTGGAGCACTTCAACGACTTCGCGGACGCGGACATCAAGAAGGTCGTCAAGGGCGCGCCCGAGGTGATCGACGGGTACTTCCACCTGTCCGACGCGCCCGGTCTCGGCGTCGAGCTGGACGTGGACGCGGCCGCCGAGTTCCCGCAGCAGCAGGCCCGCTTCGACCTGTGGGCCGAGGGCTGGGAGCAGCGCAAGCCGAAGGGCACCGAGAAGTGAGCAGCGCCGTCGTCGTCGAGGCGCCCGGCGAGCACCGGCTCGCCGAGCACACGCCTCGCGAGCCCGGTCCCGGCGAGGCGCTGGTGCGGGTGCACGCGGTGGGCATCTGCGGCAGCGACCGCGAGGTCTACCAGGGCAACCGGCCCGAGGGGTACGTCCGCTACCCGCTCGTCCCCGGGCACGAGTGGTCGGGGACGGTCCAGGCCGTGGGCGCCGGGGTGCCGGAGTCCCTGGTGGGCCGCAAGGTCGTCGGTGAGGGCTTCCGCAACTGCCAGGTGTGCGACCGCTGCCACGCCGGCGAGACGACGCTGTGCACGGACGGGTACGAGGAGACCGGGTTCACCCAGCCGGGCGCGATGGCCGCCACGCTGACCCTGCCGGCCCGGCTGCTGCACGTCCTGCCCGACGACGCCGACCTGACGGCGGCGGCCCTGCTGGAGCCGGCCGCCTGCATCGCGGCCGCCGCGATCAAGGCCCACGCCCTGCCGGGCGAGCGGGTCGCGGTCGTCGGCACCGGGACGCTGGGCATGTTCGCCGTGCAGTTCCTGAGGGCGGGCTCGCCGAGCGAGCTGCTGGTCGTGGGCACGCGGCGGGACCGGGAGGGCCTGGCCCGGCAGTTCGGCGCCACCTCCTTCCGCACCCGGGACGAGGAACTGCCCGACGACTTCGACGTCGTGATCGAGACCGCCGGGTCCGCGTCCGCCGCACGCACCTCCGCCGCGCTGCTGCGGCGCGGCGGGCGGCTCGTGCTGACGGGCATCCCGGCGGCCGGCGCCGACGGGCTGGACCCGACCGACCTGGTGGTCCGGCAGCTGGAGGTGCACTCCGTCTTCGGGGCACCGCCGGACGCCTGGTCGCACACGGTGCGGGTGTTCGCCTCCGGGCTGCTCGACCCGCTGCCGCTGGTCACGCACGAGCTGCCGCTCGGCGAGTTCTCCGAGGCGATCGAGCTGGTGGGATCCGGCGATCCGAAGGTGGGCAAGGTGCTGCTCCGCCCCTAGACGTACGCCGGTGCGGGGGGCCTTCCGACACCCGCCGCACCGGCGTACACCCAAGCCCGTACGACTTGAGCCGCGAACCTTGTCCGAAATAACGAACACGAAGGACAGCTTGTGACGACCGACGCTTCCGCTACGGCCGCCCGCCGCCCCGGCGAGCAGGCGCTCGCCGCCCTGGGGCTGGACGCGCCCGCCCTCGACCCCGCCGACACCTCCGCCCACAGCTTCCCCGGCGGCGGCCGCTGGCGCACCGAGATCCCCTCGTGCGAGGGTCCCGAAGCGCTGGCGGTCGTGCTGAAGGAGGCCTCGCGGCTCGACGTGCCGATCCACCGGATCAGCCAGGGCAGTGGCGTGTGGATGCTGACCGACGCCGAGATCACCGAGATGGTCGAGGCGACCGGCGAACGCGACATCGAACTGTGCCTGTTCACCGGGCCGCGCGGCACCTGGGACATCGGCGGGTCGACCCGTACCGACTCCCGCGGCGCGGGCCTGAGGGCGCGCGGCCACGACGCCGTGGCCGGCTGTGTGGAGGACGCCGTCCGGGCGACGGAGCTGGGCGTCAAGTGCCTGCTCGTCGCCGACGAGGGCGTGCTGTGGACGCTGCACCGGGCGCGGGAGGCGGGCATCATCCCGGCCGACACCACGCTCAAGGTGAGCGCGCTCATCGGCCCGGTGAACCCGGCGGCGTACGCGGTCTACGAGCGGCTCGGCGCCGACTCCGTCAACGTGCCCAGCGACCTGACGCTCGATCACCTCACCGAGATCCGGCGGGTGTCGGGCGCACCGATGGACATGTACATCGAGGCCCCCGACGACCTCGGCGGGTACGTCCGGATGTACGAGGTGGCCGAACTGATCCGCCGCGGTGCCCCTCTGTACCTGAAGTTCGGGCTCTCCAAGGCACCGGGGATCTACCCTTACGGGCACCATCTGCGGGACCTGACGCTGTCCACCGCGAAGGAGCGGGTGCGGCGCGGCAGGCTGGCCCTGGATCTGTTGGCACGTCACGGCGCCGACGGCGACATGGCCCCGCTGGGCTCCCGACTCCCGGGCGCGCTGCGGCGTTTCGAAACTTCCGCATAACGTTCCGGGAAAGCCCTCTTCACAGAACACGACGCAGTCGAACACAATCCCCCACGCGCGTTTCCTCGGTCCCTTCCGCGCGGTCTCCTCCGCACGGTCTCCCCCGTCGCAGGGGAGCGCTCCCGCCTGAGGACCGAAGCTCTCTCTCACCACATCAAGGATGATGATCATGCGTACTCGTAGAGCAGCCCTCGCCGCCGTGGCCGGAGCCGCCTCCCTGGCCCTCACCCTGACCGCCTGCGGTCAGAGCAGCGACGGCGGGAGCAAGGAGGAGAAGAGCGACAGCAAGGGCGGGACCATCGGCATCGCGATGCCGACCAAGTCCTCCGAGCGCTGGATCTCCGACGGCAAGAACGTCGTCGCGGACCTGGAGGCCAAGGGCTACAAGACCAAGCTGGTCTACGGCGAGGACGACCCCGACCAGCAGGTCTCGCAGATCGAGAACCTGATCACCCAGGGCGTCGAGGCGCTGATCATCGCGGCCATCGACAACAAGTCGCTGAACAACGTGCTCCAGCAGGCCAAGGACGCGGACATCCCGGTCATCTCCTACGACCGCCTGATCCTCGGCTCGGAGAACGTCGACTACTACGCCTCCTTCGACAACACCAAGGTCGGCGAGCTCCAGGCGAACTACATCGTCGACAAGCTGGGCCTGGCGAGCGGCAAGGGCCCGTTCAACATCGAGCTGTTCGCCGGCTCCAACGACGACAACAACACCAAGTACTTCTTCAACGGCGCGATGAGCGTCCTGAAGCCGTACATCGACAGCAAGAAGCTGGTCGTCCAGTCCGGCCAGACCGCGCTCAACCAGGTCACCACCCTGCGCTGGGACGGCGCCACCGCCCAGCGGCGCATGGACGACATCCTCACCAAGTCGTACAAGACCGAGAAGGTCGACGCGGTCCTCTCGCCGTACGACGGCATCTCCATCGGCATCCTGTCCGCGCTGAAGTCCGACGGCTACGGCTCCGGGAGCAAGGCGCTGCCGGTCATCACCGGTCAGGACGCCGAGCTGGCCTCGGTGAAGTCGATCATCGCGGGCGGGCAGACGCAGACCGTCTACAAGGACCTGCGCGAGCTGGCCAAGGTCGCCTCGAACATGGTCGACGCGGTCCTCAACGACAAGGAGCCCGAGGTCAACGACACCAAGACCTACGACAACGGCTCCAAGGTCGTCCCCGCCTACCTGCTCCAGCCGGTGAGCGTCGACAAGACCAACTACTCGCAGATCCTGGTCGACGGCGGCTACTACACGGCGGACCAGCTCAAGTAAGCGTCGAACCTCACGGATTGGAAGGCACGACCATGGCGGGACCCGTCCTGGAAATGCGCTCGATCGTCAAGACCTTTCCCGGTGTGAAGGCGCTGTCGGACGTCACGCTGACCGTCCGTCAGGGCGAGGTCCACGCCATCTGCGGTGAGAACGGCGCCGGGAAGTCCACCTTGATGAAGGTGCTCTCCGGCGTCCATCCGCACGGCAGCTACGAGGGGGAGATCCTCTTCGAGGGGGAGGTCTGCCGCTTCAAGGACATCCGGGCGAGCGAGCAGCACGGCATCGTGATCATCCACCAGGAGCTGGCGCTGGTGCCGTACCTCTCCCTCGCGGAGAACATCTTCCTCGGCAACGAGCACGCCACGCGCGGGCTGATCAACTGGAACGAGACCCTGCGGCACGCCTCCGAACTGCTGCGCCGGGTCGGTCTCAGCGATCACCCGGAGACCCGCGTCGCCGACATAGGCGTGGGCAAGCAGCAGCTCGTGGAGATCGCGAAGGCGCTGTCGAAGAAGGTGAAGCTGCTCATCCTGGATGAGCCGACCGCGGCCCTGAACGACGAGGACAGCGACAAACTCCTGGATCTCATCCTGGAGTTGAAGACGCAGGGCATCACCTCGATCATCATCTCCCACAAGCTCAACGAGATCCGCAAGGTCGCCGACTCGGTGACGATCATCCGCGACGGCCAGTCCATCGAGACGCTGGACGTGAAGGCGCCGGAGACGACCGAGGACCGGATCATCAGCGGCATGGTGGGCCGCGACCTCGACCACCGCTTCCCCGAGCGCACCCCGCACCAGCCGGAGGAGGGCGCGGCACCCGCGCTGGAGATCCGCAACTGGACCGTGCACCACCCGATCGACCAGCAGCGCAAGGTGGTCGACGACGTGTCGGTCCACGTGCGGCGCGGGGAGATCGTCGGCATCGCGGGACTGATGGGCGCCGGCCGCACCGAGCTCGCGATGAGCGTGTTCGGGCGCAGCTACGGCCGGCACGCGGGCGGCACGGTCCTCAAGGACGGCCGGGAGATCCGTACGAAGACCGTCGCGGAGGCGGTCGACCACGGCATCGCCTACGTCACCGAGGACCGCAAGCACTACGGCCTCAACCTCATCGACACCATCAACCGGAACATCTCGCTCACCGCCCTGAAAAAGGTCGCCCGGCGCGGGATCGTCGACGAGCACGAGGAGCGGCAGGTCTCCGAGGGCTACCGCACGTCGATGAACATCAAGGCCCCGACCGTCTTCGAGCCGGTCGGCAAGCTCTCCGGCGGCAACCAGCAGAAGGTCGTCCTCAGCAAGTGGATCTTCGCGGGTCCGGACGTGCTGATCCTGGACGAGCCCACGCGCGGCATCGACGTGGGCGCCAAGTACGAGATCTACACGGTCATCGACCAGTTGGCGGCCCAGGGCAAGGCGGTCGTCTTCATCTCCTCCGAGCTGCCCGAACTGCTCGGCATGTGCGACCGCATCTACACCATGGCCGCCGGACGCCTCACGGGCGAGGTCCCGCGGGCCGAGGCCACGCAGGAAGTGCTGATGCGTCAGATGACGAAGGACAAAGAGGTAACGCGATGAGCACCGAAGTGACCGACAAGAGCCCGGCCGCCGCGCCGCCGGGCAAGGGCCCGGGGGCGGCGGGCGACGGCCTGATCCAGCTGATGCTGGACGGCCTGCGCCGCAACATGCGCCAGTACGGCATGCTGATCGCCCTCGGTCTGATCGTCGTCCTCTTCGCGGTGTGGACCGACGGCGACCTTCTGCTGCCGCGCAACGTCTCCAACCTGGTCCTCCAGAACAGCTACATCCTGATCCTCGCGATCGGCATGATGCTGGTGATCATCGCGGGCCACATCGACCTGTCGGTGGGGTCGCTGACGGCGTTCGTGGGTGCCTTCGCGGCCGTACTGACCGTGCAGCACGACGTGTCGTGGCCGGTCGCGGTGGTGCTCTGCCTGGTGGTGGGCGGTGTCGCGGGCTCGATCCAGGGCTATCTGATCGCCTATCTCGGCATACCGTCGTTCATCGTCACCCTCGCCGGCATGCTGACCTTCCGCGGTGTGACGGAGATCCTGCTGGAGGGCCAGACCCTCGGTCCCTTCCCGGACGGCCTCCAGAAGATCGGCAACGGCTTCCTGCCCGAGGTCGGCCCGACCACCAACTACCACAACATCACGCTGCTGCTGGGCATCGCCCTGATCGTCTTCGTGGTGCTCCAGGAGGTCCGGGACCGGGGGCGCCAGCAGGAGTTCGCGCTGGAGGTCGTGCCCCGCAACATCTTCCTGCTCAAGATCGTCTCCATCGTCGCCGCGATCCTCGTGGTCACCCTGCTGCTCGCCAGCTACAAGGGTGCCCCGATCATCCTGCTGGTGCTGGGCGTGCTGGTGGTCGGCTACGGCTACGTCATGCGCAACGCGGTGTTCGGGCGGCACATCTACGCGATCGGCGGCAACCTGCCGGCGGCGAAGCTGTCCGGCGTGAAGGACAAGAAGGTCACCTTCTACGTCTTCCTGAACATGGGCGTGCTCGCGGCCCTGGCGGGTCTGGTGGTCGCCGCCCGTCTGAACGCGGCCGGTCCGAAGGCGGGACTGAACTTCGAACTCGAGGCGATCGCCTCGGCGTTCATCGGCGGCGCGTCGATGAGCGGCGGTGTGGGCACCGTCCTCGGTGCGATCATCGGCGGTCTGGTCCTCGGCGTGCTGAACAACGGCATGAACCTCCTCGGCGTCGGCAGCGACTGGCAGCAGGTCATCAAGGGCCTGGCCCTGTTGGCCGCGGTCGGGTTCGACGTCTGGAACAAGCGCAAGTCCGGTTCGTAGGTCGACGAGCGGGGCCCCGCCGGAAGCGTCCGGCGGGGCCCCGCCCTTTCAAGGGAGCCGCACTCCATGGAACTGAACCGACGCACAGTCATCGCGGGCGCCGCGGCCGCCGGGATCGCCGCGACCACGCTCGGCGGTACGGCACACGCCTCGGGAGGCAGCACGCCCGTGAAGAAGCTCTTCGGTACCCTCGCGGACGGCACGAAGGTCCACCTCTGGTCGCTGGCCAACGGCGGCACCCGCCTGAAGGTCCTCTCCTACGGCGGCATCGTCCAGTCCCTGGAGATCCCCGACCGCCACGGCCGCTACAGGAACGTTTCCCTCGGCTTCGACACGATCGAGGAGTACGTCGCCAAGAGCCCGTACTTCGGCGCGCTCATCGGCCGCTACGGCAACCGCATCGGCAAGGGCCGGTTCACCCTCGACGGCACCGCCCACCAGATCAGCGTCAACGACGGCGAGAACACCCTGCACGGCGGCGCCCAGGGCTTCGACAAGCGGGTGTGGGACGTCGAGCCGTTCACGAAGGGCTCCGACGTCGGCCTGTACCTGCGCTACACGAGCGCCGACGGGGAGATGGGCTACCCGGGCACCCTCACGGTGAAGGTCACCTACACCCTCACCCGGCAGGGCGACTGGCGCATCGACTACGAGGCCACCACCGACAAGGCCACCGTCGTCAACCTCACCAGCCACGTCTACTGGAACCTCGCCGGCGAGGCGAGCGGCTCGGTCTACGACCACGAGCTGCAGATCGCCGCCTCCCGCTACACCCCCGTCGACTCGGGCCTGATCCCCACCGGCGAACTGGCGAAGGTGGCCGGCACCCCCTTCGACTTCCGCCGGGCCAAGACCGTCGGCGAGGACATCCGCGTCGCCCACCAGCAGCTGCTGTACGGCCAGGGCCTCGACCACAACTGGGTGCTCGACAAGGGCGTCACGGCGAAGCCGGTGCCCGTCGCGACCCTGCGCGACCCCTCCTCGGGCCGCACCCTGCGCGTCGCCACCACCGAGCCGGGGCTCCAGTTCTACTCCGGCAACTTCCTCGACGGCACGCTCGTCGGCTCGGGCGGCACCGTCTACCGGCAGGGCGACGGCCTGTGCCTGGAGACGCAGCACTTCCCGGACTCGCCGAACAAGCCGTCGTTCCCGTCGACCGTGCTGCGGCCGGGGCAGACGTACCGGACTACGACCGTCCACTCGTTCGGCCCCTGACCCTCCGGCCGGCGGCGGACCTTCACAGGAGCTGCACAACTTCTCACCCAATCCTCAGGGATTGAACAGCGTCACCCCAGTCTCCGTATGTAAGGGCGGCCCGTGCTCCCCCGCGCGGGCCACCCACATGACGACGGACCCGGTCGTCCCCACCGGGCCCGCCCCGTACGGAGGTTCCATGGCCGACAACGTCTCCTCGTTGTTCCGCAACACCGCGGCGCACAGCCCGTCGATGGCAGCGCTGACGCGCGAGGGCGGCGAAGGGGTCGGCCCGGTGGACTTCTGCATACCGTGCAACCCCTACTTCCCCACCCCGGCGATGTTCGACGTGATGGCGGCCAAGCTCCGCGACATCATCACGTACTACCCGAGCAGCGCCGACACCATCACCGCCGAGCTGTGCAACCTGCTCCAGCTCCCGCCGCAGGCGGTCGCGATGGGCAACGGCTCGACCGAGCTGATCACCTGGATCGACCACCTGCTGGTCCGCGAGTCCCTCGCCATCCCCGTCCCCACCTTCGGCCGCTGGACCGACCAGCCGATGGAGACCGGCAAGCGGGTCGACATGTTCCCGCTCCAGGAATCCAGCGGCTTCGCACTGGACCTCGCCCAGTACGCCGAGTTCATCCGGGCGCGCGGCACCCGTGCCGCCGTCATCTGCAACCCCAACAACCCCGACGGCGGGTTCCTGCACAAGCACGCGATCGTGCAGTTCATGGACGCGATGGCCGACCTGGACCTGGTCGTCATCGACGAGTCGTTCCTGGAGTTCGCCGACGCGGAGGCCGAACCGAGCGTCGTCCAGGAGGCGATGCTGCGCCCCAACGTCATCGTGCTGCGCAGCCTCGGCAAGAACTTCGGCCTGCACGGCATCCGCTTCGGCTACATGGTCGCCAATCCCTCGCTCGCCGGCCGGGTCCGCTCCATGCTGCCGAAATGGAACCTCAACGCCTTCGCCGAGTACGTGGTGTTCATCCTCAAGGAGCACGGCGCCGAGTACGCCCAGAGCCTCCACCAGGTGTACCGCGACCGCCTGGAGATGGCCAGCCAGCTCTCCGCGCTGCCGGGCCTGACCGTCTACCCCTCCCAGGGGAACTTCCTCTTCGTGCGCCTCCCGGTGGGCGCCGAGGGCACCGTGGTCCGCGACCGACTGCTCACCGAGCACCGGATCCTGGTCCGCGAGTGCGGCAACAAGATCGGTTCCTCCAGCCGCTTCCTGCGGCTCGTGGTGCGCCCCCAGGTGGACGTGCGTCGCCTGGTGTCCGGCCTGGAACAGGTGCTCTACGGGACCAGGAGGGGAGCCGCCGTGCCCGAGCTGGGCACCGGGAGCAGCTACAGCTCGGGCACGGCGGCCGTGGACCGGCTGATCGGTGCCACCAACGGCGCCGGCCTGCCGGGCCTCGCCGCTCAGGCCGTCGGCGCCGGTCTGCCGGGGCCGGCCCCGGCCCCGGCTCCGGCCGCCGTCGCCGGCCTCCAGATGCCGGTGGCGGCGCAGACCGGCGGGGCGGGGATGCCGCTGCCGGCGGCGGCCCAGGTGTTCCCGCCGTCCGTCCCGTCGGCGCCCGCGGCCCCGGCCCCCGTCCCGGCGGCGGCGGCCGTGATGTCCCCGGTGCCGCCCGCCGCTCCCGCCGCCCCGATGCCCGGCCCCACCCCGCCCGGTGTCCCGGCCCGCGGCGGCCTGACCGCCGCCCAGGTCCGCGGCACGGACGGCCTCTCCCCCGCCGCGACGTCGGGCTGGCCGAACAACGCGCAGAGCTGGCCGACGGCGGCGGGGATGGGGCAGGTTGGCTGAGCCGCCGGGCTGAACCGGACACGCCTGTGCGCCGTGGGGCGGAGGGTGCATCGGCGGCCGCGGGGCCGTCGGGGCCTTTCGCGCAGTTCCCCGCGCCCCTGGGTCGGTGATCTGCACCGGCGGCAGGGGCGCGCCGGACACGCCTTCGCGCCGTGGGCGGACCGTGCGCCGGCGGCCGCGGGGCCGTCGGGGCCTTTCGCGCAGTTCCCCGCGCCCCTGGGTGGGCGATCTGCACCGGCGGCAGGGGCGCGCCGGACACGCCTTCGCGCCGTGGGCGGACCGTGCGCCAGCGGCGCGGGGCCGTCGGGGCCTTTCGCGCAGTTCCCCGCGCCCCTGGAGGTCAGGGGCGCGGGGGTCGTCTACACCGGGGTCAGGCTCCACTGCTGGCAGGTGTTGTTGAGCCAGGTCCACTGTCGTACGTCGGCGGAGTCGGCCGTGGAGCAGTTCTCGACGTCGGCGACCTTGCCGGTGGCCTGGTTGACGACGCGGACGTAGCCGCTGTCGGTGGCGACGAAGCGGAAGCGCTGGCAGGTGTTGTCCAGCCAGCTCCACTGGCGCAGGTCGGCGCCGTCGGCGGTGGAGCAGTCGGCGGTGTCCAGGACCTTGCCGGAGGCGACGTTGACGAGACGGCTGGTGTCGTCGCCGAGGTCCTCGATCCGCCAGCGCTGGTTGGCGCCGCCGTTGCAGGTGTACTGCGCGACGTTGGCGCCGTCGGCCGTCGAACTGCCCGTCACGTCCAGGCACTTGCCGCTGTTGCGGTTGGTGAGGGTGTACGTGGTGGAGACGGTGGACGGTTCGCCGGACGGGCCGGTCCGGCTCGCGCCGAGGGCGACCGGGGTGCCGAGGTTCGGGGTGCCGTCGGAGTTCCAGGTGAACTTCTGGGCGCGGGTGGTCCGGCCGTTGTCGCAGCCCTCCGACGCCACGTCGTTGGCGTGGTAGACGATCCAGCTCTCGGTGCCGTCCGGGGAGGTGAAGAAGCCGTTGTGGCCCGGCCCGTAGACGCCGCCTGCGTCATTGCGCTGGAAGACGGGCGTGGACTTCTTCGTCCAGGAGGACGCCGACAGCGGGTCGCTGCCGGTGAGGGTGAGCTGGCCGAGCTTGTAGTCGGCGGTCCAGCAGCCGCTCGCCGAGTAGACGAGGAAGGTCTGCCCGTTGCGCTGGAGGATCTCCGGCCCCTCGTTCACCGAGCCGCCCGACGTCTCCCAGGAGTAGGTGGGCGTCGAGACGGTGGAGAAGCCGGTGGCGAGGGTGTACGGGTTCGACATGCGGGCCGCGACGAGGTTCTGGGTGCCGCTGCTCGTGCTGCCGAAGAGGTACAGCTGCCCGTTGACGGTCGCCACCGTCGGGTCCAGCATCCAGGCGGAGTTGAGCTGGTTCTTGTAGGTGTACGGGCCGAGCGGGTCGGAGCCGGTGCTCTCCAGGACGTGGGTGCGCTGGGTCGGGTTGTAGTCGGAGACGTTCTGGCCGGCGACGTAGTACAGGTACCAGCGGCCGTTGAGGTAGTGCAGCTCGGGGGCCCAGATGTTGCAGCAGCGGCTCGCCGCGTCGCCCTGCCACACCTGCACGCTCGGCGCGGTGGCCAGGCCGGCGAGGGTGGCGGACTTGCGGACGGTGATGACGTCCGTCCAGCTCGTCGACACCAGGTAGTAGTTGCCGTCGTGGTAGGCGATCCAGGGGTCGGCGCCCTTCTGCGCCTTGACCGGGTTGGCGAAGGAGGCGGCACTGGCCGAGGACTGTCCCAGGGACAGGGCGAGCAGCAGCGCGGCCAGCAGGGTCAGTAGGCGACGGGCCATCCGCTGCTCCAGTTCAGGAGGTTGATGCCGAGTTTGGGGGTGCCGTTGTCCTCGCCGTCGTAGTAGTGGTAGACGATCAGGTCGCCGTCGGCGTCGGCCATGATCGACTGGCCGCCGGGGCCGATGTAGCGCCCGTGGGACTCCAGCACCGGGGTGCCGCCGTTGTTCATGAGGGCGACGCCGCTCTGGTCGTAGTACGGGCCGGTGACGCTGGTGGCCCGGCCGACCTTGACCTTGTAGGTGGAGCTGGTGCCGGCGCAGCAGGTGTCGTAGGAGGCGAAGAGGTAGTAGTAGCCGTTGCGCTTGACGATGTACGGCGCCTCGACGGCCTTCGTCCCGGTCGGGCGGGAGGCGAGGGAGTAGCGGGTGGTGTTGCTCGACAGCTGCTTGCCGGTCGAGGGGTTGATCTGGATCATCTTCAGGCCGGTCCACCAGCTGCCGAACGACAGCCACCAGGTGCCGTCGCCGTCGACGAAGAGGTTGGGGTCGATGGCGTTGTAGTCGCTGGAGCTGCTGGAGGTGTAGACCGTGCCGTAGTCGGTCCAGGAGCCGGGCAGGCCCGTCGTCGAACCGGCGAGGCCGATGGCGGACGTGTTGGAGCCGAAGGTCGAGACGGCGTAGTACATCAGGTACTTGCCGCCCTGGTAGGAGATGTCCGGCGCCCACGCCTCCGTCGTCCCGTACGTCGACCACCAGCTCGGCTTGGTGGTGAAGGCGTCGCTGCCCGCGGTGAAGGCGACGCGGTCGGTGGAGGTGCGGTAGGACAGGCCGCCCCCGGTGGCGTAGAGGAGGTAGCGGCCGTCGGCGGCGCGGATCATCGTCGGGTCGTGGACGACGGTGGAGCCGGTGACGGTGCCGGGGTTGGGGTAGGCGGAGGCGGTGGAGGGGGTCAGCGCCAGCAGGATCGCGGCGGGAAGGGCGAGAAGTGCGGCCTTGCGGGACATGCGGCTCATGCGGACGCTCCTTCAGTGGGGTCAGCCGTTCGTGATATCGAACGGCAGTCGCGTCGTCGGACGGGAACGTAGAATCGAACCCCTTGCGCGTCAATGGCCCGCGCAGTCCCGGAAGTTTTCGGAGCACCACCGGAGCCTCGTCCGGTCCCCGGAGCGGACCGCGTCACTCCCCTTGTCCTGCATGGGACTTGACGGTCGGTCACTTTGCCAAATTGACAGTCCTCGGACAGGAACCGCTCCTACGGTGCCGTGCCCATGACAGACACCACAGATGCGCGTCAGGACGCGCACACCGAGACCCCCCAGTCCCTCGGCCGCCGCACCGTGCTGATCGCCACCGGCGCCACGGCCGCGACCCTGGCCGTCGGCGCCGTCGCCGCGACCGACGCCCCCGCCGCCGGCACCCCGGCCGCCGACGCCGCTGCCGCCGCCCCCGTGGCGGCCGCGGCCGTCTGCACCCTCACCAAGGAGATGACCGAAGGCCCCTACTACCTCGACGGACAGTACGTCCGCGCCGACATCACCGAAGGCAAGGCGGGCATCCCGCTCAAGCTGACGCTCACGGTCGTCGACGACGACACCTGCGTCCCCCTGAGCAACGCCCTCGTCGAGATCTGGCACTCCGACGCCCTCGGCGAGTACTCCGGCTTCGTCGGCAACAACGGCCACAGCGAACCGGACAGCGGCACCTTCCTGCGCGGCGGAGTCCTGACGAACTCCAGCGGCGTCGCCTCCATCACCTCGATCTACCCGGGCTGGTACCGGGGCCGCTGCGTGCACATCCACATCAAGGTCCACACGAACGTCACCCTGACCTCGGACGGCTCCTTCACCGGCGGCCAGGAGATCCACACCGGCCAGCTGTTCTTCGACGAGACGATCACGGCCAAGGTCGGGACGGTCTCGCCGTACTCGACGAACACGGTCACCCGCACCACCCTCGCCCAGGACTCCATCTACGACGACGGAGGCGCCGCGTCGGGGCTCCTCACGCTCACCGCGCTGGGCAGCACCACCTCCGCCGGGTACGCGGCGACCCTGACGCTCGGCGTCGAGTCGAGCTGACCTCCCCACCGCCGCCGGCCGTGCGTCACCAGGTGCGCGGTGACGCACGGCCGGTCCGGCCGGCGGACCCGAGGCAGGGTCAGGACACCAGGGGCAGCTCCTCCGACTCGGCCAGCTTCACGGTGCACAGACCGCCGCGCTCGGTCGTCACCCCCACCACCTTCAGCCGCGTCCCCGGCAGCAGGATGAACTCCTCCTCGCCCGTGAACGCGGAGAAGTCGCGGATGCCGACGGCCCGCCGGGGCTGCACCTCGAAAAGCGTCCGCTTGCCGCGGCTGCCGAGGAACGCCCGCGCCACGCCGCGCTCGGACGTGCAGGACGAGACGCCCCACCAGGTCACCGTCCGCCCGAGGGGGTACTGCGCCCGCAGGTCCAGCGGCACCCCGCGCCACAGCGGCCGGGTACGGGCGGGCAGTCGCGACACCGCCGAGAACAGCAGCCGCAGGTAGGGCAGGTACGGGACGACCTTCGACCGGTCGGGGGCGCGCAGGACGGAGTTGATCTCCCGGTAGAACGCGGACTCGCAGGTGTACAGGTGGAGGGCGGCGATCGCGTCGGCGGACAGGTCACCGGCCGCCTCGTCGGCCCGCCGCTTGCCGAACTCGTGCGACCGCCGGACGTGCCGGTCGAGCTGCGCCAGCAGTCCGGCGACCGGGGAGACGGCGTCGCGGAAGTCCATGAGCGGGGTGTCGGACACGCCGGTGATCGCGTCGAGGACGAGCCCCTCGTCCTTGACGCCGGCGAGCCGCTCCAGATACAGCTGGTGCAGTTCCATGGTGGACGCGATGAACGCGCCCATGCGCTCGGCGGTGTCGCCGCCCGCCCCGCCGCCGGCCTGCGCCGCGTGCCGGTCCCATCCCCGGCTCGGCAGCCAGTCGATCCCGTCCGCGCCGAGCGAGGCGAGGGCGTCGTTGACCGTCGCGAAATGGTCGCCCTCGCAGAAGACGTCGCCCTGCGCGGCGGGGTTGGGGTGGTCGATGTGCCGGACCTCGACGTCGGGGTACTTCTCCTGGAGCCGGAGGACGACCTTCTTCAGGGCGCGCGCGTGAGCCCCCCACCAGGCGAAGACGACCCCCCGGTCCTCCTCGTCGGCGTCCTGCTTGGCCTTGAGGATCTCCTCGACGATCCGCTCGGCGACCGGACGCCAGAACGCGGTGTGCGGGTCGGCTCCGCGCGGGTTGTCGCTGCCGGCGGTGAGGGCCGCGTTCAGCAGCAGGACGCCCTGGGTGAGCATCGCCTGGAACCACTCCGGCGGCTGGACGGTGTCCCGCTGCTCCAGCAGCGCGCGCAGGTCGGCGACCGGCGTCCTCCTGGGGATGCCGTACTTCCACATCGCGGCCGCCTTGATGATGCAGCGGATGCTGACGACCCTGCCGAACTGGCTGTCCTTCCAGTGGTGGAAGGTGTTGTCGAACATGGCGATGCCGGTGGCGCTCTCCGGCCGCGGATACGGGTTCTGGCCGAAGACGACGACCTTCCACTTGTGCGGCGGGTGCGGCTTGAGCGCCTGGAAGGTCAGTTCGCGGACGGGGACGACGTCCGGGCCGCGGTCCGGGCCGATGAACGCGGCCGCGTCCGGCTGCGCCTCGATGACCGGCTTCAGCAGCGGAAGCCACGGTTCACCGCCGCCCTGGAACAGGCCGGTGAGGCCCAGCGGGTCGTTCGGGTCGGGCTGGGCGGGGGCGTTGGCATCGATCATGGCCGGGACGCTAACAGCGGGGTCTGACAGTCCGGCCCGCGCCAACCGCGTTGTCAGTGGGGGGCGGTAGCGTCCGGAAGCGGTGGATGGACCGATTCTCACGTGGGAGTGCACTATGACCGTGAACCGCGAGCAGGCGCCGCTCAAGGTCGTGTTGACCGACGTCAACACGGAGGTGGTGGAGGCCTGGCGGGCGGCGTTCGCCGACACCCCCGGGATCGAGATCCGCAAGGGTTCGCTCCTCGACCAGGAGGCCGACGCCTGGGTCAGCCCGACCAACTCGCGGGGCCGGATGGACGGCGGGGTCGACCAGGTCGTCAAGCGGCATCTCGGGGCGGGCATCCAGCTGCGCGTGCAGCGGGCGATCCGCGACGGGTTCGAGGGAGGGCTGCTGCCGGTGGGCAGCGCGGTGTGCGTGCCGTCCGGGGCGGTCAACCCGCGGTTCCTGATCTCCACGCCGACGATGGAGACGTCCTCGCAGAACGTGAGCGAGACGCTGAACGTGGCCCTGGCGTGCGCCGCCGCGTTCCAGGCGATCCACCGGCAGAACGACCGGGCGCCGGGCAGCATCGGGTCGGTGGCGCTGGTCGGCATGGGCGCCCGGACCGGCCGGGTCCCGGCACGGGTGTGCGCCAACCTGATGTGGACCGGCTACACGCTGTTCAACGACCACACCTTCGAGGACTACGACGAGCTGCGCGCCACGATCGTCGCGCAGCTCGACGACCTGGAGAGCGCCCCCGTGGAGACACGGGTGCGCATCGCGCCGCCGAAGCGCACCGCCGCCCGCCGCTGACGGGGTCCGCCCGGCCGGCTCAGGGGTTCTCCCAGGCCGCCGGTTCCGCCGCGAGGGCCCGTACGGGGTCCGGGAGGGCGTCCGCCGCGATGTCGGCGATCGTGACGCCCTCCAGGATCTGGCGGACATTGGCGCGCAGGGCGATCCACAGCGGCAGCAGGGGCCGGGCGGAGCCGGTGTAGGCGAGGTCGGTCGGGCGTTCGCCGCGGACGGACACGATCGGGCCGTCGACCGCCCTGATCACGTCCGCGACGGTGATGCTCCCGGGGTCGCGGGCCAGCCGGTAGCCGCCGCCCCCTCCGCGCCGGCTGTCGACGATCCCACCGCGCCGCAGGTCGGCGAGGATCCCCTCCAGGAACTTGTGCGGGATGCCCTGCGCGGCGGAGACGGTCTCCGCCTTCACCGGGTCGCCGCCCTGCCGTACGGCGAGCTCCAGTACCGCCCGCACCGCGTAGTCCGCCCGTGCCGAGATCCTCATACGGACATTGTCCGGTGCGCCGCCCGCCGGCGGCGCACCGGCACCCCGGGTAGGGCCTGTCCGGCGGACCAGGCCGCGGACGCGGGGCTGGGTGGGCCCGCCTGCGGCGTTGTCGTCGGTTGCCGACGCTCCGCGTCGCCGCCCTCCTCCGCCTTGCATCCGAACCCACCCAGCCCCGCTCACCAGCACTGACGGGGCACCGCCGACATCCCGCATCCTGATCCGACGGACAGGCCTTAGGCCAGCCGGATCACGTTCCAGGACAGCGGCTCCAGCGTCGCCGTGAGCGTCCCGTCGGTGAGCGCCGTGCCCTCGCCCGCGTGCGGGGTCACCCGCTCGGGCTCGGCGAGGGTGTTGCGGGCGTCCGGGTCGGCGTCGGAGAGCACGCTGTGCTCGACGAGCCGGGTCACCCCGAGACCGCCGAGCGCCACCTCCAGCGGGAGCGCCTCGCTCCGGCTCCGGTTGACGGCGAAGACGGTGACCGTGCCGTCCTCGGCGCGTACGGCGGTGGCGTGCAGCAGGTCCGCCTCGCCGTACCGCTTCGTCTCGTACGTCGGGGAGTCCACGCGCACGTCGAGGACCTCGCCCCGGCCGTACTTGGAGGCCTGAGCGAAGGGGAAGAACGTCGTCTGGCGCCACGCCGGGCCGCCCGGCTCGGTCATGATCGGGGCGATGACGTTGACGAGCTGGGCGAGGCAGGCGACGGTCACGCGGTCGGCGTGCCGGAGCAGGGCGATGAGCATCGAGCCGAAGACGACCGCGTCGGTGACGTTGTAGTTGTCCTCCAGCAGGCGGGGCGCCTCGGGCCAGTCCAGGGCGCTGACCTCGGCCGCGGTCCGGGACAGGTACCAGACGTTCCACTCGTCGAAGGAGAGGTTGATCTTCTTCTTGGACTTCAGGCGGGCGCCGACGTGGTCGCAGGTGGCGACGACGTTCTCGATGAACGACTCCATGTCCACCGCGGAGGCGAGGAAGGAGTCGACGTCGCCGTCGTGCGGCTCGTAGTAGGCGTGCAGGGAGATGTGGTCGACCAGGTCGTACGTCTCCTTGAGGACCGTCGCCTCCCACTCGGCGAAGGTGTCCATGGACTGGCCGGAGGAGCCGCAGGCGACGAGTTCGACGTCCGGGTCGATCTGGCGCATGGCGCGGGCGGTCTCGGCGGCGAGACGGCCGTACTCCTCGGCGGTCTTGTGGCCGGTCTGCCAGGGGCCGTCCATCTCGTTGCCCAGGCACCACAGCCGGATGCCGAACGGGTCCTTGTCGCCGTGCTCGACGCGCAGGTCCGACAGGGCCGTGCCGGAGGGGTGGTTGGCGTACTCCTGGAGCTCGATGGCCTCGGCGACGCCACGGGTGCCGAGGTTGACGGCCATCATGGGCTCGGCCTGGGGGCCGATCTTCTTCAGGAAGGCGATGTACTCGGAGAGGCCGAAGCGGTTGGTCTCCGTGGTGCGCCAGGCCAGGTCGAGGCGGCGGGGGCGCTCCTCGACCGGACCGACGGAGTCCTCCCACTTGTAGCCGGAGACGAAGTTCCCGCCGGGGTAGCGGATGGCCGTGACGCCGAGTTCGCGGACCAGGTCCAGGACGTCCTGGCGCAGGCCGGCGTCGTCGGCGGTGGGGTGGCCGGGCTCGTAGATGCCCGTGTAGACGCAGCGGCCGAGGTGCTCGACGAAGGAGCCGAACAGGCGGGGGTTGACCTCACCGACGGTGAAGGCGGGGTCGAGGGTGAAACGGGCGGTGCGCATTTCTTCCTTTCGAGGGGGGTTGTGTTCCGTCTGCGGGGTGGGCAGTGGTCGCGCGTCGCCTACCGGACGACCGGCCAGCCGTTCTTCTGCCAGCTCAGCTTGTTGAGCCCCAGCTTGGGCGTGCCGTCGTCCTCGGCGTCGTAGTAGTGGTAGGCGAGCCAGTCGCCGCCCTTGTCCTGGAAGACGGACTGGCCGCCCGTCCCCACGTACCTGCCGTGGCCCTCCAGCAGCAGGTCGCCCCCGCCCTCCAGGAGCGCCGTGCCCGTGCTGTCGACGTAGGGGCCGGTGACCGAGGTGGAGCGGCCGACCTTGATCTTGTACGTCGAGTTCACGCCCGAGCAGCACGCGTCGTAGGAGGCGAAGAGGTAGTAGTAGCGGCCGTGCTTGACGACGTACGGGCCTTCCACCGCGTACGGGGCGTCGGGGCGGGTCGCCAGGTGGTGGACGGTGGTACCGGTGACCGCCTTGCCGGTCTTCGGGTCGAGCTCGACCATCCGGATGCCCGTCCAGTACGAGCCGAAGGCCATCCACAGCTTGCCGTCCGCCTGGATCAGGGCGGGGTCGATGGCGTTCCAGGTGTCGCTGGTCTCGGAGGTGAAGACCTTGCCCTGGTCGGTCCAGGTGCCGGGCAGTCCGCTCGGGGAGGTGGCCACGCCGATCGCGGAGTGGTTGGTGCCCCAGGAGGAGACCGCGTAGTAGAGCCAGTAGCGGCCCGCGCGGTAGGAGAGGTCGGGGGCCCAGGGGTCGCCGGTGTCGTTGTACTCGTACCACCAGCTCGGGGGCTCGGCGAAGGCGTTGCCCGCGTCGTCCCACTGCGTGCCGTCGTCCGACAGGCGGGCGCCGATGATCCCGCCGGTGGAGTAGGCCACGTACTGGCCGGACTTCAGGTGGGAGACGGTGGGGTCGTGGATGATCTCCTGGCCGGTGATCGGCCGGGGGTCGGGGTAGCCGGCGTCCGCCCGGGCGGTGCCCGGGAGCAGGGCCACGGCTGCGGCGGCGAGCAGCGCGGCGAGTCTGAAGCGCTTCAACTCAGGCTCTCCTCGAAAGGGTTACTGGCCGGCCAGACCGGTGTGGGCGACACCCGTCACGATCTGCCGCTGGAAGAAGACGAAGACGATGATCAGGGGCAGGCCCGCCATCAGGCCGCCGGCCATGAGCTGGGCCCACTGGATGCCGTAGGAGTTCATGACGGTCGCGATGCCGTTCGGCATGGTCATCAGGTCGGGGTTGTTGGTGACCATGTACGGCCACAGGAAGTTGTTCCACGACGCGATGAACGTGAAGATGCCGACCGCGGCGAGCGAGGGCCGGGCGAGCGGCAGGACGATGGTGAAGAAGACCCGCCAGCGGCCCGCGCCGTCGATGAACGCGGCCTCCTCCAGTTCGCGCGGGACGCCCTGGAAGAACTTGTAGAGGATGAAGACCATCGCGGCGGGCGCGCACTGCGGCAGGATCATGCCCCAGTAGGTGTCGACCATGCCCATCTGCTGGACCGTGGTGAACAGCGGGACGCCGAGGACGGCCGGGGAGACCATCAGGCCGGCCATGACCACGCCCAGCAGGACGTTCTTGCCGCGGAACTCGGTGCGGGCGAAGCCGTATCCGGCGAGCGCGGCCACGGTCAGCACGACGGCGGTCACGCACACCGAGACGACGAGCGAGTTCACGAACCAGTTGGTGATGTTGCCGGACTCGAAGATCGCCGACCAGGCCTGGCCCGTCCACTCCTTCGGCAGCCAGTGCGTCGGCACCTCGACGGCCTCGGTCTCCGACTTGAGCGAGGTGAACAGCGCCCAGGCGAGGGGGGCGAGGAAGACCGCGGAGACGAGGACGCCGAGGAGGGTGAGCACGATCTGGCTGGCGGGCCAGGCGCTGCGGGGCTTGACGCGGGTCTGTGCGGCGGTGCTCATCGGCCGCCCTCCTCACGGTTGCGCAGCAGCCACATCCGCGCGAGGGCGACGGCCGCGATGATCACGAAGAAGATGATGGAGATGGCGGAGGCGTAGCCCACGCGGTAGCTGGTGAAGCCCTCTTCGAGGGTGTACTGCACGAAGGTCCTGGTCGAGTTCTCCGGGCCGGGCCCGAAGTCCAGCATCACGACGGCCTGGTCGAAGACCTGGAGCGAGGCGAGGATCTGGAGGGCGATGACGAGGCCGGTGATGTTGCGCAGCATCGGCAGCGTGATGTGCACCATGCGGTGCCAGGCGTTCGCGCCGTCCAGCTTGGCCGCCTCGTAGAGGTGGCCGGGGATGCCCTGGAGGGCGGCGAGGTAGAGCAGGAAGCTGAAGCCGACCGTCCACCACAGGGTGGTGATGACGATGGCGAGCATGGCGTACGACTTGTCGGTCAGCCAGGGCGTCTCCAGGCCGAAGACGTAGTTGATCATGCCGGTGCCGGGGTTGAACAGCCACTGCCACAGGTTGCCCGCGACGGTGGAGGGCAGCAGGAACGGGGCGAAGAAGCACAGCCGCCACAGCCACTTGCCGCGCTCGATGTGGTGGGCGAGCATCGCGAGCAGGAAGGCCATCACGGTGATGCAGGGCACGACCAGGAGCGTGAAGTACACGCTGTGGCCGAGCGCGTCCCACATCAGCTCGTCCTGGAGGGCCTCGCGGTAGTTGTCGAGGCCGATGAAGCTCGCGCCGTCACCGGAGATGTTGGCGTCCGTGAAGCTGAGGTAGACGCCGCGCAGCAGCGGCCAGATCACGAAGAGGGCGAACAGGACCAGGAACGGGGCGACGAACCAGGCGCCGTGCTGGAAGCCCTGCTTGCGGCGGACGGCGGCACTCGGCACGGCGGCCTTGGCGCGGGCCGGTGCGATGACGGTCTCTGCGCTGGTCGTCGTCATGCGACCGCACCTCCCTGCGCGGCGGTCCTGCCGTCCATGGGGTTCTTCGAGGCGAGCAGTTCGGTGAGCGTGCTCTTCATCCGGCGGGCGACCGCGTCCGGCTTGGCGGAGCCCACCGTCGAGGAGACGACGATCGGGCCGACGCGCTGGGCGAGGATGCCGGTGGAGCCGGCGAACCACACCTTCGGCTCGGTGGCCTGGTGGTCCATGGCCGAGACGTACTCGTTCTGCGGCTCCAGCTTCTGGTACGCGGCCGTGGACAGGGTGGGCGTGTAGGCGGGGATGTGGCCGCCGGCGGCCCACTGCCGGGCGTGCTTGACCACGTAGGCGGCGAGCCGGTGGGCGCCTTCGTCGGCGGCACCGCCGCGCTCCGCCTGGTGCGGCAGCACGAAGGAGTGCGACTCGGCGTGCGTGGCCTGCGTGCCGAAGACGGGCGGCAGCGGGGTCGCGCCGTACTCGACCTTCGCGGCGTCGAAGACCGGCACCGACCAGTTGCCCTCCCAGGCGAAGGGGGCGCCGTTGACGAACTGTTCGGCGCCCGCGCCGCCCCCGTAGGCCGGGTTGGCGTAGCCGTCGGTGATGTGCCGGCGCAGGAACTCCAGGACCTGGGTGGCCTTGTCGGTGTCGAAGGTGACCTCGGTGTTGGCGTCGTTGAACCAGGTGCCGCCGAGCTGGGTGTAGAAGGCGACGAAGAACCACCACTGGAAGTTCTGGTCGTTGTGCCACAGGCCGATGGTCTGGAGGCCCTTCTTCGTGGCCTTCTTGGCCTCCTTCAGGACGTCGAACCACTCGTCGACCGACGTCACGGGCACCATGCGCCCGTCGGCACCGAGCAGGCCCGCCTTCTTCAGCACGTCCTTGCGGTAGTAACAGAGCTGGACGTGGATGTCGAGCGGCAGGGCGTAGAGCTTGCCGTCGATGACGGCCCGCTTCCACAGCTCGGGGTTGAAGTCCGCCTCCCGCACGCCGTACTTGGCGAGGAGGTCCACGTCGAAGGGGTCGAGGAGGCGGCCGGGCGAGAAGCCGGTCACCCTGCCCAGGTGCATGACACCGAGGTCGGGTGCGCGGTTGCCCGCCGCCGCCATGGCCAGCTTGGTGTAGAAGGGGCTGCCCCACTGGAGCGTGGAGTCCTTCACCGCGATGCCCGGGTGCTCCTCGCGGAAGGAGTCCAGCATCGCGATCATGTTGTATCCGTCACCGCCGCTGAAGAGGTTCCAGTACCGCACCCGGGTCTGAGAACCGGCGGCGAGTGCGTCGGCTCCTGTGCCCAGTGCGGCGAAGCCGAAGCTTCCAGCGACGGTCAGTCCTCCCACGGCAGCCAGAAGCTGCCTGCGGTTCAGGCCAGGTTGTCCCATACCTTGCCCCTGTCGTTCGGCATGTCGAATAGCGCTCGTAACTTCGAACGGGACCGTAGGTTCGATGCGGCCGCGCGTCAATGGTTCTGACACGACTTCCGGGACGGACTTCCGGCCCGCCCCGACAGCGCTTTCCGTCCGGCCGGTGCCGGAGAAGAACTCCGGCCCGTGCCGGAGGAGAACCTGTGAACGGCATCGCGTGACGCGGACACATCCGGCCGCGTAGGCTCGAACAGGCCGCCGCGGGGCGGTGGGAGAGGGGACCGGATGGACAGGTCGGGCACCCGCGGCAGGGCGGCCCGGATCACCTCGGCGCTGCGCCGCGCCAGGACCGGCCCGGCCATGCGCGAACTGGCCGGCGGCCTCTCCGCGGCGCTGCGGGCGCGGCCCCGCCCCCCGGCCGGAGTGCGGGAGGTGTCCCGGGCCCTGTGCGAGGCGATGGCGGCGCTGCGTGGCGGCCGGCCCGTGGAACTGCGCTTCGAACGGTTCCCCGACGAGTTCGACGTGACCGGGCTGTGCGTGGAGTTCCACGACTTCGACCTGGTCATCGTCGAGGAACGCGCCGAGGACGTCCAGCAACTGGTCATCCTCGGCCATGAGTTGTGGCATCTGCACGCCGGCCACCGGCACCACCACCACGGCGTGGGCGCGGCCGCCGCGCACGCGCTGGCCGGACGGCCCGGCTGGGACGACGTCGCCCTGGCCGTCGCCGCCCGCGACGGCTCCCGCCAGGACGACGAGGCCGAGGCCGACGCCTTCGGACACCGGCTCGCGGCCGCCCTCCGGCCGTACCTGTCCGGACGGGCCCGCAGCACGCCCCCCGATCCGGTCCAGCGGACCCTGGGCTACCGCGGGCGCGGGGGTACCGCGCGGTGACGGGGGCCGCGGGGCTCGCCGGGCCGGGGACCTCCCCGCTGGCGGGCAACCTGCTCAGCGGCGTGTACGTCTCCTTCTGGCTGCCCACCGTCGTCCTGACCGCCGCCCTGGCGATCAAACTGCCCAGCATCCTCAAACTGTGGCGGGACCCGCTGCTGCGGGCCGTCGGCGGCCTGCTGGTGTTCGCCTGCGCGGTGTTCGTCTTCGCGGCACCCGGCACCATCGCCTGGACCAACCGGGTCACCGGCGTACCGAACATCGCGGCGCCCTGGGTGTACTCCCTGCTCACCGCGCTCTCCGCGTCCTGGCTGCTGCTGATCATCGCCTGGCGCAACGGCGGCACCGAGCGCTCGCCGCAGACCCGCCGCGCCACCCGGTGGGTGGTCTCGGTCTACGCGGCCGTGGTCGCCGCGCTGTGGGTGCTGTTCGCGCTCGCCGACGTGCCCGTGGAGCAGATCCGCGACCTCGACACGTACTACGCCACCACGCCGTTCATGCGCGAGGAGATCCTGCTCTACCTGGTCGCGCACACCGTGGCCTGCTCCATCACCGCCCGGCTCATCTGGAACTGGATCCGCACCGACGGCCTCGACGCCTGGCTGCGCTGGGGCCTGCGGTTCCTGGGCGTCGGCTACGCCACGAACCTGCTGTTCAGCGCGGCCAAGCTGACGGCCGTGGCCGCCCGCTGGACCGGGCACGACCTGGACTGGCTCAACACCAACGTGGCGCCGTCGGCCGCCTGCATCGCCGCCACCCTGGTCGCGGTCGGCTTCATCGTCCCGCACGCCGGCCAGTACCTCCAGGAACGCTGGCTGGTCCGCCGCCGGCACCGGAGCCTGAAGCCGCTCTCCCGGCTGATGCGGACGGTCAACGGGGGCCGGGAGCCCTTCGCGCTGCGCGCGACCCCGGAACTGCGCCTGATCCGCCGCGAGACGTTCATCCGCGACGCGCTCCTGCAACTCTCCCGCCACCTCGACGAGGACCTGCGCCGCCGGGCCCACGCAGCGGCCCTCGCCCTCGGCCACGACCAGCACCGGGCGCGGGCCCTCGCCGCCGCCGTGACCATCCTGGACGCCGTCACGGACGGAGAGGCGGGGGGCGGTGGGGGGTACTCCGGGGGGCGGGGTGAGGATGCGTCGGGGGCCTCGGGGGCCTCGGGCGGGGGCGCGGCGGGGGTGGGGGCGCCGGGGGCGGGCGCGGCAGGGTTGTCGGGCGGGGCTGTGACGTCGGGCGGGGCTCTCGCGTCGGGCGGGGCTCTGACGTCGGGCGGGGCCGGGCCGTTGGGGAGGGCACGGACGTCGGGTGGGGTACGGGCGTCGGGCGGGGCACGGGCGTCGTATGCGTCCGCCGCCTCCGGGGCGCCCGGTGCGCCCGGTGCCTCCGGTACGTCCAGTGCGCTCGGCGCGTCCGGGCCGTCCGGGCCGTCTGCCGGTTCCTCCGCGGCCGGCGCGTCCCGTGCGTCAGGAGCGACGGGCTCGTCGGATGCGTCGGATGCGTCCGCCGCCTCCGGTACACCCGGCGCGTCCGGTGCCTCCGGGCCCTCCGCCGGTCCCTCCGCGGCCGGCGCGTCCCGTGCGTCCGGAGCGACGGGCTCGTCGGATGCGTCGGATGCGTCCGCCGCCTCCGGTACACCCGGCGCGTCCGGGCCGTCCGGGCCCTCCGCCGGTTCCTCCGCGGCCGGCGCGTCCCGTGCGTCCGGAGCGACGGGCGCGGCCGGTACGACGGGCGCGGCCGGTACGACGGGCGCGACGGCCGCGTCCGGTACGCCCGGTGCCTCCGCCGGTACGCCCGGTGGCGCCGGGCCCTCCGCCGGTACGCCCCGTGGCGCCGGGGCGTCCGGGGCGTCCGGTGCGGCCGGTCGGGCGGGGCCGGACGGGGTGGGAGGCGCGTCGGGGCCGGCGTTCTCGTCCGAGCCGGACACCACCTACCTGCTGCGGGAGATCCAGGCCGTGTCCGACATCCTGCGCCGCCCCGACGAGATCACCGCGGTACGCGCCCGCGCGGCCGCCCCGGCAGAGAGCGTGTCCACGCATGACTGAACCGTCCGCCCCCGCAAGAACCGCCGTCGTCCTCGGGGGATCCCATACCGGCATGCTCGCGGCGCGTGCCCTGGCCGGGTTCGCCGACCGGGTGGTCGTCGTCGAGCGCGACGTGCTGCCCGAGGGGCCCGCGCCCCGCAAGGGGCTGCCGCAGGCGCGCCACGCCCACATGCTGTGGTCGGGCGGGGTACGGGCCGTGGAGGCCCTGCTGCCCGGGATCACCGACACGCTGCGGGAGGCCGGGGCGCGCCGGGCGCCGGTCACCACGGACATCGTCGGGCTGTCCCCGCAGGGCTGGTTCCGGCGCTGGGCCGAGTCCCATCACGTGATCCTGGCCGGGCGGGACCTGCTGGACGCGACCCTCCGCGCGCGCGTCCTCGCCGACCGCCGGATCGAGGTGCTCGCGGGGGCGGAGGCGGTGGGGCTGGAGGGCGGCGCGGCGGCCGTCACGGGGGTGCGGGTGCGGGTGCCCGGCGAGGGCGAACGGGTCCTCCCGGCCGGCCTGGTCGTCGACGCCACCGGCCGCGCCTCCCGCGCCTCCCACTGGCTGACGGCCCTCGGCCTGCCCGCCGCCGAACGGCGCGAGATCGACGCCGGCCTGGCGTACGCCAGCCGGCTCTACCGCGCGCCCGAGCACGCCCGCTCCGGATTCCCCGTCGTCAACGTCCAGTTGGACCCGCGGGCCGCCGGGCCGGGACGGTCGGGGTTCCTCCTGCCCATCGAGGACGGCCGGTGGATCGTCACCTTGGCCGGCACCCGCGGCGGCGAACCCTCCGCCGACGAGGACGACTTCGTCCGCTTCGCCCGCGAGGAGCTGCGGCACCCCCTCATCGGGCGTCTGCTGGAACAGGCCGAGCCGCTGACCGAGGTGTCCTTCACCCGGACGACCGTCAACCGCCGGCACTTCTACGAGCGGATGCCGGCCTGGCCCGAGAACTTCACCGTCGTAGGCGACGCGCTCGCCGCGCTGAACCCCATCTACGGTCACGGGCTGGCGGTGGCCGCCCAGAGCGCGCTGCTGCTGCGGGAGATGACGCGGCGTCACGGGTGGGGGTCGGCGGGGCTGTCCCGCCGGGTGCAGAAGGCGGTGGCGAAGCCGGTCGGCGCGGCGTGGCAGCTGGCGATCGGGCAGGACGTGTTCTACCCCGGGGCGACGGAGGGCGGGCCGACCCTGCGGGACCGGATGGTGGCCGCGTACGTGGACCGGCTGATGTACACGGCGACGGGCAACGGCCGGATCGCCCGGCGGGTGACGGACGTGACGTCGCTGGAGCGGGGCCCGGAGGTGCTGCTGGCTCCGTCGGTCGTGGCGGCGGCGCTGGTGGGGCCGCTGCGGCCGGCGCTGAGCGGGCCGCCGTTGACGGGGGACGAGAGGAAGCGGGCGGGACTGGAGTAGGCGGAGGGGGGTGGGGCCGCTCGGCCCCACCCCCCTCCGGCCCTCCGGATCGACGCCCGGCGCGCCGGTGCTCAGCCGTCGAACGCCGGCTGGGCCACGCCCCGGCCCGCTCCCGGGACCACCAGCAGGGAGCCGGCCACCGGGTGCGGGGCGTCCAGGCCCACCCGGGCCGTCGTGATGTACAGGTCGGTCAGGCCGGCCCCGCCGAAGGCGCACGCCGTGACGCGCGGGGTCGGCAGCTCGACGACCCGGTCCAGTACGCCCGCCGGCGTGTAGCGGCGCACCGCCGCGCCGTCCCAGAGCGCCACCCACACGCACCCCTCCGCGTCGACCGTCAGGCCGTCGGGGAAGCCGGCGCCGTCCTCGATCTCGACGAACGGGCGGCGGCCGGAGACCCGGCCGTCCACGTGGTCGAAGACGTCGACGCGGCGGGTCGGGGAGTCGATGTAGTACATGAGGCGGCCGTCGGGGCTCCAGCCCGTGCCGTTGCTGACGGTCACGTCGTCCAGGACCACCTCGGCCGGGCCGTCCCCGGTGAGACGGGAGAGGGTGCCGCCGCCGGGCGCCTCGTCGTAGCGCATGGTGCCGGCCCACAGGGAGCCGTCGGGGGCGACGGCGGCGTCGTTGGCGCGGCGGCCGGGGACCGGCTCGTGGTGGAGCCAGCGCAGGCCCTCGCCGTCGGCGTCCAGCAGGGCCACGCCGTCCCGGAGGTTGAGGACCAGTCCGCCGCCCGCGCGGGGCTTGGCCGCGCCGACGTGCTGGTCGACGACCCGGACCGTGCGCCGGCCGGTGGCGGGGTCGTAGGTGTGCAGGCGCGCGCCCAGGATGTCCAGCCAGAGCAGCCGGCCGGCCGCCGCGTCCCAGGTCGGCCCCTCGCCGAGGGTGGCCTCGGCCCGGACCGCCACCTCGTACGCCGTCGTGCGGGTCGTCGTCATGCCACGCTCCGGTAGCCCAGGAGCTCGGACAGCTCGGCGGCGCCCTTGGCGGCGAGCTGCTCCAGTTCGTCGCGGCGCTCGTCGCTCCAGCGGATCATGGGGACGGAGATGGACAGGGCGGCGACGACGCGGCCGGTGCGGTCGCGGACCGGGGCCGCCACACAGCTGACGTCGGGGTTGGACTCACGGCGCTCCACCGCGACGCCCCGCTCGCGGATCTCCGCCAGGGCCTCGCGCAGGGCGCCCGGGTCGGTGATGCTGTTGGGCGTCATGGCGACGAGGTCGGCGTCGTCGGGGATACGGGCGGCCAGCTCCGGCTCGGGGAGGGAGGCCAGCAGCATCTTGCCGACGGAGGTGCAGTGGGCCGGGAGACGGCGGCCGGCCGCGGACACCATGCGCACGGCGTGCGTGGAGTCGACCTTGGCGATGTAGATGACGTCCGCGCCTTCGAGGATGGCCACGTGGACCGTCTCGTCGCAGGTCTCGGCGACGGTGCGGGCCACCTGCTGGCCCTCGGCGGCCAGGTCGAGCTGCTCGGCGTACCGGCTGCCGAGCTGGTACGGGCGTACACCGAGGCGGTAGCGTCCGGGCTGTCCGGGCACGGGGACGATGTACGACCGGGCGGCGAGCGTGGTCACCAGTTCGTGCACGGTGGTGCGCGGCAGTTGCAGCCTGCGCACGATGTCGGGGGCGGAGAGTGTCCCGTCCCCGTCGAGGAAGAGCTCGAGAATGTCGAGAGCTCGGGTCACGGCAGGTACGAGTCGTCCCACGACCGGCCCCCTCCCTAAGTCGACTCAGGTGCCTGTTCGAGATTTCAACAGGCGATCGGCATGACGAACACAGGCTAGTCACACAGCGACGCGGCGGGCAATGGTCGGGAGGGGCGCACCCGACGGGAAGTACCTGACGACGGCCCACGGACCCTGCGGGCGACGCCCGCACGGCCCTCGGACGGCCCGCGGAGGGTGCGTGTATGGGCGACGATGGGAGCCATGCCGTCCGAGAAGCGCCCCGCCGGCCCGTTCACCCGTCTCGACTTCCAGCTGGTGCTGCTGCGCCGGATGGCCGACCACAACCCGGACCTGGTGGAGGACGCCCGGCGCGGGCTGGGCGTCTCCCTGGCGGACATGCGGGAGGCCAACAAGCGGTGGCAGGCGATGGTGCGGTCGCCGCGCGCCCGTGGCTCGCTCTCCCGGTACCGCTCGGTGCTGGGCGAGCCCGAGTCGAGGACGCCCCGCCGGATCGGCGACCTCGACTGCGAGGCCTGGCTCTGGCCGCTCCCGCTCTGGCCCGACCTGCGCTTCGAGGTGCTCACCGCCCCGGGCGGCGCCGTCTGGAACGAGTGGCTGGTCCGCGCCCCCGGAGCCGAGCCGCCGGTCCTGCGCACCCTCGACGATCTCACCCCCTGGTCGTGCACGGTCGACGAGGCCGCCCGCGCCTTCGCCCCCGCCCGCCCCCTGGAGGGCTCGGCCCCCACCCGCTGGGGCCTGTCCTTCACCGCCCCGGACCGCCGGGGCGTACGCCGTGAGGTCGCCGCCGAGTTCACATGGGGTCTGTTGCAGCGGACGGCGGTACAGGGGTAGCGGGGCGAGGCGGGGAGCCGGACAGGGGACCGGCGAGGGGCGCCCGGGAGGCCGACGGCCGGCAGGTACACGGGCAGGACCGGCCGGCCGGGACGCAGGCGGGGGGCGATCGGCGGGGACCCACGCGCGGCCGGCCGGCGGTCAGCCGGCTGCGGCCGCCAGGATCGCCTCCGCGACGCGGGGCACCGACTCCGGGTGCAGGAACAGGAAGAGGTTCGGCTCGACCAGTTCCAGTTCCATCACCAGCGGCTCCCCGTCGTCCCCCGTCACGAGGTCGACGCGGGCGTACAGCAGCTCGGGCGCTTCGGGGACGGCCGCCAGCGCCCGCTCGGCCACGGCGAGTTCGGCCGGGGTCGGGGTCCACGGCTCCAGCCCGGGGTGGGCGACCTTGTCCTCGTCGAAGGCGGTGCCGGGGGCCAGGACGGCCCGCTTGCGGCTGGCGTGCAGCAGCCGCCCGCCGAAGAACTGGAGGGCCCGCTCTCCCCCGGTGTCTATGGACCGCACGTACGGCTGCACCATCGCCGTCAACCCCTCCTCGTGCAGCCGGGCGAGGTGCCGTACGGCGGTGTCGTGCCGGTCGGGGGTGTGGCGGGCAGCGTAGCGGGCGCCCGCCCCCGAGGTGGGCTTGATCACGTACTCGTGGTCGGCCGGGAGACCGAAACCGTCCTCGGTGTCCCCGGCGTCCCCGGCGTCCCCGGGCGCCAGGTAGCGGGTGGGGACGACGGGCACCCCGGCCGCCGCGAGGTCGCCGAGGTAGCGCTTGTCGGCGTTCCAGCGCACGACGCCGACCGGGTTCAACAGCCGCGTCGCCTTGGCGCAGCGCTCCGCCCACGCCGTGAACTCGTCCGCCCGCCAGCTGTAGTCCCAGGTCGAGCGGATGACGGCGAGGTCGTAGGAGGCCCAGTCGGCGTCCTCGTCGTCCCAGTGCACGGCCTCCGCCTCGGCCCCGGCGTCCGTCAGCGCCCGCAGCAGGACGGGAAGGTCGCTGTCCCTGCTGGGCTCCGGGCGGGGGTCGTAGGTGACGAGGGCGATGCGGGGCACGGCGGGCTCCTCCGGTGCGGCGGGTGTCCGGGCAGGCTAACCGCAGGCCGCACGACCACGGCAACCCGTTCGACCTTCACCTCCGGTGAGGCCCGCGAACCGCCCGCCTCGGAGCCGGACCCGGACGCGGCGGTCCGGGCCCTGGTGGCGGACGCGACGGTCCGGGCCCTGGTGGCGGCCGCGAACGGCGCCTGCGGGCCGGACGACGTGCGGTGTGCCGTTGCCGACGTGGTGGAGGCGGCGTAGATCACATCGGGCTCCGGCGGCACCGGATGACACCCGCTCCGGGGTATGGACGATCCTGACGGCAGCGACGTCGGCCCTCCGGCGTCGGCCGCCCCGGCGCCGGTCCCCGGCGTCCGTCTTCCCGAAGGAGCACCGCGTGTCCTCTCTCTTCCCGGCCGTGACGGAGCAGCCGTCCGGCCAGGTCGCCCTGCGCTTCGGCGCCCGATCCCTGACGTACGCGGAGCTCGCGGCGGCGGCCGGCGCCGTCGGCGGGCGTCTGGCGGGCGCGCGCCGGGTCGCCGTGTGGGCGACACCGTCGCTGGAGACCGCCGTCGCCGTCGTGGGCGTGCTGCTCGCCGGGGCCGCGGCCGTGCCGCTGAACCCGAAGTCCGGGGAGCGGGAGCTCGGGCACATCCTCGGCGACAGCGCGCCGGCCCTGGTGCTGGCCGCCCCCGGCGACGAACTGCCCGACGCGCTCAAGGGGTTCGAGCGGGTCGACGTCGACGTGCGGGCCGGCGGGGCGGCCGGTGGAGCGCGCCCCGGCTTCGGTGACGCCGACGCCGACGACGGTGACCCCGCCCTGGTCGTCTACACCTCCGGCACCACCGGCCCGCCCAAGGGCGCGGTCATCCCGCGCCGGGCGATCGCCGCTACCCTGGACGCCCTCGCCGACGCCTGGCGGTGGACCGGGGACGACGTGCTGGTGCACGGGCTGCCGCTGTTCCATGTGCACGGGCTGGTGCTGGGCGTCCTGGGTCCGCTGCGCCGCGGCGGCTCCGTACGGCACCTGGGGCGGTTCGGGACCGAGGGCGTGACGCGCGAGCTGAACGACGGCGCGACCATGCTCTTCGGGGTGCCGACGATGTACCACCGCATCGCCGAGGCGCTCCCCGGCGACCCCGCGCTGGCCGGGGCGCTCGGCCGGGCCCGGCTGCTGGTCTCCGGTTCCGCCGCGCTGCCGGTGCACGACCACGAACGGATCACGGCGGCGACCGGGCAGCGGGTGATCGAGCGGTACGGCATGACCGAGACGCTCATGAACACCAGCGTGCGGGCGGACGGCGAACCCCGCGCGGGGACGGTGGGCGTGCCCCTGCCGGGTGTGGAGCTGCGGCTGGTGGAGGACGACGGGACGCCGATCGCCGCGTACGACGGGGAGACCGTGGGCGAGATCCAGGTGCGGGGGCCGAACCTGTTCACCGAGTACCTCAACCGGCCCGACGCGACCGCGGCCGCCTTCACCGCCGACGGCTGGTTCCGGACCGGCGACATGGCCGTGCGCGAGCCCGACGGGTACGTCCGGATCGTGGGGCGCAAGGCCACGGACCTGATCAAGAGCGGCGGCTACAAGATCGGCGCCGGGGAGATCGAGAACGCGCTGCTGGAACACCCCGGGGTGCGCGAGGCCGCCGTCACCGGGGAGCCGGACGCGGATCTCGGGGAGCGGATCGTGGCCTGGGTGGTGCCGGTGGACCCCCAGGCGCCGCCGGGCGCCGACGAACTGGCCGGCCATGTCGCCCGCCGGCTCGCCCCGCACAAGCGGCCCCGGGTGGTGCGGTACCTCGACGCGCTGCCCCGCAACGACATGGGGAAGATCATGAAGCGGGCGCTGGCCTCGTGAGCGGGGTCCCGCGCCCCGGCGCGCGGGAGGCCGTCGCCCTGGTCTCCGACGCGTTCACCGAGATCCCGCACGGCGAGCGGCGGCCGGCGCCCGACGGCCCCCTCGCCTGGCCGGGCTACGACGCCTCCCGGGCCCGGGCCGCCGAGCGCACCGGTGAGTCGGAGTCCGTGGTCTGCGGTACGGCGCGCGTCGGGGGAACCCCGGCCGTGCTGATCGCGTTCGAGTTCGGCTTCCTCGGCGGCTCGCTCGGCGAGCGCACCGGGGACCGGCTGGAGGCGGCCCACGCGTACGCCCGGGAACACCGGCTCCCGGTCGTCCCGCTGATCGCCACCGGCGGCAGCCGGATGCAGGAGGGCATGCTCGCCCTCACCCAGCTCCAGCGCGTGGCCCGGCAGTCGGCGCTCACCCGGGCGGCCGGTCTGCCGCAGGTCGCGGTGGTGCGGGACCCGACGACCGGCGGCGGCTGGGCCACCCTGGGCGCCGGTGCCGACGTGGTCCTCGCGCTGCCGGGCGCCCAGGTCGGCTTCGCGGGCTCGCGGGTGCGGCCCCCGGACGCCGACCCGGCGGCCTACACGGCGGAGGCGCAGGTCGCGGCGGGCTCGGCGGACGCGGTCGTGGCGCCGGAACGGCTGCGGGAGACGCTGGGGCGGTGGCTGCGGCTGCTGACCCGGCCGTCGGACGAGCCGGCGCCGGTGCCGCCGCCGCTCGGGGCGAGGGACCTGCCGGCGTCCGGAGGGGACGCCGTCCGCCGCGCCCGCTCACCCCGGCGCCCGCGCGCCGCGCACTACCTGGACGCCTACTTCACCCACCGCGTCGAGATCTCCGGCGACCGCTGCGGCGGCACCGACCCGGACGGCGTGCTCTGCGGCTTCGGCGAGCACGCGGGCCGCACGGTGGCGTACGCCGCCCAGACCGGAGCCGCGACCCGGCCCGCCGGGTACCGCACCGCCACCCGGCTCATCCGGCTCGCGGACCGGCTCGGCATCCCGGTGCTGACCCTGGTGGACACCCCGGGCGCCGCCAACGACGCCGAGGCGGAACGCCAGGGGGCGGGTCCGGCGATCGCCGGGCTGTTCGACGCGGTCGCCACCGCGCGCACGCCGGTCACCACCCTCCTGGTGGGCGAGGGCGGTTCGGGCGGGGCGCTGGCGCTCGCCGCGCCCGGACGCACCTGGGCCACGCCGGACAGCTACTTCTCGGTCATCGCCCCGGAGTCGGCCGCCGCGATCCTCAAACGGCCCCCGGAGGAGGCCGAGGCGACGGCCGACCGGCTCCGCATCCGCCCGCAGGACCTGGCGGAACTGGGCGTGATCCGGACGGACGGCCCGTGAAGTGGCCGGATTCCATCGCCCGCGACGGCACGGAGGCCCAGGAACAGGACAATCTCACGTACCGTCCGTAACAATGTCGGTGCGTAGAGCCGCAGAGCCGCGGCATTGTGGAAGTCGCAGCGTTGTGGAGCTGGAGGGCCGGAGGCCGGAAAGCCGACGCGGTGGCGCGACACGACGGACGACAGCGGACGACAGCGGAACGACGGACGACAGCGGAACGACGGGTACGAGGGCACGACGGGGGCGACGTGGCAGGGCTGGTGGAGTTCAGGACGGACGACGGTGCCGTGGTCGCGGTGGAGGCCGCCGAGGAGCCGCGGCCCGGGTCGCGGCTGGTGGCCCGGGGCGACGGCGCGGTCCGGGCGGCCCGGACCTTCGAGGGCTCCCTGGAGGGCGTCCGGGCGGCCGCGGAGTCCGCGCTGCGGGTCTTCCGGGACGGCACGCTGCGGCCCGACGGCGTGGAGATCGAGTTCGGGGTGAAGCTGGCGGCCGAGACGGGCGCGGTCATCGCCCGGGGCACGGCGGAGGGACACCTCGTGGTGAGGCTGACCTGGTCGCCGTCGGCCGCCCCGCAGCCCGCCCCGCAGGAGCCCGCCGCCCAGGTACCCGCCCCCGCCCGGCCGGAGCCGTCCGCCGCCTCATGAAGAGCGCCGAGTGGCACGCCCGGATCGAATGCGCCGGCCAGGTCGTCGGGGCCGGCTTCCTGGTGACCCCGCGCACGGTTCTGACCTGCGCGCACGTCGTGCACGAGGGCCCCGCGGACGCGTTGGCGGTGACCTTCACCGAGCGGCCCGGCTCCGCCCCCGTCCCGGCGCGGGTCGTCGCCGACGGCGGCTGGGCCGGCTCCCCCACCGACCCCGGCGACCTCGCCGTACTGGAACTGGCGGAGGAGGTCCGGATCGCGCCGGCCGCGCTCGCGCCCGTCGACGCGGCGCACGCCCGGCAGCCGCGCAAGCTCGTCGTGTACGGGTTCCCGTTCGGCTACGACGAGGGCACCCTCGCCGAGTACCGCATCACCGCACCGCAGTTGCTGAGCCGGGAGTGGCTCCAGCTGGAGGCCTGGGCGCCCGGCGGGCAGCCGCTCGCCCCCGGGTTCAGCGGTGCCGCGGTCACCCTCGTCGACACCGGCGAGGTCATCGGCATGGTCACCGCGGACTCCGGGGCGGAGGGGGTGCGCACCGGGCGGATGATGCCCACCGAGGTCATGGCCCGCCACTGGCCCGCCCTCACCGGTCTCGTCCCCACCTCCGACCACCGCACCGCCGACCGCGCCCGGCTGCGCGACCTGGTCGAGCGGGCCGTGCGCGCGGGGCTGGACTGCGACCCCGTACGGCTCTACCGGGCCGCCGCCGGCCCGTTCGACCCGGAGCCGCCCGAGGAGGGCTTCGACTCGCTGCGCTCGGCCGCCCTGTTCGTGCTGTGCGAGATCGACGGCGAGGACGCGGCCGGCACCGTCGCCCGCTTCACGGAGCACGTCGAGGCGGCGTTCCGGGCGCCCGCCGAGACTCCCGCCGAGGCACCCGCCGCCCCCGAGTGGTCGCCCATCCTCGTCGACCTCCGGCACAGTGGTGCGGGCGACGGGCAGGTCCTCGTCGAGGTGTCCGCGTACAGCGGGGGGCGGCGGCACCCGGTCGGCTCCGACACCGTCCCGCGGGCCCGCCTGTCCACGTACGTCCAGGACCGCATCGACGCCGCCTTCCGCCATCTGACGCCGGGCTCGGACGAGTTGATCGCGTTCGCCCTGCCCCGGGACTGGATCGACCTGCCCGTCGACCGGTGGGCGAGCGCGCCCGACGACGACACCCCGCTCGGCTGCGTGTACCCGCTCGTCGTCACCGACCAGGCGCGCCGCAGGGCCGGCGCCCGCCACCAGCTGACCCGCGTCTGGAACCGGCTCGACGCGCTGCCCGGCGCACGGGTGCACCGCGTCGAGTGCGGCGGCGCCGAGGAGCCGGCCCGGCTGCGGGTGCGGCTGCGCAAGCCCGACGCCTGTCTGGCCGGGTTCGCCGCCGCCCCGGCCGCGGCCCGCACCCGCGCCCACTTCGACACCTCGCTCACCGCTCCCGCCCCGGTGGTGGTGTGGTCCCGGGGCGGCTGCGACGGCGGCCCGGACGAGCCGTGCGCGGGCGGCGACGGGTGCGCGGGCAAGACGTTCCTCGACGAGCTCGACGCGGTCGTGTCCGGCGTCCCGCCCGCCGAACTGCCCCGCCGCGTCCTGGCCCTGCGGGAGGAGGCGGACGCCGAGGAGGGGCACTGGGCGCGGGACATCCAGCTGCTGTGGGACGACCCGCGCGTCTTCACCGACCCGCACGGCGGCACCCCCGACCACGCCCGGTCACCCGTGGCCTGACCCGCCCCGCCCCGTCCCGCCCCGCCGCCCACTCGGCAGGGATCCGCCGCCGGCCGCACCCGCCCCCACGTCCGCCACGCCCCCCACCCGATACCGCCCGCCGCCCCCACGTCCACCGTCCCTCCGCCGTCCCCCGTCCGCCACCCGTCCCCCCTCCACCAACCCTCCCGCCCTCCCGCCCGCACCCGAGCCCGAGTTCGCCGCACGGAGAGATCCCCCCATGCCGCACTGGTCCGTCTACACCGGGAACAGCCAGCCGCACGACGGCATCGACCGGCTGCCCGCCCCGCCGCCCTGGCGGGCCTTCGACGGCGAGCCCGTCCTGCGCCCGCCAAGGGACGGCGACGACGAGGCGGCCGTCTCCCCCGACCGTCTGCACCGCGCCCGCACCTACGTGGCGGCTCCGGAGAGCGTCCAGCTGGTCAACGCGGCGCTCGTCCTGCGCCGCCCGCTGCTGGTCACCGGCCCGCCCGGCACCGGCAAGTCCTCCCTGGCCTACGCGGTCGCGCGCGAACTGCGGCTCGGGCCGGTCCTGCGCTGGAACATCACCAGCCGCTCCACGCTGGCCGACGGGCTCTACCAGTACGACCCGCTGTCCCGGCTGTACGCGGCCCGCCAGGCGGCGTGGCGGACGGCCGGGGACGGCACCCCCGGAACCGGTGTTCCAGCCGCTGACGGACCCGGTACCGGCAGGCCCAGCACCGCCGCGCCCGGTACCGGCGGACCCGGGCCCGGGGTTCCCGGACCCGGGGTTCCCGGACCCGGCGTCCGTGGCGGCGGTCCGCCCGGCGATGTCGAGGACCACCTGCGTCTCGGCCCGCTCGGCACGGCCCTGCTCCCCTACGGGCGTCCCCGCGTCCTGCTCGTCGACGAGATCGACAAGAGCGACCTCGACCTGCCCAACGACCTGCTGAACGTCCTGGAGGAGGGCCAGTACGAGATCCCCGAACTGATGCGTGCCGCCCGCCACTCGGCCGACGGCGCCACCGCCGAGGTCCTCGCCGACGGCACGGACGCGCCGGTCACCGTGGCGCGCGGCCGGGTCCGCTGCCGTGCCTTCCCCTTCGTGGTCATGACCAGCAACGGCGAGCGCGAGTTCCCGCCCGCCTTCCTGCGCCGCTGCGTCCGCCTGAAGCTGCGCCGCCCCGACCGCGAGCAGCTCACCGAGATCGTCCGCGCCCACCTCGACACCCCGCCCGGCGCGGCGGACCACCTGATCGACCGCTTCCTCACCCGTGCCGCCGACGGCGAACTCGCCACCGACCAGCTCCTGAACGCCCTGTACCTCACCGGCGTCGCCGGCCTGGACGCGGAGTCCCGCGACGCGCTCGCGGACGAGCTGATGCCGTATCTGAGCGCCACGGCGGACGGCGATGGCTTCTGACGGGGCGTCCGGGGGCGACGGTACGGCGGTCGGCAGGCTGGCCGCGCTCCTGACCGCTGCCGGGACGACCCCGCCCACCCCGCTGGAGCTGGCGGAAGTGCTGTGGCTGGCCGCGCGGCTGGAGGACGGGCGGCGGCAGGACGCGGCGGACGCGCCCCCGGCGGCGCCCGCCGCCGACGGGGACCGGCCGCCCGGCTCCCCCGCACCGCCCACCGGCCGGACGCACCGGGGCGAGGGCCCCGCCGCCGTCCCGCCCGCACCGCCCCCGCCCACCGACCGCGTCCCCCTGCACCTGCCCGCACCCACACCCGCACCCGCACCACAGCCACCGGCCCCATCACTATCGCCGTCGCCGTCGCCGTCGAACGGGCAGGGCCACGGCGGCGGTACGCCCCTGCTGGCCCCCGCGCCGCCGATGCTGCCCCGCCCGCTCGCCCTCCAGCGCGCCCTGCGCCCGCTGAAGCGGACCGTGCCGTCGGCGCGCGCCCGGCTCCTGGACGAGCGGGCCACGGCCGACCGCATCGCACGGCTCGGCGCGCACCCGGACGTCTGGCTGCCGGTGCTGCGTCCGGCGCACGACCGCTGGCTGCGCCTCAGCCTCGTGCACGACACCGGCCCCACCATGCCGGTCTGGCGTCCCCTCGTCCGCGAACTGCACGCCGTCCTCGCCCAGTCCGGCGTCTTCCGCACGGTGACCCTGCACCCGGCGGGACCCGACGGGCGCGCCCCGCACGTCCCCGACCCGGCCGACGGCCGGACCGTCACGCTCGTCGTCAGCGACTGCGTGGGCCCGCAGTGGCGGCCCGGCCCGGCGGGCGACCGCTGGTACGGCACCCTGCGCCGCTGGGCGGCCCGGATGCCGCTGGCCGTCGTCCAGCCGCTGCCGGAACACCTGTGGCCGGCCACGGCCCTGCCGGCGCTGCCGGGCGTGCTGGCGTCCCCGTCCGCCGCGGCCCCGGCCACCGCCCTCGCCTTCACCCCGTACGACGAGGACGCCCCGCGCCCGCACCCGGCCGCCGTTCCGCTGCCCGTCCTGGAACCGGGTGCCCCCTGGCTCGCCCACTGGGCGGCCCTGCTGGCCGCGCCGGGCGGGGCACGCGCCCCGGGGGCGGCGGCCTGGCTGGGCCGGCGGCCCGGCGCCCCCGCCCCGGACGGCACGGGCGCCGACCCCGCCGGCCTCCCGGCCCGGGACCTGGTCCTGCGCTTCCGCGCCACCGCCTCCCCGGAGGCGTTCCGCCTCGCCGGTCACTTGGCGCTGGCCGAGCCGTCCGTGCCGGTGATGCGTCTCGTCCAGCGCGCCGTGGACCGCGATCCCCGCCCGCAGCACCTCGCCGAGGTGATCCTCAGCGGCATGCTGACCGCCGTCCCCGGCCCGCCCGGCGCGTACGCCTTCCGCCCCGGCGTCCGCGACCTGCTGCTGCGGACCCTGCCCCGGACGGCACGCGGACGCACCCGGGAACTGCTGGAGCGGGTCGGCGGGCTGATCGACGACCGGGCGGGCCTGGCGGCCGGAGAGTTCCGGGCGTCCACGGGCGACGGCGACGGCAACGGCGACGGCAACGGCAGCGGCAGCGGCAGCGGCAGCGGCAGCGGCAGCGGCGACGGGAACAGGAACGGGAACGGCCGTCATGGCGGCGACGGCCCGGGCAGCGGGCCGCTGTTCGCGATGATCAGCCGGGAGAGCGTCCGACGGCTGTCCGGCGGGCAGGACCCGGAAGGAAGCCTGCTCGGCGGACGGTACCGCCTGGTCAGGCGGTCGGGTCCGGCCTACGGCGACTGGCTGGCGCATGACACGCGGGGGGACGGCGCGACGGTCCTCGTGCGCATGTACCCCCGCCCGCCCCAGTGGCTCCGCCACGGCTTCACCCGCATCGCGCACGATCTCAGCCTGATCGACCACCCCGGGATCGCCGCGATCAGGGACTACGGCGTCGAGGGGGACGTTCCCTACCTCGTACGCGAGTTCGTCGACGGCCGGAGTCTGCTCCACCGCCTCCGAGTCGCCCCGCACGGCCTTCCCCCGGACGAACTCACCTTTCTCGTCCCCGGGCTCGCCGCGGCCCTGGCGGCCCTGCACGAACAGGGCAGGCCGGCCGGCGGCCTGGACGCGTCCCACGTGATCGTTTCTCCTCGAGGACCGGTCCTGGCCTGCCTCGACGCCGTTCGGACCGGGACCGGAAGCCGCACGGAGGACCTCCGCGACTTGGCGCTCCTCGTCCGCACGATGCAGCGGGGGACCGGCGACCCGGGCACCGAGCAGCTCGTGCTCCCCGCCCCGGGGCTGTCTGCGCCGGAGGAACTCACCGCGGAACTGGACGCCGCTGTCACCGACCTGACGTCCGACGACGGGAACGCCCGACTGCGGGGTGTCCAGCGGCTCCTTCGTCTGACCCCGCCGGAGCGGCCCGGACGGCTCCTCCAGGAGAGCCCGCAACACGACGGACCGCCCAGCCGGCGGACCGGCACCCACCGGACGGACCGAGGCGCCCCCCACTCCACCCTCCACTTCCGGACCGGGACCGACCTCGGCGCCCATCCCGAAGCCCGGATCAGCCTCGAATACGCGGTGCACCAGATCCTCGACCGAGGCGACCTCACCCTCCAGCAGTACGAGGTACGGGTACGCCCCGACGGCTACCAGGTCCGCATCGCCCCCGGCGCCTACCTCCTGCCCGTCCTCGCCGCCGCCCTGCGCTGGCTGCCCGGCCCCCTCTCCGAGCTGGCCGAACCGCCGCGCCTGCACGTGACGTTCCAGGACGGCGACCCCGAGGCGACCCGCCCCGCCACACCCCCCGAGGGGGCCGCCCCCGTCCTGGTCGTCGTGCCCCCCGCCCTCTACGAGGCTTTCGCCGACAGTTCCGCCGCCTCCGGGCCCCACCGGTTCCGCCCGCTGTACGGCGACACCCCGGACGGGTCGCCGGTCGCCTGGTACTGCCCGCCGGCCGGCACCCACGTCGAGGACGAGGAACGGGACCTGGTGCGGGGGCCCTTCATCACCCGGGACCTGAGGCAGCTCGGCATACCGGCACCGGGCCGCACCGCCGTCGTGCACACGCAGGCCGACGGCCCGCTCACCCTGCTCAACCCGGCCCAGCCGCACGGCAGGCGCCCGCCCCGGCTCACGACGTACTACGAGGTGGACCTCACCGCTCACCACGCCGTCCACCGGCTGTCCCTGCCGAGTTCCGGCAAGGGCGACTTCACGGCGCACGTCGAGCTGACCTGGCGGGTCGCGGACCCCGTGGCCTTCGTCCGCTCCGACACCTCCCGCGTGTCCGACCGGCTCCTCACCCACCTGCGGGAGACCGCGCCCCGTATCACCCGCCGCCACCCCCTGCGCCGTGCGGTCGGTGCGCAGCGCGCGGTCACCACGCAGCTGGGCAAGTGGCCGGTGCCGGGGCTCACGGTGACCTGTGAGGTGCGGCTGGCACCGGAGCGGGATGCGACCACGGCCGGCGAGGCCCCTGGGGCGCGGCCGCCGACGCCGGCCGGTCTGCTCGGCGGGGCCGAGACCGTCCTGCTCGGCTTCGACGGCGCCCTCACACGCCTGTTCACGGCGGCCACCGCGCGCGAGGCGGCCCTGGAGCTGCTGGCGCTCGCCGCCGAACACCGGGATCCGCGGGACGCGCCGACCGGCCGGCCGTCGACCATCGCGGCGGCCCGGGAGACGGTGACGCATCCGCTGGACGTACTGCGCCTCTTCGCCCGCGACCCGCTCGGGCCGTTCCTGCGGGGACGGCTGGACACGCTGGAGCTGCGGGCCGTGCCGGACGCCCCGACCACGCACAACGCCGTGGCCCTGGTGCGCGCGTTGCACGCCGCGAGGCGGCAGGTGGCCGTGGTGACGGACGTGAGCGAGCAGGCCGTCCACCGCTATCTGAAGCCGTACGGGCTGCCGTGGGCCGGGATCCACGGCCGGGGCGAGGACCTGACCCTGCTCACCCCGCACCCGGACTGTCTGCTGCGCGCCCTGGGGGGTCCGGGCACCTCGGCCACAGGCGTGTTGATCGGCTCCACCATGGCGGAGCTGACCGCCGCCCAGCACATCGGCCTGCGGTTCATCGGCCTCGCCCGCAATCCGACCGTCGAGCAGGAGCTGCGGGCAGCCGGGTGCGAGGTGACCGTACGGTCACTGGCGCCGGTGCTGGAGGCGGCCCGAACCCTCTGACGCCCCACCTCCGGTCCGTCCCTCTAGCACCTCCCGGAGGCTTTGCCGGTCATCCACGGGGGGCGTACGGGACAAAACCCCCGTTCGGCGGCGCCCCGCCCGGCCCCCTCCAGCGGGCGCCCGCCCTCCCGGCCCCGCACGATGCGTAGGAGGCCACCGCCCGGCGGCCCACTCACCACGGCCCGCCGGCCCGGCGGGCGCCACGGCCTGCGCTCTCGGGAGGACCTGCCATGACCGCCAGTCTGGAGCAGTTGCGCCGCTGCCACTTCGCCGTCGATCTGGGGGCGGCGCGGACGCGGGTGTACGTGAAGGGGGCCGGGCTCGTCGTCGACCAGCCGTCCGCCGCCGCCGTGAACACCCGGACCGGCGCGCTGATCGCGGTGGGCGAGTTCGCCGAGCGGATGACGGGCCGCACCCCGCACTACATCCGCGTCGTCCGCCCGGTCTCCGGCGGCACGGTCGTCGACATCGAGATGGCGCAGCGCATGCTGCGGCACCTGCTCGGCGACAAGATCCGCCGCCAGCTGCGCCGCAAGCCGTTCCTGCGCGCCGCCGCCTGCACCCCGCACGACGCCGACCCGCTGGCGCAGCGCGCGGCGATCGAGACGCTGGTCGGGCTGGGCGCCCGGCGGGTGGAACTGGTCGACACGCTCATCGCGGCGGCCGTCGGCTGCGGGCTGCCCGTCGAACGGCCCGAGGCCACCATGATCATGGTGTGCGGGGCGGCCGCCACCCAGGTCGCCGTCCTCTCCCTCGGGTCGATCGTGACCGCCGAGCGTGTGCCCGTCGGCGGCGAGGCGGTCGACCACGCGATCGTCCAGCACCTGCGCCACGAGCACGAGCTGATGCTGCCCAGCCAGTCCGTACGGCCGCTCCAGCTCGCCCTGTCCGGCAACGGTCTCACCCCGCACGGCCCCGCCTCCACGGAGATCCACGGCCGGGACGTCGCCACCGGCCTCGCCCGTTCCGTCCAGGTCGACACCGCGGCCGTCCGGGACGCGATCGAGACGCCGCTGACCGCGGTGCTCGACGGCATCGGACGGGTGCTGCGGGAGTGCCCGCCCGATCTGGTGGCCGATCTCGCCGACCGCGGGATCATGATGGTCGGCGGGTCCGCACTGCTGCCCGGGTTCGACCAGATGCTGCGGCAGGCCACCGGCATGCCGGTGCACATCGCCGAGCGGCCCGACATCTGCGCCGCGCAGGGCCTGGGCGCGATGCTGGAGGGCCGGATCAAGCCGCTGGCCCTGAACCCGAGCACCGCCTGAGCGACGGCCGTACCGTCACGACCGGTCGTGCGTGCCGGTGGACCACAGGGCGCTGCCCTGGTGGAGGATCGTGACGTTCCCGTCGTTCTGGAGGCAGAGGATCGCACCGTCATGACCCGCGGTGCCGCTGTTCCAGAGGGGACGTCCGCCGCGGTCGTAGACGACGAGGTTCCCGTCGCCCTGCATGATGACCCGGTTGCCGGCGCCGCTCGTCCCGGTGGACCAGCGGGCGGTGCCGTACTCGTCGTAGAGGACGAAGTCGCCGTTGGTCCGCATCGTCATGGTGAGGCGGTCGGTCGTCCAGGACTCGCCCGGTGCGAGCTGCTGGTTCGGCTGCACGACCGTCGTCGACCAGCCGCCGGCGGGGGTGGTGACCGGCGTGGGGGTGGCGGCGCGGACCGTGGGCTTGGGGCTCGCCGTGGGCCCGGGCGTCCCGTCGGCCCGGCCGGACTCCGGTGCGGCACCCCTCGTGGGGCGGACCGAGTCGGCCGCGTGCCCGGCCGGCGCCAGGGCCTCGCCGGGACGTGCGGCGGCCCCTGTCCGGCCGGCGCCACTCGGCACCGGCGTGCTCGTCCGTGTCGGTACCGCCGGGCCGGGGACGCGGGTGCCGGGCAGCGCCGCCGCGGCGTCCGGCGTCGCGGTCTCCCCGCGAAGATCGGACCTGACGGCCTCCGTGTCCTCCACGGGACGGTCGGACTCCCCCGCCATGAGGAGGAACGGCGTCCCGAGCAGCACCGTACCCAGCAGCGCCAGACCGGCGGTCTGGAGAGCGAGCTGACGACCGGGACGCGGCGGGTTCATGGCGGCGGGGGTGGAGGCGGGGGCGGGATCCTGTGCGGGCTGGGGGGCGAGGGTGGGATCAGGGGCGGGGGCGGGTTCGGGTTCGGGGTCCTGTGCGGGCTGCGGTGTGGGGTCGGCGGTGGGGGCGGAGGTCTTCCACCGGAAACGGAGGCCGGCCAGCAGTCCGGCGGGGAGGGCACCAGCGGTGCGGGGCGGGGCCTCCGTCCGGGGGACGGTCTCCGGAGACGGGGCGGTCTCCGCTGGTGTGGCGGTCGCCGACGACGGGGTGGTCGCCGCTTGCGGGCCGGCCGCCGCTTGCCTGACGGTCGCCGCTTGCGTGGCGTTCGCCGACGGCGGGACGGTCGCCGCTTGGGTGCTGGTCCCCGCGCGGGGTGCGTGCTCCCGCTCCGGTTCCCGTCGTTCGGCGGTCTTCGCCGCCGTGCTGCGTGCGGCGGCACGCGGGCCGGGGGCCGCCGACGGTTCCGTTCTCGGCTCCGGTCGCGGTTCCGAACACCGTTCCGGTGCCGGCCGCGGCTCGGGTCCCGCTGCCCGCCCCGGTGCGGCGGCCGGGCTCGACGGCGCCCAGGGAAGCGGCTGGTGCCATACGGCCGACTGCTCGGGCGTGCCGTCGTGCGCCCTGTCCGGTCCTGCCATGTCTGTCTCCCGTACCTCTCGTTCGTTCATGCCGTGTGTCCAGCCGGGTGTGCCGTGAGCGGGGCCGTGAGCGCCTGCCGCAGTCCCGCCAGTGCGGCCCGGTCCAGTCGGGCGGTCGGTCCCTCGCCCTCGGTGACCTCCTCCGAGGCGGGCACCTCCCGCAGCAGCACCCTCGCCGGCGGCCCGTCGGTCACCCGGAGCACCCGGAAGGCGGTGCCGGGCAGGAAGACCACCCGGTCGGGTACGCCGGGGTCCAGCGCCTGCGTGGGGCGGGCGGTGACCGACCAGACGAGGAACTCGACCTCGACCTCGGGCCCGGCCTCGCTTCCGTCGGCGTCCGGGCGTCCGTCTCCCTGCTGCCGCAGGCTGGTCGACGCGGGCCAGAAGCCCCACTCGGTGACGAGCCGGTGCGGCCGGCTCCAGTCGGCCATCGCCGCGCGGGGAACGGCGGCACGCACCACGGCCGGGCCCCGGTGGCAGGGCAGCCGGCGCAGTTCCGCGGCGATGCGCCGGGCCAGGGGCTGGTCCGGCGGCGGGCCGCCGGGCCCGTTCCCGGCGAGGCAGCGGCGTACGGCCGCCAGGTCGGTGAGGCCGGTCAGATCGATCAGCTCAGCCAGATCGGTCAGCTCGGTCAGCTCGGTCAGCTCGGCCTGTGGGGGCCGTTCGGGCGAGCCGGGCCGGGGCGCCGGGGCGGGCGGCGCGGCCCGCGGTGTCCCGGGCGCGTCGTAGGACGGCAGGACGCGGCAGTCCTGCCCGGCGGCCGTTCCGAGCCGGTCCCGTACCTGCCGTGCGAGCTGCCGCAGCCGGTCGGCGGTCGCGGCGGACCCGGCGTCGTACCAGATCACCGCGTGGGCGGGGGCCAGTGGCGCGCGGCGGACGCGGTCCGCGTCGGACGGCGCGTGCGGCGGCCGCAGCCACAACCCGCTGCGGACCACTTCGAGGACCACGCCGGGCGCGTACCGGTACGTCTGCCGGTAGACCTCCTCCGTGATCTCCGCGAGGCCCGGCAGCGGCCGCCGGTGGGCCACGATCCGGGGTGGCGCGGCGGGGCCGCCGCCGGAGGGGCGCGGGGTGTGCTCGACCTCCCGGGCGAACGGCCGCCACCCGCGTGTCCCGTCCGCGAGGACGGTGTGCGTCCGCGCGTCGGCCCCGGCCCGGGCGGGCTCCGGGATCCCGGCGCACAGGGTGACCGGCCCGCCGAGCAGGTCCGCCAGTCCCTGTCCGAGGTCTCCGCCGGGCACCGCGACCGGGCCGTACGCCACGAACCGGGCCGTGCGGCGCAGGGCAGGTGGCAGTGCCGCCCACCATCCGGTCACCGCCTCCGCGGGCAGCGCCGGCCCGCCGGGGCTGCCGAGCACGACGGTCAGCCGGTCGGTCCGGGCGGCCAGCTCCGCGGTGAGCCGCCACCGGTGTGCGCGGGGGCCGTCGTCGCCCGGGGTCCGCAGCCAGACCCCGGCGTGCAGCGGCTCCGCGACGGCGCCGTCGGCCGGCCGCCAGGTGGTGTCCCGCAGTCCGGGCTCCCACGCCGGTTCCGGGAACCGGCGGGAGACCCGGCGCGGCACCACGCCCGGCCGGAAGCTGAGCCAGCCGGAGCCGTGTCCTTCGGGCACCCACAGCCAGCCGTCGGCGGCGGGGCGGACCGGGCCGTCGGGGGCCAGCACCTCGCGGCGCAGCAGATCGGCCAGCTGTTGCGGGGCGGCCAGTGCGTCGGCGCCCTCCTGCCGCCCGGGGACGACGCGGAAGCTGCGGCCCCGCCGGCGCAGCAGTCGTGCCGCCGCCTTCCACTGCTCGGCCGGAGCCCGCGCCGGCAGGTCGACGACCACCCGGGTGTGCCGGGGGTCGGCGGCCAGGCCCGCGGCGAACGCGACGGCCAGGTCGTCCCGGCGGTCCGTGGGCCGGATCAGCAGCGCGCCGCCGCTGTCGGCGCACTCCAGCCGGGTCTCCCCGGCCGTCTCCCCGGCGGTTCGGCCGCCGGCGGTCTCGTCGGTGCGCGGCGGGTTCCCGCGCAGCACGGTACGCATCAGTGGGTGGCTCTCTCTGGGTCCGGCGCGGCGGGCGGGACGGCGGGCGGCGGGGCCGGCGCGGGGCACCGTAGGGCAGCGGGGCACCGTAGGGCAGCGGGTGGTGCGTCGGCGGGGGCGGGGGCCGGAGCGGGCACCGAAGGGAGCGGAGGCTTCCCGTTCGTACCCGACCGGGCGTCTGCCCGGTGACGGGCGGTGCCGGGCATGATCAGATCAGTCCGGCGCGGATGGCGTACGACACCGCGTGGACCCGGTTGCGCAGTCCCAGCCGGCCCATGACGGAGGAGACGATCTTCTTGATGGTGCGCTCGGAGTAGCTCATCCGCACGGCGATCTCGGACAGGTCCATCCCCTCCGAGACCAGGCGGAGCACGTCGATCTCCCGGGAGGTGAGCCCGGAGGGGGTCAGTCCCCGGGGGCGCAGGACCTCCCGCTGGACGTGCTCGATCTGGTCCAGCAGCCGTCCCTGGACCGTCGGGGGCAGCCACGCCTGCCCGTTCGCGACGGAGACCACCGCCCGGACCAGCGCGGTGGGGTTCGCCTCCGCGCGCCACAGCACGGCCCGTACCCCGCACTCGACGGCGGCGGTCGGATCGACGTACCAGCCGCCGCCCACCACCAGGACGAACCGGGCCCGCTCCGGCGCGGGCAGGCCGCGCAGGACGTCGAGCGTGGCGGCGTCCGCGGTCTCGACCGCCACCACCACGGCGTCGGCCTCCTCAATCGCCGCCGGCACGATGTGCGGCCTGCGCTCCAGGCAGGACGCCAGCCCGACCTGGGTGATCGGGTCGGCGGCGTGCACGGCTACACGGGGCTTGCTCATGTCATCGTCCTCAGTCTGGCCGGCTCCTGCCGCACGGTCGTGTGGAGGCGTGCGGAGGAGGAACGGAACACGGTGGTCGGCCGGCCGGTCGGGCCGACCACCGTGGTTCGATGGGGTGACCGAGGAAAAAGTTCGGAACGGATCGGAAAGAGTTCGGAACCGGTCCCGAACCGGGTCGGGTCGGATGTGGGTCGGGGCGGGTGTCGGGCGGGTCAGGCGGGCAGGTCCTCGGGGAGCAGCAGCCGTAGTTCGTCGAGGGTCGGGGCGGGCGACGCGCTCAGCCGGAACGCCTGACGGGTGACCAGCGACTCGAAGACCTTGCGGGCGTGGCGGGCGTTGCCGAAGGAGCGGTCGCGTTCCATCGACGCGAAGTGCTCGCGCAGCCGGTCCGACAGGCCCGGCCCGCAGGTGTAGCCGTTCGCCTCGGCCTGCCGTTCCACGATGACGACCAGGTCGTCGGGCGCGTAGTCGGCGAACTCGACGCGGTGCGAGAACCGTGAGGACAGTCCCGGGTTGGACGCCAGGAAGCCGTCCATCTCCTCGGTGTACCCGGCCACGATCACCACCACGTCGTCGCGGTGGTCCTCCATCAGCTTCACCAGCGTGTCCACGGCCTCCTGCCCGAAGTCCGTGCCGCCGCGGTCCGCCCCGCCGGGGGTGAGGGTGTACGCCTCGTCGACGAACAGCACGCCGCCGCGGGCCCGGTCGAAGGCGTCGCTGGTCATCTGGGCGGTGTGGCCGACGTAGCGGCCCACCAGGTCGGCCCGTGCCACCTCGACGACCTGCCCGCGGGACAGCACGCCGAGGGCGGCGAGCAGCCGGCCGTACAGCCGGGCCACGGTGGTCTTGCCGGTGCCGGGCGGCCCCGAGAACACCACGTGGTGGCTGAGCGTCGCCGTCGGCAGTCCGGCCGCCGCGCGCCGCCGGGTGTTGGCGAGCAGGTGCACCAGGGAGGCCACGGTCTGCTTGGCCTCGTCGAGGCCGACCATGGCGTTCAGCTCGCCGAGCAGCACGTCGAGTTCCTCGCGCCCCGCCTCGCCGCCCCCGGCGCCGCCGGGGGCGGCCTGGGCGCCCAGGTCCTCGGGGGTGAGCCGCAGCATGTCGGCCGGTGCCACGTCCGGCTCACCGGCGAGGCGGAACGCCTGACGGTCCACCATCTCCTCGAAGGTGCGGCGCGCGGTCCGCCCGTTGCCGAACGTGTCGTCGCGGGGCAGCCGCTCGAAGTGGGCGGCGAGCGTGTCGGCCGTGCCCGGACCGAGTTCGTACTGGTGCCGTCGGCAGATGTGCTCCACGATCGTCACCAGCTCGTCCACGGTGTAGTTCGGGAACTCGACGGTGCGGTTGAACCGGGAGGCGAGGCCGGGGTTCGTGGCGAGGAACCGGCGCATCTCCACCGAGTAGCCGGCGACGATCACCACCGTGTCGTCGCGGTGGTCCTCCATCAGCTTCACCAGCGTGTCCACGGCCTCCCGGCCGAAGTCCGCGCCGCCGCCCCCGTCCGACTGCGAGGTGAGGGTGTACGCCTCGTCGATGAACAGCACCCCGCCGCGGGCCTTCTCGAACGCCTCCGTCGTCTTGATCGCCGTACCGCCGATGACCTGCGCGACCAGGTCCTGACGGGCCACCTCCACGATGTGCCCGTACCGCAGCACCTCCATCTCGGCGAGGATGCTGCCGTAGAGCCGGGCCACGGTGGTCTTTCCGGTGCCGGGGGGCCCGGCGAAGACCATGTGCCGGCTCATCGGCGGGGCCGACATGCCCATCTCGGTGCGGCGCCGCGCCATCTGGTTGAGGCTCACCAGGGTCTTGACCTCGCGCTTGACCGAGTCGAGGCCGATCAGCGACTCGAGTTCGGCCAGGGGCGAGGTCCGGGACCGCTGCTTCCGCGGCCGGCTCCCCTGCCCGTTCCGCCCGCTCTGCCCTGGTTCGTCCGTGTTCGCGTCCGTGTCCGCGTCCGTGTCCGCGCCTGCGGCACGAGCGCGGTCGCGATCGGCGTCGCGGTCCCGGTCGAGGTCGGGGTCGCGGTCGGGGTCGCCGTCCGCGGCGGGTCGGCGGGGCGGATCCGGCGGTGCGGCGTGGGCGTTCCGGGGGGCGGGGGATCCTGGCGCCTCCCGCGTCTCCCCGTGCACGTCCTCCGCGCCGTTGGACCGGCTGACCAGCTGCTCCAGCAGCGTGCTCTCGCTCACCACGGTGCGCCGCAGGCCGCTGCGGCCGTTCTCGAAGGCGGCGCAGTTCCTGAGGACGACCCGTTCCGCGGTGTGCAGCAGGATGCCGTCGCCGGTGTTCTCGAACGCCTCGCAGTCGGTGAGCGTGCCCGTGCCCCGGGCCGCGATCATGACACCGGCGCGCCCGCAGCCGTGGAACCGCGACCGGGTGGCCGTCACGTCCGCCCCCGCGGCGACGGCCAGGCCGTCCGCGTCGGCGCGGAACACGTCGCAGTCACGCAGGGTGCCGGTGGCGGTCCCGGCGACCGCGAAGCCGTTGCCGCCCGCCTCCCGGACCAGTACGGCGTTCAGGAGCGGACGGGAGGAGTCGGCCATGCGCACCCCGGACTTGCGGACCTCGCCGATCTCCACGTCCTCGTACCGTCCGCGGGCGGTGCCGGAGACCTCCACGCCGTGCCCGTCGCAGGCGGTGAGGGTGACCCGGCGCAGCAACGGGTTGGCGTTCTCGTCGGTGCGGACGCCGGTGCCCGCGGGGCCGGTGACGTGGAGCCGGTCGAGTTCGGGCGTGGAGTCGTCGGTGAGGTGCGTGCCGTCGGCCGCGCCGCCGCGTACCGTCAGGCCGGTGAGGACGGGCGACGCGTTGCCGCCGACCCACAGCCCGGCCCCGCCGGCGTCGCGCACCTCGCAGTCCTCGTACCTGCCGCGCGACTTGTCACCGAGGCGCAGGCCCTGCTGTCCGGCCCCGGTCACCCGCAGCCTGCGCACCACGGGCTCCGCGTCGCCGGACGCGGTCAGCCCGTGTCCCGCCGGGTCCTCCACGGCGCAGTCCTCCACCAGCACCCGGTTGCGGCTGGAGATGTGGATCCCGACGCCGCCGACCCCGTGGACCCGGGTGCGCAGGACGCGGGTGGCGCTGCTGTCCTCCAGCGCGATGCCGGGCTTGGCGGTGGCCGAGATGTCGCAGTCCTCGATGGAGCCGCGCCCCTCGCCGTTGACGAAGACGCCGTTGCCCGCGGCGTCCCGGACCGTGCAGCGGCGGATCAGCGGGTTGCCCCGCTCGCCGATCACCACACCGGACGCCGCCAGGTCCTCCAGCCGGCAGTCCTCGACGACGCTCTCGGCCTCGCCGGTCACCACCACCCCCGCGCCGGCCGCGTTGGTGACCCGGCTGTCCCGCATCGCCAGCGCGCCGCCGCCGCGGGCCAGTACGGCGGTCCACGCCACGGCGCTGATCTCGCAGTCGTCCAGCTCCAGCTGGCCGTCCGGCACGTCGACGGCGGGCAGTTCCCCGTCACCGCCCCGGATCACCAGACCGGTGAGCTTGACGGCCTCGGCGGTCGCCGTCACCGCGGTCCCGGACCGGGGGGCGAGCTCCACCGAGCCGCGCCCCTCCGCCGCGACGATCGTCACCACGTCGGTCAGCACCAGCGGGTCGCTGTACCGGCCGGGCGCCACCGTGATCAGGGCGCCGCTGCGCGCGGCCCGGACGGCGTCTGCGATGGACGCGTGACACCCGGCGTCCTCCGGGTCGACGGCCAGCACATGGCGTGTCATGGGGTGGTGCTCCTCTCCGGGCCGGGCCGGGTGGCGCGGTTGCCTGGCGGGGGTTGCTTAGGGGGTGCTTGGTCGGGGGTTGCCCGGTCGGGCGTGAGGTGTCGGTGGGGCGGCGCGGGCCGGGGCGGTCAGCGGCTCACCCACTTCTGGTGCGCCCTGCCGTTGCAGGACCACAGCTGGAGCCGCGCGCCGTTCTGCGCGTTCGCGTCGACGATGTCGAGGCACTTGTCGGCCGCCGGATTGACCAGGTCCTCACGGCTGTTCAGGACCCACTTCTGCTGGGGGCGGCCGGCGCAGGTGTCGAGCTGGATCGGCGATCCGTCCTCGCCCGCGTGCCACACGCTCGTCAGGCACAGGCCCATGGCCCGCAGGGTGCCGTCCGAGTGGAACTCCCACCGCTGGTTCTCCTGCGGGGCGCAGTCCCACATCTGGAGGTTCGCGCCGACCACGGCCCGGTAGTCGGGGATGTCGACGCAGCGCCCGTTCAGCTTGCTCACGATCTGGCGGTACGTGGTCGACTGGGCGGCCGACTGCGGGACCGCCGCGCTGTCACCGCCGCCGGTGGCCGGGGTGCTCGTCGCGGCGCCGCTCTTCGTCCCGGCCTTCGTCCCGGCCTTCGCGTCGTCCGGCGCGCTCGTGCGGGGCACGCCGGTGGTGGCCGGGCTCGGTGTCGCGGGGCCGTACTGGGCCGGGACGGGGTTCCCGCCGGACCGGGAGGTGCCCGAGGCGCTCGGCCGGGCGGTCGGAGAGCCCGAGGACTCGGCGGGGACCGGCACGAAGCCCGGCTGCTCGTCGTCCTGCGGGAGCCCCGCGGGCAGGTCGTCCCCGTGGGACGACGCGGAGTCGGAGGAGGACCGGTCCCCGTCGTCCAGCGTGGCGATGCCGAACGGCGCGGCGATCAGGAGCAGTCCGGCCAGGGCGGCGCCGGCCAGCACCCCGGACGACAGCCGCCCGGTCAGGACACCGTGGCCGGCCTCCGGCTCCGGGGCGGCGGCCTCCGGCGGCGTCCCGGGCGTCCGCGCGGCCGCGTCGCCCGTGGCCGAGCCCGAGGGGCCCGACGGCCCGGACGGGTCCGCGGCGGCGGACGCCTCCGTCCGGGCCGCGCCACGGCCGGAGGAGGCCGTCGGGGTCGCGGGCGGCGTCTGGGCCGGAGTCCGGGACGGGGGTTGCGCGCCGGGTGAGCCGGTGGTCCCGGACGGGTCGGGTCCCGCCGGTCCGTTCCGCTCCGCGGAGGTGGACGCGGACGTGGACCCGGACCCGGACGCGGTTCCGGACGCGGACCCGGACGCGGTTCCGGACGCGGACCCGGACGCGGCCCCGGACGCAGTTTCGTCGTCCGGGGTGTTCGCTGCTCGTTCGCTCATGACGTGCTCTGTCCTCTTCGGCGCTGTCGCTGGTGGGGAGATGGAGAAGGAGATGGGGTGCGGGGCGGGTCCGGCGGATCATCGGGGCGTGCGCCGCCGGACCGGTGTGCTCGTCACGGGTTGAGGCGGGTCAGCCACTTCAGCTCCTCCGCGGTCGGAGCTTCTTCGGGGGCCTGGAGGGGTGGCGGGGCCTGGGACGGCGGGACCTGAGGCGGCGGGGCCTGCGACGGCGGAACCGGAGCCGACCGCTCGAGCTCGTCCGGGCCGCCCTGTTCCCGGGGCTCCTCGCGGGGCGGGGCGTCGCTTCCGCTGTAGTGCTCGCCGCCCCGTCCACCGCTGCCCGTGCTGCGGTAGAGCTCGATCAGCCGGGTCGCGCCGCGCGGGCCGACCTCGGAGCCTCCGCCGCGCGTCGGCCCGTCGCCCTGTCCGCCGCCCGTGGAGACGGCGAACCGTACGTCGAAGGCGTGGGCCAGCAGCAGGAGGAAGGTCTCGCCCTCGGCGGACGCCCAGCGCCCGCTCCAGTCCTGGACGGCTTCCGTCAGACGGGCCAGTTCGTCGTCCTGGAGCGGCGCGTCCCTCAGCAGCCGGTCGCGCAGTTGTTCGTCGGTCGAGGACGCCGAGTCGTCCGAGGGCGCCAGACCGTGCGCGCGCAGCTGGTCCAGCACCTGCCCCCGGTCCATGGCCCACACCCGTGCGGTGAACCCCTCGGACGACTCGCTGCCGCGGTACTGCCAGGCCAGTTCGGCCGGCAGCGGCCCGGCGTCCCCGCCCAGCGACCGGGCCACGTGCTCCGCCATGGCGGCGGCGAGCTGGGTGTGCGGACCCGAGAGGAGGACGCCGAACCGGGAGAGGACCTGCGCGTTCCTGGCCAGGTCGCGACGCACCCTCGCGGGGTCGCCCAGCCATGCGTAGGCCACCGGGTCGTCGGCGGCCAAGCCGGGCAGCCGGTCGCGGACATAGCCCGGGTCGCTCGCCATGAAGGCGTACAGCAGACAGTTGCCGTCGGCCGGCACCTGCTGCGGGACTCCCTGGGCCCAGAGACGCACCGGCTCCTCCGGCGCGCCGGGCGCCTCGGGCACATCGGGCGCCGGGCGGGCGGTCGAGTGGGGGGCCGGCTGATCGGCCGGGTGGGCGGAGGCGGTGGACTGCGGTTCCGCCGGCACGTCGGGCGCCGGCACGACGGCGGTGCGAGGCCCGCTGGCGTTCGCGTCCGACGGCGCGTGGGGCGCGGGCGGGTCGGACGGGTGCAGTCCGGTGGTCTTCGCGTCCGACGGCGCTTCGGGCGCGGGCGGGCCGGCCGGTGGTGCGGGCGGGTCGGCCGGTGGTGCGGGCGGGTCGGCCGGTGGCGGGGCCGGCTGCTGGGGGGCACCGTGCTTGGCCAGCACCGGCTCGACCGGAACCCCCCACCGCGCCGACATCCGCCGGGCCACGTTGCCGACCCAGCGAAGCGCCTCCTCGGCGGTCACCTTCCGGACGCTGTCACTCATGTACCGGCCGGACTTGTCGTTGACCTCCCAGCGCCCCTTCTCCTCGTTCCACGCCAACTCACCGCTCACCCTGGCCGGTTGGACCGACGTCCGGCCCGAGGCGTCGAAGCCCAGCGCCGTCGTCGGATGCCCCTGGCCCTCCAGCCCCCGCCGCAGCTCCTCCTCCGTCAGGTCCGGGTTCCTGGCCGCCATCCGGTCGAACAGCTCCTGGAATTCGCCTCTCTCCAAGGCTTTTTCCATCTCCTCCACCCCGAGATGGATGTCGCCCTCCGCGTCGACCGAATAGAGCCAGGTCGCCGCCTTGCGCTCCAGGAGCGTCGGACGGAAGTCGTCCAGCGAGTACCACAGCGGATTGACCCGGACGGGGCGCTTCCCCGCACCCGCACCCGCACCCGCACCCGAACCCGCACCCGCACCCGCACCCGAACCCGAACCCGCACCCGCGCCCGCGCCCGCCCCCGATCCCGTGCCCGAACCCGCACCCGGATCCCCCGGCGGCGAAGCCTGTTCCCGCTCCTCGTCCTTCACCTTCTTCGGCCCGGCGAGCGCGCCGTACGCGTGGTCCAGATCGGTGCCCGGAGCAACGCCCCAGGACGGCACGACGGGCGCCGGAGGGCCGGCCGGCGGGTCCGTGGCGGGCGTCGCGGCCCGGCCGGTCACCGGGACGGCGAGCTGGTAGTGCCGGTCGTCCAGGCTCAGCACCAGGTGAGTGCGCCCGGCGTCGGTGCCGTCGTCCACGAGGCCCAGGGAGCGGAGCCGTTCGGCGGCCGTCCCGGTGCCCGGGGTGAAGTCCTGGAAGCTGCCGTCGCCGCGGACGACGGTGACGTCCACGCCGAAGGTGCGGGCGGCGAGGAGCGGGAGCAGGTCGGCGGCGGCGTGGTCCCAGCGGGTCTCGTCGTCGGCCGTCCCCTGCCGCCGGAGCTGGGCAGCGGCCAGCCGGGCCCGGGCCCGGTCGTCCAGGGTCACCGAATGCGGCATCACTCCCAGCGCGTCGAACTCGCGGCGGCCCGGTGTGTCCGGTCGCAGGTCGGGGACGGGACCCGTCCCCTGGACCTCGGCCGCGGTGAAGACGTCGGTGTGGTCGGGGGCGACGGCCGCGAGGAGGTCCGCGTCGGCCGGGTCGGTCAGCCGCTCCGACAGCAGTCGGCGCAGCTTGGCGGGCATCTCCGGGTCGGAGGGGACGATGCCGTGTTCGGCGGCGAGCGGCGAGCCGGCCTCGACGAGGCCCCGGGCGAGCGCGTGGAAGAAGGCGTCGCCGTCCCTCGGCACGTCACGCAAGGTGTACTCGGTCCCGTCGGGCGCGGTCAGCCGGGCGTCGGCGGCGGTCCCGGTGGGCCCCGTCCCGTCGGTGGCGGTGGGCCGGGGAGCGGCGGCGGTCCCGGTGGGCCCCGTCCCGTCGGTGGCGGTGGGCCGGGGGCCGGGGGCGGTCCTGGTATAGCGGGGGCGGGCCGGGGCGGGGGCCTTGGGCGGGGCGGGCTTCTTTGGCGGGGCCTGATGGCTCACGGGGGGCGGCTCCGCCAGGTCGCCGAGGTGCTGCCGGCCCTCCTCGGTGGCGGCGAGCCGGTGCCACCGGGTGAGCCGGTCGGCGCCCGCCCGTACCCGGTGGTACTCGGCGGCGGCGGTCTCCGCGGTCTCGCGCAGTGCCGTGAGTTCGGCGCGCCGGGCCTCGAAGGCGGCGCGTGCCGTGTTCAGCCGGCCGGTCGCCGCCTCCACCTCCGCCCGGGCCTCGTCGTGGGCCCGGGCGGGTCCGGCGAGCCGCCCGGCCGCCTCCTGCTGCCGGGCGCGTGCCGCGTCGGCCCGCCGGTCGGCCGCGTCGCGCAGTGCGGCCGCGGTCCGCCGGGCAAGCCCGGAGTCGGCGGCCGGGGACGGCTGAGCGGGCGGTGCGCCCGCCGCCCGCTCGGCCTCGGTGAGCCGTGCGGGCGTACCGGGCAGCGTGTCCGCCGCCCGCTCGGCCTCGGTGAGCCGTGCGGCGGCCTCGTCGCGCAGGCGGCGGGCGGTGCCGACCGCGCGGTCGGCGTCCTCGCGCGGCCCGGCGGCCGTCCGTTCGGCCTCGGCGAGGTCGGCGGGGGCCTGCCGGAGCCGGTCGGGATCGGGACCCTCACCCGGCAGTTCCGCCCGGCCGTGCAGGGCGTCGAGGGTGTCCCGGGCGGTGTCGGCCGTGGTGCGTGCCGTGGTCGGGCCGTCGGCCGCGGCGTCCAGGGCCCGGCGGAGGGCGGTGTCGGCGGCGTCGAGGGCGTCGGCCGCCTCCGTGATCCGCCGTGCGCGGGCGTGGTCCGCGGCCGCGTCGTCCTGGGCCCGCCGGAGCTCCCGGTCCGCGGCGTCGGCGGCCTCCCGGACCGGCGCGAGGCTGCGCGCGGTGTCCGCGGCGGCGGTCCGGGCCGTCCTCAGGGCGCCGCTCGCGTCGTCCACGGCCTCGCGCAGGGGGAGCGCGGTGCGGCGCTTCTTCCAGTACGCCTTGTCGGCGTCGGTCCACGCCTTGCTCGCCTTGCCCACGGCGTCCCAGGCCGCCGAGACCCGGGACGGGAAGTTCGTGTCGTCGATCAGGGCGAGGTCGCGGGCGACGTCGTCGCGCACCCAGGCGAGGACGTACGTCTCGGAGGTGACCGTCCTGGGCCCCGGCCTGAGGAACCCGAAGGTCCCGGCGACCGCCTTCCCCAGGCGGCTGTCCTTGACGCCCCGGTGCACGTCGGCGACGCTGAGCCAGCTGGTGGGGACGGCGAACAGGAACTCCCGGCCGGTCTTCGGCTTGACGTTGACCGAGGACGCGTGGTCGCCGCCGACCGGTGCCCCGTCGCCGTCGGCGGCGTACGGACCGGTGACGGTCGTGGCCAGCTGGTTCAGGCCGGTCTGCTCGGACCGTACGATCACTCCGGCGCCGAGGGCGGAGTCCTGGACGTTCTCCTGCGCGACCGAGGTGCTCGCGCCCTCGCCGGTCTCCCGGAGCACCTCGATCTTCTTGCCGTCGGCGACGGTCAGCAGCACGGCGCGGCTGAAGTCGGGCCGGGAGAACAGCGACAGCTGTCCGGTGTCGGTGCCGACGAGGTGGCGGTGGGTCAGCCCCGGCACCTGGTAGCCGGTCGGGGTCAGCGTCCGGTCGTAGAAGGTCGACAGGGCCGTGTTGTTGGTCCCGTCCTCCAGCGCCTGGGCCGCACCGGTGCCGAGCCGGGTGAGGCCGGTGTCCCTGGCCCGCAGGAGCAGCCGCGAGCGACGGCGGTCGGCGTCGGCACGGGACATGCCGGCGCCGGACGCCTTGCCACCGGGCTGCCTGTCCCCCGACTGCTCGCCACCGGACTGCTTGCCACCCGACTGCGTGCCACCGGACTGCTTGCCACCCGACTGCTTGCCACCCGACTGCGTGCCACCGGACTGCTTGCCACCCGACTGCTTGCCACCCGACTGCGTGCCACCGGAGTGCCTGTCCCCGGACGCCTCGTCGTCGAGGGCGGAGAGGTTCAGGCCGTAGGACTCGGCGAGGGCGCGGTTGTTGGCCTCCTGGACGTGTTCGAGTCCGATGATCCGGCGGACGTGGAACCCGTTCTCGGGGACGGTGAACGGCTTCCGGGTGCCGTCCCCGTACCGCACGCCGGGCTCCCGCAGCTCGGGCCGGACACCGGCGCGGGGAGGTGCCGTGAGCGTGAGGTCGGGCGGGGCGAGCCGGGGGTCGGTGACGGGCAGGTGGGGGTCCGGGTCGGGCACCATCAGGCTGAGCGGGACGTGTTCGCGCAGTATGCCGACGGAGTCGGTCTCGGTGACGGTCGTCGCACCGGTGAACCGGCGCCGGGCCCGCTCCAGCGGCCCGGCGGCGTCTCCGCGCGCCGGGTCCTGGGGCTGCCGCGATCCGGTGGCGTCTCCGCGCGCCGGGTCCTGGGGCTGCCGCGATCCGGCGGCGTCTTCCCGCGCCGGGTCCGGGCCGCGCGGGCCGGTCGGGGCGGAGTCCGGTGTCACCTCCAGGGTGATGCGGAGCCTGTACGGCGTGGAGATCTCGGCGTGCGGCTCGGTGGAGGCGGCCCGGTAGGTGGTGCTGGAGGAGACGGTGTGGCCGGAGGCGACCGTGTGCCGGGAGGTGCCGGACTCGGAGTACGTGGGTCCCGCGGCCACCGCCGTCGGGTCGCCGGTCTGCACGCCCTCGCCGGTCAGGAGGCCGACGTCGCGGCCCGTGGTGACGTCCGAGGCTTCCTGGACGGTCTCGACGGCCCGCCGGTTCTCCTCCATCTCCGTGCTGTGGTCGAGCATCTCGAAGGTGGACTCGCCGGGGATCAGCTCGACCCGTACCCGGGCCTGCCGGGTGCCGATCCGCAGGCTTCCCCAGCCCCAGCCGCCGGACCGGGCCGGGGACGAGACGCCGGTGCCGGTCATCTCCCGGTCGAGGGCGCGCAGGACGCGGGAGGTGACGAGCCGGCGGACCTGTTCCAGGGCGACGTCGTCGAAGCCGAGGTCCTTCACCTTCCGGTGGAAGCGGGCCAGCACGGCGGTGGGGTCCAGCGCGTTCACCGGGTAGGTGCCGAAGGAGTTGCCGCGCAGCCAGGGCTGCGGTGACCAGGTCCGCGCGGTGTAGGCGGGGACGTCGCCCATCCCGTCGTTGATCAGCTTGAGCCGGTGGGCGCTCTTCTCCGGCAGGTGCGCCATCCAGCCGCCGGGGACGGAGGTGACGGAACCGGCCGTTCCGGCGAGCGAGTCCGGGACGAGGGGCAGGTTCGCGGCGGTCGTCCCCAGCATGCCGGCGACCATCGCCGTCCAGTGTTCGACGGTGCCGGACACCAGCACCTGGTGGGTGAACCCCTTCAGGTTGAGGTCGGCGACCACGCTGCGGGTGACGGTCACGCTCTTCTGCCCGGACCACGACCAGGGGTTGACGGCGAGTCCGTAGGTGCCGACCAGTCCCGGACCGACGCCGTGGGGCTTGGCGTAGGTCAGCCGGCCGCCGAAGGAGAGGAGGGTGCTCCTGCTGACCTTGCCGGACGCCTGGGTGCCGCTGCCGAGCACCATCTCGGTGTCCATGGCGATCGGCCCGGTCAGCGGGTGGATGTTCCGCACCGCGGTGAAGTGGCGGAAGGTCGCCCACAGGGTGGCGTACGGCGACTTGCCCATCAGCGCGCCGATGCCGAAGCCGAGCGGTCCCGAACTCTGGTCGAAGTTGGCCGTCGCGTACTGCGGCTGGAAGGCGCGCATGATCGCCTCCCGTGCGGGGGCGCCTTCCTCGTTGTACTGCCACGTTCCGCCCGAGGCGCGCCGTACGACGTCCTGGACCGCGTCGGTCAGCCCGGGCGGCACGACGACGTTCACGGTCACGAACGGATGGTTCTGGAGGTCGCGGAAGGTCTGCGCACCGCGTCCGTCCGCCCGGCCCCGGCCTCCGCTCCGGGAGAGGTCGCCGGTGGCCAGCGCGTGCGCCCGTTCGCGGTCCATGGGCACGGTCTTCAGGGGGTCGCGGAGCGACCGGTAGACGTTGGGCGCGTCCGGCCGATGCGGGTCCACGGCGGGCGCGTGCTGGTCGGGGACGCTGATCAGCACCTGGCCCTTCACGGGGCCGCCGCGGATCTTCTCGCCGCCGGGGGCGGTGCCGATCAGCACGTCGCGGGGGCTGCTGAAGACGAACGGCTGTGTCCCCAGCAGTCCCAGGGTGGCGACCCCGCGCAGCATCCCGCGGAAGCGCCAGTACCCTCCGTGGCTCACCGTGAGCGAGAGGTCGTAGCGGTACAGGTGGGACGGCCGAATGCTCACCGACATCGGCTCGTTGGAGACGGTGGCGCCGTACCCGGACTCGGAGTCGCTCTGCCGCGCGTAGCGGCCGCCCAGCGAGAGGGCGCCCGTGTTGTCGGGGAGGAACGGCGCGCTCCCGGAGGAGTCCGGGTCCCGGAAGCCGAACATGACGTCGAAACCGCCGCCCACCGCGCGCTTGCGGCTCTCCTGGCCGTCCGTCCGCTGGCCGCCGGGGGCGCTGTGCCGCAGTTTGACGTCGTCCTGCCGGCCTTCGTACCGCCGGTTGGTGAGTTCGGCGTGGACCCGGAGGTGGCGGTGGCCCTGCCCTAGGGTGCCCGGCTCGGTCAGCCGGATCTGGACGCCGGTCGTGATCAGCGTCTCCAGGCTGCCCGCCAGGCCCTGCGGTGAGAGCACCGCGAGAACCTCCAGCGTGTTGGAGAGCGCCGTCCGGTACGCGTCGGCGTCGCCGAACCGCCCGTGCTCCGGACGGTTCGGCACGGACAGCGGGTCCGCCGGCTCCAGCAGGCCCCGCACCCGGTCCCGCACCCCCCGGCGCGACGGCGGGGCGAGCTGGTCGAGGGGCGCGACCAGCCCGGGGTGGGCCTCGGCGACCGCCGCGAGCACGGTGTCGGCGAAGTCGTCCGGCAGGGTGCGGCCGATGCCGTCGGTGTCGCGGGTGCGCAGCCCGTCGGCGTGCGAGAACTCCTCCACGCGGTGCATGCCCAGGGTCGGCGGGCGGTCCGGGGTGAGGTGGGCCGGGGCGAACGGTGCCGGCAGGCCGTTGCGCAGCGGCAGCTTCGTCCCGTCGTCCCAGCCGGCCAGCCGGCGGGCCTCGGAGCGGGTCATGCGGTCCACGCTCCAGGTGTGGAACCGCCGCGGCGGTGCGCCGCTGCCGCCCCGCCGTACGTACACCGTCTTCTTGACCAGGTAGAGGCCGGTGGGGTCGCCCTTGACCTGGCCGGACGTCTTCAGCGCCCCGAAGCCGCCCAGGGCGACCGACCGTGTCACCGAGTGGAGGGCGCGGAACGCCGGTCCGAACTGGAGCCGCAGGTTGAGGTGCCCGTCGCCGAGGTCGAAGAGGTTGAAGGCGGGCCCCAGGACGCCGTCGACGCCGAGGCTGACGCCCTTGGCGAAGCTCTGGTCGTTGCGGACGGTGGAGGTGTTGATGTCCCGCAGTTCGGCCTCGGAGGTCTCGCCGATGAGCGTCGCCCGCACCGGCACCGTCCGCTCCACGACGAAGACGCCGAGCGGGGTCTTCGCCCGGTCGTCGGCGAACAGCGGCGGCGTCACCACCCGTCCGGCCGACAGCTGGCGGGCGTGCCGCTGGAAGGAGTCGCTGGAGAAGAAGGCGTCGAGTTCCCGGTAGGCGGTGCTGCCCGGCCGCGCGCCGATCTCCTCCGCCGCCCAGTCGCGGATCCGCGCGACCGGACCGAAGCCCTCGGTGCGGACCAGCCGGTAAGGGGAGTCGTGGTCGAGCGCGATCGACCGGGGGATCCGTCCGGGCGCCGACGGTTTCGTCACGCTGTCGGGCAGCCGCAGCATCAGCCCGTCCCGTACGGCGAAACCGCCGCGCGCGGGGGTCCCGGGGCCGGTCGGGTCGGCGGGGTCGGGGGCCGAGACGACGTGCCCGTCGGCGTCCGTGACGGACACCTCGACGTACACGTCGTCCAGGTACACCTTCGAGCCGTCGAGGGTACGGGTCTCCATCTGGCCGGTGACCTGGTCGGTCTGGGTGTAGCCGACCTTGGTGCTGACGCCGGCCCGCACGTTGAGGCGGCCGAAACCGCCGAACGCCAGCGCGCCGAGCGGGCCGAGGAACGGTCCGCCCAGCCCGACCTGGGTGACGGACTGCACGCTCTTGCTCTGCCCGGCCTGGGTGACGGCCCGGTCCATGGTGTCGATCTTCGACGGGTTGCCGTACTCGTCGGAGAACCGCTGCCAGTTGCCGTAGTGGCGGGCGGTGAGGTGCAGAACCCGTTGCTGTCCCCGGGAGTTGGTGTACGGGAACGGGCGTCCGCCGGTCAGGCTCCGCGGCCGGCGGGTGAGTGCCGACCGGACGTCGGCCAGCAGACCGGTGGCGGCGCCGGGGTCGTCGCGCCCGGGTCCGCGCGGACTCAGCGACGGGTCACGCCCCAGGAAGGTGTCGATCTCGTCCAGCACCTCGCCGATGCCGCGCAGGGCGACGTCGCTCTGCCCGAAGGTGCCCGGCGTGGCCAGCAGTTCCGGCAGCAGGTCGTCGGGCATCCCCTCCAGCAGCGACGCCACGTCGTCGACGTAGGCGGGCATGCGCGTGCCGTCGTCGAACCGGGTGGGCGTGCGGCCCTCCCGCGACGGCGCGGAGGCGTCACGCTCCAGCCGGGGCGGACGGGTGCCGTCGAGGCGGGTGCTGATCCACTGCTTGTGCTGGGCGCTCTTCTTCGCGCTCTCCGGCGTGGTCTCCGGTGTGGTCTCCGGTGTGCTCTTGGGTGTGCTCTTGGGCGCGGTCTTCGGTGCGGTCTTCGGTGCGGTCTGTGTGACGGGGGCGGGGGCCGTTTCCGGGGTCGGGGTCGCGGTCGCGGTCGGTACCGGTGCCGGAGGTACGGGTGCGGGCCCGGCCTCGGTGGGGTCGGTGGGCCGGGGGCCGGGCTTGCGGGGCGCGCGGGGTTCGGCGCCGGGCGGCCCGCTCATCGTCACCACGGGGCGCGCGGCGGAGGTCGCGGGACCCGGGCGGCCGCCGTTCCCCGCGGTGGCGGTCGGATCGCCGATGTGGGCGTCCAGGAGGCTGAGGTGACGGCTGCGCAGGCCGCTCTGCCGGAGGCCCTTCGGAGCGGTCCGCGTGTAGTCGCCGAGCAGGCTGCCCGGGACGTCGGGGCGGTGCGGCGCGCTGTCGTCCCGCGACTCGTCCCGCAGGCCGAGCTGGTGCGCGATCTCGTGCGCGTAGTCCACGGGCTCGGCGTCGGCCCACCACACGGTGCGGGTCATCGGCAGGTCCCGGTCCACGAAGGTGACGGTGAGAGCGTGGGGATGCGGGTCGTGCGCCACCCGCTCCACGGTGACGTGCAGCCGGTCGCCGCCCGGCAGCCGGTGGCCCGGGGCGTTGAAGAACTCCTCGACACCGGCGCGCACCTTGTCCCAGACGCCGTCCGGCATGCCCTCCGGACCGACGGCGACCCGGACCGTCAGGTCGGTGACCTGTTCGCCGTCGTACTCGACGCGGCGCGCGTCGAACATGGACCGCACGGCGTACCGCGTGGACTCCCCCGGCCGGTTCGGATCGGCCGGCGCGGACACCGGATCGACCCAGGTGTGCGCGCGGGTGACGGGCGGCACCGCCGCCCGCGCGGCCTCCCAGGCCGGATGGCCGGTGAGCACGGGGGCGCCGGGCGGTACGGCCGCGTGTACGGCCGCCTGTACGGCACCGTCGCCGGTGGCCGGGCGCTCGGAGTCCAAACTGCCGGACTCCGCCGTGCCGGTGTCCGCCGTGCCGGTGTCCGCCGTGCCGGTGTGCGCCGTGCCGGTGTCCGGGTCCTCGGCGTCCGGGGACGGAGGCGTCCTCGGCTGCTCGGCGGAGGGGCGGGCCTGCTTGGGGTCGCCGACGGCAGGTGTCGTGCTGGTGGGGGCTGATGGGGATGGGCCGCCGTGGCCCGAGGCGGCCGACGAGGTGACGGGTGCGACGGGTGCGACGGGGCTGGACACCGGGCCGGACGCCCGGGGGGCCTGCGCGCCCCCCTCGGACGGCGACCGGGACGCGGACGGCTGGGAGGTGGACGGTTGCGACGTCGGTGACGGGGAGGTGGACGGCCGGGGCCCGGTGGAAGCGGTGGCCTGGGGCTTGGGCCGGGGGGAGACGTCGGCTTCGCCCGCTGCACGCGCGTCGCCGGCCGGGCGAGAGGGCGCGACGGACGACGACGGTCCCTGGGCGTTGTTCGTCCCGGTCGGTACGGAAGTGATCGGTACGGAACCGGTCGGTACGGAAGTGATCGGAACGCCCCCGGTCGACACCGACCCGGTCGACGAAGTGACCGGGTCAGGCGAGGTGACAGCCGGGTCGACGCTACGGTCCACGTCCACGCCTGCGACCACGTCCGCGTCGGTGCCCCTGCCCCTGCCCGTGCCCGTATCCGAAGCCACGTCCACGTCCCCGCCCCCGTCCCCGCTCAGGCCCGGTCCCCGCGTCCCGTCCGGTGCTGGGGCGGGGTCCGGGACGGCGGGGGCCGCGGTGGCGTCGGGGACGCCCGTGGTGCTGGGGACGCCCGGGGTGCCGGGGACGCCCGTGGTGTCGAGGTCGCCGAGGCGCCGGAGGTTCTCGACGGCGCTGATGCCGCCCTCGACGCCCGCGCCCGCGGTCGTGCCCGAGGTGAGGCCGGACACGAAGCTCCAGGCGTTCGTGGAGAGTTCCCCGGTGAGCACCAGGTTGGTGACGAGGTCGGCGAACGTGTTCGTCAGGCCCTCCTCGACACCCTCGCCGAGGAGGTCCAGGGCCTTGGTGACCACCGTGTCGCGCGTGGTGTTCACCGAGTTCAGCACCGTGTCGGGGAGCTCGGCGAGGGTGGTGCGCACACCGGCGGGCAGCCCCGCGCCCGCCCCGCCGCCGAGGATCTGGCCGAGCGCGTCCGCGGCGCCGTCGTCGCCCCAGTTCCGGGCGAAGGTCCGTCCGTAGGCCTCGCCCAGGTCGCGGGCCGCGCCCTCGCCGAGCTGCCGCCCGAAGTGGGTGCTGAACAGCTCGCCGAAGTCCTGGCCGAGCCGCGTCACCGCCTCGTCGCTCAGCTGCCGGCCGCCGGTGTCGCCGAGCGCGGACAGCAGGTCGTCGTCGTTGCGGGAGACGAGGTCGGTGACGCTCCGGCCCAGGGCGTCGGCCGAGACGCCGCCGGCACCGCCGCCGAGGTCCCTGACCTGGCCCCGCAGGGCGCTCCCGGTCCGGTTGGCGACGCTGCGGCCGAACACCTGGGCCAGCTTGGCCCCCGCCAGGCCCAGCCCGCCGGAGACCACGCCCTCGACGATGCCGCCGACGAAGGCGTCCCGGGTGAGGTCCCGGTCCCAGGAGTCACGGGTGCCCCTGCTGATCTGGATGCGCTGGATCAGCAGGTCGAGGGAGACCGCGACGGCGGTGTTGATGATCACGTGGGCGAGCAGGTGCTGCCAGAGGAAGGTGAGCAGCCGCAGCAGGAAGCGCGAGGTGATGGCCCGGTAGACCGGGATCAGCAGCAGGGTGAGGCCGAAGGTGCGGAAGGCGTTGGCGATGCACCAGGCGATCTCCAGGAGGAGCTGGAGCAGCTGCCCGATCGCCATGTACTTGCTGTATTCGACGTTGGTGGCGGTGGTGCGCGCGTACGCGGCGATGCCGGCCGCCGCCTCCTGGCCGGCGGCGACGTAGTTGGTGCGGCCCGAGGTGAACTCGGCGATGGAACGGGAGAAGGCGTCGGCGGCCCCGGCGTCGAACCGGGACCGGATGGTGCGGGTGACCTGCACGATCTGGTCGGGCAGGGCGGCGAGCCCCTGCGCGGTGGCGAGGTATCCCTCGCCGAGCGCCCGCAACTTGTCCTCGTTGAGCTTCGGGAACTCCATGCCCGTCAGCGCGAGGAACAGCCCGCGCAGTTCGTCCGACGCCTCGACCGCCATGGGTCAGCGGATCCCGTGGACGGCGCGGGTCAGGGCGTGCGCGTTCGCCGTGTTGGTCTCCTCGACGGCGATCAGGTTCGTGGCGGTGGCGTCGATGGCGTCGTACGCCTGCCGGAACGCCGTCTCCAGCGACTGGAGCAGGGTCAGCATGTCGTCCTTGGCGGGCTCGTAGACCGCGCGGAACGCCCGGCCCGTCTCGTCGTCGTACGCGTCGGGCTGCTCGTTCGCGGCCACGGCGGTGACGAGGCCGGACCGGAGCAGGCCGACCGTCGACGCCAGGTCGCCGTTGAAGTGCCGGCCGCCGTCCCTGATGCCCTCCGGGTCGGCGACGATGTGGTTCCTGCTGGGCAAGGCCCGCTCCTCTCCGTCGTTCCGTCGGTTTCCGTCCCTGCGCGCCCGTCAGCTCTGCTGGCCCGGGAGGGCGCCGCGGCCGAAGGCGTCCAGCAGGTCGGCCAGGTCGGCGCGCCCGCTCATCACGTCGTCGACCTCCAGGTCCTCGGGCACGATCGGCCCGAGGACCTCCTCCAGGTGCGCGGCCGCCTCCCGCTGCGCCCTGCCGATGGTGTCGAGCAGCACGGCGGACAGTTCGCTCGGCGCCATGGTCCGGTAGCGGCCGGTGTGGAACTTCAGCTCCGTCACCGTGCCCCGGGCGTCAGCCGTTGCGCTGACCAGGTGATCCTTGGACGTTGCCGTCCCGCTGAGCGCCGTGAGCGCTTCCTGTGCCTGGCCGGCCCGTTCGAGGGCCTCGTCCAGTTGCGACTGGACCTCGTCCAGGAGTGCCTGGAACGGGTTGCTGCTCACGCGTGCCTCCCACGGGTGCGTTCTGCTGCGGTGTCCTGCCGAGCACGGTCGGAGCCAGCTCCGGGTCCGTGCCCCATACGGCGGCGTCCTCGGCGAGCCAGGTGGTGCGCTCGCGCTCCTTGTTCTGCTCCCCGCCGGCACCCCCGGAGCCCATGCCCCCCATGCCCATCGGCGGGAAGAACGGGGACTGCGACGACGTGGCCGTCGTGCCCGAGCCGGTGCCCGTGCCGCCGGTGCCGGTGCCGTCGCCACCGGTGTAGGCGTCCAGGAAGGCGTCGTCGGCGCCGTCGGAGGACAGGGCCGGCTGTGTGAAGTCGAAGCCGCCGGCATCGCCGTAGCCGTAGCCGCCGCCCCCGTCGTCGTAGCCGGTGCTCGACGTCGACGGGAAGCCCTGGTCGCTCAGGGACGGGGTGGTGTATCCGGGCGACGACGCGTCGACGGGGTCGGCGGCCACCGGCAGCGCGGACCGGCTGTCACCGGAGCCGGGCAGGGCGATGCCCGGCTCGCCGCTGCTGCTGCCGCCGGCGGGCAGCGTGAGGCTTGGGAAGTCACCGGTGCCGCCCGCCGCGGGGGTGACCAGCTGGTCGGTGGGCAGGCCGGCCGCTTCCTCGAAGTCGTTCAGGGCCGGGTCGAGCAGGTCGCCGGTGCCGGTCGCGGGCGCCGACGCGTCGTCGCCCCGGCCGCTTCCGCTGCCCGTGCCGGTGCCGGTGCCGACCGTGAGACCGGGGGTCGCGCCGGCCGACGGGACGAGCGTCCCGGTCCCCGTTCCCGTTCCCGTCCCGGTGCCGACGTCGGCGTCGGTACCGGTACCGGTACCGAGGCCGGTTCCGGTGCCCGCGGCCGTCGCGCCGGTCAGGCCGGTGCCGGCGTCGGAGGTGCCGAGGCCGGGTGCGCCGTCGAGGCCGGTGCCGCCCGCGCCGACGGCGCCGCTGCTGCCCGTCCCGCCGGCTCCCCCGCCGGCTCCCCCGCCGGTCTCCCCGGGCATGCCGATGTCGGAGGTGGTGCCCGCGGGGACGCTCACCCCCGTTCCGGCGCCCGTTCCGGCGCCCGTTCCGGCGCCCGTTCCGGCGCCCGCGCCGCCGGTCGCACCGGCCGCGCCGGCCGTGCCTTCCGTCCCGGTCAGGCCGGAGGTGTCGAGGCCCGTCCCGGCGCCGGCCGCGCCGGCCTCGCCGATGCCGCCCGTCCCGGCGCCGGCCGCGCCGGTCTGGCCGGACGGATCGATGTCCGCCGTGCCCGTCCCGCCGTCCGCGCCGAGGGCGCCGGCACTCCCGGCGCCGCCCGTGCCGGTGCTGCCGGGCGGGTCGACGTCCGGTGTTCCGGTGCCCTCGGCACCGCCCTGCCCGGAGCCTCCGTTCCCGCCGTTCTGCCCGTGGAGGAGGTCCTCCAGCGCGTCCTCCAGGCCCTGCTGACCGTCGTCGCCCGACTCGTCGTCCGGCGCGCCGGTCAGAGCGGTCCTGATGACGTTGTTCAGCTCGCGCAACTGGGTCGTGGACTGCTGGTAGCCGCTGGTCAGCGCCGAGACGATGCCCACCACCGGGTAGTCGAGGTACGTCTCCGCCGTGTGCCGCCAGGCGTCCTTGACCGCCTGCTCGACGATGTCCCAGGTGCCGGCCTGGTCGACGGGACCGAGCACCGTGCCGTCGTGGGTGAGGACGGCCGGCTCGGCCCCCGCGGTGTTGAACACGACGACCAGTCCCCGCGCGTACTCCGCCATGGCGCCCTGCGGCGACGCGGACGGCTGCGCCTGCCACGTCTCGAACGCGGACCGCATCGCGTTGCGCGCGTTCCACAGGGCCTCCTGCGCGGCGTTGACGGCGGCGACGTACCCGCCGTCGACGCCGCTGCCGGACGCCGTCTCCAGGATCGTCTCGTAGGCGGTGGCGATCCGGCCGACGATGTCACCGAAGCTGGACGCCGCCAGTCCCTGCCAGCCGTCCTGGTGCAGCGCGCCCTGCCAGGTGTTGAGGTTCGGCTCCCACTTCTGGAAGTAGGCGATGGCGGCGGTCAGTTGCTCGCGCGCCCGGTCGAAGCTGTACGGGCTGGTGGTGTCGGTGCCGTTCCCGTCGAGCGCGGAGAGGGTCAGGTAGCTGCCCATGTTGTAGCCCCACCAGGCGCTGCCCCCGCTCTCCAGGCTCTGGTCGCCGTCGAACATGCCGAGCCCGGCGGTGCCGGTGACCGGGTTGGTGACCGACCCGTAGCCGCTCCAGGGGCCCGAGACGGTCCTGGTCTCGGTGCCCATGACGTAGCTCCAGGTGAACGCGGCCCGGAAGGGGGCGCCGCCGCGCTGGTTCCAGTAGGCGCGGGTCCACCGCGGGGCCAGGACCTCCTCCTTGCTGGGGATCTGGCCCGGGGTGGAGCCCTGCGCCTGGCCGGACCCGGCGAAGATGTTCACCAGCTCATGCCACTGTGTCGGATCGGGCACCGTAGCTCTCCAGCGTCGGTCGGGTCGTCAGGTCGGTGGGTCAGGACTCGTCGTGCCGAGTGGTCAGGTCACGTCAGGACGGGGCGGGTCGGCAGGTCGTCGGGGCATCAGGTGGTCGTGTCGGGGGTGTTGGTGCCGGTGCCGCCGCGCTCGGTGATCGCCTCGCCCACGAGCCGGCCGAACTCCTTGCCGGAGATCGTGCCGTCCTCCTCGACCTGCTCCATCGCGTCGCCCGTGTCCGCCAGGGCGACGATCATCGAGTCGGTGATCGTGAAGTTGAACCCGAACTCGTTCTCCAGCGCCTGACAGACCTTGGTCATCTGCGCCATCAGCTGCGCGGCCGGGGGGAAGTCGGGCGAACCCGCCAGCAGCTTGTCCGTCTTGTAGTACGCCAGCTCGTCGTTGGCCTCGCGGGTCTCGTCGCGCATCCCCGGCAGGTAGCCGTCCGAGGTGCGGTACATCCGCAGGACGTCCGCGGAGTACTCGGTGGTACCGCCCGAGTGTTCGGGAGACTTGGGCATCCTCTGCTCCGTAATGCGTCGAAGGGGCCGTGCTGCGTCAGGGGGTCCGCCGGAGAGCCGGTGCCGGGAGGGCGCGGGCCACCGGCCCGGCCCCTCCCGGGCACGCGGGGGGAGAGGGAGGGAAGTAAGGAGGCGCGGCTAGGCGCCCGCCAGCCCTTCCCAGCGGTTCTGCTCGTTGACGTCGGTCGTGTAGTAGCCCTGGGTGTTGTCCACCAGGACGGTGTTGCCGGAGTTGAGGACGTTGCCCATCTCGTCGACCTTCGCGGTCCACTTGTCGTGCTCGATCTTGTACTGCTGGGCCATGGCGCCCTCGAGTTCGCTGATCACCGTCTGCACGGTCGTGTGCACCGTTTCGACCTGGTTGCGGACCGCGGTGGTCATCTGCTGCAAGTACTCGCTCGCGGTCCCCGAGGCGCCGTAATTGATCATGAAGTCGGGCATGGTGCTCTCCTTGGTCCTGGGACGGGTGCTGGGTGTGTCGGCCCGCAGCGCTAGGGGTTGACGCGGCTCAGGAAGGAGGCCGAGGCCAGCAGGGCGTCGTCCTCCGTGGTGGCCGTCGCGGTCTTGGTGCCGGAGAGCGCCTGCGACATGCTGTCCATCATCGCGGTGAGCTGATCGAGCTTGGCCAGCCAGGCGTCGATCGCGCCGCCGTACGTGCTGCCGGCGTTCCCGGTCCAGCCGGTGGAGAGGGTGGTGCGGGCCTGGTCGACGCCCGTACGGATGTTCTTGCAGGCGGTGACGGCCCCGTCGATCGCGTTGGCGGCGACCGAGTGGGCGTGGTCGGTGACCTTCGTGTTCGGCTGGCCTGTCGGTGTGGACATCGCGCTAGTGCCTTTCCGTTGTCGTGGCCGGGCGGGGAGCCGCTCTCGGGCTGCCCGCTGTCATGCGGTCGTGCGGTCGTAGGGGGGCCGTGGGGTCGTAGGGGGCCGTGGGGTCGTAGGGGGCCGTGGGGTCGCGGGTGGTCGTACGGTCATAGGGGCCGTGCGGTCGCGGGTGGCCGAACGGTCGTAGATGGCCGTGCGGTCGCGAAGGGTCGTACGGTCACGGGGGCCGTGCGGTCGGTGGGTCAGGGGGGCCGTGCGGTCGGTGGGTCAGGGGGTCTCGTCGCCTCCGCACTCCGGGTCCGGTGTGGCGGGGGCCGGTCCCGTCAGGGCGGGTTCCGCGGCGCGGTCCGGGTCGAGGATTGGCCCGGTCGGCAGCAGCCGGAGCAGCGCGGGCGGCAGCCGCACCACGTCCGTGTCCGCGTAGGACAGCTGTCCGGCCACCGTCGCCGCGGAGAGCGGGTACTTGATGCCGTCGCCGGTGACCAGGTACCGGGCACCGCTCGTGCCGGTCCCCGCGGCCGTCGGCATCGCCAGCACTCCGCTGCCGGGGCGCACCCCGATCCGGTCGGGGGCGGGGCAGCCGGCGGCGACCCCCTGGCGCGCCACCACCGGCACCCCGGTCGCGTACGCGGCCGGCACCCGGACGAACGTCTGCCGGGGCGTGGCCCCGTCGGGGGTGACCTTCAGGCACGGCACGGTTCCGGTCCGCGGCGCGAGCGCCCTCGGCGGCCGGGTGGGCAGCGTGTCCGCGTCCGTCGCCGTCCCGGCGTCCCCCGCCAGGTGCTGGGCCGCCTCGTCCGGCTGGAGGACGACGGCGGTCGCCTCCCGGCCGGCGTAGGCCTTCTCGCGGGTCCGCGGGTCGCCGCGCAGCAGTTGCAGTTCGGTGAGGGTCAGCGGCACCAGGCCGGCACGGTCGAGCAGGTAGTACTGCTCGGCGGCGCCGGGGGTGCGGACGACGAAGTACTGGCCGACACGGCTCTGCCGGCCGCCGAGCACGGGGCCCTTCGCGCCGCGTCCGGCGACCTCGGGCGGGGACAGGTCGGGTCCCGCCGGGACCGCGGCGAGGAAGGCCTCGCCGACCGCGAGGGGTTCGGTGGTGCCGTAGCCCAGCGACGGGAGCGCGCCGTGCGCCGTGTCCAGGCGCAGCCGGGTGCCGCGCCACAGCAGGTAGTCGGTGCTCCGTCCGCCGTCGCGGGCGGTGACCAGCAGGGCCTCGTCCGCGCCGAGGTCCTGACCGCCGGACGGCGCGGTGCCCACGCCGAGCGTGGTGGTCGGTTCGCGGGTGCCGTCGCCGGCGGCGCGCGAGGTGGCGCACACCTGCCAGGCGGAGTCGGTGAGCTGGTCCGCGGCCGGCAGGGAGTCGGGGGCGCCGGGGATGCCGATGGGGGTGCCGCGGGGCACGTCGGCGAGGGTGGCGCGGGAGACCTGCCGGACCGTGCCGTCCTCGCCGGTGACGAGCTTGGCGGAGGCGTAGTTGACGACGGGGCGCAGGACGCCGTCGCCGTACAGGTAGCGCGCTCCGGTCTCCTTCTCCACGATCAGCACGCCGGGTTGGCGCCAGGCGTCGGAGTCGCGGGGGAAGAGCAGCCCGACCACGGTGAAGCCGACGCAGAGCAGCACGCCGATGAAGAAGCCGACGACGGCGCCCCGGCGGGTGCGGCTCATCGGGGTGTCCAGGGCGTCGGGGTCGGCGGCGAGCATGCTGGAGGTGAGCCGGCCGACGGTGAACGAGTACGCCTGGACCTGGTCCCGTCTGGACTGCATGGCGGCTAGCTCCACATCTCGCGGAGGGCGGGCAGCACTCCGAGGTCGATCAGGACCGCGGGGAGCAGGGCGACGGCCGCCAGCGAGTGGAGCAGGTCGGCGGCCCTGCCCCAGTACGGGATGAACCTGCGGCCCGGCACGTGCCACGCGGCGACGACCAGGGCGGCGCAGGCCACGGTGGCGACGGCGAGCGCGACGCCGCGGGCGGCGGCCCCGTCGTGCCAGACGCCGGCGACCGGCAGCAGCAGTGCGCCGTAGCAGCCGGGCAGGACGACCGCGAGGTGCTGCCGGGCGCTCGTCATGCCGCGGCCGTGCAGCACCAGCAGCAGGCTGAGCACGCCGCCGAGGGTGTACGCCTCCCAGCCGGTGCCCGTCGAGAGCGCGGTGAGGCAGGCGGCGCACACGACGCCGGCGGCCACGTACAGGGCGGTCATGTAGCGGTCGGCGACGGCGGCGCGGGTCAGGACGGCGCGGGCGGGGAGGGGGTCGATGCCCTCCTGGAGCTGGGCGGCGTTGGTCGGCAGCGGCGGCAGCCTGAGCCCGGACAGCCGGAAGGAGATGACGGGGATGAAGGTGCCGAGCAGCGCGGTGAGCGCCGCGATCGTCCCCGCGCTCTGCGACGGTCCGAGGTCCGCGGACAGCCCGATGACGCCGGCGGCGGCGACGAGCAGGCAGACCAGCACCACGGCGGCGAACAGGGCGGCCGCCGCGGCGGCCGCGGAGACGGCGAGCACCGCGCCGCCGGCCGCCGCGGTGGCCGCTGCGAGCAGCCGCGCGCCGAGCAGTGCGGGGCCCTGGGGGCCCTGCGGCACCAGCCAGCCCGCCAGTCCGAAGAACGGTACGGCGAGCGCGCCGAGCACCGTCCCGACGACCGCGTCCCCCATGGCGCGGGAGGCGGCGAACGCTCCGAGCAGCAGCAGGACGCCCAGCCCCATGGCGACCGCCGACTGGAGTCCGGGCGCGTGCAGGCCGGCGAGGACGGTGAAGGCGGCGGCGAGCGCGGCGGCGGCCAGGCCGAGGAGCAGCCTGCGGGTGAACTCGGGCCGCCACTGGTCGGCCCGGTCGCCCATGCCGGTGGAGACACCGTCGATGAGGTCGTCGAAGTGGACGGGCGGCAGCTGCTCGCGCCGGGGCCTGAGATGGACGGTCTCCCCGTCGCGCAGGCCGAGTTCGGCCGGGGTGGCGTCCTCGTCGAGCGCGGGCGAACCGAGCCGCTGGAGCACCCAGCCGCCGTGCTCCAGTCCGCTCTCGTCGAGGCTGGTGCCGTCGGGTGCCGCGTGGCTCACGAGCGCCGGCATGAGGTCGGCGAGCGGGACGTCGGAGGGAACGGCTATGTCGATGACGCGTTCGGGGGCATGCACCACGAGCCGAGTGAGTTCGGCGACGATGACGCTGGCGTTGGCTGTGCTCACGCGACGCTTTCCGTTCCCGGTCGGGCCGGCGGGTGGACTCCGGCGGCTGGGCTTGTGACGGACGACTTCTGGCGGACGACTGCTGACGAACGACTTCTGGCGGACGGGCTTCCGGCCGACAGGCTTCCGACCGGCAGGCTCCCGGCCGACAGGCTCCCGGCCGACAGGCTCCCGACCGGCAGGCTCCCGGCCGGCGGGCCTGTGACCGACGGACGCGCCTCCGGTGGGCGGGCTTCCGTCAGGCAGGCCTCCGACCGGCAGGCCTCCGGCCGACAGGCTCCCGGCTCGCAGGCCTCCGACCGGCAGGCTCCCGGCCCGCAGGCCTCCGACTGACCGACGCCCGTCGAGGGACCGCCCCCGACGGACGAGGCCCGTCGGCCGGTCGGGCCCCGGCCGTCACCGGTCCGCCGGAACCAGAAGCTAGCAACGGCTCTCCGCTCGCCCCCGCGCCTGCGGGGTTCCGTGCCTCATCGGTCCCTTGTCCGGGTCTGAAAGTGCGGCAACCCGCCCGCGCACGGCCCCCCGGCACCCGCCCGCGCCGGAGACTGCGATCACTCCCGTACGTGCCGTGCGCACCGCACCGCCCGGCCGCCCCGCTTCCGCCGGCGACGCCCGGCCGCCGGGGACGCCGCACCGGAGAACACCGAACCGAGAGGACCCGCGTGAGTCTCCTACTGTTCCGCCGCCCGCCACGCCGGCCGGGTCCCGAGGCACCGGCCGGTCAGCTGGAGCTCCAGGAACCGCCCGTCCTCCCCGAGCGGCAGAGCGGGCTGTCCGCCGTGTTCACCTACCTGCCGATGGCCGTGATGTCCCTCGGCATGGTGCTGCTCTTCGTGCGCCCGGGCGGCACCGGCACCGGCACCGGCGGCAGCACCACGTACACGTACCTGATGGGCGGCATCCTGCTGGTCTCCACCGTGGCGATGCTCGTCGGGCAGCTGGTGCGGACCGCGAGCGAACGCAAGCAGCGCGTCAGCGGCGACCGCCGCGACTACCTGCGGTACCTGTCGCAGAACCGGCGCCGGGTCCGGGAGGTCGTCGTACGCCAGCGCGACGTGCACGCCTGGCGCAACCCCGACCCGGCCGCCCTGTGGTCGGTGGTGCGCACCACCCGTCTGTGGGAGCGACGGGCCGGGCACGGCGACTTCGGGGAGGTGCGGCTCGCGGTCGGCGAACAGCGGCTCGGCCTGCGCCTGGCGCCCTTGCAGACCAAGCCCGTCGAGGACCTCGAACCGCTCGCCGCGCACGCCCTGCGCCGCTTCGTCCGCGCCTACACCTCCGTCGCCGACCAGCCCATCGCCGTCCACCTGCGGGGCTACGAACGGGTGCAGCTGCGCGGCGACACCGACGCGGCCCGCGCCATGGTCCGCGCCGTCCTCGGGCAGCTCGCCGTCTTCCACGCCCCCGAGGAGCTGCGCGTCGCGGTCTGCGCGGGGGACGCGGAACTCGCGCACTGGGAGTGGGCCAAGTGGCTGCCGCACGCCCAGCACGCCACCACGGCGGACGGGGCCGGGCAGCGGCGGCTGATCACGCGCACGACGGCGGAGCTGGAGGAACTCCTCGGTGAGGACTTCACCGCCCGGTCCCGCTTCGACCCCCAGGCCGCGCCCGCCCTGGAGGAGCCGTTCACCGTGGTCCTGCTCGACGAGGCCGAGGTGTCCGCCAACTCCCGTTTCGCCGGGGGCGGTTACCGCAACTGCGTGGTCGTCGACGTCAGCGGCTGCCTGCCCTGGGAGAGCGGGCCGCACATCCTCGGCCTCGACGTCGCCGCCGACCTGCTGCGCATGGTCGGCCAGGACCGCAACGGCCGCGAGACCACCTCGCCGCTCGGCCGCCCCGACGCCCTGAGCCCGGTCCGCACCCGTTCCCTGGCCCGGCTGCTCGCCCCGTACCGGATGAGCGTGGCCTCCGAGATCACCGAGCCGCTCACCACCGACTTCGACCTCACCGCCCTGCTCGGCGTCCCCGACCTGCACACGTACGACGTCTCCCGGCTGTGGCAGCACCGCGGCCCCGGCGAGAGCGACCACCTGCGGGTGCCCATCGGCATCGCCGCCGACGGCTCGCCCGTGGAACTCGACATCAAGGAGTCCGCGCAGAACGGCATGGGGCCGCACGGCATGCTCATCGGCGCCACCGGCTCCGGCAAGAGCGAACTGCTGCGCACCCTCGTCTCCGCCCTCGCGCTGACCCATACCTCCGAAGTGCTCAACCTGGTGCTGGTGGACTTCAAGGGCGGCGCCACCTTCCTCGGCCTCGAACGCCTCCCGCACACCTCCGCCGTGATCACCAACCTCGCCGACGAGGCCGCCCTGGTCACCCGTATGCGCGACGCCGTGCACGGCGAACTGATCCGCCGGCAGGAGCTGCTGCGCGCCGCCGGGAACCACAGCTCCCTGCTGGAGTACGAGCGGGCCCGCCTGGCCGGGGCCCTCCTCGACCCCCTGCCCTCCCTCCTCGTGGTCGTCGACGAGTTCAGCGAACTGCTCGCCGCGCACCGCGACTTCATCGACCTGTTCGTCATGATCGGCCGGCTCGGGCGCAGTCTCGGCGTCCACCTGCTGCTGGCCTCGCAGCGGCTCGACGAGGGCCGGGTGCACCAGCTGGAGTCGCACCTGTCGTACCGCATCGGCCTGCGCACGTTCTCCGCGATGGAGAGCCGCGGCGTCCTCGGAGTGCCCGACGCCCACCAGCTGCCGTCCGCGCCGGGCAACGGCTACCTCAAGAGCGACCAGGCCACCCTCACCCGCTTCAAGGCCGCCTACGTCTCCGGCCCCTACCGGGCCAAGCGCCAGTCGGCGCAGACGGCCGCCGGCACCGGGGCCGTGGTGCGCTACGACGCCGGGTACGTGCTGCCCGCCCACCCCGCCCCGGCACCCCAGGCACCGGTCCCGGGCCCGGACCGGTCCGACGAGGAGACCGAGAGCCTGCTCCAGGTCGCCGTCGGCCGGCTGCACGACCTGCCGGGCGCCCGGCCCGCCCACCGCATCTGGCTGCCCCCGCTGTCCACCCCGCCCAGCCTCGACGAACTCCTCGCCGCGGAGCCGCACCTGGCCGGCACCCCGCACGACAACTACACCGCCGTACGCCCGGACGGCGGCGGCCTGCGCGTGCCCGTCGGCGTCGTCGACCGCCCCTTCGAACAGCGCCGCGACCCGCTGGTCGCCGACCTCGGCGGCGCCGGCGGTCACGTGGGCGTCGCGGGCGGACCGCAGAGCGGCAAGAGCACCCTGCTGCGCACCCTGATCACCGCGCTCGCCGTCACCCACACCCCGCGCGAGGTGCAGTTCTACTGCCTGGACTTCGGCGGCGGCAGCCTCACCGCGCTCACCGGACTGCCGCACGTCGGCTCCGTCACCGGCCGTGTCGACGTGGAACGCATCAACCGCACCGTCGGCGAGTTCACCTCCCTGCTGGCGCGCAGGGAGACGGCGTTCGCCGCCCACGGCGTCGACTCCATGGCCGGCTACCGCCGCCGGCGCGCCGCGGGCGAGTTCCCCGACGACCCCTACGGCGACGTCTTCCTGGTCATCGACGGCTGGTCCATCCTGCGCCAGGACTTCTACGACCTGAGCCAGACCGTGATCCAGCTCGCCGCGCGCGGCCTGAACTACGGCATCCACCTCATGGTCGCCTCGCCCCGCTGGGCCGACATCCAGCCCGCGCTGCGCGACCAGATCGCCAGCAAGTTCGAGCTGCGCCTCGGCGACGCGGTCGACTCGGTCGTCGGCATGCGCAAGGCCCAGGAGGTCCCCAGGATCGCGGGCCGTGGCCTGACCGAGGACCAGCACCACTTCCTCACCGCGCTGCCCCGCGTCGACGGCAGCGGCACCCCGGCCGACCTCACCGAGGGCACCCAGGCGCTGGTCGGCGCGGTCCGTGCGGCGTGGGACGGCCCGGCCGCGCCGCCCGTGCGGATGCTGCCCGCGACGGTCACGCCGAGCGACCTGCCGCCCGCCGAGGGGATCCGCGTCCCGCTCGGCGTCGAGGAGAACGAACTCGCCCCGTTCTGGCACGACTTCGACACCCACCCGCACCTGATCGTCGTCGGCGACACCGAGAGCGGCAAGACCAACCTGCTGCGGCACGTCGCCCGGTCGATCGTCCGTCACCACACCGCCGACGAGGCCCTGTTCGCCATGGTCGACCTGCGCCGCGAGCTCTACGACGCGGTCCCGGAGGACTACCGCCTCAGCTACGCGGTGTCCCTCGACGCGGTCCGCGAGATGATCGCCGCGGCGGCGGCCGCCATGCGGCCCCGCGTGCCGGGCCCGGAGATCACCCCCGAGCGGATGCGGACCCGCGACTGGTGGCACGGGCCGCAGGTCTTCCTCCTCATCGACGACTACGACCTGGTCAGCGGCAACGGCTACGGCGGCACCCCGTTCGACCCGATCCTCGAACACCTCGCCCAGGGCGCCGAGACGGGCCTGCACCTGATCGTCGCCCGGTCGGCGGGCGGCGCCGGGCGCGCCATGGGCGACCCGCTGCTGCGCCGTCTGATCGAGGCCAACACGCCGAGCGTGCTGCTGTCCTGCCCGCCGTCGGAGGGCATCCTGTTCGGCGATGTGAAGCCCCGCGAGTTCCCGCCGGGCCGCGGCCTGTGGATCTCCCGGAGGCGCACCACCCAGGTGCAGACGGTGCTGCTGGAGGAGTAGGGGCCGGCCGGCGCGACGGGACGGAAGCGCAAGGGGGCCGGGGCACGAAGTGCCCCGGCCCCCCGCGTCACGCTTCCCTGCCCTGGACCCGCCATCCCCCGTTCCGTCACGTCTCCCGGCCCCGGACCCGCCATCCCCCCCGTTCCAGCACGGTCCCCGCGCCCGGACCCGGCATCCCCCGTTCCGTCACGGTCCCCGTGCCCGGAGCCGCTCCGTCCCCTGTTCAGTCACGGTTCCCCGGCTGCCAGCCTCGGGCGCGCCCGCGCGGCACCACCGCCCCCAGGACGGCGGCGAGGACGGCGACCGACGCCGATCCCCCGACCACCCCCCAGGCGGCCAGCGGCGACATGGCCTCGGGCCGCTCCGGCACACGGTACGAACCACCGTCGCCGTCCCGCATCCCCTGGCCGTCCCGCGCCCCCTCGCCGTCCCGCGTCCCCTGGCCGTCCCCTGTCCCCTCGCCGTCCCGCATCCCCCGGCCGTCCCCCGTCCCCTCGCCGCCCCCTGTCCCCGCGCCGCCCCCTATCCCCGCGCCGTCCCGCGCCCCCTCGCCGCCCCCCGTGCCCTTCCCGTCTCCGTCACCGGTCGGTGCGGCGGCCCGGGACGACGTCCCCGGTGCGACGCCGGAGAGCGCCTCCGCCGGGTCGACCAGCCCGTACCCGGCCAGCGGATCGGGCACCGGCCCCGCGGACCGCACCGCCGTGGCCCGCAGCCGGGCGACGACGGCCTCGGCGGACAGCTCCGGCTCGTGGGCGCGCACCAGCGCCGCCGCCCCGGCCACGAACGCCGCCGCGACCGCGTCCCCACCGCCGGTGAAGTGCCCGCCGCCGGGGCCGACGCTCAGCACCCGGTCGCCGGGCGCCACCAGGTCCGGCGGCGACGGCAGGGCATCGCGGCCGGACGGATAGGGGCCGCCGTCCACCCCGACGGACGCCACGCCGACGACACCGGGCAGGGCCGCCGGATAGGCGGGCGCGCCGCTCCGCTGTCCGCCGGCGGCCGGGGCGACGACCACCACGTCCCGCTCGGCGGCCGTCTCCACGGCCGCCTTCAGCCGCTTGCTCGACGCGCCGTAGGCCACCGAGACCAGCACCACGTCACAGCCGCCCCGGACCGCGGCCTCGATGCCCGCGGCGATCGCGTCCGCGTCCGTGGCGCCCTCGGCCGTCGTCGCGCGCACCCCGAACACCCGGGCGTGCGGGGCGACTCCCGTGAACCCGGTCCCGTCCCGCCGGGCACCGGCGACGAGGGCCGCGGTGAAGGTGCCGTGGCCCACGCAGTCCCGCTTCCCGTCCCCCGAGGCGCGGCCCTTCAGCACGGCGGTCCCGGTGTCCACGCCGGTGTCCACGACACCGACGGTGACGCCGTCGCCCAGGCTCAGTTCCTGCGCCCGGCGCAGTCCGAGGAGCTGCTGCGCCCACGGGGTGAGCGTCACCGTCTTCTTCGACGCGGGGGTGCACCCGGCGTCCGCGTCCACCTGCTCCGGCATCGCCGGCAGCGCGTCCGAGGCCGGCGGACCCAGCGGGACGGCGGCCCGGGCCCCCGTCGTCCCGCCCGCGACCAGTACCGCCGTGCACCCGAAGGCGACTCCGATGCCCTGACTCCACTTGCGCACGTCCTCGCGCCCTCCGTGTCCTCACCGCGCCAACGGCCCCGTGCCGCTCGCGTCCGTCACCGCGCGAACGGCGCCGTGCCGCCCCGCGTTCGTTCGATGCGTCCGGCGGGGCATAAGTTCGGCCGGGTGAGGGGAAGTCAGAGGTCACCGCGTCACATGCGGACGCCGGTATTCCTGAAAGCCGCCCACTGGCCACTTCCCCGTCATCTCGTCCCCGCAGGGTGTCCCCATGCAGTTGCAGGTACCGCACCACATCGGCCGCTACCGGCTGGAGAAGCCGTTGGGCTCCGGCGCCTTCGGAACCGTCTGGAGGGCCCACGACGACTCGCTGGACGCCCCGGTCGCCATCAAGGTCATGGCCGACAACTGGGCCCGGCGGCTGGATCTGCGGGAACGTTTCCTTGCGGAGGCCCGGCTGCTGCGGCAGGCCGCGTCCCCGCGGGTGGTGCAGGTCCACGACATCGGTGAACTCCCGGACGAGCGGCCGTACTTCGTGATGGAGTACGCGGACGGCGGCACCCTGGAGGACCGGCTGGCGGACGGCCCGCTGCCGGTGGACGAGGGGCTGCGGCTGGCGGCGGAGGCCGCCCGCGCGGTGGCCGTGCTGCACGAGGCCGGGATCCTGCACCGTGACGTCAAGCCGTCGAACATGCTGATCCGCTCCGAACTCGGCGCGCGGCGCAGCCGGTTGCTCGTCGCCGACCTCGGGCTCGCCAAGAGCCTCGCCCACGCGTCGGGTCTCACCATGACCGTGGGCTCGGCCGGCTACATGGCGCCCGAACAGGCCGAGCCGGGCGCCGGCATCGACGAGCGGGCCGACGTCTACGGGCTGGGCGCCCTCGCCTACCACGTCCTCACCGGTGCCGTCCCCGCCGCCCCCGGGAAGGTCGTCCCGCCCGGCCGGCTCCGCACCGGTCTGCCGGTCCGCGCCGAGCGGGCGGTCCTGCGCGCCCTGGAGCCGGACCGGGCGCGCCGCTGGCCGAGCGCGACCGCCTTCGCGGACGAACTCGACGCCCTCGCCGCGCAGTCGGCGGCCTCCCCGGCCGAGGGCGGTCCGGGGGGCCGCGGGGGCGCCGGGACCGTGGAACGCGGGCGCCGGTGGCCGGGCCGCCGAAGACGGCTCCTGCTCGGCGCCGGGGCGGCCGTGACGGCGGCCGGCCTGGTGGGCGGCTGGTTCGCCGTCGACGGCGCGGGGCACTCCTCGGGCGCCCTGCCGCGGACGGGCGAGCGGGAACCGGCGGGGTACACCTCGGTCACCCCGTCCGTCCTGGCGGCCTCCCCGGGCTCCGCCGGCCCCACGTCCGCCGCACCGAGCGCCTCGCGGGCCGCCCGTTCGACGGCACCGGCCGCCGACGGGACGGAGAGCGTCCGGACCGCGGGCGACACGCGGACCGTGGCGGCGGCAGCGGCCGCCCCGTCGGCGTCGGCCTCGGCCACCGCGTCCGCCACACCGGAGTGGACGACCCTGTGCGTCCAGCCCGACCAGGCGCTCGGCTCCGGCGCCGCCTGGAGCACCAACCGGACCCGGATGGTGATGCGGACCGACGGAGACCTGGTGATCTACGGCGAGGACGGCCGTGCCCGGTGGTCGTCCGGCACCTCGGGCAGCGGCAACAGGGCCTACTTCCAGGGCGACGGCAACCTCGTCGTGTTCGACGGGAACGGCACGCCGCTCTGGCACACCGGGACCCAGGGCCACGACGGGGCGATCCTCTGCCTGGGGGCCGACGGCAACGTCAACATCATCTACCAGGACCAGGCCATCTGGTCCGCCCACACGGGGCACTGATGCCGACCCGGCAGACCCGCGCCGCCGCCCCGCACGGGCGCCTCCGCTCCCGCACGCCCCAGGTACTCGTCGATGATGCTCATGGCGTCGGTCCTCCCAGTACGCACGACGGCGGGAACGGCGTCGGACACGCCGTCGGACCCGGCTTCGGACACGACTTCGGCTACGACGGCGACGGACGGCCGAACCCGCCCCGAAGCCTCGTCGGCGACTCTAGGAACCCCCCGCGCCCGCCCGGGGACGGTGGGCCGAGAGAGGCACCGAAAGGAAGCGGGATCTTCCCCTTCGTACCCCCGACGGGCCGTGCGGCGGGGACGCGGACCGTCGTCCCGGCCGCCGGAACCCACAGGGCGGCCCCGTGCGGCCCCGGGCGGCCGCTGACACGCGACACCACGCAATCCGTACCGGCACCACCAGTCACCAGGGAGTCATCCGTGCTGCTCGCCGCCGACACCGAGACCCTCGCCGCGCGTGCGGCGGCAGGCGACCGGCAGGCCCTGGACGCCTTGCTCCAGGCGATCCGGCCGGAGGTGCTCCGGCGCTGCGGACGGTTCCTGCCCTGCCGCGAGGACGCCGAGGAGGCCGCGCAGGACGTGCTGCTCCAGGTGGCCCGCAAGATCACCACCTTCCAGCAGCGCAGCCGGTTCAGCACCTGGCTGCACACCGTGGTCGCCAACTGCGCCCGCCAGAAGTACCGAGAGCTGAAGCGGCGGTCGGCCGAACAGCCGTTGCCGGCGGAGGAGACCCACCGGGCGGACCCGCGCACCACGAGCGTGATCGCGGGCTCGCGCATCGACCTGCTGGAGGCGCTCGAACGCCTGGAACGGGACCATCCCGCCCTGGTCGCGCCCCTGGTCTACCGGGACATCTGCCAGATGGAGTACGCCGAGATCGCCGACCGCACCGGCCTGCCCCTCGGCACGGTCAAGTCCCGCCTGCACAGCGCACGCCAGTGCGTACGGCAGTGGCTGAGGCCCGGCTTCTGACGGACCGGGCGCGCCCCCGCTATCCCGTCCGGTCGGGCTCGACCGACGCGTCCACACCGCTGCGCCGGAGAAGCCGCTCGACGAGGGACGTCTCGACGTAGGTCCCCACATACCCCTCGCTGCGAGCGGCTTCGGAGAACGCCTTGGCATCCCCGAGGGAACAGGCGAAGGCCTCACGGAACGCCTTGAGCACCTTCCCGCTCGGGGCCGCAGTCCCACTGACGCGAAGTCGGTGGTGACCGTGCTCCGCCACCAGCACGTCACGGACAAATTCCGGAGCCGTTCCCCAGTCCCCGTCATGCGCGATACCGCATCGATCACAGACCCACTCGGTTTCCCAGCGAAGGCGCAGGTCCGCGATGCGCTGGATCGCCCAGCCTTCACCGGGGCCGGCGCACTGAGCACAGTCCACATTGATCCGAGAGGCTTGCTCAGTCAACTAACCCTCGCATCCTCAGGTACGTGTTCACCGTTCTGTAGAACAGTTCGGACAGCCCGGAGCCGTCAGGGGGATGATGGGTTCCAGGCGGGATTCCCCGGGCGAACCAGCGATGGTGCAACTCTTCGTGCACGAGGGTCTTCGTCAGCTCATAGCGGTTGACGAACGGCTTCCAACCGATGTGAGTCCCGGCATCAGGCTTCGCTATGCCGCTGTTCACCCAGGGGCTGTACTGCGGCTTATGAGTGAACTTCAGGCCAGGGAGCCACTCCCTCATGGCGACTTCTATCGCCCTGTTCCTGGCTCTGGCCGTCCGTCCCGTGACATGGCTCAGGTCGCTGGTCCATTGATTGCCGGTCCCCCTGTTTTCGACCCCCCTGTGCTGTGCGACCGACACCCCGGCGACCGGCGTGCGGCCCGCCTTCGTCGCGTCCCTCGGTGCCGCTGCGCGTATGGCCCGCGCGCAGGCGGCCTCGGCCTCGCTCGCGGCCCGTGCGGCCGCACGGGCCATGTGCGCCGCGGCTAGCCGTTCCTGTTCGGCCTGCCCGGCCCAGCCGCCGATCCGGACGGCCGCCTGCTGTACGGCGGGTTGCTGGTACTGGCTGAGGGACGCCGCCGTCGCCGCTTTCAGGCCGCGCCAGACGCCGCCCGCGGCGAAGGTCAACGGCACCAGTGCGGAGAACTGCACCAACGCGGCCCGGTACTGGGCGTCCGCCTGCAGGCCCCGGCTCAGCGCGGTCCGCGACTGGATCTTGGCCAGCTCCAGACTTTCCGCGTAGACGGCGAGGGCGTTGCCGCAGCTCTCGTAGGCCGGCCCCAAGCGTGAGGCGCGGTCGGGGAGTTCGGCGAGCCGCCGCAGGAATGCCGGCGCGTAGTCCCCTCGCATCCGCAGGTCACCACTGTTGACGGCGACCTGAAGGAGCCGCTCGGTGTGCTGCTCGGCATGCTCGGCCTCACGTTTCAGCCGTGTCGCAAGGGCCCGGATCTGCACGGGCTCGCCCGGGACGGGATCTCCCGTCAGATCCAGGACGCTCCAGTCCTCCATCTACGCGGGCCGAGTCAGCTGCCGGCGCCCCCGGCGAGCCGAGCGTCCAGTTCCTGGTGGGCCCGTACGACATCGCCGAGGTAGGCAGCCATGCCCTCCAGGCCCTGGAGCATGTTCTGGGCGCCGGTGGTCCACTGCTGGTAGGAGTCCTGGAACTTGCTCGACGCGAGCTGGGTGCGGAACTCGCTGGTCACCAACTGGTCGATCATCGATTTGAGGGACTGGAGCTGCCCGCTCATCTCGCTCTGCCCGGTCTTCAACTGCCCGGCCGCCCGGTTCACGCCGTCGTAGCCGACGTTCACGTCCACCATCAGGGGCTCCTCACGTCTCCGTAGCTCGGTCGGCGAATGCCTTGTCCAGGTCGAGCGTGCCTTCCGCCAGCCCGGCGAACAACCCCGCCGCCGAGCCGACCTCGGCGATCAGCTCGGCCCGGCTCACGGTGACGGCTTGCGCGAATTCACCCAGCGCCGCTGCGATCGCCGCGGAAGCCAACCCTTCCGCGGCCCCGCCCAAGGGCTTCGGCAGCGAGAGCCGCATATCGGAACTCATGCGGGTCAACTCCCTCGCGACCACCTCGGCTTGCTGTGGATCACATGAGAATTCCCCAGCCACCGAGACCTCCCCCGTGAGATCCTGACCCGTGTTCGACGCACAGCTGAGCGACCTTCCGTCAGGTTAGCGCGCGGGGCGCCGACCGGCGGTCGATTCCGATCGGAGCGGTGTGGTGGGGACACCTTCCCAGGGGGCACAACGGCTCGTGGCGGGACGGTACCGGCTGAACGACGTGCTGGGCCGGGGCGGGATGGGGGTGGTCTGGAGAGCGCACGACGAGTTGATCGGGCGCTCGGTCGCGGTCAAGGAATTACGCCTTCCGCAAGGAGTGCCCGCCCAGGAACGCACGCTGTTCGGCGAACGGGCACTGCGCGAGGCCCGCACGACGGGACGGCTCAATCATCCGGCCGTCGTCTCCGTCTACGACCTCGTCCCCGCTCCCGAAGGGGACGACGCCGTCTACATCGTGATGGAACTGGTCGACGCGCCGTCGCTGGCGGAGGTCCTGGAGCGGCACGGGCCCCTGGCCGAGGAGCGGGTGGCCGGCATGGCGGGGCAACTGCTCGCCGCGTTGGAAGCGGCACACGCGATCGGCCTGGTGCACCGGGACGTCAAGCCCGGCAACATCATGGTGCTGCCCGGCGACAAGGTGAAGCTCGTTGACTTCGGCATCGCCCACGCGATGGACGACACCCGGCTGACCCGCCACGGCATCGCCGGCTCGACTGGCTACATGGCCCCGGAACTGTTCGAGGGCGCCGATCCGTCGCCCGCCGCGGACCTGTGGTCCCTGGGCGCGACCCTGTTCCACGCCACCGAGGGTCACGACCCGTTCACCCGCCCGACCCCGGCCGCCACCCTGCACGCCGTCCTCCGCGGCGACCTGCCACCGCTGAACAGCCATCCTCCGCTGTCCACCCTCATCACCGGCCTGCTCACCCGCGACCCCACCGACCGGCTCACCGGCCGACAGGCCCTCGCACTCCTCCGGCCCGCCACCAACCGGCCCGCCGTCGAGCTTCCGACGAGGGCGTCGATCACCCCGAGCACAACCGACTGGCAACACCACCCCACCGCCGTCAACCCCACGGCCGGGCCTCCCTACCGGGTCGTCCCACCGCGATCGGCCAGGGCTTTCCATCGCTGGTACCTCGGTGCTGCGCTCGCCACAACCGCGTTGCTCATCTGGGGTGTAGTCCTGTCCTTCGCCGAGGACACGTACGGGTTCCTCTACTTCCTCGCGCCCTTCCCCCTCATCGGTGCACTGTCCCGCTACATTCGCCCCGTTCATCACGGCTGGGTCGATGTCACCAGCGAACGTATCTCCTTGTCCAGGCACAACCCGGCACCTCGCGACGCTCCCTTCTTCAAGTGGGACCACATCGAGAAGGTGACCGTTTCGAGTGCCGCACAGTCGGTACAGGAAGAAGTCCACGCGTTCAGCACCACGGTCACTCTCCACATCGCCGCCGACATGCCGGCCAACGTGAAACACGCGCCCTATCTGGTGGATCGCATCCACGGCAAACCCTTCGCCTGGACACTCTGGACGGTGATCGCGCCGGCCGAGGCGGTGGAGGCCGCATTCCGTTCCGCCGCCCCGCCGAGCGTCAGGGTCGGCCGGGGAACCGATCCCTCCGGTCGAGGACATCGTTACCCGGGCCCCTTTCTGATCACGGGACTTCTGGCGGCCCTCATCGCCACGGCCTGGGCAACGGTGATGCTGCTGCTCGCGACGCTCGGCTCATGAAGGTCTCCCCGTCCGTGACCCCGCACCGGTACCGGCGGGCCCGAGGTGCCGAACTGCACTGCGCGTGCTTGCAGTTGGACGATTCCGGGGATGGGACCAGAGCTGTCGAGGGGGTGGCCTGAATGCCGGGACGAGTTGTCGCAGGGCGGTATCGGCTGGACGAGGTACTGGGCCGGGGCGGAATGGGGGTGGTGTGGAGCGCGCACGACGAGCTGATCGGACGGGCCGTGGCGGTCAAGGAGTTACGCACCCCACCGGGGCTGTCGCAGGAGGAGCGCGCCGCGTCGAGTGCGCGGGCCCTGCGCGAGGCCCGCGCGGCGGGCCGGCTCAGCCATCCCGGTGTGGTGGCGATCCACGACCTCGTTCCGGCAACGGCGCAGGACGACGCCGTCTACATCGTCATGGAGCTGGTGGAAGCGCCCTCGCTGGCGGAACTCCTGGAGCGGTACGGGTACCTGCCCGCGGAGCGGGTGATCCGCATGGCCGTACAGATACTCGGCACGCTGGACGCGGCCCACTCGGTCGGCCTGGTCCACCGGGACGTCAAGCCCGGCAACATCATGGTGCTGCCCGGCGACGAGGTGAAGCTCGTCGACTTCGGCATCGCCCAGGCCATGGACGACACCCGGCTGACCCGCCACGGCGTCGCCGGCTCGACCGGCTACATCGCTCCGGAGCTGTTCGAGGGCGCCGATCCCTCGCCCGCAGCGGACCTGTGGTCACTCGGCGCGACCCTGTTCCACGCCGTCGAGGGCCGTGATCCGTTCTTTCGCCGGTCCACGGCCGCCACCCTGCATGCGATCCTCTACGACGCCCTGCCCGAGCCGAGCTGTCCCCCTCCGCTGTCGACACTGATCACAGGACTGCTCACCCGCGACCCCGCCGACCGGACGACCAGCCGGCAAGCCGGCCTCCTGCTCGGACCGACCGGCAGCACGGGGTCATCGGCGGCGGTACGCGCGACGGCACCGGCCGCCCCCGGGAGGGACACCCGGCGAACCGACCCCACCGCCGGACCGGCGCCCGCACCCCCGGCCACACCCTCGACGCCCACGCCGACCGGCTCGGGCGGGGCCACCTGGCAGAGCCACCCCACCGGCGTCAACCCGGTCGTCACACGACCGTACGCGGTCCCCAGGGACGCGCGGGTCAAGACGTTCCACCGCTGGGCCCGGTTCGCCTCGCTCGTCCTGCACGGGGGTGCCGCCTGGTTCTTCCTCTTCCAGGCGCAAGCCGCGCTCCCCCTCGCACTGCCGCCCCTTGCCGCCAGTCTCCTGGCGACGCAGGGGGCACTGTCCGTCGGCTCGTGGGATCGGATAGACATGACAGCCGGCGGGATCAGCTATTCCAGGAGCAGGGAGCCGGCCTGGCGCCCGCGGCCCAAGAAGTACAGGACCACGCCGTGGAACCGCATCGGCGAAGTGGTGGTCGCCGGGATCACACGCCCCGGGCCCGCGAACGCCGAAGAGGCTCGCACCAGAATTTTCGTGCGTGTGTGGAATTCCCTGTCGAGTGACGATTCTTCCCGCAAGCTGCACACACGCGGGGCGCTGGCGGACACCGTCGCGCCGGCCGACGTCATAGAGGCCGCTCTCCGGGCCGCCGCACCGCCCGGCGTCAGGATCACCCGGGAAGCCGACGTGGACGCTCGGACACCTCCCGTCCCCGGACCCAGGCGGGGCTCCGCGGTGGGGTGCCTGCTCGTCGTCGCCTGCCTGATCGGAGCCGCGGTGGCAGTGGTGACGTCGACGTTGTGATGTGGCGAGTCCGATGACCACGGGGGTGGGACATGATCCTTCGCTTGACCGTTCAGGACGTCCAGGCGTCGACACGCCAGGACGTGGAGGTGCTCGCGGCGCCCGACAGCAGTGTCGGCGCGTTGCTGCGAGCGCTGCCGGTGCCGGTCGGTGACCGGCACTGCTTCGTCGGGGATGTGGCACTGGACCCCCGGGCGACCCTGGCCGACAGCCCCCTGACACCGGGTGCGGTGATCAGCGTCGGGGCGCCCGGGCCGGTGTTCCGTCCCGCCTCCGGCGACGCGGCGGGGGTCGTCCAAGTGATCGCCGGACCCGACCTGGGCCTGAGCGTCGCACTGGCCCCGGGAACCCACACCGTGGCCAGGAACGCCACCGCGGCGATATGCCTGCGCGATCTGGACGTCTCGCGCCGGGAGCACGCCCGGTTGGAGATCTCCGCGGACGCCCGGGCCGTCGTGGTGGACCGGGGGTCGACCAACGGCACGCTCGTCGACGGGGCCAGGGTCGACGGCAGGGCGGTCCTGAGACCCGGGAGCGTGCTGCGGGTGGGCTCCGACGAACTGCGGTGGACGCCCTCGTCCTCGGGGATCCTGCGGGCGACGCGCGCAGCGGACGGACGGCTCGACTTCGACCGGGCCTTCGCCCCGCTTCCGGCGCTTCCGAGCACCGAGGTGACCTTGCCGGCAGAGCCGGCCCCCACCCGCGCCTCCCCCGCGGCGGCGGTGCTGCCCTGGGTGTCCGTGGTCGGAGGCTTCCTGCTCTTCCTGATGACCCGTCGCCCGGAGATGCTGCTGCTGAGCCTGCTGGGCCTCGTCGGTTCCCTCGTGAGCGACGCGGTCGTCAGCCATCAGCGGACCATGGACGAGAAGGCGTTCAAAGAGGCGAAGGAGACCGCCTCACGGGAGGTGAACGCCCACGCGGCCGAAGAGCGCCAGGTGCGCCTGAAGCTGGCGCCCGGGCCGTCCGACATCACCGAGACCGCCGCCGGAGCGCGACCGAACCTGTGGTCCCGTCAGAGCGACTCCCCCGACGGCCTGGTGCTGCGCGTGGGGGTCAAGGACCAGCCGACCGACGTGGAGCTGCGCGGTGAGCCCTGGCCCGGTTTCGCCCTGCCGGTCCTGCGCGACGTACCGGTCACCGTCGACCTGCGGGAAACGGGCGTGCTCGGGGTGATCGGGCCCGACGAGCCGGTGCGGGAACTGCTGGGATGGCTGCTGATCCAGCTGGCCACCCTGCGCGGCCCCGACGACCTGCACATCGTCGTGGTGACGGCGGACGGGCACGACGGCCTGGCGTGGACGAGGTGGCTGCCGCACACGGACGCCGGCCCGTCGGCCGTCGCACCGTGCCGGATCGGGAACACCGACGCCACCCGTGCCGCCCGCGTGCAGGAACTGAGAAGGCTCATCGCCGCGCGCAGGGCCGAACGCACCGCCGCCCCGAACATCCGGTTCGGCCACGACGTCGTTGTCGTTCTCGACGGCGCGCTGGCCCTGCGGGAACTGCCGGGCATGGACGAGGTGCTGCGCGACGGCCCGCCCGTCGGGGTGTACGTGCTCTGCGCCGACCAGCGCGGCATGCGCGAGTGCCGCGGCCTGTGCGAGGTGGACGGCCGGAACTCCCTGCGGTTCACGGACGCCCACGACGACGACCCCGTCGTCGCCAGGCCCGACGTCCTGGACGGCGTGGCCGCCGAACGGCTGGCCCGGGCGCTGGCCCCGATGCGCGACCGGCTCACCCTCGGCTCGGTGCTCACCGCCGTTCCCGACCGTGTGCGCTTCCTCGACCTGCTCGGCGTCGGGACACCGGCCCCCGAGGACGTGCTGGCCCTGTGGGGCCGGGACCAGGGACCGCGCACCCGCGTGGTGATCGGCTCGGACGCCGATGGTCCCGTGACGGTCGATCTGGCGGGCCAGGGCCCGCACACTATGCTCGGCGGGGCCACCGGCGCGGGCAAGAGCATCCTGCTCCAGACCCTCGTCACGTCGCTGCTCCTGGCCAACCGGCCCGACGAACTCAACCTGGTCCTCGTCGACTTCAAGGGCGGCAGCGCCTTCCTGCCCTTCCAGCACTGTCCTCACGTGGTCGCGTTGATCCGCTCCACCGGTGAGACTCCCGCCGACGTCTTCGACTCCACCGCCGCGGCCCGCGTACTGGCGTCCGTGCGCGCCGAGGTCAGCCGTCGCGAATCCCTGCTGGCCCGGTACGAGGGCGAGATCGACCGGTACTGGCGCAAGCGCCGCACCGACCCCGGCATGGCGCCGCTGCCGCGCCTGGTGATGGTCTTCGACGAGTTCGCCCGGGTGCTGGAAACCTCCCCGGACTTCCTCAAGGAACTGGTCAACGTCGCCGCCAAGGGCCGCTCGCTCGGCATGCACCTGGTCCTGGCCACCCAGTCGCTCCAGGGCAAACTCTCCCCCGAGCTGAAGAACAACATCTCCCTGCGGATCAGCCTGCGGCAGAACGAACCCGCCGACAGCACCGAGGTTCTCGGCGTTCCCGACGCGGCCGCCCTCCCCGGCACCCTGCGCGGCCGCGGCATGATCCTGTGCACCACCGGAGAGACCCGCCTCCCCCAGGTGTTCCAGTCCGGCTACCTGGGCGACCCTCCACCGTCGGGGGCGGGCCGGCCCGTCACCGTCCGCGCCCTGCGGTGGACCGATGCCGGCGCGGCCCGCCCGGTGGACTCCACCCCGCACACCGAGACACCCAGCGACCAGGACCTGGCGATCGCGGCCATCGAGGAGGCCGCAGGACGCCGCGGGCTCACCGCCCCGTTCCGGCCGCTGCTCCCACCGCTGCCCGTCACCCTCGCGCTGGAGGAACTCACCGGCCGTCAGACCGCCATTCCTCCCGTCACGACGCTGCCGTTCGCCCTGGCCGACGATCCCGAGGAACAGGCCCAGCCCGCCGAGTTCCTCGACCTCGCCGGCACGGACCGGCTGCTGGTCGCCGGCGGCCCCCAGTCCGGCCGCACCACCTTCGCCCGCACCCTGATCACCAGCCTCGTCACCAGGCTCCGCCCCGACCAGGCGCACTTCTACGTCATCGAGCGCCACCCCGCCGGGCTGGCCGACTACAGCGGCCTGCCGCACTGCGGCGGCGTCTTCTCCCCCGCCGACCCCGACCGCATCCGACGCCTGATCAGCTGGCTCGACCAGGAAGTCCACCGCCGCGCCACCGGCTCCGCCAGCCGGGCGGCGCCCCCGCCCCGCATCGTGCTCGTCATCGACGGCTGGGAGCACTTCGAGGACCACAGCGACCCCGCCTTCGCCGAGACCTCACTGCTCGCCACCCTGCGCGGCATCGTCGCCGCGGGAGCACCGCTGGGCGTCCACGTCGTGCCGCTGGGCGGGCACGACATGCTCAACCACAGGCTTCCCACCTACTACACCCGCCGACTGCTGCTTCCCTTCCCGAAGGAAGAAACCCGCCGCGCGCACCTGACCTCGCGGATGACGAGCCCGCCCCTCCTGCCCGGCCGTGCGATCGACGCCGCCACCGGCCGGCACCTCCACCTCTGCCACCCCACCACACCGCCCGCCGACCTGCCCTCCCGGTTCCCCGACGCGGACCCGTCACGTCTGCCGCGTCGCTTCCCCGCCCTGCCCGCCCAGGTGACCCTCGACGAGCTGCCCCTGCCGCAGCCGCCCCCTTCCCCCCACTGGATCCCCCTGGGAGTCGGCGGCCCCGAGCACACCACCCTCGGTGTCGACCTCATCGACGGCCCCCATCTGCTGCTGCTCTCCGGGCCCCCCGGCTCCGGCCGCACCACGTCGGCCGCCGCCCTCGCCCGCTCGCTGCGCCGCGCCGGCCTCGGTGTGCTCGCCGTCGCCCCGCCCCGCTCCCCCCTGCCTCACCTGCTTCCTCACGACGACGCCGGCGTGCGCCTCCTCACCGGCTTCTCCCTCGACGACGCCGACCTCCGCGCCGCGGCCGCGGCCTTCGGGGACACCCCCTACGCGGTCGTCCTCGACGACGCCGACCACATCACCGTCCTGCCCACCCAACAGGGCTTCACCGACGCCCCCACCCTGCTGGACGACATCACCCGTCCCTCGGCCCGCGGCCACCGCGCCCTCGTCCTCACCGCCGACGCCACCCCGGTCCTCACCGGCTTCCCCAGCCCCCTCACCCGCCACGTGAACACGGTCATGGCCACGGGACACCTGGTCCTGCTCACCCCCGCCGCCCGCTCCACAGCCGTGGCCCACGGCATCGCCCTCGAACCCGACCAGTACCTGACCGCGCCCCCCGGCCGCGGCTACCTCACAGCGGGCCGCAGATCCGTGCTGCTCCAACTGGCGGCCCCCGGACGACGGTCCTGAGCGTCGCCCGTCGGTCTCCGGGACGGCGCCGGAAGCGGTGACCGCCCCACCGCCTCACGACCGGGCCAGCCGAGGCACGAGGAGTTCGGCGTTGCCGCGGTTGACGGCGTGGAGCAGGCCGGGTTCCCAGTGCGGGTACTCGTCCAGGCCGCTGTCGAAGCCGGTGCCCCACTCCTCGGGAAGCATGGGGAAGTCGCTGCCGTACAGGACGTGTTCGGGTGCGGCGAAGGCGAGCAGTGAGGGCAGGGCGGCCGGGCCGGCGGAGAGGGCGGTGTCGAAGTAGAAGCGCCGGAGGTCGCCCAGCAGGCCGTCGGGGGTGGAGTCGGGGCGGAAGCGGGCGGCGACCGCGAAGCGGTGGGCGGCGTAGGGCAGGAAGCCGCCGGCGTGGGGGAGGATCATTCTGATCCGGGGGTACCGTCCCGGCACGCCGTTCAGTGCCAGGTGGAGGGCCGTGCGGGCCGTGTCGTACGGGAAGTCCACCAGGGGGCCGGGCAGGCCGGGGACCGGCGCGACCGGCGGCGCCGTGGGGTGGACGAGGACGACCGCGGCACGGGCGTCCAGTTCGGCCCAGAGCGGCTCGAACGCCGGGTCGCCGAGGTAGCGGCCGTGCACGCTGGACAGGACCGTCAGTCCGTCGGCGGCCAGCTCGTCCAGCGCACGGGCGGCCTCGGCGAGCGCGGCGTCCACGTCGGGCAGGGGGAGGACGGCGAAGTGACCGAAGCGATCGGGCCGGTCCTTGACGACCTCGGCGGTGTAGTCGTTCACGCTCCGGGCGCCGGCGCGCGCTCCGGCGGAGTCGTCCGGGGCGGCGAGGGGGGCGGGGAACGACAGCAGGCCGGTGGCGATCGACCTGCGGTCCATGACCGCGATCGCGCCCCGGACGTCCCACGCGGGGGCGGGCCAGCCCAGGGCCGCGGCCCGCTCGGCCATCGCCCGGCCGCGGTCCGGTGGGATCAGGTGCTGGTGCACGTCGATGCGCGCGGGGTCCGGCATGTCCGTCCGAGCCTCCTCGGATGCGGCGTCCTACGGCCAGTGACGCACGCGCGGAGGACGTCGGCAACACGAGCGGGTGACAAGGGCGCGAGTACCCCGCGCATCGCGCCGACCACGGGCCGACGGGCACGGCGTGACCTGAATGGCGGACTTCCACGCCACGTGAAAACCTGAAGGGACGGAGGACAAGTCCCCGCGCGGGAACGACGGATGAGCTGTCGCAACGGAGATGGTCCCGATGCCGAACGTCGAACCGAAAGCCACCCACGGAATGGTGGTGATGGGCGAGGAGACGGTCTATCTGTCCCACATGGGCATGTTCATGGATCCCCACGCCGTTCAGAACGTTCTCGAAGTCACCCTGAGGAGCGCGGCAGGTGACGCGCGGCAGCTCTACGTCGACGACCGGCGGACCACGGGGACGGCTGTCTACACCCTGGCCCCCGAGCCGTTCCGCCTCTCCGATCTCGTCGCCCCGGAGGGACAGGAGCCCGCGCTCACCTCGTTCACCGGAACGTTGTTCCGGGGGCATTTCGAGCGGGGCGGCACCCCCATCCTCGACCCGGTCACCGTCGACGTGCGACGCGTCGTCCGTTTCCGGCGCTTCGATCACGACGACCCCCGGCCCGGGACGCTGAACTACCTGGCCTACGGGAAGGGGGACGAGCTCTTCCTCGGGCACTGGATCACCAGGGCCCCGGACTTCGACCACCACGTCGCGGTGCGGGCCGTCCCGGGCGGCGCGGGCGATGTGCTCACCGACGACGTGCTGCGCGAGGGCCCGCGGCTGGAGATCGCCGGAAGGGCGGACCGCCCGGAGGACAGACTGCACGAGAGCGACCAGGTGACCGTGAGGTTCCTGGACGGCGGACCGGCCGGCATCGATCTGCGGCTGGCGGTGGAGCGGGAGTTCTACGAGGAGGAAGGGGATCTGGCCCACGAGATGCACGCCCACTGACCGTCGTACACCCGGCCTTCTCACCGGGAGCGGACGTGCGCCCGGCCCTCTCACCGGGAGCGGACATGAACCCCGACGACATCGCCCACTGCGAGATCCACCCCACGGTCGGCATCGCCAGGCTGGGTGACAGCCCCGACGGTTTCTTCATCGGCCCGGAGGCCCCCGGCGTACCGCCGCGGCCCGAGGGCGGCTTCAGGGACACCGCCGGGCGGATCAAACGCCAGGCCGCCCGGTTCCGGCTGTACGCCTATGACCGGGCGGGCACGGTCCTGGGCGAACTCACCTCGGCCGACGCCCACATCACCTGGACCGTCGAGCTCGCCAACGCCAAGGGCGAGTGGTTCAGGTTCGCCGGGCGCTTCCACGAGTCCGCCGCCCCCGCCGACCGCCGTAACCGGCAGGTCGATCCCGCCGATCCAGCCGCCCGCGCGCGGCTGGTCGTCCGGCCCGGCCCCCGCAGCGTGACCGGTCCGTCCCAGGACGGCACGGGTGCGCGCTTCGACACCGGGACCTTCCTGGACACCCCGGTGCCGCTGGGCGAACTGCGCACCGACGCCTCCGGCCGGCTGCTCGTCCTCGGCGGCTTCGGAACGTCCGCCTCGGTCAAGGCCGCCAACCCGATCACGCACTTCGCGAACAACGACTTCTGGTACGACGACATCGGTGACGGCCCGGTCGGCGCGACCGTGCTCCTGGGCCCGCGGGGCCGCCCGGTGCCGGTGACCCCCGCCTGGGTCCTGACGGCCCCTCCCGACTACGCACCCCACACGACGAGCCTGATCACGCTGTACGACGTCGCACTGGAGGCCGCCCGCGCGGTGGGCAGGCTGCCCGTACCGCCGGAGGTCTCCTTCACCCGGGACATCCACCCGTTGCTCGCCCGGCCGGTCGGATACGCGTGGGTCAACGCCGTCGCGCGCATGAGGCACGGCGCCGGACGGAACTTCCTCTCACCCGACCGGCTCGCCAAGCTGTCCTCGAACGCCGACGCCGACGCCAAGCACCGCCGGGCCGTCTTCGACCGCTTGCGCACGCCGAAGCCCGGACTCCTGGACATCGGCCAGGCCGACGCCGGATTCATGCCCGTCCTCGCCGGCGACGGCGGCGACCGGGACCCCGAACGGCCGCACACCTGGCTGACACTCCTGCCCGGCCCGTACGAACGGATGCGGCGCTGGGCCGCCGGTGACTTCCTGGCGGACTGGACGGGCGCGCCCGCACCCGCGGTCCCGCTGGAGGCCATCGCGCCCGCGGACCAGCCGCACGCCCTGGTACGGGCCGCGTTGGAAGCATGCAGCGGCGGGGGCTTCTTCCCCGGCATCGAGATGACGTACATCGCCGACAACCCGGCCACCTGGGCGGCGCCGTTCCGGCTGCGCGAGGACCTGGGCGCCGGTGACGTCACCAAGTACATGGCCCTGCCCTGGCAGGCCGACTTCCACGCGTGCCACACCCACTGGTGGCCGGCCTCCCGCCCCGACGAAGTCCTTCCCGAGCCGGAGCACGACGCTCTCCTCCAGGTCGCGGCCGAGGCGTTCCGGGAGTGGGACCGCGGCGTGGGCGACGCCGACGGCATGGTCGCGCAGTGGAGCACGCTCGGGTTCGTCGTCGCCCGGCCCGGTCCGGACGGCCGCGAGGTCCTGGTCGAGACGGAGCGGACCGCCCCCGAGCCCTAGGGCGGGCACGGGCCGGAGCGGCGCGGTGAGCGGCAACGGGCCGGACGGCGGCGCGGGGACACGGCGCTACGACGTCCTGGTCGCCGGTGGCGGTCCCGCCGGGTGCGTGGCCGCGCTGGTCCTCGTGCGGGCCGGGGCGAGGGTCGTCATCGTCACCCCGGTGGTCCCGCCCGGCCGGCGGGTCGGGGAGAGTCTCGCTCCCACCGCCCGCCCGCTGCTGGAGCGGCTGGGAGTGCTCGACCGTGTCGCCGCCGACGGGCACACGCCCTGTCACGGCAACCTGTCCGCCTGGGGCGAGGACGCGCTCAGCGCCACGGGCTTTCGGTCCGGGCCGTACGGCGACGGCTGGCACCTGGACCGGGCCCGGTTCGACGCCGCCCTCCTGGAGGCGGCGCGGGCCGGTGGTGCCCGCCGGTACGCCGGGCGCGTCCGGGGCGTCCAACGGTGGCCGGACCGTTGGCAGGTGACCACGGGGGACGGCGGCATGTTCCAGGCCGGGTATCTCGTCGACGCCACCGGCCGGGCGGCGCGGCCGGCCCGCCGGGCCGGGGCGGCAGTGGTCCGCTGCGACCATCTGGTCGCGGTCGCCGGGCTGTTGGGGCCGCCGTCGACGGGGGCGGCGGAGCCGGAGCGGGCCTCGCTGGTGGAGTCCACCCCCTGGGGCTGGTGGTACACCGCTCCCCTGCCCGGCGGTGAGCGGATCGTGATGGCCATGACCGATGCCGACCTCGTCACCGGTCTCCGGCTGCTCGACCCCGACGTGTGGTGGGCCCGGGTGCGGCTCACCGGTCACGTCCGGGACCGCACCGCCCGCTGGACGGAACCACCCCGGCGGCTGCGGGTGCTGGCCGCCGGCTCCGCGTGCGCACGTCCGGCGGCCGGACCGGGTTGGGCGGCCGTCGGGGACGCCGCCACCGCGACCGATCCCCTGGCCGCCCGGGGGATCGTCACCGCGCTGGCCACCGGCTCGGCCGCGGCCCGGGCGATCCTGGCCGACCGGGCCGGTGAGACCGGCGCTCTGGACGCCTACGCCCGGCGCATCGCCGCCGTGCACGCCGAGTACCTGAACGCGCGGGTCGCGCAGTACCGGCGCGAACAACGCTGGGACACCCCGTTCTGGCGCCGCCGGCACTGAGTCCGCCGTCGGGCCCGTCAGGGCCGAGGTCGTGCCGGTGACGGTCGAGCGCGGTGGGGCTCCAGAACCCTCACGGAACGTTTCCGCAGGTCATAGGAGGATGGTGGGGCGGGTGGGACTCGAACCCACGGCCGGCGGATTATGAGTCCGCTGCTCTAACCGGCTGAGCTACCGCCCCATAGCGGCGTGTCGCGTACATGTGTGCGCGCCGTCTGCCGCAGCATAGCCGCTCATACGATCTCACGCTCCGTCTGGTCCGACGTCGCACGACCTTGAGGACCCCACCACGACCTGCGTGGTTCCCTTCGGCGTGGAACCGACATGAAAAAGGACCCCTACGGGGTCCTCGATCACGATGCTCCCCCGACTGGACTCGAACCAGTAACCTGCCGGTTAACAGCCGGCTGCTCTGCCAATTGAGCTACGGAGGACCGAGCTCCCCCGACTGGACTCGAACCAGTAACCTGCCGGTTAACAGCCGGCTGCTCTGCCAATTGAGCTACGGAGGAATGCCTCGTTGCATCGAACGCACCTGCCTGGGTATTCGCCAGGGGGCGGGCGGTCGCTGCGACACATACATTAGCGCAAGCAGGGGGGTGCTCCGCCAATCGGTTCCCCCCGACACCGATGCCGCGCCAAGTGACCTACACGAGGGAAGGGTGGCCGCCATGCGCTACCGGCTCACATTCGTCGTCGGACTCGCCCTGGGTTACGTGCTGGGCACGAAGGCCGGGCGGGAGCGCTACGAGCAGCTGAAGAAATCCGCCCGGCGGATCTCGCAGAACCCCGCCGTGCGCAACACGGCGGAGACGGCGGCGCAGCAGGGCCGTCAGTTCGCGGGCAGGGCCTACCACGTGGTGAGTGACAAGGTCGGGGACCGGATGCCCGACTCGGTCGCGGACCGGGTGCGGTCCCTGCGGGAACGCTCCGCCCAGAGCGACGGAGCGGACGACTGGGGCACCAGCAACACCTAGGGACACCGGAGCCGACACGGCCACCCCCCGCGGTGCGGCAGAATTTTCGCCATGGGGATAGTCGCCGGGTTGGACAGTTCGCCCGATTTCACTCGTATCGTCGTCTGCGACACGGACACGGGAGCCGTGCTCCGGCAGGGATATGCGCCGCATCCGGTCGACAGTGCCGAGGGCGGCGGCCGGCCCAGCGATGTCGACCCCCAGGCCTGGCTGCTCTCCCTCGGGGAGGCGGCCGGCGGCGGACTGCTCGAAGGCGTGCAGGCCATCGGCGTGTCCTCGCAGCAGAACGCGGTCGTGCCGCTGGACGCGCAGGGCAACACCGTCCGGCCGGCGATGGTCGGCGGCGACAAGCGGGCGCAGGTCGCGGCGGCCGACCTGGTCGACGCGCTCGGGGGGCGCGAGCCGTGGGCGCAGGCGGTGGGCTGTGTGCCGCAGGCCGCGCAGCCGGTGACCAAGCTGCGGTGGCTGGCGAAGAACGAGCCCGACGCGGCGCTGCGCACGGCCGTGCTGCTCCAGGCCCACGACTGGCTGGTGTGGCAGCTGCTCGGGCGGCCCGTGCGGCGGACCACCGACCGGGGCGGGGCCTCCGGGACGGGGTACTGGTCGGCCGCGACCGGCGGTTACCGGCCCGACCTGGTCGAGCTGGCGCTCGGCCACCAGGTCATGCTGCCCGAGGTGATCGGCCCCTCCGACGCGGCCGGCACCACCCCGGAGGGCCTGCTGATCTCCGCCGGTACCGGCGAGACCATGGCGGCCGCGCTCGGGCTCGGCATCGGACTGGGCGACGCGGTGGTCTCCCTCGGCGCCTCCGGTTCCGTCATGGCCGTGCACCCCGAGGCGCTCGTCGACCAGAGCGGGATGATCACCTCCCTGGCGGACGCGACGGGCATGCACCTGCCGGTCGTCACCACCCTGAACGCCGTGCGGACCCTGCGGGGGGCCACCGAGCTGCTCGGGGTGCCGGACCTGGAGACCCTGTCCGACCTGGCGATGAAGTCCACGCCCGGGTCGCACGGGCTGGTGCTGCTGCCCTACCTGGAGGGCGAGCGCACCCCGAACCTGCCGCACACGGCCGGCACGCTGGCGGGGCTGCGGCGGGAGTCGATGAAGCCGGAGCACTTCGCGCGGGCCGCCTTCGAGGGCATGCTGTGCGGGCTCGCGGACGCGCTCGACGTGCTGCGCGGGCGGGGCGTTGAGGTCCGGCGGATCTTCCTGCTCGGCGCGGCGGCCGAACTTCCGGCCGTACAGGCGGCGGCGCCCGCGCTGTTCGGCGCGCAGGTCGTCGTACCGCAGCCCGCCGACTACGCGGCGATCGGGGCGGCGCGGCAGGCCGCCTGGGCGCTCGGCGTGTCGCAGGGCACCCTCGATCCGCGGACGCCGCCGGCCTGGCCGGGTCCGGCGGCACAGGTACGGGACCCGGGCGAGGAACTGGCCGTCGGGCAGGCGGTGCGGCAGCAGTTCGTGTCGGTGCGGGAGCAGACGCACCCGGGCGCGTTCCGCTAGCCCGGCGCCCAAGGCTGTCGTTCGGAGCACGCCGCGAACGCGGGGCCCTGGGAATCGTCCGGAAGTCACGCCATAGCACGCCGCCCCCGCGTTATTCGGTTGAGGTAACGCGGGTGGAGTGTTCCACGATGGGGGCCACGGGCAACCAACGCCCCCACCGCCGACTCCGAGAGACGTAGCGTGCTCATACGACTTCTGCGGACCTGTCTCAGGCCCTACCGAAAACCCATCGCCCTGCTGGTGCTGCTGCAGTTCCTGCAGACCTGCGCCACCCTCTACCTGCCCACGCTGAACGCCGACATCATCGACACCGGTGTCGTCAACGGTGACACCGGATACATCCTGTCCTACGGCGGCCTGATGATCGGCATCTCGCTGGCGCAGGTCGTATGCAACATCGGCGCCGTGTACTACGGCGCGCGGACGGCGTCGGCGCTCGGCCGGGACCTCCGGGCCGCCGTCTTCGACCGGGTGCAGTCCTTCTCCGCCCGGGAGGTGAGCCAGTTCGGCGCGCCCTCGCTGATCACGCGGACCACCAACGACGTCCAGCAGATCCAGATGCTGGCCCTGATGACGTTCACCCTGATGGTCTCGGCGCCCATCATGTGCGTGGGCGGCATCGTCATGGCGCTGGGCCTGGACGTGCCGCTCTCCGGCGTCCTGGTCGCCGTGGTGCCCGTGCTGGGCATCTGCGTGACGCTGATCGTGCGGCGGCTGCGGCCGCTGTTCCGGTCCATGCAGACCCGGCTCGACACGGTCAACCGGGTGCTGCGCGAGCAGATCACCGGCAACCGCGTGATCCGCGCGTTCGTCCGCGACGAGTACGAGGAGCAGCGCTTCCGGAAGGCCAACACCGACCTCACCGACATCTCGCTGAAGACCGGCAACCTGCTCGCGCTGATGTTCCCGGTGGTCATGACGACGGTGAACCTGTCGTCGATCGCCGTGGTCTGGTTCGGCGCCCACCGCATCGACAGCGGCGGCATGGAGATCGGTGACCTGACCGCCTTCCTCGCCTACCTCATGCAGATCGTCATGTCCGTGATGATGGCCACCTTCATGTTCATGATGGTGCCGCGCGCGGAGGTGTGCGCCGAGCGCGTCCAGGAGGTCCTGGACACCGGGTCGAGCGTGGTGCCGCCGGTGGCACCGGTGCGCGAGCTGCGCCGGCACGGGCATCTGGAGATCCGGGACGCGGGCTTCCGCTACCCGGGTGCCGAGGAGCCCGTGCTGAAGGCCGTCGGCCTGGTCGCGCGCCCCGGTGAGACGACCGCCGTGATCGGCTCCACCGGCAGCGGCAAGTCCACGCTGCTGGGGCTGGTGCCGCGGCTGTTCGACGCCACGGACGGCGAGGTCCTCGTCGACGGGGTGCCGGTGGCCGACATCGACCCGGAGGTGCTGGCCCGGACCGTCGGACTCGTACCGCAGAAGCCGTACCTGTTCGCGGGGACCGTCGCCACCAACCTGCGCTACGGCAATCCCGACGCCAGTGACGAGGAGCTGTGGCACGCGCTGAAGGTGGCGCAGGCCGAGGCGTTCGTGCGCGGGCTCGACGGCGGGCTCGACTCCCCCATCGCCCAAGGGGGGACGAACGTCTCCGGTGGTCAGCGGCAGCGGCTCGCCATCGCCCGCACCCTCGTGCAGCGCCCGGAGATCTACCTCTTCGACGACTCCTTCTCGGCGCTCGACTACGCCACCGACGCGGCCCTGCGCGCGGCGCTCGGGCGGGAGACCGCCGAGGCGACCGTCGTCATCGTCGCCCAGCGGGTGGCGACCATCCGTGACGCCGACCGGATCGTCGTCCTCGACGAGGGCCGGGTCGTCGGCACCGGCACGCACCGCGAGCTGATGGCGGACAACGAGACCTACCGGGAGATCGTGCTCTCCCAGCTGACGGAAGCGGAGGCCGCCTGATGGCCGGGCCCATGGGGCGCATGATGGCCGGCACCGGCCCCGACAACCAGTCGCTGGACTTCAGGGTGTCCGGGCGGCGGCTGCTCGCCCGGTTCAAGCCGGAACGGCTCACCCTCTACGCGATGCTGCTCTGCGTGGTGGTGAGCGTCGGGCTGAACGTCGTGGGTCCGAAGATCCTCGGCGAGGCCACCGACCTGGTCTTCTCCGGCATCATCGGGCGTTCGATGCCGGAGGGGGCGAGCAAGGAGCAGGTCCTCGACGCGATGCGGCAGCGCGGCGAGGGCCAGGTCGCCGACATGCTCAGGAGCACGGACTTCACCCCGGGCCAGGGCATCGACTTCGGGGCCGTCGGCCATGTGCTGCTGTTCGCCCTCGGGGTGTTCCTCGTCGCCGGTCTGCTGATGGCGGTGGCGACACGGCTGGTCAACCGGGCCGTGAACCGGACGATGTACCGGATGCGGGAGGACGTGCAGACGAAGCTGTCGCGGCTGCCGCTGTCGTACTTCGACCAGCGGCAGCGCGGCGAGGTGCTGTCCCGGGCGACCAACGACATCGACAACATCGGACAGACCCTCCAGCAGTCGATGGGCCAGCTCGTCAACTCGCTGCTGACCATCGTCGGGGTGCTGGCGATGATGTTCTGGGTGTCGTGGATCCTCGCGCTGGTCGCGCTGGTCACCGTGCCGCTGTCGGCGCTGGTCGCCGCGAAGGTGGGCAAGCGGTCGCAGCCGCACTTCGTGCAGCAGTGGCGCTCCACCGGCAAGCTGAACGCGCACATCGAGGAGATGTACACCGGCCACACGCTGGTGAAGGTGTTCGGCCGGCAGGAGGAGTCGGCGCGGCAGTTCGCCGAGCAGAACGACGCGCTGTACGAGGCCGGGTTCAGGGCGCAGTTCAACAGCGGGATCATGCAGCCGCTGATGATGTTCGTGTCGAACATCAACTACGTGCTGGTGGCCGTCGTCGGCGGTCTGCGGGTCGCGTCCGGCTCGCTGTCCATCGGTGACGTGCAGGCGTTCATCCAGTACTCGCGCCAGTTCTCGATGCCGCTGACGCAGGTCGCGTCGATGGCGAACCTGGTGCAGTCGGGCGTCGCCTCCGCCGAGCGGATCTTCGAGCTGCTGGACGCGGAGGAGCAGCAGCCCGACCCGGTGGCGGGCGTACGGCCCGAGGAGCTGCGCGGGCGGGTGGCGCTGGAGCACGTCTCGTTCCGCTACGACCCCGGCAAGCCGCTGATCGAGGACCTGTCGCTGGTGGTGGAGCCCGGCCACACGGTGGCGATCGTCGGCCCCACGGGGGCGGGCAAGACCACCCTGGTCAACCTGCTGATGCGGTTCTACGACGTGTCCGGCGGGCGCATCACCCTCGACGGCGTCGACATCGCGCGGATGTCGCGGGACGAGCTGCGCGCCGGGATCGGCATGGTGCTCCAGGACACCTGGCTGTTCGGCGGCACCATCGCGGAGAACATCGCCTACGGGGCGTCGCGGGAGGTCGGCCGGGGCGAGATCGAGGAGGCGGCCCGGGCGGCGCACGCCGACCGGTTCATCCGCACCCTGCCCGACGGGTACGACACCGTGATCGACGACGAGGGCAGCGGGGTCAGCGCCGGTGAGAAGCAGCTGATCACCATCGCGCGGGCGTTCCTGTCCGACCCGGTGATCCTGGTCCTGGACGAGGCGACGAGTTCCGTCGACACACGGACCGAGGTGCTGATCCAGAAGGCGATGGCGAAGCTGGCGCACGGGCGGACGTCGTTCGTGATCGCGCACCGGCTGTCGACGATCCGGGACGCCGACACCATCCTCGTCATGGAGAACGGGTCGATCGTGGAGCAGGGGGCGCACACCGACCTGCTGGCGGCGGACGGGGCCTACGCCCGGCTGTACAAGGCGCAGTTCGCGGAGGCGGTGGCCGAGGTCGACTAGGGCCTGGCGTTCGGATCACGCCGCGGACACGCCCCGGAGCTGTCGCCCGGGCCCGAGGGGGGCCGCCCCGCGCGGCGGTTCCCCCTCGGGCCCGGGTCAGTCCAGGTAGCCCCTCAGCTGGTCCGCGAAGGCGTGGTCCCGGAGCCTGCTGAGGGTCTTGGACTCGATCTGCCGTATCCGTTCCCTCGTCACCCCGAAGATGCGGCCGATCTCCTCCAGGGTGCGCGGGCGGCCGTCGGCCAGGCCGTAGCGGAGCTGGACGACCTTGCGCTCGCGTTCCCCGAGCGTCGACAGGACGGCCTCCAGGTGCTCCCTGAGCAGCAGGAACGCCGCCGACTCGACGGGGCTCGCCGCGTCGCCGTCCTCGATGAGGTCACCGAGGGCCACGTCGTCCTCCTCGCCGACCGGGGCGTGCAGGGAGACCGGTTCCTGGGCGAGGCGGAGGACCTCGCCGACGCGCTCCGGCGGCAGGTCCAGGTGGGCGGCGACCTCGGCGGCGGTCGGCTCGTAGCCGCGTTCCTGGAGCATGCGGCGCTGGACCCGGACGACCCGGTTGATCAGCTCGACCACGTGGACCGGGACGCGGATGGTGCGGGCCTGGTCGGCCAGCGCCCGGGACATGGCCTGCCGGATCCACCAGGTGGCGTACGTGGAGAACTTGTAGCCGCGGGCGTAGTCGAACTTCTCGACCGCCCGGATCAGGCCCAGGTTGCCCTCCTGGACCAGGTCGAGCATGGTCAGGCCGCGGCCGATGTACCGTTTCGCCACCGACACCACCAGGCGCAGGTTGGCCTCGATGAGACGGCGTTTGGCCATGCGGCCCATGACGACCAGCCGGTCGAGGTCGAGGGCGAGCTCGCTGTCCAGGTCGGGGGTGGTGCCCAGCTTCTCCTCGGCGAACAGGCCGGCCTCGACGCGGCGGGCGAGTTCGACCTCCTCGGCGGCGGTGAGCAGCGGGATCCGGCCGATCTCCCGCAGGTACTGGCGGAACAGGTCCGAGGACGGTCCGGCCGTCTCGGCCGTCCGGGGGACGGGCGCCCCGTCGGGCTCGGGGGCCTCACGCAGCGCCTCGGCGGGCGGGTCCTCGGGCTCCGTGCCGGGCTCGGGCACCGTGCCGGCCTCCGTTCCGGCGTCCGGCGCCGTCTCCGGGTGGTGCACGGCACGGTGCTGCGGCGGGACCACGACCAGGACGTCGGTCTCGGTGTCCGGTTCCGTGCCGCGGGTGCGCGTGTCGGTGTGGGTGAGGGTCCGGGTCTGCACGGGGGCGACCTCCAGGATGTCCGCTGCCGAGAGGTGTGGCAGCGCTGCTTCGAGGGCGGAGTGGGCGGCCTCGCCGCTGTCCGTCCCGTACGCGATGGGTGGAACCGCGGGGGTGTGGGACCCGCCGGGGACGGATCGGCCGCGCTCCGAGGACTCAGGCACCGGGACCCAGTGTGGGGTACGACACATCGCCGCCCCTAGGGGCGTGCGGTGACTTTTTGCCTGCGGTCCGTGACCGGACGGTGACCGTGCCGGTCACCGGGGGTCCGGGGCGGGTCCAGGGAACCGGTCCGGGGCGGGTCCAAGGGTCCGGTCCGGGGCGGGCCCAAGGGGCCGGTCCGGGGCGGGTCTAGAGGGCGGCCGGTCCGGGGCGGATCCAGAGGTCCGGTCCGGGGCGGGTCTAGAGGGCGGCCGGTCCGGGGCGGATCCAGAGGTCCGGTCCGGGGCGGGTCTAGAGGGCGGCCGCTCCGTGGGCGCGCAGGGCCTGGTCGTACTGCTGGAGGACCCACAGTTCGTTCTGTACGGCGGCCAGGTGGGCCGGGTCGCCGCCCGCGGCGAGGCGGGCGAGCTGGGACTGGACGTCGCGGACCCGGCGTTCCACGGCCCGGCGGCGGACCTGGACCAGGACCGTGCCCGCGTACACGTCGTCGACGGCGCGCCGCATGATCGGCTCCACGGCCAGCTCGGTGACCATGGCGCGGACGGTGTCGTCGGGGGCGGTGTCGCGGACCCGGACCAGGTACTCCTGCCCGTCCGCCACGCCGTACTCGGCGCCGCCCGCGTCGAGGATCGCCTGGCGTACGGCGGCGTAGGGGGCGGCGGTGAACTCGTCGACGCCGTACGCGTCGAAGGCCGGGGAGACCAGCTCGGGGCGCTGGAGGGCGAGCTTGAGCAGTTCGCGTTCGGTGGCGTAGACGGGGTTGCGCAGGGTGAGGGCGGGGCCGCTGGTGGCGGGCCGGGGGGCGGCCTCGTACGCCTGGGCCCGGCCGCCGCGGGCTGGCTCGGGGGCCTTGCCGCCGCGCTCGCGGGCCCAGCGGGCCAGCTGGGCGACGCGCTTGACGACGAACTGCGTGTCGAGGATGCCGAGCATGCCGGCGAGCTGCACGGCGACCTCGTGCTGGGCGCCGCTGTTCTTGATGCGGGCGACGACGGGGGCGGCCTCGTCGAGCGCGGCGGCCCGGCCGGCGGGGGTGTCGAGGTCGTAGCGGGAGACGATCTGGCGCAGCGCGAACTCGAACAGCGGGGTGCGGGGTTCGACCAGGTCGGAGACCGCGTCGTCGCCCTTGGCCAGACGCAGGTCGCAGGGGTCCATGCCGTCGGGCGCGACGGCGATGTACGTCTCGGCGGCGAACTTCTGGTCGTCCTCGAAGGCGCGCAGGGCCGCCTTCTGGCCGGCCGCGTCGCCGTCGAAGGTGAAGATGACCCGCGCGCTGCCGTTGTCCATCAGCAGCCGGCGCAGGATCTTGATGTGGTCGCCGCCGAAGGCCGTGCCGCAGGTGGCGATGGCGGTGGTGACGCCGGCGAGGTGGCAGGCCATGACGTCGGTGTAGCCCTCGACGACGACCGCGCGGGACGCCTTGGCGATCTCCTTCTTCGCGAGGTCGATGCCGTAGAGGACCTGCGACTTCTTGTAGATCGCCGTGTCGGGGGTGTTGAGGTACTTGGGGCCGGTGTCGGCCTCGTACAGCTTGCGGGCGCCGAAGCCGACGACCTCGCCGCCGATGTCCCGGATCGGCCACATCAGCCGGCCGCGGAAGCGGTCGATGGGGCCGCGGCGGCCCTCCTGGGCGAGGCCGGACAGGAGCAGTTCCTTGTCGGTGAAGCCCTTGCCGCGCAGGTAGCGGGTGAGGTGGTCCCAGCCCTGGGGGCTGTAGCCGACGCCGAAGTGGACGGCGGCGGCCTGGTCGAAGCCGCGCTCGGCGAGGAAGAGGCGGCCGGTGTCGGCCTCGGGGCTGGTGGCGAGCTGTTCCGCGTACCACTCGGCGGCGATCTTGTGGGCCTCGACCAGGCGGATGCGTTCGCCGCGCTGGTGGGAGGGGTTGTAGCCGCCCTCCTCGTAGCGCAGGGTGATGCCGGCCTGGGCTGCGAGCCGCTCGACGGCCTCGGAGAAGGTGAGGTGGTCGACCTTCATCACGAACGTGATGGTGTCGCCGCCCTCCTGGCAGCCGAAGCAGTGGAAGAGTCCCTTGCTGGGGCTGACCTGGAAGGACGGCGACTTCTCGTCGTGGAAGGGGCACAGGCCCTTGAGGTTGCCGCCGCCCGCGTTCCGCAGCTGGAGGTACTCGGACACCACGGCGTCGATCGGGACCGCGTCCCGAACCGCCTTCACATCCTCGTCGTTGATCCGTCCTGCCACGCGTGAATTCTACGGGGGCGGACCGACATCCCCGGGGTGGGCCGGGGCACGGTCAGACGCCCAGGCCGTCCAGCGGCACGTGGGGGTCGGCCAGGGCCTCGGTGTCGACGGGTACGCCCGCGCGGATCAGTGCCTGGATGGGCTCTGTGACGTCCCACACGTTCACGTTCATCCCGGCCAGGACCCGCCCCTCGCGGAGCCAGAACGCGATGAACTCCCGCTTGCCCGCGTCCCCCCGGATCACGACCTCGTCGTACGACCCCGGCGGCGCCCAGCCGCTGTACTCCATGCCGAGGTCGTACTGGTCGGTGAAGAAGTAGGGCACCCGGTCGTAGGTGACGTCCCGGCCGAGCATGGCGCGGGCGGCGGCCGGGCCGCCGTTCAGGGCGTTGGCCCAGTGCTCGACGCGCAGGGTCGTGCCGAACAGGCCGTGCGGGAAGGACGCGACGTCGCCGGCGGCGTGGATGTCGGGGTCGGAGGTGCGCAGCCGCTCGTCCACGGCGACGCCCCCGCCGTGGGCGCGGTCGGCCAGCTCCAGCCCCGCCGCCTCCGCGAGGGCGGTCCGCGGGGCGGCGCCGATCGCGGCGAGGACGCCGTGCGCGGGGTGCTCCTCGCCGTCGTCGGTGCGGGCCGCGAGGACCATGCCGTCCTGGCCGACGATCTCCGTCAGGCGGACGCCGAAGTGGAACCGGACGCCGTGCTCGCGGTGCAGCTCGGCGAAGACGGCGCCGAGCTCGGGGCCGAGCACGCCGTGCAGCGGGGTCGGCTCCGGTTCGACGACGGTGACCTCGGCGCCGTACTCGCGGGCCGCCGCCGCGATCTCCAGGCCGATCCAGCCGGCGCCGGCGATGACGAGGTGGCCGTTGTCGCGGCCCAGGGCGGCCAGGACGCCCTTGAGGCGGTCGGCGTGCGCGAGCCGGCGCAGGTGGTGGACGCCGGCCAGGCCGGTGCCCGGGATGTCCAGGCGGCGGGGCTCGGCGCCGGTGGCCAGCAGCAGCTTGTCGTAGTGGACGAGGGTGCCGTCGTCGCCGTAGCGGACCGTCTTCGCCGTGCGGTCGATCGCGTCGACGCTCTGGCCGAGGTGCAGCTCGACGTCGTTGCGCGCGTACCAGGCGGGCTCGTGCACGAAGAGGCTCTCCCGGGTCTCCTTGCCGAGGAGGTAGCCCTTGGAGAGCGGTGGGCGCTCGTAGGGGTGGTCGCGTTCGTCGCAGATCAGTATCACGCGGCCGGTGAAGCCCTCGGCCCGCAGCGTCTCCGCCGCCTTGGCCCCGGCCAGGCCTCCTCCGACGATGACGAATGTCTGGTCCGCGTCGACCACGTGATGCCTCCTACAGGGGGTCCGGGGGGTGTCCCCCCAGTGAACGCTGAGCTTGCCGCCCCACGAGCGTCCCGCACGCACCGTGAGGGGGGAAGAGGACGTGACCCGATCAGGCCATGGACCGTCACTTATGTGTCACATGCGCCCCGTCAGTCTCGCGTGGAGGGCGCGCGCCGAGGCGTCGGTGAGGGAGGCGATCTGGTCGACGAGGACCCGCTGGCGGGCCCGGTCGTCGGGCGCCCGGTCGAACAGCGCGCGGAACTGGGGGTCGAGGCCGTCGGGGGCGCGGGCGGTGAGCGCGTCGGCCAGTTCCCTGATGACGATCCGCTGGTCGGCGCGGAGCCGGGCCTGCTCGGCCCGCTGCATGACGTACAGGTCGGCGAGGGCCTTGAGGACCGCGCACTCCAGCCGGGTCTCGCGCGGTACGACGAGCTCGGCGCGGTAGCGGGTGAGGCGGCCCGGTCCGTAGCGCGCGCGGGTGGCTGTCTCGGCGGCGAGGCAGAAGCGGCCGATGAGCTGGCTGGTGGCGTCCTTCAGCCGGGCCTGGGCGACGGCCGTGCCGTCGTAGCCGTGCGGCCACCACGGCTGGTCCTGGAGGCGGTCGAGGGCGGCGGCCAGTTCGGCCGGGTCGGTGCCGGCGGGCGCGTACCGGCGGGCGGCGACGCGGAAGACGTCCCGGCGCTCCGGCTCGGCGTGCAGGCCGGCGGGGTCGATGTGGCCGCCGTGCAGGCCGTCCTCCACGTCGTGCACCGAGTAGGCCACGTCGTCGGACCAGTCCATGACCTGGGCCTCGAAGCAGGCGCGGGTGCCGGGGGCCGTCTCGCGGACCCAGTCGAAGACGGGACGGTCGTCCTCGTAGACGCCGAACTTGGGGGACCGCGGGTCGGTGGGGTGGGCGCCGCGGGGCCAGGGGTACTTGACGGCGGCGTCGAGGGTGGCGCGGGTGAGGTTGAGGCCGACGCTGACGACGTCGTCGGGGTCCGCGGGCGAGGTGATGAACCGTTTCGGTTCGAGGCGGGTGAGGAGCCGGAGGGACTGGGCGTTGCCCTCGAAGCCGCCGCAGTCGTGGGCGAGGTCGTTCAGTACCTGCTCGCCGTTGTGGCCGAAGGGGGGATGGCCGAGGTCGTGGGAGAGGCAGGCGGCCTCGACGAGGTCGGGGTCGCAGCCGAGGGCCGCGCCCAGCTCCCGGCCGACCTGGGCGCACTCCAGGGAGTGGGTCAGACGGGTGCGGGGGGTGGCGTCCCCGGTCCGGCCGCCGGAGCCCGGGGTGACGACCTGGGTCTTGCCGGCGAGTCGGCGCAGCGCCGAGGAGTGCAGTACGCGTGCCCGGTCCCGCTGGAAGGCGGTGCGGCCCGGACGCTTGTCGTGCTCGGGGGCCCAGCGGGCCGTCGACGCGGGGTCGTAGGGGGTGGGGGGTGCGGTCTCTGTCGTGCTGGTGCCTTCCATGTCCCGACAGTACGGGTGCCCGACCGTACGGGTGAGGTGATGACGCGCGGTCGCGGAGGCGTCGGGGCGGGGGCGTGATCGCGGTCGGGCGGGTGATCGTGGTCGGGCGGGGGCGTGATGGTCGTGCGGGTGCGTGATCGTGGTCGGGCGGGTGCGGGTCGTTCGTGGCTTGTCGCGCGGTTCCCCGCGCCCCTGGGTGGGCTGCCTCGCCGTTCGTTCCCGGCGGACGCCGGTTGAGGTCTCGTGCTAAGCGGACGCCAGGTGTGGTCTCGTGCCGGCCGGGATCGCCCGTGCCTGGTCGTAGCGGTGCAGGACCAGGCGGGCCATCGCCTCGTGGGTGCCCAGGGGGGCCGAGGCGATCCAGGGGGCGGCCTCCGCGCTCTCCGTCGCGAAGCGGCCGGGGGCCGTGAAGTAGGAGGCGACCGCGATGCGGTGACGGCCCCGGGCGGTCAGGGCGCGTACGGCGGTGGGGACCGTCGGGGTGGTCGTCGTGGCGTAGGCCGGGACGACCGGGACGCCGAGGCGTGCGGCGAGCAGCTGGGCCGTGCGGCGGGTGTCGACGGCCGAGTCGGGGTCGCGGGAGCCGGCCGCCGCGAGGACGACCGCGCTGCCCCGGCGTTCGGCGTCCGTCATCCGGGTGCTCCAGCCGGCCTCGACGAGGCGGGCGTGCAGGGTGTCGACGAGCAGGGGGTGCGGGCCGAGCGGCGCGGCCACCCGGGTGTCGACGGACACGGCGGCGGCCGCCTCGGGGATGTCCCGCCCGACGTGGTAGCCGCGGCTGAGCAGGAGCGGCACGAGGACGGCCGACGCGGTGCCGTCGGCCTCCAGGCCGGCGAGGGTGTCGGCGAGCAGGGGTTCGTTCAGCTCGATGTGGCCGAGGTGCACGGGCAGCCCCGGGCGCAGCGCGCGGACGCGGTCGAGCAGGGTGCGGACGGTGCTCAGGGCGCGCGGGTCGCGGCTGCCGTGGGCGACGACGACCAGCGCGGGCGCCCCGGGGCGCCGGCGGCCGTCGAGGGAGACGAGGCCGAGCTGGCTGGTGAGCTGGTCACTGATCCGGTTCATGATGTGCGCCGTACTGTCGAGGTGGGCGCCACCGGTCAGCGGGCTGCCGGGGCGGGGGGCGGACTCGTCGTACAGGGTGGGCGACGCCGTCATGGAGCCATCCTCACGGCGGGAGGTTGCACCCCCGTTGCGCGACCGTCACGACTATTTTCCGGGGGTTCACCGCGGGGGCGGGGCGGATGTGAGGTGCGTGTGGGCGGGGCCGGGGGGCGGCGCGGGTGTGACCCGGGTGACGCGCCGGGCGCAGAACCCGATCGGCGCCGGGTGCGTCTTCCCCGGTCGGAGGCGGCCGGGGCGAACGGATCCGGCCCGGGCAGCAGGGAGCACCGCATGGAGATACGCCGACCTCGGCTGCCGCGCACCCGTACGGGGTGGCGGCGGCTGGTGCAGGGCGTGATGGGGGCGTGCGTGCTGGGGCTGCTGCCGGCCACCTGGCTGTACGTCTCCACGGCGGACCGGCTGGGCACCACGGCCGACGCGCCGCGCACCGAGGTCGCCGTCGTCTTCGGTGCCGGTCTGTGGGACGGGGAGCCGTCGCCGTATCTCGCGCACCGGCTGGACGCGGCGGCCGAGCTGTACCGCGAGGGGCGGATCGAGGTCGTGCTGGTCACCGGCGACAACAGCCGGGAGGACTACGACGAGCCGGACGCGATGCGGACCTACCTGACGGAGCACGGGGTGCCGGACGCGCGCATCGTCAGCGACTACGCGGGCTTCGACACCTGGGACTCCTGTGTGCGGGCCCGGAAGATCTTCGGGGTGGACCGCGCGGTCCTCATCAGCCAGGACTTCCACATCCGCCGGGCGGTCGCCCTGTGCCGGGCTGCGGGGGTCGAGTCGTACGGGGTCGGCGTGGCCGCCGCGCACGACGTCACCTGGTACTACGGGGGAGCCCGGGAGATCCTCGCGGCCGGGAAGGCCGCGCTGGACGTGGTGTTCGAGCCCGATCCGCGGTTCCTCGGCCCCCGGGAGACGGGGGTGGCGCGGGCGTTGGCCACGGCCGAATGAACGCGCGGACGGATACGGACATTCTCGACGGGTCGGGTTTGACGAGCGCATTTCACCCGGGGGAATGAAAAGACCCTCCCGTACTTTCTGTGACCGTCCCCTCACTTTTAGTGTCCTCGGTGTGCGGCGGCGGGTCCGGCCGTCGCCGCCCTTGGGGGAAAGGACACCTGATGACGGGACTTCGCTCGGCGTTCGTCACGGCCGTCGCGGCGGCGCTGTTCGCCGTGCCGGCGGCCATGGGGACCGCCTCGGCCACCACCGTGGACCAGCTCTCCGCGCAGGTCAGGGAACCGGGCTGCGCCAAGCTCGGCAGCTACGGCCAGTGGTGGGCGCACATCCGCAACGCCTGCGGCCACGTGATCACCGCGAGCGTCGAGGTCGACGGGTGGGACCCGTCGTGTATCCAGATCGGCCCCGGCGCGACCGAGACGATCGGTCTGGACCCGGGGGACGAGCCGTACTACGCCTACGAGTGCTGACCACCTGACCGGCGCGCGCCCGGCCCACCGGGACGCGCCACCCGACCGGCCGGGCGCGCCACCCGGCCGACCGGGCCGGGGAGGGGGGTGGTGGCGGCCGCTTCCTCCCCGGCCCGCCCCACCCCGACTCCCCGGCCCGGCCCTCCCAGCCTCTGCGCCCCCGTCCCGGCTTCCCGGCCCGGCTCGTTCCGTCCCGGCTTCCCGGGCGGGGCGTTCGACGGGGCGGTCCCCTCCCGCCCCGTCCCCGGGGGCGCCCGCGCCTCACGCCGGGCCGGCGCCCCCGGGGAGGTCACCAGCACACCGCCGTAACAGGACGCCGCACGGCGCGTAACACGGCCGAAGCACGCTGAAACGCATGCAGACCACCTCGACGCCCACCCACTGCCCGTACTGCGCCTTGCAGTGCGGGATGAATCTGTCGCCCCTGCCACAGGGGGGCGTCGAGGTGGTCGAGCGCACCGACTTCTCCGTGAACCGGGGAGCGCTGTGCGGCAAGGGCCGTACGGCGCCGCAGGTGCTGTCCCCGAGCGTCCGCCTGACCTCCCCGTTGGTGCGCTCCGGCGGCACGCTGCGGCCCGCCTCCTGGGACGAGGCGCTCGACCGGATCGCCGGCGAACTGTCCCGGGTGCGCGCCGCGCACGGGCCGGACGCGCTCGGGGTGTTCGGCGGGGGCGGGCTGACCAACGAGAAGGCGTACACGCTCGGCAAGTTCGCCCGGGTCGCGCTGGGCACCTCGCAGATCGACTACAACGGGCGCTTCTGCATGTCGTCCGCGGCGGCCGCCGGGACGAAGGCCTTCGGCCTGGACCGCGGGCTGCCCTTCCCGCTGGAGGACGTCCCGCGGACGGGGTGCGTGATCCTCGTCGGCTCGAACCTCGCGGAGACCATGCCGCCGTCGCTGCGCTTCTTCAACGAGCTGCGGGAGAACGGCGGCACCCTGATCGTCGTCGACCCGCGCCGCACCAGGACCGCCGAGCAGGCCGACCTGCACCTGATGCCCCGCCCCGGCACCGACCTCGCCCTCGCCCTCGGTCTGCTGCACCTGGTGGTCGCCGAGGGCCGCGTCGACGAGGAGTACGTACGGCAGCGGACGACCGGCTGGGAGGACGCGCGGGCCGCGGCGATGGCCCACTGGCCGGAGTACGTGGAGCGGATCACGGGCGTGTCCGTCCCCCAGCTCCGCGAGACCGTACGGCTGTTCTGCGAGCCCGAGGCCGCGATGGTGCTGACGGCCCGCGGGCCCGAGCAGCAGGCCAAGGGCACCGACACCGTGGGCGCCTGGATCAACCTGTGCCTGGCCACCGGACGGGCCGGACGCCCGCTGTCCGGCTACGGCTGCCTGACCGGCCAGGGCAACGGGCAGGGCGGACGCGAGCACGGCCAGAAGGCCGACCAGCTGCCCGGCTACCGCAAGCTGGACGACCCGGCGGCGCGGCGTCACGTGGCCGAGGTGTGGGGCGTGGACCCGGCCTCGCTGCCCGGCCCCGGGCGCAGCGCCTACGAGCTGCTGGACGCGCTGGGCACGGAGGTGCGGTCGCTGCTGCTGATGGGGTCCAACCCGGTGGTGTCCGCGCCGCGCGCCGCGCACGTCGAGGAGCGGCTGCGGTCGCTGGAGTTCCTGGCGGTCTGCGACGTCGTGCTGTCGGAGACCGCGGCACTCGCGGACGTGGTCCTGCCGGTGACCCAGTGGGCGGAGGAGACCGGGACCACGACCAGCCTGGAGGGGCGGGTGCTGCTGCGGCGGCAGGCCCTCACCCCGCCCGAGGGCGTGCGCAGCGACCTGGAGGTCCTGCACGGGCTGGCCGCCCGGCTGGGCGTGGAGAAGGGGTTCCCGACCGATCCCGAGGAGGTCTTCGAGGAACTGCGCCGGGCCACCGCGGGCGCGCCCGCCGACTACTCCGGGATCACCTACCGGCGGCTGGCCGAGGAGAACGGGGTGTTCTGGCCCTGCCCGGCGGGCGGCGGCACGGACGACAGCGAGGACGCCGCGCTCGACAGCGAGGACGCCTCACTCGACGCGGACACCGACGACCCCGCACGGGACGCCGACGATCTCGCACGGGACGCCGACGACCCCGCTCGGGACGACGGCTCCCGGGCGGCCGTCCACCCCGGCACGCCCCGCCTCTTCCTCGACCGGTTCGCCACCCCGGACGGCCGGGCCCGCTTCGTGCCCGTCTCGCACCGGCCCGCCGCCGAGGAGCCCGACGACGAGTACCCCGTCCTGCTCACCACCGGCCGGGTCGTCGCCCAGTACCAGTCCGGGGCCCAGACCCGGCGCGTGGACGAGCTGAACGCCGCCGCGCCCGGCCCGTTCGTGGAACTGCACCCCCGGCTCGCCGACCGGCTGGGCGCCGCCGAGGGCGATCCGGTGGCGGTGGTCTCGCGGCGGGGCCGCGCGGTGGCACCGGCCCGCATCACCACCGGCATCCGCCCCGACACCGTCTTCATGCCCTTCCACTGGCCGGGCGAGGGCCGCGCCAACACCCTGACCAACCCGGCCCTGGACCCGACGTCACGCATGCCGGAGTTCAAGGTGTGCGCGGTGCGGGTGGAGGCCGTGGGGCCACAGCCGTAGCCGCGGCCCCAGGGGAGGGACGGGGGCCGGGACCACGGCAGGAGGCCGGAAGGACCACGGACCAGGGCCGGTGCCCCACGGGGGGACACCGTCCCTGGTCCGTTCTTGCCCTGGGCGGAGCCGCTACGCGCCGCTCGCCCGTGCCGTCAGCCAGGTCCGGCTCGGACGGCACTCCAGCTTGCCGTCGACCACCCGGCACCAGGTCTGGTAGCCGTGGGAGTAGAGACGGGCGCCGAGCCAGTCGTAGTCGTCGGCTCCGGTCACGGCGTCGCCGCGCGTCGACGGCGTGTACGCGACGAAGTTGGCGGCGTCGTCGACGCTTCCCGTGCCGTCGTAGCGCGCGACCTGGGGGTAGGGGTACACCGGGCGGGTGCGCGTCACGGTCCCGTCGGAGGAGACATTGGACGCGACGATCTTCCCCGGCCGGGTGGCGCTCTCCGCCCAGGCCATGACCGGCGTGAGGACGTCGAAGGTGTTCGGGCCGTCACCGCCGCCGCAGTGCGCCACCCCGGGGAACATGTACAGCTCGGCGAACCGGTCGACCGTGCTCGCGCCCATCGTCTCGCGCAGGGCGTCGTAGTACGCCAGCGTGCCCTGCGGGGAGATGTGCTGGTCGTTCCAGCCGTGCCACAGCAGCAGCTTGCCGCCGCTCTCACGGAAGGCGCCGAGGTCGGGGTCCGTCGCGGAGAGGTACGCGGAGGACTGGACGGTGTTCCAGAACGACTCGGCCGTGAACTCCAGGTCGGAGAGCTGGAAGCCGGGGTCCGGGGCGTTGGTGTAGGCGAGGTAGCGGGCGAAGGACGTCACGAAGTTCTCGCTGGCCACGGTCTGGCCCTGGGCGGTGGGGACGAACAGCGTCCACTCCAGCTCCGAGCCCCACTCGTGCGAGATGGCGATCTCCAGGCGGTTGCCCTGCGCGTCCGTGGCGCCGTCGTGCAGCCGCTGGACCACGCCGGCCTGCGCCGCGGTCAGACACGTCGACGTGTCCTGGCCCGACGCGCACACCAGGGTCCGCGGGTCGAAGTCGCAGCGGCGCGGGTCGTCGAGGAGACCGTCCGTCACGCCGTCCAGCGCGTCGCAGGCGTCGAGCACGGCCCGGTGGATCAGGGGCAGCTTGTCGGCGAGCAGGATGTAGTCGCCGTTCTCGTCCTTGTTGGTGAGCACGTTCCAGGCGTGGTGGAAGGTGTTCTGGACGACCATGTTGTTGGCGGGCGCTCCGGCGGCGATGCCGTCGAAGTCGTCCGGGTAGCGCTGCGCCTCCATCAGCGCCTCACGGCCGCCGTCCGAGCAGCCGGTGAAGTACGAGTAGGCGGGCCGCTGGCCGTAGAACCGCTTGATGACCGCCTTGGCGACCTGGGCGGTGACGTGGACGCCCCGGTAGGCGAAGTCGATCTGCGCCTGCGGGTCCAGGGCCCAGGAGCCGTCGTTCTGGCCCTGGTGGCCCATGTCGGTGGTGGCGCTGGCGACCGTGCCGTCCTGGACGACGGGACAGGTGGAGGCCTGGCCGTAGTTGATGGAGGCGGTGCCGCACAGGCCGCCGCAGCCGGTCTGGACGTAGCGCTGCGTCCAGCCCTCGACGGGCAGGCGCAGGACGATGGTGTTCGCCGGGGCGACGGTGCCCTGCACCTCGCAGTAGGGGGCGGCCGCACCGGTGGTCACGACCTTCGCGGACCGGATCGTGACCGCCGCGTCGGTGACCCCGTCCAGGTCGAGACCGGTCACGTCGGCGCAGGCCCGTACGGGCTTGACCGCGGGCAGCTTCTCCAGTCCGTCCGCCGTGTACACGCGGCGGGTCTGCGGGGCCGCGGCGGATCCCGCGGCACTGACCGGTACCAGCACTGCCGCGAGCAGCGTGGCCGCGCAGGCGCCGGCGACCGCTCTCGCTCTGCCACGGACGAGTGACCGTCCGAAGGACCAGCGCATGGGTTCCCCTCTCGTATGGGTGCTTCGCTCGGGGCGAGCGATGGTGCTTCGAGGCGGTAGCGTCATTCACGTCGGCGATATCGTCAACAATTTGCGCAACAATTGGGTCGGGATTCACGAGCCCCGCACACCTCCTGGGCCCCGGCCATCGCACCCCTCCCGAGCCTCGGACGCCGCCCCGGGCCTCGGACGCCGCACGGCGCAGGCCGGCACCCCGTCCGGGGCACCGGCCTGCGCCGTGTCGTCTCGTCCGTACGGAGGCGGTCAGGTGACGTTGACCGCGTTCCAGGCCGCCGCCACCGCCTCCTGCTCGGTGCTGCCGGCGCCGTAGAGGTCGCGGGCCGCGGCGAGGGTGGCGGTGCGGGCGCCCGCGTAGTCCGTCGAGGACGTCATGTACACCGTCAGCGCCCGGTACCAGATGCTGCCGAGCTTGTCCCGGCCGATGCCCGTCACCGTGGAGCCGTCGAAGGTCGGCGAGTCGTAGGAGACGCCGTTGACGGTGCTGGCGCCGCTGCCCTCCGCCAGCAGGAACGCGAAGTGGTTGGCGACGCCCGAGGAGTAGTGCACGTCGAGGTCGCCCACCGTGCTGCTCCAGTAGTCGGCGGAGCTGCCGTCCCTGGACGGCCGGTCCATGAAGCGCAGGGCGTCCCGGCCGAAGCCGGAGCGCACGATCTTCTCGCCGATCAGGTAGTCGCCGGGGTCGGAGGCGTTGCCGGCGTGGAACTCCACGAGCGTGCCGAGGATGTCGGAGGTCGCCTCGTTCAGACCGCCGGACTCGCCGGAGTAGGCCAGGTTCGCCGTCGCGGAGGTCACGCCGTGGGTCATCTCGTGGCCGGCCACGTCCAGCGACACCAGCGGGCCGAGCTGCGTGCCGTCACCGTCGCCGTACGTCATGCAGAAGCAACTGTCGTCCCAGAAGGCGTTGTTGTAGCCGTTGCCGTAGTGGACGCGGTTGTAGGAGCCCTTGCCGTCGCCCGCGATGCCGTTGCGGCCGTGGACCTCCTGGTAGTAGTCCCAGGTCATGTCCGTGCCGTACTGGGCGTCGACGGCGGCCGTCGCGCGGTCGGCGGCCGCGCCCGTGCCCCAGTGGTTGTCGGCGTCCGTGAAGACGGTCGAGGGGGCGCGGCTGACGCAGACGCCGAGGACGCACAGGTCGGTGCGGCCCGCGGCGTCACCGGTGTACGTGTTGCCGCGGGTGGGGTCCTTGAGCTGGTACGCCGAGCCGGACGGGGTCGTCTCCAGCGGGACCGTGCCGCCGTACAGGGACTGCCCGTCGCCCGTCGCGGACTCCAGGGTGTCCCAGGCGTCGATCTCGGCGCCGGTCGCCGCGTCGGTCAGCACGGCGCGGGCGACCGGGTTGCCGAGGGCGTCCAGGGCGGCGACCTCCGTCCGCCAGGCCAGCCGCGGGGCGCCGTGCAGGGCGTCGACGACCAGGCGGGGCTCGGCGGTGAGCTGCTTCAGGGTCTCGTCGAGGTGGACGGCGCGCAGGGCGTCGGCGGCGGCGTCGGCGGCCTTCGGGGCGGGGAGCGCGGGGGTGACGGTGGAGAGGGAGACCGTGCCGCGCGTCGCCCGGTCCGCGCCGCGGTACGTGCCGTCGGGGGCGAGATGCACCACGAAGTCCCCGCCCAGCACGGGGAGTCGGCGGTAGGTGCGGTCGTACCGGACGTGCTGGGCGCCGTCCGGGTCGACGACGACGTCCCGGACGGAGGTGTCCTGGGCGGCGGTCAGTCCCAGGCTCGCGGCGTGCGCGGCCAGGGCCGAGGCCGCGTTGCCGATCGCGGTGGCCCGGTCCGGGCGGTCCGCCGCGCCGGCGGCGGCAGCGGCGGCGGGGGCGCCGCCGGTGGGGGTGGCGGCGGTCGCGGGGGTGAGGGCGGCGGCCAGGAGGGCGGCCGTGGTGGCGGCGATGCCTGCGGTGGTGAGACGGGAGCCTCGGGCGTGCTGCCGTATCCGGCGCATCGGTCTCCTCAGGAAGGCGCCAGGGGCGCGTGGGGGGTGGCGCTGACGTGGTCCTGAGATTCAAGAGGCCGCGGACATGTCATGTCCATAGCGCTCACGTGCGGGAGCGGTGAGAGGAGAGAATCGTTTCCGTGAGCGTTTCGGAACTGCCCTTCTTCGTCTACGGCACCCTGCGCCCCGGCGAGGTCAACCACGGCCTCCTGCTGCACGGCCGCACCCTCGCCGAGGAGCCCGCCCGCCTCCGCGGCGCGGTGCTCTACGACGGCCCCGGCTACCCGTACGCCGTGGAGGAGTCCGGCGGGCTCGTCACCGGAGACCTCGTCACCGCGCTCCCCCGGTTCTACGAGCGCCTCCTCGCCGACCTGGACCGCCTGGAGGAGTACCGGCCGGGCGACCCGCGCAACCTGTACGAGCGGGTGGCCCGGGAGGTGCTCCCGGGCGGCGCCGGACGACCGGTGCGGGCCTGGGTGTACGTCGCCGCGCCCGGCGTGGCGGCCCGGCTGAGGACGCACGGCGAGCCGATCCCGGGCGGGGAGTGGAGGGGGCGCGGCGGGACCGTGCGGTGAGGCCGGTCACCCGTTCACACCCTCGTCCCGCGGTTTTCCGCGAGACACCCGTCGCACGGCGGTGACCTGCCCGAACGCCCCGGCGGTCACCCGTCCCGCCCCCCGTTCACCTCATGTCCCGACGCTCTCCCGACAAGCGCGTTCGCACCGCCGGGACTTACCTCGTAAGGGCAGGGACGCGACCGACGCAGCGGCACATGGGGATGCCGCCGGCCGTGCCCTGGACGAGCTCGGAGGAGCACCGATGCGACGTACCGCCGTCCGTCTGCTGACCGGCAGCGTGTTCGCCGTGGCCGCCGCGGGCGCCGTCGCCGCGCCCGCCTGGGCCGCCGGCAGCGGCACCGGCCGGCTGGAGGTGTCCCCCTCCAGCGTGGTGCCGGGAGACGAGGTCACCGTGGAGACGGCGGCGTGCGGGTCCCCGCCGACGGCGGCGGGCGACGCCGGCGCGGTGGGCGCCGGGCGCTTCACACTGGCGCCCGGCGCGCGGGAGAGCGAGGCGGTCGGGCGGTTCCGGGTGCCGCCGAGCGCGCAGCCGGGCACGTACGAGATCGTCGCGGAGTGCGCCGCGGACGGGCGGAAGGTCACCGGGGACCTGGTGGTGACGCTGACGGCCGTGCCGCAGCAGGTGTATCCGCGGGGAAGCGTGAAGACGGGGGTCGGCGGCGCACTGGGCCCCGATCCCGTGCAGACCGCGGCCGGTGTGGCGGCTCTCGCCGTCGCCGCCGCGGGCGGTACCTGGCTCCTGCATCGCCGGGCGAGAGGCGACGGGATCTGACGGACACCCTCCGCTGTCCGTCGGCCGGTACCGCATGTCCCCTCCCCCTCCGGGTCCGACGCCCCTCGCGGCCCGGAGGGGGCACGGGGGCCTCCGTCCACGAGAGGAGCGCTTCGCATGCGCAGGGTCGGCAACTCCGCGATAGCGGCCGTCACCGCGGTCGCCCTCTGCTCGGGTGCGTGGCTGCTGCACAGCGGCGCCGGCACGCACGCCCCGCCGCGGCCGTCCGCGGCCCAGGCCCACCCGGACCGCGCCGACCCGCACTCCGCGCCCGTGCCCGCGCCCGCTCCCCCGCTGCCGCCCTCCCCGCCCGACCGCGTCCGCATCCCGTCCCTGCGCGTCGACGCCCCCCTCATGGGCCTGGGACTGACCGCCTCCGGCAGCCTCGACGTACCGCCCGCCGAGGACGACGACCTCGCCGGCTGGTACGAGTCCGGCACCACCCCCGGCGAGACCGGCACCGCGATCGTCGCCGGCCACGTCGACACCGCCGACGGCCCCGCCGTCTTCTACGACCTCGGCGCCCTGGAGCGGGGCGCCACGATCGAGGTCGACCGGCGCGACGGCACGGTCGCGGTGTTCACCGTGGACGCGGTCGAGATGTACGACGCGCGCGACTTCCCCGACACGACGGTGTACGGCGCGGCGAAGCGCCCGGAACTGCGCGTCATCACCTGCGGCGGCGGCTACTCCCGCACCACCGGCTACCAGGCGAACGTGGTGGTCTTCGCCCACCTGACGGACAGTCGCGCGGGCTGACCGGGGGGCGGCCGCCGCCGGGGGCCGGAGGAACGCCCGCCGCCGAGGTGCCGGCCAGGCGCCCTGCGGCGGGGTGCCGGAGGGCGTCCGCAGCCGAGGCGCCGGGGGGACGACCGGCGGCCAAGTACCGCACCTAAGACGGCAATTGCCCGGAGGAGGCCGCAGGAGCGCCCACCGTGGACGTCACGCCCACCACTGCTCGTACGCCAGGTTCGCCACCAGCGCGAACACCACCGTCAGCAGCACGACGCGCACGAAGCCGCTGCCCTTCTTCAGCGCCGTCCGGGCCCCCAGCATGCCGCCCGCCAGGTTGAACACGGCCATCAGTGCCGCCAGTTGCCACAGCACGGCCCCCTGCCAGGCGAACATCGCGAGGGCGCCGGCGTTGGTGCAGCAGTTGACGATCTTGGCGGTGGCGGAGGCGGTCACCAGGTCGTGGTGGAGCACGGCGGTCAGCGCCAGGACGAGGAAGGTGCCGGTGCCGGGGCCGACGAGACCGTCGTAGAAGCCGATGCCGAGGCCCGCGAGGCCGATCGCGGCGAGGATCCGGCGCGGTCCGGCCGGTCCGGTCGCGGGGGCCGTGCCGAACGCGGGGCGCAGGATGACGAAGGCGGCCACTCCCAGCAGCACCACCATGATGACCGGCTTGAGCACGTCGGTGCTCATCCCGGCCGCGAAGAACGCCCCCGCCGACGACCCGGCGAGCGCGGCGAGCCCGATCCGGACGGCCGTCCCCACGTCGACCGGCGCCCGGCGGGCGTACGTGACCGCCGCCCCGGCGGTGCCCACGATGGCCACCGCCTTGTTGGTGCCGAGCGCGTGCGCGGCCGGGCTGCCGGCCGGCAGGCCGAGCAGGAGCGCCGGGAGCAGCAGCAGCCCGCCGCCGCCGACCACGGCGTCGATCCAGCCGGCCGCGAGGGCGGCGACACAGAGGACGGCCACCATGGTCATGGATATGTCGGGCATGGACGCGACCCTACGGGGCCGGATACATGTCCCGTCCACCGATCTGAGCAGGTCCTGAGGTTGCGGACCCCTCCGGCGCACCCGCGTCCCTTGTCCTCACCGCCGCCCGGCGCCGCCCGCCGAAAACCCTCACACCTGTCCGCCGCCCCCGCTGAGGGCAGCGTTCCTCGCGGGAAACAACCGTGATGCGGCCGGGTAACCTCCGCACCGCACGCTCGACGGCATGACCTCGAATTCGCGTGTGGTGGTGATCGGCGCCGGCCTCGCGGGCGTACGGCTCGCCCGGCGGCTCGGTGAGCTCGGCACGCCCGCCCTGCTGATCGGCGAGGAGGAGCACGTCCCGTACAACCGGGTCCTGCTCGCCGAGGTGCTGGCCGGACGGTACGCCCCCGAGGTGATCGCGCTGCCCGCACCGGCCGAACTGGTGCGCGCCCGCGTCACCGGCATCGACCGCGAACGGCGCGCCGTCGCCTGCGCGGACGGCTCGGAGATCGCATACGACACGCTGGTGCTGGCGACCGGCTCCAACCCGGTACTGCCGCCGCTGCGCGGCCTGTTCACCCCGGACCACGTCCTGCCCGAGGGGGTGCACGCGTTCCGGACCATGGACGACTGTCTGGGCCTGTCCAAGGCGGTCCGGCCGGGCGCGCGGGCCGTCGTCATCGGCGGCGGACTCCTCGGGGTCTCCGCGGCCCGCGCGCTCGCCGTGCGCGGCGCGCAGGTCGTCCTCGCCCAGCAGTCCGAGCGGCTGATGGAACGCCAGCTCGACCCGGGCGCCTCCCGGCTCGTCCTGCGGCACCTGAAGGACCTCGGCGTCGAGGTGCACACCGAGTGCCGGGTGCGCGACGTGCGCTGCGTCGGCGGCGCGGTCCGCTCGGTGGAGATGGCCGACGGATACGCCCTCGACGCCGACCTGGTGGTGCTGGCCTGCGGGGTCCACCCGCGCGCCGGCCTCGCCAAGACGGCCGGGCTCGCCGTCCACAAGGGCGTCCTCGTCGACGACGAACTGCGCACCTCCGACCCGCACATCCGGGCGATCGGCGACTGCGCCCAGCACGACGGGAACGTCTACGGCCTCGCCGCCCCCGCCCTGGAACAGGCCGACGTCCTGGCCGAGCTGCTCGCGGGCACCGCCGGGAACACCGGCGCCCGCTACACCGGCACCCGTTCCCTGACCCGCCTCACGCTCAACGGCACCACCGCCTTCGACCTCGCCGCGTTCGGCGAGACCGAGGCACGCCCCGGCGACGACGTCGTCCAGCTCGCCGACGCCACCCGCGGCACCTACCGCAAGGTCGTCGTCCGCGACGACCGCCTGGTCGGCGGGGTCCTCGTCGGCGAACTCGGCACCGTCGGCGCGCTCGCGCGCGCCTGGGAGGGAGCAGAGCCGCTCCCGCGCAACGGCGCCCCTCTGCTCCACCTGCTCACCAACGATGGAGGCTCCTGATGTCCACGACCACGACCGCACCTGTGGGGACCGGCCCCCGCCCCACGATCGTGCTCGTCGGCCACGGCATGGTCGGCCAGCGCTTCCTCGAAGCGCTCGCCGAGCGCGGCCTGACCGCCACGCACCGCGTGGTCGTGCTGTGCGAGGAGCCTCGCCCCGCGTACGACCGCGTCCAGCTCACCTCGTACTTCTCGGGGAAGACCCCCGAGGACCTCTCCATGACCGACATGGCGTTCATCGAGCAGCACGGCATCGAGCTGTACGTGGGCGACCCGGCGGAGACGGTCGACCGTACGGCGAAGAAGGTCACGGCCCGGTCCGGCCAGGTCTTCGAGTACGACACCCTCGTCCTCGCCACCGGCTCCTACCCCTTCGTCCCGCCGGTCCCGAACAAGGACGCCCAGGGCTGTTTCGTCTACCGCACGATCGAGGACCTCCTCGCCATCGAGGAGTACGCCAAGACGGCGACGACCGGTGCGGTGGTCGGCGGCGGTCTGCTCGGCCTGGAGGCCGCGGGCGCGCTGAAGGGCCTCGGACTCACCAGCCACATCGTGGAGTTCGCGCCCCGCCTGATGCCCGTCCAGGTCGACAAGGGCGGCGGCGCCGCGCTGCTGCGCACCATCGAGGACATGGGCCTGTCCGTCCACACCGGCGTGGGCACGCAGGAGATCGTCGTCGACGAGTCCGGCGCGGTCACCGGCATGAAGCTGTCCGACGGCTCCGAACTCTCCACCGACCTCGTGGTGTTCAGCGCCGGCGTCCGCCCCCGCGACCAGCTGGCCCGCGACTGCGGTCTGACGGTCGGCGAGCGCGGCGGCATCAGCGTCGACGAGCAGTGCCGCACGGTCGCCGACCCGCACGTGTTCGCGATCGGCGAGTGCGCGCTCGCCGCCGACGGCCGGGTGTACGGCCTGGTCGCCCCCGGGTACGAGCAGGCCGAGACGGCCGCCGCGACGATCGCCGCCGACGAGGCCGCTTTCACCGGCGCCGACCTCTCCACCAAGCTGAAGCTGCTCGGCGTGGACGTGGCCTCCTTCGGCGACGCGCACGGCACCACCGAGGACTGCCTCGACGTCGTCTACTCCGACTCCCGCTCGGGCCTGTACAAGAAGCTGGTCATCGGCCGCGACGGCACGCTGCTCGGCGGCATCCTGGTCGGCGACGCGGAGGCGTACGGCACGCTGCGCGCGTTCACCGGCTCGGTCCCGCCGGTCTCGCCCGAGGCGCTGGTCCTGCCCGCCGGCGCCGGCGCCCCGGCCCAGCTCGGCCCGTCCGCCCTCCCCGACGACGCGATCATCTGCTCCTGCCACAACGTCTCCAAGGGCACGATCCGCGGCGCGGTCACCGACCACCAGTGCACGACCGTGCCCGAGGTGAAGAAGTGCACCAAGGCCGGCACCGGCTGCGGCTCCTGCGTCAAGGTCCTCGGCCAGCTCGTCACCGCCGAGCTGGAGGCGAGCGGCGTCGTGGTCGACAAGGGCCTGTGCGCCTGCTTCTCGCAGACCCGCGAGGAGCTCTACGAGATCGTCCTCGCCCTGCGCATCAACACCTACCAGGACCTCCTCGACCGCTACGGCCGCGAGGACGCCCGGGGCGGCGACGGCTGCGAGATCTGCAAGCCCGCGGTCGCCTCGATCATCGCCTCCCTCGCCCCGACGATCGGCGCGAGCGGCTACGTCCTCGACGGCGAGCAGGCGGCCCTCCAGGAGACCAACGACCACTTCCTCGCCAACCTCCAGAAGAACGGCTCGTACTCGGTCGTCCCGCGCATCCCCGGCGGTGAGATCACGCCCGAGGGCCTGATCGTGATCGGCGAGATCGCCCGTGACTTCGGCCTCTACACGAAGATCACCGGCGGTCAGCGGATCGACATGTTCGGCGCCCGCGTCGAACAGCTCCCGCTGATCTGGACCCGCCTGGTGGACGCCGGCTTCGAGTCCGGGCACGCCTACGGCAAGTCGCTGCGGACGGTGAAGTCCTGCGTCGGGCAGACCTGGTGCCGCTACGGCGTCCAGGACTCCGTCCGCATGGCGATCGACCTGGAGCTGCGTTACCGGGGCCTGCGCTCCCCGCACAAGCTGAAGTCGGCGGTCTCCGGCTGCCAGCGCGAGTGCGCGGAGGCCCAGTCGAAGGACTTCGGCGTGATCGCCACGGCCAACGGCTGGAACCTGTACGTCGCCGGCAACGGCGGCGCCACCCCGCGCCACGCGGACCTGCTCGCCCAGGACCTGTCCGACGCCGAGCTGATCCGCCTGATCGACCGGTTCCTGATGTTCTACATCCGCACCGCCGACCGCCTGGAGCGCACCTCCACCTGGCTGGAGCGGATCCCCGGCGGCCTGGACCACGTCCGGGACGTGGTCGTGGAGGACTCCCTCGGCATCTGCGAGGAGCTGGAGACCCTGATGGCGGCGCACGTCGCGCACTACGCGGACGAGTGGGCCACCACCATCAACGACCCCGAGAAGCTGGCCCGGTTCGTGTCCTTCGTGAACGCGCCCGACACCCCGGACCCGGTCGTCGGCTTCGTCCCCGAGCGCGACCAGATCAAGCCCGACCTGCCGCTGCTCTCCATCGGCATGCGTCCCACGGAAGACGTCCTGGAAGGAAGCGCCCAGCGATGACCCTGGCACCCGAGACGACCGACCTGAAGGTCCAGCTGAAGCTGGACTCCCCGGCAGGCGACTGGTTCACCGTCTGCGACCTGCACCAGCTCGTCCCCGGCCGGGGCGTGGCCGCCCTGCTGCCGGACGGCCGCCAGGTCGCCCTGTTCCGCGACCGCAAGGGCGAGCTGTACGCCGTCGACAACCGCGACCCGTTCGGCGGCGCGGCGGTCCTCTCCCGCGGCCTGATGGGTGCCCAGAAGGGCAGCCCGTTCGTCGCCTCGCCCCTGCTCAAGCAGCGCTTCGACCTGCGGAGCGGGCGGTGCCTGGACGACGACACGGTCCGCATCACCACCTACGAGGTGCGGGCGGCCTGACGGCCGTCCCCCGCCCCACCACCGGCCCGGACGCGGTCCCGGCGGTCTCCCCGACCGCCGCGACGGCGCCCGGGCCGTTCGGGTTCACCGGACCGGCCCGTGACGGGACCATCGCGTCACCCCACGACCCGATGGCCCGATGGCCCGATGGCCGGACACCGCTGTCCTCGCTCCCGGCACCACCCCGTTACGACGTGTGCACGACACGGCCACCCCGCACTCATAGCCTCCCTGACCGCACGACCCCGCGGCCGACCGGCGGCGGGGCGGTCACGACACCCCCTGGGAGTGAGCGTGGAACGTCGTACCATCCTGCGTGCGGCCGTCATCGGCGGGTCCGCCGTGCTCGGCGGAACCCTCTGGCGCGGCGCCGCGTACGCGGCGCCGGCCCAGCCCGGCACCGGACCGTACGGGGCGCTCGGCGCGGCGGACGCCAACGGCATCCTCCTCCCGAGCGGCTTCACCAGCCGGGTGATCGCCCGCTCCGGGCAGACGGTGTCCGGCACCTCGTACACCTGGCACGACGCGCCCGACGGCGGCGCCTGCTACGCGGACGGCACCGGCTGGATCTACGTCTCCAACTCGGAGATCAACCCCTCGGGCGGCGCGAGCGCGGTGAGGTTCTCGTCGACGGGCACGGTGACCGGCGCGTACCGCATCCTCTCCGGCACCCGCACCAACTGCGCGGGCGGGAAGACGCCGTGGAACACCTGGCTGTCCTGCGAGGAGGTCGACCGCGGATACGTCTACGAGACCGACCCCTGGGGCGTGCAGGCGGCGGTGCGCCGGGACGCGATGGGCCGCTTCAAGCACGAGGCGGCGGCCGCCGACCCGGTCCGCGGGGTCATCTACCTCACCGAGGACGTCACCGACGGCTGCTTCTACCGCTTCCGCCCGACGACGTGGGGCGACCTGTCGGCCGGCACGCTGGAGGTGCTGGTGGCGGGGAGCGCGACGAGCGGCCCGGTGACCTGGTCCCCGGTCCCGGACCCCACCGGCGCCACCGCGACCCGCAACCAGGTCTCCGGCGCCAAGCGCTTCAACGGCGGCGAGGGCTGCTACTACGCCGACGGCACGTGCTGGTTCACGACGAAGGGCGACAACCGCGTCTGGCGGTACGACGCGGCGGCGCAGACGATCGACCTCGCCTACGACGACTCCCTGGTGACGTCCGGCACGGCTCCCCTCACGGGCGTCGACAACGTCACCGGCGCCGCCTCCGGCGACCTGTTCGTGGCGGAGGACGGCGGGAACATGGAGATCTGCGTGATCACCCCGGACGACGTCGTCGCCCCGTTCCTCCGCATCGACGGCCAGTCGGCCTCGGAGATCACCGGCCCGGCCTTCTCCCCCGACGGCACCCGCCTGTACTTCTCCAGCCAGCGCGGCACGTCGGGCAGTTCGTCGGGCGGCATCACGTACGAGGTGACCGGGCCGTTCCGGGCATAGCCGACGACATAGTCGGTTGACAGGAACTCGACAGCGAAACGGCGGCTCGTCATGCGGTGCGCGAGTGCACGATGGAGGCGACGTCGCGCATGACGAGTCCGCCGCCCGACCCCTTCCCGGAGGCACCGACATGACTCCCGCCCCCTCGCGCCGCACCGTCCTCGGCGGTGCCCTGGCCGCCCTCGCCCTGACCGCCACGGCGGCCCCGGCCGAGGCGACGCCCCGCACCGGCACGGCGACCTGGCCGACGGTGTTCCCGCTCCCCGACGGCTGGCTCCCCGAAGGCATCACCATCGGCGGCGGGCCGTACGCCTACATGGGCTCCCGCGCCCACGGCGGCGTCTACCGCACCGACCTGCGCACCGGCGAGGGCACCGTGCTCCACGCGGGCGGCACCGGCCTCGCGTCCATCGGCCTGAAGCTGGACGACGACGGCCTGCTGTACGTCAGCGGCGGCGCCGGGGGAACCGCGAGGGTCATCGACTCCCGCTCGGGCGAGGTGCTCGCCACCCACCAGCTCACCCGCGACGCGGCGCCCTTCATCAACGACGTCGTCCTGCACCGGGACCGCGCCTGGTTCACCGACTCCCGCGACGCCGTCCTGTACGGCGTCCCGCGCGGCCGCGGCGGCGCGGTGCGCGCGCTCCCCCTCACCGGCGAATGGGTCCAGGCCCCCGCCGGCACCAACAGCGCCAACGGCCTCGTGGCCACCGCCGACGGCCGCGGCCTGATCGTCGTCAACGCGGGCCGGCTCTACCGCGTGAGCCTCCGCACCGGTCACGCCACCGTGATCACCCTGACCGGCGCACCCGACGTCACCAACGGCGACGGCCTCCTGCGCATCGGCCGCACCCTGTACGTCGTCCAGAACCGCCTGAACAAGATCACCGCCTGGACCCTCGACAGAACGGCCACCACCGCCACCCTCACCCGCACGATCACCTCCCCCCACTTCGACGTCCCCACCACAACCGCCCACCACCACAACCGCCTCTACGTAGTCAACGCCCGCTTTTCCAGCCCCCAGACCCCGGAGACTACGTTCACGGGGGTGGGGGTGCCGCTCTAGAGCAGGGCCGGGCGGTCCCGGAACCCGACGGCAGGCCGCCCGGCCACCACCCCTCTCCCGCCGGCATGACGATGCCGACGCCGACGGGACGGGGCGGCACTCAGCGACGACAGACGAGCATGCCGCCCAGGCATGTGACCTCGAAGGTCCCGTACCGGGCGATGTGCTCGACGAGGACCGTGCGGGCCCGCTCGATCGTGGCCTCGAAAGGCACATCGTGCTGGTCCGCCCACGCCTGGTACGAGGCCATGTGCGCGATGACCGGCTCGGGATCGCGGACCGTGATGGTGCCGGGCAGTTCGATCGTCTCCACACGGCCGAACCCCTCCCCCAGGAAGGCCGGGGCCTTCTCCAGGGTGAAGCGGGCGCTGAGCGAGATGCGGGCAGGTCCGCGCTCGACGCCGAGGACGTCGCCCGCCGCCCGCTGCCACAGGTCGTCGAGTCCGGCTTTGTCCCGGCCGCTGTTGGTGGAGGCGATCACCAGCCCGTCGCGGGCCACCACACGGGACAGTTCCCTGACCGCCTGCGGGATGTCCGGGACGTGGTACAGCATGTGCAGTGCCAAGGCGGCGTCGACACTCCCCGTGGCCAGCGGCAGGCGCGTCGCGTCCGCCACGGCGACCGGGCCGGGAACGCCGGTGAGGATGCCGGGCGCGATGTCCAGGCCGAGCAGGTGCAGGTCGGGCCGGTCCCGCCGGAGCCGCTGCATGAACGTGCCGTTGCCGCAGCCCACATCGACCACGCGCCCGCGCACACCGCTCAGCTTCTCGGCGACGATGCCGGGCAGATCGTGACGGGGCGTCTGCCACCGGTAGAGCGACTGGCGGGCGGCCAGATCCCGGTCGCTGCTGTAGGCGCTTCCGGCGAGGCGACCCCGATCAGTGACTGCGGCGTCGTGTGCGGCGGACGGTTCGGTCACGTCGGCAGCTCCGGAGGATGGGCGGCGGGTGAGGCGAGGGCGGCCGTGTGCTGGAGTCGTTCGCGCAGGTGTGCCGCCTGCGCGGCTCCACCGTACTGCGGCCCGCTCAACTCCCGGCCCAGAGCGATGAGCCGACGCACGATGCCGGCCGACATGCGCTCCGGCTCGGAGCCGAGAACGAATCCGAGCATCGCCTCGGTACCGTCCAGGTCGCCCAGGAGCAGATGAGCACGGGCAAGATCGACATGGGCGGCGAACAGGTCGCCGACCGACCGGTCGTCGTCCTCGGCGCTGCGGTAGAGCCGGATCGCCGTGTCCGCGCCGGCAATGGCTTGCCGGACGTGCTCAGGCCCGCCCAAGGCCAGATGGGTCGTCACCGCGTAGACGAAGTTGTCCGAACACACCGCTGACTGGATGTTCGACACCCGTCGGTGGCCCGGCACCGTCGCGGAGTACGCCGAACGGCTGCTGGCCATGACCGGTACCTTGCTGTCCGGCCCCCGCCACTTCTTCCGCTCGTACTCGGCAGCCGAAATCGGCCGCATGATAACCATGCCAGCCACCAGGAGCGTTCCCGCGCCATGACCGACGCCACCGCCCGCGTCCACGAACTCGACCTCTACCGGCAGTACTTCGAACTTGTCGCCGGGGTACCAAGACGATCGAGGTGCGGGTGAAGTACCCGCACCTCGCCGTCCTGACCTCCGGCGACACCATCCGCTTCCGCATCAAGGGCACGGACGAGACCTGCGACGTGGAGGTCAAGCGGGTCACGCCGTACCCCGACTTCGAGGCCCTGCTCGACGGCGAGGGACCGGCGAACGTCAACCCGACCGCCACCCGCGAACAGCAGCTCGCGAACATGCGCGCCATCTACCCGCCGGAAAAGGAAGCTCTCGGCGCCCTCGCCATCGAGATCGCGCGTGCCAGTCGCTGAAGCGTGAGCGAAGGTGTGGCGATGGAACGCCTCCACCCGTTCGGCAGGTGGTTTCCGGGAAACGCCTCAGGCGCAGATGGCAAGGCGAGAGGGCGACACCCTCGCCCAGGGTGCCGCCCCTCCGTCCCGCATCCTCAGTCCCGCCGGATCAACTCCGGGTCGATACGGCGGCCGACCAGCGGGAGCGACCCGAGAGCGGCGATGAGCACGACCCCCAGAGCGGACGCCACCAGCAGGGGCACCCCGGCACCGTCCCAGAAGATGTCCCCGCCGCCGGTGACGAGATAACTCGACTCGGCTGCCTTGCCCGCGACCAGGGCCAGCACGAGTCCCACGCCGAGCGGTACCACCACCTGCGTGACCTGCACGGCCCGCAGGGTGCGGGGACGCGCGCCGATCAGTGCGAGCGCGGTGACCTGGGGGCGCCGCTCGACGGCCCGGTCGGTCGCGGCGACGAGGTAGGCGGCCACGCCGATGACCAGGCCCAGGACCATGCCGACGGCCAGGAGGGTCTTGACGATGGCGACCTGCTCCAGCGCCTCGACGTTGATGCCGGGAGTCCAGACCTTCGCGGTCGGGTTGATACCGCCGATGCTGTCCAGGACGGTGCGGACCGTCTCGGGAGCGGAGCTGCTGACGAAGACGAGGACGGCGCCCTCAGGGCGGAAGCCGGTCGGCAGCATGCCGGGAGGCAGAAGTACCTGGCCGCTGCTGAGAGGCGACAGACCCGAGTCGTCGTCGTAGGTGACGATCTCCTGTGGCACTCTCACGTTGATCACACGGAGTTGCTTCTTCTCATCGCGCACATGGAAAGGGAAGACGGATCCCGGCTTGTCTTCCGCGTCCAGGGAGGGATTGGCGGCGTTCACCAGCCGGCTGGGCCGCCCGTCGACGCAACGGCCGACCCGGGGCACCAGGTCACGCAGTTGATCACACGTGGCCACCACTGCCTGAATCGCGGGAGACCAGATCCTGGTGTCTGCCGGATCCCGCCATGAGTTCGCGTCGAGCACATGCCCACGGCCCGCCGGCACCTCCTTCATGGCCCGCTGCTGCTCCTGTGTGACGGTGTCCAGCTCGACGCGGTACGTCTGGGTGGATGCGGTGTGCCTGGTCACCTGATCGAGCTCGATGAGCACGCCCTGCACCAGGGAGGCGCCGAACACCAGGAGGACCAGACCGGTCGCCACGCGGAACGCACCGCCGGGCTCCACCTCGTTGCGCCGCATGGCGAGCCCGAGGGAGAGCGAACGGGCCGATCGAGCGACACGTCGTGCGAGCACCCCCGACAGCAGGGGCAGGGCCATGACGAGCCCGACGCCGACCAGCACGACCGCGATCGGCATGAGGACGGACGAGAGGCTCGTGTCGCGCGGGGCGTGTCCGGTCGCGCCGGCGACGCAGTATCCCGTCACGATGCCCAGCCCGGGGATCAGCGGAAGCAGCCCCCACTTGGACGGGGCCTTGGCGACGGCACCACGCCGTACCGCCAGCGGGTTGTCAGCCGCTCGCCGGCCACCGAGCCGTCCCACGAACCAGGCCAGCGCAGGACACCCGGCCAGACAGACGACGACCGTGGACGCGGACAGCGATCCGTCGGACGGATACCAGGTGAAGCCGGGCAGTCCGACCCGCGCGACGAGCTGGTTGACGAACCAGAACGTGGCAAGGCCCAGTACGGCGCCGAGGAACGCGGCCGCGACGGTCTCGGCGGCGTTGACTCGCTGGACGCCCTTCCTGCTCACCCCCAGCAGCCGCAGCGCGGCCAGCCGTCGGTCCCGTGCGGCGGCGGAGAGCCGGGCGCACACGGCCAGGAAGACCGCGAGGGGAAGCAGGACCACGCCGGAGAGCGTGAAGCGCACGATGTCGAGGGTCGAGTCCTCCACGGTGGGCGTCCGAACGTAGTCCCTGCCGAAGCCCGACATGCGTTCGCCCTGCGGAAGGTCCCTCCGGTCGACGCCGATGTAGGCGTAGAGCTCGTCGGGGCGAGCCAGTCCTGCGGCGGCGATCTGTCCGGCTTCCCTGCCCGGGACGAGCTGCGAGGCACTCGGTTCGTCCCGGAGGATCTCGTGCAGCCGAGGCGACACGAACACCTCGCCGGCGGCGGGGAACACGTCGAGACCCGGCGGAGGTTCGGTGGGATCCGTTCCCCTGGCGAGGAAGACCCGGGTCAGGGGGCGCGAACCGTAGGGATCCGTGTGCATGAGCTGGAGGGCCGCTCGATCACCGGACCCACAAAGTGTCCGGCCTCGCACACAGTCCGGATCGCGTGCCATCTGCCGTGCGTCCTGCGCGGCGAGGATGCCGGGAATGGCCAGAACCAGGGCGAGGCAGCACACGCCGACCCCGGCGCCGAGCGTCATCAGCAGGAACCGTGCCCGGCTGCCCCGGCCACTGCCCAGCAACAGGCGCAGTCCCAGTAGCAGTTCCCTCACGACACCTCCCTGGCCCGACAGGCCAGTGCACCGTCACGCATGATGTAGTGCGTGTCCGCGCGAGCCGCCACGTCGGCATCGTGGGTGACGAGGACCACAGCAGTGCCCTGAGACCGGGCCAGCGCCAGGAACTCGTCGAGCACGGCCGTGGCGTTGGCGCTGTCGAGCGATCCCGTGGGTTCGTCCGCGAACACCACGGCAGGACGGTGGACCAGCGCACGGGCCACGGCCACCCGTTGGCTCTGCCCGCCCGAGACCTGCGAAGGCCGACGCTGACGCAGGTCCGCCAGCCCGAGCCGCCCGAGAACCTCACCCGCGGCGGCCAGCGCCTCGGCCTTGCGCTGGCCTGCCAGGCGCAGAGGCAGAGCCGTGTTCTCCTCGACCGTCAGCTCGGGCAGGAGCTCTCCGTACTGGAACACGAATCCGAACCGCTCCCGGCGCAGCGCGCTGAGTTCCTCGTCGTCCAGTTCCGCGAGCGAGCGCCCCTCGAAGCGGACCTCTCCTCGCGCCACGGGCAGCACCCCGGCCAGGCAGTACAGCAACGAGGACTTACCGGACCCACTCTGCCCGGTGATCGCCGCGACCTCGCCGCGGCGGACCGTGAATTGCGCATCCCTGACGGCTCGCGTCTCGCCGTAACAGAGCTCGACACCTTCGGCCGACAGGACTTCTGACGTATTGATCTTCTTCCCCTATGGCGAGCGGAGGCCCGGACATCCGCCCGGGCCTCGGAGTCCGAGACAGTGTCAGCGCGTCCATTTCGGACCGCGGCGCTCTGCCACCGGGGAACAGTTGTCGGGCCGCAGGCTTCCACGGTCACGGCACGCCCGGATCTCCGCGTTGTCCGTGTAGCGCTGGGCGCCGTCCCAGTTGGAGTGGTGCAGATACACCGTGCGCCGCTGCTTGCCGTTGTAACGCGACCAGCCGTGTCCTTCGGCGCGCGCCTGCATGTACACGTTGTGCCCGTCGTCCGGCAGGGCGTCCTGCAACTTCCCCCTCCACTCGAAGGCACCGTGGTTCCGCTCCGGCGGATTGAACTGGTACTGCCCCTCGAAGAACAGCACCCCGTCCGGATGCATGTCGGGCAGCTCATGCCACGCATCAGCAGCCGCCGTCCCCACACCCGTACAGAACAGCACCGCCGCGGCCGCGCCCACCAGGAGCTTCTTCATCCCTCACCTCTCGGTCACCGGGAGGCTCCATCACCCCCCGGGTGATCACAGAAGGTAATGGATCAATCACAAGAAGAAACCTTCAGTCGTCGACCCGCCATCACATCAGGTGATCGATAACCAGCCACCGCCCGGAAACAGCACAGAGGGCGACACCCCCGCACAGGGTGTCGCCCTCCTCTTGCATGCCGGAGCCGCCCCGATCGGTACTGAGGGTCGGGGACCGCGGCGGCTCCGGGGTCGGGTGGGGTCCGTCGGGGACGGGCCCGGGTCAGCGGTGGTCGCTGCCCTCCGACTGCGTCGCCGCGCGCCCCGCCTCCAGGCGGGCCACCGGGATGCGGAAGGGGGAGCAGGAGACGTAGTCGAGGCCGACCTCGTGGAAGAAGTGGACGGACTCGGGGTCGCCGCCGTGTTCGCCGCAGACGCCGAGCTTGAGGTCGGGGCGGGTGCGGCGGCCCGCTTCGGCGGCGGCCTTCACCAGGGAGCCCACGCCGTCCTTGTCGATGGTCTCGAACGGGGAGACGCCGAAGATGCCCTTCTCCAGGTACGCGGTGAAGAAGGAGGCCTCCACGTCGTCGCGGCTGAAGCCCCAGACCGTCTGGGTGAGGTCGTTCGTGCCGAAGCTGAAGAACTCCGCGGCCTCGGCGATCTGACCGGCGGTCAGCGCGGCCCGCGGCAGTTCGATCATCGTGCCGATCGACAGCTTCAGGGTCACGCCCGTCGCCGCCTCGACCTCCGCGACGACCTGGTCGGCCTCCTCGCGGACGATCTCCAGCTCCTGGACGGTGCCGACGAGCGGGATCATGATCTCGGCGCGCGGGTCGCCCTTGGCGTTGCGGCGCTCGGCCGCCGCCTCGGCGATGGCCCGGACCTGCATGGTGAACAGGCCGGGGATGACCAGGCCCAGCCGGACACCGCGCAGGCCGAGCATCGGGTTCTGCTCGTGCAGGCGGTGGACCGCCTGGAGCAGGCGCAGCTCGTTCTCGTGCGGCTCCTGACGGGACTCCGCGAGGGCGACGCGGACCGAGAGTTCCGTGATGTCGGGGAGGAACTCGTGCAGCGGCGGGTCGAGGAGACGGATCGTGACCGGGAGGCCGTCCATCGCCTCGAAGAGCTCCACGAAGTCCCGCTTCTGGAGCGGGAGCAGCTCCTTCAGGGACTCCTCGCGCTCGGCCTCCGTGTCCGCGAGGATCAGGCGCTCGACCAGTTCACGGCGGTCGCCGAGGAACATGTGCTCGGTGCGGCACAGGCCGATGCCCTGGGCGCCGAAGCGGCGGGCGCGCAGCGCGTCCTCGGCGTTGTCGGCGTTCGCGCGGACCCGCAGCCGGCGCTTGCGGTCGGCGAAGGCCATGATGCGGTGCACGGCCTCGACCAACTCGTCGGCGTCGTCGGCGCCGGCGTGCATACGGCCCTCGAAGTACTCGACGACCGGGGACGGGACGACGGGGACCTCGCCGAGGTAGACCTTGCCGGTGGAGCCGTCGATGGAGATGACGTCGCCCTCTTCCACCACGTGGCCGCCGGGGACGGTCATGCGGCGGCGCTTGGTGTCGACCTCCAGCTCCTCGGCGCCGCAGACGCAGGTCTTGCCCATGCCGCGGGCCACGACCGCCGCGTGGGAGGTCTTGCCGCCGCGCGAGGTCAGGATGCCCTCGGCGGCGATCATGCCGTCCAGGTCGTCGGGGTTGGTCTCGCGGCGGACGAGGATGACCTTCTCGCCGGAGCGGGACCACTTGACGGCCGTGTACGAGTCGAAGACCGCCTTGCCGACCGCCGCGCCCGGCGAGGCGGCGATGCCCCGGCCGACCTGCTCGGTCTTGGCGTGCTCGTCGAAGCGGGGGAACATCAGCTGCGCGAGCTGCGCGCCGTTGACCCGCTGGAGGGCCTCGGTCTCGTCGATCAGGCCCTGGTCGACGAGCTGGGTGGCGATGCGGAAGGCGGCGCCGGCCGTGCGCTTGCCCACGCGCGTCTGGAGCATCCACAGCTGACCGCGCTCGATCGTGAACTCGATGTCGCAGAGGTCCTTGTAGTGGTTCTCCAGCGTCTCCATGATGCCGAGCAGCTGGTCGTAGGACTTCTTGTCGATCCGCTCCAGCTCGGCCAGGGGCACGGTGTTGCGGATGCCGGCGACGACGTCCTCGCCCTGGGCGTTCTGGAGGTAGTCGCCGTAGACGCCCTGGTGGCCCGAGGCGGGGTCACGGGTGAAGGCGACGCCGGTGCCGGAGTCCGGCCCCAGGTTGCCGAACACCATCGAACAGACGTTCACTGCCGTGCCCAGGTCGTGCGGGATGCGCTCCTGCCGCCGGTACAGCTTCGCCCGGTCGCCGTTCCACGAGTCGAAGACCGCCTTGATCGCGAGGTCCATCTGCTCGCGCGGGTCCTGCGGGAAGTCCCGCCCGGCCTCGGTCTTGACGATCTTCTTGAACTTGGTGACCAGCTTCTTGAGGTCCGCGGCCTCCAGCTCCGTGTCGACCGTGACCTTCTTGGCCGCCTTCGCCGCCTCCAGGGCCTCCTCGAAGAGCTCGCCGTCGACACCGAGGACCGTCTTGCCGAACATCTGGATCAGCCGGCGGTAGGAGTCCCAGGCGAAGCGGTCGTCGCCCGCCTGCGCGGCCAGGCCCTGGACCGACTTGTCGGAGAGGCCGATGTTGAGGACCGTGTCCATCATGCCGGGCATCGAGAACTTGGCACCGGAGCGGACCGAGACGAGCAGGGGGTTGTCGGCCTGGCCGAGCTTCTTGCCCATCCGCTCCTCGAGGGCGACGAGGTGCGCACTCACCTCGTCACGCAGTGCCGCCGGCTCCTCGCCGCTGTCGAGGTAGACCTTGCAGGCCTCGGTGGTGATGGTGAAGCCGGGCGGAACCGGCAGGCCCAGGTTGGTCATCTCGGCGAGGTTGGCGCCCTTGCCACCGAGGAGGTCCTTGAGGTCCTTGTTGCCCTCGGTGAAGTCGTAGACGAACTTCACGCCCTCAACGCTCGCTGCCGGCTGAGCTACGTGGGGATCTTTGTTTTCCGACACGGGTCTCGACTCCTCGAGGACGCGGTGGCTGCCCTGACGGCCAGGAACATACCCAGATCGAAGGCGCCTGGGTACGTCTACTTGTGCGTCATACGCTCGTAACCCGTCGTCCGCCACGGGATCGAAAGTCAAGGCTGAGCAAGCGCTGAGCAGCCGATGTTTTCACTTCTTGAACACAGACAGGCCCACAACCCCGTTTTTACGCTCAGATGAGCGGGTCGCGGCGCGTTTGATTTCGATCGATGAACGATCAAAGGGTGGCACTCAGTGCCACCCCTTGGAGAAGTGCAGTCGCGCGCGAACCGCTCATCTGAGCGCTACCCCTATCAAGGGAGGCTCCAGGGTGGCGAGAATCACGCTTCCACAGATGGCCCGGTTCCACCATGCGGACGCCGGTTCGGGACGGAAACACGGACGACACGGCCCGGTGCCGGAAGCCCCCCTTCCCAGTGCCGGGATCCCCCCTCCCGGTGTCGGAATCCCCCCGGCCCGGTATCAGAAGCCCATCGCCAGCAGGCGTTCCTCCACCCGCTCCGGCGCGTACAGGTGCTCCACGACCAGCGCCCCGGCGCCCACCAGTCCCGCGCGCTCCCCCAGCCGCGAGGTGACCACCTCCAGCCGGGCGGTGGAGCGTGGCAGCGCCCGCTGGTAGAGCAGCTCGCGCACGCCCGTGACGAAGGGGGTGCCGGCCAGGTCACCGGCGATCATCAGCACCCCGGGGTTGAGCAGCGTCACGACGGTCGCCAGCACGTCGCCCACCTGCCGTCCGGCCTCCCGGGCCAGCGCGGCCGCCTCCGGGTGCCCGGCGGCGAGCAGATCGCGCACGTCCGAGCCGGAGGCCGCGGGGACCCCGCTCTCCGCCAGCCGCCGGGCCACGGCGCCCCCGCTCGCGACGGCCGCGAGGCAGCCCCGGGAGCCGCAGCGGCACAGCGCCTCGGTGCCGACGCGTATGTGGCCGATGTCCCCGGCCCCGCCGTCCACGCCCCGGTAGACCGCGCCGTCGACCACGACCCCCGCTCCGATGCCGGTCGACACCTTCACCAGCACGAACGCCGAACAGTCCGGGTGGGCGGTGCGCTGTTCGCCGTACGCCATGAGGTTGGCGTCGTTGTCGACGAGGACCGGCACCGGGGGTGCCCCCGTGCGGTCGGTGAACGCCCTGGCGAGGCGGCCGCGTATGTCGTAGCCGTCCCAGCCGGGCATCATCGGCGGCTGGACGACCCGGCCGGCCTCGCTGTCGACCGGGCCGGGGACGGCGATGCCGATGCCGCAGACCTCGTCCGCGCGGTGGCCCGCCTTCTCCAGAAGCTCGGCGAACCAGCCCCCCAGCTCGCCGAGGACGACGTCCGGGCCCTCCTCGACCGCCAGCACGCCCGAGTGTTCGGCGAGGAGCTCGCCGGTCAGGGAGAGCACCGCCGCGCGCGCGTGCCGGGTGTCCAGGTCGGCGGCGAGGACGACGGCGTGCGCGTCGTCGAACTCCAGGGTGATGGAGGGGCGGCCGCCCAGCGGGGAGTCGACCGGGCCGCCGGCGCCCTCGCGCAGCCAGCCCGCGCGGAAGAGGCGGTCCAGGCGCTGGCCGACCGTCGCACGGGAGAGGCCGGTGGCCTGCTGGAGGGCACCGCGTGTCGTCGCCCGTCCCGTGCGTACCAGTGCGAGCAGATCTCCGGCGCCTGCCTGACCGCCGCCTCTGCCGGTCCGTCCCGGCCGTCCGGTCATGCGCACCCCCTTGTGCTTCCCAAGCTTGCATTACATAGTGGGTTTTGCGTGTTAAATAGACGTAACCCTACGGTAGCCACTGCCGCACCGGGTCGACCGTGCCGTCGTCGTCGTTCTTCGGGGAGCCCCGAGTGGATCGCACCGCCCAGCTCATCGCCCGCCCCGCGGGAAGCGCCGCTGTATACGATCCTGCCGTCCCGGCCGGGTCGCTGCACGTCCGGGCGGTGGAGGTCCTCCGGGGCAACTGGACCGGAGCGTCGACGGTGCCCTCGCGGGGGCTGTACCCGCACCAGTGGTCCTGGGACTCGGCGTTCATCGCGATCGGGCTGCGGCACGTCTCGCCGCGGCGGGCCCAGACGGAGCTGGAGACGCTGCTGGCCGCCCAGTGGGGCGACGGGCGCATCCCGCACATCGTCTTCAACCCTTCCGTGCCGCTCGACGCGTACTTCCCGAGCCCCGACTTCTGGCGCTCCTCGACCGCGGGGCGCGCTGCGGGCGCCCCGCGCACCGTACAGACCTCGGGCATCGTGCAGCCACCGGTGCACGCGCTGGCGGCCTGGCTGGTGCACTGCGCCGACCCGGGCCTGTCCCGGGCGCGCGGCTTCCTCGCCCGGGTGTACCCCCGGCTGGCCGCCTGGCACCGCTATCTGCTGCACCGGCGGGACCTGGGCGGGGGCGGGCTGGTGTCGGTAGTGCACCCCTGGGAGCAGGGCATGGACAACGCCCCCTCCTGGGACGCCCCGCTCTCCCGGATCACCCCCGCCCCGACCCGCTCCTTCCGCCGCGCCGACCTGCACCACGGGGCCGCCGAGGACCGGCCGACGGACCTGGACTACGGGCGGTACGTGCGGCTGGCGACGGACTACCGGGACGGCGGGTACCGGGACGGGCCGGGCGGGGGGAGCGGTGGCGGGCCGGGTGGGGGGAGTGGCCTCGGGCCGGGTGGGGGGAGCGGTGGCGGCGGGGGTGGCGGTGGTTTCGCCGTGGAGGATCCCTCGTTCAACGCCCTGCTCATCGCCTCCGAGCACGCGCTCGCCCGTATCGCGCGGGAGCTGGGCGCCACCGGCACCGCCCGGCACGCGCGCGCGGAGCGGCTGACGGCGGCGCTCGTGGACCGGCTGTGGGATCCGGCGGAGGGCATGTTCCTCTGCCGGGACCTGCGCGGCGGGGGGCTGATCCGGGAGCGCGGGGTCTCCGGCCTGGTGCCGCTGCTGCTGCCCGGCCTGCCGCGCGAGGTCGCCGCCGCCCTCGTGGACACGCTGCGCGGCCCGCGCTTCGGGCTGGGCACCACCACCCGCCTCGCCGCCAGTTACGACCTGCTCGGCGAGGCCTTCGACCCGCACCGCTACTGGCGCGGCCCGGCCTGGTTCAACACGAACTGGCTGCTGGAGCGGGGCCTGAGGGCGCACGGCGAGCGGGCGCACGCGGACGCGCTGCGCGAGGCCGTGCTGGACGTCGCGGGCGCGTCGGACTTCGCCGAGTACGTCGACCCGTACACCGGCGAGGCCTGCGGGGCGACCGGCTTCAGCTGGACCGCCGCCCTCGCCCTCGACCTGCTGCACGACACGGACGCCCCGCACGGCCTCGACGGCCCCGAGCGCCCCGGCCGCACCGACCGCACCGACCGCACCGACCCCACCGACGACAGCGCTCGTCACGCAGACCATCAGCACGGCCGGCGCCACGAGACCGATCGGCATCACACGCATCACTAGCACCACCAGACCGACCGGTCGGCACCACCCGCACCACCGGCACCACTCGCACCGCCCGCACCACTGGCACCACCATCCGCACCATCCGCACCACTCGAACGACACCGCACTCAAGGGAGGGGACCGGGGATGACGGACCGGCATCATCTGCTCGTGCACGGCGGGACGTTCGCCGCCGTCGGTGACCGCGGGGACATCAGCGGCGTACGGAGCGCCGGCTCTCCCGACGGGTTGTTCGTCAGGGACGCACGGCACCTCAGCCGCTGGCAGCTCACGGTCGACGGGGCCGTGCCGGAGGTGCTCTCACCGGTCGCGGACGGGGACACCGCGCGCTGTGTGCTCGTCCCGCGCGGCGGCCGTACCGAGCCGCCCTCGTGCACGCTCTTCCGCGAACAGGCGGTCGGGGACAGCTCGTTCGTGGAGCTGCTGCGGGTCGTCAGCAACCGCCCGGTGCCGCTGACGGTCCGGCTGGCGCTGACCGTCGACGCCGACTTCACCGACCAGTTCGAACTCCGCTCCGACCACCGCACCTACGCCAAGACCGGCGCCGTCCGCCGCCGCGAGGTGCTGGACCACGGCGTGGAGTTCACCTACCGGCGCGGGGAGTGGCGGTCCGTCACGACGGTGACCGCCGAGCCGGGCCCGGAGGGCGTCGAGGAGACCGGCACCGGTGCCCGCCGGCTGGTGTGGACGCTGGAGCTGGAGCCGCACGGCACGGCCGAGCTGACCCTCCGGGTGATGGCGCGGCCGCACGGCGAGAAGCGGGCCCTGCGCGTACCCCGCTCCCCGGCATGCTTGACCGAAAAGCTTCTTGCGCAGGAGGGCGAGTTCGTGGAAGGCGTCGCCTTCCCGACCGGCTGGCCCGAGCTGGCCGCCGCGTGCGCGCGCGGCCTCGCGGATCTGGCCGCGCTCCAGGTGCCGGCGACCGGCCCGGACGGGGAGGAACTGCGCGTCCCGGCGGCGGGCGCCCCCTGGTTCCTGACGCTGCTGGGCCGCGACGCCCTGCTCACGTCCCTCTTCGCCCTCCCGTACCGCCCCCACCTGGCCGCCGCCACGCTCCCGGCGCTCGCCGCGACCCAGGCCACCGAGACCGGCCCCGAGTCGGTCGCCCAGCCCGGCAAGATCGTCCACGAGGTGCGGCACGGCGAACTCGCCCACTTCCGGCAGGTCCCCTACGGCCGCTACTACGGCTCGGTCGACGCCACCCCCCTGTTCCTCGTGCTGCTCGGCGCGTACGTCGAGCAGACCGGCGACGCCGCCCTCGCCCGCCGCCTCGAACCGCACGCCCGCGCCGCCGTCGGCTGGATGCTCGACCACGGCGGGCTCACCTCGCGCGGCTACCTGGTCTACCGCGCCGACCGGGGCGGCCTCGCCAACCAGAACTGGAAGGACTCCCCCGGCTCCATCTGCTCCGCCGACGGCACCCGCCCGAGCGGCCCGGTGACGGCGGCGGGGGCCCAGGGGTACGCGTACGACGCGCTGCGCCGCACGGCGTGGGTGGCGCGCACGGTGTGGCAGGACGAGACGTACGCCGCGCTGCTGGAGCAGGCCGCCGCCGATCTGCGCGACCGCTTCCAGCGGGACTTCTGGATGCGGGACCGCTCCTTCCCGGCGCTCGCGCTGGACGGCCGGGGCCGGCAGGTCGACGCGCTCGCCTCGGACGCCGGGCACCTGCTGTGGTCCGGGCTGCTGGACAAGGAGTACGGGGAGGTCGTCGGGCGGCGCCTGCTGGAGCCCGACTTCTTCTCCGGCTGGGGCGTGCGCACGCTGGCGGCGGGACAGCCGGCGTACCACCCGCTGTCGTACCACCGGGGTTCGGTCTGGCCGCACGACAACGCGCTGATCACGCTCGGTCTGGCCCGCTACGGCCTGCACGACGAGGCCCGTACGGTCGCCCACGCCCTGGTCGACGCGGCGACCGTGACGGGCCACCGGCTGCCCGAGGTCCTCGCCGGCTACGGCCGGGACACGCACGCCGAGCCGGTGCCCTACCCGCACGCGTGCGTCCGGGAGTCCCGGTCGGCGGCCGCCCCGCTGGCGCTCCTCACGGCGGTGGGCGGGGCGTGAGGCGATAGCCCGGCCGCGCGCCGGTGACGGGCGGCTCGGCCGGACAGCTCGGCCGGACAGCTCGGCCGGGCAGCTCGGCCGGGCAGCTTGGCCGGACAGCTCGGCCGGGCAGCTTGGCCGGACAGCTCGGCCGGGCAGCTTGGCCGGGCAGCTTGGCCGGGCAGCTTGGCCGGACAGCTCGGCCGGACAGCTCGGCCGGACAGCTCGCCGGGCGGCTCGGCCGGACGGCTCGGCGGGCGTTTGCCGGGCCGCTCGGCCGGGCGTTTGCCGGGTGTTTGCCGACCGTGGGCCCGGCGGGGTGAACACCGGCGGCGAGCAGGCCGTACGCAACGGTGGCGGATCCGGTTCCCACCCCGGATCCGCCGCTCCGCCCGGCTTCGTACGGAAGGACCTTCGGGTGCCCGTCTTCACTCGCTCTCGTCAGCTGCCCGACCTGCGGGACCCCAAAGACGCCGGGAACACCGGGAACACCGCGAACCCCGAGGAGCCCGAAGGCTCCACCCGGGACTCCGGGGACTCCACCGGGGAGTCCGAAGGCTCCACCCGGGACGCCGGGGACTCCACCGGAGAGTCCGGGGGCGCCCCCGAGGAGTCCCAGGAGGCGGCCGCCCAGCCGCAGGGCGGGTCGCGCTCCTTCCGGGACCGGATCGCGCACCGGCGTGCCTGGCGCACCCGTCACCCGCGGGCCGCCCGGACCGTGTGGTGGACGGCGACCGTGCTGTCCGTCGTGCTGGTGCTCGGGGCGGTGCTGCTGCCGAACCGGGTCTTCGCGCTGCGCCCCGACCGGTTCCTGCGGCTGCCCGGGGAGGTGGTCGTGGGGGCGGCGGTGCTGCTGGCGCTGCCCCGCCGGCCGCGGGTCGCCGTGGCGGCGGTGACCGGGGTGTTCCTCGGGGCGCTGACCGTGCTGAATCTGCTCGACATGGGGTTCGTGGAATACCTGGGCCGGGACTTCAACCTCGTCCTGGACTGGGAACTGCTCGACGACGCCCAGTCGTACGTCGCCGACTCGATGGGCCGTACGACGGCGCTCGCCGCCACGGCCGGGGTGTTCCTGCTCGTCGTGCTGGTGTGCGCGGTCCTGGCGCTGGCGACGGTCCGGCTGGCCGGTCTGCTGGCGCGCGACCCGCAGCGGGCGACCCGGGCCACGCTGGTCACCGGCACCGTCTGGATCACGTGTTCCGTCCTGGGCCTCCAGTACGCCGGGCTGCCGGTCGCCTCCGCCGGTGTCGCGGACACGCTCACCTCCGAGGCGAAGCGGGTGCGGGACACCCTGCGGGACGAGGCCGCGTTCGCCGCGGAGGCCCGCACCGACACCTTCGGCGGCACCCCGCCCGCACAGCTCGTGCCCGGTCTGCGCGGCAAGGACGTGATCTTCACCTTCATCGAGAGCTACGGCCGCGTGGCGATCGAGAACCCGGTCACCGCGCCGGGCGTGGACAGCACCCTCGACGCGAGCACCAAGGCCCTGGCGAAGGCCGGCTTCCAGGCCCGGAGCGGCTGGCTGACCTCGGCGACCTTCGGCGGCAGCAGCTGGCTCGGCCACTCCACCGCGCTGTCGGGCCTGTGGGTCGACACCCAGCAGCGCTACCGCACCGTCATGGCCAGCGACCACCTCAGCCTGACCAAGGCCTTCCAGAAGACCGGCGCCTGGGACACCGTCGGCATCATGCCCGGCGTGCAGAAGGGCTGGCCCGAGGCGGCGTTCTACGGCCTCGACACGGTCTACGACGCCTTCCGGCTGGGCTACCGGGGGCCGAAGTTCAGCTGGTCGACGATGCCCGACCAGTACGCGCTGGAGGCGTTCCAGCGGCTGGAGCACGGGAAGGACCGTGACCGGCCGCTGATGGCGGAGATCGTCCTGACCTCCAGCCACCAGCCCTGGGCGCCGATCCCGGAGATGGTCGGCTGGGACGAACTGGGCGACGGCTCGGTCTTCGAGGGCATCCAGAAGGCCGGGAAGGACGCGGCCGACGTCATCGACGACTCCGCCGCGTCCCGCCGGGAGTACGGCAGGTCGATCGAGTACTCGGTGACCGCCCTCACCCAGTGGCTGGAGCGCTACGGCACCGACGACACCGTCCTGGTCTTCCTCGGCGACCACCAGCCCATCGCCCGCGTCAGCGGCAACGACGCCGGCCGGGACGTGCCGGTCTCCATCGTCGCCAAGGACCCCAAGGTCCTCGACAAGATCGCCGACTGGGGGTGGACGGAGGGACTCAAGCCCGCGCAGGACGCCCCGGTGTGGAAGATGAGCTCCTTCCGCGACCGCTTCCTGCTGGCCTACGGCTCGACCCCGCACCCCGGCACGGACTGACCGGGCCGCCGAGGTGGGGGGATCCGCGCGGCCGGTCCCGTCCGGTCAGCCGCCGGAGGTGTCCAGCTCCGCGTCGTCGCCCACGCCCGCGCAGTCGTACGGGTCCTTCAGCCAGCCGTCCGGCAGCACCACCCGGTTGTTGCCGGAGGTACGGCCGCGGGGCCCGTCGGCGCCGGTGGGCCAGGGCTGGTCGAGGTCCAGCTCGTCGAGTCCGGCGCGCAGTTCCTCCAGGGAGGAGGTGATCGCGAGCCGCTTGCGCATCTCCGAGCCGACCGCGAAGCCCTTCAGGTACCAGGCGACGTGCTTGCGGAAGTCGACGACGCCCTTCGACTCGTCGCCGATCCACTCGCCGAGGAGACCGGCGTGCCGGACCATGACGTCGGCGACCTCGCGCAGGGCGGGCCGTGCGAGGTCGTCCGTGCGCCCCTCGAACGCGGCGACCAGGTCGGCGAAGAGCCAGGGCCGCCCCAGGCAGCCGCGTCCGACGACGACGCCGTCGCAGCCGGTCGCCCGGACCATCCGCAGGGCGTCCTCGGCCGACCAGATGTCGCCGTTGCCGAGGACCGGGATCTCCGGCACGTGCTCCTTCAGCCGGGCGATGGCCTCCCAGTCGGCGGTGCCGCCGTAGTGCTGGGCGGCGGTGCGGCCGTGCAGGGCGATCGCGGTCACGCCCTCCTCGACGGCGATCCGGCCGGCGTCCAGGTAGGTGATGTGGTCGTCGTCGATGCCCTTGCGCATCTTCATGGTGACGGGCAGGTCGCCGGCGCCGCTCACGGCCTCGCGCAGGATGGCGCGGAGCAGGTTGCGCTTGTAGGGGAGCGCGGATCCGCCGCCCTTGCGGGTCACCTTGGGGACCGGGCAGCCGAAGTTCAGGTCGATGTGGTCGGCGAGGTCCTCCTCGGCGATCATGCGGACGGCCTTGCCGACGGTCGCCGGGTCGACGCCGTACAGCTGGATCGAGCGCGGCGTCTCGGTCGCGTCGAAGTGGATCAGCTGCATGGTCTTCTCGTTGCGTTCGACCAGCGCCCGGGTGGTGATCATCTCGCTCACGAACAGGCCCTTGCCGCCGCTGAACTCCCGGCACAGGGTGCGGAAGGGCGCGTTGGTGATCCCGGCCATGGGGGCGAGGACGACGGGCGGCCGGACGGTGTGCGGGCCGATCTGCACGGGCGAGGCGGTCGTGGGCATTCCCCCATTCTCCCGCACGATTCTCCATCCACCCGCACGCGGGCCGGTGCCCGGCCTCCCCCGCCATGATCATGCAATAGTCATTAGTTAGCCGCACTATCGAAGTGGGCGTACGATGGGTTCCATGCCCGAGCTCAGCCATCGCCGACGTCTGCTCGTCCTCGCGATCTGCTGCATGAGCCTGCTGATCGTGAGCCTCGACAACACCGTCCTCAACGTCGCCCTGCCCGCCATGCAGCGCGACCTGCACGCCTCCACAGCCGGTCTCCAGTGGACGATCGACGCGTACACGCTGGTCCTGGCCGCGCTGCTGATGCTCGCGGGCTCCACCGCCGACCGCATCGGCCGCCGGAAGGTCTTCCTGGCCGGGCTCGTCGTGTTCTCGCTCGGCTCGCTGCTCTGCTCCCTCGCGCCGAACCTGGAGCTGCTGATCGCGGCCCGCGCGGTGCAGGCGGTCGGCGGCTCGATGCTCAACCCCGTCGCCATGTCGATCATCACCAACACCTTCACCGACCCGCGCGCACGCGCCCGCGCCATCGGCGTGTGGGGCGCGGTGGTCGGCATCTCGATGGCCGCCGGCCCGCTGGTGGGCGGGCTGCTCGTGGAGTCGGTGGGCTGGCGCTCCATCTTCTGGATCAACCTGCCCGTCGGACTCGCGGCCCTCCTGCTGACCCTGCGGTACGTCCCCGAGTCCCGGGCGCCCAAGGCCCGCCGCCCCGACCCGGTCGGCCAGCTGCTGGTCATCGTGCTCTTCGGCTCCCTGACGTACGCGATCATCGAGGCGCCGGAGGCGGGGGCCGCGGTGAGCGTGCCGTTCGCGGTGGTGGCGCTGGCCGCGCTGCTCGGCCTGCTGCGGTACGAGCCGCGCCGCGCCGATCCCCTCATCGACCTGCGGTTCTTCCGGTCGGCGCCGTTCAGCGGGGCCACCGTGATCGCGATGAGCGCGTTCGCCGCGCTCGGCGGGTTCCTGTTCCTGTCCACGCTGTACCTCCAGAACGTCCGGGGCCTGGACGCCCTGCACGCGGGACTGTGGATGCTGCCGATGGCCGTCCCGACGTTCCTGTGCGCCCCCCTGTCCGGGCGGCTCGTCGCAAGCCGGGGGCCGCGGCTGCCGCTGCTGGTGGCCGGGCTCGCGATGACCCTGAGCGGGGTCCTGTTCGCCGCCTTCGACGCGGAGACCTCGAACGTCACCCTCTTCCTCGGGTACGTGCTCTTCGGCATCGGCTTCGGTTTCGTGAACGCGCCGATCACCAACACGGCGGTGTCGGGGATGCCCCGCACCCAGGCCGGCGTCGCGGCGGCCGTCGCCTCCACCAGCCGCCAGCTGGGACAGACGCTCGGGGTCGCCGTGGTGGGCGCCGTCCTGGCCGCGGGCATCGGCTCCTCGCCCTACCGCGACACCTTCGTCTCCGCCGCCGTCCCCGCCTGGTGGATCCTCGCCGTGTGCGGGTTCGCGGTGCTGGTGCTGGGCGCGGTCAGCAGCGGGCGATGGGCCCGGCGGACGGCCGAGCGGACCGCGGACCGGCTGGAGTCGCAGGAGGTGCGGGAGGCGGCGGGCGTGGGGGCGTGAGCCCTCATCCGGCGTGAGCCTTCACCCCGTGTGAGCCCTCATCCGGCGTGAGCCTTCACCCCGCGTGAGCCCTCACCCCACGTGAGCCCTTCACCGCCGTGGCGCACCGGGACGGCACCGCCGGTCACCGGCCTTCGGCCCGTATGCCCCGCAGTACCAGCTCCACGACGGCCTCGAAATCCGCCTCGATCTCCGGCTGCTCCCACTCCCGGGTGTAGCCCGGGTCGTGGAAGCGGCCCGTGGCGTGGAAGACCGCGCGGGCCGTGTCCGCCGGGTCGGCGGCGGTGAAGGCACCCGCCGTCACGCCGGCCTCGACGATCCGGGTCAGCTGGCCGATCAGGTCGGTGACGTGCTCGTCGACCGCCGTCCCGCTCTCGCCGGCGAGCACCTTGTAGGTGGCGAACAGCTCGGGGTCGTCGCCGGCCTTGCGGCGCTTGGCCTCGAACAGGGCGGCGAGCCAGCCGCGCAGCCGGCTCTCCGCGTCGCGGTCGTCGTCGGACGCGATGCCGGCGAGCGCCCGCGAGGTGCGGTCCAGCCAGCGCTTGGTGACCGCCTCGCGCAGCGCGGCCTTCGTGGGGAAGTGCCGGTAGACGCTGCCGTGGCTGACACCGAGCGCGCGGGCCACGTCGACCACGGTCGCCTTGGCCGGGCCGTGGCGGCGCAGCACCTCCTCCGTCGCTTCGAGGATGCGCTCGGCGGTCAGGGTCTCGGTGGTCGGTGCCATGGAAGAGACCGTACCCGGCGCAGGGCTCAGCGCTCGCTGTCCAGGTCGGCCATGAACGCGGCCGGGTAGCGGTCGCCGGCCGCCGCGTCCGCGGGGACCGCCGCCTCGATCGCGGCCAGGTCGGCCGCGTCCAGCGGCACGTCCAGGGCGCCCAGCGCCTCGGCCAGGCGCTCCCGGGTGCGGGCGCCGACCAGCGGCACGATGTCCGTGCCGTGCCTCGGGCCCTGGGCCAGCACCCAGGCGAAGGCGATCTGGGCGACCGTCACCCCCTTCTGCTCGGCGATCTTCCTGAGGGCCTCCACCAGCTCCAGGTTGTGCCGGAGGTTGTCGCCCTGGAAGCGCGGGGAGTGGGCCCGGAAGTCGTGCGCGGCGAACTGCCGGTCCGCGGTGAGGCGGCCGGAGATCAGGCCCCGGGAGAGAACGCCGTACGCGGTGACGGCGATGCCCAGCTCGCTCAGGGTCGGCAGGATCTCCCTCTCGATGCCGCGGGAGATGATCGCGTACTCGATCTGGAGGTCGGCGATCGGCGCGGTCGCGGCCGCCCGGCGGATGGTCTCGGCGCCGACCTCGCTGAGGCCGATGTGCCGGACGTATCCCTGCTCCACCAGCTCGGCGACGGCGCCGACCGTCTCCTCGATCGGGACGGCCGGGTCGAGGCGGGCGAGGCGGTAGACGTCGATGTGGTCGACGCCCAGGCGCTGGAGGGAGTAGGCGGCGAAGTTCTTCACGGCGGCGGGGCGGCCGTCGTAGCCGCTCCAGCTGCCGTCCGGGGCGCGCAGGGCGCCGAACTTCACGCTCAGCCGCGCCTGCTCGCGGCGGGCCGCGGGGGCGGTGCGCAGGGCCTCGCCGATGAGCAGTTCGTTGTGGCCCATGCCGTAGAAGTCGCCGGTGTCGAGCAGGGTCACGCCGGCTTCCAGGGCCGCGTGGATCGTGGCGATCGACTCGGCTCGGTCGGTGTCGCCGTACATCGCGGACATGCCCATGCAGCCGAGGCCGAGGGCGGAGACCTGGGGGCCGGTGGTGCCTAGGGTGCGCGTGGGTGTGGTCATGGGAACAGCTTGGCACGCAGGGCTGACAGATTTCAATATCTGTCAGCTGTTATCTGTCATCGATCGTGTTGCGGCCGGCCGCGGGGAGCGGAAGATGGAACGGGTGGAGCCCGACATGTCCGCAGCGGACGCCGAGGTGGCGGTACTGGTCGTCGGCGGTGGGCCGGTGGGGCTCACCGCACGGGCGCTCCTGGCCCGCTGGGGCGTACCGGTCCTGCTGGTCGAGAAGCACGGCGAGCTGTCGCCCTTCCCCCGGTCCCGGCTGGTCAACGTGCGCTCGATGGAGATCTTCCGCGGGCTCGGCGTCGCCCCCGCGATCACGGCCCGCGCGTTCCCGCCCGAGTACGGCCGCGTCCGCTTCCGTGACGCCCTGCACGGACGCGACTTCGCCACGGAGGCGATGATCGGCGTCCGCGCACCGGTCCCCGAGAGCCCCACGCTGGGCGTGGTGACCTCGCAGGACCGGCTGGAACCCACCCTTCTCGGCGCGGCGGACGCACCGGTGCGGTTCGGGGTCGAGCTGGTCGACCTGGCCGAGGAGGCCGAGTCCGTCGTGGCCGTGCTCCTCGACCGCCGGCGCGGTACGCGGACCCGCGTCCGCGCCCGTCACGTCCTCGCCGCCGACGGCGCCAACTCCTTCGTCCGGCAACGGCTGGCGATCGGCACCACGGGCCCCGGCGCGGTGGGGCGCCTCACCACCGTCGTGTTCGACGCCGACCTCGGCCACTGGCGCGCCCGCCAGCCCGCCGGGGTGTACTTCACCACCCGCGGATCCTTCCTCCCGCTGTACCCCGAGGGAGGCTGGGCCTGGATCGCACCCACCCCCGAGGACACCGCCGGCGCCGACTGGCCCGCCCTCGTCTCACACGCCCTCGGCGCCGACGCCGGCGTACGCGCCGAGGTGCTGCGGGTGGAGCACTGGGTGGTGAACGCGTTCGTCGCCGAGCGGCTCCGCGCCGGCCGGGTCCTGCTGGCCGGCGACGCCGCGCACGCGATCCCCCCGGCCGGCGGTCTGGGCATGAACGCCGGTGTCGCCGATGTGCACAACCTCTGCTGGAAACTGGCGGGCGTCCTGCGCGGGTGGGCCGGACCGGGCCTGCTGGACACCTACGGGACGGAACGGCTGCCCGTCGCCCACCGGTCGCTCCGCCAGGCGGTGACCCACACCCGGCTCATGTTCCAGGTGCTGAGCCGGCGCCGGGAACAGCTCCTGGCCCGGGCCGCGGCGCCGGCCGGCGTCGGGCTCCCCTGGTCGGAGAGGTACTTCGCCCAACTCGGCCTCGTCCTCGGGGTCGCCTACGGCTCCGACGCGGCGTCCGACGGTGGCGTGGACTACGTCCCCACCGCCGAGCCGGGCCACCGCATGCCGCACTTCTGGCTCGCGCCGGGCCGCTCCACGCTCGACGCGTTCGGCGAGTGGTTCACCCTGCTGACGCCGGATCCCCCGGGCTGGGAACAGCAGGCCGCCGCGGCCTGGCCGCTGCGCGTCGAGCCGCTGTCGGACGAACACGCCGGCCTGTGCGGCCTGGGCGGGCGCGGAGGACTGCTCATCCGGCCGGACGGCCACGTCGGCGCCCGCTGGGACCACCGCCCGCCGAACGGCTCCGCCCTCCGTGACGCCCTGGCCGCCCTCACCGGCTCGGACCGGTAGCCGGCCGTCCCGCACGGCACCGGCGAAGGCGTTCCGGGCGGCGGCGCCGAGAGGACAGGCCGGTCCCGCCGCCCAGCCGCCGGCAGCAGGGCGGGAACACACCCCCCGTGACAGACGAAAGGCCGGCTCCGGCGGAATCCCCGCCGGAGCCGGCCTCGTGCGTGCGGCGTGTGCGTCGCGGCTAGCAGCCGATCACGTGTGCGTCGCGGCTAGCAGCCGATCAGACGCGCGGCCAGGTAGCCCTCGATCTGGTCGAGCGACACGCGCTCCTGCTTCATCGAGTCGCGCTCGCGCACCGTCACGGCGTTGTCCTCGAGCGTGTCGAAGTCGACCGTCACGCAGAACGGCGTGCCGATCTCGTCCTGGCGGCGGTAGCGGCGGCCGATGGCGCCCGCGTCGTCGAACTCGATGTTCCAGTGCTGGCGCAGCGCCTGGGCGAGGCCCTTGGCCTTCGGGGAGAGCTCGGGGTTGCGGGAGAGCGGGAGCACCGCGACCTTCACCGGGGCGAGGCGGTGGTCGAGGCGCAGGACCGTGCGCTTCTCCAGCTTGCCCTTGGCGTTGGGGGCCTCGTCCTCGACGTAGGCGTCGAGGAGGAACGCCAGCATCGCGCGGCCGACACCGGCCGCGGGCTCGATGACGTACGGCGTCCAGCGCTCGCCGGCCTCCTGGTCGAAGTAGGAGAGGTCCTGGCCGGAGGCCTTGGAGTGGGCGCCGAGGTCGTAGTCGGTGCGGTTGGCGACACCCTCCAGCTCGCCCCACTCGTTGCCGCCGAACTGGAAGCGGTACTCGATGTCAGCGGTGCGCTTGGAGTAGTGGGAGAGCTTCTCCTTCGGGTGCTCGAACCACCGCATGTTCTCCTCGCGCAGGCCCAGGCCGGTGTACCAGTTCCAGCGCTGCTCCATCCAGTACTCCTGCCACTTCTCGTCCTCGCCCGGCTTGACGAAGAACTCCATCTCCATCTGCTCGAACTCGCGGGTGCGGAAGATGAAGTTGCCGGGCGTGATCTCGTTGCGGAAGGACTTGCCCATCTGGGCGATGCCGAACGGGGGCTTGCGGCGCGAGGTGGTCTGCACCTGGGCGAAGTTGGTGAAGATGCCCTGGGCGGTCTCGGGGCGCAGGTAGGCGACGGAGCCGGAGTCCTGCGTGGGGCCGAGGTGGGTGGAGAGCAGACCGGAGAACTGCTTGGGCTCCGTGAAGGTGCCCTTGTTGCCGCAGTTGGGGCAGTTCAGGTCCGCGAGGCCGTTCTCCGGCAGGCGGTTGTGCTTGGCCTCGTAGGCCTCCTCCAGGTGGTCCGCGCGGAACCGCTTGTGGCAGGAGGTGCACTCGGTGAGCGGGTCGGTGAAGGTGGCGACGTGACCGGAGGCGACCCAGACCTCGGGGGCCAGGATGACGGACGAGTCGATACCGACCACGTCCTCGCGCGACGTCACCATGTAGCGCCACCACTGGCGCTTCAGGTTCTCCTTGAGCTCGACACCCAGCGGTCCGTAGTCCCAGGCGGCGCGCTGGCCACCGTAGATCTCACTACAGGGGAATACGAAGCCACGGCGCTTGCTCAGGCTGACGATGGTGTCGATCTTGTCGGCGGCCACGGTGCTCTCTTCATTACGACGACGGGCGACGAAGCGAGATGCTTCCAGCGAATGCTTCAGGGTACCGGCGGGGGCTCCCCCTCGACCAAATCGGGGACCGCCTCATGACCTTGCCCCGCCTCCCGCTCCCCCTCGGAACGCCCCCGTACCGCCTCCGGCCGGGCACCTGTGAAGACTTTGTTGACAACGGTTTCCATATTTGTTGAAAATGAGTGTCATGAACGTACGACGACTCATACCGGGCACCGCCGTCGCCGCGGCCACCGCCCTCGGCCTCACCGCCCTCACCGCCTGCTCCGGCGGGAGCGCCTCGGCCGGGAACACGGACAAGTTCGACGTCGTCGCGTCGTTCTACCCGATGGCCTTCCTCGCCGAGCAGATAGGCGGCGACCACGTCGAGGTCAGCACCCTGACCGAGCCCGGCCAGGAGCCCCACGACCTGGAGATCAGCGCCAAGCAGCGCGTGACGGTCGAGGAGGCCGACGCGGTGCTCTACCTCAAGGACCTCCAGCCCTCCGTCGACGACACAGTCGCCCAGTCCGGGGTCAGGACGAAGATCGACGCCGCCTCGCTCACCACGCTCGAGGAGCACGGCACCGAGGTCGGCGGCCACGCCGACGAGCACGCGGAGGAAGAGGGCGACGGGCACGACCACGAGGAGGGCGGCCTCGACCCCCACATCTGGCTCGACCCGGTCAAGTACGCCGAGGTCGCCGACGGCGTCGGCGCGGCCTTCGAGAAGGCCGACCCGGACCACGCCGCCGACTACAAGAAGAACACCGCGGCCCTGGTCACGAAGTTGAACGCGCTGAACACGAAGTTCGAGACCGGCCTCGCGAACACCGAGACCAAGGTCTTCATCACCACCCACGCCGCCTTCGGCTACCTCGCCGAGCGCTACGGCCTGACCGAGGAGGCCATCAGCGGCCTCGACCCCGAGTCGGAACCGAGCGCCGCCCGCGTCAAGGAACTCCAGACGATGGCCAAGGCCGACGGCGTCACCACGGTCTTCTACGAGACGCTCGTCAGCGACAAGACCGCCAAGACCCTCGCGAAGGACGCCGGACTGAAGACGGACGTCCTCGACCCGATCGAGGGCATCACCGACAGCTCGCGCGGCGACGACTACTTCGCGGTCCAGGAAGCGAACCTCACGGCGCTCCAGACGGCCCTGGGCACCAAGTGATCTCCACGGAGGACGTCATGGACGCACAGTCCGCACGGGACGCACAGGGCGACCCCGTCATCTCGTTGCGCGGTGTGCGCGCCGAACTCGGCTCGCGCCCCGTCCTGCGCGGCATCGACCTCACCGTGCACCGCGGTGAGGTCGTCGCCCTGCTCGGCGCGAACGGCTCCGGCAAGTCGACGGCCGTGCGCAGCGTCATCGGCCAGGTCCCGGTCACCGCCGGGCGGATCGAGCTGTTCGGCACCGAGCGGCGGCGCTTCCGGGACTGGCGGCGCGTGGGCTACGTGCCGCAGCGCACCACCGCCGCCGGCGGCGTCCCGGCCACGGTCACCGAGGTCGTCTCCTCCGGCCGCCTGTCCCGGGCCCGGTTCGGCGTCCTGCGCAAGGCCGACCACGAGGCCGTACGGCACGCCCTGGACCTCGTCGGCATGGCCGACCGGGCCAAGGACTCCGTGAACGCCCTCTCCGGCGGCCAGCACCAGCGGGTGCTCATCGCCCGCGCGCTCGCCGCCGAACCCGAACTGCTGATCATGGACGAGCCGATGGCGGGCGTCGACCTGGCCAGCCAGGAGGTCCTCGCCCGCACGCTCCGGGGGCAGGTGGCGGCCGGTACGACCGTCCTGCTGGTGCTGCACGAGCTGGGCCCGCTGGAGCCCCTCATCGACCGGGCGGTCGTCCTGCGCGACGGCTGTGTGACGCACGACGGCCCGCCCCCGCGCGCGGTCGGCCAGCACGCGCTGCCCGGCCACGACCACGTACACCCGCACGCGCCGGCGGGCACCGAACCGATCCGCACGGGACTGCTGAGCTGATGGACCTCCTGAACTACGCCTTCATGCAGCGGGCGCTGCTCGCCGCCGTCCTGGTCGGCATCACCGCCCCCGCCGTCGGCATCTACCTCGTCCAGCGCCGCCAGGCCCTGATGGGCGACGGCATCGGCCACGTCGCGATGACCGGCGTCGGTCTCGGATTCCTGCTGTCCTGGTCACCCGTGTGGATGGCGACGGCCGTCTCCGTCCTCGGCGCGATCCTGATGGAACTGATCCGCTGGTACGGCCGCACCCGCGGCGACATCGCCCTCGCCATGCTCTTCTACGGCGGCATGGCCGGCGGCGTGATGTTCATCAACCTCGCGCCGACCGGCTCCAACGCCAACCTCAACTCGTACCTGTTCGGCTCGCTGACGACGGTGTCGGAGTCGGACGTGACGGCGATCTGCGTCCTCGCGGCCTTCGTGGTCCTCGTCACCCTGGGCCTGCGCCGCCAACTGTTCGCGGTCAGCCAGGACGAGGAGTTCGCGCGCGTCACCGGACTGCCGGTGCGCGCCCTGAACCTGCTCACGGCGGTCACCGCGGCCGTCACGGTGACCGTGGCGATGCGCGTCGTGGGACTGCTGCTGGTCTCGGCCCTGATGGTGGTCCCGGTGGCGGCGGCCCAGCAGCTCACCCGGAGCTTCGCGGCGACCTTCGCGATCGCCGTGGCCATCGGCATCACCGTCACCATCGGCGGCACGGTCACCTCGTACTACCAGGACGTCCCGCCGGGCGCGACGATCGTGCTGCTGACCATCGCGGCGTTCATCGCCCTGACCGCCCTGGCCGCCCCGCTGGCCCGCCGCCGCGCCCGCGCGCTCGCCGCGGCACAGCCCGGCGGAGACCCCTCGGAGTGCACGATTCCGGCCACCCGGGAGGCGGGCGACGGAGCCGGCGTCTGACCGCGCCCGGCCCGGGCTGGCACAATGGCCCCGGCAAGGCGCAGACGTGAGGAGGCAACGGTGACGACCGCTGGATCGCCCGTGAAGGGCCGGGCCACCCGGCAGCGTGCCGCCGTGGCTGCGGCGCTCGACGAGGTCGAGGAGTTCCGCAGCGCGCAGGAACTCCACGACATGCTGAAGCACAAGGGCGACTCCGTCGGGCTGACGACGGTCTACCGCACCCTCCAGTCCCTCGCCGACGCGGGCGAGGTCGACGTCCTGCGCACCTCCGACGGCGAGTCCGTCTACCGCCGCTGCTCCACCGGCGAACACCACCACCACCTCGTCTGCCGCGCCTGCGGCAAGGCCGTCGAGGTCGAGGGCCCGGCCGTCGAGAAGTGGGCGGAGGCCATCGCCGCGGAACACGGCTTCGTCAACGTGGCGCACACGGTGGAGATCTTCGGCACCTGCTCCGACTGCGCGGCGGCGCAGGAGTAGGCACAGGAAGCACAGGAAGCGTCACCGGAGGCACCGAAAGCACCGGAGGCACGAAAAAGGGGCGCCCGGTCCGGACCGGGCGCCCCTTTTTCGCACGCTTCCCCTACTTCGCACGCGTCCCCTACGAGGACGTCCCGCCCTCCATCGCCAGCAGTTCCTCGTTCGGGATCGCGCCGCCGAAGCGGCGGTCGCGGGAGGCGAACTCGATGCAGGCCCGCCACAGGTCGCGGCGGTCGAAGTCGGGCCACAGGACGTCCTGGAAGACCATCTCGGCGTAGGCGCTCTGCCAGAGCAGGTAGTTCGAGGTGCGCTGCTCGCCGCTGGGCCGCAGGAACAGGTCCACGTCCGGCATGTCCGGGTAGTAGAGGTACTTCGCGACGGTCTTCTCGGTGACCTTGGACGGGTCGAGGCGGCCGGCCCGCACGTCCTCGGCGATGGCCTGGGCGGCGTCGGCGATCTCCGCGCGGCCGCCGTAGTTCATGCAGAAGTACAGCGTGAGCAGGTCGTTGTCCTTGGTCTGCTCCTGGGCGACCTGGAGCTCCTTGGCCACCGACTTCCACAGCTTGGGCATACGGCCCACCCAGCGCACCCGGATGCCCAGCTCGTCGAGCTGGTCACGGGTCTTGCGGATGAAGTCGCGGTTGAAGTTCATCAGGAAGCGCACCTCGTCGGGCGAGCGCTTCCAGTTCTCGGTGGAGAAGGCGTACAGGGAGATGTTCCGCACGCCGATCTCGACCGCGCCCTGGAGGACGTCGAGGACGCGCTCGGCGCCGACCTTGTGCCCCTCCGTGCGCGGCAGCCCCCGCTCCTTGGCCCAGCGGCCGTTGCCGTCCATGACGATCGCCACGTGCTCGGGAACCAGCTCGCCGGGGAGCTTCGGCGCACGGGCGCCGGACGGGTGCGGCTCAGGTGCCTTGTACTCCCGACGCTGCCGCCCCAGGAACCCGCGTACGACCATGTGCTTCTCGTCTCCTTCGCTGCTTCTTCGCTGCTTACTTTTCCACGTACCGGAGGGAGCGCAGACCGCGCTCCAGATGCCAGTGCAGATAGGCGGACACCAGCCCGCTGCCCTCCCGGACGTAGCGCGCCTCGCACGCGTCCGCGGTCTCCCAGTCTCCCGTGAGCAGCGCGCCCAGCAGTTCCAGCGTCCGCGGCGACGGTACGACACTGCCGGGCACCCGGCAGTCGACGCACACGGATCCCCCGGAGGCCACCGAGAAGAACCGGTTCGGACCGGGCATGCCGCACTTGGCGCAGTCGCCGAAGCTCGGCGCGTACCCGTTGACGGCGAGCGAGCGCAGCAGGAACGCGTCGAGGACGAGGTGCGGGGCGTGCTCGCCGCGGGCGAGGGTGCGCAGCGCCCCGACGAGCAGCAGGTACTGCTGCACCGCCGGCTCGCCCTCGTGGTCGGTGAACCGCTCGGCGGTCTCCAGCATGGCCGTGCCCGCGGTGTAGCGGGCGTAGTCGCTGACGATCCCGCCGCCGTACGGGGCGATGGTCTCGCTCTGGGTGCACAGCGGCAGCCCGCGCCCGACCAGGTCGCTGCCGCGTGCGAAGAACTGCACGTCGACGTGGGAGAAGGGTTCGAGGCGGGCGCCGAACTTCGACTTCGTGCGGCGTACGCCCCGGGCGACGGCCCGGATCCGGCCGTGGCTGCGGGTGAGCAGGGTGATGATGCGGTCCGCCTCACCGAGCTTCTGGGTGCGCAGCACGACGCCGTCGTCGCGGAAGAGGCTCATCGCGCACCGCCGTGGCCCTGCTGGGTGCACAGCAGGACGGCGTCGTCGCGGAGCGGGGTCATGGGCCCATTCTCGCCTACGCGGGGAGGGGCGTGTGCGGCACCCACTAGGATCGCCCGGTTCCTGCGGACGGGTGGAGGTGCGGTGGCCGGGCGTGCGCTGGGGCGGTCGTTCGGGTGGCTGTGGGGGGCGTACACGGTCAGTACGTTCGGTACCTGGCTGGCGTTCGACGCGTTCGCGCTGATCGCGGTGCTGGTGCTGCACGCCGGGCCGGCCGGGGTGGCGGCGCTGGCGGCCGTGGGGCCCGCGGTGGGGGCGGTGCTGGCGGTGCCGCTGGGGCCGTGGGTGGAGTTCCGGCGCAAACGGCCGGTGATGGTCGCCGCGGACCTGGTACGGGGCGCGGCCCTGCTGAGCGTCCCGGCGGCCTTCGCGCTCGGCGGGCTCGGGCTCGGGCAGCTGCTGGTGGTGTCGGTGGTCGTCGCCGCGGCGGACATCTGCTTCCGGGCGGCGAGCGGGGCCTTCCTGAAGGCGCTGGTCCCGCCGGAGGACCTGCTCGTCGCGAACGGCCGGTTCGAGTCGACGACCTGGACGGCCGCCGTGCTCGGGCCGCCGCTCGGCGGGGCCGCGGTCGGTCTGCTGGGGCCGGTGGTGACGGTGGCGGTGGACGCGGTGAGCTATCTGCTGTCGGCGGCGGGTCTGCGCGCGGTCGGCGGGCACGAGACGCCGCCCGTCCGCGAGGGCGCCGGGGGCCGCCCGCGCGCCGGTGAGCTGCTGGAGGGCTGGCGCCATCTCCTCACCCACCGCACCCTGCGGCCCCTGTTCCTCAACACCGTGCTGGTCAACGGTCTGATCCTGGCCGTCTCCCCGCCCCTGGCCGTCCTGATGCTGGGGCCGCTCGGCTTCGCGCCCTGGCAGTACGCCCTCGCCTTCGCCGTGCCCTGCGCCGCCGGCCTGGCCGGCTCCCGGCTGGCCCCGTGGCTGGTCGCCCGGTACGGGCGGCACCGGGTCCTGCTGACCTCCGGGACGCTGCGCGCGTGCTGGACGCTCGGGCTGGCCCTCGTCCGGCCGGGGCCCGGCGGGCTGGCGCTCGTCATGGCCGTCGAGTGCGGGCTGATCGGGTGCGCGAGCGTCTTCAACCCCGTCCTCGCGACGAGCCGGCTGGAGCTGACCCCCGCGGACCGGGTCACCCGCACGCTGTCGGCGTGGACGGTCTCCCAGAAGGCCTGCGTCGCCGCCCTGACGGCCCTGTGGGGCCTCCTGGCGGTCCTCACCGGCGCCCGCGCCGCCGTCGCCGCCGCGGGTCTGCTCCTGCTCGCGACACCCCTGCTGCTGCGCGCACCGGGGCTCCGCGCGTCGGCGCCCGCCGCCGAGGCGGAGAAGGCGGAGAAGGCGGCACCCTAGCCGGGCCGGGTCCGGTCCGGGGGCGTCACCCGCCGTCCGGGTCGGTGCCGTCGGGGAGGACGGGGACGCCGTCGGGCACGCCGTTCAGCAGGCCGTTCAGCGCGGGGTCGTCGTTCGGGTCCTTGGCGGCCTCCCAGATCATGCCGAACCGGCGGATCAGGGTCTGGACCTCGCTCAGGCCGGCGTTCACCGCCGTCGACGAGATCCCGCCGTCCAGGTCCGCCTGGATCTCGTAGGACATCGCCTCGTCGAAGACGATGAAGTCGATCATCTTGCCGCGGCCGATGCGGCGGGCGATCCGCTCCTGGGGCACCACCCGGACCTGGATGCCCATCTCGCCCTGCTCCTTGCAGGTCGCGGCGAGCGCGGCGAGGGAGTCGCGGTCCTGGCCCTCCTTCATGATGAACACCCGCCGGACCGTGACGTGCCGTTCCTGCATCGCCTCGCGCTGCGCGGTGAGGTAGCGGCCCGCCGGTTCGCTGTTCCAGAAGTCGTCGTCGACGACGGTGGTGCTGACGGCGTCGATGCTCGTCCTGGACCCCTGGGTGAGGTTGATGAGCCAGTCGTGGTTCTCCCCGGCGCAGTCGGCGCTCAGGTTGGTCAGCTTCTCCATCTGCCGGGCGAGGCGGTTGATCTCCTCGTGCGCGAACTCGTGGAGGATGTCCGGCCCCGTGGAGACGACCTTGGTGGCGTGCTCGGCGAGCCGGGGCACGCCGTCCCCGCGCAGCTTCTCCACCTCGTTGAAGAGTTTGGTGGCCTCGCCGATGTCGGCGAAGCGCTTCTCCACCACGTCTTTGAGGTCGCTGAGCTGGTTCACGAAGGAGGCCATGTACTGCACGATCAGGACCGTGCCGCCGCAGAGCACCGACAGCACCAGCTGCCAGGGCCCCTCCTCCCTCGGCAGCAGGACGTTGGTCAGGACGTAGACGACACCGCCCGTCACTATCGTGACCAGGAGTTTCAGGGTCAGTTGCCGGGCGCTGTCACCGTCGGACCGTGTCGGTGTGCTCATCTCTTTCCCCCCGTCGGGATGATGCGCGGACTGGTGTCGCAGGGATGGTGCCGGACGTCTTCAGGACGTGGTGAGCGAGGCGCCCAGGGCCTCGCGCTGGGTGAGGATGGCCTGGAGCAGCAGCTGGTCGCGGACGCGCCGCACCTGGGTCTCCCACTGGCGGCTGAATCCGGGTTCCTGTTCCAGCAGGTCCCACAGGGCCTCCAGGGACCGCTCGACGCGGGCCTTGGGCAGCCACAGGTGCAGCAGGTGGTCGACGAGCGGGCGCAGGACCTTCAGGGCGGCCCGGCCGTCGGCGGAGCCGAGCCGGAGGCCGTCCAGTTTGTCGACGACGGTGGTCAGCAGCCAGTCGTGCAGGGCGAGGTCCTCGCACAGGGCGGCCGCGGCGGCCGGTGCGGTGCCGGGCGGCAGCCGCAGTTCGAGGGTGCGCAGACCGTCGTCGGCGACGGTGAAGCGCAGGGCCGGCTCCGTGCCGCCGGAGGCGGCCGACGCGGTCCAGCGGACCCGGGTGTCGGTGGTGGTGAGCGGCGGGTCGAAGGAGTCCAGCAGCAGGCGCGAGATGCTCGACAGCCGGCCCTCGGCGATCGAGCCGACGTCCAGCTCGTCCGGTGCGTGGCGGGTCAGGAACCCCTCCGCGACCGCCCGGGGGGACAGGGTGCCGACCGGGACCAGCACGCCGGGCCGGACCAGGTAGTAGCCCCAGGGCCGGCGCCGGTCGGGGCCGGTGGCGGGGGCGGAGAAGTACGCGGTGGCCTGGAGCACCCGCCCCTCGACGAGGGCCGCGCGGGCGGTCACCGTGCCGACCGCGCGGACCTTGGCCCCGCCCGCGCCGGGCAGCCGGCAGTCGACGCCGGTGAGGACGTCCGGGGAGACGGCGTGCCGGTTGGGGCGCCGGGAGAGCCGGACCCGTTCGTCGGGGCGCAGCCGCAGCAGCCGTTCGGCGGTCCGCTCGTCCACCGCCTCCCGGGTGGGCAGCAGGCAGGTGCGTACCTCCCCGCAGGTGAGGACCGGGTCCGTGGTGGTGCCGGGAGCGGCCATGTCACAGCCCCGGCGGGAACACGTAGGAGGTGCGGTCCACGACGCCGGCGGGGACGGGGAAGCCCTCGCCGGCGGACCGCTCGGCGACCTGGCGCAGCGCCTCGGCCTCCACGTGGACCTGGTCGAGGACGACCCGGACGGCGTGCTCCACGGGCAGGAACCGGGCCGGCAGGACGCTGCACGTGGTGTACGCGGTGAAGGGCGCCGCCAGCGGGTTGAGGCGGACGACGGGCGGCAGGGCGTCCCACTCGGAGGGGAACGCCTTGGCGTCCCACGGGGCGGGGGTGAGCACCGCGCGGCCGTTGTCGCGCAGCAGCCCGAGCCGGACGAGCTGCCACACGGAGGCGAGGAAGGCGCAGGACCAGGTGCGCTCGTCCTCGGTGCCGCTCCACAGTTCGACGTCCATGAAGACGGAGTGGCCGCGGGCTCCGGTCTCGCTCGGCGGTTCCCAGACGCCGCCGGCCGCGTCCAGGGCGGCGGAGGTGCGGCGGGTGGGGGCGCGCCGGCCGTTGGTGAGCCAGCCGGTGCGGCTGACGGGCGGGCGGAAGCCGTTGCTGCCGGGCGGCGGGGACTCCACCAGCCGGTGCAGGACGGACTCGGCGAGTGCGGCGCGGTCGCGCCGGCCCGGCTCGGCGGCGGCGCAACCGGACTCGCGGGCCAGGTAGTCGAGGGTGAGGCCCGCCTCGGCGGCCGCCGCCAGCAGCGGGGGTATCAGCTCGGCGGGGGTGGACAGGCGGCTGAAGTAGTCGTCGATCAGGAAGCAGGTGCTGATCCGGGGCCGCTTGCCGGCCGGCAGCGGGCCGACGCCGGCCCGGGCGGCCTCCACCCAGGGCCGTACGGCGGCGAAGTGGCGGCGCAGCCGGTCGGGCCCCTCGGTGAAGTCCTCCATGTACAAGTGGCCCAATTCCAGGGAGAGATGGGAATAGGGCACGGATTCGGTGCGCGGCTGCGCGCTGGTCTCCCGGAAGACGGTCTCCGGCCCGCTCACAGCTGCCCCCAGTACTTGTCGTCGGTGAGACGCCGGGCGAGTTCGCCCATGGCCTTCCAGGTCTCGGCGTTGGCGATCCGGCGGTCGTGGACGTCCTCGTCGGTGATGAGGCGTTCCTGCCATTGCAGGACGGGTTCCAGCGGAATGGACGCCAGCACCCGTGTCCTGCCGATACCGCGGCCGGCGGCGATTTCCTCGAGCTGGGTGTCGCACTGCCGCATCCACGCGTACTGCGCGGGCGAGACCTGCGACCACAGCGGCGAGTCGAGATTCGGTACGGCGGCCCGCACGAAGCGGATCGCGGCGGAAAGCGCATCGGTGTCGTGGCCCATGGCCGCACCGGCCTGCGCAATGCCCTGTCTGCCGTACACGAGTTCGGCGGCCGCCATCACGTGCTGCCGGGTCCAGCGGTGATAGACGAGCCATCGGGTTTTCAGGCGTCCGAGGCCGCCGCGCGGTGAGGTCGCGGCGAGTGCGAGGTCCATCGCATAACTGCGTCCGGCGCTCAGGTCGACGATGATCACGTCGAATTCGCGTTTCAGCCGCAGGACGAGGTCCACGCAGCGGTGCAGGTTCTCCTCGTCGGTGACGAATTCCCCGCCGGTGCGGTCTCCGGGCAGCAGCACCAGCCGTCCGGATCCGCCGGGCCGGCTGCGCAGTTGGGGGTGTTCGGTGCGGGCCCAGACGTCGACCCGGAGGGGCTCGCCGGTCTTGCCCTTCAGGTAGGCGTGCAGGCCGCGGCCCTCGGCCTCGGTGAGGATGTCGGGCAGGTCGAACACGGCGGCCGCGGTGGGCGAGCCGAAGTCGAAGTCCAGGTAGCAGACGTCGTCCCCGTCGAGCGCGAGGTGGTAGGCGAGGTTGGCGCTGGTGACGGAGCGGCCGGTGCCCCCCTTGTCGGAGGCGGCGAAGACGAGCACGTCTCACACCCCCTGGGGGCCGTTGTCGCCCCGGGCGCGGGCGAGGGTGTCCAGCCGGGTGAGGACGCCGAGGGCCAGTGCGTAGGCGGTGCCGGGCTGCTCGTCGACCAGGTGGCGGGCGCGGCGCAGGTCCGCCTCGATCCCCTTGATCTCCTCGCCCTGGGGGCTCCTGGGGGTGGGGGCGGGCTGTTCCATCTGCTCCTTGCCGAAGAGGTGGGCCGACTCGCTGATCAGCGCCCGCGCGAGCGCGGAGAGTTCGGCGCTGCGGATCGGCGGCTGGTCGTAGAGGGCGTGCGCGGCGACCATGCACTCGGTGACGCGCTCGGTGACGCTCCAGGACAGCGGGCCGCGGCGGACGGGTGCGTCGGGGTAGACGGCGTGCGCGTCGTCCCACAGGCCGACGCCGTCGCCCTCGCCGATGCGACGCTGCCAGAGGTGGTCGAGGATGTCCTCGGCGAGGCGCAGCAGGCGGTCCTGGGAGGTGATGTTCCGGGACAGCGAGCAGAGCTGGATGGTCCGTTTGAGCAGCTGGGCGGAGAAGTCCGCCATGGTCCACTTCATGGCGGGGCCGAGGGCGTCGCTGCCCAGCAGGGGCAGGCTGACGCCGGGGGCGTGCAGGACGATCGCCGGGTCGTCGCGGGTCATGCCGCTGGTGATGCGGCCGCGTTCGGCGAGGCGTTCCATGACCCTGACGGTGCGGGTGAGGTCGTCGTCGGTGGCGCGGCGGCGGACCAGGTCGTGGACGAGGATGGAGGCGACGGAGAGGGAGAAGTACTCCGACTCCAGTTGCTGGAGGGTGGTCCGCCAGGGGATCTCCTCCAGCGGCCAGGTGCCGTCGCCGAAACGGGCGATCGCGGACCAGTACTGCTGGGTGATCTCCCAGCGCAGCCGCAGCGCGTCGGCCAGCCTCTGCTGTTCGGCGTCGAGCAGACCGAGGACGAGGGTGCGCTCGGAGAACAGGTCGGGGATGCCGTCGAGGGCGACGACGGTGAAGTACAGGTAGGGCGTGGGGTGGGCTACGCCCGCGGGCTGCTTGCCGATGCCGGCGGCGGTCTCCTCCTCGACATCGATCTCGGGGGAGCCCTTCACCAGGCTCCAGGCCCAGCCGCACTCGAACAGCCGGTTCTCGTTGCGCAGTTCGTCGGTGACGTCGCTGTCGAGGCCGAGGGTGACGCTCTCGCTGATGACGGCGCGCAGCGCCTTGAAGCGCGTCTGGAAGCGGTGCAGGACCTGCCGTTCGGAGAGCCGGCCCTGGCCGAGGAGGCGGGTGAGGGCCTGCCCCTGGTCGGAGGAGACGTCGACGACGTTGACGGTGAAGGAGCGCAGCAGGCTCACCATGGCGGCGGTCAGCCGGGCGCTGGTGGCCTCCTGGAGCCGGTCGATGCGCTCGCGGGTGCTCGCACGCTGGGTCTTGCCCCGGTAGACCTTGAGGAAGCCGAGGGTGGCCAGGCACAGGGTGACCGACATGGAGTAGGAGTCGACGACTCCCACGTCCCGCTGTTCCTTGGAGAGTTCCTGGTCGGGGTCCTCGGGGGTGAAGTAGTAGCCGCCGGCGAAGGCGGGGCCCTCGTCGCCGCGGTGCTGCTCCATGAACTCGGAGAGGACCTGGACGAGGTTGCCGGGGATCTCGGCGGCGTCGCCCGCGCTCCTCAGCGACCGTTCCACGTCCCGCTGGGTGGTGTCGGGGTCGTCGAGACGGAGCGCGGTGATCTCGGTGGCGGGGTAGAGCAGGCACAGCAGCCGCTCGGCGTCGGCGACGCTGCTGCGGCCGCCCCAGGCACCCCAGTCCCATTCTCCGCCGTCGAAGGAATGGCGGGCGACGGCCTGCCACACTTCGAGCAGATTCTGTCTCGGCTTGATCTGCATGCCCATTCCCCTCGCACAGGCCCGTCACCATGGAACAAACGGATCGGGAGTCAGTCTTTCCGTCGTCCGCAGGCCAGGATCATTCCGGTGTATCCGGTGCGCACCAGGTGCTTCGGATTGGCCATGCGGTGGATCCTGACACCCTCCGCGTAATCGGCCAGCACGCTGGTCACCTCGGCACTGTCGATGTCTCGGGCGGGGAATTTCTCCGCGCCGACGCTGTACCCCTCGGAATGTTCCATGAATGCGGCGGCGAAGGGGGCGCCCGGATTCAGGGAACGCAGAAAGCAGCCCACCCCGTCCCGGAATTCCCGGAGCGAGGCCGTGATGGATTCCGCGACGAAGAACATGGTGCCGAGATCCCAGCGTTCGTCCCCGCCGCAGAGGTCGAAGAGGCTTCCCGCCACGGGTTTTCCGACGGCTTCCGCGAACCGCGTGCGGGGGTCGAGGCCGGGATCGGCGTATTCCGGCCGCTCGCGCAGGACGTCCCAGAACTGGTCCCAGTTCGCGTCGTAGCCGGGGAGTTGGCTCTCGAGGTAGCCGAGGTTGGCCGCGGACCGCTCCAGGAGGGTGATCCGGTCGCACCAGGGGAGCATGGCGAGGGCGGGATAGAGATTGGGTCCCGCGCCGACGTCGATACCGGCGCGGACCCGGCCCGTCGAGCCTCGGAAATGATCACGGAAGTGATCACGCACACGGGTGAGGATCTCCCGGTCCACCGGCTGGATCGCGATGTAATTGTGCTTGATGTACTCCTCGGGATCGAAGGCGTCCCAGGACACATCGGCATTCTTTACGTCGGCGGCGGGCGACTCCGGGGTCATTGGTTCAGCCTAGCAGCACGCGGAGGTCTTGAAGGCGTGGATGCACCGGGCAATGATGGACGATCAGGTATGCATATCGCACAAGAAGCAGCGCACGGACCATTCATTTTGTCGATCCTTCACAAGGGGACGGTATGACTCCTCTTCCCGGAGATCGTTTTCCGTCGGCCGCCGGTTCGACGGACAGTCAGGTGTCCGGAGAAAGGCGCTTACGGATCAGAGCGGCCACGGAGGAAGATCTCCCCCATATCGTCCGTCTCGACGCGGAGGCGTTCCCGGGCGACCCGTACCCGTACTTCGTGCTGCGCCAGCTCCTCGCCTCGTTCCCGCACTTCGTGTTCGTGCTGGAGGACGGCACGGACCTCGGCGGCTACGTGCTGTCGACCCCGCCGGACGCGGCCCGGAGCTGGATCCTCAGCCTGGGCATCGCCCCCGGACTGCGCGGACAGGGCCTCGGCAGGCGGCTGATGACCCGCATTCTCGGCCATCTGCGCGCGGCGGGCGTGCGGTCCGTGTCGCTCTCCGTGGAACCCGGCAACGACTCGGCCGTCGCCCTCTACCGCTCCCTCGGCTTCGTGCCCGACCCCGACGGCCCCCGCAAGGACTACTTCGGGCCCGGCGAGCACCGCCTGCTGATGACGCTCAGCCTGCGCCGCCGCGGCCTGTTGTCCCGCCCGTGGTCCACTCCGCGGTTCCGCCGGTCCCGTCCGCGGACTCCCCGGTGACGTCCGCGCCACCCGCCCGGCCGAACCTCCGTACGTAGGCCCGCTGCCAGGGCGTCTCCACGGCGTGCCGGTCGTAGTGCCGGCGCACGAACGCGACCGCCTCCCCGGCCGGTACGCCGTCCAGCACCGCCAGACACGCCAGCGCCGTCCCCGTACGGCCGCGTCCGCCGGCACAGGCGATCTCGACCGGTTCCTCGGCCGCCCGCCGCCACGCCTCGGCGAGCGCCGCCCGCGCGTCGGCCCGGTCGGCGGGCAGCCGGAAGTCGGGCCAGCGGACCCAGCGCGCCTCCCACGAGACCCGCGGCGGCCGGGATCCCAGGAGGTAGAGGCCGTACGACGGGAGGGGCGCCGCCGGGTCGAGGGGCCGGCGCAGGCCGCGGCCGCGCACGAGGCGTCCGGACGGCAGCACGAGGACACCGGGCCGTCCGGGCCGCCAGGCCCTCTCGGCGAGCCGCCCGCCCCGGTCCGCGTGCTCCGGTTCCTCCGCCCTGCCCCCATCCGCCATGCCCCCATTCGAACGCGGCCGCGGCGGACGGGCAACCGATTCGGTCCGCACGGTGGTCTGGAGGGCGAGGAGGGGTGCTTGATGCAGGCCGAACAAGAGGCCCGCGGCCGCGCCCTACCCGGAGATCCGGCGGCGGGGCGTGCTGGAGCGCCGGCGGCGGGCGCGGCACTGGCGACGCTGGCCGTCGTGCCGGTGGGCGCGTACGCCGTGGCCGGGGGGACGGGGGGCGGGGCACCGGCCCGGCGACGCCGATGGCGTCGGTGAGCGCCCCGCGCGGCACGGAGGCGACCCCGACCCCGGCGCCGGACGCCGACGGGCCCGCCCGGCCCGCCACGGACGGGCAGTTGCTGGACGGGGTGACGTACCAGCAGGCGGCGGACGGTCTGGAGAAGTGCCTCGCCTACGACAGGGCGCACGCGTCGGGCGGCATCGACAAGAGCCACCTGGGCCGCGCCGAGGACTACCGGATCGTCCTGGCCATGCGGAGCACCGGGGACACCGACTCCCCCGGCGACGGCGCGTACGTCGTCGCGGTGAAGGAGGAACCCGCGGGCTTCCGGGTGATCTGCAACGTCGAGAACGGGGAGGCGTCCGGCATCAACACCGGCACCGCCGACGCCGGGGCCGAGGGGGCGGGGCCGGTCATGGCCGACATCAACGGCGGCAAGCTCCACCAGCAGTCGTTCCTGGACAAGGGGGCCTGGAAGCTGCCGTTCCGCTGGGAGGTCGTCGGCCGGGTCGAGTCCTCGGTGGCGAAGGTGACCGTGTCCTACGGCGACAGCAGCGCCACGGCCGCGCTGGACCACGGCTGGTTCGTCGCCGCCGGCGTCCTGGGCCGGCAGGTCACGGCGGCGCCGCACATCAAGGGCTACGACGCCGCCGGAAAGCTGGTCTACGACTCCGACACCGACGCGACGTACGAGAAGACGCTTCCGTAGGACGTGCGGGGGGACACTTCCCTGGTCGCCCGCGCCCCGCCCGCGCCCCGCCCGTGCGTCGCCCGCACGTCCAGCCGCCAGGGAGTCCTCATGCCGTTCCCCGCCCCGCTGACCGGTGTCGTCCCGCCCCTGTGCACGCCCCTGACGCCGGAGGGGGAGGTGGACGTGGACTCGCTGCTGCGGCTGGTCGACCATCTCGTGGCGGCCGGGGTGCACGCGCTGTTCGTGCTCGGCACGACCTCGGAGGCCGCGTACCTGACGGACCGCCGGCGCCGGCTGGTGGTGGAGACGACCGTGGCGCACGTGGGCGGACAGCTCCCGGTGCTGGCGGGGGCGATCGACATGACGACGCCCCGGGTGCTGGAGCAGGTCGCGTCCGTCGCGGAGGCGGGCGCGGACGCGGTGGTGGTGATCTCGCCCTTCTACACCCGGACCCACCCGGCGGAGATCGCCCGCCACTACCGGCTGGTCGCCGCCGCGAGCCCGGTCCCCGTCCTCGCCTACGACCTGCCCGCCGCCGTCCACACCGAGCTCCCCGCGGACGTCGTCCTGGAGCTGGCCGCGGACGGGGTGCTGGCCGGGCTGAAGGACTCCAGCGGTGACCTGGCCGGCTTCCGCGAGGTCGTCGCCGGCGCCCGGACGATTCCCGGCTTCAGCGTCCTGACCGGCTCCGAACTGCTCGTCGACGCGGCCCTCGCGCTCGGCGCGCACGGGGCGGTCCCCGGCTTCGCCAACGTCGACCCGCACGCCTACGTCCGTCTCGACCGTCTGTGGCGTGCGGGCGACCTGGAGGCGGCGCGGGCCGAACAGGAGCGGCTGTGCGCCCTGTTCCGCATCGTGGGCGCCGGTGACCCCGCCCGAATGGGCGCCAGCTCGGCGGCGATCGGCGCGTTCAAGGCGGCGCTGCACCTCCAGGGCGTGATCGCCTGCCCGGCGACGGCGGAGCCCCAGGTGCCGCTGTCGCCGCGGGAGGTGGAGCGGGTGCAGCAGCGGCTGATCGAGGCCGGGCTGCTCTGACCGCCGGGAGGGGAGGGGCCGGCCGGGGGAAGACGGGCCGGCCGGGGGAAGACGGGTCGGCCGGGAGGGGACGGGTCGGCCGGGAGGGGACGGGTCGGCCGGGAGGACGGGACAGCCCGGCGGGAGACGCAACAGCCCGGCGGGGAACGGGGCAGCCCGACAAGAGACGGACCAGCCCGACGGGAAACGCGACAGCCCGGCGGGAAACCCGACAACCCGGCAGGAAACCCGACAGCCCGCCGGGAGACGGGTCAGCCGGGGGTGCCGGCCGTGCCCGGTGTCACCAGCCCCGACTCGTAGGCGATGATGACCAGTTGGGCCCGGTCCCGGGCGCCCAGCTTGCCCATGATGCGGCTGACGTGGGTCTTGGCGGTGAGCGGGCTGAGCCCGAGGGTCTCGGCGATCTCGGTGTTGGTGAGGCCGCGCGCGACCAGGGCAAGGACCTCGCGCTCCCGTGCCGACAGGCGCTCGGGTCCGCCGTGGGCGGCCGGTACGGCGGGGCTGCGCAGGAAACGGGCGATCAGCCGGGCCGTCGGCCCCGGTGACAGCAGCGCCTCGCCGCCCGCGACGGTACGGATCGCGTCGAGGAGGTCGGCGGGCCGGGTGTCCTTCACCAGGAACCCGGAGGCGCCCGCGTGCAGCGCCTCGACCAGGTCCTCGTCGGTGTCGTAGGTGGTCAGCACCAGCACCTTCACCCCGGCGAGGTCCTCGTCGGCGGCGATCAGCCGAGTCGCCTCGATACCGTCGAGATCGGGCATGCGCAGGTCCATCACGACCAGGTCGGCGCGCTCGCGGCGGGCCAGCTCGACGGCCTCCCGCCCGGTGCCGGCCTGTCCGACGACCTCCATGTCCGGCGCCGACTCCACGAGCATCGCGAACGCGGCCCGCACCAGCGTCTGGTCGTCGGCGAGCAGCACCCGGATCGCACTCATCGGTTCTCCCCCATGGGCAGTACGGCAGTCACCTCGAAGCCCTCCCCCGGTCGCGGTCCCGCCTCCAGGGTGCCGCCCACGCTGCGGGCCCGCTCCCGCATCCCGACCAGCCCGAAGCCAGGCGCCCCGGATCCGGCGCCGGCACCGTCGTCGGTGACGGTCACCCGCAGGGCGCCCCCGTCGTCGTGGACGCTCACCCGTACGTCCAGACCGTCCCGGCCGCCGTGGCGGACGGCGTTGGTGAGGGCCTCCTGCACGATGCGGTAGGCGGCCGCGCCGATCGCGGGCGGTACCTCGCCGTGCCGTACCGTCAGCGCGACGCTCGCGCCCGCCGCCCGGGCAGTGTCGGCGAGGCCGGGCAGGCCGTGCAGTCCGGGGAGCGGGCCCCGGGTCTCGGGCGCGCCGGGGTCGCGCAGCACCTCCAGCGTCGTGCGGAGTTCGCCACGGGCACTGCGGCAGGTGCCGGCGATGTCGTCGAGGGCCTTGGCGACGGCCGCGCGGTCGAGCCGGCCGGGGTCGGCGGCGAGGACGTGGGCGGCGACGGAGGTCTGGACCCCGATGAGGGTGATGCTGTGCGCGAGCAGGTCGTGCAGGTCGCGGGCGATGCGCAGGCGCTCCTCGGCGACGCGGCGGCGGGCCTCCTCCTCGCGGGTGCGTTCGGCGCGTTCGGCCCGGTCCAGGGCGGCGGCGGCCATCTCGCGGTGGACCCGGGTGTAGCCGCCGAACAGCAGCACCGAGACGATCCAGCCGGAGATGCGCAGGACCTCGGCCAGCTGGTGCGGGCTGACGAGAGCGTTGACGACGAGCATGATCCCGACGACGGCGGTGCCGGTGAGCAGGGTGCGGCGGGCGCCGCCGGTCACGGCGACGGTGTACAGGGCGATCATGCCGACCGGCACGGCCGCGCTGTGCGTGTAGTCGAGCGCGTGGTAGGGGGCGACGCACGACACCACCGCGAGCAGCGCGGCCATGGGATGCCGGCGCCGCCACACGAGGGGGACCTGCGCGGACAGCAGCAGCGCCCAGCCGGCCGCGTCCGGGGGCCGCCCGTCCTCGACGAACAGCCCCAGCACGGCGGCCACGGCGGCGGATCCGGCGGCGAGCCACACATCGGCGCGCCCTCCCGACACCCAGCGTCCCACCGCTCCCCCTCTCCCCGTCCCCATCCTGCCGGAGCGGGCGCCCCTCCGGCAGAGAAGGGCGCCCTCCGGATCAGCCGGCGACCGCTTCGCGCTCACGCGTCCGGTCCGGCTCCGGTGCCCGCGAGAGCCGCCCCGGCCACCACACCCTGCGTCCCAGTGCCACGCTCGCGCTGGTCACCAGGTAGGTGCGGACGACGAAGGTGTCCAGCAGCACCCCGACGGCGATGACGAAGCCCAGTTCGACGAGTTGGACGAGCCCCATGTTCGTCAGCACGGCGAAGGTCGCGGCGAGGACCAGTCCGGCGGAGGCGATGACCCCGCCGGTGGTGCGCAGCGCGGTGAGCGCGGCGGCGGACGGTTCGGCGCCCCGCAGCGACTCCTCCCGCATGCGGTGCATGAGGAAGATGCCGTAGTCCACGCCGAGGGCGACGAGGAACACGAAGGACAGCAGTCCCAGCCCCGGATCGGTGCCCTCGAAGCCGAACACGGGTCCGAACAGCAGTCCGCCGAGGCCGAGCGCGGCGCACCACACCGCGACCACGGCGGCGGTGAGGAGCAGCGGCGCGACGAGGGAGCGCAGCAGCACGACCAGGATCAGCAGCACCGACAGCAGGACGAGCGGGACGACGACGAGCCGGTCGCGGGCGTTGGTGTCCTTCAGGTCGAGCTGCTGGGCGCTGGCCCCGCCGACGTAGGAGCCGTCGAGGCGGTCCCGCAGGCGTTCGATGGTCGCGGTCTCGGCGGCCGACTGGGGTGGCGCGGACGCGGTCACGGAGAGCTCGGTCCAGCCTCCCCCGGTCCGTCCCCGGCGCACGTCGTCGACTCCGTCGACGCCCCGGGCCGCGGCGAGCGTGGCGTCGGCGCGGCCGGTGGGGGTGAGCACGTCGATGGGCTGGGCGGAGCCCTCCGGGTAGGCCCGCGCGAGGGTCCGCATCGCGGTGACCGACTCGGGCCGGTCGACGAAGGCGTCCTCCTGCTTGGCCGTGCCGGGCAGGTTCAGGACGCCCAGGGCGAGCGCGCCGAGCAGGACCGCTCCCCCGGCGAGCACGGTGAGCGGGCGCCGGCCCGCGGAGGTGCCCATCGCGGCGAACAGCGACCGGCGGGCCCGGGGCGTGCTGCCGTAGGCGGGGACCAGCGGCCAGAACACCCGGCGGCCCAGCAGGACGAGGACGGCGGGCAGCAGGGTCAGCATCGCGGCCAGCGCGCACAGGATGCCGACGGTGCCGAGCGGGCCCATCGCCCGGTTGGAGTTGAGGTCGGCGGCGAGCAGGCACAGCAGTCCGGCGGCCACGGTGCCCGACGAGGCGAGCACGGCGGGCCCGCAGCCGCGCAGGGCGGCCCGCATGGCGTCGTACGGCCGTTCGATCCGGCGCAGTTCCTCGCGGTAGCGGGAGACGAGCAGCAGGGCGTAGTCGGTGCCGGCGCCGAAGACGAGGATGGTCATGATGCCGGAGCTCTGGCCGGACACCGAGGTGCCGAAGACCTGGTTCAGGCCGTAGGCCACGCCCATGGAGAGGTAGTCGGCGACGCCGGCGACGGCGAGCGGCACCAGCCACAGCACGGGGCTGCGGTAGATCAGGATCAGCAGGACGGCGACTACGCCGACGGTGGTGTAGAGCAGGGGCCCGCCGAGCGAGTCGTAAACCTTGCTCGCGTCGGCGGAGAGCGCGCCCGCGCCGCCCACCTCGACCGTCATCCCGCCCTCGTCGTGGGCGACGTCGCGTACGGCGTCGACGAAGGCGTCCCGCTTCTTCTCGTCGGTGCCGGGCTCGTTGCTGACGACGGGGTACATGAGGGTCGTGCCGTCCTCGGACGGGATCCCCTCGGGTGTCCCGGTCAGCGCGTGCTCCCCCGCGACCCGCGCGACCTGTTCCGCGGCGGTGCTCCGGTCGGCCGCGGTGAGTCCGCCGTCGCGGTGGTAGACGAGGACCAGTTCGGTGGTCTCGCCGCCCGGCAGCCGCTGCTGGAGCTCGGCCGCCTCGGTGGAGTCGGCGCTCGCGGGCAGGTAGTCGGTGATCCGGTCGTGCTGGACGTCGGCGAGTCGCGCGGCGAACGGTGAGGCGATCGCCAGCACGCCCACCCACAGTGCGAGCACCACCCAGGGGATGGCGCGTGTGCCCTTCGTTGTCCCGGCCCCCATGAGTCGGGCCCTCCCTTCGGCGCGGATGTCCGGTTGCGGCTTCCAGACTTCCGGCCCCGGCGGCGCGGATCGTCGCGCGTGAAGGCGAGTTCGGGGGTACTGCGGCGGGCGGCCGGCCCGGTGGACTACTCCCCCGGGAGTATCAGGACGGGGTCCGTGCCGTGGCCAGCAGCCGGGTCACGTCGTCCGGGCGGAGCGTCAGCGCGGCGCCCACGGTGCCCAGGACCTCGCGCTCGGCGGCGGTGTACGGGCCGTCGGCGAGGGCGATCCGGGCGCCCTGGAGCAGGATCGATTCGCGGCCGGCCGGGGCGAGGTGCGGGGCGAGCGGGTCGAGGGCCTCGTGGAGCTCTATGGCCAGGCCGGGGGCGCAGGGCGGGCCGTAGGAGCGGCCGGTGTCGGCGGCGAGGGCGTCGACGAGGGCGGCGAGCTGTTCGCGCGTGCACTCCGGGAAGCCGGCCGCGCGCACCGCCACGGCCGCCGTCTCCAGGGACGTACGGGTGCAGGTGCCGCCCGCGGAGAGGACCGCGAGGGCGACGGTGTGGACGGCGTCGCGGAGCATGGCGGAGAAGCGGACGGTGGTGGGGTGGTCGAGGACGTCGGTGCCGAAGTGGCGCAGACAGGAGACGCATTCGACGATCGGGCCGCTGGCGCCGCGCGGCAGCACGGGCAGGCCCAGCACGGTGAGGCGGCGCCGGCCGGTCAGCCGCTGGTAGTTGCGGTCGCCGCCGCAGCCGGGGCAGAAGAACTCGCCGTCCCCGACGGGCGTCCACGCGGTGCGGGTGCCCAGGATGCGGGCAAGCCCGCCGGCCCGGCCGTCTCGTCCCCGTCCTGGCAGCACGTCGCACCTCCGTCACCGCGCGGCAACATCGCCGTGCGTCTGCGTGATGTTAGCCACATCACGCGGGCGGAGTCAGCACCCAGGACGAGACCTTTCCGTGACCTCCACGAAGGGGTGGCCGATATACGACGGGCCCCGGCCGCCGTCTCCGGCGACCGGGGCCTCAAACTCCCCGTCAGGGTGATCAGCGGCTCGCGCGGTTGACGGCCGAGACAACCGCCTTCAGCGACGCACGCGTCGTGTTCGCGTCGATGCCGATGCCCCACAGGACCTTGTCGCCGATCGCGCACTCGATGTAGGAGGCGGCCAGCGCGGAGGCGCCCTCGCTCAGCGTGTGCTCCTGGTAGTCCAGCAGGCGTACGTCGACGCCGACGGACTCCAGGGCGTTGAAGAAGGCCGAGATCGGACCGTTGCCCGAGCCGGTCAGGACGGTGTCCTCGCCGTCGACGGTGGCCTCGACGGTGAGGGTGTCCACGCCGTCGGAGCCGGTGGTCGACTGGCCGGTCCTGACCTGGATGCGGCCCCACGGGTTGTCGGGGTTGGGCAGGTACTCGTCCTGGAAGACCGCCCAGATGTCCTTCGGCGTGACCTCGCCGCCCTCGGCGTCCGTCTTCGCCTGGATGAGCCGGGAGAACTCGATCTGCATCCGGCGGGGCAGGTCCAGCTTGTGGTCGTTCTTCAGGACGTACGCGATACCGCCCTTGCCGGACTGCGAGTTGACGCGGATGACGGCCTCGTAGGAGCGGCCGACGTCCTTGGGGTCGATCGGCAGGTACGGCACCGCCCACTCGATGTCGTCGACGGTGACGCCCTTGGCCTCGGCGTCGGCCTCCATGGCGTCGAAGCCCTTCTTGATGGCGTCCTGGTGGGAGCCGGAGAAGGACGTGTAGACCAGGTCGCCCACGTACGGGTGGCGCGGGTGGACCTCCATCTGGTTGCAGTACTCCCACGTACGACGGATCTCGTCGATGTCGGAGAAGTCGATCTGCGGGTCGACGCCCTGGGAGAACAGGTTCATGCCCAGGGTGACCAGGTCGACGTTGCCGGTGCGCTCGCCCTGCCCGAACAGGCAGCCCTCGACGCGGTCGGCGCCGGCCATCAGCGCCAGCTCGGCGGCGGCGACGGCGGTGCCGCGGTCGTTGTGGGGGTGGACGGAGAGGCAGACGTACTCGCGGCGGGAGAGGTTGCGACCCATCCACTCGAAGCGGTCGGCGTGCGTGGAGGGCGTCGAACGCTCCACGGTGGCGGGCAGGTTGAGGATGATCTCGCGGCCCGGTCCGGGCTGGTAGACGTCCATCACCGCCTCGCAGACCTCCAGCGCGAAGTCCAGCTCGGTGTCGGTGAAGATCTCGGGGCTGTACTGGTAGCCGAACTCGGTCTCGGGGCCCAGCAGCTTCTCGGCGTACTCCATGACCAGCCGCGTGCCGTCGACGGCGATCTGCTTGATGTCGTCCTTGGAGCCGCGGAAGACGACCCGGCGGAAGACCGGCGCGGTGGCGTTGTACAGGTGGACGGTGGCCCGCCTGGCGCCCTTCAGGGACTCCACGGTCCGCTCGATCAGGTCCTCGCGGGCCTGGGTCAGCACGGAGATGGTGACGTCGTCCGGGATCGCGCCCTCTTCCTCGATGATGGAGCGCACGAAGTCGAAGTCGGTCTGGCCGGAGGCCGGGAAGCCGACCTCGATCTCCTTGTAGCCCATCGCGACCAGCTGGTCGAACATCCGGCGCTTGCGCTCGGGCGACATGGGGTCGATCAGGGCCTGGTTGCCGTCGCGCAGGTCGGTGGAGAGCCAGCGGGGAGCGGCGGTGATCCGCTTCTCGGGCCAGGTCCGGTCGGGGAGGTCTACCTGCTCGTACCGGCCGTACTTGTGGATCGGCATAGTGCTGGGCTGCTGGCGGTTCGCCATGGTGCGGTGGCTCCTCAGGATGTCCGGAAGGACGGCCGACAACGCAACGCCAAGCTCCGCGGGGAGGGAGTCGGCCTCGACTACAGGCCCTCGCCGCGGCAGCTAAGGAGAAGCAGCCCGAAACGCATAGTGCTCTGCACTCTAGCCGAGCCGCATCAGGCACGCGGGCCTGTTCCAGTATGCGGGACCGCGGGGACGAACAGGGCAAAACGTGCGCCATACCACTCACCGAGGCCGCCCGGGGCCCCATGTCGCCGTTTTTCACCAATCATGGTTGCCACCGGTGACAGGGCGGTCACACAGTGCAAGGGTGCCCGGCATGACGACTCACGGGGGCTTCGAGCCCGTCTTCTGCACCGTCGTACCGCCCCACGTCCTCGACCGGCTGGCCCACCACGACGACCCCGCGCTCTCCGGTCCCGCCCGGCGCACCCTGGTGCGCGACAGCGAGCTGCGCTCCCGCCGCCGGGTGACCACCGAGTTCCGGCTGGCCGCCGCCCCGGCCGTGAAGGCTCCGTCGGACCAGCCGCTGCGCACGGTCTACGACGCCGAGCACGGCACCGACCTGCCCGGCACCGAGGTCCGCGGCGAGGGCGAGGACCCCGGCCGGGACGCCACGGTCAACCGCGCCTACTCCGGGCTCGGCGCCACCTTCGAGCTCTTCCTCAAGGCCTACGGCCGCCACTCCATCGACGGCGACGGCCTGCCCCTGGACGCCACCGTCCACTACGACGAGGACTACAACAACGCCTTCTGGAACGGCGAGCAGATGGTGTTCGGCGACGGCGACGGCGAGATCTTCGTCGACTTCACCAACGCCGTCGACGTGATCGGCCACGAACTGGCCCACGGCGTCACCCAGTACACGGCGAACCTCACCTACTACGGGCAGCCCGGCGCCCTCAACGAGTCGATGTCCGACGTGTTCGGCTCGCTCATCAAGCAGTACACGCTCGGCCAGACCGCCGGCGACGCCGACTGGCTGATCGGCGCCGGACTCCTCGCCCCGGACGTCACCGGCCAGGCCCTGCGCTCCATGAAGGCCCCGGGCACCGCCTACGACGACGACGTCCTCGGCAAGGACCCGCAGCCCGCCGCCATGGACGACTACGTCCGCACCGGCCGCGACAACGGCGGCGTCCACATCAACTCCGGCATCCCCAACCACGCCTTCTACCTGGCCGCCACCGCCCTCGGCGGCTTCGCCTGGGAGAAGGCGGGCCAGGTCTGGTACGACGTGCTGACCGGCGGCGAACTGCCGGAGCGGGCCCTGTTCACCGACTTCGCGAAGCTGACCGTCAAGGCCGCCCGGGAGCGCTTCGGCGACGGCAGCGGGGAGCTCCGGGCCGTCCAGAAGGCCTGGGAACAGGTCGGGGTACGGACCCTGTGACCGGAGTTCCGGTGGGCGGCGGGACCGTTCCGTACTAGACAGGACCCATGCGTATTCAGGTGAGGCGTACGGGCGGGTTCGCGGGCGTCGAGCGCCGGGCCGAGGTGGACACCGCGGGCCGGCCCGACGCCGCCGAGTGGCACGCCCTGGCCGAACAGGCGGTCGCCGCCGGCCGGAGCGCGCCCCCCGTCGGCGTCCCGGACGGCTTCAGCTACCAGATCACCGTGGACGGCAGAACGGTGTACACCGCCGACCCCCGGCTCACCCAGGAACAGCGGAGACTGATCTCCCGGGTACTGAAGGAGGGAGCGTGACCGGCCGCCCTCCTGTACCCGGGTGACCGCGGGGGGGGCCGGGCGCAGCCCGGGGACGACGGTCACGGCTCGGCCGACCGAGACGGGCGGGTGGGCAAAGGCGGGGCGCAGCCCCGCACGGGGGCCGGGGCGCAGCCCCGGGGCGACGGTCACCGCTCGGCCGACCGAGACGGGCGGGCGGGTGGGCGAGAACCGCGCTCAGAAGCCCAGCTTGCGCAACTGCCTGGGATCCCGCTGCCAGTCCTTGGCGACCTTCACGTGCAGGTCCAGGAAGACGGGCGTGCCCAGCAGCGCCTCGATCTGCTTGCGGGACTTGATGCCCACGTCCTTCAGCCGGCGGCCCTTCGGGCCGATGATGATGCCCTTCTGGCTGGGGCGCTCGATGTAGATGTTCGCGTGGATGTCGAGCAGCGGCTTGTCCGCCGGACGGTCCCCGCGCGGCAGCATCTCCTCCACGACCACCGCGATGGAGTGCGGCAGCTCGTCGCGCACGCCCTCCAGCGCCGCCTCGCGGATCAGCTCGGCCACCATCACCTGTTCGGGCTCGTCGGTGAGGTCGCCCTCGGGGTACAGCGGCGGGCTCTTCGGCAGCATCGGGATCAGCAGGTCCGCCAGCAGCTCGACCTGCCGGTCGCCGACCGCCGAGACGGGCACGATCTCCGCCCACTCGATGCCCAGCTCCTTGCCGAGCTGGTCGATCGCGATGAGCTGCTCGGCCAGCGCCTTGCCGTCCACCAGGTCGGTCTTGGTGACGACCGCGACCTTCGGCGTCCGCTTGATCCCGGCCAGCTCCTTGGCGATGAAGCGGTCGCCGGGGCCGAGCTTCTGGTCGGCGGGCAGGCAGAAGCCGATCACGTCGACCTCGGCCCAGGTGGTGCGGACGACGTCGTTCAGCCGCTCGCCCAGCAGCGTGCGCGGCTTGTGCAGGCCCGGGGTGTCCACCAGGATCAGCTGGGCGTCGGGCCGGTGCACGATGCCCCGCACGGTGTGCCGGGTCGTCTGCGGACGGTTGGAGGTGATCGCCACCTTCTTTCCGACCAGAGCGTTCGTGAGGGTGGACTTGCCCGCGTTGGGACGGCCCACGAAACAGGCGAAACCGGCCCGGTGGGCGGCCTCGGCCGGCTGTTCGGATGACTGGGTACGAACGCTCATGCCGCCCATTCTCCCTGATCCCCGAAGCCCCGCCGCACCACCGCCCGGACCCGTCACCGGGCGTGAGGTGACGGAAACCCGTACGCAACGAAACGTCACGGAAACACACCCGTACACATCCGGAAACGCCGTGCCGTGAGTCTCGGACGAGCCCCCACCCCGTTGGAGACGACCGTGACCCTCGCCGCGCCGATCGACACCGGCGACACCGCCTGGCTGCTCGCCGCCACCGCCCTCGTCCTGCTGATGACGCCGGGCCTCGCCCTGTTCTACGGCGGCATGGTCCGCACGAAGAGCGTCCTGAACATGCTGATGATGAGCTTCGTGTCGATCGCGCTGGTCACGGTGGTGTGGCTGGCGGCCGGCTACTCCCTCGCCTTCGGCGACGACGCGGGCGGCGGTCTCATCGGCGGCCTGGAACACGCCGGAATGGCCGGGATCGGACCGGACAGCGTCCAGGGGACCGTGCCCACCCTGCTCTTCGCCACCTTCCAGCTCACCTTCGCGATCCTCACGGCCGCCCTGGTCAGCGGCGCGATCGCGGACCGGGCGAAATTCGGGGCCTGGCTGGTCTTCGTCCCCGTCTGGGCACTCCTCGTATACGTTCCCGTGACCCACTGGGTGTGGGGCCCGGGCGGCTGGATCGCGAGCCGGCTCGGCGCCCTCGACTTCGCCGGCGGCCTCCCCGTGGAGATCACCTCGGGTGCCTCCGGTCTGGCGCTGTGCCTGGTCCTCGGCCCGCGCCTGGGGTTCAAGAAGGACGCGATGCGCCCGCACAACCTCCCCATGGTCATGCTGGGCGCGGGACTGCTCTGGTTCGGCTGGTTCGGCTTCAACGCGGGCTCGGCCCTCGGCGCGAACGGCCTCGCGGCGGCCGCGTTCCTCAACACCCTCGCGGCGGGCTGCACCGGCCTGCTCGGCTGGCTCTTCGTCGAGCAGAAGCGCGACGGGCACCCCACCACCCTGGGCGCGGCCTCCGGCGCCGTCGCCGGCCTGGTCGCGATCACGCCGTCCTGCGGCTCCGTCTCCCTGCTGGGCGCCCTGGTCGTCGGCCTCGCCGCCGGCGCCGTCTGCTCGTACGCGGTGAGCTGGAAGTTCAAGCTGAACTACGACGACTCCCTGGACGTCGTCGGCGTCCACCTGGTCGGCGGGATCATCGGCACCCTCCTCATCGGCGTCTTCGCGGTGGAGTCGATGACCGGCGGCCCGGAGGGCCTGCTGTACGGCGGCGGGCTCGCCCAGCTCGGCAAGCAGCTGGTGGCCGTCGCCGTCGTCGGGGCGTACGCCTTCCTCGTGACGTACGGCATCGGCAAGCTGCTCGACAAGGCGATCGGGTTCCGCGCGGACGAGGAGCAGGAGCACACCGGCCTGGACCTTACGGTGCACGCCGAGACGGCATACGATCACGGCGTCCTGGGCCACGGTGCCCCGGTCGGCGCCCACCCCCTCCCCTCCGCCCAGAAGGCACAGACGCAGGCATGAAGCTCATCACCGCGATCGTCAAGCCGTACCGCCTCGACGAGGTCAAGACCGCCCTCCAGGAGATGGGCGTGCAGGGTCTGACCGTCACCGAGGCCAGCGGCTACGGCCGGCAGCGCGGGCACACCGAGGTGTACCGCGGCGCCGAGTACCAGGTCGACCTGGTGCCGAAGGTCCGCATCGAGGTCGTCGTCGAGGACGCGGACGCCGACGCCGTGATCGACGCGATCGTCCGCGCCGCGCAGACGGGGAAGATCGGCGACGGGAAGGTGTGGGCCCTGCCGGTCGAGACGGTCGTACGGGTGCGCACCGGCGAGCGCGGACCCGACGCGCTCTGAGCCGACGCGCTGCGGGCTGACGCGCTCCGGGCCGCGGTCGCCTCAGCCCTCGGTCGCCCTCAGCCCTCGGTCGTCCTCAGCCCGCGGTCACGGTCAGCCGGACGACTCCGTCGGGCCCGGCCACCAGCACCGGGGTGCCCGGACCGCCCAGGTCCGCGACGGCGGCCCGGTCCGCGTCGGACGCGGTGCCGGCGTCCGTCACGACCGCCGCCGCCTCCAGCGCCTTCGCCCCCGACGCCACGGCCATCGCCACCGCCGTCTGCACCGCGCTCAGCTTCAGCGACGGCAGGTCGACGGTCCCGGCGACATACGTACGGCCGGTCTCGTCCCGTACGGCGGCGCCCTCGGGCACACCGTTGCGGGCCCGTGCCGAACGGGCCAGGGTGACGATCTTGCGGTCCTCGGGGTCGAGCTCGTGGGTGTCGGTCATGCCCCGAGCATACGAAAGCGGCGCGGCCGCCGTCCGGGCACGGGTGCTCCCCGCCACGCCGCCCGGTCAGGGGCGGTCGAGGCGGAGGCGCTCGGCGCGCGGCAGACCGGCGACGACCAGGTCGTAGGAGTCCTCGATCAGCTCACGGACCAGACGGTCGGCGAGGCCGCCGTCCACGGTCACGGTGTTCCAGTGCCGCTTGTTCATGTGGTAGCCGGGGACGATGAGACCGGGGTGCTCGGCACGCAGCCGGACCGCGTCCTCGGGGTCGCACTTGAGGTTGACGGTCAGGGGCCGCGCGTCGAGGCTCGTCAGGGCGAAGAGCCTGCCCCGCACCTTGAAGACCGAGATCTCCGGCCGGAAGGGGAAGTCCTCCTCGGCCGCGGGGAAGGCCAGGCAGCGGGCGCGCAGCTCCCCGGGGGTCACTCCGGTTTCTCCCCGTCGCCGGCCACCACCGGGGCCACCGGCTCCACCAGCACCGTCACGATCTTGTTCCGGCGGCCGGCCGCGGCCTCCGCCGTCAGCCGCAGCTCGCGCCCGTCGGGCAGTTCGACGACGCTCGACGCCCCGGCGATCGGCACCCGGCCCAGCGCCTTGGCGAGGAGGCCGCCGACGGTCTCCACGTCCTCGTCGTCGTACTCCTCCAGGCCGTACAGCTCGCCGAGGTCGGTGATGTCGAGGCGGGCGGTGACCCGGTGGCGGTCCTCGCCGAGCTTCTCGACGGGCGGGAGTTCACGGTCGTACTCGTCGGTGATCTCGCCGACGATCTCCTCGAGGATGTCCTCGATGGTGACGATGCCGGCGGTGCCGCCGTACTCGTCGATGACGACGGCGACGTGGTTGCGGTCCCGCTGCATCTCGCGCAGCAGGTCGCCGGCGTTCTTGGTGTCGGGCACGAAGGCCGCGGGCCGCATCGCCGTCGAGACCAGCTCGCTCTCCGCGTGGCGGCTGATGTGCGTCTTGCGGACCAGGTCCTTCAGGTAGACGATCCCGACGATGTCGTCCTCGCTCTCCCCGGTGACGGGTATGCGGGAGAAGCCGGAGCGCAGGGCGAGGGTGAGGGCCTGGCGGATGGTCTTGTAGCGCTCGATGACGATCAGGTCGGTGCGCGGGACCATCACCTCGCGGACGAGGGTGTCGCCCAGCTCGAAGACGGAGTGGACCATGCGCCGCTCGTCGTCCTCGATCAGCGACTCCTTCTCGGCGAGGTCGACCAGCGCGCGCAGCTCCGCCTCGGAGGCGAACGGGCCGCGCCGGAAGCCCTTGCCGGGCGTGAGCGCGTTGCCGATGAGGATGAGCAGGGACGGGATCGGGCCCATGATCCGCGCGAGCGGCAGCAGGACGTACGCGGCGGCCGTCGCCGTGTTCAGCGGGTGCTGGCGGCCGATGGTGCGCGGGGAGACGCCGACCGCGACGTAACTGACGAGGACCATCACGCCGATCGCGGCCAGCAGGGCGGGGGCGGTGCCGTCGATCTCCCGCAGGCAGGCGTAGGTGACGAGCGCGGCCGCCGCCATCTCGCACGCCACACGGACCAGCAGCGCCACGTTGAGGTAGCGGGTGGGGTCGGCGGCGACCTGGGCGAGCCGGGCGCTGCCGCGGCGGCCGGAGCGGACGGCCTCCTCGGCGCGGAAGCTGGAGACGCGCGCGAGGCCCGCCTCCGCACAGGCGGCGAGCCACGCGACGACGACCAGGGCGATCGCCCCGGCCACGAGGGTCGCGCTCATGACACGGTCGGGGCCGGGGACGGGCCGGTCAGGCCCTTCTCCGCGCGCCAGCCGTCCACGATGGCCGCCTGGAGGCCGAACATCTCGGCCTTCTCGTCGGGCTCCTCGTGGTCGTAGCCCAGCAGGTGCAGCACGCCGTGGACGGTGAGCAGCTGGAGTTCCTCGTCCATGGAGTGCTTGGTCGGGGCCTCGGCCCCCTGCCGGGTGGCGACCTCCGGGCACAGCACGATGTCGCCCAGCAGGCCCTGCGGGGGCTCGTCGTCGTCCTTCGACGGCGGACGCAGTTCGTCCATCGGGAAGGACATGACGTCCGTCGGCCCCGGCAGGTCCATCCACTGGATGTGCAGCTGCTCCATGGCGTCGGCGTCCACGACGATCACCGAGAGCTCGGAGAGCGGGTGGATGCGCATCCGTGTCAGCGCGTAGCGGGCGATGTCGAGGATCGCCTGCTCGTCGACCTCGGTTCCGGACTCGTTGTTGACGTCGATCGACATGGTCGTGCTCGGTCTACTTCCCCTTGTGCCCGGACTGCCTGCCCCGGCCGCCCTTGTGGGTGCCGTTCTCGGTGCCGTGCGTGCTGTCGTACATCTCGTACGCGTCGACGATACGGCCCACCAGCTTGTGCCGGACGACGTCCTGGGACGACAGGCGCGAGAAATGCACGTCCTCCAGGCCCTCCAGGATGTCCTGGACCTGGCGCAGACCGGACTTGGTGCCGTTGGGCAGGTCGACCTGGGTCACGTCACCCGTGATGACGATCTTGGAGTCGAAGCCGAGGCGGGTGAGGAACATCTTCATCTGCTCGGGGCTCGTGTTCTGAGCCTCGTCCAGGATGATGAAAGCATCATTAAGGGTTCTTCCCCGCATGTATGCGAGCGGCGCGACCTCGATGGTCCCCGCCGCCATCAGGCGCGGGATCGAGTCCGGGTCCAGCATGTCGTGCAGCGCGTCGTACAGCGGGCGCAGGTAGGGGTCGATCTTCTCGTAGAGGGTGCCGGGCAGGAAGCCCAGCCGCTCCCCCGCCTCGACCGCCGGACGGGTCAGGATGATGCGGTTGACCTGCTTGGACTGGAGGGCCTGGACCGCCTTGGCCATGGCCAGGTAGGTCTTGCCCGTGCCCGCGGGGCCGATGCCGAAGACGATCGTGTGCTTGTCGATCGCGTCGACGTACCGCTTCTGGTTCAGGGTCTTGGGGCGGATGGTGCGGCCACGCGAGGACAGGATGTTCTGCGTCAGTACCTCGGCCGGGGTCTCCTGGCCGTCGCTCGTCCCGTTCTCGCTCGCCCGCAGCATGGCGATCGAGCGTTCCACTGCGTCCTCCGTCATCGGCTGCCCGGTGCGGAGCACCAGCATCATCTCGTCGAACAGGCGCTGGATCATGGCGACTTCCCGCGGGTCGCCGACCGCGCTGACCTCATTGCCCCGGACGTGGATGTCGGCCGCCGGGAAAGCCGTCTCGATCACGCGCAGGAGGGAGTCGCCGGATCCCAGCACGGTCACCATGGGGTGCTGGGCGGGAACGGTGAACTGTGCTCTCGCCTTGCCCTGCGCGGGCGTGTGAGCTGTGGGTGTCTGAGTCATAGGCCGGCCCGAAGGCCTCTACGTCCTCCCGGATGCGTCTCGCCTGCCACGAGGGCGGCCTGGCGAGTTCAAGGGTACGCCAGGGGGCTGACAACGCCGTAGGGCTTTTCGTACGGACAGCTTCTATGCCGAGCGGCGGAAGCCGATCGTCGGGACCGCCCGGCGCAGCGGCCAGGGTGCCGTCTCCTCGTGCGGGAGCAGGGCCTCCAGGAACGCGTAGCGGCGCAGCGCGCCGGGGTCCTGGCCCTCGACCGACTGCACCTTGCGCCACCAGGCGGCGATCTCGGACCAGCCGGGGGCGGAGAGGGAGCCGCCGAACTCCTGGACGGAGAGGGCGGCGGTGAGTCCGGCGAAGGCGAGGCGGTCGGCGAGCGGCCATCCCGCGAGGGTGCCGGTGACGAAGCCGGCCACGAAGACGTCGCCCGCGCCGGTGGGGTCCAGGGCCTCCACGGCGATCGCCGGGACCTCGGCGGTCTCGCCCGTCCGGCGGTCCACCGCGTAGGCGCCGTCCGCGCCGAGCGTGACGACCGCGAGCGGTACGTGCTCGGTGAGGGCGTGGGCCGCGGCGCGCGGGCAGCTCGCGCCGGTGTAGCGCATGGCCTCCTCGGCGTTCGGCAGGAAGGCCTCGCAGTGCTCCAGGTCGGCGAGGCCCGCGAGGTCCCAGGCGCCGGTGTCGTCCCAGCCGACGTCGGCGAAGACCCGGGTGCCGCGGCTCGCGGCCTGGGCGATCCAGGGGGCGCGCTCGCCGGGGGTGAGGGAGGCGACGGCGGCCCGGGCGAACGGCGGGTGCGCGGGGGCGGGTTCCTCGGGGGGCGGCTCGTGGCCGTGCGAGACCATCGTGCGTTCCCCCTCGTAGGCCATGGAGACGGTGACCGGGGAGTGCCAGCCGGGGACGGTGCGCGAGGCCGTCAGGTCGATGCCCTCGCCCTGTTCGAGGGCGTCCCAGCAGTACTCGCCGTAGTGGTCGTCGCCGAACGCGGCCGCGAGGGAGGTGCGCAGGCCCAGGCGGGCCAGGGCGGTGGCCATGTTGGCGACGCCGCCGGGGCTCGACCCCATCCCGCGGGCCCAGGACTCGGTCCCGCGCACCGGGGCGGAGTCGAGCCCGGTGAAGACGATGTCGAGGAAGACGGTGCCGGTCAGGTAGACGTCCCGGGGCGGGTCGCCGGGGGCGCGCAGGGCGGCCAGCGGGTCGACCCGGGCGGCCCGGCGGGTCCGGTGGTGGTGGTGTCCCTCTCCGGTGGACGTGGTGGACGCGGTCACGGTGCGCTCCCTGGCGTGGTGGGGATCTGGCCAGTGTGCACCACGCCGGTGACGACACGCCGTGCGTCACACGGACGGGGAGCCGCGTGGGGGACGCTTCCGGGAGCGGGGCGGGGGGTGGGGGGGGTGGAGGCGGGCGCGGTGGCGGCGTCGCGGGGGCTACGGGCGCGGTGGCGGCGTCGGAGAGGAGCGGTGGCGGCGGGGCGTGCCGGGTCAGCCGGTCGCGGGGCTCGGGAGCGTGGGGCGAGCGGTGCCCGGGCCGGCGCCGGGCACCGGGTCCGTGGCCCGCACCGGGGTCCCCGGGGTCTTCGGGGCCTTCGGGGTCCTCGCCGAGCGGGTGCGGACGCGGTCGTTGCGGCCGCCGCCCCGCACCAGCAGGACGCTGAGCGCGGCGAGGAAGCCGACGACCGTGAGGCCGACCAGGCCGCCGCGGGTGGAGCCGGTCGCGTCCTCGATGACGCCGAAGGCGGTCGGGGCGACGAAGCCGCCCAGGTTGCCGATGGAGTTGATCAACGCGATGCCCGGTGCGGCGGCGCGGGCGTCCAGACAGCTCTGCGGGATGGTCCAGAAGATCGGGGACGCCGGTTTGAAGCCCACGGCGGCCAGGCAGAGGGCGCCGAGGCCGGCCCACGGCGACACGAACACGGCGAGGAGGGTGCCGCAGCCGCCGAGGACGAGGAGCGTGACGAGGACCGGGCGCCGCTTGCCGACGCGGTCGGAGACCCGGCCGCTGACGTGGACCGAGGCGATCGCGCACAGCCAGGGCACCGCCGTCAGCAGGCCCACCTGGAAGGAGCTGAGTCCGCCGATGTCGGCCACGATCGACGGCAGCCAGAAGGTGACGGCGTACAGGGCGACGTTGATGGCGAAGTAGATCCACAGGAAGAGCAGCATCTGGGGGTCGGCCAGCAGTCTCCAGCGGGAGACGCGGGACCGGGCGGTGCCGCGCGCCTCCTGCTCGGCGTCGATGACCTCGGCCAGGCCGCGCTTCTCCTCCGTCGTGAGCCAGTCGGCCGTGTCGACGCCGGAGTCGAGGAAGCGGTGGACGACGAAGCCGAGGACGACGGAGAAGACCCCCTCGACGAAGAACATCCACTGCCAGCCGGCGTGGCCCCAGACGCCGTGCATCTCCATCAGCGCGCCGGAGACCGGTCCGACGACGACGGTCGCCGTGCCCGAGCCCATCAGGAAGACCGAGGTGGCGCGGCCGCGGTGGGAGTCGGGGAGCCAGCGGGTGAGGTAGAGGATGACGGCGGGGAAGAAGCCGGCCTCGGCGACGCCGAGCAGGAAGCGCAGGGCGTAGAACATGCCCGCGCTGTCGACGAAGGCCATCGCGGTGGCGACGACACCCCAGCTGATCATGATCCGGGTGAGCCAGACCTTGGCGCCGAACCGCTCCATCAGCAGGGCGGAGGGGACTTCGAAGAGGGCGTACGCGAGGAAGAAGACGCCGGCGCCGAGGCCGAACGCGGCGGCCGACAGTCCGACATCGGCCCGCAGCTCGTCCTGGGCGAAGCCCAGGTTCACGCGGTCCATGTAGTTCGCGACGAACATCACGAAGAACAGCGGGACCACGCGGCGGAAGATCTTGCGGATCGCCGACCGTACGGCCGGTGGGTGTTCCATGGGGGCGGGTGGTGCCGGGGGGACTGCTGACACGAGCGGCTCCGATCGTGGGCAGGGCAGTGCAGCGGAGGGGGGAATTCACCAGCGGGGGACGGCGGGGGTGACCCAGGCGGGGTCGGCGACGCGCATCGCGGCCGTGTCGTCGCGCTCGCGCAGCGCGCCGTCGTCGTCGAGCCAGCGCTGGTGGAGGACCCGCAGCTTCTCGCGGTCCAGTTCGACGCCGAGACCGGGCGTGTCCGTGACGGCGACCTTGCCGCCGGTGAAGGTGAGGCGCTCGGTCAGGACGTCCTCCGACTGCCAGGGGTAGTGGGAGTCGCAGGCGTGGTGGAGGTTCGGCACGGTGGCGGCGACGTGGGTCATCGCGGCCAGGCTGATGCCCAGGTGGGTGTTGGAGTGCATGGAGACGCCGACGCCGAAGGTGCGGCAGACCGCGGCGAGCTGCTGCGTGTTGCGCAGTCCGCCCCAGTAGTGGTGGTCGGAGAGGACGACCTGCACGGCGTCCCTGGTGAACGCCTCCTGGATCTCGGCGAAGGTCGTCACGCACATGTTGGTGGCGAGCGGCACGCCGGTCTCCCGGGCGACCTCGGCCATGGCGGGGATGCCGAGCGCGGGGTCCTCCAGGTACTCCAGGACGTCGCCCAGCTCCCGCGCCACCTTCAGCGAGGTCTCCACGGACCAGGCGCCGTTGGGGTCGAGGCGCAGCGGGTGTCCGGGGAAGGCCTCGGCGAGGGCGCGGACGGCGGCGATCTCCTCGTCGGGCGGGAAGACGCCGCCCTTGAGCTTGAAGGAGGTGAAGCCGTAGCGCTCGGTGAACCTGCGGGCCTGCTCGACGACGCCGGCCGGGTCGAGTGCGGGGCCCCAGTCGTCCTGCTCGCCGGCCACGCCCTCGGGGTGGCCGGCCCACTTGTAGAAGAGGTACGCGCTGTACTCGACGGCGTCGCGCACCTTGCCGCCGAGCAGCGCGTGCACGGGCAGCCCGAGCGCCTTGCCGAGGGCGTCGAGGCAGGCGACCTCGAAGCCGGAGACGACGGAGAGCCGCAGCTTGTCGGCCGTCTGGACGCCGCGCAGGCCGCCCACGTCCACCTGGCCGAGGACCCGGGACCGGTCGACGGCCAGCTCGTCCGCGACGGTGAACAGACCGTTGAGGTCGCTGACCTGGCGCCCCTTCAGCCGCTCGGCGAACGGCCGGGCCAGCTCCAGGTACTTGGTGTCGCCGTACGTCTCGCCGACGCCGGTGACGCCGTCGGCCGTCTCCACCTCCACGATCAGCCGGGGGGTGTACGGCTGGTGCACGCCCTGGGTGTTGAGCAGCGGCGGGTCGGCGACGAGGATCGGCGTGAGGCGGACGTCGGTGACGGTGAGGTTCACGGGGCGGCTCCTCCGAGGGCGGGTCCGGCGGTGAGCGGGTTCTTCCGGTGCGGCCAGCGGGGTCCGTCTCCCCACGTAGACGCCATCCACATACGAAGATGGAGGGTAGGTAGGCGCACCGCGCCCGGTCAATGGGTCCCAGGCGGCGGCTTACGATCGGCGCATGGCGGAGACGGCAGGCGGGGGCGGCGTCCGTGAGGTGAAGTCGGCCGCGCGCACGGTCGAGCTGCTGGAACTGCTCGCGGCGCGGGGCGACCGCCCGGCGCGGTTGCAGGAACTGGCCGACGAACTGGGCGTGCCACGCAGCTCGATGTACGCGCTGCTGCAAACGCTGATCGGCCGGGGCTGGGTGCGGACGGACGCCACCGGCTCGCTCTACGGCATCGGCATCCACGCCCTGCTGACCGGCACGAGCTACCTCGACTCCGACCCGCGGGTCCGGCTGGTGCGACCGTACCTCGACGAGGCGTCGGACGAGTTGGGCGAGACGATCCACCTGGGGCGGCTGGACGGGCGGGACGTGGCATACCTGGCGACGCGCGAGTCGCACGCGTACCTGCGCACCATCAGCCGCGTCGGCCGGCGGCTGCCCGCCCACGTGGGCGCCCTCGGCAAGGCGCTGCTGGCCGAACGCCCCGACGGGGAGCTGCCCGAGGGCCCGTACGAGGCGCTCACCCCGCGCTCGCACACCCACCGCGCCTCGCTGGCGGCGGACCTCGCGGAGATCCGCGCGCGCGGCTACGCGGTCGACCGCGAGGAGGGCGTCACCGGCATCGTCGGCTTCGGGTTCGCGCTGCGCTACGAGGTGCCCGCGCAGGACGCGGTCAGCTGCTCGGTACCGGTGGCCCGGCTGACGCCGGAGCACGAGGAACGGATCGTCGTGGTGATGCGGGAGATCAGGGCGAAGATCGAGGCCAGGGCGCCGGGGGCGGGCGGGGCCGTCAACTGGCGTTAGCCGCGGCACGTTTACCCGCCCTTCCGCACCGCAAACCATGAAGTGATCCAGATCACGGGACCCGCGCTTCTGCTCGCACTACGTGCTTGATACAAATTGCCCGCGCGTTCCTGTCCGTCGACGGTCGGCGCCCTCCCCCTTCCTCCGGTCTCGAGCCGCTCCTTTCGCACGCCCTGGAACGCCCGTGTTCTCCCCCCGCACCACTCCCTGGCCCCTCGTCGCCCTCTTCACGGCCGGGTACCTCGCTCCCTATCTGCTGCCCACGGTGGTGGGCCGGCTGGATGTCGGACTGCCGCTGTCCGCCACACAGGCCGGTGCCGTCGGCAGCGCGCTGCTGCTGAGTTCGGCCTCCGCCGGTTTCGCCCTGGCCTCCCGCGTCGAACGGATCGGGGCGCGGACCCTGGCCCGGGCCGGACTGGCGCTCGCCGTCGTCGGGTACGGCGGGGCCGCGCTCGCCGGGAGCGTCCCGGCCGTCGTCGCGGGCGCCGTCCTCGGCGGCTTCGGCTCCGGTACGGCCACCACGGTCGCCGCCACCCGCATCGCCGCCCAGCCCGACCCGCACCGCGCCTCCTCGCTCGGCCTGCTGTCCGTCTCCGCGCTCGCGGGCGTCGTCTATCTGACGGTCCCGCACCTGGGCGGGGGCCACGGGCAGCCGCTGGCCGCGATCGCGCTCACCGCGCTCGCGGTGTGGCCGCTGACCGGCCGGCTCCCGCGGGCCACGGCCGACGTCCCGGCCCGGTCCGGCACCGGCGGCGCGCGCCGCCCGCCCCACCTGCGCTCCGGTCTGGTCCTGGTCGCGGCGATGCCCTGCTGGTCCCTCGTGCAGAACGCCCTGTGGGGCGTCAGCGGGCGGATCGGCCTGACGCAGGCCCACCTCGGCGAGGCCACCGTGGGCGCCGTGTTCGCCGTGGCGCTCGGCGCCGGACTGCTGGGCGTCCTCGGCGCGGGCGCGCTGGGGCCCCGGCTGGGGCGGGCCGTGCCCATCGGCGGCGGGACCGTGCTGATCGCCGGGTGCGTCGCGGTGAGCGCGTCGGCGACGGGACTGGCGAGCTTCGCCGCCGGCGAGATCGCCTGGAACGCGCTGTACCCCGTCGTCCTGTCGTACCTCATCGGCCTGGCCGCCTCGCTCGACCCGCGGGGGCGCTGGGCGGTGCTGGTCGGCTCGGCCTCCTCGCTGGGGACGGCGGCGGGCCCGCTCACCGGCAGCCTGCTGTCGGCCCGGGCCGGGTTCCCGGTGATGGGGCTCGTGCTGGGTGCGGGGCTGCTGGTCGTGGCCGTGCCGCTGACCGCGGTGGCCCTGCACACCGCGGGCCGCCCCCTGCTGCCGGGCACGGTCCGCCGCCGGGGCGGCACCCCGGCCGCCGTGGTCGCCGCGTCCACCGGCACCCCCCACGGTTCGGTCCCCCAGATCGGCGCCCCCGAGCAGCAGGTCGTCGACATCCCGGTCCCCGCCCCCGCCCGGCCCGCCCGCGACGCCTACGACACGGCCGGTCCACGCCGGGCCGGGGTCGGCGCGGGGCCCGGGGCCTGAACGGCGTTCCCCCGGTACCGGACACGTGGCCGGCCCCGGACGGCGGTGCCGTGCCGGGGCCGGGCGGTGGCGGCCGGGGTCAGTGGCCGCGGCGGGGTGCCCGGGCACGGCGGTGGAGGTACCAGCCCGCCGCCGTGAGCAGGGCCGCCGCGGCGGCCGCCGTACCGATCGTGGCGCCGGTCGAGGCGAGGCTGCCGCCGGTGGCGGCCGTGGCGGACGTGCCGCCCGTCGTGCCGGTGCCACCGGAGGCGGCCGTGCCGCCGGCCGCCGACCCCGTGCCGCCGGACGTGCCCTCGGACGTCCCGCCGGAGGTGCCGCCCGACGAGCCCGCGGACGTGCCGCCGGTGCTCGTGCCGTCGTCCGTGTCGACCGGGTCCTGGCCGACGAAGGCGACCGGGACCTTCACGTCCTGGGAGCGGTCGCCGGAGAGCGTGTGGTCGGCACGGGTGGCCAGGACGCACGTCGCCTCGAAGCAGTCCGTGTACGCGTCCTCGGCGTCGACGGTCAGCTCGACCGAGAAGGTGCCGCCGGTGCCGTACGGGGTCGCCAGGCCCTCGCCGTAGTCCGGCGGGGCGGAGGAGATCCACGCCGAGCTGTGCGAGCCGCCGGTCATGTCGACGCCGCCGATGCAGGGCGTGGGCAGTTCGCCGTCGCCGTTGTCGACGCAGAGGGCGACGTAGATGCCCTTCTCGATGTCGTAGCCGGAGCCGGTGACCTTGAGGACCTGGTCCTCGGTGGCGAGGTTGTTGACCGGGGTCACGGTGAGCTTCTGGCCACCCGTGCCGGTGACGGTCCTGGTGCCGGACGGCTCGGTGTCCTCGCCGTCGCCGCCGCCGGTCTCGCCGGTGCCGCCGGTGTCCGTGACGGTCAGGGTGATCGGCGTGGTGCGGGTGGTGCCCGCGGTGTTCCCGAACTCGGCGCGGTAGGCGTAGCCGTCGTGCGCCGCCTTCGCGGTGAAGGAGTACGCGTTCTGCGTCGCGCCCTCGATCGTGGCCCAGGTCTGGCCGCCGTCCGGGCTGACCTGCCAGCTCACGGTCGGCGCGGGGGTGCCCTCGGCGGCCGCGACGAACGTGACCTCGTCGCCGGGGGCGGCGGTCCGGTCGGTGGGGGCCTGGGTGACCTCGGGGGACATCCGCAGGTCGTACCGGAGGACCTTGCTCTCGGCCGCCCTGGTGAGGTAGACGGACGTGGCGCCGGGGGTGACGGCGACGCCGGCGTAGGTGCCCACCCTGACGCTGCCCGGCAGCGGGACCGCGTCGGCGGCCGGCCGGAAGGTCGCGCTGTCGAGGATCGCGAGCGATCCGGTGTCGTCGGTGGTGCCGTCGGAGACGTCCTCGCGCAGCACGAAGGCCCGTCCGGTGGCCCGGTCGAAGGCCGCCGCCATGGCACGGTCCTCGCCCGTGAGGGTGGCGATCGGCTCGGCGTTCCGGTCGAAGACGAGCACGGAGGTCCCGTTGCCCACCCAGACGTTGCCGGTCGCCGGGTCCGGCTCGACGAAGGTGAGGACGTCGGCGGGGAGCTCGGCCGTGGCGGTGACGTCGAAGGTCGTGGTGTCGACGCGGCGCAGCACCGGCTGGCCCCCGTCGGTGCCGACGGACCAGGCGGCGCCGTGGGCGGCGTCCACGCCGAGCTCGCTCCCGCCCTCCAGGGTGACCGTGTCCTCGACGGTGCCGGTGGCGAGGTCGACGCGGCGCAGCTCGGGGCCCGCCGCGATCAGGACGGTGGAGGTGTCGGCGTCCTGGCCGACGCCGGTGTACGAGGCGCCGTCGGCCCAGATGCCCCGCGCCGTCGTGTCGCCGGACCTGGCGGTGCCGATGCCGCGCAGCGGGTAGTGGAAGACCACGCCGTCGCCGGGGAGGGGGGCGACGATCCGGCGGACCACGCGGGCGGCCATCGCGCCGTTCGCCCCGGGGGCCTGGGCGATGTGGCCGAGGGCCGTGCCGTTCGCGGCGTCCAGGACGTACAGGCCCTGCTCGGCCACGTCGGAGGTGTCGGGGATGTTGTCCGCGCCGACGTACAGCTTCCCCGAGTCGGGGTGCAGCAGGAGGTCCAGCGGGCGGCCGGCGTTGGTGGTGGCGAACTCCTTCTCGTCCGCCTGCACATAGCTGACGGTGCCCGGCGGGACGTCCACGCCGTCACCGCCGCCACCGCCGTCGCCGGGTTCCTGGCCCTGGAAGGCGAGGGGGATCCGGACGTCCTGGGAGCGGTCGCCGGCGGCGTTGTGGTCGACGCGGGTGACGACCGAGCAGGCGACCTGGAGGCAGTCGAGGCCGCCGTCCCGCGCCTTGACGCCGAGTTCGACGTCGAAGGTGCCGCCCGCGCCCCAGCGGACGGCGACCGTGCCCGCGCCCTCGTCGGAGGCGTCCGCGGGGATGATCCACGCCGAGGTGCCGCTGGTCCCGCTCTGGTCGGCGCCGCCGAGGCACGGGGTGGGGATGCGGCCGTCGCCGTTGTCCTTGCAGACGGCGACGTAGATGCCCTTGGAGTCGTCGTAGCCGGAGCCGGTGACGCGGAGCTTCTCGCCGTCCGGGTCGAGGTTCGCGGAGGCGGACACGGTGAGCTTCTGGCCGTGGGCGCCGAGGGCGGTCCTCGGGGTGTCGGAGGCCCGGGCGGCCGTGCCGGTGGTGACGGCGGTCGCCGCGGCGGCCACGAGCGCGGCGGCGCCGAGGAGCGCCACCGGGCGTCTGAGCTGCATGGGAGTGTTCCTCACTGGTCGAGTGCCGCCGGACGCCGTCGGGCCGGGCCCCGGTGCGCAGGGCCCGGCCCGACGGCCGGTCAACCGGCGGTCACTGGAAGGTGATCGGGACGTGGACGTCGTACTTGCGGTCGCCGCTGTCGAAGTGGTCCGCGCGGGTGACGACGGCGCACTCGACGTCCTGGCCGCAGACGCTGCCGTCGTCGAGGGTGGCCTTGACGTAGATGTCCACGTCGAAGGTGCCGCCGGCGCCGAACGTGGAGCTGTTGGCGAAGAGCCCGCCGAAGAGGTTGTTGACCCAGTGCGAGGCGCCGGTCGAGCCGTCCTCGTCCTGGCCGCCGAGGCACGGGGTCGGCTTGTTCGCGCCGGGCGCCCCGTCGACCACGCACAGGCCGACGTAGATGCCCTGGCCCGTGTTGAAGCCGGAGCCGGTGACGTTGATGACCTGGCCGGCCGCGGAGGCCGTGCCCGGGGCGGTCACCGACAGGGTGTAGGTGGTGCCGCCGTCGACGATCGTGCGGGTCGCGGTGGCGGCGGAGGCGGAGGTCGCCAGGCCCAGGGTGAGCGCGGCGGAGGCGGCCGCGGCGAGGCCGGCACGGGCGGCGGTGCGGGCGGTGGGGACTCTCATGGCGGGAACCTTTTCCGTCGAGGAGCCGAACTTAGGTAAGGCATACCTAAGTACGAGCTGTGGGCGCTTGTCAACGGATCGCAAAAACCCGCCCCCACCTGCGGAAACCCGCCTTCCGGGCATGCCGGGGAGCGGACCGGCGGCCCGCTCCTGTGTGCCTGTGCAGACGGCTTCCACGGCCGTCAGTGCGGCGCTTCGACCTCGAACCGGGCGCTCACGACGGCCCGCTCACCGCTCACGGCCGTCAGCTCCACCGTGTGCTCGCCCTCGACGGCACCGGCGTACACGGGGAAGGTCCGGCCGACATCGCCCCCGGCGTCGGCGACCGCCTGGTAGCGCGTGTCGCCGTCGATCGCGACGAGGACCACCGCGCCGGGCGTGAACCCGGTGCCCGTGACGGTCTGCTCCCCGCCCGCGGCCAGGGTGGCGCGGGCCACGGCGGCGGCGGGCGCCACGGGTTTCCCCTGCCCGGCGGGCTGCGACGCCCCGGAGCCCGCCGCCGTCTGCGGAGATCCGCCGGCCGCCGTACCGGAGGCGGGCCCGGGGGCGTCACTCGCCACCGTGCCGGAGGGGGCACCGGACGCGGTGCCGACCGTCACGTCGAACGCGCCGAGTCCGTCCCCCACGGCGAACGGGCTCCCGCTCCAGGCGGACAGCAGCGCGGCCCCCTCCTCGGTGAGCACGGCCCGCAGACCGGTCCAGGTCACCCCGGCCGCCCGTACGGCGGGCCCGGCGCCGGAGGCGGCCACCTCGGCCAGTTCCAGCTCCCGCGCCCGCCCGTCGACGACCGTACGGGCGTGCAGCGCGCCCTCGCCGCCGGCCAGTTCCAGACGCAGTCCGGCGAGGACGAGCGGGCGGTCCGCGGGTCCGCCGAGACGCGCCGCGCCGCCCAGTCCGACGTCGGCGGAGCCGCCTTCGGCGGCGACGGTGCCGTCCACGGCCGGGAACCGGGCCTGCCCTGCCGCCCGGGAGGCGGGCGCGGTGACCGCCAGCGAGACGCCCCGCCCGGCCAGGTCCCCTGCGGACACGGACCAGTTCACGTATCCGCCGGACACCTCGCGGGACTCGCCGGCGGCCCCGTCTTGTGCCACCGTCGTCGCCACCGCCACCGCCGTCGCCGCCGCCGTCCACGGACAGCCCAGCGCGAACAGGGCGCCGGCCGCCAGGGCGGCGACGGCGCCGGGTCTCTTCAGCATCTTCGGTTCTCCCTCCGGGAGATGGGGTCGTGTCAGTTCGTGGAGGAGCCGGCGGAGCGCCGCCGCCCGCGGGCCCAGATCCGGCTCCCGGCGCCGGCCGCGACCAGCGCGGCCGCGGTGAGCCCGAGGGGCAGCGCGAGGCCGGAGCCGGTGCCGGCCATGGAGCCGTCGGAGGCCTTGGTGGTGCCGCCGTCACCGGACCCGCCGGTCGTGCCCGCCGTGGGCGTCGCGCTCGCGCCCGGCGTCGCCGTCGCGGAGGAGCCGGAGCCCGAGCCGGAGCCGCTCCGCGTGCCGCCCGCGGCGGCGAACGTCACGGGGATGCGGACCGTCTGGCTCTGGTCCCCGCCCCGGGTGTGGTCGTTGCGCGTGATGACGGCGCAGGTGACCCCGGTGGCGGTGCAGTCGGTGTTGGCGTCCTCGCCGCGCACCTTGATCCGCACGCTGAAGGTGCCCTGGTGCGCGCTGCCGCCGTAGGGCTTCGCCAGGCCCTCGCCGTAGGAGGGCGGGTCGGAGGAGATCCAGACGGAGGCGCCGGACTCGCCGGACATGTCGACGCCGCCGACGCAGGGCGTGGGCGTCTTCCCGGCCCCGTTGTCCACACAGAAGGCCACGTAGATGCCCTTCTCGGTGTCGTAGCCGGAGCCGGTCACGGTGACCGTCTCGCCCGCCGGGTCGAGTCCGGACGACCGGGACACGGTGAGTTTCTGCCCCTCGGGGCCCGTCGCCGACGCGCCCGCCGCCCCGGCCGGTGCGGCCGTGAGCAGCAGGACGGACGCCGAGGCGACCGCGAGGAAACAGCCAACTCCGTGGCCGCGCAGGCCACTTGCCGATGTCATGGCACACCCCCACCACCAGAAACTAAGGGAAGGCTAACCTAAACTATTCGCTGACTGTGTGCCAGATGAGGGGAAGGAAGATCATGCGCGCATCCCGGAGAGAGCGGTCCGGCGGACGCCCCGCACGGGGCCGTCTCGCCGCCCTCGGAGTGGCCCTCGCCCTGCTGACCGGGGCGTGCGCGGGCGGCACCACGGGGACCGGCGGCGCCTCCCAGGCGTCCCCGGCGTCCGCGAGCGCGCGGGCCGCCGCGGCCGCGGCGCAGCTCGCGAAGAACACGGTCGTACCGCTCGAAGGCGCGCCCCCGGCACCGGAGCTGCCGGTCACCGTCGACTCCTCCGACGGCCGCCGGGTCACCGTCTCCGACGCCTCGCGCATCCTCCCGCTCAACGGGGGCGTCGCGGAGACCGTGTTCACGCTCGGGCTCGGCGACCGGGTCGTCGGCCGGGACATCACGGCGACCTTCGAGGAGGCGAAGAAGCTCCCCCAGGTCACCAAGGCGCACGACGTGAGCGCGGAGAGCGTGCTGTCGCTGCGGCCCACGGTCGTGCTCGCCGACACCGACACCGGGCCGAAGGAGGCCGTGCAGCAGATCCGGGACGCCGGGATCCCGGTCGTCGTCCTCGACCCGGCGACGAAGCTGTCCGACGTCACCACCCGCACCACCCGGATCGCCGAGGCCCTCGGGGTGCCGGAGGCGGGCCGGGCGCTCAACCGGCGGATGAGCGACGACCTGGCGGCGGCCCGCGCGGCCGTGCCGAAGGGCAGCCGGCCCAAGGTCGCGTTCCTGTACATGCGCGGCAGCGCGGCCGTCTACCTCATCGGCGGCAAGGGCTCCGGCGCCGACTCCCTGCTCGCGGCGGCCGGCGCGGTGGACGCGGGCACGGCGGCGGGCCTGGACAAGCCGTTCACCCCGATCACCACCGAGGCGCTGGCCCAGGCGCAGCCCGACGTCATCCTGATGATGACCAAGGGCCTGGAGTCGGTCGGCGGCATCGACGGCCTCCTCCGGATCCCGGGCATCGCCCAGACCCCGGCCGGCCTGAACCGCCGGGTCGTCGACCTGGAGGACGGCGTGCTTCTCGGCTACGGCCCGCGCACGCCACTCGTCATCGACCTCCTGGTGGACCGGATCCATCAGGGGGTCGGTTAGCAGAGGGGGTCGGCCGGCAGAGGCTGTCGGCTTGAAAAGGCGGTCGGCCGGCAGAAGGGCCGGCTAGAAGACGTAGGCGTCCACCTCGGCCAGGTAGCGAGCCCGCCGCTCCTCGTCGTCCTCAAGGAAGGAGGCGGTGAAGGAGTTGCGGGCGAGTTCGCGCAACCGGTCCTCGCCCAGGCCCAGGGTGCGCCGTACGGCGTCGAAGTTGTCGCCGGCGTAGCCGCCGAAGTAGGCCGGGTCGTCGGAGTTCACCGTGCACAGCAGCCCGGCGTCGAGCATCGCCGGCAGCGGGTGGTCGGCGAGGGTGTCGACGGTGCGCAGCCGGACGTTGGACAGCGGGCACAGCGTCAGCGGGATCCGCTCCCGCACCAGCCGCTCCACCAGCGCCGGGTCCTCCATGCACCGCAGCCCGTGGTCGACGCGCTCCACGCCGAGCACGTCGAGGGCCTCGGTGATGTACTCCGGCGGCCCCTCCTCCCCCGCGTGCGCCACCCGTCGCAGGCCCAGCGCCGCGGCGGCCTCGTACACCTCGCGGAACTTCACCGGCGGGTGCCCGACCTCGGCGGAGTCCAGGCCGACGCCGGTGATTCGGTCCAGGTACGGCCGGGCCGCCTCCAGCGTCTCCAGCGCCGACTCGGCGGACTCGTCGCGCAGGAAGCACAGGATCAGCCGGGTGGAGACGCCGTGCCGCTCCTCGCTGCTGCCGAGCGCCCGCCACAGCCCCTCGACGACGGTGCCCATCCCCACGCCCCGGGAGAGGTGGGCCTGCGGGTCGAAGAAGATCTCGGCGTGCCGCACGCCCTGCGCGGCGGCCCGGGCGAGGTAGGCGTCGGCCAGGTCCTCGAAGTCCCGCTCGGTGCGCAGTACCGCCATCAGCTCGTAGTACAGGTTCAGGAAGGACTGGAGGTCCTCGAACCGGTACGCCTCGCGGAGCGCGTCCGTGTCGGCGTACGGCAGGGCGACGCCGTTGCGGGCCGCGAGCGCGAACGCCAGCTCCGGCTCCAGGGTGCCTTCGATGTGCAGGTGCAGTTCAGCTTTGGGGAGGGGCATCAAAGCATGGTACGGGGGTTTTACCGCCGTTTCGGAACCGGCACCCGGAGGAGGTCGTGCGCCACCGTCAGCTGGCCCTCGAAACCGGCCGCCCGCGCCTGCCGCTCGAACTCCTCGGGATCGGAGTAGCGCTGGCTGAAGTGGGTGAGCACCAGATGCCGTACGCCGGCGTCCCGCGCGACCCCCGCCGCCTGGCCGGCCGTCAGGTGGCCGTGCTCGATGGCGAGTTCCCTGTCGTCGTCCAGGAAGGTCGACTCGATGACGAGCATGTCGCAGCCGTCGGCGAGCGCGTGCACCCCGTCACACATCCGTGTGTCCATGACGAACGCGAAGCGCTGTCCGCGCCGCACCTCGCTGACGTCCTCCAGCGACACCCCGCCGATCGCGCCCTCCCGCTGGATCCGGCCGACGTCCGGGCCCTTGACGCCGTGCGCGGCGAGCAGGTCGGGCAGCATACGGCGGCCGTCGGGCTCGACGAGGCGGTAGCCGTACGACTCGACGGGGTGCGAGAGCCTGCGGGCCTCGAGGGTGTAGGTGTTCGTGACGGCGAGGGGTCCGTCCGTGTCGACGGGCGCCTCGGTGACGCCGACCGTCTCACGGTAGGCGGTCGCGTACCGCAGCCGGTCGAAGAAGCGCTGGCCGGAGCGCGGGTAGTGCGCGGTGACCGGGTGCGGCACCTTGTCCAGGTTGACGCGCTGGATGACACCGGCCAGGCCGAGGCAGTGGTCGCCGTGGAAGTGCGTGACGCAGATCCGGTTCAGGTCGTGGGCGGCCACCCCGGCGCGCAGCATCTGGCGCTGGGTGCCCTCGCCGGGATCGAAGAGGAGGCCCTCGCCGTCCCAGCGCAGCAGGTAGCCGTTGTGGTTGCGGTGCCGGGTCGGGACCTGGCTGGCGGTGCCCAGGACCACCAGTTCACGGACGGACACTGCGGCCTATCCGGGGGGCCAGTGCAGGCCCCGGCCGCCGAGGACGTGCGCGTGGGCGTGCCAGACGGTCTGCCCGGCGCCGCTGCCGGTGTTGAAGACGACGCGGTAGCTCTCCAGGTTCTCCTGGTCGGCGACCGCCTGCGTCTCGCGCAGGACGTCCGCGGCGAGCTGCGGCGCCTCGGCGGCGAGGGCGGCGGCGTCCTTGTGGTGCGCCTTGGGGATCACCAGGACGTGCGTGGGCGCCTGCGGGTTGATGTCCCGGAAGGCGAGGGTCGTCTCGGTCTCGCGCACGATCGTCGCCGGGACGTGCTTCTCGACGATCTTGCAGAACAGGCAGTCGTCCTGCGGCTCACCTGACATGCGGCCTCCTCCGGGTGGTGATCGCGTACGGGGGCATGCTATCGCCGTCGCCCGGCGGGGAGGGGGCGTGCGGTCGGCCCGGGGGCCGGTTGACGCGTGCGTCCTGGGCCCCCGGGCGGGCGGGTGTGGTGCACTGCCGGCCGTGCGGGGCCGGGCGCGCAGTTCCCCGCGCCCCTTCACGGCGTGCACGCGCACTGGGGCAGCGGTCGACGCATGCCCCTGGCGCCCCGGGCGGACGGCCGTCGTGCACTGCGGGCCGTACGGGGCCGGGCGCGCAGTTCCCCGCGCCCCTTCACGGCGTGCACGCGCACTGGGGCAGCGGTCGACGCATGCCTCTGTCGCCCCCGGGCGGGCGGCCGTCGTGCGCTGCGGGCCGTACGGGGCCGGGCGCGCAGTTCCCCGCGCCCCTTCACGGCGTGCACGCGCCCAGGGGCAGCGGTCGACGCATGCCCCTGGCGCCCCGGGCGGGCGGCCGTCGTGCGCTGCGGGCCGTACGGGGCCGGGCGCGCAGTTCCCCGCGCCCCTTCACGGCGTGCACGCGCACTGGGGCAGCGGTCGACGCATGCCCCTGGCGCCCCGGGCGGGCGGCCGTCGTGCGCTGCGGGCCGTACGGGGCCGGGCGCGCAGTTCCCCGCGCCCCTTCG
>NZ_JBIAPF010000001.1:733573-919378 GCF_042888135.1 Streptomyces sp. NPDC003247
CCTTCGCGGGGTGGGTGGGGCTCACGGGAGTGCGGGGGGTGTTTTGGCTGGGGTTTGTTCCAGGGCGGCCAGGGCCAGGCGGATCGCCTCGTCGAGTTGGGGGTCTCGGCCCGCCGCGTGGTCCTGCGGGCGGATGACCACCTCCACGTCGGGGTCGACGCCGTGGTTCTCCACGCCCCACCCCTGGCCCTCCAGCCAGATCGCGTACTTGGGCTGGGTGACCAGTGTGCCGTCCACCAGGCGGTAGCGGCTGTCGATGCCGATCGTGCCGCCCCAGGTCCGGGTGCCGACCACCGGCCCGATCCCGAGCGCCTTGACCGCCGCGTTGACGATGTCCCCGTCCGAACCGGAGAACTCGTCGGCGACGGCGACGACGGGCCCCCGGGGCGCGTCCTCGGGATAGCTGGACGGCCGCATCCCGCGCGGCACGTCCCAGCCGACGATGCGCCGCGCCAGCTTCTCCACCACCAGCTGGGAGGTGTGCCCGCCCCGGTTCTCCCGCACGTCGACGACGAGCCCCTCGCGGGCCACCTCGACGCGCAGGTCGCGGTGGATCTGCGCCCAGCCGGGCGCCTGCATGTCGGGCACGTGGAGGTAGCCGAGCCGCCCGCCGGACTTCTCGTGCACGTACGCCCGGCGGTCCGCGACCCAGGCGTGGTAGCGCAGCGGCTCCTCGTCGTCGACCGGGACGACGACGGCGTGCCGCGGCTCGCCCCCGCCGGACGGCGAGATCGTCAGCTCGACGGCCCGGCCCGCCGTACCGACGAGCAGCGGTCCGGGCCCGGTGACCGGGTCCACCGGATGCCCGGCGACGGCGACGATCGCGTCACCGGCGCGCACGGCCACCCCGGGCGCCGCCAGCGGCGAGCGGGCGTCGGGGTCGGAGGTCTCCGCGGGCAGGATGCGGTCGATGCGCCAGCCGCCGTCCTCGTGGCGGGAGACGTCGGCGCCGAGCAGGCCCTGGCCGCCGCCGTGGCCGCGGCCGCCGGCCGGGACGACGTAGGCGTGCGAGGTGCCGAGTTCGCCGTGCACCTCCCACAGCAGGTCGACCAGGTCGTCGTGGGTGGCGATCCGGTCCAGGACGGGCCGGTAGCGGTCCAGGACGCCGTCCCAGTCGACGCCGCCGAGGTCGGGCCGCCAGAAGTTGTCCCGCATGACGCGGCCGGTCTCCTCGTACATCTGCCGCCACTCGGCGGCCGGGTCGACCGTCTGGCGGACGCGGCCGAGGTCGACGGTGACGTTGGTGTCGCTGTCCTCGTCGCCGGAGGCGCGCCGGTCGGCGGGAACGACCCTGAGCTTGCCGTCGGACCACAGCAGCAGCCGCTTGCCGTCGCCGCTGACCTCGAAGCCGTCGACGTCGGCGGCGAGGTGATCCAGGCGGTGCTGGGCGAGGTCGTAGCGCTCCAGCTCGGTGTGCGGGTCGGGGGCGTCCGGCGTGGCGCGGGAGGCGCCGAGGACCCCGCGCACCGGATGGCGCAGCCACAGCACGCCGTCCTTCGCCGCGCGCAGCCCGGAGCAGCGGCCCGCCTCCACCGGGAACGGGATGATCCGGTCGGCGAGCCCCTCCAGGTCGACACGGGTCGCCGGGGTGCCCTCGCTGTCGGGGGTCTCGTCCTTGTCGGACGTCTCGAAGGGGCGGCCGTGCCGCTGCGGGCCGAACGGCGAGGGCGTGGTGGCGGCCAGGGTGATCAGGTGCGGCCGGGCGCCCGCGAGGAAGGAGAGGTCGAAGGCGTGCTGGTCGTAGACCGGGTCGAAGGCGCGCGTGGACAGGAACGCCAGGTGCTTGCCGTCGAGGGTGAAGGCGGGCGCGTAGTCACGGAAGCGCAGCGGGGTCGCCTCGGTGACCGACAGGTCGGTGGCGTGGGCGAGCTTGATCTGGCTGAGCGGACGCGGGCCGGGGTGCGACCAGGCCAGCCAGCCGGAGTCGGGGGAGAAGACCAGGTCGCCGACGTCACCGTCCTCGCTGCGGTCGACCTCGCGGACCTCGCCGCTCTCCCGCTCGACGAGCAGCAGCCGCCCGTCGTGCGCGGCGACGGCGGCACGGCTGCCGTCCGGGGCCATGGCGAGCTCCAGGACCCGGCCGAGCCGTCCGGCGGCCAGCCGGCGCGGCGCGGCCCCCGGGGCCGGCCCGGTGGCGGGCGCGAACTCCAGGGCGTCCTCGCCCTCGGCGTCCGTCACCCACACCACCCACTCCTCGCCGTCCGCGCGGAAGGTCCGCGGCAGCCGGGCCCGCACCCCGGGTTCGGCGGCGAGCGCGCGGGCGGGCCCGGAGCGGTGGGTGACCCAGTGGACGGCGCCGCGCACCTCGACGGCGCTGCCGCGCGCCGTGTGGTCGGGGGCGGCGGTACCCAGCCAGCGGGCGGCGCTCACCGGGTACGGCCGCCGGTCGGTGCGCTGCCCGCCGAGCCGCACGTCGAGCCGGCGCGGCTCGGCGCCGTCGAGGTCGTCGAGGACCCACAGCTCGCCGGCGCGGACGTAGACGACGCGCCGGCCGTCACCGGCGGCGTGCCGGGCGTAGAAGCCGTCGAGAGGGGTGTGCCGCCGCAGGTCCGATCCGTCGGCGAGGGAGGAGTACAGCGCCCCGGTGCCCTCGTGGTCGGAGAGGAACGCGATCCTCCCCGACTCCGGGCTTCCTTCGAGCGGGTCGCCCCCCGTCCCCACCCACACCGGGTCCTCGATGTTCCCGTCGAGGTCGTCGTGCAGCCGTACGAACTCGCCGGCGCCCTCCCCGTCGTGGGCGTCCCGCTCGATCCACAACCTGCCCGCCGTACCGCCCCGGTAGCGCTTCCAGTGGGCGGCCTCGCGGCCCATGGACACGGTCAGCAGCACGGTGCGCGGGCCGTGGGCGACGGCGCCGACGGGCCCGTACGGCAGGGTGGCCGCCGGTCCGCCGTCGAGCGGGACGGCGCGCGCCCAGGTGCGGCGCGTGCTCGCCTGGTCGTGGGAACTGAGCACCAGGACCTGGCCGTCGGGGGTCCAGCCGCGCACCTGGGTGCGCCAACTCCCCCAGTACGTCAGCCGGGTGGCGGGGCCGCCGTCCACCGGCGCGACGTGCACCTCGGGGGCGCCGTCGCGGGTGGAGGTCCAGGCGACGGTGGTGCCGTCGGGCGAGATGCGGGGCAGGGAGACCGGCACGTTGTCGGCGCTGACGCGCCAGGCGCGGCCGCCGTCGAGGGGCGCGAGCCACACGTCGTCCTCGGCGGTGAAGGCCACCGACTCGCCGTGCAGGTGCGGGAAACGGAAGTACGCAGCAGGCGTCGCGGACTGTGTCACCCGATCACTCTAGGCAAGGGCGGGTGCCGCCGACAGGGGTACGGATCGTTCCCGCGCCGCTCACGCCCCCGCGCGACCCGTCGTCGCGTCACTTCTCCTGCGCGGGGCCGCAGTCGGTGCCGTCCTGGCACCAGAGGGTGCGCGTGACGGTCACGGTGACCGTCGGCCGCCCCGGCTCCGCGGGCTGTGCGGGCCGCGTGGGCTGCGCCGAGGCCGGCGGGGCGACGGGCGAGGGCGTCGCGGAGGCGCAGTCGCCGAGCCCGGCGACCCGGAACAGCTGCTTGTCCCCCACGACCGCCCGAAGGTCCCCGCGCACGCAGGAGCCGTCGACCGCGCGCGTGACCTGCCCGTCGACCGTGATGTCCCGCCCGTCGCCGGTCTCGCCCTCACAGTCGACGGAGGCGACGGAGGTGGCGGTCTCCGCACCGGAGCCGCCCGTCCCGCCGTCGCCGTACTCGCCGGTGCACGTCAGCCACCGCACGTCCACGTCCCGCCGTTCGATCTCGGCCGTCGCCGTCTCGTCGGTCGTGTACGCCACGCTCGTGGCGCTCAGTCCGCCCGGCTCGCACGCCGCGACCCCGCCCACGGCCACGACCGCGAGCCCCGCGACGGCCACCGCGCGCAGCCGGTACGGCCTGCCCTGCCCCCGTGTGTACGGCAGGCCGTGCGGCCGGAGCCGGATCCGTCCGGAAACCCCCATGCGGGGCAGCCTGCCACCGTCACGGCGGCCGCGGTAGGGCACATACCGCCACTCGTCACCCGCCCCCTACCGTGCTCCCACGAGCTCCACCCGCCGCGTCCGCCCCCTCGCCGACCGGGCGGACGGCGCGGGGGCGGACGAGCGGCGCGGGCCGGACAAGCGGCGTCGGTCGGGACGAGCGCCGTCGGTCAGGACGAGCGCCGTCGGTCAGGACGAGCGGCGTCGGTCAGGACGAGCGGCGTCGGTCAGGACGAGCGCCGTCCACCGGCACCGGCGCCGTCCGTCGGGACGGGCGCCGTCCGTCGGGACGGGCGCGGCCCGCCGGAACGTTGCCGTGCGTCAGGACCAGCGGCCGGTCCGGCCCAGGACCAGGGCGGCGGCGGCCGTACCGGCGGTCGACGTCCGCAGCACGCTCCGCCCCAGCCGGTACGCCTGCGCGCCGGCCTCCTCGAAGAGTGCCAGCTCGTCCGGGGAGACGCCCCCTTCGGGGCCCACGACGAGGACGATCTCGCCCTCGGCGGGGAGCGGGACGGTGGCCAGGGGCGCGCTGCGGTAGTCGCGGTCCTCGTGGAGCACGGCGGCGAAGTCGGCCCGCGCCAGAAGGTCCGCGACCTGCCGGGTGGTCGCCGCGTCGGCGACCTCGGGGAAGCGGACCCGGCGGGACTGCTTGCCGGCCTCGCGCGCGGTGGCCCGCCACTTGGCGAGCGCCTTCAGCCCGCGTTCGCCCTTCCACTGCGTGATGCAGCGGGAGGCCGCCCACGGCACGATCGCGTCGACGCCGGTCTCGGTCATCGTCTCGACGGCCAGTTCGCCCCGGTCGCCCTTGGGCAGTGCCTGCACGACGGTGATCCGCGGCGACTGGGGCGGCTCCTCCGCCACCTCGGTCAGACCGACCGTCAGCCGGTCCTTGCCCTCGGCGGCGAGGACCTCGCCGTGCGCCCAGCGGCCGGCCCCGTCGGTGAGGACGACCTCCTCGCCGGGCCGCAGCCGCTTCACCGACACGGCGTGCCGGCCCTCGGGCCCGTCCAGGACGAACTCGGCCGGTGCGGGCGGCAGTTCCTCGACGACGAAGACGGGCGCGGTCATCGTCCGCCGCTCCCGTCGGCCGCGCCGGCCGCCATCGCCGCGCGTGCCGCGTCCAGTTCGGCCGCCAGCACCTCCACCAGCTGCCCGGCGGGCAGTTCGCGGGCCATGCGGTGGCCCTGCCCCGCCCACAGTGCCATGCCCTGCGCGTCGCCCGCCTTGGCGGCCGCCTTGCGCAGCGGCGACGTGAGGTGGTGGACCTCCGGGTAGGCGGCGGGCGCGTACGGGCCGTGCTCGCGCAGGAAGCGGTTGACCAGACCGCGGGCCGGGCGGCCGGAGAAGGCGCGGGTCAGCGCGGTGCGGACGAACAGGGGGTTCGTCAGCGCCTGCTTGTGCACGGCGGCGGCGCCGGACTCGGGGGTGGCGAGGAAGGCCGTGCCCAGCTGGGCGGCGCTCGCGCCGGCCGCGAGGACCGCGGCGATCTGGCTGCCCCGCATGATGCCGCCGGCCGCCACCAGCGGCAGCCGCACGGCCTCGCGGACCTGGGCGGTCAGGGACAGCAGACCGATGCCGGAGCCGTCGTTCTCCGGGGCGTCGCGGTGGGTGCCCTGATGGCCGCCGGCCTCCACGCCCTGCACGATCACCGCGTCCGCGCCCGCCCGTTCCACGGCCACGGCCTCCTCGGCGGTGGTCGCGGTGACCAGCGTGAACGTTCCGGCGCGGCGCAGCGAGGCCAGCACCTCCGGGGTGGGCACGCCGAAGTGGAACGACACCACCGGCACCGGGTTGTCCAGCAGCACCGCGATCTTCGCGTCGTAGCCGTCGTCCCGGCCGCTGTCCGGGTCGCCCAGTTCCGTCGCGTACCAGGAGGACTCGCCGGCCAGCTGGTGGGCGTAGACCTCGACGGCGCCGGTCTCCGCGTAGGGGGGCTGCGGCATGAAGACGTTCATGCCGAAGGGGCGGGCGGTCAGCCCCCGCATCTGCTTGATCTCCTGGTACATGCCGTCGGCGGTCTTGTACCCGGCGGCCAGGAACCCGAGCCCGCCGGCCTCGGACACGGCGGCGGCGAGCTGCGGAACGGAGACGCCGCCCGCCATGGGCGCCTGCACGATCGGGTACGGGAAGAGATCGGTCAGTGCGGAGGACATGACGGCATGTTGTCACGTCCCCCGGACAAGTCCGAATCGGCCTTCCCCACGGCACCTCTTCAGCAGGGGCCGCACAGTCAGCCCGTCCGGCGCTTGAGGACGAGGCCCGTCCAGGGCCGAAACGGGGGCCCGGGGGCAGAGCCCCCGGAGACGATGGGGGAGGGAAGGGGCGGCGGGGGCGGAACACCCCCGACGCCCACCACCCGTCACCGCCCGTTGAACGCCGTCACCGCCCGTTGAACGCGTCCTTCAGCCGCGAGAACAGCCCCTGCTGCCCCGGCTGGAACTGCCCCTGCGGCCGCTCCTCCCCCCGCAGCTTGGACAGCTCGCGCAGCAGCCGCTCCTGCTCCGGGTCCAGCTTCGTCGGCGTCTGCACCTCGACGTGCACGATGAGGTCCCCGCGGCCGCCGCCGCGCAGATGCGTGACGCCGCGCCCGTGCAGCGGGATCGACTGGCCGGACTGGGTGCCGGGCCGGATGTCGACCTCCTCCAGGCCGTCCAGCGTCTCCAGCGGCACCTTGGTGCCGAGGGCCGCCGCGGTCATCGGGATCGTCACCGTGCAGTGCAGGTCGTCGCCGCGCCGCTGGAAGGTGTGGTGCGGCAGCTCGTGGATCTCGACGTACAGGTCACCGGCGGGTCCGCCGCCCGGGCCGACCTCGCCCTCGCCGGCGAGCTGGATGCGGGTGCCGTTGTCGACACCGGCCGGGATCTTGACCGTGAGGGTGCGCCGCGACCGGACGCGTCCGTCGCCGGCGCACTCCGGGCAGGGCGTGGGGACCACGGTGCCGAAGCCCTGGCACTGCGGGCAGGGGCGCGAGGTCATGACCTGGCCCAGGAAGGACCGCGTCACCTGCGACACCTCACCGCGTCCGCGGCACATGTCGCACGTCTGGGCGGTGGTGCCCGGCGCGGCGCCCTCGCCGCTGCAGGTGGAGCAGACGATGGCCGTGTCGACCTGGATGTCCTTGGTCGTGCCGAAGGCCGCCTCGTCGAGTTCGACCTCCAGCCGGATCATCGCGTCCTGGCCCCGGCGGGTGCGCGAGCGCGGGCCGCGCTGGGACGCCGTGCCGAAGAACGCGTCCATGATGTCGGAGAAGTTGCCGAAGCCGCCGGCGCCGAAGCCGCCCGCGCCACCGCCGCCCGCCTGCGAGAGGGGGTCGCCGCCGAGGTCGTAGACCTGCTTCTTCTGCGGGTCCGAGAGCACCTCGTAGGCGGCGTTGATCTCCTTGAACCGCTCCTGGGTCTTCGGATCGGGGTTGACGTCCGGGTGCAGCTCGCGTGCGAGCCGCCGGAAGGCCTTCTTGATCTCTTCCTGCGACGCGTCGCGGCGCACGCCGAGAACGGCGTAGTAGTCCGTGGCCACTTACGACTCCGCCAGGATCTGTCCGACGTACCGTGCCACTGCGCGTACCGCTCCCATCGTTCCCGGGTAATCCATGCGGGTCGGTCCGACCACGCCGAGCTTGGCGACTGCCTCGCCGCCCGAACCGTAGCCGACCGACACCACGGAAGTGGAGTTGAGTCCCTCGTAGGCGTTCTCGTGGCCGATGCGCACGGTCATGCCCGAATCGCCCGCCTCGCCCAGGAGTTTGAGGAGCACGACCTGCTCCTCCAGGGCCTCCAGGACGGGCCGGATGGTGAGGGGAAAGTCATGTCCGAAGCGGGTGAGATTGGCGGTGCCGCCGATCATCAGCCGCTCCTCGTTCTCCTCGACGAGGGTCTCCAGCAGGGTGGAGAGCACCGTCGAGACCGTGCCGCGGTCCTCCGCCTCGAAGGCGTCGGGCAGGTCCTCCACCAGCCGCGGCACGTCCGCGAAGCGGCGGCCCGCGACCCGGCTGTTCAGCCGCGCCCGCAGGTCCGCCAGCGAGGACTCGCCGAACGGTGCCGGGCAGTCCACCATCCGCTGCTCGACCCGGCCGGTGTCCGTGATGAGCACGAGCATCAGCCGGGCGGGCGCGAGCGACAGCAGTTCCACGTGCCGCACGGTGGACCGGGTCAGGGACGGGTACTGCACGACGGCGACCTGCCGGGTGAGCTGCGCGAGCAGCCGTACCGTGCGGGCCACGACGTCGTCGAGGTCGACGGCGCCGTCGAGGAAGTTCTGGATGGCCCGCCGCTCGGGGGCCGTCATCGGCTTGACGCCGGCCAGCTTGTCGACGAACAGCCGGTAGCCCTTGTCGGTGGGGATGCGCCCGGCACTGGTGTGCGGCTGGGCGATGAACCCCTCGTCCTCCAGGGCCGCCATGTCGTTGCGGACCGTCGCCGGGGAGACGCCGAGGTTGTGCCGCTCGGTGAGCGCCTTGGAACCGACCGGCTCCTCGGTGCCCACGTAGTCCTGGACGATGGCCTGCAGTACCTGGAGCCTTCGTTCACTCAGCATCGCGCGCACACCTCCAGTCGATCGTCCCTGGCGCTCTGCCTGGCACTCTTCACTTCCGAGTGCCAGCGTTCCCCGGCCCAGTGTACGGCGGTGGGGTACACCCGCGGCAAGGTCGGTTCCGTGGCGGCTCTCACGGGCGGGCCGTCACCGCTAGCGTCGCGGTATGACGGTGACTTGGGAAGAGCTGGGGTGGGAGCGGGTCGCGGCCGGGGTCGGGCGGTGCCGGCTGCCGGGCTGGGACTGCACGGCGGGGCTGGTCGTCGGGGCCGGCGCGGCCCTGGTGGTCGACGCGGGGTCGAGCCTCGCGGAGGGGGCCCGGCTGCGGATGCGGGCGGAGGAACTGGCCGGCGGGCGTGTGACCCATCTCGCGCTCACCCATCCCCACTTCGACCACGTCTTCGGGGCGGCGGCGTTCGCGGGCGCGGAGGTGTACGCGGCGGTGGGCGCGGAGACGGTGCTGACCCGGCGGGGGCGCGGGGCCGAGGAGCTCCGGGCGGACGCGGTGCGCAACGGGCTCGACGAGACGGCGGCGGCGGAGGCCGTGGACACGCTCGTACGCCCCCGCCACCTGGTCTCCGGGGAGTGGACGCTCGACCTGGGCGGTGGCCGGCAGGTGCTGCTGGCGAACCTGTCTCCCGGGCACACGGCCCACGATCTGGCGGTCCTGGTGCCGGGCTCGCCGGAGGTGGTGTTCTGCGGCGACCTGGTCGAGGAGTCCGGCGATCCGCAGGCCGGCCCGGACGCCGTGCCGTCCCACTGGCCGGCCGCCCTGGACCGGCTGCTGGACCTCGGCGGGGCGGACGCCCTGTACGTGCCCGGTCACGGGGCGGTGGTGGACGCGGGGTTCGTGCGGCGGCAGCGGGACGAGCTGGCGGCGCGTTTCGGCGTGTCGTGAGCCGTCGGGGGCACTTCGGGGCGCGGCTTCTCCTATCGTCATCCGAATGCGCCCACCCGTCTCCCGCCACCGCCCTTCCCACGAGGGCCCTACGGGCCCGCGCCCTCGTACGTACTCCGCCGATCTGACCCCTCCCTGGAAGAAGCAGCAGCCGGTCCCCGAGGTCGCGGCGGAGCCCGGCCTGGTGGTGGAGGAGCCCGGCACCGGTTTCTGCGGCGCGGTGATCCGCTGCGAGGCGGGCACGGTCACCCTGGAGGACCGCTTCGGCAAGCACCGGGTGTTCCCGCTGGAGCCGCGGGGCTTCCTGCTGGAGGGCAGGGTGGTGACCCTCGTGCGGCCCGCCTCCGGGCCCGTACGCCCCACCCGCACCGCGTCCGGTTCGGTCGCCGTGCCCGGCGCCCGTGCCCGGGTGGCCCGCGCCGGCCGCATCTACGTCGAGGGCCGGCACGACGCCGAGCTGGTCGAGAAGGTGTGGGGCGACGACCTGCGGATCGAGGGCGTGGTCGTGGAGTACCTGGAAGGCGTGGACGACCTGCCGTCGATCGTGGCGGAGTTCGCGCCGGGGCCGGACGCGCGGCTGGGCGTGCTGGTGGACCACCTGGTGCCGGGTACGAAGGAGTGGCGGATCGCCCAGTCGGTGACCAGCGAGCACGCGCTCGTGGTCGGCCACCCGTACATCGACGTCTGGGAGGCGGTGAAGCCGTCGTCGCTGGGGATCGCGGCCTGGCCGCGCGTGCCGCACGGGCAGGACTGGAAGACGGGGGTGTGCCGGGCGCTGGGGTGGCCGTCGGAGAACACCGGGGCGGTGTGGCAGGCGATCCTGAAGCGGGTGGGGTCCTACAAGGACCTGGAGCCGGAGCTGCTGGGGCGGGTGGAGGAACTGATCGACTTCGTCACGGCAGGTGGTGACGCCGGACTCCGGTAAGGGTTCCGAACTCGCTGGTGTCCAGTTCGAGGCCGAGCGGTTCCAGCGGAAGAGGGTCACCGAACTTCGTGATGCGCTGCGCTCGATAGTCAGCGATCTCGCCCACACCGACGGGTTCGCTGAGCAGAACGCAGTGCGCGACGATCGGATCGATGATCAAATAAGCGGGAATCTTGCCCGCCGCGTAGATGGACCGCTTGACCCCGTAGTCCCGGTCGACGCTCGTCTTGGACACCACCTCGACCACCAACGTGATCAACTGGGACGGCAGCAGACGCCCCGAGCCCGGGGCAACACCTCGTTCCAGCACCAACAGGTCCGGCACCGGCTCACTGGCCTCGTCGAGGATGTCCACATCCGTCGTCTGGAGCCGTTCCCAGTGCTTGCGCGGGATCTGGTCCTGGACATCCGCCACGATCCGGTTGTGCACCAGATCGGGAGTGGCCATCATCACGATTTCCCCCCGGAGAAGCTCGACCTTGACGCCCTCCGGAGGCTCGAACTCCTCGAAGAACCTGGTCATCCCGCGCTCGTCCACAGCGGTCATCTCCGTGGCCCTCCACATCCGCCGCGTCCTTTTGGCGGCAGCCTACGAACCAGGTTAGGGACCGAACCCCCGTTCCGCAGGGATTCACTCGCCGGGGTGATCAGTCCACCAGGTCCCGCACCACCGCGTCCGCCAGCAGTCGCCCCCGCAGGGTCAGCACCGCGTGCCCCTCCCCGAACGGGCCCTCCTGGAGCAGCCCGTCCGCCAGCGCCCGGCGTGCCGCCGCGAGGCCCGCCTCCCGCAGCAGCGACAGCGGCACGCCCTCCCGGAGCCGCAGCTCCAGCAGGATCCGCTCCACCCTGCGGTCCTCGTCCGACAGCAGCTCCCGTCCGGCGCCCGGCGACCGTCCGTCCGCCAGCGCCGCCGCGTACGCGCCCGGATGCTTCACGTTCCACCAGCGCACGCCGCCGACGTGGCTGTGCGCGCCGGGGCCCGCGCCCCACCAGTCGGCGCCCCGCCAGTACAGCTCGTTGTGCAGGCAGCGGCCCGCTTCCGAGGTGGCCCAGTTGGACACCTCGTACCAGTCGTAGCCCGCGGCCGACAGGGTCTCCTCGGCGATCAGGTAGCGGTCGGCGTGCACGTCGTCGTCCGTCATCGGGACCTCGCCGCGGCGGATGCGGCGGGCGAGCTGGGTGCCTTCCTCGACGATCAGGGCGTACGCGGAGACGTGGTCGGGACCGGCGCCGAGGGCCGCCTCCAGGGAGGCCCGCCAGTCGTCGTCGGACTCCCCCGGGGTGCCGTAGATCAGGTCCAGGTTGACGTGCTCGAAGCCGGCCCCGCGGGCCTCCGCGACACAGGCCTCGGGCCGTCCGGGCGTGTGGGTGCGGTCCAGCACCTTCAGCACGTGCTGCCTGGCGCTCTGCATGCCGAAGGAGATCCGGTTGAAGCCGCCCCGGCGGAGGGTGTCCAGGTAGGCCGGGTCGACCGACTCCGGGTTCGCCTCCGTCGTGACCTCCGCGTCGGCCGCGAGCCCGAACTCGTCCCGGATCGCGCCCAGCATCCGCACCAGGTCACCGGCGGCCAGCAGGGTCGGCGTACCGCCGCCGACGAACACCGTGCGGACCTCGCGCGGGTCGTCGCCGAGGACCTTGCGGGCGAGGCGGATCTCGTCGATCAGGGTGTCGGCGTAGTTGTCGCGGGAGGCGAGGACACCGCCGGTGCCGCGCAGCTCGGTGGCGGTGTAGGTGTTGAAGTCGCAGTACCCGCAGCGGGTCGCGCAGTACGGGACGTGCAGGTAGAACCCGAGGGGGCGGTCGGCGGCCCCGGCGAGCGCGGACGCGGGCAGCGCGCCGTCGACGGGGACGGGCTCGCCGTCGGGGAGAGCGGAAGGCATGTCTTCCATTGTCCCGTACGGCCGGGGCGGGCCGCGTCGGCCGCGGGCGTCCCCCATCCGCGGGCGTCCCCGTCCGCTGACGCCGTCGGCTGCGGACGCCGTCGGCTGGTGCGCGCCGTCGGCCGGTGCGCGCCGTCGGCCGGTGCACGCCGTCGGCCGGTGCACGCCGGAAGGGCCACCGGCGCTGCTCCGGGGCGGGCGGAGCGGGGCCGGGGCAGGGCGGCGCTCCGGGCGGGTCGGCCGGGGACGGGGCGGGCAGGGGCAGGGGCAGGGACCGCGCCGGCGGTCCGGCCCGCCCGGGTCACTCCGCCTGGAGCACCAGCAGGGCCAGGTCGTCCTCGGGCGGCGCGTGGCCGAAGTCGTGGACGAGGCGGCGGATGCGGTCGGCGATCAGGTCGGCGCCGAGGCCGGCGCAGCCGGAGAGTGCGGCGGCGAGGCCGTCGCCGTCGTCGAACTGGCGGGAGCCGGAGCGTCGTTCCGTGACGCCGTCGGTGACGCACAGCAGGCTGTCGCCGGGCCGCAGGTCGAGGGTCTCGCTGATGTAGGTGGCGTCCTCGATCACCCCGAGGAGGGTCTGCGGCTGCGCGGCCGTGGTGACGCCGCCGTCGGGGCCGAGCAGCAGCGGCAGCGGGTGGCCGGCGGAGGCGAGGGTGCAGCGGACGCCGCCCTCGAAGGGGGCCAGCTCGCCGTAGAGGAGGGAGAGGAAGCGGGTCTGCGGGCCGTCGGCGGGTCCCGCGGGGCCGACGAAGGCGCGGGCGGCGGCGTCGGCGGCCTCGGTGGCGTCGTCGAGGAGGAGCTGGTTGAGGCGGTCAAGGACGTCGGCGACGCCGTAGCCCTCGCGGGCCAGCAGCCGCAGCCAGGGGCGGGCCAGGCCGATGACGACGGCCGCCTCGGGGCCCTTGCCCTGCACGTCACCGACGGCGAAGCACCAGCGGCCGTCGCCCGCCGGGAACAGGTCGTAGAAGTCGCCGCTCGGCCCGCCCTTCTCGCGCGGCTCGTGGACGAGGGCGCTGCGCAGCCCGGGGATCTGCGCGACCGCGCCGGGCAGCAGTCCGCGCTGGAGGACGGCGCTGATGGTGGCCTGCCGGGCGTACTGGCGGGCCGCGCCGATGGCGAGCGCCACCCGGCGGCCGAGGTCCTCGACCAGCCCGGTGACCTCGTCGGGGAAGCGCAGCAGCCCGACGCGCCCGATGACGAGCGTGCCGAGCGGGCGGCCGCCGGCGACCAGCCGGTAGGCGAGGGAGGCGCCCTGCGGGCCGAGCCCGGTGTCCGGCCAGGGGTGGGCGGCGGGCCCGGAGCGCAGGCCGTCGGACGGGAGCGGCGGATCCTTCTCCAGGGCTCGGCGGAGTTCCTCGACGTGGTTCTCGCTGACGTGCCAGACACCGGACAGCCACGGACCGGGTCCGCCCGCGCCACCACCGGGAGCGCCGTTGCCGCCGGCGGAGGCGCCCCCGCCGGCGCCGCCCCAGCCGCCTCCGCCGCCCGGGTGGCCGGACGCCCAGCGCCCGCTGACCTCGTCCTCCAGCCACACCGCGCACCAGTCGGCGAGGCGCGGCACGATCAGCTGGCCGGTGAGCGAGGCGACCAGGTCCTCGTCGAGCTGCCCGGCGAGCAGGTCGGAGGCCTCGGCGAGGAAGGACAGGGCGCCCCGGCCCAGCCAGTCGTGGTCGCGCGCGGAGGGCCGGGGATCGGGGGCGAGGGCCCCGGCGAAGGCGAGCGAGGCGGCGGGGGCGCCGGTGGCGGCGGCCGCGCGGGGCTGCGCGGGATCCCCTTCGTCGAGCACCACTCCGGGCAGCAGCCGCGCCCACACGGTCTTCGTGCCCCTGCGGTACGTCACTCCCCAGGCGTCGGCCAGGGCGGCGACCAGGCGCAGTCCCCGGCCGTACTCGGGGGTCTCGGGGGCGGACTCGGCGGTGCCGTCGCGGGGGGCGCGGGAGGGGTGGTGGTCGGTGACCTCCACGACGACCGCGCAGCTCTCGGGCTCCGTCTCGAGCCGGCAGACCAGGTCGACGTCGGTGCCGGCGTGCACGACGGCGTTGGTGACCAGTTCGCTGACGACGAGTACGGCCGCCTCCCCCAGGTCCTGGGCGAGGGGGCCGGTGAGGCCGAGGTCGGTCCACTCCGCCAGCGCGGCGCGTACGAGGTCACGGGCGGCGCCGGGCGCGAGGGAGCCACCGGACAGGGTCGCGTGCTTCGCCGGTTGTCCAACCCCGTGCGCGGGCGCACCACCGGGCCGGGACGCGGTCTCACGTTGCGTCGGAATGGCCCCCATGGGCAGCTCCCCGGACGGTCGGACGACGGTGCTCGGTATGCAGACAGTTCACGCCTGAACCAATGCCGACAGAGTGACAGACCGACCCCGCCCATAAGCAACGAGTTACCGAAGTGGGCCGTGATGGGGGAGAACAGTGCTTCGTAAGTGGTCGAAGACTGGCCGTTCCCGACCGGATCTCCGATCACTGCGCCCACTTCCGCACAGAGGCTCGACGCGGGACACCGCGGCCCGACGCGGGACACCGCGCGGGCGGCCACCGCACCCCGGTGGCCGCCCGTCCTCGTCCGTCGGCCCTCTTCCCTCGTCCCGCGTCCGTCGTCCGTAGCCGTGACCGGCTACGCCTCGCGCGCCCCCGCGTACATCTCGTCGATCAGCTGCTTGTACTCCCGCTCCACGACCGGCCGCTTCAGCTTCAGGCTCGGCGTGATCTCACCGTGCTCCACGTCCAGGTCGCGGGGCAGCAGCCGGAACTTCTTGATGGTCTGCCACCTCTGGAGCCCCGCGTTGAGCTGCTGGACGTACCCGTCGACGAGGGCGACCGTCTCGGGCGCGGCCACCACCTGCGCGTACGTCTTCCCGCCGAGCCCGTTCTCCTCGGCCCAGGCCAGGATGGACGGCTCGTCGAGGGCGATCAGCGCGGTGCAGAAGTTCCGGTCGGCGCCGTGGACGAGGATGTTCGAGACGTACGGGCACACCGCCTTGAACTGCCCCTCGACCTCGGCCGGCGCGATGTACTTGCCGCCGGACGTCTTGATGAGGTCCTTCTTGCGGTCGGTGATGCGCAGGTAGCCGTCGGGCGAGAGCTCGCCGATGTCACCGGTGTGGAACCAGCCGTCGGCCTCCAGTACCTCGGCGGTCTTCTCGGGCAGCCCGTGGTAGCCCTCCATGACGCCGGGGCCGCGCAGCAGGATCTCGCCGTCGTCGGCGATGCGCACCTCCGTGCCGGGCAGCGGCTTGCCGACCGTGCCGGTGCGGTACGCCTCGCCGGGGTTCACGAAGGAGGCCGCCGACGACTCGGTCAGGCCGTAGCCCTCCAGGATGTGGATGCCGGCGCCGGAGAAGAAGAAGCCGATCTCCGGCGCGAGCGCCGCGCTGCCGGACACGCACGCCCGCAGGTTCCCGCCGAACGCCTCGCGGATCTTCGCGTACACGAGCGCGTCGGCCACCTTGTGCTTGGCGCCGAGCCCGAACGGCACGGAGGCCGTCCCGGTGCGCCGGAAGTTGTCCTGCGCCACCTTGGCGTACTCGCGGGCGACCTCCGCCGCCCACTGGAAGATCTTGTACTTGGCGGCGCCGCCCGCGCGGGCCTTGGCGGCGACCCCGTTGTAGACCTTCTCGAAGATGCGCGGCACGGCCGCCATGTACGTGGGCTGCACGACCGGCAGATTCTCGATGATCTTGTCGACGCGGCCGTCGACGGCCGTGACGTGACCGGCCTCGATCTGGCCGGAGGTGAGCACCTTGCCGAAGACGTGCGCCAGCGGCAGCCACAGGTACTGCACGTCGTCGGCGGTGACCAGCCCGGTCGCGGCGATCGCCTTCGCCATGTACGACCAGTTGTCGTGCGGCAGGCGCACACCCTTCGGCCGGCCGGTGGTGCCGGAGGTGTAGATGAGGGTGGCGAGCTGGTCCCGGGTGATCGCGCCGACCCGCTCCTCGATCAGCCGCGGGTCCTGCTCCAGACGGGCCGCGCCGCGCTTCTCCAGCTCGTCGAGGGTGAGGATCCAGTCGGCGGTCTCCACGCTCTCCAGACCCGCCGGGTCGACGACGACGACATGGGTCAGGTCCGGCAGCTCGGCGCGCTTCTCCACCGCCTTGGCGAGCTGCGCCGCGTCCTCGGCGATCAGCACCCGGCTCTCGGAGTCGGAGAGGATGTACGCCGATTCCTCGGCGTTGGTCTGCGGATAGACGGTGGTGGTGGCGGCCCCCGCGCACATGATGCCGAGGTCCGCGAGGATCCACTCGATCCGGGTGGAGGAGGCGAGCGCCACCCGCTGCTCGGGCCGGACGCCCAGCTCGATCAGACCGGCCGCGATGGCGTACACCCGCTCGGCCGACTGCGCCCAGCTCAGCGACTTCCAGTCGTCCGGCCCCTGGCCGGCCGGGCCCGGTACGGGATAGCGGTACGCCTCCGCGTCCGGCGTGGCCGCCACGCGCTCCAGGAAGAGGCCCGCGACGGACTGCGGACGGTTCTCGATCAGTGTCTGTGTGTCGCTCACGACATCCTCCGGGGCCCGCGACGGTGCGGCTGGCTCAGTGCGACGGTCGTCTGACTCTGTGTTGTCTGGCTCTGTGTTGTCTGGCTCTGGTGTCTGGCTCTGGCGTCTTGCTCGGTCGTCTTGTTCTGCGTTCTTACTCGGTCGTCTTGTTCTGTTGTCTGGCTCTGGCGACTGCTCGGTCGTCTTGCTCTGCGCTCTTGCTCGGTCGTCTTGCTCTGTGGTCCGACTCTGTGGTCCGGCTCTGTTGTCGCTCCGCTGTCCGGCTCCGTTGTTTAACTCGCGAGTAACTAGCGAGCAGGGTTCAGGGTAAGGGGCGACCGCCCGGCACGTAAGGGGCCACGTACTGTCACTTTCTACAAGTCAACGGAACGGGGCCCGCCGCGCAACCGCGCGACGGGCCCCGGAACCGGGCGGGAGGGACGGGCTACTTCTTGCCCTTGCCCGATCCCGCGCTGTCGTCACTGGACAGGACCGCGATGAAGGCCTCCTGCGGAACCTCCACGGAACCCACCATCTTCATCCGCTTCTTGCCCTCCTTCTGCTTCTCCAGCAGCTTCCGCTTACGGGAGATGTCACCGCCGTAGCACTTGGCGAGGACGTCCTTGCGGATGGCGCGGATGGTCTCGCGGGCGATGACCCGCGAACCGATGGCGGCCTGGATGGGCACCTCGAACGCCTGCCGCGGGATCAGCTCGCGCAGCTTGGCGACGAGCCGCACGCCGTAGGCGTAGGCGGCGTCCTTGTGGGTGATCGCCGAGAAGGCGTCCACCTTGTCGCCGTGCAGCAGGATGTCCACCTTGACCAGGCTGGAGGTCTGCTCGCCGGTGGGCTCGTAGTCCAGGGACGCGTAACCACGCGTCTTCGACTTCAGCTGGTCGAAGAAGTCGAAGACGATCTCGGCGAGCGGCAGGGTGTAGCGGATCTCGACCCGGTCCTCGGACAGGTAGTCCATGCCGAGGAGGGTGCCGCGCCGGGTCTGGCACAGCTCCATGATCGAGCCGATGAACTCGGTCGGGGCGAGGATCGTGGCGCGTACGACCGGCTCGTACACCTCGTTGATCTTGCCCTCGGGGAACTCGCTCGGGTTGGTGACGGTGTGCTCGCTGCCGTCCTCCATCACGACCCGGTAGACCACGTTCGGCGCGGTGGCGATCAGGTCGAGCCCGAACTCGCGCTCCAGCCGCTCGCGGATCACGTCGAGGTGGAGCAGGCCGAGGAAACCGACGCGGAAGCCGAAGCCGAGGGCCGCGGAGGTCTCCGGCTCGTAGACGAGCGCGGCGTCGTTGAGCTGGAGCTTGTCGAGGGCCTCGCGCAGCTCGGGGTAGTCGGAGCCGTCCAGCGGATACAGACCGGAGAAGACCATCGGCTTCGGGTCCTTGTAGCCGCCCAGGGCCTCGGTGGCGCCCTTGACCTGGCTGGTGACGGTGTCACCGACCTTGGACTGGCGGACGTCCTTCACACCGGTGATCAGGTAGCCCACCTCGCCGACGCCCAGACCGTCGGCGCCGAGCATCTCCGGCGAGTTCGTCCCGATCTCCAGCAGCTCGTGCGTGGCGCCCGTCGACATCATCCGGATGCGCTCGCGCTTGTTGAGCTGCCCGTCGATGACACGGACGTACGTCACCACGCCCCGGTACGAGTCGTACACGGAGTCGAAGATCATCGCGCGCGCCGGGGCGTCCTTCACCCCGACCGGGGGCGGGATCTCGGCGACCACCTTGTCGAGCAGGGCCTCGACCCCGAGACCGGTCTTCGCGGAGACCTTCAGCACGTCGCCGGGGTCGCACCCGACGAGGTTGGCGAGCTCCTCGGCGAACTTCTCGGGCTGCGCGGCCGGCAGGTCGATCTTGTTGAGCACCGGGATGATCGTGAGGTCGTTCTCCATCGCCAGGTACAGGTTGGCGAGGGTCTGGGCCTCGATGCCCTGGGCGGCGTCCACCAGGAGGATGGTTCCCTCACAGGCGGCGAGCGACCGCGAGACCTCGTAGGTGAAGTCGACGTGCCCCGGGGTGTCGATCATGTTGAGGATGTGCGTGTTGCCCTTGTCCTGGGTGGGCGCCCAGGGCAGGCGCACGGCCTGGGACTTGATCGTGATACCGCGCTCGCGCTCGATGTCCATGCGGTCGAGGTACTGGGCACGCATCTGCCGCTGCTCGACCACACCGGTCAGCTGGAGCATCCGGTCGGCGAGCGTGGACTTGCCGTGGTCGATGTGCGCGATGATGCAGAAATTGCGGATCAGCGCCGGGTCGGTACGGCTCGGCTCGGGCACATTGTTAGGGGTCGCGGGCACGCAGGGTCCTGTCTCTTGAGGCGCCTTATGCCTCGGGTCGGATCTATACGTAGGCTCCATGGTCCCACGCGCGGCGACCGGAAGCCGGTTTGGGCCGTTCTCCGGGCCACTGGTAGCCTGGGTGGCTGTGTCTCATGCCCTCTCAGCACGAGGCACGTCCAAGAAATCACCTGGTACGGGACCCTCGCGGCCCCGTGCCTGAACCTGTAAAGGCTCATTCGTGGCGAACATCAAGTCCCAGATCAAGCGGATCAAGACCAACGAGAAGGCCCGGCTGCGCAACAAGGCCGTCAAGTCCTCCCTGAAGACCGCGATCCGCAAGGCCCGTGAGGCCGCTGCCGCGGGTGACGTCGAGAAGGCCACCGAGTACCAGCGCGCCGCCGCGCGTCAGCTCGACAAGGCCGTCTCCAAGGGCGTCATCCACAAGAACCAGGCCGCCAACAAGAAGTCGGCGCTTGCTTCCAAGGTCGCGTCCCTCAAGGGCTGAACCTCCTTCTTGATCTGACCGGTCCCCGGCTCACCAGGGACCGAACCACCGGAAGGACCCAGAGCGGGCCCTCTCTCATCCGCTCCCGACCGGAACCCACGGATCCGCGCGCGGCCTGCGTTCGCCACGCGGGCGCGGATCCAGCAGCGTGAACCGAAGGCCCCGGCTCCCCCACCCTTCCCCAGGGCGGGAGCCGGGGCCTTCGGCGTGTCCGCCGAGGACGGCGGAGAAGCGCCGCCGGTGGGGCGCGACGGAGGGGAGGCGTGACGGAAGGGCGCGGCCGAGGAAGGGCGTGCAGGAGGGGGTGCGGCGCGGTCACGACCAGAACGCGTCGCTCTTGTCCATGTCCTCGACGCACTCGTCGAGATCGGTGATCTTTTCCCCGACGATCCGGAAGACGATCCCTCCGTTCTCGTCGATGTGCCTGACGCCGCGGTCCGCCGTGACCCGGTGGACGGAGACGGCGTGCCCACGGCCGTCGACGAACACATTGAGCAGGGCGACCCGGAACGACCCGTCCGTCTCCGAGAAGAGCCGGCGGTAGTACCCGTCGATGATCGAGTCGATCCCCTTGTGATCACCCGACAGCGGATGGGAGCCGGGCACATGGTGCGTGCAGTCCCCGGTCATCGTGGCGCGAAGGCTGTCCATGTCTCCCCGCATGAAAGCGTCGTAGCCCTTGCGGACGAGCAGCGCGTGCGGGTGTTCAGCCATGACGACCGCCACCTTCCCCACTCCGGCGATGAACGGCTGACACGCACGATTCTCCTCCGCCGGGAGCGAGGGGCCACTGGAGACCGGCGCGGCGCGGGCCTTCCAGGCGAGGGTCTTCCAGGCGCGGGTCTTCCAGGCGAGGGCGTCCCAGGCGCGGGCCTTCTAGACGCGGCCCCGGGAGCGAGCCGCCCGTGCGATCGTCACCACGGCCTTCTCCAAGGCGTACTCGGGATCGTCCCCGCCGCCCTTGACGCCCGCGTCGGCCTCGGCCACGGCCCGCAGCGCGGCCGCGACCCCGTCCGGTGTCCAGCCCCGCATCTGCTGGCGCACCCGGTCGATCTTCCACGGCGGCATGCCCAGCTCCCGCGCGAGGTCCGCCGGCCGGCCGCCGCGCGCGGAGGACAGCTTGCCGATCGCCCGCACCCCCTGCGCGAGCGCACTGGTGATCATCACGGGAGCGACGCCGGTGGCCAGCGACCAGCGCAACGCCTCCAGCGCCTCGGCGGCCCGCCCCTCCACCGCCCGGTCGGCGACGGTGAAGCTCGACGCCTCGGCCCGCCCGGTGTAGTACCGCCCGACGACCGCTTCGTCGATGGTCCCCTCGACATCCGCGACCAGCTGCGAAACGGCGGACGCCAGCTCCCTCAGATCGCTGCCGATCGCGTCGACGAGCGTCTGGCACGCCTCGGGCGTGGCCGACCGCCCGGTCGCCCGGAACTCCTGGCGCACGAACGCCAGCCGGTCCGCCGGCTTGGTCATCTTCGGACAGGCCACCTCGCGCGCCCCCGCCTTGCGCGCGGCGTCCAGCAGTCCCTTCCCCTTGGCGCCGCCCGCGTGCAGCAGCACGAGCGTGATCTCCTCGGCGGGCGCCCCGAGATACGCCTTCACGTCCTTGACCGTGTCGGCGGACAGGTCCTGCGCATTACGGACGACCACGACCTTGCGCTCCGCGAACAGCGAAGGGCTGGTCAACTCGGCGAGCGTGCCCGGCTGCAACTGGTCCGAGGCCAGATCACGCACATCCGTGTCGGCATCGGCCGCCCGCGCGGCGGCCACCACCTCCTGCACGGCACGGTCGAGCAGAAGGTCCTCCTGCCCCACGGCCAGCGTCACGGGAGCAAGAGGGTCGTCATTCGCAGTCTTCCTGGGCATCGGGTAAAGCATGGCACGCGGCACCGACAGCCCCGGCCTGCCAAGGGACTCCCCGGCCTACCAGGGGGCTCTCCCTCCCCCCTCCCCCTCCGCCCGCCCTCCCCAGCCCTCCCCTCCCCGAGCCTCCTACGGCTCCTCCCGCCACCCCTCCCACTCCCCCGCGAACGCGTCCAACTCCTGCGGGTCGAGGCGCTCTTCCTCGTCCCGCAGTACGACCAGCCACTGCGCGTCCTCCGCGTCGTCCTCCCCGGCCAGCGCGTCCCGGACGACCTGTGGCTCCTCCCGCAGCCCGAACCGCTCCGCGAGCGCCTCGACCGCCTCCTCGGCGGCGTCACGATCGGGCAGCACCAGCACATGTCTCACATCGCTCACGCAGCCATTTTCGGCTACGCCCCACACCACCGGCCCCCAGCCCCGGTCCCTCGGCACCGGCACCGGCACCGGCGCCCGGCGCCGGCTAGACAGCCGTCCCCGCCGCCCGCACCACCGGCACCCGGTCCAGGGAGATCCCGAACCGCTCCCGGTAGACGGCCAGTACCTCCTCGTCCCCCGCCACCTCCCGCTCCTCGCTGCTCCCGTCGGCGGACGTCGTCTTCAGCCGACGCCCGCTGAGCGTGATCCTTCCTCCCTCCTGGGTGACCCGCGAACACACCAGCGATCTCGTGAAGTGCGAGTCCGGCGAGGTCCGGTGCCACCAGGCTCCGGCAAGGAAGTCGCCCAGCAGCCGGGGCCGCACCTCCAGCCGGTAGGCACGCGTGCCGTTGCGGTGGACGTCCACGTCGGCGCCCGGGGCTCCGTTCCCGGATCCGGCGAGCCGTCCGGCCCCGCCCTTCACCCCGGCCGCGTCCGGTCCGGCCTCCGCGATCCGGAACAGGCCCCCGGGATCCTGCTGTTCGCCCCGGTGCTCCCACCGGAGCGGGTAGTGGCTGTGCGCCCCGAACCCGACGTCCGCCAGCCACTCCCCGGCGTCCACCGTCCGCACCAGCAGCGCGAGGTGGTCATAGGGGATCCCGAGCCGCCCCTCCTCTCCGTACACCCGTCCCGCGAGCAGTGTCACGTCGAAGCCCACCGCCCGCAGCAGCGCCGAGAACGCCCCGTTCAGCTCGTAACAGAACCCGCCCCGCCCCGCCACCACCACCTTCTCGACCAGCCGCTTCTCCTCCAGCACGATCTCCTCGCCGAGATGGATCGAGAGGTTCTCGAACGGGACGGTCTGCAGGTGCCGCAGTTGCAGCTCCCGCAGCACGTCGGCGGTGGGCCATGCCGGATACGCGACCCCGAGGCGGCGCAGATAGGCGTCCAGCAGGGGGGCGTCGAGGGTCGAGGTGTCGACCTGGGCGGAGTGCATGCCCTCAGTCTCCCGCCACCCGCAGCTCCGCGCCCGTACCGGCGACCGCGAGTGCCCCGTCCAGGTCGGTCCGCAGCACCGTCGCCCCTGTGGCCCGCAGCGCCGCCACCGTGCCGGGAGCGGGATGCCCGTAGGGGTTGTCCTCGCCGCACGAGATCAACGCCAGCCGCGGCGCCACCGTCCGTATCAGGTCCGGGTCCTGGTAGGCCGAGCCGTGGTGGGCCACCTTCAGTACGTCCACCCCGCCGAGCAGCCCGGCCGCCGGAGACCGTGCCAGCGCCCGCTGCGCCGGCGGTTCCAGGTCCCCGAGCAGCAGCATCCGCAGCCCGCCCGACCGCACCAGCAGCGTCACGCTCGCGTCATTCGGCCCTTCCGGCTCGGGCACCGCACGTCCTGGGGGTGTCTCCCCTCCCGGACGCCGCCCGGTGCCGGCGGGAGGCCACAGCACCTCCCAGTCGAGGCCGCCGAGACGCCGCCGCTCCCCCGCCGCCGCGCGCGCCAGCGGAATCCGCCGTTCCCGTGCCTCCCTCCGTACGGACTCCACCTGGTCCACCGGTTCCTCGAACCCCGTCGTCTCGATCGCGCCCACCGACCGCCCCCGCAGCACGCCCGGCAGTCCCGCGACGTGGTCGGCGTGGAAGTGGGTGAGCACGACGAGGGGGATCCTGGTGATGCCGAGCGTGCGCAGGCACCGGTCGACCCGTGCCGGATCGGGTCCGGCGTCCACCACCACGCCGGTCCCGGCGCCCGCCGCGAGGACCGTCGCGTCGCCCTGGCCCACGTCGCACAGCGCCAGCCGCCAGCCGGGAGGCGGCCACCCGGTGATCACCCGGGTCAGGGGTGGCGGCTGCGTCACCACGAGCAGGAGCAGCACCCCGCAGGCCGCGCACCACCCGGGATGCCGCAGCATCCGCCGGCCGAGCGGCACCGCACCGGCCGTGGCGAGGGCCAGCAGCAGCGCCCCGCCCCAGCCCTCCGGCCAGTCCACCCCCGCTCCGGGCAGCGCCGCGCCGGTCCGTGCGACGCCCGCGATCCACTCGGCGGGCCAGCTCGCGCACCAGGCCAGTGCCTCGGCCACCGGCAGGGCCACCGGCGCCGCCGCCAGCGCCGCGAATCCCAGCACGGTGGCGGGTGCCACCGCGAACTCCACGAGGAGGTTGCACGGCACCGCGACCAGGCTCACCCGTGCCGACAGCACCACCACGACCGGCGCGCACACGACCTGCGCGGCACCCGCGGCCGCCAGGGCCTCCGCGAGCCGTGGCGGAACCCGGCGCCGCCGCAGCGCGGCGCTCCAGCGCGGCGCCAGCGTCAGCAGCGCTCCGGTGGCCAGCACCGACAGCAGGAACCCGTAACTCCTGGCCAGCCACGGGTCGTACAGCACCAGCAGCAGCACCGCCGTCGCCAGCGCCGGGATCAGGGACCTGCGGCGGCCGGTCGCGAGGGCGAGCAGCACCACGGCTCCGCAGGCCGCCGCCCGCAGCACGCTCGGATCGGGCCGGCACACCACGACGAATCCGAGGGTGAGTGCTCCGCCGAGCAGCGCGGTCGTGCGGAGCGGGATGCCGAGCCGGGGTGCCAGGCCGCGGCGCTCGACGTGCTGGGCCAGGCCGGGCGGTCCGAGGAGCAGCGCCAGCATGATCGTGAGGTTGCTGCCGGACACGGCGAGCGTGTGGGCCAGGTCCGTCTCCTTGAACGCCTCGTCCAGTTCGGAGGTGATCCGTGAGGTGTCGCCGACGACCAGCCCCGGCAGCAGCGCCCGCGCGTCGGCCGGCAGTCCGTCGGTGGCCTTTCGCAGGCCGGCCCGCAACCGTCCCGCGAACCGCTGCGCGGCGGTGGGCTCGCGCACGACCACCGGCCCGGCCCGGTCCCGTACCCGCAGCACGGCCGCGATCCGGTCCCCGCCGGTCGGCGGGGCCAGCCGTCCGCCGACCCGTACGCGGGTGGACGGCAGCAGTGCGAGCCACGACGCTCGCGTCGCTCCAGGGGGACGGTGTGCCGGCGCCTGCCGGCCGTCTCCCGTGCCGTTCCCTACGTCCCCGACGTCCACGACCACGAGCACCGGTGTCCGCGTCGCCACCGCCTCTCCGGCCCGCTTCTCGACCCGGCGCACCTCCGCGTCGACGAGGACGGAGTCCGGGCTCATGCGGTCTCCCCGCACCCGTGGCCGGGCGAGCCGTGGATCGGAGGTGAGCTCCACCTCGGCGGTGACACCGGCGTACGCCCGCGCCAGCGCCGGCACGGGTCCGCGGTGCAGATCGGCCCCGTGCAGCCCGGCCGACGCGGCGGCCGCCGCCGCGCAGAGCAGCACCGCGGCCACGGTCGCCCGGGGTCGGCCGGCCCGTCCCTCCGGCGGCCGGCCGCCCCTCTCTCCCCGCCGTCCCTGCCGCTGCCTCCGTTCCTGCTCCCGTTCCTGCTTCCATTTCTGCCCCCGCCCGAGCGCGAGGAGGACGCCGGCGGCGAGCGCGCAGGCGAGCGCGACGCCGGTCACCGTCCGCGGTGACGCGTCCAGCGTCGACGCCGCGGTCGCCCAGGCCGCGAGCGCGGGCGGCACGAGCCGCAGATCCACCGGTCCTTCCTGGCGCGGGTGAGCTGCCCCCAGCCGTTTCCCGGACGCGATGTGCACGGCCTTGCGAGAACGAGGGCCTGGACCGTCCGTGCCGACTGCGCCGCTTGTGCCACCGGTGACACCCCTGCCACCTGTGCCACCCGTGTGGGCCGGTGGGACGTCGTCCTCTCCGCCGAAAGGCACGCCGTCCTCTCCGCCAGGGGGCACGCCCCGGGGTGGCCGGGCGTTCACGGCCTCACCAGGTCCCGCAGGTCGGCGAAGCGCCGCTCGCCGATGCCGTTCACGTCGCGCAACTCGTCCACGGAGCGGAACCCGCCGTGTCGCGTCCGGTGGTCGACGATGTGCTGCGCCAGTACGGGCCCGACGCCCGGAAGCGTGTCGAGCTGTTCGACGGTGGCCGTGTTGAGGGAGACCGGGCCCGCCGGTGCTCCTCCCGTCGCACCGCTCGCCACCCCCGGGCCCGCCGCCCCCGGGACCGCGCCTGCCGCGGGGCCTCCGACGACCACCTGCTCGCCGTCCACCAGGAACCGGGCCCGGTTGAGGCCGCCGGTGTCGGTCCCCGGGCGGACGCCACCCGCCGCGGTCAGTGCGTCGACGACGCGTGAACCGGCGGGCAGTCGATGGATCCCGGGGTTGCGCACCTTCCCGCTGACGTCCACCACGATCTCGGGCGCGGTCCGGGCAGCGCTGCTCCCGCCGTCCGGCGCTCCCGCCGAGGCGGCGGGCTCGGCCGGCCCGCTCCGCTCCCGCACGCCGTAGGGCGCCGCCGCCCGCACCACCTCCGGCGTCCGCACGGGCTGGGTCCGGCCGGTCCAGAAGTGCTGCACGGCGAAGGCCGCCACGGCGACCACCAGCACGGCGAGCGCGAGCACGCCCCCGCGTTCCAGTCCGCACCGCGCCTGGACCCACACGGGCATCCGCTCCCGCAGCGCGAGCCCGGCCCGCCGCCACCGGTCCCCCGGACCGCTGACGGGCCTCGCACCCTCCGCACCCTCCTCACCTTTCTCCCCCTCCCCGGTCTCCACCGGGGCAGGCGGCTCCCCCACCCGGGCGCGCGAGCGATCCACCACCCCGGCCGGAGCCGTGCCCGCCCGGGAACGCTCTTCCCGGTCCTCGGCCGCACGGAGCTGTTCACCGAAGCCCGCGCCGCTCCCCTCGGGCGGCGGCCCGGTCCCCGATTCGTCCCGTTCCTCGTCCCGGTCCCCGAACAGCAGCTCCGCCCGCCGGCGCAGTTCCTCCGCCGGGGCATGACGGTTCCTCACCCGGCCGCGTGCGGGGGGTCGTCGGAGCCGGACGCGTCCGTCGGAGCCGGGTTCGCGTCCTGGTCCGCTGGTCGGGTGCGTCGTACGTGAGCGTGATCGAAGTGCCATGCGTCGAGGATCGGGCACCGCGCCACATCGCGATGATCTTGCTCGATTTCCGTGGAGGGCGCACCGGTTGTGGATAACTCGGCCACCCGCACGAGTGACGATCAGACAGCCTTCCGCCCCGGAGCCCCCACAGCGCCCCCGCAGCGCCCCCGCAGCACCCACCGCGGGAGGGGCCGCGCTCACCGCGTCGAGACCACGGCCCCCAGCAGTCCGGGCCCGGTGTGTGCCCCGATCACCGCGCCCACCTCGCTCACATGGAGCTCGCCAAGGTTCGGCACCCGCGCGCGCAGCCGTTCCGCCAGGGCCGACGCCCGGTCCGGTGCGGCGAGGTGGTGCACGGCGATGTCGACTCGTGCGCCGTCGGCCCCGTCGGCGACCAGTTCCTCGAGGCGGGCGATCGCCTTCGACGCGGTCCGTACCTTCTCCAGGGGCTCGATGCGCCCGCCGTCGAGCTGGAGCAGCGGCTTCACCGCGAGCGCCGAGCCCAGCAGGGCCTGCGCGGCGCCGATGCGGCCACCGCGCCGCAGGTAGTCGAGGGTGTCGACGTAGAAGTAGGCGGAGGTGCCGGAGGCCCGTTTCTCCGCGGCCGTGACCGCCTCGTCGACCGTGCCGCCCGTCTCGGCGGTCTCGGCCGCGGCCAGCGCGCAGAACCCCAGGGCCATCGCGATCATGCCGGTGTCCACCACGCGCACCGGCACCGGTGCCTCGCGTGCCGCCATGACCGCCGCGTCGTAGGTGCCCGACAGTTCGGCGGACAGGTGGAGGGAGACGATGCCGGTGGCGCCGGCCTCGGCGGCCTTGCGGTAGGTCTCCGCGAAGAGCTGGGGGCTGGGGCGCGAGGTGGTGACGGAGCGTCGCTTCTGCAGTGCCTGGGCGAGGGACCGGGTCGAGATCTCGGTGCCCTCTTCGAGCGCCCGGTCGCCGAGGACGACGGTCAGCGGCACCGCGGTGATGCCGTGGCGCTCCATCGTCCGCCGCGGCAGGTAGGCCGTTGAATCCGTGACGATCGCGACATGGCGGGACATGAGCTGGAGGTTACCTGCCGTAGCGTGCGGGCGGCAGCCCGGCCCCCGCACGGCTTCGCCGGCGCCGGGCCGCGGCGGCGGCACGCCCCGGGGTCAGGTGGTGCTCTCCGGCCGGGGCTTCTTCTGCCAGGGGTAGGTGGGGCGCGGTCCGGGCGGGGTGATGGCGGGCCGTGCCGGCTGCTCCGCCGTGGGCGAGTCGGCGGTGCCGGGCCATGCCTGCTGTCCGGCGGGGCTCTCGGCGGCCGGTGCCTCGGGCCACGTCGAGGCGGGTGCGGGTTCCGGGGTGGTCCAGTGGCGCAGGGCACCGGCCTCGACGTCGATCTGGGCGCTGAGGGTGTCGAGGTCGTCGTCCGCGAAACGGCGGGCCCGGTCCCGGGCCGCCCAGCGCAACGAGTCCGCCGAGGCCGTGATCCGCTCGGTGCGCTCCCGCAGCGACGGCAGGCGTTCGGCGAGAGCGGCCCGGTCGGGCTCGGACTCCAGCCGTTTGAGTTCGCCGTCGAGCTCCGCTCCGTGCGCGCTGAGCCGCTGGAAGAGGCCGAGGGACTCCTTGAGGGACGCGTCCTCCGCCACGCCCGCGCGCAGCGCGTCCTGGGTGGCCCGCATCGAGGTGCGCAGGGTGAGCCGGAGCTGGGCGATCTCGCCTGCCGGGCCGGGCTGCGCGAAGGACTTGGCCCGCAGGGTGTGGTCCTCGACCGTGCGCCGGGCGGTGGTGAGGGTGCGGTCCACGCCGCGCTTGGCGGCGCCGACCACCTTGACCGTGGCGTAGGCGCCGAGCGCCAGGAACAGCACGAAGAGCAGGGCGACGACTGCGATCACTGCTTCCACCGGCTCCTCCTTCGTCCACCGCCTCCGGCGCACCACGCGCCGCGCGCCGCTCTTCAACGGTAAACGCAACGGGCAGGCCCGGAGTTCCTGCAGAACCCCGAACCTGCCCGTAGGGGACTACCCCGACCCGCTGCCCCGGCCTCCCCCTCCGGCCTCACACGGGACGCGTCACGCCGGGACGATGTTCACCAGCTTGGGCGCCCGCACGATGACCTTGCGGATGCCCGCGCCGCCCAGCGCGTTGACCACGTGCTCGTCGGCCAGCGCCACCTTCTCCAGCTCCTCGTCGGAGATGGCCGGCGACACCTCCAGGCGCGCCTTGACCTTGCCCTTGATCTGCACCACGCAGGTCACGGTCTCGTCGACGACGTACGCCGGGTCGGCCACGGGGAAATCCCGGTGGACGACCGAGTCGGTGTGGCCCAGCCGGTGCCACAGTTCCTCGGCGACGTGCGGGGCCAGCGGGGCGACCAGCAGCACCAGCGCCTCGGCGACCGGCCGCGGCACCGGGCCGCCGGCCTTGGTCAGGTGGTTGTTCAGCTCGGTGATCTTGGCGATGGCGGTGTTGAACCGCATGCCCTCCAGATCCCCGCGCACCCCGTCGATCGCCTTGTGCAGCGCCCGCAGCGTGTCCTCGCCGGGCTCGCCGTCGACGACGGTGACCTCGCCGGTGTTCTCGTCGACGACGTTGCGCCACAGCCGCTGCAGCAGCCGGAACTGGCCGACCACCGCGCGCGTGTCCCAGGGCCGGGAGACGTCCAGGGGGCCCATGGCCATCTCGTACAGGCGCAGCGTGTCGGCGCCGTACTCGGCGCAGATCTCGTCGGGTGTGACGGCGTTCTTCAAGGACTTGCCCATCTTGCCCAGCAGCCGGGAGACCTTCTCGCCCTGGTAGTAGTACGCGCCGTCGCGCTCCTCCACCTCGGCGGCCGGCACCGCGATGCCGCGGCTGTCACGGTAGACGTAGGCCTGGATCATGCCCTGGTTGAACAGCTTGTGGAACGGCTCCGCGGAGGAGACGTGCCCCAGGTCGTACAGGACCTTGGACCAGAAGCGGGCGTACAGCAGGTGCAGCACGGCGTGCTCGGCGCCGCCGACGTACAGGTCGACACCGCCGTGCGGCCGGCCCTCGCGCGGGCCCATCCAGTACCGCTCGATCTCCGGGTCGACCAGCCGCTCGCTGTTGTGCGGGTCCAGGTAGCGCAGCTCGTACCAGCAGGAACCGGCCCAGTTGGGCATGGTGTTGGTCTCGCGGCGGTACCGCTTCGGGCCGTCCCCCAGGTCCAGGGTGACGTTGACCCACTCCTCGTTGCGCGACAGCGGCGTCTCGGGCTGGGTGTCGGCGTCGTCCGGGTCGAAGGTGCGCGGCGAGTAGTCCTCGACCTCGGGCAGTTCCAGCGGCAGCATCGACTCGGGCAGCGCGTGGGCGACGCCGTCCTCGTCGTAGACGATCGGGAAGGGCTCGCCCCAGTAGCGCTGGCGGCTGAACAGCCAGTCGCGCAGGCGGAAGTTGACGGTGCCCTCGCCGACGCCCCGGCGCTCCATCCACTCCGTGATGCGCGCCTTGGCGTCGACGACGCCCAGGCCGTCCAGGGAGACCTCGGCGTTCGACGAGTTCACGATCTTCGCGTCGTACGACGCGAAGGCGTCCTCCCACGTCGACGTGTCCGTGCCACGGCCGTCGGACGGCTCGACGACGCAGCGGATCGGCAGTTCGAAGGCGCGGGCGAACTCGAAGTCACGGCTGTCGTGGGCCGGAACGGCCATGATCGCGCCGGTGCCGTAGCCCATCAGGACGTAGTCGGCGATGAAGACCGGGACCCGCTCGCCGTTGATCGGGTTGGTCGCGTACGCGCCGATGAAGACACCGGTCTTGTCCTTGGCCTCGGCCTGCCGCTCGACGTCGGACTTGGCGGCGGCCTGCGCGCGGTAGGCGGCGACGGCTTCGGCGGGTGACGCGTGACCGCCCGTCCACACCTCGTGCGTGCCCTCGGGCCAGGTGTCCGGGGTGAACTTCTCGACCAGCGGGTGCTCGGGCGCCAGCACCATGTAGGTGGCGCCGAACAGGGTGTCCTGACGGGTGGTGAAGACCGTGATGCGCTCGCCGTCGATCGGGAAGTCGACGCGGGCGCCCTCGGAGCGGCCGATCCAGTTGCGCTGCTGCAGCTTGATGGCTTCGGGCCAGTCCAGCCCGTCCAGGTCGTCCAGCAGCCGGTCGGCGTAGGCGGTGATGCGCATGTTCCACTGGCGCAGCTTGGCCTTGAACACCGGGTAGTTGCCGCGCTCGGAGCGGCCCTCGGCGGTGACCTCCTCGTTGGCCAGCACGGTGCCCAGGCCGGGGCACCAGTTGACGGGCGCCTCGGAGGCGTACGCCAGGCGGTACTCGCCCAGGACGTCGGCGCGTTCGCCGGCGCTCAGGTCGCTCCACGCGCGCGTGGAGCCGTCGGCGGCCGGCACGGGACGCTCACCGGAGTCGAACTGTGCGATCAGCTCGGAGATCGGGCGGGCCCTGTCCGCCTCCCGGTCGTACCAGGAGTTGAAGATCTGCAGGAAGATCCACTGGGTCCACTTGTAGTAGTCCGGGTCGATCGTGGCGAACGACCGGCGCTTGTCGTGGCCCAGGCCCAGCCGGCGCAGCTGGGCCTTCATGTTCTCGATGTTGGCTTCGGTGGAGACGCGCGGGTGCGTGCCGGTCTGCACGGCGTACTGCTCGGCGGGCAGGCCGAAGGCGTCGAAGCCCAAGGTGTGCAGGACGTTGTGGCCGGTCATACGCTGGAAACGGGCGGTGACGTCGGTGGCGATGTAGCCCAGCGGGTGCCCGACGTGCAGGCCGGCACCCGAGGGGTACGGGAACATGTCCATGATGAACTTCTCGGGCCGGGCGACCTCCGCGGGGTCCCCTGCCAGGTCACCCTTGGGGTTCGGTGCCGCGTAGGTGCCCTCGTCGTCCCAGACGTCCTGCCAGCGTGCCTCGATCTCGGCTGCCACGGCGGCCGTGTAGCGGTGCGGCGCGGCTGCCTCGGCGGCGGCAGCGGGGTTCGTCTCGCTCATGATCCTCAAAGCTCCATCGATCGTCTCTGCCAGCGGCTGTCACACTCAGGAAACGAAAAATCCCCTCGCACAGGAGGGGATGCCGCGCCGATTCCGAACCGTCCGGTCACCGGCGGTCGGGACTGATCAGCGCGGCTCGCTAAGCAGAAGGCGTACGGCACGCATGGCCTCAGGGTACCGCAGCCCCTCAGCGCGCCGCGACGGGCTTCCCCCCGGGCCCTCCCCGGCCACGGCCGGCACCGGCTTCCCTTGAGCACGGCTGAGCACGGCGCGACGCGCGTGCGTATGCCAGGTGGACACGGTGCCAACCGGCACCGGCATGAGCGAAACCGAGCCCGTTGTGCATGCAAGCCCAGGATTACTTCGCGTAACAGCCAGTAAGGGACATCACAAGAGTCACCTTGTCCTTTGATAACAACGCAATAACTCAAACCTCCTACCCATCGGTATGGCGCCACTTAGAGTGCGGCGGCGGGACCGCTTTCCCGAACTGCTCGGAGTTGCCCCCATGAACCCTCGTCGTAGTAACAGCTCGCTTCCCCAGCCGGGCCGGTCGGCCTACGGGGTGGCGACCGCTGTCGTCCTCGTCCTGATACCCGTGGTCGTGCTGGTCGGAGGCGACCGGTTCCGCGAGTTCCTGAACTTCGGCGCGGGCGTGCTGTCCCTCGTCTCGCTCAGCTGTTCGGTGATCTGGGGCCTGGTCGCGCAGGACCGGATCCTCCTCAACACGCGCCAGCGGATCATCGGCCAGGCGGTGCACCGGACGACGGCGGTCGCCTCGATCGCGTTCCTGCTGCTGCACATCACCACGAAGATCGCGCTGGAGCACACCCAGCTCATCGCCGCGATCATCCCGTTCTCGCTCGGCCTCACCGGAAGCGCCGGCCTGATCGGCCTCGGCTCCCTGGCCGGTCTGCTGATGATCTTCGTGGGCTTCACCGGCGCGCTGCGCAGCAGGTTCGCCTCCCCCGCTCCGGTCGCGGCGCGCTGGCGCGCCATGCACATGCTCGCCTATCCGGCCTGGTGCGCCGCGCTCGTCCACGGACTCTACGCGGGTCGCCAGGCCAAGCCGGTCTTCGTCATCCTGTACGGCCTCTCCCTGCTGGGCGTCATGGCGGCCCTCGCGCTGCGCGCCGCCCCGCGTCCGGTCAAGCGCGAGGTGGCCGACCGGATCGCCGCCGTCCTGGGCAGCGGCGAACCGGCGGGCCGCGACGCCCTGGACGCGAGCCGCGCGCGCGTGGCCGAGGCGTCCTCCTCGCTGCCGGGCTACGAGAACCGCCCGGGCCGCGCACCGGCGGCCGACCCGGCGGGCTCGGCCCGCAGGACCGCGCCGCCGTCGGCACCCCTGTACGACACACCGGCGTCGCCCCTGTACGACACGGCCGCGCAGGAGCCCGCGGGCGGCTTCGCGGCCGCCTACCGGGCCGTCTCCACGCCCCCGCGCGCGCAGCGGCCATTCGAGGCCGACCGGACCGCGCGCATGGACGTGCCGTTCGACATGCGGCCCACGGAGGCGATGCCCCGGGCCGACAGCGGCGGCGGCACGTCGGGCAGCTGGCCGGTCCCGTCCCCGCCACCGGTCGGCGAGGCGCCCCCGTCGGCCTACGACCCGCTCCAGGACACGGGATTCAACATCCCGGTCTACGGCAATCCGGGCGCCGGGGGATACGGCGGGAGTGATGTGTACGACACCGGTGAGACGAACACCCGGTACGACACGTACAACCCGAACGACACGTACAACAGCGGTCCCGCCGATGAACCATCACCCGGCGCGTCGTTCGACGCACCGGGTTCGGGCGAACCTTGGAACACGCCGTCCGGAGGCTATAGGTGAACGAGGCCCTGCCCGACGTCCCAGAAGTCCGCGTGGTCGGCCTTCCGCAGCTCACGTCGGGCTTCGACCTTGTCGAACGGCTCGACCTGCCCATGCACCTGAAGGTGCACGGGCCGCTGGAGCCCATGGGTGGGGAGAAGCTCGCCCAGCTCTCCGAACGCATCAACCTCAAGGGCCGCGGCGGCGCCGGCTTCCCCTTCCACAAGAAGCTGCGCTCCGTCGCCGACGCGGCGATCAAGCGCGGGGTACGGCCGGTCGTCGTCGTCAACGGCAGCGAGGACGAACCGGCCTGCCGCAAGGACACGGTGCTCATCAACCGTGCCCCGCACCTCATCCTCGACGGCGCGCTGCTGGTCGCCGAGGCGCTGGGTGCCCGCACGCTCGTGGTGGGGGTCACCCGCGAGTCCACCCAGCGGTCCATGGAGGCCGCGCTCGCCGAACGCGGCCTGAGCAACGGCCGCCGCTCGGCGCTGAAGGCGTTCGTGCAGCGCAACCCGATCCGCATGGTCACCGGCGCCGCCGCGTCGCTGATCCGTTCCATCGACGGCGGACCGGCGATCCCGCCCGGCCGCAAGGTGAGCGCCTCGCAGAACGGCGTGGGCGGCGCCCCGACCCTGCTGTCCAACGCCGAGACGTTCGCGCAGCTGGCCATCGCCGCCCGCATCGGCCCGGAGCGCTACGGCAACACCGGGCTGTACGACGAGCCCGGCACCGTCATGCTGACGGTCTCCGGCGCGGTCGCCCGCCCGATGGTGATCGAGGTCCCCACGGGCGTCCCGCTGCGCTACGTCCTCCAGCTGGCCGGCGCGCCGCCGGTCCCGCAGGGCGTGCTGACCGGCGGCTACCACGGGAAGTGGATCGACGCGGCCACGGTCGACGAGGCGGTCGTCTCCCGCAACTCCCTGGACGCCGTGGGCGGTTCGCTGGGCGCCGGCGCGATCCTGCCGATCAGCCAGGAGACCTGCCCGCTGGGCGAGTCGCTTCGGGTGGCGCAGTGGCTGGCGGAGGAGAGCGCGGGCCAGTGCGGTCCCTGCTACCTCGGCCTGCCGGCCGCGGCCCGCGGCATGGAGGACATCCTCAACGGCGGCGGCCCGGCGGCCCTGGAGGCGCTCAAGCAGGTCGCCAAGAACGTCAAGCGACGCGGCGCCTGCTCGCATCCGGACGGTTCCGCGATGTTCCTGGAGTCGACCGTCAAGGCGTTCACCGACGACCTGGCGGCGCATGTCCTCGGCAACGGCTGCGGCAGGCCCGTGGAGGGCGTTCTGCCACTCTTCGAGGGCGGCAGGGCCCCGACGGGCATCCCGGGCGGCGGAGAGCCCGCGGAGTCCGGCGACAGCCGTCAGAAGATCTTCGTGGACTGGACGCTGTGCCGCGGCCACGGCCTGTGCGCGGACATCCTCCCGGAGGTCTTCCAGCTCGGCGCCGACGGCTTCCCGACCGTCGCCCAGGCGAAGGTGCCGCGCTACGCGGAGGCGAAGGCGCTGCGCGCGGTGCGCCGCTGTCCGGCACTGGCCCTGCGCATCGAGGAGGACACCCGCGCGAAGGAGCCCTCCCGCAACCTCCCGGTCCTCTCCCAGGGCCGCGGCCGCCGCGCCCTGGGCCGCTGAGCCGGCGACCACCGGGGCCGCCGGGCCGCCGGGCCGCCGGGAGACGTGAACGGGCGGCCCGGCCGCGGGAGTTCCGCGGCCACGTGTGGACCCCGGGCCGCACCCCAGGGTCCACACGGGCCCCCACACGCGCGCGTGCTCGTGGGGGGGAACGAAAAAGATCCCGCCGGATCATTTCTGATCCGGCGGGATCTGCTTGTGGAGCTAAGGAGAATTGAACTCCTGACCTCCTGCATGCCATGCAGGCGCTCTACCAACTGAGCTATAGCCCCTTGTGGCCTTGCGGCTAAGCCGCTTCTCGACCGTGTCGCCCGGTTTCCCCGGCGGCGACGCCAACATTACACGGTCCAGGGGGTGAACCACCAAATCGTTTCCGTTGCGTCCGGATTCGTGCGGGATGTCACGCGAGGTCAGCTCGGGTCCGGTGAGGTACGGCGGGATCCGGTGGGGTCCGGCGGGGCCCGGTCACGCGGTGACGAACGAATAGAACCGCTTGAGTGTGCAGTGCTCCTCGAGGAGCCGGCCGTAGATCGGCTCGCCCTCGAGTTCGCGGTACGTCTCGATCGGGTCGCCTTTTATGATCAGCGCCCGCGCGCATTCCTCGCACCAGTACTGGTAGTCGGAGTTGACCGGTTCCATGTCGCGGACGATCGGGGTGCCGCTGCCGCACCAGTCGCACTTCCGCCTGTGTGCACCCATCGATCAGCTCCAGCTGTGGCCGCAGGCCGTGCACACGTAGGAGATCCCGCCGTTGTCCCCGAGGACCTGGGCGACGAACGCGGAACCGCAGGAAGGGCAGCTGAGCCGGGTGGCCGTCCCCCGTGTCGACGCTGCTTCGAAGAGGTGGCCGACCTCTCCGAGGATGCTCGTAGGCATCGCTGCTCCCTCCCGTCGGGCCGCGCCCCCTTCCGGCCGTTTGATTCTGCCACGGCCGGGCCAATACGGTCAGCGACGCCTCAGTACCAGTCCGGACACGGCACCGGGCGGCTGTCGCCGCGAGCGCGAACATGCATGTGAGAAGCGCTTCCACAGAGGTATACGCCTGCGGGGCCCGAGTGACTCAGCCGCCGCGGGAACAGTCTGCCGAAATCGGCCGCGCGAGGGGAGCACCCGGATCCCGGTCCGGGCGTCACCCGGTGGACGCGGCCGTCGGGCAATGAAAAATCCCGCCCCCTGAGAGGGCGGGATCTTCTTCTACCGATCTTTGACGACTCCGGAGAGTGTCGATCAGTGGAGCTAAGGAGAATTGAACTCCTGACCTCCTGCATGCCATGCAGGCGCTCTACCAACTGAGCTATAGCCCCTTGCGTTCTTCCCGCTCGGCGGGGCGAACAAGAAGAACTTTAGCCTGCGACCTGCCGGAAAGTGAAATCCGGGTCCCCGGCCGGTCCCCGGCGCCCGGTCGACGGCCGGTCGGACACCGCCGGCGCCGGGTCCGTCCGGCCGTCCGGCGACCTTGATCGGCCCGACCGTCCGGACGACGCTCAGCCACCGCCATCCGGCCGCCACCGACGCCCGGCCACCGTCACCCGGCCGCCACCGACGCCCAGCCGCGTCACCCGGCCCGCCGTCGCTCAGTCGTCCAGTCGTCGCTCAGTCGTCGTCGCCGAGCACCGGCTCCGGCAGGGTGCCGGCGTTGTGTTCGAGGAGACGCCAGCCGCGGGCGCCCTCGCCGAGGACGGACCAGCAGCAGTTGGACAGCCCGCCGAGGCTCTCCCAGTTGTGGGCGTCCAGGCCGAGGAGACGGCCGATGGTGGTGCGGATCGTGCCGCCGTGGCTGACGACGACGAGCGTGCCGTCCTCCGGCAGCTTCTCGGCGTGCCGCAGCACGACGGGGGCGGCGCGGTCGGCGACCTCGGTCTCCAGTTCGCCGCCGCCGCGGCGGACCGGCTCGCCGCGCTTCCACGCGGCGTACTCCTCGCCGAACCGGGCGATTATCTCCTCGTGCGTCAGCCCCTGCCACACGCCCGCGTACGTCTCGCGCAGCCCCTCGTCGTGAGTGACCTCCAGGCCGGTGAGCGCGGCGAGCTCGGCGGCCGTGGACGCCGCCCGGGACAGGTCCGAGGCGACGATCGCGTCGGGCTGGAGGGAGGCGAGCAGCCGGGCGGCGCGGCGGGCCTGGGCGACGCCGGTCTCGGTCAGCCGGACGTCCGTCGTGCCCTGGAAGCGGCGCTCGACGTTCCACGCGGTCTGGCCGTGCCGCCAGAGGATGACACGGCGGCCGCGGCCCGGCGTGCGGCCGGCCGCGGCCTGCGGGCCGGCGCTCACCGCAGGTCCCCGAAGCCGCTGGTGTCCTCCTCGGCCGCCTGCAGCCGGGCGTGCTCGGCGGCCTTGCCGCGGGTCGCCTTGGCGTCCTCGGGCAGGTCGAGCTCGGGGCAGTCCTTCCACAGCCGCTCGAGGGCGTAGAAGACGCGCTCCTCGCTGTGCTGGACGTGCACGACGATGTCGACGTAGTCGAGCAGGACCCAGCGGGCCTCGCGGTCGCCCTCGCGGCGCACCGGCTTGGCGCCGAGATCCTTCAGGAGGCGCTCCTCGATCTCGTCGACGATGGACTTGACCTGGCGGTCGTTGGGGGCGGAGGCCAGCAGGAAGGCGTCCGTGATCGACAGCACGTCGCTGACGTCGTAGGCGATGATGTCGTGCGCGAGCTTGTCGGCGGCCGCCTGGGCGGCGGCGGTGATGAGCTCGAGGGAGCGGTCGGTGGCGGTCACTACACGGCTTTCCGTCGGCGGTCGTTTGACCTCAAGGGTCTCACGGACCGCCGACGGGACCCGGGCGACGGAGGCGACCGCACCCGGTGGTGGCCTCCGCCGGGCCCGTCGGCGGAGGGGCTAGGACGACGAGGGCTCGTAGTCCTGGCCCAGGACGACGGAGACGTCGGCGTTGGCGGCGACCGTGCCCTTCTTCACCGCGCTGGTGGACAGGCCCAGGGTCTTGGCGACCTCGGTGGCGTTCTCCTTCTGGGCGGCGTCCGCGTAGAGCACCTCGGAGGCGGACTCGGTGCCGGACGGCGTGGTGCCCTCCAGGAAGGTGAAGCCGCCGTTGAGGAGCACCACGCGCGCGTCCTCGGTGTTGGCCTTGGTGCCGCTGGCGTTCTGCACGGAGACGCTGACGGCGGCGTCCTGGTCGGGGCTCTTGGCGGTGCCGCCGAGGACGTCCTTGACGACGCTCGCGCTGGCCTCGGCGTCGAGCGTGCCGTCGGCCTGCACGGGCAGCAGGGCGGTCTTGTGGTCGCCGCCCTTGGCGAGGTCGGCGAGGCCGGCGAGGAACGCGCCGAGGTCCTTGTCGGTGAGCGAGGGGTCGAGGATCTGGGCCAGCGTCTGGACGGTGACCGTGGCGGCCTGGGCGTCGGAGGACACCTTGCGCAGCACGCCCTGCATGACCTGGCCGAACCGCTCCAGCTGGGCGTTCTGGGCCTCGCCCTCGGCGCGGTAGGTGGCGTAGGCGACGGCCATCTTGCCGCTGAGGGTCTGGTCCTCGCCCTTGTTGACCAGGGGGGCCTGGCCCTTCTCGGCGTCCGGGTCGGGGACGTCGGTGTCGGTGTCGACCTCGATGTTGCCGACCAGGTCGACGAGGTTCTGGAGGTAGGGGGTGTCCAGCCGCCAGGTGCCCTCGATGTCGGTGCCGAGGACGGTGTCCAGGGCCTCGCGGGTGCCGGCCGAGCCGTCCTCGTCGACCGACTTGGCGAGGGTGGTCGTGGTGCCGTCGTCGGTGGTGACGACGAGGGAGTTGGGCAGCAGGACGGTGGTGCCCTGCCCGGTGGTGGTGTTGTCGACGAGCAGCACCGTGGAGGTGCCGCCCTGGGCGGTGTCGTGCAGGTGGACGACGACGACGTCGCGCTTCTGGGCGGCGGCCGCGGTGGTGGTGCCGGTCTTCTTGTCGTCCGAGGAGGACAGGCCGGGCAGCTTCCCCGCGGACCAGAGGTAGCCGACGCCGCCGACCGCGGCCAGGGCGAGCACCACGGCCAGGGCGACGAGGCGGCTGCGGGCGCGGCGTTTGGCCTCCTCGCGGCGCTCGGTGCGGTTCTCGGTGAAGTTCAGCCAGTCGATGACGTCCTCGGAGTCACCGTCGGGTTCCTCGACGAACGCGAACTGCTCGGTCTGGTAGTCCCGTTGGCGGGGGACGGAGGCTTCCTGGTCCGGCGCGGCCGCCGTCTCCCGCGCGGCCGGTGCGGCCTGCTGGGGGATGTAGGCGGTCTGCTCGGCGGCGCGCGGCTGCTGCCCGCCGGCGGCGGTCTGCCCGTAGGGGTCGTAGGGCGCGTCGGACGGGCTGCCGCCCTGCGGGGCGTACGGGCCGGCGCCATACGGGTCCTGGACCGGAGCCTGCTGCCCGGTGTCGTACGGATCCTGGACCGGGGCCTGCCGCCCGGTGTCGTACGGATCCTGGACCGGGGCCTGCCGCCCGGTGTCGTACGGGTCCTGGACCGGGGCCTGCTGCCCGGTGTCGTACGGGTCGTAGGCGGGTGTCCGCTGCTGCCCGGCCGTGGCGTACGGGTCGTAGCCGTAGCCCTGCTGCTGCCCGTACGGGTCGTAGGCCTGCTGCGGGACCTGCTGCTGCGGGACCTGCTGGTACACGGGCCGGCCGTACTCGTCGTAGCCGACGAGCTCGTAGGCGTCTTCCCCGTGATCCGCGTCGTATCGGTCGTTCACCGGTACCCCTCTCGGCTCACTCGCCGCGGTACAGCTCGCGTTTGTCGATGTAGCGCACGACTCCGTCCGGCACCAGATACCAGATGGGGTCGCCCTTGGCGACTCTCGCTCGGCAGTCCGTGGAGGAGATGGCCAGGGCGGGCACCTCGACGAGGGAGACGCCGCCTTCGGGGAGTCCGGGGTCGTTGAGGTGGTGTCCCGGCCGGGTGACCCCGACGAAGTGGGCGAGGGAGAACAGCTCCTCGCTGTCCCGCCAGGTGAGGATCTGGCCGAGGGCGTCGGCGCCGGTGATGAAGAACAGGTCGGTGTCGGGGTTGAGGGCCCGCAGGTCGCGCAGGGTGTCCACGGTGTAGGTGGGACCGCCGCGGTCGATGTCGATGCGGCTGACCGAGAACTGCGGGTTCTCGGCGGTGGCGATGACCGTCATGAGGTAGCGGTCCTCGGCCGGGGAGACCCTGCGGTGGCTCTTCTGCCAGGGCTCGCCGGTGGGGACGAACACGACCTCGTCCAGGTGGAACTGCGCGGCGACCTCGCTGGCCGCCACGAGGTGCCCGTGGTGGATCGGATCGAACGTTCCGCCCATGACGCCGAGGCGGCGCTTGCCCGGGTTCGACGGGCCGGTAGGCATGTCCTGCTCTCCCATGCGTGCAGACCCTACCGGCCCGCCCTGAGGGCCCCGGCCGACGGCTGTCCGGGGTGCCCCGGTATGGACACGGTGTGCCTCAGCGGTCGCGGTTGAAGCGGGTGGTGACCCACAGCAGGAGCAGCAGGATGACGAACGCGCCCCCGCCGGTCAGCAGGGGGTTCAGGCTCTCGTGGTTGCCGCCGTGCTCCTCGCCCTCGGCGGCGAGGGTGACCAACTGGGCAGCGGCGCTGTGGAAGCTCATCTTCGGCAGGACCTATCGCGTGTGGGCGGGATAAAGATGTCGGCTCATCGTAAGCGGGCGCCTCTTGGCCCATCACGCCGACTCCACCGTTGGGGAGAGCCGTTGCCTCCCGGCGGCGGCGCGGCGGGCGCCCGGGGGGGGGAACCTTCCCGCCCGCTCAGTCGTCCTTCCGCTTGTAGCCCCGGAGCAGGAACCAGGCGGTCAGCGCGCAGCCCAGGACCATCACGATCAGGACGACCCGGAGAAGGTTCCCCGTCCCCTGCTGCTGGGCTGCGTCTGCGGCCTGGGCGATCCAGGCGGCTGCGGGGTGGTGCTCCATGGTGCGGGACTCCTTCGGTGTGGTGCCCGTCCACCGTAACTGCGCCTAGGCTGGGCCCCGCTTCGGGGGCGCAAAGGGCAGTACAAGGGTCCGCAAAGGGCCAGACATACGAGGGCCAGACACACGCACTGGGGGAAGACATGTCCGACGACGGCCACGAGCAGACCGGCCACGCGAAGGTGCCGAGCAGGCAGCGCAGGCGCTTCCCCGGGATCTCCTCGCGTGCGTACGAGCACCCGGCGGACCGTTCCGCGCTGGTGGCACTGCGCAAGCTGAGCGGCTTCGACACGGTCTTCAAGGCGCTCAGCGGGCTGCTGCCCGAGCGCAGCCTGAGACTGCTGTTCCTGTCCGACTCGGTCCGCGTCTCCGACCAGCAGTTCGCCCATCTGAACGACATGCTGCGGGACGCCTGTTACATCCTGGACCTGGAGAAGGTCCCGCCGATGTACGTCAACCAGGACCCGCAGCCCAACGCGATGTGCATCGGCCTGGACGAGCCGGTCATCGTGGTCACCACGGGCCTGGTCGAGCTGCTCGACGAGGAGGAGATGCGGGCGGTCATCGGGCACGAGGTGGGGCACGCGCTGTCCGGCCACGCCGTCTACCGGACCGTCCTGCTGTTCCTGACGAGCCTCGCCCTCCGGGTCGCCTGGATCCCGCTGGGCAACCTGGCGATCATGGCGATCGTGACCGCCCTGCGCGAGTGGTTCCGCAAGTCGGAGCTGTCCGCGGACCGGGCCGGGCTGCTCGTCGGACAGGACCTGAAGGCGTCGATGCGCGGCCTGATGAAGATCGCGGGCGGTAACCACCTGCACGAGATGAACGTGGACGCGTTCCTCCAGCAGGCCGAGGAGTACGAGGCCGGCGGCGACCTCCGCGACTCCGTGCTGAAGATCCTCAACGTGCTGCCCCGCTCCCACCCCTTCACCACGGTCCGCGCGGCCGAGCTGAAGAAGTGGTCGGAGACCCGCGACTACCAGCGGATCATGGACGGCCACTACCCGCGGCGCAGCGAGGACAAGGACACCTCGGTCGCCGACTCCTTCCGCGAGTCGGCGTCGCACTACGCCGACCACGTCAAGAGCTCCAAGGACCCGCTGATGAAGCTGGTCAGCGACATCGCGGGCGGGGCCGGCGGTCTGGGCGGCCGGGTCCGGCGCGGCTTCGACGGCTTCACCAGCTCCCCGCCGCCGAACGACCGCCCGGCCGACGACGTGCCCCCGCGCGAGGACGACTGAGCGGACGGGGCGTCGCCGTTCCTGAGCGTCCTGCCGTGCGCCGGGGGTCACACCTTCGGCTGCGCACTCCCCGCCAGTGATCCGCACAGTGCCGTCGCTCCGCCCGTCGCGTACGGGTCGGTGCCGGCCGGGCCGCCCGCCTTGGCGGTCTGGCCGGCGAGCAGGGGCCTCAGGTGGTTGGTGGAGTCCTCGCCGCAGGACAGCGGTCCGGCCTGGACGTAGGAGACGATCAGCTGGGTCTGGCGCAGCCGCAGGTCGTCGCGGTCGAAGCGGAACTGGAGCTCGCGGCGGACGGTGAACAGCGAGGCCGGCGCCTTGGCGTCGGCTCCGGCCGGCCGCAGCGCGTACACGAAGGTGTGGTCGGCGGTGACCTCGAGGGTGGAGGAATCGGCCTCGGCGGCCTGGAGCGTGCCCTGGACGCGGATCTTGCGGTCGGCGAGCTCCGTGCTGGCCGGGTCGAAGCGGACGAGCCAGCCGGTCGGCGCGTGCCGCCCGTCCGCCGTCGGGCGGGCGAAGCTCTGGTCGAACTGGTCGAGCTGGTCGGGGTCGATCAGCACCCGCACGGGCCGCACCTGCCGGCCGGTGAGCACCTCCGGGTAGAGGGAGGAGCGCACGATGTAGTCCTTGGCGGTGGTCAGGGCGGTGACGACCTGGCTGTCGGAGAAGTGCGCGGTGCGCCGGGAGGCGGGCAGCGGGATGCCCTCGGCGCCGATGCGGTACTGGGCGGCGGGGCTGTGCGCGTACAGGTACTCGGGGTCGGCCGTGCCGGGCACGGCGCCCTGCGGGGCGAGCGGGATGACGGTCATCCGCAGGGGTTCCACGGTGCGGCGGGCGGTCGGGTTCTGGTAGGGGTGGCGGACGCCCATGTAGATCGCGGTGCCGAAGGCGAGGGCGATCAGGACGACCAGGACGAGCGCCTGCCGGGACAGGCCCCGGCGCGGGGGCGGACGGCGGCGGACGGCGGGCGCGTGGTCGGCGATGCGCTCCTCGGCGGAGTACTCCTGGAGGCGGGCAGCGCGGACGAACGATTCGTCGAAGACGACGGATCGGTACTCGTCCTCCGCTCCACCGGGAGTTCCCTCGGGTGTTCCCTCCGGTGGGTCTCCGGGCCCGCCCATATCTTCAGAGTAGGTCGCCGGAGGCTCGCATAAACGCCCTGGTACACGACAACTTCTGACATGTTCTCACCCATCGGCGAGGTGTCGTCGCGGCCGTGGTCAGGGCGTGCGCGGGACGGCCGAGACGGGTGGCCGATAAGAGTCGGCGGACGCGGACGGCGCGGTTCCGTTCCCCTGTTCGAGCCCGGTCGAGGCGGGCGGCGGCACCTGCTCCCGGCTGCCCGCGGAGGCGCCCCGGTAGACCGCGGCGAAGGCCAGCGCGATCATGCCGACGCCCATCACCAGGGCGAGTATCCAGGCGACGGGACGGTGCCAGCGGACCTGCTTGCCGTACGTCCCGAAGGTGCCGTAGCGGCGGTCCCAGCCGTCGGGGTCGTCACCGTCGTCCAGGTCGTCGTAGTCCGGGTCGTGGCCGAAGTCGCCCGGTCCGTCGGGGCCGTAGGGGTCGTCGTAGCGGTCACCGCGGGCGCGGGCGCGGCGCGCCTCGGCCTCGGAGGCCTCCGCTCTGGCCTGCGCGGCGGCCAGGAGGCGCTCGACGGCGGTCGGCTCGTGCACCACGGCCGCCTGTACGAAGGCCTCGTCGAAGACCACGGAGGCGAACTCTTCGTCCGACACCCCGCGGTCGTGGTCGTCGTCGGGCTCCCAGCCGTCCGGGAACGGCGTGCCCCCCACGTCCTCCGGCACGGATCCAGAGTAGACCTGGGGGGTCATTTTGGGCAGACGGTCCGGACATTCATCCGTCTGGTGAGACGCCTCTCACGGCCTCGCTCACGCCCCTTCCCGAGCCGTACGCCCCCGTGCCGGGGCCGTACGCCCCCCCGTCGGCGCCGCTCTGCCCGTAGGGGCGGGCCGGCCGCCGTGGGGCCGTCGTCAGCGCCGGACGTGCCCGTCGCCGGTGACGATGTACTTGGTGCTGGTCAGCTCGGGCAGGCCCATGGGGCCGCGGGCGTGCAGCTTCTGGGTGGAGATACCGATCTCCGCGCCGAAGCCGAACTGGCCGCCGTCTGTGAAGCGGGTGGAGGCGTTCACGGCGACCGTGGTGGAGTCGACCAGCTGGGTGAAGCGGCGGGCGGCCTGCTGCGAGGTGGTGACGATCGCCTCGGTGTGGCCGGAGGTCCACAGCCGGATGTGCTCGACGGCCTTGTCGAGCGAGTCGACGACCGCGGCGGCGATGTCGTACGACAGGTACTCCGTCTCCCAGTCCTCGGGCGTGGCCTCCACGACGGTCGCCTTGGAGTCCCCGGCGTACGCCAGCACGCGCTCGTCGCCGTGGACGGTGACCCCGGCCTCGGCGAGGGCGTCGAGGGCGCGCGGCAGGAACGCGGGGGCGATGTCCTGGTGGACCAGGAGGGTCTCGGCGGCGTTGCAGACGCTGACCCGGTGGGCCTTGGAGTTGATGAGGATCTCGACCGCCATGTCGAGGTCGGCCTGGGCGTCGACGTAGACGTGGCAGTTGCCGGTGCCGGTCTCGATCACCGGGACGACGGACTCGGCGACGACCGTCCGGATCAGCGAGGCGCCGCCGCGCGGGATCAGGACGTCGACGAGGCCGCGGGCCCGCATCAGCTCGCGGACGCTCTCGCGGCTCTCGCCGGGCACGAGCTGGACGGCGTCGGCGGGCAGCCCGGCACCGCCGACGGCGTCGCGGATCACCCGGACGAGGGCGGTGTTGGACTCGTAGGCGGAGGCCGAGCCGCGCAGCAGGACCGCGTTGCCGGACTTCAGGCAGAGGGCCGCCGCGTCCACGGTGACGTTGGGACGGGCCTCGTAGATGATGCCGACGACGCCGAGCGGGACGCGCACCTGGCGCAGGTCGATGCCGTTGGGCAGGGTCGAGCCGCGCACGACCTCGCCGACCGGGTCGGGCAGCGCGACGACGTCCCGGACGTCGGAGGCGATGGCCCGCACCCGCTCCGGGGTGAGCGTCAGCCGGTCGACGACCGACTCGGCGGTGCCGGCCTCGCGGGCCTTGGCGATGTCCCTGGCGTTGGCCTCGACGATCTCACTCGTACGGACTTCCAGCGCGTCCGCGATGGCGAGCAGCGCGTCGTCCTTGGCGGCCCGGGGCAGCGGCGCGAGGTCGGCGGCGGCGGCCTTGGCACGGTAGGCCGCCTGGGTGACCGGCGAGAGGGCGTCGTACGGCGAGAGCGTGGTCATACGGGAAGGGTAGTGCGCGGCGCGGGCCCGGACGGCGCTCGTTCCACACCCCGAGACACGCGGCGGGACCGCCCGGTGACCGTCCGGAGCGGGTCAGTACGGGTGCACTCCGACGGGCGTCGCGGGGGGCGGGCCGTAGCCCTCGGCGATGCGCTGGTGGTAGGTCTGGCGGTCGATGACCTCCAGGCCGACGATCTCCCACGGCGGCAGTCCGGCGGTCTGGCGGTGCTCGCCCCACAGGCGCAGCGCGACGGCGGCCGCGTCGTGCAGGTCGCGGGCCTCCTCCCAGTAGCGGATCTCCGCGTGGTCGACGGCGTAGCGGCTGGTCAGGAGGAAGGGGTGGTCGTGGGCGAGCTGTTCCAGGGCGCGCCGAAGCTCTCTGAGGTCGGCGTCCTCGCCGGAGACGCTGAGGGTGACGTGCCAGAGGCGGGGCAGGTCCTCGGGCCGGGTGGACTCCGGGCCGCCGCGCTCGGCTCCCCGGTAGCGCTCGCCGGCCGCGACGCTGGTCAGCGCTCGCTCCTCACCGCCCGGGCGTGCGGCGGGCCGGCCGGCGGCAGCGGAGGAGGTGGACGGTCCGGCGGCCGCGGCGGGCGGTGCGCCGGCCGGGGACGCGCCTCCGGCGGAGGGTGCCTCGCCGGTTCCGCCGGTACTCCCACGGGCCGCTGCCACCCCGGGGTGCACTCGTCTCACGACGGCCTCCTTCACGCAGCGCTCGTGCGGAATGTCCCGCGGAATATGTCCCGAAGACAAAGTTGAGCAGGCCGCACGGCTCCGCGGGGCGGTTTCACGGAACGTCCCCCACCGGTACTGACCGTTCGAGCGGGTGCGGGAGCGGCCGTTCGACGCCGGTCAGGGGTGCAGGATGACCAGGTCGTCCCGGTGGACGATCTCCCGCTCGTACTCGGCGCCGAGCTCCCGGGCCAGTTCGCGGGTGGACCGCCCGATCAGCTGGGGGATCTCCTTGGCGTCGAAGTTGACGAGCCCGCGGGCCACCGCGCGCCCCGTGACGTCGCGCAGCTCCACGGGGTCGCCCGCGCTGAACTCGCCCTCGACGGCGGCGATCCCGGCCGGCAGCAGCGAGGTGCGGCGCTCGACGACCGCGCGGACGGCGCCGTCGTCGAGGGTGAGCGAGCCCTGCGGGGTGGACGCGTGCTGGAGCCACAGCAGCCGGTCGGCGGAGCGCCGGCCGGTGCGGTGGAAGTAGGTGCCGGTGTCGCCGCCGGAGAGGGCGTCGGCCGCGTGGACGGCGCTGGTGAGGACCACGGGGATGCCGGCGGCGGCCGCGATGCGGGCGGCCTCGACCTTGGTGACCATGCCGCCGGTGCCGACGCCGGCCTTGCCGGCGCTGCCGATGTCCACCCCGGCCAGGTCGGACGGCCCCCGCACCTCGGCGATCCGCGAGGTGCCCGGCTTGCCGGGGTCGCCGTCGTACACGCCGTCCACGTCGGAGAGCAGCACCAGCAGGTCGGCGTGGACGAGGTGGGCGACGAGGGCGGCGAGCCGGTCGTTGTCGCCGAAGCGGATCTCGTCCGTGGCGACGGTGTCGTTCTCGTTGACGACGGGGAGGGCGCCCATCGCCAGCAGCTTGTCGAGGGTGCGGGAGGCGTTGCGGTGGTGGGCGCGGCGGCTCATGTCGTCGGAGGTCAGCAGGACCTGGCCGACGCGGACGCCGTAGCGGGCGAAGGAGGCGGTGTAGCGGGCCACGAGGAGGCCCTGGCCCACGCTGGCGGCGGCCTGCTGGCGGGCGAGGTCCTTGGGGCGGCGGCGCAGGCCCAGCGGGGCGAGGCCGGCGGCGATGGCGCCGGAGGAGACGAGGACGATCTCCCGCTCTCCCCCGCTGCGGCTCTTGGCCAGGACGTCGACGAGGGCGTCGACGCGGTCGGCGTCGAGTCCGCCCGAGGCGGTGGTCAGCGACGAGGAGCCCACCTTGACGACGATCCTGCGGGCCTCGCGTACGGCCTGCCTTGCCCCTGCCACCTGTGCTTCGTCCCCTCGCCTGGATCACGGCTGCCCTCCGGGCAATCTACGCGAAGGGACGCCCGGACGGCCTCCGGGTTTCACTCCCCGGACGCTCACGTTCCGTGGCGGTCCGGTCACGATGCCGTGATGGGGGAAAGGCTGTACGTCTTCCCCGCAGTGATGGAAGGCAGTCCAAATTTATTTTGAAGTTTCCGTCACTTAAAGTTCGCCCTGTGAAGCGCATACTCCTGAGATCGGGGAAGAGCCCCTTCGACGTGATCCCCGTCGAGGAAGCCCTCCACCGCGACGTGATCGCCACCAATTCCGGCAACCTGATCTTCAGTGATGCCACCCACAAGATCCTCACCACACCGGACAGTGAGGTCTTCTCCAACGGCATGCGCACCGACATCGGTGCGGCCGGGCGGATCAACGACGAATACGACGCCTTCGTCGTGCCGCTCGCCAACGCCTTCCGGCCGTCCTTCGAGGCCGCGCTGCAACGGCTGACCCGGCTGATCGGCAAGCTGAAGATCCCGGTCGTCGTCGTGGGCGTCGGCGCGCAGACCGGGGTGACCTACGACCCGGCGCGGCTGAAGGCCATGGAGCCCACCGTGCGCGCCTTCTGCTCGGCGGTGCTGAACCACAGCGCCTCGATCGGCGTGCGCGGCGAGTTCACCGAGCAGTACCTCAACGACATGGGCTTCAAGGACGTCGAGGTCATCGGCTGCCCGTCGATGTTCCTGTGGGGCGACACCCTCACCGTCGAGAAGCGGGTGCCGGCGCTGAACGCGCAGTCCCGGGTCGCGGTCAACGGCTCGCACACCGCGGTGCGCGGCGGAGGCCTGCACAAGATCATCGCGCGGGCGCACGGCCAGTACCCGAACCTGCGGTACATAGGCCAGAACCTCACCGACGCCAAGCAACTGCACTGGCGGGACGTGAACTCCCCGGCCGGCCGGATCACCGAGATGCCGACCCACCCCGACCACCCGATGTACCGCGAGGACAAGGCCCGCGTGTACATCGACCCGGTCACCTGGATCGACGACCTGCGGGACTTCGACTACTCGTTCGGCTCGCGCATCCACGGCAACATCGCGGCGCTGCTGGCGGGCACGCCCGCGACCGTGCTGGCCTTCGACTCGCGCACGCTGGAGCTGTGCCGCTACTTCGAGATACCGCACCGCCTCCTCAACGAGGTGCCCGCGGACCTCGATCCGGCGGTGCTGTACGAGGAGGCCGACTTCGGCCCGCTCACCGGCAACCACAAGGAGCGCTTCGACCGCTTCACGGCGTTCCTGGACAAGAACGGCCTGGACAACACCTTCACCCACGGCGACGGCGGCGAGGCCTTCGAGACGAAGCTGCGCTCGCTGTCCTTCCCGGCGGGCGTGCGCCCCTGGAACGACACCGGCGTGGCGTCCCTGACCAGCCGGTTCGGGTGGCTCCAGCAGCGCATCACGGACCTGGAGGGCGACAACGCCCAGCTGAAGAAGGACCTGGCCCGCTCCAAGGTCCTGGCCAAGGCGGCCGCCGCCAAGGCCGCGCTCCCCTCCCCCTCCATCTACCGCCGGGCGCGCCGCGCGGTCGGGGGCCCGCTGAAGCGCGCGCTGAAGCCGACGAAGTAGGCGCCGGCCGGCGGGGCGGATGTCACGGGTGCCCAGGGTCCCCCCGCCGGGCACCACGCGCCGCCCCGGCGCCGCCGGCCGGGCCGTCGGCACCGCCCCGGCCGCCGGCACGGTCGTGCACGGTCGTGGTGGATCCCAGGTGTCCCGCGCCACGGCACACGGAAACGGCTCGGCCCCCGGAGATCACTCTCCGGGGGCCGAGCCGTTGGGGTGGCGGGGACCGTGTCCAGCCGGGGGGGGCGGACGCCGGTCGCCTCCGTCGTCAGGCGGTCGTCGGACCGTCCGTCAGGCGGTCGTCAAACCGTCCGTCAGGCCGTCCGCAGCCACGCGCCCGTCGGTCAGGCCGTCCGCAGCCACGCGCTCGTCCGCCAGGGCGTCCGCAGCGTCCGCCGCGCCGGCCGCCGCGGCGACGGCCAGGGACTCCTGGCCGGCGTTGCGTGCCTCGGCCTTCAGCGCGAGGTCGGCCACGGCGGTGTTGAACTGCTCGATGGAGGTCGGCTCGTCGGGGCCGAGCAGGTACTCCTTGAGCTCCTTGCGGTCCTCGGCCAGCGGGTCGGCGGCCGGGGTGCGCACGGCGTCCAGCAACCGGTCCAGCTCGTCCGCGCCGTTGGACAGGATCACGGCCGCGCGCACGGCGGTGTTCTGCCTCCGGAACTCCTCCGCGCCCAGCCCGGCCGAGTCGGTGACCGCGTACGGCTTGCCGCTGGCGATGAAGTCGGAGACGACGCTGGAGATGTCGGAGACCATCGCCTCGGAGGCGTTGAAGCAGTCGTACAGGCGCGGTCCGGCGCCCGTGACGACCCGGTGCTCGAAGGAGGGGAAGGAGCGCCAGTAGGCGTCGTTCCACTCGGTGCGCAGCCGGGCGGCCTCCTCGTGCTTGCGCATGTCGACCAGGCCGTCGCGGGTGGTCACGGCTTCGTCGGCCTTGTCGTCGAAGGCGAGCGACAGGGAGTCCAGGCGGGCCTTGAGGCGGGTCAGGTCGGACTTGGCGCGGGCCTGGGCGTCCGCGTCCGCGGTGAAGCGGGCGTCGGCGGCGCGCTGGGCGGCGGCCTTCTTGATCAGCGCGGTGATCCGGCGGTGGGCGGCGCCCGCCTTGGCGCTGCGGGTGCCGGTGAAGGGGTGCGGCTTGTACAGGACGCGGACCGGGGGCTCGGCCGCGACCAGCTTCTTCACGATGTTCTCGCCGGCCAGCAGGATCGAGGTGTTGCCCGGGTTGTCGTCCCAGCCCTCCCAGGTGGGCGCGTACAGGACCGTCGGGATCCGTCCCTCGGACGGGCCCCGCCACGGCTCGATGGGGGCGAGCTGCGGGCGGCCGACCTCGACGATGTCCTCGTCGCGGATGCCGACGTCGGCGATGGCGTAGCGGTCGCGGCCCGCGCGGCCGGCGGTCCACACCTCGTCGTAGACCTTGCTGAACGGGTTGACGCTGGCGAGCTTGTCGCTGTCGCCGTGGCCGATGAAGACGTGCTTCATGGTGGGCACGCGCAGCAGGTGGATGTTCTTGCCGACGTTGGCCGCGTACAGCGCCACCCGCACCGTGGACAGGTCCATGTTCATCAGGTGCACCCCCCCGGGCACGCAGACGACGGGGACCGTGGTGGGCGCCATCTTCTCCAGGATGTAGCGCTCCCGCAGGATGACCAGCGGCCGGGAGTCCAGCTGCTCCATGGTCTCCAGCCACATGTTGACCTGGTACGTGGAGTCCTTGGAGCCGGAGAAGTACAGCACCGTCTCCGGGCGGTACTCGCGCAGCCAGGTGCTGACGGTCTTCAGCACCTTGTCGGCGGGCGGCGGGATCCGGTCGGCCCGCAGGTGCGGCACGAGCGCGAGGACGTAGAGCACGCCCAGGCCCACGGTCACGCCGACGCCCGCGTAGGCGGCGGGCGCGGAGTCGGTGAGGGCGTAGACGAGCAGGCCCACGACGGCCGCGAGGTCCAGGTGGAGCATCTTCACGCCGGCCCGGCTCAGCAGGCGGCGCGGCGGGGCGTCCGGGATGCGCATCCGGGAGGCCAGGTCGACGTTGCGGGTGACGACCGGCATCTGGCGGCGGTTGCCGATGAGGGTGACCAGCGCGCCGTGCGGGGCCTGGAGGCCGAAGAAGGCCGTGAAGCAGGCGATCGCTGCGTAGAAGGCGGGCTCCTCCGAGTGGCCCAGCCGGGCCAGCAGCAGGATGAGCAGCAGTTCCCGGATCAGGAAGCGGGTCGACAGGCCGGCTCTCACCTTGCCCAGCAGGGCGATGAGGTAGCTGCCCTTGCGGTGGAGGTAGAGGTCCGCCAGGTATGTCACGGCGGCCACGGCGGCGAAGGCGGGGACGCTCGGGACGAGCGCGGCCAGCATGAGGCCGGGGTAGCCCAGCGTCATGAGGGCCGCCGCGGCCAGCTCGGCCGCACTGCCCACCCGGGCGACCCGAATAGCGGTGCTTATCACGGAGGAACCTGCTCTGGGAGGGGTGCCGGTCATAGGGGAAAAGAGCCGGAAAGTCCGGAAAGTCCCCTGCGGGGGTTTCGGGAGTTTTACGGATTCAGGCCTCTGTGAATTCTCCGTAAACAAGGAGCCACAGAGGCCTGAATTCTCATGGCTATGAGCGCTCGATTATGCCACGCCGTCCTGTCGGTCCAGGACTCCGGCCAGGGCCTGCTCGAAACCGGAGGCCCGGCTGGCGTCGGCGGTCGGGTCCTGCTGGCGTACGTCGATGACGTGACCGGTCAGCTCGGACAGCAGCACGTCGAGGGAGGTACGGGCGACCGCCTCGGAGGACAGCAGGCTGCCGGCGGGCTCCTGGCCGAAGGCCTTGGTGCGCATCGGGGTCGCCGTGCGCTCGGGGTTGATGCAGTTGACGCGGACGCCGTCGCCGGCCCACTCGTCGGACAGGGCCTGGGTGAGATTCACCATGGCGGCCTTGGTCGAGGAGTAGAGGCTGTACTCGGCGCGCCCGCGGGTGTAGCTGCTGGAGGTGTACAGCAGCAGCTGGCCCTTGCTCTCGGCGAGGTACTTGTAGGCCGACCGGGCGATCTGCACGGGGGCCAGGTAGTTGACCTTCAGCGCTTCCTCGATGGTCGCGTTGTCGGTCTCGGCGAGCTTGCCGATGCGCAGCACACCGGCGGTGTTGACGACGTAGTCGATCCGGCCGGTCTCCGAGTACGCCTTGGACAGCGCGTCGTCGACCTCCTCCGGGTTCTCCACGTGGGTGCCGGTGGTGGAGCGGCCCAGGGCGTACACCTTGGCGCCGTAGGACTCGGCGAGTTCGGCGATGTCCTTGCCGATGCCGTACGAACCGCCGAAGACCACCAGGGTCCTGCCGGTGAGCAGGTCGCGGTAGGCCTCCTCGCCGTTCTGCTCGGGCGCGGCGGTGGAGGCGAGCTGGAAGAGCTTGTCGGCGATGAAGACGTCGACCGGCTGCGTCACCTTCATGTTGTACTCGTCGCCCGCGACGACGTGGATCGGCACGTCCGGCAGGTAGCGCAGCACGACCGTGCAGTCGTCGGTGGCCTGGAAGTTGGGGTCGCCCGACGCCACCTCGTACGCCCGGCGGATCGTCGACAGCTTGAACGCCTGCGGGGTCTGGCCGCGGCGCAGCCGGGAGCGGTCCGGGATCTCGGTGATGAACTCGCCGTCCTCGCCGTGGGTCCGGGTCACGATGATGGTGTCCGCGGACGGGATGGCGACGTCGACCGCCTGGTAGCGCTCGAGCGCGGCGACGCAGTCGTCGATGACGCGCTGCGAGAGCAGGGGGCGCACGGCGTCGTGGAAGAGGACGTTGAGGTCCTCGCCGTCGGCCAGCCCCTCGCCCAGGGCCGCGATGGCGCGCTCGGTGGTCTCGTTCCGCGTGGTGCCGCCCTCGATGACCCGGGAGACCTTCGTGAACCCGGCCTTGGCCACGATCTTCTCGACGTCGGGCACATAGCCGGGCGCCATCAGCACGATGATGTCGTCGACGGAGTCGGCGTGCTCGAAGGTGGTCAGCGTGTGCTCGATGACTGCCTTGCCGGCGATCTTCAGCAGCTGCTTGGGGATCGACAGACCCACCCGCTGGCCGGTGCCACCGGCCAGGATCACTGCGGTGGTACGGGGCTTGGCTATGTGCTGGGACACAGGTGACCTACCTTGGGGCGACAGGGAACGGGGAAATGGTCCCACTTGCGGTAACCGCGATGCAAGGTGAGCGCCCTTCCGTGCATATGTGCACGCCATCTGTCATTCACCTTGTCGGTCCGGCGATTGACGAGACATGAGGGCGCCTTCCTCGGAGACCCCGCGAAATCCTGTGAGTAAGTCCACAGGAAGCGGCGGCGGGCGGCCGGAAGCGGCGGAAAGCGCCTAGCGCCGCCGCAGCCGCCTCAGACAGCGGTGCCCCAACACTCTCACGAGTTCCTTCGACGGCGTCCCGTGCACCGTGCGCACCTTGCCGGAGGGTTCGGCGGCCACCGCGGCGAGCGCGCCGTACAACGCCTGAGCGGCGACTTCCGGTGAGATCCGGGGCTCCTCCTCGGGCTGCCCGGCCTCCTGTGCGGGACGGGGGGAGGGCTTCGGCACGGCGGACAGCAGGCCCGGATCGCCGATGACGCGCACGCCCATGGCCTCGATGCGCCCGGTCATCTCGGCGCCGATCGCGGCGGCCGCCTCGGCCGCCCAGGCCGGGGTGGAGATGCGCTCGTCGCGGGAGGTGGGGCTGCACGCGTTCTTCATATGCATGACCGCGCCGTGACGGACCAGCTTGGAATAGAGCTCGTCGGGAAGTCCATTGCCGCGGAATTCCTTATTGAGATTGCGCAGCATTTCGGTCTCGGCGAGCGTGAGCGAACGGTTCGCCGTGTCGGGCACGGGCTGCAGGAGCCGGTCCGGCAGGCCGAGCAGCGCCTCGAAGGTGCGCATCAGGCCGTCGCGGTCCCGGTCGTCGACCACCACGACGGTGACCCGGTCGGCCCCCACCACCCGCACCCACCGTTCGACGAGCCGGTCGTGCCGGTGGCGCCGCCAGAAGCTCGGGTTGGGCTTCTCGTAGGGCGCCTTGCGGAGCATGTGCTCCAGCCACTCCTCGTAGCTCATCCGCAGCCCGTTCTGCACGTACTGCTGCCACTGCGAGGGCATGATCCGCACCAGCGGGCGCAGGGTCACCAGGACGTGGACGCGCTCCCCGCCCAGCTGCTCGACGATCCGCGCGATCGCCGCGTCGTCGGGGGCGTCGGCGAAGAACTCGCTGCTGATCACCGACGTGCTCCGGCCGGTGGCGCGCACCTGCTCGACGAACCGGGTCCAGTGCTGCTCGGTGGGGGTGGCGTCACCCATCATCCCGGACCGGGCGCAGGCGGCCAGCACGGCCTGCATGGGGTGTCTGCTGGTCGCGGGGAACACGACGCCGTGCTCCGGCATCCGGTCCTTCGCCGCGAACAGGGCTCCCTGGATGGCGGTGGTCCCGGTCTTGTGCGGGCCGATGTGCAGCAGCCGGGTGCCGGTGGGCAGGGGCGCGGGGCGGCCGCGGGCCGCTCGGGTGTCGTTCACGTGCTGGTCGTCGCTCGTACAGTCCGTCTCCATGGTTAGGAGACGGTAAGAGCCGTTCCTTAGGCGAAGCTGAGAGGAGCCTGGGTGTGCGATGAGTGACCGCGGGTCCCGGGCTCCTCACCCTCCGGTGTCAGACCGGCCGTACGCCCGGCCTGCCGTCGCTCACCCGCAGCGTCGCCAGCGTCCGGGCGGTCGCCTCGGGCTTCAGGACGGTGTCCACGACCCGGACCCGCGCGTCGACGGCGTCGCGGCGGACGTCGAAGAGGTGGTAGCCGCGGTGGGCGTCGATCAGCTTCCAGTGCGGGTTGTCGGCCTTCAGCGGGTCCCACTGCGCGTGGAAGGCGGCCTGGTCCTGGTCGCCGTTGCTGGAGATCGACGTGCCGACGAACTCGGCGCCGACGACCGCGGAGGACGGGTCGGCGAAGTCCTTCCTCAGGTCGCTGACCATGGTGAGGTGCCGGTCCCCGCTGAGCACGACGGGGTTGCGGACCCGCTCGAACTCCGCGAGCAGGGCGTCGCGTTCCACCTGGTAGCCGTCCCAGGCGTCGTAGTACCACTGCTTGCCCGCCCCGGCCAGCAGGTCGGTCTCGGCCATCATGATCTGCGAGGCGACGAGGTTCCAGCGGGCGTCCGAGCCGTGCAGCGAGTCCAGCAGCCAGCGCTTCTGCTCGGCGCCGAGCATGGTGAGCGCGGGGTCCTGGGCGCCGGCCTGGCCGGTGGCCTGGTCGCTGCGGTACTGCCGGGTGTCGAGGACGTTGAGCCGGGCCAGCCGGCCGAACCGGAAGCTCCGGTGCATGCGGATGTGCGGTCCGTCCGGGATCGCGGTCGCCCGGACCGGCATGTGCTCGTAGTACGCCTGGTAGGCGGCGGTCAGCCGGGCCGTGAACGCGTCGTGCGTCTGTTGGGCGGGGTCCTGCGGGATCTCCCCGGCGTAGTCGTTGTCGACCTCGTGGTCGTCGAAGGTGACCACCCAGGGCGCGTGGGCGTGCATCCGCTGGAGGTCGGGGTCGGTGCGGTACTGCGCGTACCGGTTGCGGTACTGGGTGAGGGTGTACGGCTCGCCGCTCCCCTCGTGCCGGCGGACGGCCGTGGCGGACGGCGCGCTCTCGTAGACGTAGTCCCCGACGAAAAGAACGACGTCGGGGTCCTGCGCGTACATGTCGGCGTACGGCGTGAAGTAGCCGTGCTGCCAGTTCTGGCAGGAGGCGAGGGCGAGGCGCAGGGAGCCGCCGGGGGCGAGCGGGCGGGGGGCGGTGCGGGTGCGGCCGACGCGCGAGAGCTGCCCGCCGGCGCGGAAGCGGTACCAGTAGGTGCGGTCCGCGCGCAGTCCGCGGACGTCCACGTGGACGCTGTGCCCGTACTCGGGCCGGGCCTGGGCGACGCCCCGGCGGACGCCGTTGCCGAACCGTTCGTCGGGCGAGATCTCCCACTCGACCTCGACGGCGCGGTCGGGCATCCCGCCGCCGTTCAGCGGGTCGGGGGCGAGCCGGGTCCACAGCACGACGCCGTCGGGCAGGGGGTCGCCGGAGGTGACGCCGAGGCTGAAGACCCCGTCCGGCAGCCGGGTTCCGGCGGCCCGGGCGGTGGCGGGCAGCCAGAGCTGGGCGGAGGCGGCGGCACCGACCACGGCGGCACCGGCGGTGAGGAAGCGGCGGCGGTCGGGGGAAAGGGTTCTCTTCGGGCCGGGGGCCATCGTGAACTCCCTTGCGTCGCTGGTCACTCGGACACAAGGAAGGTGGCACGGCCGTCCGACCGTCAGGCTGAACGGAGAATCTCGCGTGCATGACAAGCGGAGGGCCAGAGAGAGACCCGCCACGGCCGTGCCGTGGCGGGTCCGGGGCGCCGGTGGGGGGCGGGGCGCCTATGCCGGGGAGCCCGGGCCCCATGTGGCCCGGTCAGAAGGGCTCGAAGCCCTCGAACTCATCGGTGGCCTCGTCGCGTTCGGCCTGGCGGTCGCGGCGGCGCTGGGCCGCGGGACGCGGGGCCTCGAAGCGGTGGTCCTCACCGCGGCGGCCGAGCATCTCGGCGCCGGCGGTCACCGACGGCTCCCAGTCGAAGACGACGGCGTTCTCCTCGGGCCCGATGGCGACACCGTCGCCGGACCGGGCCCCCGCCTTCATCAACTCGTCCTCCACGCCGAGGCGGTTGAGCCGGTCGGCGAGGTAGCCGACGGCCTCGTCGTTGTTGAAGTCGGTCTGCCGCACCCAGCGTTCGGGCTTCTCGCCCCGGACGCGGAACAGCAGCTCCCCGTCGATCTCCTCCCGCGTGACGGTGAAGCCCGCGTCGTCCACGGCCTTGGGCCGGATGACGATCCGCGTGGCCTCCTCCTTGGGCTTGGCCGCGCGGGCCCTGCCGACGAGGTCGGCGAGCGCGAACGACAGCTCCTTGAGCCCCGTGTGCGCGACGGCGGACACCTCGAAGACGCGGTAGCCGCGGGCCTCCAGGTCGGGGCGGACCATCTCCGCGAGGTCCTTGCCGTCCGGCACGTCGATCTTGTTCAGGACGACGATGCGGGGACGGTCGCCGAGCCCGCCGTACTCGCGCAGCTCCGCCTCGATGACGTCGAGGTCGCTGGCGGGGTCGCGGTCGGATTCGAGGGTGGCCGTGTCCAGCACGTGCACGAGCACGCTGCACCGCTCGACGTGCCGCAGGAACTCCAGGCCCAGCCCCCGGCCCTGGCTGGCGCCCGGGATGAGACCGGGGACGTCGGCGATGGTGTAGACGGTCGATCCGGCCGTCACCACGCCCAGGTTGGGCACGAGGGTGGTGAACGGATAGTCGGCGATCTTCGGCTTGGCGGCGGAGAGCACGGAGATCAGGGACGACTTGCCGGCGCTCGGGTAGCCGACCAGCGCCACGTCGGCGACGGTCTTCAGCTCCAGCACGATGTCGTGCAGGTCGCCGGGCTCGCCGAGCAGCGCGAAACCGGGCGCCTTGCGGCGGGCGGACGCGAGAGCCGCGTTGCCGAGGCCGCCACGCCCGCCCTGGGCGGCGACGAAGGAGGTGCCGTGCCCGACGAGGTCGGCCAGCACGTTGCCCGCCCTGTCGAGGACGACGGTGCCGTCCGGCACCGGGAGGACGAGGTCCTGCCCGTCCTTGCCGGAGCGGTTGCCGCCCTCGCCCGGCTTGCCGTTGGTGGCCTTGCGGTGCGGGGAGTGGTGGTATTCGAGCAGCGTGGTCACGGACTGGTCGACGGTGAGGATCACATCGCCGCCGCGCCCCCCGTTGCCGCCGTCGGGACCGCCGAGCGGCTTGAACTTCTCACGGTGGACGGAGGCACAGCCGTGGCCTCCGTTACCCGCGGCGACGTGGAGTTCGACGCGGTCCACGAAGGTGGTCATGGTGGGGTGCCTCCAGCACTTCGGTGATACGTACGGTTCTGTCTACTGCGTAACACGCGAAAGGCGGACCCGCCTTCCCGGATGGGAAGTGAGGTCCGCCTCGCGAAACGTTCGCGGAAAGCCTGAGGTCAGGCGACCGGAACGATGTTCACGACCTTGCGGCCACGGTGGGTGCCGAACTCCACCGAACCGGCCTGGAGAGCGAACAGCGTGTCGTCGCCGCCGCGGCCCACGCCGGAGCCCGGGTGGAAGTGGGTGCCGCGCTGGCGGACCAGGATCTCACCCGCGTTGACGACCTGACCGCCGAAGCGCTTCACGCCGAGCCGCTGGGCATTGGAGTCGCGACCGTTCCGGGTGGACGATGCGCCCTTCTTGTGTGCCATGTCTCCTCAGTCCCTTACTTCGCAGCCGCGGGGATCTCAGTGACCTTGATCGCCGTGTACTGCTGGCGGTGGCCCTGACGACGGCGGTAGCCGGTCTTGTTCTTGTAGCGCAGAATGTCGATCTTCTGGCCCTTGTGGTGGTCCACGACCTCGGCCTGGACCTTGATGCCGGCCAGCACCCACGGGTCGCTGGTCACAGCGTCGCCGTCGACAACGAGCAGGGTCGAGAGCTCGACCGTGTCGCCAACCTTGGCGGTGGAAATCTTGTCAACCTCAACGATGTCACCGACAGCAACCTTGTGCTGGCGGCCACCGCTGCGCACGATGGCGTACACGCGGATCTCACTCTCTTCTCTCGTTTTCCAGATCCCCGCAGTCCAGCTGTCCGGGAACGAACACGGACGGCCTCTCCCGGCCACCGAAGAACCGGCACCCGGGAGGAAGAGGTTTACGGGGATGTGGCACGTCTGTGGACACGCCGACGGTCAAGGTTACGGGGCCGGTGTACAGGGGTCAAACCGGGCCGGGACGCCCCCGGCCCGTATGCTCGCGGGGCGAAGCCGTACTGCGGAAGGCGAAGAAGTGAATTACAGGGTCCAGCCCAGCGCCCAGGTCGACGCGAGCGCCGAGATCGGCGCCGGGAGCAGCGTCTGGGACCTCGCGCAGATCCGGGAGGGTGCCCGCCTCGGGGAGGGCTGCGTGGTCGGCCGCGGCGCGTACGTCGGCTCGGGGGTCCGCATGGGCGACAACTGCAAGCTCCAGAACTACGCCCTCGTCTACGAGCCGGCCGAGCTCGGCGACGGCGTCTTCATCGGCCCCGCCGTGGTCCTCACCAACGACCACAACCCGCGCTCCGTCGACCCCGAGGGCAACCAGAAGCGCGGCGGCGACTGGGAGGCCGTCGGCGTGCGCATCTCCGACGGAGCGTCGATCGGGGCGCGCTCGGTGTGCGTCGCGCCGCTCACCATCGGGCGCTGGGCGATGGTCGCCGCGGGGGCCGTGGTGACGAAGGACGTGCCCGACTTCGCCCTGGTCCTCGGTGTGCCGGCCCGTCAGGTGGGCTGGGTCGGCCGCGCCGGCGTCCGGCTGGTCGCACGCGAGGGCGAGCCGGGCGTGTGGGAGTGCCCGCAGAGCGGCGCCCTGTACGAGGAGAAGGACGGGGTGCTCGTCGAGCGCTCCGTGTGATCCGTCCCGCTCGCCGTCCGGGCGTCCGGGCGGGCACAAGATTCACGAAACCGTTATGCGTCGCCCCCGGACCGCCGTTCCCGCCCCGCTGACCACGGTGTGAACGCGGCGTGAACAGTGCCGGGCGACCCCGCGCCGGCCCGGCCAAGGGCCTGCCGGGGGTCGCCCGTTGCCTACCATTCCCCTACCAAAAGCCCGACCGAGAAGAAGAGTGCTCAGTGAAAGTCATCAGCATCGTCGGAGCCCGACCCCAACTGGTGAAGCTCGCCCCCATCGCGGCGGCCTTCGCGGAGACTGAGCACGAGCACGTGATCGTGCACACCGGGCAGCACTACGACGCCGACCTCTCCGACGTCTTCTTCTCCGGGCTCGGCATCCCCGACCCCGACGTCCACCTCGGCGTCGGTTCCGGCAGCCACGGGGTGCAGACCGGTGCCGTGCTGTCCGCGCTGGACCCGGTGCTGGAGCGGGAGCGGCCCGACTGGGTCCTGGTGTACGGCGACACCAACTCCACCATCGCCGGCGCGCTGTCCGCCGTGAAGATGCACCTGCCGGTCGCGCACCTGGAGGCCGGCCTGCGCTCCTTCAACCGGCGGATGCCGGAGGAGCACAACCGCGTGCTGACCGACCACTGCGCGGACCTGCTGCTGGCCCCGACCGAGGAGGCCGTGCGCCACCTGGCGGGCGAGGGCCTCGCCGAGCGCACCCGCCTGGCCGGCGACGTCATGGTCGACATCTGCCTGCGCATCCGCGACCAGGTGCGGGCCGGCGAGTTCCCGGCGCCGGAGCTGCCCGAGGGCATCGACCCGGCCGAGCCGTTCCTGCTGGCGACCCTGCACCGCCCGGACAACACCGACGACCCCGAGCGGCTCGCCGCGATCGTCGGCTCGCTCGCCAAGCTGCCGGTGCCGGTGGCGCTGGCCGCGCACCCCCGTCTGGTCGCCCGCGCCGAGGAGCACGGCATCGACCTGGCCCAGGGCAACCTCCACGTCGGCCGCCCGCTGCCGTACGCGAGCCTGGTCGCCGCCGTGCTCGCCTCCGTCGGCGTGGTCACCGACTCGGGCGGGCTCCAGAAGGAGGCGTTCCTGCTGGAGCGCATCTGCACCACCATCCGCCCCGAGACGGAGTGGGTGGAAACCGTGCACACCGGTTGGAACGTCCTTGTACCCGACCCGCACACGCTGTCGCCGCAGGAGTGGGCCGAGACGGTGACCCGTCCCGTGCCGACCGCCGACCCCGGCACCCCCTACGGCGACGGCCGCGCGGCGCAGAACGTCGTCCGGCTCATGGAGGAGTGGAAGGGGGGCAGCCGGCCCGCCTGACGCGGCACCGGGGGTCGTGGCCGTCCGCCCCGCGGACGGCCACAAGCGACCCACAGTCCGCGCACGTCAGCGTGCTAGCGTCAACTGCTATGTCATCGTCTCCCACGTCCGGTCCGTCTGCGGAAGGCAGGCGGCCCCACGTCATCTATCTCGCGATCGGCTTCCCTCCGGCCGCCAAGAGCTCCACGTACCGGATGCGCGAGACCGCCAACCAGTTCGTGAAGGCCGGCTGGGACGTCACGGTCGTCAACATCGCCCGGGAGTCCTGGGAACTCGACTCCGGCATCGACCTGTCCCTGCTGGAGCAGGTCGACCCCCGGGTGAACATCGTCGAACTGCCGCTGTCGCGCGAGGACCTGGAGACGGACATCCGCCTCTACGACGAGGCGCGCGCCCTCGACCCCAACGGCTGGGTCGCCCAGCTCCGCCGCCGCCAGACCGCGGCCTTCCCGGAGCCCAACTTCGGTGAGTGGCGCGGCGACCTGGAGCAGGCCGTCCTGCGCATCCACCGGGAGCGGCCGGCCGACCTGCTGCTCGCCAGCTGCGTGCCGTACGTCAACCTCGCCGCGGCCTGGAAGCTGTGGGAGGACGCGAAGGTGCCGTACGCGGTGGACTTCCGCGACGGCTGGTCCATCGACGTCATCGACGGCGTCGAGGCGTTCTCCCGCGACTCCGAGGAGGGCCGCTGGGAGCAGAGGATCCTCGACCACGCGGTGTCCCTGTGGGTCGTCAACGACCCGATCGCCGAGCACTACCGCAAGCGCTACCCGGAGTTCGCCGACCGCGTGCACGTCGTGCGCAACGGCTACGACGCCGACAGCTCGCCGGGCCGGGTGCACAAGGCGGACCGCGAGTCCGGTCTGGTCTTCGGCTACCTCGGCACCGTCAACTTCACCATCCCGCACCTGGAAGTGGTGCTGAACGCCTGGCGCGCGGCCCGCGAGAAGGAACCGCTGCTGGCCAACGCGCGCTTCGAGATCCGCGGCCACCTCGGCAACGGCGCCAGCCGCGGGGCGAACCGGCACGCCGAGGTCCTCAAGGACGCCGAGCCCGACGGCGTCTTCTACGGCGGCCCCGCCGCCAAGGCCGAGGTCTCCTCGATCTACGCCGGCTGGGACGCCATGGTGCTGATCCTGATCGGCGGCCGGTACGTCACCTCCGGCAAGGTGTACGAGTACATGGCGACGGGCCTGCCGATCGTGTCGGCGCACGCCGTCGAGCACGACGCCTCCAACGTGCTGAAGGGCCACCCGCTGTGGACGGGCGCCCCCGGGCTCGACGAGGAGGGCCTGACCGAGTCGTTCATCAGGGCCGCGCACATGGCGGTGGAGACGACCGACGCCGAGCACGCCGAGGCGATGGCCCACGCCGACCAGTTCACTCGCGAGGCGCTGATGTCCGTCGCCGTCAAGAACCTCGTCGAGGAGCTCGCCCCGTGACCGAAGTCCTGCTCGTCGCCGCCGACCGGCCGCAGCTCGGCGTCCTGGCCTCCGCGGTGCGCACGTTCGAGGCCCTGGGGGCGCGCGTGCACCTGGCGGGCGCCTTCCACCTGGAGGCCGAGGGCGTTCCCGAGGAGATCGCCAAGGTCGGGCTGGCCGGTGTGCACCAGCTGCCGCGCAGCCTCAAGCACCGCAGCCAGGCGCTGCGCCGCCGGGCCGGCAAGTCGCCGCGCGGCCTGCGCGTGTGGATGCAGATCGGCCGCGACTCGTGGCTGCGCTCCCGGGCCCGCAAGGCCGACGTGCTCGTCGCGCTGGACGCCGGCTCCGTGTACACGGTGTGGCGGCTGGCCGAGTACAACCGCGGCGCCGCCGCCAAGTTCGGGCTCGCGCCCGCGCTGAAGGCCGTCGAGGAGCTGAAGGACAAGGGCGGCGCCGCGGCCCGCTCCTCCGTCCTGCCGCCGCTGCACGTCGTCGCCCGCGACGTACGCCGCGGTGTCGGCGAGCTGCCCGCCCAGCTGGTGCGGGCGGCCACCCCGCGCACCGTGATGCGCTCCGGCGTCGGCGCCCGGCTGTGGCGCTCCGCCGTGACCGCGCCCGGCATGCCCGTCAAGGTGCGCGCCGCGACCTCGCGGTACGTCGCCGAGGGCATGCAGTGGGCGGGCCGCACCAGCGGTGCCGCGCTGACCCTCGCGGACGCCGCCGCGCGCATCCCGGACCCGAAGCTGCGGGCGGACCTCTACTACGAGGGCGCCATGCAGGAGATCCGCAAGGGCATCAGCCCGCGGATCATCGGCAAGGCGGTCGGGGCCCATCTCGCTTACGCCGACGCGGAGTTCGCCAAGGGTCGTGTCGGCGAGGCGGCCGAGGCGCTGAACCGTGCGCTGTTCCTGGACTTCCACCGGGTGCTGCACATCGACCAGTTGTCGTCGCCGCTGGCCAAGGACGCCGAGGGGTTCGTCGCCCCGCTGCACCGCTCCACGGCGTTCCAGGCGCTGAGCCGCCCCCGCGGCCGCAAGGCGCCCGCGGCGCCCGTGCCCACCGACCGCCCGCTGCGGCTGCTGCTGGCGACGAGCGCCAACGACAACTTCCTGCACCTCATCCGGGAGCACTTCGCCGACCACCCCGGCGTCGAGCTGCGCTACCTGGACCTCGCCTCGAACAAGCACCTCAAGCGGATCTCCTGGGCGGCCCCGAGGATGATCGAGGACCGTCTGTCGGACGGTACGAGCTCCTACCAGGAAGAGGTGGAGCGCCTGATGCGCCCCTACCTCGACTGGGCGGACACGGTGTTCCTGGAGTGGGCGGCGGGCCCGGCCGGCATGCTCACCACGATCGACCCGGGCGACACCCGGATCGTCGTGCGCCTGCACAGCTACGAGGCGTTCACCCGCTGGCCGCACATGACGGACTTCTCCCGGATCGACGACATGGTGTTCGTCGCGCCCCACGTGAAGGACCTCACCACCTCGCTCGTGCCGGTGCTCCGCGGCGAGCAGGCCCCGCGTTTCCACGTCCTGGACAACGCCATGGACCTGTCGGGCTTCGACCGGACCAAGCCGGCCGAGGCCCGGTTCAACCTGGGGCTGATCGGCATCAGCCAGGTCGCCAAGGACCCCAAGTGGGCCGTGGACGTCCTCCAGCGGGTCCGCAAGCACGACGAGCGCTACCGGCTGATCCTGGTCGGCGGCGACATGGACCCGAAGACCAGCCAGGCCACCCGCGAGTACCGGCGCGAGTTCGACCGGCTGATCGCCCCGCTGGAGGAGTCCGGCGCGGTCGTGAAGCTCGGGCCCACGGACGACGTCCCGTCGAAGCTGGTCGAGATCGGGACGATCCTCAGCTCCTCGGTGCGCGAGGGCTGCCACGTCGGCCTGATGGAGGGCGCCGCCAGCGGTGCCGTCCCCGTCGCGCGCGACTGGCCGTTCTACGCGGGCAAGCCCAACAGCGCCCGCACCCTCTACCCCGAGGGCTGGGTCGTGGCCTCCCCCGCGGAGGCGGCCGAGCGGATCCTGAAGCTCACGGCCACCGAGGAGGCCTGGCGCGCCGCCGGCGAGCAGGCCACCGAGCACGCGCTGACGGTGTGGGACTGGCCCGTGGTGCGCAAGCACTTCGAGAAGCTGTTCCTCGAACAGGGCTGAGCCCGGCGAGGCCTGACGGCCGAGGCGCACACGAGGAAGGGCCCCCGGATTCCGGGGGCCCTTCCTCGTTGCGCGGGTGACGTGCTGCGCGGGTGGCGTCACCTGGCGGGCGTTCCGCACGGGGGCGTGCCCCTCAGGTGACGTGCCGCGGGTGGCGTCACGGGTGCCGCAGCCGCCACCCCGCCCACGCCGACTCCACCATCTCCCGCACGTCCCGCCGGGCGCTCCAGCCGAGTTCCGTACGGATCAGGTCCGCGGAGGCCACCACCCGCGCCGGGTCGCCGGGGCGGCGCCCCCGCACCCGCGGCGTGAGGCCGGTGAGGCCGGTGACGTCCTGGATGATGCCGACCATCTCCGCGACCGAGACGCCCTCACCCCGCCCGATGTTGAGGACCAGCCGGGCCTCCGGGTCGGCGGCGAGCCGGCGTGCGGCCGCGACGTGCGCGGTGGCGATGTCCTCGACGTGGATGTAGTCGCGGACGCAGGTGCCGTCGGGGGTGGCGTAGTCGTCGCCGAAGATCAGCGGCGACTCACCGGCGTCGATGCGCTCGAACACCATGGGGACGAGGTTGAAGACGCCGTCGTCGCCCAGCTCGGGCGTGGCGGCGCCCGCCACGTTGAAGTAGCGCAGCGAGGCCGTCGCCATGCCGTGCCGGGCGCCGACCGCGGCCACCAGCCACTCGCCGGCCAGCTTGGTCTCGCCGTAGGGGTTGATGGGCGTGCACGGCGTCTTCTCGGTGACGAGGTCGACGTCGGGCATGCCGTACACGGCGGCGGACGAGGAGAACAGGAACCGGCCGACGCCCGCGCCGGCGGCCGCGTCGAGCAGGACGCGCAGGCCCTCCACGTTCTCGCGGTAGTAGTACAGCGGCCGGTCGACGGACTCGGCCACCTGCTTCTTGCCCGCGATGTGCACGATGCCGGTGACGGCGTGCTCGCGCAGCACCCGGTCGACGGTCCCGCGGTCGAGGACCGTGCCGGTCTCCAGCACGACACCGTCCGGGAGCCGCTCGGCCCGACCCGTGCTCAGGTCGTCGAGGACGACGACGGACTCACCGGCGTCGATCATCGCCTTCACCACATGGGAGCCGATGTAGCCGGCCCCGCCCGTGATCAGCCAGGTCATGAAGAACCCTTCCTGCACCGGGGCCCCGCCCCGGGTGCGGGGGGCGGGGCCACGAGGTTGTCCGTGTGACTGCGTGGGCGTCCTCAGCCGCCGATGACGACCCGGCGGACGCCCTTCCAGGCCTCCGGGTCGGTCGTGCGGCGGCCGTCGACGAGGACGGTGACGTCCGGCAGGTCGGCCGGGGTCAGGGTGCGGTACTCGGCGTGGTCGGCCTGGAGGACGGCGGCGGTGACCTTCTCGCCCGCGTGCGGGGTGAGGCCGTGCGCGGCCAGCTCCTCGTCCGTGTACATCGGGTCGGAGACGAACGGCACCGCGCCGCGCGCCTTCAGCGCCTCGACGGTCGGGAAGACGCCGGAGAAGGCGGTCTCCTTGACGCCGCCGCGGTAGGCGGCACCCAGCACGAGCACGTTGACGCCGGTCAGGTCGCCGTAGGCGGCGGCCAGCAGGTCGACGGCGTACTCGGGCATCGCGGCGTTCGCCTCACGGGCGGAGCGCACGACGGTCGCCGCCGGGTCGTTCCACAGGTACATCCGCGGGTAGATCGGGATGCAGTGGCCGCCGACGGCGATGCCCGGCTGGTGGATGTGGCTGTAGGGCTGCGAGTTGCAGGCCTCGATGACCTTCTTGACGTCGATGCCGTTGTCGTCGGCGAACCGCGCGAACTGGTTGGCCAGGCCGATGTTGACGTCCCGGTAGGTGGTCTCGGCCAGCTTGGCCAGCTCGGAGGCCTCGGCGGTGCCGAGGTCCCACACGCCGTTCGGCCGCGGCAGGTCGGCGCGCTCGTCGAAGTCGAGGACCTGCTCGTAGAACTCCACGCCGCGGGCCGTCGACGCCTCGTCGATGCCGCCGACCAGCTTCGGGTAGCGGCGCAGGTCGGCGAAGACCCGGCCGGTGAGGACGCGCTCGGGGGAGAACACCAGGTGGAAGTCCTCGCCCGCGGTCAGGCCGGAGCCCTCGGCCAGCATCGGCGCCCAGCGGGTGCGGGTGGTGCCGACCGGCAGGGTGGTCTCGTACGACACGAGCGTGCCCGGCTTGAGGCCCTGGGCGATCGCCTTCGTCGCGGAGTCCATCCAGCCGAAGTCCGGCGTGCCCTCGGCGTCGACGAACAGCGGGACGACCACGACGACGGCCTCGGAGTCGGCGACCGCGGCCGCGGTGTCCGTCGTCGCCGTCAGCAGCCCGGCGTCGACGGCCTGCTTGAGCTTGACGTCGAGGTCGTGCTCGCCGGGGAACGGCTCGACACCGGCGTTGACCAGCTCGACGACCTTCTCGTTGACGTCCGCGCCGATGACCCGGTGGCCCTTGGAGGCGAACTGCACCGCCAGCGGGAGCCCGATCTTGCCGAGCGCTACTACACAGATGTTCATGGAGGGTCGCTACTTCCTTCTGGAACCGGCCGGCTTCTTGGCACCGTTCGGCTCGGACTTCTTGGCGCCGCCCCGCTTCACGCGGACGGCGCCGGACTTCAGTTTCCCGAACAGGCGCCCGAGCGCCCGCCGCACCAGTGTCCTCTTCGGGGGGTGCAGCTGGGCCGTGTCGATGACCACACGCCCCTTGTCGTTCACCAGCGCCGACGCACGGTACAGGTCCGTCTCCGGCCCCCACAGACGCGCCAGCGGCATGGGCAGTCCCTGGCCGCGCACGGGGATCTCGTACGTCCGCCCGGCGAGGTCCAGGTAGACCCGCACCCCGCGTCTGGCGGTGACGTGCTCCAGCGGGACGCGGGCGTGCAGCACGCTTCCCGCGCCGTCCTCGGCGGGCTCCACCCGCATCTCGCCGACGGCCGGCGCCAGGACCTGCCCGGCCTTCAGCCGGCGTGCGCCGGGCTTGTCGGCCGACTTGGGCATGGCGCCCTTGACGAGCCGCAGCACCACGCCCGCGCGCTCGACGTCACCGACGACGGGCACCCGTACGGACGCCGTGTAGGTGAGCCCGTCGTCCTGCTGTTCCCAGCCGGAGGCGAGCAGTTCGGTGCCCTGGGCGAGCCGGCCCGGGACCGACTCCCCCACCAGCTCGTAGACGCGGTCGGACACGCCGGTGCCCGGGTCGCGGAAGCCCGGGTAGCGGGCGTAGGCGCGCTCGCCCTCGGCGACGAACGGCGGTGCCCCGTGCTCCTTCTCGGAGGTGACGGCCTCGCACAGTTCGTCGATCGCCCCGGCGTGCGCCAGCGCGATGCGCACCCGGCGCTTGACGTCCATCGCGTCGCGGATGCCGTCGGTGAAGTAGCTGTCGGCGAGCCGCGCGACGCCCGCGCAGAGCTGCCGCTGCAACTCGCGGTCCAGGCCGGGGAAGTCGTCCTGGACGAGCTTGGCCAGTTCCCACGTGAAGTGCCGGCGCAGCACGGCGTCACGGTCGGGGCCCGCCTGGATGAGACCGGCCGTGAAGTCCATGATCTCGGCCGCGCACCGCAGCCGCGCCAGGTGGTCGGCGCGGTAGGTGATGTTGCTGGCGTCGCCGCGCTTGACCGCGTAGTAGCAGGTGTAGTCGGCGACCACCGAGATCCGCCGGGCGCGGACGCACGCCTCGATGGTGAACGGCTGGTCGCTGCCCACGGGCATGTGCTCGGGGAAGCGCAGCTTGTGCTTCTCGACCAGCTCGCGCCGGAACAGCTTGGTGTTGGCCAGGGTGAACGGCAGCGCGGAGTCGTACAGGCTGACGTCGGCGGTGTTCTCCTTGTAGAGCGCCTGGTGGACGTAGCGGCCGTTGGTGCCGACCATCTTGCCGATGACGACGTCCGACTCGTTCCGGTCGGCGCACTTCACCATGCGCTCCAGGGCTTCCTCGCCGAGGTAGTCGTCGGAGCCGATGAAGTAGACGTACCGGCCCGTGGCCACCTCCAGCGCCCGGTTGCTGGGCGCGGCGGGGCCGCCGGAGTTGGGCTGGTGGATCACCTTGACGGTGTCCGGGTACAGCGCCGCGAACCGGTCGAGTTCGCGGCCGCTGTCGTCGGTGGAGCCGTCGTCGACGGCGACGACCTCCAGCCGGTCCCGGCCGATGCTCTGCCCGAGGAGGGAGTTCAGGCACTCCGTCAGGTAGGGCATCGTGTTGTAGACGGCAACGATGACGCTGACGTCAGGCGCAGCACTCATTCTCCGGCTCCTGGTCTCCGACAGCCGGCGGCCGGCTGGGTCCTGCGGGGAAGGTCTCACAGAACATAGGAGTCCCGCCGAGCGCGTGCCGTTCCCCCCGCGGGTGACGCTCAGCTGCCATGGACGGCCAGGTCCTCCGGCTGAAGGGACACGCTGCGGTTCTCCGTCGCCGACAGCAGCACCGCGGCCGCGACCTCGACGGTCCGCATGCCCTGGCGCAGGGTGCAGATGTCGGCGTCCTTGCCGAGCACGGCGTCCCGGAACAGTTCGTGCTCGACGAGCAGCGGCTCCCGCTTCGGGATGGCGTAGCGGATCATGTCACCTTCGGAGACACCGCGGAAGGCGCGCAGGGCCTCCCACTCGGTGGTGACCGCCGCGTTGGAGTGGAACGTCAGGTCGGCGGTGAGGGTGTCGGCGATGAAGCAGCCGCGCTCACCGGTGACCGACGTGAACCGCTCCTTGAGCGGGCTCAGCCAGTTGACCAGGTGGTTGACCATGGTGCCGTCGTCCAGGCGGCCGACCGCGGAGACCATGTCCTCGTGCGGGCGGCCGCTCTTGGAGACGGTGTGCGCGGCGATGGACACGTACTGGCGGCCCGTCACCCAGCCGGTGAGGTCGATGTCGTGCGTGGCCAGGTCCTTGACCACGCCGACGTCGGCGATCCGGTGCGGGAACGGGCCCTGGCGGCGGGTGACGACCTGGTAGACGTCGCCGAGCTCGCCGGCCTCCAGGCGGGCGCGCAGCGAGCGCAGCGCCGGGTTGCACCGCTCGATGTGGCCGACGCCGGCCACCAGGCCCCGCGACTCGAACGCGTCGACGAGCCGGCGGGCTCCCTCGACGGTGTCGGCGACCGGCTTCTCGATCAGCGCGCAGACGCCGGCCTCGGCGAGCGCCAGACCGACCTCCTCGTGCAGATGGGTCGGACAGGCCACGACGGCGTAGTCGATCCCGAGGGCGATCAGCTCCTGGACGGTGTCCAGGACGGGGGCGCCCTGCGCGGCGCCGAACGTGTCGCCCATCGGGTCGACGACGCCGACCAGCTCGACGCCGTCCAGACCGGACAGCACACGGGCGTGGTGACGCCCCATCGAACCGAGGCCGACGAGTCCGGCCCGCAGCGGCTTGCTCACAGCTGCTCTCCCAGCGCGTTCACGGCGGTGACGATGCGGTCCAGGTCCTGCTGGGTCAGCGCGGGGTGGACCGGCAGGGACACGACCTCGGCGGCCGCGCGCTCCGTCTCCGGCAGGTCCCAGGTGCGGCCGGCCTTCTGGTCCGGCTCCCAGAACGGCTTGAGCCGGTGGATCGGGGTCGGGTAGTACACGGCGTTGCCGATGCCCGCCTCGGTCAGCTTCGCCATGGCGGCGTCGCGGTCGCCCCGGACGCGCACGGTGTACTGGTGGTACACGTGGCGGGCGCCCTCGGCCGGCTTCGGCGTCACCACGTTCGGCGCGGTGATGTGCTCGGTGAGGTAGGCGGCGTTGGCGATGCGCTGCTCGGTCCAGCCCTCGACCTTGGTCCGCTGCACCCGGCCGATCGCGGCGGAGACGTCCGTCATGCGCACGTTGGCGCCGACGATCTCGTTGGCGTAGCGCTGCTCCATGCCCTGGTTGCGCAGCAGGCGCAGGGTCCGGGCGACCTCCGCGTCGGCCGTGCTGATCATGCCGCCCTCGAGGCTGTGCATGTTCTTGGTCGGGTAGAAGCTGAAGGTGCCCGCGGCGCCGAAGGCGCCGACCGGCGTGCCGTGCTGCGCCGCCGCGTGGGCCTGGCAGGCGTCCTCGACGACGGCGAGCCCGTGCTGCGCGGCGATCGCCATGATCCGGTCCATCGCGGCCGGGTGGCCGTACAGGTGGACCGGCATGACCGCCGCGGTGCGCGGGGTGATCGCCGCTTCGAAGGCCGCCGGGTCCAGACAGAAGGTGTCGGCCTCGATGTCGGCGAAGACGACGTCGGCGCCGACCAGCCGGACCACGTTGGCGGATGCCGCGAAGGAGAACGACGGCACGATGACCTCGTCGCCCGGACCGATGCCCAGCGCCATGAGGGCCAGGTGCAGCGCGGAGGTGCCGGAGTTGACCGCGACGCAGTGCCGCCCGGCGACCAGCTCCGAGAACTCCTCCTCGAAGGCGGCCACCTCGGGACCCTGGACGACCCGGCCGCTGCGCAGCACGCGCACCGCGGCCTCGATCTCCTCCTCGCCGATCACAGGCTTGGCGGCCGGTATGAACTCATGGGCGTCGGTCATCGACATCCCCTCCTCTACGGCGACCTCGAAGGCGCGTCGTGCGTGATCGGGAAGGGACCGCGTCGAACCCGGCACGGCCGCATCCCCGGGTGTTCACCGCCGCCTGTGGGCGGGCGAACAAGTTGTGTACAGGACCCCGCCCCCGAGGGTTCCTTGCGGGAAGACAGCCGTATCCCGGCTGAAGGACCGGACGTGCAGTTCGGCTGTGGTCACGGTGCGCATGGCTGTGGCCACCGAGACCGGCGCTCACGTTACCAGCACAGACACAGTGACTTTCCCCAGGGTTACCACAGAGAAACCCCCTCGACGGGCGCCCTCCATCACAAGCAGAACACAGGGTAACGCGCTCGGTAACAAGCGGCGAAACACGCGGCGGCGCGGGTCGCCCGGTATCGCACCGGGTTCCCCGCACCGCCGTCGTCGCACCGCCGTCACCGCACCGGCCCGGAGGCCGGCGGGACCGTCAGTCCTGCGTGGCCGCCGAGACGGAGGGGGCGCTCTGCTGCGCCGCCGCCGTCTTCTTGGCCACCGTCTTGGCGGCCTTCTTGGCCGTCGTCTTCTTGGCGGCCGTCTTCTTCGCGGCCGTGGCGGTCTTCTTGGCCACGGTCTTCTTGGTGGCGGCCTTCTTGGCGGTGGCCTTCTTGGCCGTCTTGCGGGCGGCGGCCTTCTTGGCCGGGGCGGCCTCGGCCGGCTCCTCGGCCGGCTCCTCGGCCGACTCCGCCGCCGGCGCCTCGGTCACCGCTTCGGCCGGGGCCTGGGCGGGAGCCTCGGCCGGGGCTTCGGCCGGGGACTCCGCGGCGGCCTGTGCCGGAGCGTCCGCCGCGGCCGACGGGACGACCACGACGGCCGTCTCCTCGGACGTGGTGGGCGCCGTCGCCTTGCGCACGGCCCGGCGCCGCGGACGGGCCGGGGCCGCGCTCTCGGCGACCGGCTCGGCGGCCGGCTCGGCGACGGCCTCCGCCGGGGCCTGCGCCTCGGGCGCGGGCTCGACCGGGGCCTCGGCCTGCGCCGGCGCGGTCTCGGCGACCGTCACGACGGCGGCCTCGGCCCCCTCGGGGGAACCGGCCGGAGCGGACACCTTGCGGGTGGCCCGACGGCGCGTGCGGCCCTTGGGCGCGGCCTCCTCCGCGGCGGCCGGGGCCTCGACGACCGGGTCCTCGACGGCGGCCGGCTCGGCCTGCGCGGCGACGGCCTCGGCCGGCTGCACCGGACGCTCGGCCTCGTCCTCGGCGGTGACGTCCTGAGCGGTGGGAACCGTCTCGGCGCCCGCCGTGGCCGGCTCCGCCGGAGCCTGGGACACGGCGGCCTTCGGCGCGGCGGAGCCCCTCGGCGCACCCGCCGGGGCGGACGCCCGACGGCTCGCCCGGCGACGGCCGCGACCGCGCGTGGCCGCGGCCTCCGCCTCGGCGACGCTGCTGTACAGCTCCTCGTCGGGCGCGAAGTCGGGGGCCTCCAGCGCGACCGGCGCGGCCGCCTCGGCGGCGACCTCGGCCTCGCTCTCGGTCTCCTCGGCGATGGTCACCGGGGTCTCGGCGGCCACGGCCTCGTGCTCGTGGTCGGGAACCTGCCCGTCCGCGCCGCGGCCGCGCTTCTTGCGCTTGCCCCCGCCGCCGGCGGAGGTCGGCTGCTCGACGTGGACGATGACACCGCGGCCGTTGCAGTGCACGCAGGTCTCGGAGAAGGACTCCAGCAGCCCCTGCCCCACCCGCTTGCGGGTCATCTGGACCAGGCCCAGCGAGGTCACCTCGGCGACCTGGTGCTTCGTGCGGTCCCGGCCCAGGCACTCCAGCAGGCGCCGCAGCACCAGGTCCCGGTTGGACTCCAGCACCATGTCGATGAAGTCGATCACGATGATGCCGCCGAGGTCGCGCAGCCGCAGCTGGCGCACGATCTCCTCGGCCGCCTCCAGGTTGTTCCTGGTGACCGTCTCCTCCAGGTTGCCGCCCTGGCCGGTGAACTTGCCGGTGTTGACGTCGATGACGACCATCGCCTCGGTCCGGTCGATCACCAGCGAGCCGCCGCTGGGCAGCCAGACCTTGCGGTCCAGCGCCTTGGCGAGCTGCTCGTCGATCCGGTACGTGGCGAAGACGTCGACCTCGGAGGTCCACCGGGACAGCCGCTGGGCGAGGTCCGGCGCGACGTGCGACACGTACCCGTGGATCGTCGACCACGCGTCGTCGCCGCTGACGACGACCTTGGTGAAGTCCTCGTTGAAGATGTCGCGCACGACCCGGACGGTCATGTCCGGCTCGCCGTAGAGCAGCGTCGGGGCGTTGCCGCTCTTGGCCTTCTTCTGGATGTCCTCCCACTGCGCCTGGAGCCGCTCGACGTCCCGGCGCAGCTCGTCCTCGCTCGCGCCCTCGGCGGCGGTGCGCACGATGACGCCCGCGTCCTCGGGGACGATCTTCTTGAGGATGCTCTTCAGCCGGGCCCGCTCGGTGTCGGGCAGCTTGCGGCTGATGCCGGTCATCGAGCCCTCGGGCACGTACACGAGGTAGCGGCCGGGGAGGGAGACCTGGCTGGTCAGCCGGGCGCCCTTGTGTCCGATCGGGTCCTTGGTGACCTGTACCAGGACCGACTGGCCGGACTTCAGGGCGGACTCGATGCGGCGCGGCCCGTTGGCCATGCCCAGCGCCTCGAAGTTGACCTCGCCGGCGTACAGGACGGCGTTGCGGCCCTTGCCGATGTCGATGAAGGCGGCCTCCATCGACGGCAGGACGTTCTGGACCTTGCCCAGGTAGACGTTGCCGACGTACGAGGTCGACTGCTCCTTGTTGACGTAGTGCTCGACGAGCACGCCGTCCTCCAGGACGCCGATCTGGGTCCGGTCGCCGTGCTGCCGGACGACCATCACGCGCTCGACGGCCTCGCGGCGGGCCAGGAACTCGGCCTCGGTGATGATCGGGACGCGGCGGCGGCCCTGCTCACGGCCCTCACGCCGGCGCTGCTTCTTGGCCTCCAGGCGGGTCGAGCCCTTGATGGACTGCACCTCGTCGGACGGCTCGCTCGCCTTGCGCGGCTCGCGCACCTTGACGACCGTGCGCTCGGGGTCGCCCTCGCCCGCCTCGCCGTCCGTGGAGGTGTCCCCGGCACGGCGGCGACGACGGCGGCGGCGACGGCTGCCGGCGGTGGAGCCGCCCGCTTCGTCGAGGTGCCCCTCCTCGGCGTCCTCTTCCTCCTGCTCGGCGGTGTCCTCGGCGTCCTGCTCGGCCTGCTCGGCGGCGAGGTCGTCGGACTCGCCGTCCCCGGCCTCTCCGTCGGCGGACTCGCCACGGCGGCGGCGACGGCCGCCACGGCGGCGGCGACGGCGCGAACCGCTGTCCTCGGTCTCGTCGTCGCCCTCGACGACGTCCTCGGCGGCCTCGTCGTCCTCCTCCGGCTCCGCCTCCTCCTCCACGGCGGCGGGCACGGCGGCGCTCGGCGCGGGCTCGGCGCTCTCGTCACCGGCGCCGGCGCTGCGGCGACGGCGGCGGCGGCGCGAACCGGCCGCCTCCTCGGGCAGCTCCTCGGCGGACTCGACGGACACGACCGGCGCGGCGGGCGCCGCGGGCGCCTCGGCCTCGGCGGGTGCGACGGCCTCCGCCGGCTCGACGGCCTCCGCCTCGGCGGCGGCCGCTTCGGCCGCCGCGCGCTGCGGCGTCTGGAAGCGGGGCTCGGTGAACACGGGCGCCTGGAACACGGCGACGGCGGGACGTGCCGGGCGCCGCGGCGCGTCGGCGTCCTCGCCGGCCGGCCGCGCGGGCTCGGAGAAGCCGCCGGCGGCCTTGCGGACGACACGCCGACGCGCACGGCGCGGAGCGGCGTCCTCGTCGGCCGGTGCGGCAGGGGCCGTGGCCTCGGGGGCCGCGACCGGCTCGGCGGCGGGCCGCTCGGCAGCGGCGGCGGGCTGCTGGGCCTCGGCGGCCTCGGGAGCGGTGCCGGCCTCGGCCGTCTCGGCGGCGGCCTCACCGGTCTCGGCGGGCGCGGACACGCGGCGCGTGGCCCGACGACGGGTGCGGCGCGGTGCGGCCTCCTCGGCGGCGGGCGTCTCGGCGGGGGCCTCCGTCCCGGCGCTCACGGCCGGCTCGGCGACGGCGGGCGCGGCCTCGGTCCGGGGCTCGGTCTCCGTCTCGCCCTCGGCGGTCTGCGGCGCGGCGGCGGGCGCGGACACCCGGCGGGTGGCACGGCGGCGGGGACGCGCGGGCGCGGCCTCGGCGACCGGCTCCGCAGCAGCGGCCTCGGTGGTCCCGGCGGTCTCAACGGCCTCGACCGTCTCAGCAGCCACCGCGGGCACCACGGTCTCGGCCGCCTCGACCGACACCGGAGCCCCAGCAGGCGCGGACGCCCGACGCGTGGCACGACGACGCGGACGCGCGGACGCCGCCTCGGCAACCGGCTCCGCCGCAGCAGTCTCGGCGGCCTCAACGGCCTCGACCGTCTCAACGGTCTCGGCAGCCACCGCGGGCACCACGGTCTCGGCCGCCTCGGCCGACACCGGAGCCCCGGCAGGCGCGGACGCCCGACGCGTGGCACGACGACGCGGACGCACGGACGCCGCCTCGGCAACCGGCTCCGCCGCAGCAGTCTCGGGGGCCTCGACGGTCCCGTCCGCCGCGGCCTCGTCGCTGGGGTCCGTCACCAGATCGGCGACGGACTCGGCGGCCGGTATGGCCGGCGCGACCGTCTCGGCCGGGGTGTCGGTGGTGGCGACCGGCGGACCGGCCGGGCGGGAAGCGGCACGGCGCCGACGACGCGGCGGCAGGGTGTCGCTGGGGGTGTTGTTCGATGCGGAGTCCGTCACGGACTCGATGGGTTCGGTCGGCTCGAGCATGCGGGTGTGTCTCCCGTCAGGCTCCCGGGCGCCGCACCTGGTCCGGCATCGACCTCGTCGATCGCCGTTGACGTCCGCGGCTCGCGCTGTGCGCGGTGCCGCCGTCCGGGGCGCGGCCGCCGCACGGGAGCTCTCTGTGTCTTGTCTCGCCGGTTCCGTACGCCATGTTGCGTACGGCCTGGCGAAAGTCTTCTGGTCGGTGCGCTGCCCGACCCAGGTGGCTCCCGAGTACGAGGGCGGCGCTACGACGTCCGTCCCTGTGCGGAACCTTCCTTACGCCGGCGCCTTCGCGGCGGCAGTCGGTTCGGCCGTTGAGTGGGCCTCGGCTGCCTCGCGGTCGGGCGCGAGCGGGTCGGTCACCGCGCCGGTCTCTTCATCGAACAGCCCCTGCGCCAGCCTGGTCACCGCTGCGGGGACCGGCGGCGCCAGGTCGGCCACGGCGCGGAGACCGGACAGGACGTCGTCGGGTCGTACGGCAGGCGTCACGTGCCGAACCACCAGCCGCAGTATCGCACAGGGCTGGTCGATAGGCCTATCAGCCGGTGGCAGGTGCGTTTCCAGCCGTACGACGGCGGGGCGGGCGTCGAAGGTACGGACGCCGTTCTTGGTGAGGCGCTGGACCTCGACGGTGTCGGCCCCGTTGAAGGCCGCCACCGCGCGGTCGGCGTCCGCGGGGTCCACGCCGGGCAGGCGCAGTTCCCACACGGAGGCCGTGAGCCGGTCGGCGAGCCCCGTGGTGCGGGCCTCGACCGCCTCGATCACGTCGAGCCCGGTGGGCAGCGACTCGTCGAGGAGCTCACGCAGCTTCTGCGGATCCCGCGCCTCGGTGAGCGCGATCTCCAGGTACTCCGCCTCGCTGCCCGTGCCGGTGGGTGCGGCATTGGCGTACGACACCTTCGGGTGCGGCGTGAACCCCGCCGAGTACGCCATCGGCACCTCGGCACGGCGCAACGCGCGCTCGAAGGCGCGCTGGAAGTCACGGTGGCTGGTGAACCGGAGGCGGCCGCGCTTGGTGTAGCGCAGTCGGATGCGCTGCACCGCGGGTGCGGGCGGCGGGCCTTCGGGCTGTCGCTTGCCCAGTGTCGTTCAGTCCTTCGTGAGAGCGGTCGTACTGCTACCAAGAGTACGTGTCCCACGGGCGGAAGGTTCCCCGCGGGCCGCGCCTTCCCGCTGCGGGGCCTCGCCGAAGAGCATCCGCCGGACGTCCGCGCGCGCCTGCCGTACGGACTGCCGGGCGGCGGTCAGGGCCTGGGCGGCGGCCCGGCCCGCGGCGCGGACGGCCTCGGCTGCCGGGCGCAGGACGGTGTCGCGGAGGACGTGTCCCACCGGGACCAGCACGGTCCGGTACAACCGGCGCACCGGCTCCACGAAGATCCACCGGAAGAGGGTCGCCAGGAACCGGCCCACGACGAGCGAGACGCGCCCCGCGATCCGCCAGGCATGCCCGAGGGCGTCCCCCACCTCCCGTACGACGACGGCGAGGACCCGGCCGACGGGTGCGAGGACCCAGCGCCAGAGCGCGACCACGGGCAGGACGAGCAGGATCCGGGCCGTCCAGTACAGGACCCGGCCGAGCCCGGAGACGAGCGCGCGCAGCACCCACAGGAGCCCCCGCGCGCACCGGGCGACGGCCCGGCCGACCGGCGTCAGCACCCACCTGTACACCGCGCGGGCGGGGACGGCGATCAGGTACCGCGCCAGCCAGACCAGCGCCGCGCCGAGGCCGGTGCCGACCGGGGTGAGTACGCGCGCGTACAGCAGGGCGACGACCGCGCCGACCGCCCTGACCAGCCATGCGACGGCGTGGCCGACGGGCGTGAGGACATAGCGGTGGCACGCCGTCAGGGGGATGACGACCAGCACCTTCCCGAGCAGTCCGAGCGCCCGTCCGGCGGGGACGACGACGTACCGCCACAGGCCGGCGAGCGGCAGGACGAACAGGACCCTGCCCAGCCACAGCAGGCCCCGGCCGACCGGCCGCAGCACCGTGTCCCGCAGGAAGCGGCCGGCGACGACGAGGGCGTCCCACGCCATCCGCACCGGCACGACCAGCACGAACACGACGATCCGCACGGGCAGCCGGATCGCGACCACGAGGCACCCCTCGGGCGGCGGCTGCGCGGGCGGTCGGGCGGGCGGCTTGTCGAGGTCCATGTACGGGTAGACGCCGCAACCGCCCGCGCGGATCCCGCGCGGGCGGCGGAAACAGGGGGAACGCCCCGCGGCGACGAGCCGGGCGACGCACGGCACGGAGCGTTCGCGGCCGCTCTCCACCCCGCCCCCGCCCCCGCCCTCCGTCCCCGCCGCTGGGCGACCACCCATCAGCACCCATCAGCACCCATCTGATTAGTCCGATATGTCGACCAATGGGCGCGTTCCGGGCCGGAAACCGGCTGGACGCTCCGCGTCCCGGTCAAGCTCGCATCCGAGTTCGGGGCATCACTCGAACCGGTTGAGGCAAGGAGCACACAGATGAGTCCTGTCTTCAGGACGCCTACGACCACTTCGCGGCGGAGACCGGCGACTTCACGTCCGGGACTGCCGGCCGGGCACGCGTGCGCGAGGGCGGGTACGGTCGCCTCGCTCACGCTGGTCCTGGCGGCCGGCCTGATGAGCCCGGCCACGGCGGCGGCACCAGGCACGGGGAAGCTGACGGCCTCCGCCGAGGCCTCCACGGACGACCACCACCCCTGCAAGCCGGGCAAGGCGGGCAAGCCGGGGAAGGGGAAGCCCGGCAAGCCCGGAAGGCCGGCCAAGCCGGGAAAGCCCGGCAGGCCCGGGCCGAAAGCCGCGCCGAAGGCCGTGGCGTCCGGCGGCAAGGAGTGCACGGGAGTGCAGGGCCCCAAGGGCGACCCGGGTCCGGCGGGCCCCCCGGGCCCTCCCGGACCTCCGGGCCCTCCCGGACCTCAGGGAGAACCGGGGCCGCAGGGTGAAACCGGACCGCAGGGCGAGCCGGGGCCGCAGGGCGAGGCGGGCCCGCAGGGCGAACCCGGCGCCCAAGGAGAACAGGGACCACAAGGCGAAACCGGCGCCCAAGGAGAACAGGGACCACAAGGCGAAACCGGCGCCCAGGGGGAACAGGGCCTCCAGGGTGAACAAGGTCCTCGGGGAGAGCAGGGCCCTCGGGGGGAACAGGGGCAGCCGGGTGCCACCGGGCCGTGCGCCGACATCGACGGCTTCCAGGACCAGCAGGTCTACGAGGTCCGCGCCGCGGTGAGCGACGGCAACACCTACGCCGGGATCCGGGACGTCCGCCCCGGAGAGAACCACACGCTGAGGTGGACCGACCTCAGCACCCGGACGGGCTACCCCGACGGCGGCGACACGGGCGAGGTCTGCGGCGTCTCCGTCAACGAGCACAGCCAGGGGAACCAGGATCTCGCGGGCATCAAGATCGACGTCCTGACCACCACGGGTCTGGTCTACGAGATCATCTGCACCGAGAGCCACAGCAGCAACACTCCGGCCACCCTGACCTGCCCGAACCCCGCTCCCCCGGCGCTGGCCTGGCTGCCGCTGAACTCCCCGCAGCCGGGCGACGACAACAGCTGAGCGCACAGCACCATCCACGCCGACAGCACTGAGCCCCCCGGCCCATCGGGCAGGGGGGCTCAGTGCCGGGCTTCAGTGGGAGTGTCCGCTCCCGGCCGGCTGCTTCACCGACAGCGGCAGCAGCTTCTTGCCCGTCGGACCGATCTGAATGCTCGTGTCCATCGCCGGGCAGACGCCGCAGTCGAAGCACGGCGTCCAGCGGCAGTCCTCGACCTCCGTCTCGTCGAGGGCGTCCTGCCAGTCCTCCCAGAGCCAGTCCTTGTCCAGACCGGAGTCGAGGTGGTCCCAGGGCAGGACCTCCTCGTAGGTGCGCTCACGGGTGGTGTACCAGTCGACGTCCACGCCGAAGGCGGGCAGCGCCTTGTCCGCGCAGCTCATCCAGCGGTCGTAGGAGAAGTGCTCGCGCCAGCCGTCGAAGCGGCCGCCGTCCTCGTAGACGGCGCGGATGACCGCGCCGATCCGGCGGTCGCCGCGGGAGAGCAGGCCCTCGACGATGCCGGGCTTGCCGTCGTGGTAGCGGAAGCCGATCGAACGGCCGTACTTCTTGTCGCCGCGGATCTTGTCCCGGAGCTTCTCCAGGCGGGCGTCCGTCTCCTCGGCGGAGAGCTGCGGCGCCCACTGGAACGGGGTGTGGGGCTTGGGGACGAAGCCGCCGATCGAGACCGTGCAGCGGATGTCGTTCTGGCCGGAGACCTTGCGGCCCTCGGCGATCACGTTCATCGCCATGTCGGCGATCTGGAGGACGTCCTCGTCGGTCTCCGTCGGCAGGCCGCACATGAAGTACAGCTTCACCTGGCGCCAGCCGTTGCCGTACGCGGTGGAGACCGTACGGATCAGGTCCTCCTCCGAGACCATCTTGTTGATGACCTTGCGCATGCGCTCGCTGCCGCCCTCCGGCGCGAACGTCAGGCCCGAGCGGCGGCCGTTGCGGGTCAGCTCGTTCGCCAGGTCGACGTTGAAGGCGTCCACACGGGTCGACGGGAGGGACAGACCGATCTTGTCCTCCTCGTAGCGGTCCGCCAGGCCCTTCGCGATGTCACCGATCTCCGAGTGGTCCGCGGAGGACAGGGAGAGCAGGCCGACCTCCTCGAAGCCCGTCGCCTTCAGGCCCTTCTCGACCATCTCGCCGATGCCGGTGATGGAGCGCTCGCGGACCGGGCGGGTGATCATGCCCGCCTGGCAGAAGCGGCAGCCGCGGGTGCAGCCGCGGAAGATCTCCACCGACATGCGCTCGTGGACCGTCTCGGCGAGCGGCACCAGCGGCTGCTTGGGGTACGGCCACTCGTCGAGGTCCATGACGGTGTGCTTCGACACGCGCCACGGCACGCCCGACTTGTTCGGTACGACACGGGCGATACGGCCGTCGGAGAGGTACTCGACGTCGTAGAAGCCCGGGATGTACACCGATCCCGTCTTCGCCAGGCGGAACAGGACCTCCTCGCGGCCTCCGGGGCGCCCCTCCGCCTTCCACTCGCGGATGATCTTCGTCATGTCGAGCACGGCCTGCTCGCCGTCGCCGATGATCGCCGCGTCGATGAAGTCGGCGATGGGCTCCGGGTTGAAGGCGGCGTGTCCGCCGGCCAGCACGATCGGGTCGTCGAGCCCCCGGTCCTTCGACTCCAGGGGGATCCCGGCGAGGTCCAGGGCCGTGAGCATGTTGGTGTAGCCCAGCTCCGTGGAGAAGGACAGGCCGAACACGTCGAACGCCTTCACCGGCCGGTGGCTGTCCACCGTGAACTGCGGGACGTCGTGCTCCCGCATCAGCGCCTCCAGGTCCGGCCACACGCTGTAGGTGCGCTCGGCGAGGACGCCCTCCTGCTCGTTGAGGACCTCGTAGAGGATCATGACGCCCTGGTTGGGCAGACCGACCTCGTACGCGTCCGGGTACATCAGGGCCCAGCGGACGTCACAGTCGTCCCAGGGCTTGACGGTGGAGTTCAGCTCGCCGCCCACGTACTGGATCGGCTTCTGCACATGCGGGAGCAGGGCTTCGAGCTGCGGGAACACCGACTCGACAGACATCGGGGGAACCTTCGTGAGCTGACTGGGGGTACCCCCCGGCCGGAGGCTGGGGGACGGGTGACCATCTAGCCTAACCCGCCCGCAGGCGCCTCCCAGACCGCCGTTCTCCCCCTGATCGCCGCCCACGCTCCGGGCAGCGCCGCCTCCGCGAGCTCGGCCCGCCGCTCCTCGCGGCCGTACAGCAGGCCGTAGGCGAAGGCGTCCTCCCCCGCCGCGTGCGCCTCGGCGGCGAGGTCGCGCAGGGCCTCGCGGGTCATCACGCTGTCCTGGTGGTCGCCGAGCAGGCCCTGGAGGGACTTCATCTGCCGGACGAGGTCGGCGGCGGGCTCGCCGAGCGCCGGCACCGCCGCCTCCGCCGCGTAACGGGTCCGCTTGGCCTTCTTGCGGGCCTCGTGCAGCGCCAGATCGCGCTCCGGCCCGGCCGGGTGCCCGAGCGCCTCCCCGACGAGGGCCGCCACCTGCCCGAAGTCCTTGCGCACGGCCCCGGCGATCACCTTCGACGGCTCACCGGCGGCAGCCGGACGCAGCGGCGGCTCGTCCACCAGCCGGTCCAGCGCGGCCAGCAGCGCCAGGTACCGCCCGCCGTCCAGGACGGCGGTCAGGCGGCGGGAACCCCCGCCGCGCGTCCGCGACCAGGTGCGCAGACGGGCGTGGACCGGGCCGGTGGCCGACGGGGCGGGCAGCCGGTCCACGGCGGCCGTCAGCCGCTCCAGGAGCACCTCCTGGTCCCGGTCCACGCCCAGCTCCCCGGCGAGCCACTTCAGTTCCTCGCCGACGGGGCCGGTGACGGAGCGGTCGAGGACCTTGGCGTGGGAGCGGAGGGCACTGCGGGCGCGGCGGGTGGCGACGCGCATGCGGTGCACGGAGTCGGGCAGGTCCCGGCGGACGGCCGGGTCGAGCTCGACGAGGGCGTCCCGCTGGGCGCGAAGGTAGGCCAGGACGTGGTCGCCCGCGGTCACGGGCCCGCCGGCGGACGGTCCACTCCCCGCTCCCGAGGCGGCCTCCCCCTTCCCCGGCCGGGTCTCCGCCAGCGCCCGCGCCAGTTTCGACGCCGACCGGGACGGCCGTACGCCCGCCGCGCGCAGCGTTCGCTCCACCTGGTCGAGGAAGGCGGGGTCGCCGTCGTCGGCGAGTTCGACCTCGATCTCGCTCCACCGGGCGGAGCCGCCCGCGCCGGTGAGCCGGTCCGCCCGGACGGCGTCCGCACTGACCTCGGCGAGCAGCCGGCCCTCCGCGTCGACGAGCTCGCGCACGTCCCGGGCGGAACGCAGCCGGACCACCGGGACCAGTTCGGCGTCCCGGACCCGGGAGCGGACCAGGCCGGCCAGGAGGTCCGGGACGGTGTCGGACAGCGGTGCGCGGATCTCGTCGCGGACGCCCGGGGCGACCGGGAGCTTCAGGTGCCAGCCCGCGTCGGAGCCGCCGGTGCGGCGGCGCAGGGTGACGGAGGCGGCGGCGAGGCGTTCGTCGGCGGTGTCGTAGTAGACGGCGTCCAGTTCGGCGATGCCCCGGTCGAGTACGGCCGCGACCCCGGCGACGCCGGTCAGGTCGGGCAGTCCGCCGTCGTCGGATGCGTACTTGCGCTCGATCTCGCGTCTCGTCTCCGCCATGAACCGAATCTAGTGGCAAGCCGGGGCCGGAGGGCAGTGCCCTCCGGCCCCGGATCAGCCCCGGATCAGCCCCGGATCAGGTGCTCGACCGGCCGCGTCGCGAACCGCTCACGCGGACATGGGCCGTTGGACCCGGATCGACTGCAACAGCCCCACCGCCACCCACACCGCGAACATCGACGAGCCTCCGTACGACACGAACGGCAGCGGAAGACCGGTGACCGGCATGATGCCGAGCGTCATGCCGATGTTCTCGAAGGCCTGGAAGGCGAACCAGGCGACGATCCCGGCGGCGACGATCGTGCCGTACAGCTCGGTCGTCTCACGGGCGATGCGGCAGGAGCGCCAGAGGATGACGCCCAGCAGAACGATGATCAGGCCACCGCCCACGAAGCCGAGTTCCTCGCCCGCCACGGTGAAGACGAAGTCCGTCTGCTGCTCGGGGACGAACTGACCGGTGGTCTGGGACCCCTGGAACAGTCCGGACCCGGTCAGTCCGCCCGAGCCGATCGCGATCCGGGCCTGGTTGGTGTTGTAGCCGACGCCCGCCGGGTCGAGGCTGGGGTTGGCGAAGGCCGCGAAGCGGGCGATCTGGTAGTCGTCCAGGATGTGCAGCTGCCACACCGCGACCGCGCCGGTCGCGCCCGCGCCGAGCAGGCCGAACACCCAGCGGTTGGAGGCGCCCGAGGCCAGCAGCACCCCCAGCACGATGATCACCATGACCATGACCGAGCCCAGGTCGGGCATGAGCATCACGATCAGCATGGGGACGGTGGCGAGGCCGAGGGCCTGGAGCACCGTGCGGTGGTCGGGGTAGGGCTTGTCGCCGGCGTCGACCCGGGCCGCCAGCAGCATCGCCATGCCGAGGATGATCGTGATCTTCACGAACTCCGAGGGCTGGAGCGAGAAGCCCCCGCCGAGCACGATCCACGAGTGCGCGCCGTTGACGGTGGAGCCGAGCGGGGTGAGCACCAGCAGGATGAGCAGGAGCGACAGCCCGTAGAGGACCGGCACCGCGTTGCGCAGGGTGCGGTGGCCGAGCCAGACCGTACCGACCATCAGGGCGAGCCCGATGCCGGTGTTCATCAGGTGCCGGATCAGGAAGTAGTACGGGTCGCCCTGGTTGATCTCGGTGCGGTTGCGGGTCGCCGAGTACACCAGCAGTGAGCCGATCAGCGACAGGGCGACGGCCGACAGCAGTATCGGCCAGTCCAGGCGCCGGGCCATCGAGTCGCGGGCGAAGAGCCGCGTCCAGCCGGCCCGCTCGGGCCCGTACCCGGAGACGGAGAAGCTGTTCGCGCCGGTCATGTGCACTTCCTCCGGCTTCCTCGCCCGCGCCGTCGCCGCCGGGTGTCACGGTTGTCCGCCTCGGGCGAGGCCACGGTCGCGGCGGGCTGCGTCCCGTCGTCCGTGGGCGCGCCCTCCTCGGTGGCCTTCTGGCTGGCCTGCTGCTCCTTGGCCGGGTCCTTGGAGATCTTCGGGGAGGCGATGGTGCCGTCCGTCTTGATCTTCGGCAGGTCCTTCAGGGGGGTCGGCAGCAGCGCGTTCTCCTTGTTGATGGTGCCGTCGTCGGACACGCCGTACAGCGCGTCGTAGATGTTGCGCACGGCCGGGCCCGAGGCGCCGGAGCCCGTACCACCCTGGGAGATCGTCATGACGATGGTGTAGTCCTCGGTGTACGTGGCGAACCAGGACGTCGTCTGCTTGCCGTAGACCTCGGCGGTACCGGTCTTGGCGTGCATCGGGATCTCGTCCTGGGGCCAGCCGCCGAAGCGCCAGGCGGCGGTACCGCGGGTGGCCACGCCCTCGAGGGCCTCGTCCATCTGGGCCAGCGTCTTCTGGGAGACCGGCAGCTTGCCGTGCGACTGGGGCTCGATCTCCGTCACGGTCTTGCCGTCGGCGCTGACGATCGCCTTGCCGACCGTGGGGTCGTAGAGGGTGCCCCCGTTGGCGATGGCCGCGTAGATGGTGGCCATCTGGATCGGGGTCACGAGGGTGTCGCCCTGGCCGATGGAGTAGTTGATCTCGTCACCGGCGCGCATCTTGTTGCCTTCGAGGCAGTTCTCGTACGCGATCTTCTCGACGTAATTGCCGTCCTTCTTCCCCGTCTTGCACCAGGCGTCCTTGTTGGCCTCCCAGTACGACTGCTTCCACTCGCGGTCGGGGACACGGCCGGTGACCTCGTTGGGCAGGTCGATACCGGTCTCCTCGCCGAGGCCGAACTGGTGGGCGGCCTTGAAGAAGTAGTCGTTGGGCTTCGCCTTCGGGTCGATGCCGCCGTCCTTCTGCCACTGGCTGTGGGCGAGCCGGTAGAAGACGGTGTCGCAGGAGACCTCCAGGGCGCGGCCGAGGCTGATGGGGCCGTAGTTCGCCGACTCGAAGTTCTTGAAGACCTGGCCGCCGACCGAGTACGAGCTGGAGCAGTCGTAGCGGCCGTCGAAGTCGTAGCCGGCCTCCACCGCGGCGGCCGTGGAGACCACCTTGAAGATGGAGCCGGGCGCCGCCTGGCCCTGTATGGCCCGGTTGAGCAGCGGGTAGTTGGAGGACTTGCCGGTCAGCTGCTGGTAGTCCTTGGCGGAGATGCCGCCGACCCACGCGTTCGGGTCGTACGTGGGATTGGACGCCATGGCGACGACGCGGCCGGTCTTGGCCTCCATCACGACGACCGCTCCGGCGTCGGCCTTGTAGTTGACCCCGGTGTTGCGGTCGAGCTGCTTGCGGGCCTCCTTCATCGCCTCGTTCAGCTCGTACTCGGCGACCCGCTGCACGCGGGCGTCGATGCTGGTGACGAGGTTGGAGCCGGGCTCGGCCGGGGTGGCCTCGGCCTCGCCGATGACACGGCCGAGGTTGTCGACCTCGTACCGGGTGACGCCGGCCTTGCCGCGCAGTTCCTTGTCGTACTGGCGCTCCAGGCCGCTGCGGCCGACCTGGTCGGAGCGGAGGAAGGGCGAGTCGGTGTCCTGGGCCTTGGTGATCTCCTCGTCGGTGACCGGGGAGAGGTAGCCGAGGACCTGGGCCGTGTTGGCCTTGCCGGGGCTCGGGTAGCGGCGCACGGCCTCGGGCTCCGCGGTGATGCCGGGGAAGTCCTCGGCGCGCTCACGGATCTGGAGGGCCTGCTTGGGCGTGGCCTCGTCGGTGATGGGGATGGGCTGGTACGGCGAGCCGTTCCAGCAGGGCTGGGGGGTCTCCGCGTCGCACAGCCGGACCTTCTGCATGACCTCCTCGGGGGACATGCCGAGGACGCCCGCGAGCTTGGTGAGGACGGCCTTGCCGTCGTCCTTCTGCTTCAGCAGGTCGGTGCGGGAGGCGGAGACGACCAGCCGGGTCTCGTTGTCCGCGAGCGGCACCCCGCGCGCGTCCAGGATGGAGCCGCGCACCGCGGGCTCGACGACCTGCTGCACGTGGTTGCCGGAGGCCTCCTTGGCGTACTCCGCGCCCTCCCGGATCTGGAGGTACCACAGGCGGCCGCCGAGGGTGCCGAGGAGGGAGAGGACGAGGATCTGGATCACGACGAGCCGGATCTGGACGCGTGGGGTCCGCCCGGTCTCGGGAATGTTGGTCACTGCGGCTGTCTCCCCCTCTCAGCGCGCGAACGTATGTGCGCGGACGAATGATGAACGACGGGCCGGTGCGGCCTCGTTCCGCCGGAACTTCCCCGTTCGGGTGAACCTGCGCGCCGTTCCCGATCGGGCGGTCTCCCGGGCCGGCCCCGCTGGGCAGACCTCCTGGGCCTTCCCCGCCGGGGCGGCCTCCCCGGCCTTCCCCGTTCGGGTGAACTCCCCCGCTGTCACAGCCGCTTGACCCCCTTGATCCGGCCGGCGCGGGCGACCCGGGAGCGCCCGGCCCGCAGTTTCAGACCGCCCCGCTGGCCGCCGATCCGCAGACCGGTGCCGGAGGCGAGCCACCCGGAGGAGATGTCGGCCTTCTGGGCGGCGTTGGTGTCGGCCAGTGGGTCGTTCTCCGCGCGCCGGGCCAGGAACATCACGGCGGGGACGACGAACGGGGCGAGCAGCAGGTCGTACAGGGCCGCCGAGAACAGCAGCCCGGTGAGGCCCACATGGCGGGCGGTGGTGTCGCCGACGAGGGCGCCGACCCCCGCGTACAGCAGGGTGGAGCCGACCGCGGCGGCGACGACCACGACCATGGGGCCGGTGGCCGACTTGATCTGCCCGGTCTCCGGCTTGACGAGACCGGCGAGGTAGCCGATCACACACAGCACGAGGGCGTAGCGGCCGGCCGCGTGGTCGGCGGGCGGGGCGAGGTCGGCGAGCAGGCCGGCGCCGAAGCCGATGAGGGCGCCGCTGACATGGCCGTACACCATGGCCAGGCCCAGGACGGTGAGGAGGAGCAGGTCGGGGACGGCGCCGGGGAGGTGGAGGCGGGCGAGGACGCTCACCTGGACCACCAGGGCCACGGCGATCAGCGGGACGGAGAGCAGGATCCGGTTGACGCGCATGGTAGTCAGCTCCTACTGCTCGTCCTGGCCGTCGGCGGGTGCGTTCGCGTCCGGGGTGACCGTGACGGTCACCGTGGGCGTGGGGACCGGTTGGGGCTTCGCGGGGAGCACGGTGTCGCGGGGGTCCTTCTTCGGGGCCTCGACGACGACGCCGACGATGTCCAGCTTGGTGAAGCTGACGTACGGCGTGACGTAGAGGGTGCGGGTCAGGTCGCCGCCGGAGGGATCGACGCGGGAGACCGCGCCGACCGGGACGCCGGGGACGAACGGCTTGTCGGCCTGCGAGCCGAAGGTGACGAGCCGGTCGCCCTTCTTCACCTCGGCCTTGCCGTTGAGGAGTTCGACGCGCAGCGGGCGGTCGCCCTGTCCGGAGGCGAAGCCGAGCTCGTCGCCGGCCTCCATGCGCGTGCCGACGGTGAAGTCGGGGTCGTTGGCGAGGAGGACGGTGGCGGTGTCCGGGCCCACGGTCGTGACCCGGCCGACGAGTCCGTCGCCGTTGAGCACGGTCATGTCCCGCTCGATGCCGTCGTCGGCGCCGATGTCGATGGTGACGGTCCAGGAGAAGCCCTGGGCCGCTCCTATCGCGATGACCTCGGCGCCCTTGATGCCGTACTGGCCGGCGCCGGCGGTCCGCAGCATCTTGTCGAGCTGGGCCAGGCGGCTGCGGTTGCGGTCGTCGCTGCCGAGCTTCGCCTTGAGGGCCGCGTTCTCCTGCTCCAGTTCGGCGAGCCGGTCGTGGCGTTCGCCGGAGTCGCGGACCGCGGAGACGGCGTTGCCGACCGGGTCGACCGCCGAGGCCACGCCGTTCTCGACCGGGCCGAGGACCGCGGCCGCGGCGCGCCGGGCCCCGTCGACCGGGGAGTCCTCGCCACCGCGGATGTCGACCGTGATCAGTGCGAACGCGACGGCGATCAGCAGCACCAGGAGCAGCCGGCTCTCTCGTGTGTCCCTCACGTGCGGCGGCCGTGCCCTTCTCATAGGAATCGGGAATTCGGGTCGCCCCCGGAGAAATCCGAGGGGCACCGTATGGGATGTTTCGAGGCTCTTTGCGGATCTTATGCCTCTATATCAACGATCCGCCGCACGAGAGGCGGTCATCTCGTACGGCGGAATCGAAGTGTTACGTCATCTGCGGGGTGCTGCGTCCAGGACCTGCTGGAGCGCCTCGAACTCCTCGACGCACTTGCCGGATCCGAGCGCCACGCTGTCCAGCGGGTCCTCGGCGATGTGGATCGGCATTCCGGTCTCGCGCCGCAGCCGTTCGTCCAGACCGCGCAGCAGGGCGCCGCCGCCGGTCAGAACGATTCCGCGGTCCATGATGTCGCCGGACAGCTCCGGCGGGCACTTGTCGAGCGTGGTCTTCACGGCGTCGACGATGGCGTTGACGGGTTCCTCGATCGCCTTGCGCACCTCCGCGGCGGAGATGACGACGGTCTTGGGCAGCCCGGAGACCAGGTCGCGGCCGCGGATCTCGGTGTGCTCGTCGGTGTCGAGGTCGTACGCCGAGCCGATGGTGATCTTGATCTGCTCGGCCGTCCGCTCACCCAGGAGGAGGCTGTACTCCTTCTTGATGTGCTGGATGATCGCGTTGTCCAGCTCGTCGCCCGCGACGCGGATGGACTGGGCGGTGACGATGCCGCCGAGCGAGATGACCGCGACCTCGGTGGTGCCGCCGCCGATGTCCACCACCATGTTGCCGGTGGCCTCGTGGACCGGCAGGCCGGAGCCGATGGCCGCCGCCATGGGCTCCTCGATGATGTGCACCTGCCGGGCGCCGGCCTGGGTCGACGCCTCGATGACGGCGCGGCGCTCGACGCCGGTGATGCCGGAGGGGACGCAGACGACGACGCGCGGCCGGGCGAGGTACCGCCGCTTGTGGATCTTCAGGATGAAGTAGCGGAGCATGCGCTCGGTGATCTCGAAGTCGGCGATGACCCCGTCCTTCAAGGGACGCACGGCCACGATGTTGCCAGGGGTCCGCCCGATCATCTTCTTGGCTTCGGCGCCGACCGCGAGGATGCCACCGGTGTTGGTGTTGATCGCGACGACGGACGGCTCGTTGAGTACGATCCCGCGACCCCTGACGTACACCAGCGTGTTGGCGGTCCCGAGGTCGACAGCCATGTCACGGCCGATGAACGACATTGAGTTCCCCATCAGGATTCGACTGGCCTTCCCATGAGCTTTTGAGGGCTTTTCAGGTCGGCGAGGTGGGTGCTGTGACGTGAAGGCTTACATCGTAAACGCGCTTGCACGAACACTGCGCGAGGGTCTTCGCCATTGTCAGCAGATGCCGTGACGCCTCGCTTGTGGAGACGGGCCATCGGGGGAACGCGTTCCCCCGATCGGCACGCATATACCGAAGGACGGCCGAAAAGGTACGGCCGTCCTCGGTCGGGCGGACAGGTGAACTGACATGCCGTCAAAAAGTTGCACGAAAACTTCGCGGGTGCCTCGGCGGATGCGGCGGCCGGGGTGCCGCGGAGATGCCTCGGAAGCCTCCCGGCTCCCCGGAGAGCCGCGCCCGGCGCCCGGGGCTACGCGTGGGCCGGGAAGAAGATCTTCACCTCGCGCTCCGCGGACTCCTCGGAGTCGGAGGCGTGGATCAGGTTCTCGCGGACGATGACGCCGTAGTCGCCGCGGATGGAGCCGGGGGCGGCGGCGATCGGGTCGGTCGGGCCGGCCAGCGCGCGCACGCCCTCGATGACCCGCTCACCCTCGACGATCAGCGCCACGACCGGGCCGGAGGACATGAACTCCACCAGCGGCTCGTAGAAGGGCTTGCCCTTGTGCTCGCCGTAGTGCTGCTCCAGGGTCTCCTGGTCCAGCGTGCGCAGCTCCAGCGCCGTGATCCGCCAGTCGGCCTTGCGCTCGATACGGCTGATGATCTCGCCGGTCAGGCCACGACGGACGGCGTCGGGCTTGAGGAGGACGAGGGTGCGCTGGCTCACGGGGGGCTCCTTCTGCTGCCGGTGTGCGGTGGGACGAGATTACAGGGCGTGTCCGTGCGCCCGTCACACAGCGTCAGGGGTGGAACCGGCCTGCGCGGCGAAGCGGGCCTTCGCCTCGTCGATCTTCCGTCCGTAGTGCACGGACGCCCACCACAGGGCTCCGAAGAGCACGCCCAGGACGAACATCATGGGGACGAAGAAGCCGGAGGCGACCAGGGCGATCTGCAGGGCCCAGCCGAGGGCGACGCCCCCGGGCCGGGTGACCATGCCGCACAGCAGCACGCTCAGCAGCATCGCGACACCGCACACCGTCCAGACCGTGGTCATGGACAGGTCGGGGTCCTTCATGGCGACCAGACCGGCGAAGCCGATGACGAAGAACTCGCCGATCAGGGTCGAGGAACAGAGCGTACGCATGGTGAGCCTCAGCCCTTCCCCAGGAGCAGCCGGGCTTCCCCGACGGTGATGACGGAACCGGTGACGAGGACACCGCCGCCCGCGAACTCGCCCTCCTCCTCGGCGAGCGTGATCGCCGCCTCCAGGGCGTCGGGCAGCCGCGGCTCGACCTGGACGCGCTCCTCGCCGAACACCTCGACGGCGATCGCGGCGAGTTCGTCGGCGTCCATCGCGCGGTGGCTGGAGTTCTGGGTGATCACGACCTCGGCGAAGATCGGCTCGAAGGCCTCCAGCAGCCCCCGTACGTTCTTGTCGCCGCTGGCCCCGACCACGCCGATCAGCCGGCTGAAGTCGAAGGCCTCGCCGACCGCCTCGGCGGTGGCGCGGGCGCCCGCGGGGTTGTGGGCCGCGTCCAGCACGACGGTCGGGGACCGGCGGACGACCTCCAGGCGGCCCGGCGACGACACGGACGCGAAGGCCTTGCGGACGGTGTCGATGTCCAGCGGCTCGGGCCGCTGGGAGCCGACGCCGAAGAACGCCTCGACGGCGGCGAGCGCGACGGCGGCGTTGTGCGCCTGGTAGGCGCCGTGCAGCGGGAGGTACACCTCGCCGTACTCGCCGCCCAGCCCGCGCAGGGTCATCAGCTGGCCGCCGACGGCGACCTGACGGGACACGACGCCGAACTCCAGCCCTTCCCGGGCCACGGTCGCGTCGACCTCGACGGCCTTCTTCAGCAGCACCTGGGCGGCGTCGACCGGCTGCTGGGCCAGGATGACCGTCGCGTCCTGCTTGATGATCCCGCCCTTCTCGGCGGCGATCGCGGCGGTGGTGGCGCCGAGCCGGTCGGTGTGGTCGAGGTCGATCGGGGTGACGACGGCGACGTCCCCGTCGATGACGTTGGTCGCGTCCCAGGAGCCGCCCATGCCGACCTCGACGACGGCCACGTCGACGGGGGCGTCGGCGAAGGCCGCGTACGCCATGCCGGTGAGCACCTCGAAGAAGGACAGCCGGTACTCCTGCGCCTGGTCGACCATCTCGACGTACGGCTTGATGTCCCGGTACGTCTCGATGAACCGCTCGGCCGACACGGGCGCGCCGTCCAGGCTGATCCGCTCGGTGATCGACTGGACGTGGGGGGAGGTGTAGCGGCCGGTCCGCAGTTCGAAGGCGCCCAGCAGCGCCTCGATCATGCGGGCGGTGGACGTCTTGCCGTTGGTCCCGGTGATGTGCAGGGAGGGGTACGACCGCTGCGGCTCCCCCAGCACGTCCATCAGCGCGGCGATCCGGCTGACGGACGGCTCCAGCTTGGTCTCCCCCCACCGCGTGGCCAGCTCCGCCTCGACCTCGCGCAGGGCCTTGTCGATCTCGGGATCCTCGGGCCGCGCCGGCACGTCGGCCTGCGGCGGACCGCCCTGCGTGCGCAGGGTGCGGCTGCCCGCCTCGATGACCGCGAGATCGGGGTCGCGGTCGGTCTCGGCCGCGATGATCTCGTCGAAGGAGTCGAGGGGGTCGGGCTGGTCGTGGTTGCCGTTCGGGGGGAGCTCGCTCACGAGGCCAGTCTACGGAGGGGAGGTGACAGAGGTGGGCGAAGGCCCCCGGAACCGTCCTTGGGTTCCGAGGGCCTTCACCTGCGTGGGTACGGGGCTCTCACGCCTGCGGCAGCCGCTCCAGCTGGGCCTGGATGCGGGCGATGTCCTCCTCCGCCTTGGCCAGCCGCGTGCGGATCTTCTCCACGACGTTGTCGGGCGCCTTGGCGAGGAAGGCCTCGTTGCCGAGCTTGGCGTTCGCCTGGGCCTTCTCCTTCTCGGCGGCGGCCAGGTCCTTGGCCAGCCGCTTCCGCTCCGCCGCCACGTCGATCGTGCCGGACAGGTCCAGGGCGACCGTGGCGCCCGCGACCGGCAGGGTCGCCGTCGCCGAGAAGGCCTCGCCCTCCGGCTGGAGCCGCAGCAGCTGGCGGATGGCCGCCTCGTGCGGGGCGAGCGCGGTGCCGCCCAGCTCCAGGCGGGCCGGGACCCGCTGGCCGGGCTGGAGGCCCTGGTCGGCGCGGAAGCGGCGGACCTCGGTGATGACGGACTGGAGGGTCTCGATCTCGCGCTCGGCGGCCCGGTCGCGGAAACCGGAGTCCTTCGGCCAGTCGGCGACCACCAGGGACTCACCGCCGGTGAGGGTCGTCCACAGGGTGTCGGTGACGAACGGGACGACCGGGTGGAGCAGCCGCAGCAGCACGTCGAGGACCTCGCCGAGGACCCTGCCGGTGACCTTCGCCGGCTCGCCGCCCGCGAAGAAGGTGGTCTTGGTCAGCTCGACGTACCAGTCGAAGACCTCGTCCCACGCGAAGTGGTACAGCGCCTCACTGAGCTTGGCGAACTGGTAGTCCTCGTAGTAGGCGTCGACCTGCGCCACGGTCTCGTTGAGCCGCGACAGGATCCAGCGGTCGGTCGGCGACAGCTCCTCGGCCGGGGGCAGGTCGCCCTCGATCGTGGCGCCGTTCATCATCGCGAAGCGGGTGGCGTTCCAGATCTTGTTGGCGAAGTTGCGGGACGCCTGGACCCAGTCCTCGCCGATCGGCACGTCGGCGCCGGGGTTGGCGCCCCGGGCCAGGGTGAAGCGGACGGCGTCGGAGCCATACTTGTCCATCCAGTCGAGCGGGTCGACGACGTTGCCGAAGGACTTCGACATCTTCTTGCCGAACTCGTCCCGGACCAGGCCGGTGAGCGCGATGGTGTGGAAGGGGACCTCGCCGTCCATCGCGTACAGGCCGAACATCATCATCCGGGCGACCCAGAAGAAGATGATGTCGTGGCCGGTGAGCAGGACGTCGGTCGGGTAGAACTTCGCCAGGTCCGGGGTCTTCTCCGGCCAGCCGAGCGTGGAGAAGGGCCACAGGCCGGAGGAGAACCAGGTGTCGAGGACGTCGGACTCCTGGGTCCAGCCCTCGCCGGCCGGCGGCTCCTCGTCGGGGCCGACGCAGACGACCTCGCCGTCGGGGCCGTACCAGATCGGGATGCGGTGGCCCCACCACAGCTGGCGCGAGATGCACCAGTCGTGCATGTTGTCGACCCAGTCGAAGTAGCGCTTCGACATCTCCTCGGGGTGGATCTTGACCCGGCCGTCGCGGACCGCGTCACCGGCGGCCTGCGCGAGCGGGCCGACCTTGACCCACCACTGCATGGACAGCCGCGGCTCGACCGTGGTCTTGCAGCGCGAGCAGTGGCCCACGGAGTGCATGTAGGGGCGCTTCTCGGCGACGATCCGGCCCTGCTCCCGGAGCGCGCCGACGACCGCCGAGCGGGCCTCGAAGCGGTCCAGGCCGAGGAACGGGCCGTGGACGGTGATGACGCCGTGCTCGTCCATGATCGTCATGGCGGGCAGGCCGTGGCGCTGGCCGATCGCGAAGTCGTTCGGGTCGTGGGCCGGGGTGACCTTGACGGCGCCGGTGCCGAACTCGGGGTCGACGTGCTCGTCGGCGACGACCGGGATGGTCCGGTCGGTCAGCGGGAGCTTGATCTGCCGGCCGACCAGGTGGCGGTAGCGCTCGTCGTCGGGGTGGACGGCGACGGCCGTGTCACCGAGCATCGTCTCGGCGCGGGTGGTGGCGACGACCAGGGAGTCCTCGCCCTCGCCGTACCGGATGGAGACCAGCTCGCCGGCGTCCTCCTGGTACTCCACCTCGATGTCGGAGATGGCGGTCAGACAGCGCGGGCACCAGTTGATGATGCGCTCGGCGCGGTAGATCAGCTCGTCCTCGTAGAGCTTCTTGAAGATGGTGCCGACGGCCTTGGACAGGCCCTCGTCCATGGTGAACCGCTCGCGGCTCCAGTCGACGCCGTCACCGAGGCGCCGCATCTGGCCGAGGATCCGGCCGCCGTACTCCTCCTTCCACTGCCAGACGCGCTCGACGAACGCCTCGCGGCCCAGGTCGTGGCGGGACTTGCCCTCCTCGGCGAGCTGCTGCTCGACCTTGTTCTGGGTGGCGATGCCGGCGTGGTCCATGCCGGGCAGCCACAGCGCCTCGTAGCCCTGCATGCGCTTGCGGCGCGTGAGGGCGTCCATGAGGGTGTGCTGGAAGGCGTGGCCCAGGTGGAGCGAGCCGGTGACGTTCGGCGGCGGGATGACGATGGTGTACGCGGGCTTGTCACTGCTCGCGTCGGCGGCGAAGTAACCCCGTTCCACCCAGCGCTCGTACAGCGTCCCCTCTACCTCGGCCGGCGCGTACTGGGTCGGCAGTTCGGTCGTGGGCGCGGGTGGCTGCTGCTGAGCGTTGTCGGTCACGGGCTCAGTTTAGAGGTGTCACGACGCCGTCCCGAAACGCGTTTGTTCTGTAACGGTGGGGCCCCCGGCGCAGTGGCCCCACAGGCCGTGAGCCAGGATGTGAAAAACACATAAGCTTTCTGGAGGGGAACCCAGGAATGAGCTACAACCAGCCGGGCCCGTACGGCGGGCAGCCGCCTCAGCAGCCCGGCCCGTACGGCCAGCCGGGTCCGTACGGCCAGCAGCCGCCGGCCCCCCAGCCCGGCTACGGCTACCCCCAGCAGCCCCCTCAGGGTGTTCCGCCCCAGACCCCGCCCTACGGCCAGCAGCCCGGCCCGTACGGCCAGCAGCCGCCCACCCCGCCCTACGGCGGCCAGCCCCCCTACGGCCAGCAGCCCCCGTACGGCCAGGCCCCCTACGGCGTCCCGCATCCGCCGGCGCCGGGCGGCGGCAAGAAGAAGGCCGGCCTGGTGATCGGGGCGGTCGCGGTGGTGGCGGCGATCGGTGTGGGCGCCTACTTCGTGCTCGCCGGCGGCGGGGGTGCCGGCGGTCTGGAGGACGACGGCCCGCACAAGCTGACCGCGCCGGCCTCCCTGCTGTCCGACAAGTACCAGCGGATGGGCGACTCGGCGGAGGAGGAGGCGAGCGAGAGCGACGAGAAGGACCTCGCCAAGGCCGGCGTCACCGACGCCACCTCGATCGGCGCTATCTACTCGACGATCGACCTGACCTCCCTCGACACCACCGACCCGTCCGACGTGGCCAAGACCCAGACCGCCGAGAACATCACCTTCTTCGGTGTCTACGGCACGATCGCGGACCCCGAGAAGGCCCTCGACATCACCTTCTCCCAGATGAAGGCGGAGTCGGACGACGACATCACGCTGATCGGCGACGCCGAGACCGTCGAGCCCGACAACCTGGACGGCGCCGTGATGCGGTGCCAGAAGGCGGAGAGCGAGAACGCGCTCACCGAGAAGACCCAGACCACCTACATGTGCATCTGGGCCGACTACAGCACCATGGGCGTGGTCGAGCCGACCGCCGGCGCCAAGACCTACTCGCTCGACGAGTCCGCCGAGATCGCGGCCGACGTGCGCAAGGAGGCCCGCGTCGCCCTCTGACGCCAGGCCGGCGTCGCACCACCGCACGCGAAGGGGCCCCGGTCGGTCGACCGGGGCCCCTTCGTCGTGTCGCGGGTGGCGGTTGTCGCGGGGAGGCGGTTACGCCGTCTTCTGCTCGCCCGAGCCCCGGCCGCCCCGCGCGTCGCGGGGGATCAGGGTCGGGTTGACGTTGGAGTGGACGACGTCCGCCGTGATGACGACGCGGGCCACGTCCTTGCGGGACGGGACCTCGTACATCACCGACATCAGAACCTCCTCCATGATGGCGCGCAAGCCGCGGGCGCCGGTCTGGCGGAGGATCGCCTGGTCGGCGATGGCCTCGAGGGCCTCGCGCTCGAAGTCCAGCTCCACCCCGTCGAGTTCGAAGAGGCGCTGGTACTGCTTGACCAGCGCGTTGCGCGGCTCGACCAGGATCTGGAGCAGGGCCTCGCGGTCCAGGTTGTGGACCGAGGTGATCACGGGCAGACGGCCGATGAACTCGGGGATCATGCCGAACTTGACCAGGTCCTCGGGCATGACGTCCTCGAACTGGTCCTTGGCCTCCAGCTCCCGCTTGGAGCGGATCGTCGCGCCGAAACCGATGCCCTTGGCGCCGGCCCGGGACTCGATGATCTTCTCCAGGCCCGAGAAGGCACCGCCCACGATGAACAGCACGTTCGTCGTGTCGATCTGGATGAACTCCTGGTGGGGGTGTTTGCGGCCACCCTGCGGCGGGACGGAGGCGGTCGTGCCCTCCAGGATCTTCAGCAGGGCCTGCTGCACGCCCTCGCCCGACACGTCGCGGGTGATGGAGGGGTTTTCACTCTTCCGCGCGACCTTGTCGATCTCGTCGATGTAGATGATCCCGGTCTCGGCCTTCTTGACGTCGTAGTCGGCGGCCTGGATCAGCTTCAGCAGGATGTTCTCGACGTCCTCGCCGACGTACCCCGCCTCGGTGAGCGCCGTGGCGTCGGCGATCGCGAACGGCACGTTCAGCATGCGGGCCAGGGTCTGCGCGAGGAGGGTCTTGCCGGAGCCCGTCGGGCCCAGCAGGAGGATGTTCGACTTCGCCAGCTCGATGGCGTCCTCGCGGTTCTGCGCGCCGCCGTTCTCACCGGCCTGGACCCGCTTGTAGTGGTTGTACACCGCGACCGACAGGGCCTTCTTGGCGGCCTCCTGGCCGACCACGTAGCCCTCGAGGAACTCGTAGATCTCGCGCGGCTTCGGGAGCTCCTCCCAGCGGACCTCGCTGGTCTCCGCGAGTTCTTCCTCGATGATCTCGTTGCAGAGATCGATGCACTCGTCGCAGATGTACACACCGGGCCCTGCGATGAGCTTCTTGACCTGCTTCTGGCTCTTGCCGCAGAACGAGCACTTGAGCAGATCGCCGCCGTCACCGATGCGTGCCACGGTGTGCTTCCCCTTCGCCTGGGAGACGCCTGGACGCTTAAGAGTCCAGCGGCTCCTGGTGCTGCCTTATGTCGACGGTACCTTGCCGGGCCCCCCATTCGGGCCCCCCTTGGCGCGGTTCGGGTCCCGCGCGTGAACGCGGACCGCGTCCCACCGTGCCAAGGGGCGGCAGACGATACTCCCCCTGGCGCGCTAGCGCAGGTTGGTGTTGTTCATCTTCCGGGTCGAGATGATCTGGTCGATCAGCCCGTACGACAGCGCGTCCTCGGCCGTGAGGATCTTGTCGCGCTCGATGTCCTCGCGGATCTTCTCGATCGGCGTGGTGGAGTGCTTGGCCAGCATCTCCTCCAGCTGCGAGCGCATCCGCAGGATCTCGTTCGCGGCGATCTCCAGGTCGGAGACCTGACCGCGGCCGGTCTCGCTGTACGGCTGGTGGATCAGCACGCGGGCGTTGGGCAGCGCCATGCGCTTGCCGGGCGTACCGGCGGCCAGCAGGACGGCGGCGGCGGAGGCCGCCTGGCCCATGCAGACCGTCTGGATGTCCGGCTTCACGAACTGCATCGTGTCGTAGATCGCCGTCAGCGCCGTGAAGGAGCCGCCGGGGCTGTTGATGTAGACCGAGATGTCGCGGTCGGGGTCCATCGACTCCAGGCACAGCAGCTGCGCCATGACGTCGTTGGCGGAGGCGTCGTCGATCTGGACGCCCAGGAAGATCACCCGCTCCTCGAAGAGCTTCGCGTACGGGTCGTACTCGCGGATGCCCTGGGAGGTGCGCTCGACGAAGCGCGGGATGACGTAGCGGGACTCGGCCGTGGGGCCGGTGTACTCGGCGCGGGTGCGGTCGTACAGGCCGCTGCCGGGGAAGTCGTTCACTGTGTCTCCTGGAGAGGGTCCGGGCGGTGGGCTGGAGGGGCTGGAGAGGGCGCTGACGGCCTTGTGGGCGCCGCGTGCTCCCGTCGGGAGCGCACGGGGACCGGAGGCCGTGACGGGCCCTGCTAGGCCGCCCCGGTACCGCCGCCGCCCGGCATGCCGGCGGCCGTGGGGATGACGTCGTCGATGAGGCCGTACTCCTTGGCCTCGAAGGCGTCGAACCAGCGGTCGCGGTCCGAGTCGCGGGTGATCTGCTCGATCGTCTGGCCCGTGTGCTGGGCCGTGAGCTCGGCCATGCGCCGCTTGGTGTGCAGCAGCCGCTCGGCGTGGATCTTGATGTCCGAGGCCGAGCCGGCCAGGCCGGCGGAGGGCTGGTGGATCAGGATCTCGGCGTTCGGCAGCGCGAAGCGCTTGCCGGGGGTGCCCGCGCTGAGCAGGAACTGACCCATGGAGGCCGCGAGGCCCATGGCGATGGTCACCACGTCGTTCTTGATGAACTGCATGGTGTCGTAGATCGCCATGCCGGCCGTGATCGAACCGCCGGGGCTGTTGATGTACAGGTAGATGTCCTTGTCCGGGTCGGCGGCAAGGAGCAGCAGCTGTGCGGTGATCTTGTTCGCGATGTCGTCGTCGACCGGCTGGCCGAGGAAGATGATCCGCTCGTTGAGCAGCCGGTTGTAGACCTGGTCACCGAGGCCGCCACCGATGGAAGGCTCGCCGGCGGCGGAGGGCATCAGATTCGTCACGTATCCACCTGCTCGTCTTACGACGGCGCCGGGCCGTCTCACGTGTTCTGCCGGGGCGTGGAGCCGTCCGGCGGTTCGGCGACTCCCCTGCCCGCGTATTCATGGACCCTAACGCGCGGGTCCCTTCGGAGAATCCCGGAGAGTGGAGTGTTCGCCGGGGGCGTAGCGGTGGGCTCCGCCGGGGGGCCGGCGGGGTCCGGCCGGGGGGCTGTGCCGGTCGGCGGACCGCGGGTCCGACGCGGTGTGCCGCGCCCGCGGTCCGCCGAGTCCGACGCGGTGTGCCGCGCCCGCGCGGCGGAGCCGCACCCCGGAACGGCCCCGCGCCCCGGGCGGGCCGCCCCCGGCGTACGGCGAGAGGCCCCGGAGCTGTTCTGCCCCAGGGCCCCTCTTGCCTACGTCAGCTTGCCTACGTCAGCGGGGACGCGATGATCAGGCGTCGGCCTTCTCGTCGCCCTCGCCCTTGGCCTCGTCCTCGGTCTTCGCCTCGGCGGCGGCGTCCTCGGTGGAGGTCTCCTCGGAGGAGGTCTCCTCGTCCTCGTCGCTCAGGTCGATGACCTCGCCGTTGGTGTCCTTGACCGTGGCGGACTCGACGACCGAGGCCAGGGCCTTGCCGCGGGCGACCTCGCCGACCAGGAGCGGGACCTGGCCGCCCTCGACGACCGCCTGGGCGAACTGGTCGGGGGACATCCCGGAGGAGGCGGCACGGCGCATGAGGTGCTCGGTGAGCTCCTCCTGGTTGACGTTGAGCTTCTCGCGCTTGACGAGCTCGTCCAGGACGAACTGGGTCTTGATGCCCTTGACCGCGGCGTCGCGGGTCTCGGTCTCGAACTCCTCGGCGGTCTTGCCCTGGATCTCCAGGTACTTGTCGAGGGTCAGGCCCATCTGGCCGAGCTGGTGGTGCTCCAGGTTGTGCTTGCGGGTGTTGACCTCGTCCTCGAGCAGCTTCTCGGGGACGGGCACCTCGACGAGCTCCAGCAGCTTCTCCAGGACGCGCTCCTGGGCCTGCGTGGCCTGGTCGTACTGCTTCATGTTCGCGAGGCGCTTGCGGCTGTCCGCCCGCAGCTCCTCGAGGGTGTCGAACTCGGAGGCGAGCTGCGCGAACTCGTCGTCCAGCTCGGGCAGTTCGCGCGCGGCGACCTGGGAGACCTTGACGGTGACCTCGGCCTCCTTGCCGGCCGCGGAGCCGCCCTTGAGCTCGGAGGTGAAGGTGGCCTCGCCACCGGCCTCCAGGCCCTTCACGGCGTCGTCGATGCCGTCGAGGAGCTCGCCGGAGCCGATCGTGTAGGAGACGCCGCTGGCGACGCCGTCCTCGAGGACCTCGCCGTCGACCTTGGCCTCCAGGTCGACCGTGACGACGTCGCCGTCCTCGGCGGCGCGCTCGACCGGGGAGGTCGAGGCGAAGCGCTCGCGGAGCTGCTCGACCGACTTCTCGATGTCGTCGTCCGTCACCTCGACGGCGTCGACCTCGACCTCGATCGAGGAGAAGTCCTCGGGGAGCTCCAGGGCGGGACGGACGTCGACCTCGGCGGTGAAGTTCAGCGTCTCGCCGTCCTTCAGCTCGGTGATGTCGACCTCGGGCTGGCCGAGGACGTCGATCTCGGCCTCGTTGACCGCCTCCGTGTAGAACTTCGGCAGCGCGTCGTTGACGGCCTCCTCCAGCACGGCGCCACGGCCGAACCGCTGGTCGATCACCCGGGCGGGGATCTTGCCCTTGCGGAAGCCCTTCACCGTGACCTGCTGGTTGATCTTCTTGTACGCCGCGTCGAGGCTGTCCTTGAGCTCCTCGAAGGGCACCTCGACAGTGAGCCGAACCCGGGTCGGGTTCAGGGTCTCCACGGCGCTCTTCACGGTTCGGTCTCCTTGTGGCTGACTTCTTGGTTTTCGCCGGAGCCTGACAGGTCCGGCGATGAGACGCCCGGGAGAGTTCGTAGGCCGAGTGGGCCGGGACACACGGGCGCGCAGCTTGCATAGTAACCGCAGCAGCTGGGCCGCCCAAAAGACGATCTCCGGTGGGACTCCCGGCGTGATCGCGCAGGTGGTCGGGGTGGCGGGATTTGAACCCACGGCCTTCCGCTCCCAAAGCGGACGCGCTACCAAGCTGCGCCACACCCCGTCTGGTGCGACACGTAGGGTACATGCCCGCAGGCCGCGTGACCGCCGCATTGGCCGGCCTTCCGGACGGCCGGTGGCACGGCCGGCGACGCGGCCCCGGCACAGGGGTGTGCGACCAGGCGGGCCGACCCGCTACGATGCCTCCAGTGCCGTGGTCGTCCGACCTGCGGCGCGTCCTGTGCGGGCGTAGCTCAATGGTAGAGCCCCAGTCTTCCAAACTGGCTACGCGGGTTCGATTCCCGTCGCCCGCTCTGTACGGCTCAGGGCCAGGCCGGAGGTGCACTCCTCCGCCTGGCCCTGATCGTTTTCGCGGCCGGGCCGGGTTCGGCCGGACGGGTGGCCGTGTCGGCCGGTGCCGGGCGGGTCGCCGGCCGGCCGGGGGCGCCGATCCTCGGGCCGGTCGGCCGGGTGCGCCGGCGCGTGGGCCGTTCCGCCTCAGAAGCTGATCGAGTTGATCGTTTCCGCGAGGGAGTCGAGGAAGCGGTTGATCGACGGGGCCATGCCGGTCGAGGCGAGGAAGAAGCCGAAGAGGATCGCGACGACGGCGGGTCCGGCCTTGATCGACCCGCCCCGGATCAGCACGACCAGGACGATCGCCAACAGCAGCACCACTGACAGTGAAATGGCCACAACTGATCACACCCTCGGTCGGTCCGCTCTGCCGGCCCGGGGGCGCAACCCCGCGCACCCCCGCCAGAGACCATCGTGCCACCAACCCGGCCTCCTCATGCGGCAGGTGAGACATCCGTGACGTCAACTCCCCCCGCGCGGGCGGCGACGGACACCTCCGGACGCACTCCGCACAACAATTCGACGGCGCTCTCCCGGCGGAATTTCACAACGGCTGCGCAGGTAATTCGAATTGCGGGCACGGGAGTACCGACAACACCGCCACAACCGGCGGTATGCACCTTTTAGTCGGGATGAATCGCGACATCCGGGACATGAAGAGAGGCTCGTCACCGCTGAATTGAGGAATGACATCGCGATGACGTGGCACGTTGTACGTATTGCCATGGACAACGCTAGGGTGCCTCAGATGTTCCACGCCGCTTCGTCCCTCGTGCCGAGTCCGCGCTCCTTGCGGAGCCAGAAAGATCAGCAGCACCGGTCCCCCGACAGACGGGCCAAGCAGCGTGACGCGTTCTTCGACAACGCCAAATACCTGGCGATCGTGCTGGTGGCCGTCGCCCACGCCTGGGAGCCGCTGAAGGGCGACAGCCGGGTGCTCCAGGCCGCGTACATGCTGGTGTACGCGTTCCACATGCCGGCGTTCATCGTCGTCTCCGGGTTCTTCTCCCGCGGTTTCGACGGGAGCCCCGGCAGGCTGAAGCGGCTGGTCACCGGTGTCGTCGTGCCGTACGTCGTCTTCGAGACGGCGTACCCGCTGTTCAAGACGTACGTCGACGGCGTCCCGCAGGACATCAGCCTCCTGGACCCCTACTTCCTGACCTGGTTCCTGTGCGCGCTGTTCATCTGGCGCCTGACCACCCCCCTGTGGAAGCTGGTCCGCCATCCGCTGCCGCTCGCGCTGGGCATCGCCATGCTGGCGTCCGTCACCCCGGCCATCGGTGACGACCTCGACCTCCAGCGCGTCCTCCAGTTCCTGCCGTTCTTCGTGCTGGGCCTGACGCTGAGGCCGGAGCACTTCCGGCTGGTGCGCCGGCGCGCGGTGCGGATCGCGGCCGTTCCGGTGTTCGCCTGCGCGCTGGCGTTCTCCTGGTGGGCGGTGGAGCGGATGAACGGCGCGTGGTTCTACCACCGCGACTCCGCCCAGGAACTGGGCGCCCCGTGGTGGGTCGGGCCCGTCATGCAGCTCGCCCTGTTCGGCTCCTCGCTGCTGCTGACCGCGTGCTTCCTGTCCTGGGTGCCGGGCCGCACGATGTGGTTCACCACGCTCGGCGCGGGCACCCTCTGCGGCTATCTGCTGCACGGCTTCCTGATCAAGGGCGCCGACTACCGGGGCTGGTTCGACCACCCCGCCCTGCACCGCCCGCTCGGCGAGATCGCCGTCAGCGCCGCGGTGGCCGTGGCCGTCACCCTGCTGTGCACCGCGCCGGTGCGGCGGGTGTTCCGCTGTGTGATGGAGCCGCGGATGGACTGGGCGTTCCGGGCGGATCCCGTACGGGTCGCGCGGGAGCGCGAGCGGGAGCCGGAGCAGGAGAAGGAGAAGGAGCGGGAGAAGGAGAAGGTGTCGGCCTGAGCGGGTGCGGGGAGCGCGCGCCGGCGGGCGGGCGGTGGTGAACCGGCCTGCCGGGTGCCGCCGGTGCGCGGCTCCCCGCGGCCGTCAGGCGGGGCCGCCTTGCAGGTGCCGCATGAGCCGTTCGAAGTGCTGCCAGGCCGACAGGTCGGACGGGTCGCCCGGAAGCTGGTAGTAGAGAGCCGGACGCGTCCTCGGGCCCAGCTCGCGCGGCGGATGGCCGAGCGGGGTCCGCCTCGCCCGGTCGCCCGGCATCCCGCGGACCTCCTCCGCGCCCAGCACGAACGCGTACGGCACTCCCGGGCCCTCGAAGCGCGGCGGGACGGACAGGTCGCGGCGGGCCCTGCGGACCTGGACCAGCATCGACTGGAGGTGGTGGCGGACGGCCAGCGCCTCCGCCGCCCGGACGATCGCGTCCGTCGGGCCCTCCTCGCCGGGGCCGTACCCGAAGGCCAGCGTGACGTCCTCCTCCACACCGGCCTCCGTACGGGTGATCCGCACCGTCGCCAGGCCCGGGCGCTCCGGCGCGCCGACGACCACGAGCCAGGTCGGGTCCGGTGCCCGCTCGAAGGCCACGTCGGTGAGCCCGCGCAGCGACCAGGGCAGGTTGGCCGGCTCCTCGGTGCCCCAGCCGGCCGGCGGCTCGCCGGTGATGTCCCGCCAGACCGACTCCAGGGCGCCGCCGAGGACCAGCCGGTCGTCGGCGGGGTGGACGCAGCGGAAGGAGATCGCCAGCTGGCGCTCCCCGGTGTCCGCGAGCTGCCCGCCGAAGGTCCCGGCGACGGGGGTGCGCGGGTCCTCGGGGGTCGCCTCCGGCGACTCGACCGTCACGAACAGGCCGTCGCTCCACCGCAGGACGGCGCCGGACAGCCCGTCGTAGTAGCCGCACTCCTCGTCCTGCACCACCCAGCGCGAGGGCCAGCCCGGCAGCGCGCCCCGGACCGCCGGGGAGAGCCGGGTGCCGGGCGGCGTGACGATCTGGAGTCCCAGCCGGGCGTTCGCGGCGGCCCGGAAGGCGTCCGCGAGCCAGGCGGTCATCGCGACGACCGGGCGGTCCTGGATCACCACGGCGACCTTGTCGGTGAGCACGTCGACGGCGGGCTGGGCGGCGGCCGGCACCGGTACGGCCGTCATCCCCGCCGTGTTCACCACGGCGAGCGAGGTCGCGGCCGCCCGCGGCCAGGCGGTGCCGCCGACCAGCGTGGCGAGCCGGGCCGCGAAGGTCCCGGCGAGCGCCTCGGCCTCCTTCACGCCGGTGGTGGCGCGGGCCTCGGTCCACCAGTAGGGGACCTCCGGCTCGTCCGCGCCGAGCAGCCGTGCCGCCTCTCCCCTGACCTGGACGAGCAGCGGGGCCTCGACGGAGAGCAGCGGGCGGCCCTGCTCGTCGTGCAGCCGCACCAGCGCGCCGTCGGCCTCGGCGCCGACCAGTGTGTCCGGGCCGCCGGAGAGGAGGCCCGCGATCACGCTGAGCGGGTCGGGCATCTTCCTCGTGAGCGCGACGACGTCCTTCGTCATGGGGTCGTCTCCTTCGTGAGCGCGACGACGTCCTTCGTCATGGGGCCGTCTCCTTCGTGAGCACGACGGCGTCCTTCGTCACGGGGTCGTCTCCTTCGTGAGCACGACGACGTCCTGGGTCATGGGTTCACCTCGTCCCCGCGTAGACGGTCTGGATCAGCCGGTTCGGCTCGCCCCTGCGGACCAGCACGCCCCGGCCGGGCGGCTGCCGGGAGGCGTACACCCCGGAGAAGAGCTGGCCCTCGCTGCGGTCGCCGGCCATCACCAGCGCCGCGGCGCCGGATTCGCGCAGGCCCGTCATCAGCGGCTCGTACAGGCCGCGGGAGGCGCCGGCGACGCGCCGGGTGAGGACGAAGTGCAGGCCGATGTCCTGGGCCGAGGGGAGGTACGGCACGAACGGCGCGAGCGGCTGCTGGCCGGCGGTGGTGAGGACGTCGTAGTCGTCGACGAGGATCACGATCCGCGGGCCGGAGAAGCTGCCGGGCTCCAGCTCGGCGCCCTCGGCGTCGTCGGGCATCCGCTTCTCCAGCTCGGTGGCGATGCCCGCGGCGAGGCCCGCGCTCAGCTTGGCGTTGTAGGCGTAGCCGCCCCGGTACTCCTCCGGAACGACGCCGCGCAGGCCGCGCCGGGGGTCCATGACGCCGAAGACCAGCTCGTCGTCGCGGTAGCGCTCCATCAGGCCCTGGGCGATCGCCGTCAGCAGGTTGGTCTTGCCGCACTCGCTGTCGCCCATGATCAGCAGGTGCTGGTCGTGGTGGAACAGGTCGAGCAGGACCGGCGCGAGCTTCGTCTGGTCCAGCCCGATGGGGACCCGGCGCGGTTCGGCCGAGGGGCCCGGCAGGAGGTGGGGTTCCAGGACGTGCGGGAGGACCCGTACGGGCTGGGCGACCTCGCCGGTCCAGGTGGCGCGGACGGTGCGGGCGGTGCGCTCCAGGACCGCGCCGAGGTCCGCGGTGTCGGCGGTGCCGTCGGTGCGGGGCAGGGCGACCTGGGCGAAGAGCTTGCCGTCGGTGAGGACGCGGCCCTTCTCCTCGGGTGCGAGGGTCTCGGCGAGCTTGCGGTCGATGCTGGACTCGCTCGCGTCGTTCAGGCGCAGCTCGACCCGGGTGCCGAACTGGGACTGGGTGGCGATGCGCACGTCGTTCCAGCGCAGCATGCCGGCGACGACGTGGATGCCGTAGCCGCTGCCGCGCTTGAGGATGTCGACGACCGCGTCGTCGAGGTCCTCGAAGTCGTCGCGCAGGGCGCCGAAGCCGTCGATCAGCAGCACGATCTCGGTGGAGGCCAGCTCGGGCAGGCGGCCCGCCGCCCGCAGGGTGCGCAACTGCTCCAGGGAGTCGATGCCGTGGACGCGGAACAGTTCCTCGCGCTGGTCGAGCATGCCGCGCACGGAGTCGACGGTGCGGGCGGCGCGCTCCCGGTCGGCGCGGCCGGCGACCCCGCCGACGTGCGGCAGCCCGGACAGCGCCTGGAGGCCGCCGCCGACCAGGTCGAGGCCGTAGACGCCGGCCTCCTGGGGGGTGTGCGTCAGCGCCAGGGAGAGCGCGAGGGTGCGCAGCAGGGTCGTCTTGCCGGACTGGGGGCCGCCGATGACCGCCGCGTGGCCGCCCGCGACCGTGAGGTCCAGGTACCACTGGCCCTGCCACTGCCTGGTGGGGTCGTCGAGGATGCCCAGGGGCACCCGGAGCGGGCCGCTCCGCCGGGCGAGCTGGGTGCCGCGCGCGCCGACCTCCAGCGGACCGGCGACCTTGTCGAGGGCGACCGCGTCGGGCAGCGGGGGCAGCCAGATCTGGCGGACGGGGCGGGCGCCGGCGTCCTCGATCCGGCCGACCATGACGCCCATCTCGGTGGGTCCGGTCTCCCGGCGCCGCATCTGCGGCTCCGCCGGTGTCGTGGCGTTCTCGTCGCGGCCGAGGGTGTTGTACGCCTCGAACTCCAGGGCGAGCGGCCCGGTGTCCTCCTCCTCGCGCCGCACGGGTCCGCGGTAGGCGCCGGAGACGTACCCGGCCTTGAACCGCTCGTAGTGGCTGGTGTCGACCTTGAGGTAGCCGAAGCCGGGCAGCGGCGGCAGGTGGAAGGCGTCGGTGGTGTCGAGGACGGTGCGGGACTCGTCGGCGGAGAAGGTGCGCAGGCCGAGCCGGTACGACAGGTAGGTGTCCAGGCCCTTGAGCTTGCCGCCCTCGATGCGCTGGCTGGACAGCAGCAGGTGTACGCCGATGGAGCGGCCGATGCGGCCGATGGACAGGAACAGGTCGATGAAGTCCGGCTTGGCGGTGAGGAGTTCGCCGAACTCGTCGATCACGACGAAGAGGTGGGGCAGGGGCTCCAGGTCGGGGCGCTTCTCGGCGCGCAGGGCGGCGTAGTGGCCGATGTCGGCGACGTTGCCGGCCTCCTTGAGGACCTGCTGGCGGCGCTTGACCTCGCCGGCCAGCGAGGCGTGGACGCGTTCGACCAGGCCGGCCTGGTTCTCCAGGTTGGTGATGACGCCGGCCACGTGCGGCAGGCCGGCGAAGGGGGCGAAGGTGGCGCCGCCCTTGTAGTCGACGAGGACCATGGCGAGGTCCTCCGGCGGGTGGGTGGCGACCAGGGCGAGGACGAGGGTGCGCAGCAGCTCGGACTTGCCGGAGCCGGTCGCGCCGACGCACAGGCCGTGCGGGCCCATGCCCAGCTCGGAGGACTCCTTCAGGTCGAGCAGGACGGGCTCGTGGGAGTCGCTGACGCCGATGGGCACGCGCAGGAAGGCCCGCTCGCCGCGCGGCGCCCACAGCCGGCCGAGGTCGAGGTCGGCGACGTCGTCGATGCCGAGGAGTTCGGCGAAGTCGACCGGGCCGCTGAGCGGGGCGTCCGCGGCCGTCGAGTCGGCGGACAGCCGCAGCGGGGCGAGCATCCGGGCGAGGCCCTCGGCGAAGGGGACGCCGACCTCGTCGACGGTGCCGTGGGCGCCGATCGGCTCCTCCTCGCGCAGGTCCTCGATGTCGATCCGCTCGCCGTCGACGGTGATGCGGACGCCGACGCTGCCCGGTTCCTGGACGCGTTCGTCGAGCAGGTGCAGGACGGTGACGCCCATCTCCCGCAGGCCGACCGCGTCGTCGGGGCGGGGCAGGTCGACGGCGTCGTCGCCGTGCGCGTCGGCGACGACGAGCAGCCGGGAGGTCATGGCGAGGGCGTCCTTGCCAGACAGCCCGCGGCGCACCTCGGCCGCGTAAGAGGCGCGGCGGCGCAGTTCGGGGCCGATCTGCCGGGCCAGCTGGGGCACGGAGGGCGCGATGCGGCGGGCGGCGACGGGGCCGTCGAACTGCTCGGGGTCGAGCAGGTGGGGCAGCCACTTGGCCCACTCCCAGTCGGCGATCCGGTCGCCGGGGGCGGCGAGCGCGAGCGCCACGTCGTCCGGGGCGTGCAGGGCGGCGGTCTGGACGAGCAGCGCGCGGGCGATGCGGAGGGTGTCCTCGCGCCGTCCGATGACGCTGATGTCGCCGACGCGGTCGAGCGGGACGGTGAGCGGGAGGTCGGTGCCGGTGCGGAAGCGGGCCATCAGCGCGGACGCCTCGTTCAGCATGAACCGGTCCGGCGGGGTCAGCACGGACGAGCCCTGCTGGCCGACCTTCAGGTCCCTCACCGGCATCTCGCCGGTGCCGGCCCGCACCCGCAGGAAGTCGCCGTCCAGGCGGCGGCGTTCCCACAGCCGGGCGGGGTCGCGGACGATGTCGTACAGCGCGTCCGGCGGCGGGTTGAGCACCTGGGCGGTCTCCCCGCGCCGGCGCTCCTCCGCGGAGAGTTCCTCGCGCAGGTCCTCCAGGTAGGCGAGGTAGGCCTCGCGCTGGGTGCGGCGGGTGCGCTGGGCCTTGCCGCGCTGGGAGAAGACCAGGGCGAGGGAGCCGGCCAGGGTGACGACGAGGATGATCGCGCCGAGCCCGGCGAACTGGCTGTTGCGCACGACCGTCATCATCACGACGGACGACATCACGCCGGCGACGGGCAGCAGCGACGTGGCGACGGAACCCGCCTTGCCCTCGGGCAGGTTGGGCGGCGCCTCTATGGTGCGCGGCTCGGGTGCGGCGGGCGGCCGGGTGGTCCGCGCCGGGCGGTGGATCAGTCGGGTACTCATCGTCGTGGCCTCTGCGGGGTCCCTTCGAGGTGGGTCAACGGCGCTTCTGGGACAGTTCGAAGGCCTCGGCGGCGAGCCGGGTGACGGCCTGCCGGGTGGCCTGCGCGAGCAGGTCGGTGCGGATGGCGCCGCCGGCCGCCAGGTGCCGGTCGTACGGCAGGACCCGGACGCTCGCCCCGGTCGCCTTCAACTGCTCGGCGGCCCGGTCCAGGTCGAGTCCGGGGTGCGGTGACGTCTGGGTGAGGACGACGACGGTCGAGGTGGTGATGGACCGGGGCAGGCCGCGCATCCACTCCAGCACCGAACGGGTGCTGGCGATGCCCTCCAGGGTGGCGGGCACGGTGAGCACGCGGGCCTGCGCGGCGGACAGCGCGGTGCGGGCCACCTCGGCGGGCAGGGTCTCGCAGTCGACGACGGTCACCCCGAAGTAGCGGCGCAGCGACACCATGACCCGCTCGTAGGCCCTGGTGTCGAGCATCGCGCCGACCTGCCCCTGGCTGCCGGGCAGCAGCCAGGCGTTGTCGGGGAGCTGGACGAGGTAGCCGGTCACGTCGAGCAGCGACATCTGCGGTTCGACGAGGGCGGCGAGGTCGCCGGTGGTCCAGCGCAGGCTCTCCGCGCCGAGCCGCACCGGCAGCGAGCCGAGCGCCGGGTCGGCCTCGACGACGAGGACCGGGTCCTGGCGGTAGTGGGCGTAGGTGGCGCCGAGCAGGGCGGCGACCGTGGTCTTGCCGGATCCGCCGCGGATGGAGGTCACGGCGATCTGGCGGCCGGTGGTGACCGGCCGCTGGAGCACCTCGGCGGTCGCCGTGGTCTCGGCGACCTCACGCGCGGCGGAGGACACGACACGGCGTACGGCGCGCAGGGCACGGGCGGTGAACGGCTCACCGCGGCGGGGCTTGAGCCCTGCGGCGGCCAGCCGCTTGTCGAGGACGGGACGGGTGTCGGGGCTGGCGGTACGGGGGGTGGCGGAGGCGGTGCGGGAGGCGGCGGTGGATTGCGGGGCCGCCTGGGGGGCGGGGTGGGTGGGCTGGGCGGGGTGGGCGGATGGGGCGGGGTGGGGGGCCTGGGCGGCGTACGGCTGCTGCTGGGGGTACGGGGCGGCCTGCTGCTGGGGCTGTCGGCCGGGGCCGGGCTGCTGCTGCTGCGGCGGCGGCGGCGGCGGATAGGCGTACCCGGCCTGCTGCTGCGGGTGGCCGTACCCGGGGGTGCCCTGCGGGGCCGGGGCGCCCTGCGCGGGCACGCCCGGCTGCGACGGCTGCTGCTGGTCCCGCTGCTGCTGGTCCGGCTGCTGCTGCGGTGCCGGCTGCTGGGCCTGAGGGTCCTGCCCCTGGGGCTGGTGCTGTGGCTGCTGCTGTGGCTGCCGCTGTGCGGGGGCGCTCTGCGGGGCCGCGGGCTGCTGAGGTGCCGCGCCGCCCCTCAGGTCGCGCAGCACGTCGTTCTGCCAGTTCTCACCGCTCGGCATGTCGCCCTTCTCCCTTGCACCGTGCTCCCGCCCGGAGCACCGACGCGTCGTCCCTCAGACCTCAGAACTTGTCGAGCAGTTGCCCGTAGATGCCGAACACGCCGACGGCCAGCGGGAACAGTCCGATCACCCCGACGGACTCGACGAGATCGGCGAGCCGCCGCAGCCGGACCCGCATGTGCTCCGGCGGTTCGATCGCGAGGACCAGCAGCGGCAGCAGCGCGGCGGCCGCAGGCAGGGCCAGCGCGCCGGCGCCGCCGGCGTGGTCCAGCCACAGCACGGCGAGGCGTACGACGAGTACGGCGGCCGCGCCGAACAGCGCCACGACCTCGGCGACCAGTGGGAAGGCCCGGGCCCGCGACAGCAGCACGACGGCGGTGAGCGACGCGAGGGTCACCGTCCACGCGGTCGGCTCCTCGGCGGTGGTCAGCAGCCAGCCGCCGGCGGCGGCCGAGGCGGCGGCGACCACCGTGGCGAGGGCGAGGCCACGGTGGGTGGCGGCGAGCGCGTTGGAGACCTGGTGCCGGCTCACCGACACGCCCGAGGAGCGCCGGTCGTCGAGGCCGGTGAGTCCGGAGGCCATCAGCGCCAGGCGCGGCAGCAGGCCGAGCAGCACCACGGAGAACACGGCCATCACGGCTCCGAGCCGGTCCGGACGGTCCTGTACGGCGGCGACGGCCTCCCAGACGGCGGCCACGGCGACGGCCGCCGCCGCCCCGATGAGCCCGCCCCGGCCGAGCGGTGAGAAGTACGCGAGCGGCACCAGGGCGAGCACCAGCGCGGCGACCACACCGGCCAGGCGGGCCTCGCCCGGCCAGGCGTAGGCGTCGGCGGCGGTCCACGCGGCGAGCAGGCCGAGTCCGCCGGCGGCGAGCAGCAGCGCGGTGGCGAGACCGAGGTTGCCGTCGCCGATCTTCGCGACGACCGCGCCGCCCAGCAGGAACACCACGGTGGCGACGGCGAGCGCGGTGGCGACGGACTCCAGCGCGAACTCGCGCCGGGCCAGGACCGCCGCGGCGACGGAGAAGACGACGGTGGCGGTTCCGGCGCTGACCCGGCGCGCGGCCGGGCGCCAGCGCCAGGCGTGCAGGTCGAGGTCGTCGGCGACCTGGTCGGTCACGTCGTGGACGACCGGCGCGGGCGGCGCGGCGTGCGCCCGGACGAGCTGGAGCACCGCGCCGTCGGCGACCTCGGCGGAGGACAGGGTGGCGTCGTGCGGCAGCACGGAGCCTTCGGCGGTGACCAGTTGCCGCGTGGTGGGCCGTGAGGCGACCCGGTCGTCGAGCAACCGCAGGATGTCGGGGAGCAGTTGGCCGATCGGGGTGTCCGACGGCAGGACCAGGTCGGCGCGCCGCCGTTCACCGATCAGGGTGATGCGGCTGAGCTGGGCCCGAGACGTCGTTGCAGTGCTCACCACTCACCGGAACCTATCATCGCGTCAATTCGGCCACGGGCCGCGTCTGAAATGAACCCGTCACGCGTGCTCGTCTTCTTCACGGCTTCTCCCCAGTGGCGTCCGTTGCACCCGTTGCGTCCGTAGCGTCCGTAGCGCCCATCGCGTCCGTAGCACCCGTCGCGTCGGCGGACGGGCTGCCGCCGGTGGGTGCGTACAGCTGTTCCTGCTGTTGTTGCTGCTGCTCCTGCTCGGCCTTCTGCTTCGCCAGGGTGGACTGGAGGAAGGACCAGCCGACGCAGCCGGCGCACAGTACGGCCGCGATCGCGATGCCCGCGAACACCTTGCCGAGCCGTTCGTCCAGCGTGCGCCGGCCGCGCTGGGTGCCGAACAGCAGCGCGTCGCGCATCCGGCGGCGCCGCACCGCCACCGACTCCAGCAGTTGGCTGTCGTAGTCCCGTGCCATTCAGTCGTCGTCCTGTGCTGGGGTGCCGTCAGTCGTCAGGGGTGAGGCCGAGGTACCGCCTCATGGCGTCGTACTTGCGCTCCAGGCGCCGTGCGGTGGCCTCGTCGAGCCGGGCGAGCCGGGCCGGGTCCGCGTTGTGCGCGAGGTCGGCGGTCTTGACCAGCCGGGCGCCCGGCGTGGCGAGGATCCGCCGCGCGTACGCCTCGGGCGTCTCACCGGGCCGCTTGGTCACCGCCCGGACGACGTCCTTGGTCCGCTGGTCGAGGGCGGCCGTCTCCAGCCATTCCTCGCTCAGCACTCCGTCCTCCACGGCGTCGTGCAGCCAGGCCGCGGCGATCAGCTCGTCGCCGCCGCCCCGGGCGCGCACGCCCTCGGCCACCGCCCTCAGGTGCTCGGAGTACGGCCGCCCGGCCTTGTCCGTCTGCCCGGTGTGCGCGGCCCGCGCCACGGCCTCGACCTCGGCGAGACCCATGCTCACGACGCGTGCCTTCGATGGTGCCCGTACTGCGGCATGCAAGCTCCCCCTTACTTTGCCCGTGCAACATAAGGCACGGGAGGGTGGGGCGTACACCCGGGGGGGGGCGGATCGGGCACGGCGTCCGGTCTCCGCCCCTCCGCCGCCGTCCGGGTGCCGGTCAGCTCTCCTCGGCCAGCTGCCGCACCGTCTCCAGGCCGGGGGCCCCGGTGAGGGATCCGGGCACCACATGGCTCGGGTTCGCGGGGTCGGAGTCCCGGACCAGCTCGGCGAGGGCAGCCGTGGGGCGCAGCCCGCGGGCCTTGGCGTCCCGGAGCCGGGACACGTACAGGGCGCCCCGGTTGAACGCCTCGTCGCCGCCCGCGCTCCGCGCCTTCCAGCCCGCCGCGTCGTCCTCGTCGTTCGCCCAGACGTAGCCGAGGACGGCTCCCTGTCCGTTCGCCACCGTCACGTAACGCACCGGCTTGTCCGTGCTGCGGGCGTACCGGGCGGGCCCCGCGACCTCCTCGAACCGGAGGGGCTCCGTCATCCGGGGGTTGGTGTTCCGCTCCCGGCTCATGGTCGTGCCTTCCTCTCCTCGCTAGCGCGGCAGCACTTCGCCGTACACCTGGATCTGGCCATTCTCCCTGAACACACGGGTCACCCGGTACTGCGTGCCGCGCCCCAGGAGCAGCTCCCGCTCGCCCATGCCGAACTTCCCGACCTTCTCGACCCACAGCGCGGGGGTCCCCTTCGGGACCCGGAGGTGCAGGATGGCGTCCTCGCCCGCGAAGGCGGCCACGGGGTGGTTGCCGAGGGACGTGGACATGTATCCCCTGTCGGTGTACGTGTTGCCCAGCATCTCGAGCGGATCGTCCAGGTCGAGGTGGCCGATGCCGGTGCCGCGGACCACCATGACGTCCTCCGGAACGGCATGGCCCGCGAGGGCCTCGTCGACCTCGTCGATGTTGTGCTGGACGTACGGGCTCCACTTCGAGGTGTCGCCCCGCAGGTAGCCGTTCATCTCCTTGTACGTTCCCCAGCCGTCGGGATGCGGGGCCGGGAGGCCGTAGTTGGGCTCGTCGGTGTAGTCCCAGACGGCCTTCCGCCGGACCTCCGGCATGTTCTCCGCGTAGTGGTTCCAGTACGCCTGGCCGTAGCGGACGGCGTCGGCGTCCGTGGGGAAGGGGACCGTGCCCTCGGAGACTTCGGCGAGCGCCACCCGGTGCTGTTCCGCCGGGGTGAGCTTGTCCCACTCCGCGTCGGAGACGTGGGGCTTGTACTCGAACGGCTCCCCGGCCCCGCCGTGACCCGGCACGTCCGTGCCCGTGTGGCCCGGGGCGGCCGGTGCGTCGGCGCCGTGGTGGGCGACGGCGTCCGCGGCCGTGTCCCCGACGTCCGGGTGGTCCCCGGCGTCCGGGTGGTCGCCCGCGTGCGTCGCGTCGTCCGTGTGACCGGCACCGTCGTGACCGGCACCGTCGTGACCGGCACCGTCATGACCGGCGCCGTGCGGGTTGTCGTCCGGGTGGGCCGTGGGGGTGTCGTGGCCCGTGGTGCCGTGGGGTTGGGGTGCGTCGGGACCGTGGCCGCCCGTGCCGGGGGCCTCGTGTCCGCCGGTGTGGGGGGCGGTGGCCGGCAGGTCGTGGGTGGTACCGGCCGTGGGGGTGTCGTGGTACCACGCCGACGGTGTCGTACCGGAGTGGGTTCCCGCCGGAACCGTGTCACCGGTGCCGTGCGGGACGCCGCCGTGGACGCCGTCGGACGTCGCGTGCGCGGCACCGGCGTGAGCGCCGCCGTCGGCCGTGTGCGCGGCGCCCGCGTAGACCGGTGGTTCGGGGGACTGGATCGTCCAGTGGGACGGAAGTCCGGAGGGTGTCCGGTACGACGCCGGGGCCTCGTGGGGAACCGGCGTGGTGTCGATGGTGCCGTCGGGCGAGACCAGGTTGCCGTTGGGCTCCATCACGCGGCCGTCGGGGAGCTGGACGGAGCCGTCCGGGAGCGTGGGGATGTCGATCGTCCCGACGCCCTTGAGGCCCTTGGCGATGTCGCCGATCTTCGACAGGCCCGCACCCGCGCCCTTGGCGATGTACGTCATCGGGTCGATGACCTTGCCGGCCTTCCCGGCGACCGACAGGACCTTCGCCACCGCGCCCGCCTTGCCCGCGCCGGACGCGGCAGCTCCCGTCCCGCCGGTGAACACCGTGGTCAGCACGTTGAAGGTGACCGCACCCGCCGCACGGGCCGGGTTCTTGCCCCACTCGTCCCACGCCACCAGCGCCTTGCCGGTCTCCTTCATCGCCGTGCGCGAGTCCCGCAGCCACGACGGCAGCTTGTCGTCCGGCAGCAGCCAGAACGCCGTACCCACCAACGGCATCCCGGTGAGGACCAGACCGGTCGCGAGCTGGGCGAGGCCCTTCCAGGCCTGGCCCATCGCCTCCCAGCCACCGAACCCGACCAGCGTCCCCAGACCCTTGATCGTCCCCCACACACCGTCGACGATCAGACCGTCCCACACGAACGACTTCACCCAGTGGCCGACCTCGTACCAGTGGTGCTTCTCCTCCACCGGGTCACCCCAGGGAAGCTTCGCGTTCTTCATGTCCTCGGCGTCGAACCCGTACTGGTCGGTGCGCTCCGAACCGTCGCCCGCGACCATCTGGGTCCCGCCCCACAACGCGGTGATCTTGTTGTGGCAGGTCCGCTCCGCCGCCCAGAACGCCGCCACCGTCGCCGTGATGTCGTCCCGCAGCCGGTTGTGCTCCCCGACCTTGTCCTCGTCGTACTCCCACTCGTCGTCGTCCTTGACGGAGTCGACGAACGTGTGTGCCTTCGTCTTCAGGGACTTCAGTCTGGAGACGAGGGGGCGGATCTCCGTCGCGTAGGAGGACAGCGCGGAGGACACGGTCTCGAGGTCGCCGGCGAAGTCGTCGGCACGGTCCTGCACCGGTTTGGTGGTGGCGAACAACTGCTCCGCCTCCGGAGCCTGGTAGAACGCCGACAACCCCTGGAACCGGGAGTTGATGTCCTTGCCCGTGTCCCGGACGTTCTCGGCGTCCTTCTTCAGAGCCGCGTGGTCCAGCTCCAACTGCGCCAGATCGCCCGTGAACTGCGGGATCTGTTCCGGATCGATCACGCCTTGCCGACTCCCGGCGCGTCCAGCTTCGGAGCCTTCAACGTGTTGCGCTGCGCCTCCGCCGCCATCTCCTCGTCACCGTTGAGATAGGCCGTCGTCGCGTCCACCACTCCCTGCAACGACTTGCCCGCACGCGCCGCCACGAACTCCAGGTCCTTCGACGCCCGCTCCGCGAACTGCGACAACGCCAGCGCCACCAGACCCCCCTGCGCCTGCTCACCACCCGCGGCCGGCGCGTCCGCGGAGATCGTGCCCGCACTGGACGCCGCCGACGTCAGATGCTCACCGAACGCCGTCGCCTGCTTCTGCAGGCCCGACGCCGTCTCACCCGTCGTCTTCAGCACCTGCTGAATACCCTGCGGCTTCAAATCCCAGCCGGGCACTACGAAACCCCCGTAAGTCAGGAACGCGCTTCTCCGGATCCGACTGCCGTACCGGTACGTCAGCCGATGTTGTCGACCGCGGCCTTCGCCCGCTGCGCCGTCGACTGCGCCGTACCGTCGTTCTTCTCCAGCGTCGACTTCAGCAGACCGATGATGTTCCGCACCTCATTGGACGCGTTGTTCCACCGCTGCTCCTTGCCGTGGTACTCGTCCGCGACACCGTCCGCCGTGAAGTCCGCCATCGCCGTCTTCACCTGACGGTCACGCTGCCCGATCACCTCTTCCAACCGGGCGATCACCGACTGGATGTTCCCCTGCGCATCCGCCGAGGCACCCGAGTCGTACGAACGACGATCAGCACCCGCACCAGCCATCACACACTCCCCGTGAAAAGAAACAGAACCGGACCGGACTCAGACGCGCACTCAACGTGCGCCGAAACGCGCCGCGTCGAAGTTCGCCGCCGCCATCTGCTGCCGCGCGTTGTCACCCTGCTCCTGGTCGCCCGAGGAGAACGCCGACTCCATCCCCGACTGACCGCCCAGGATCGCCGACAGTGACGAGTTCAGGTCGTTCGCGATCTCCTCCGCGCGCGCCTTGAACTGGTCGAACATCACCCGGCCCGTACCGTTGAACTTGCCCTCCAACGGCTGCGCGGCCTGCACCAGCTGCCGCACCAACGACCCCAGGTCATCGCTCGACCCACGCGAATCACGCATCAGCGTCGACAGCGTCTGCGTACCCATGTCGAACTTCATACCGAACCCGCCTCCCCCGTTGGGACCTGCTTGTCACACCTGTATGCACTCCATCTGTAGCAACTCCCCGCCTGGCGGGGCAATCGGGAAGCGTGCGCAGTTACGGAGGTGGCACAAACGTATGACCGACCCATGGGGGCATAACGGGACATCAGCGACCGATCGCCGGCGGGACACGACCGACCGGTCGTCAGCGGGACATGGCCGCCGTCGGGCCCTCGCGGCAGACGAGCAGGAGCGCCCGGTCGTCGTTGACGTCCTTGGCGACCGCCTCGATCAGGTGCCAGGCGGCGCCCTGGAAGCCGCCGGCGACATAGCGGTCGGCCTCGCCGGTGAGGCGGTCGATGCCTTCCATGATGTCCCGGTCGGAGGTCTCCACCAGGCCGTCGGTGAAGAGCATCAGCACGTCGCCGGGGCGCAGCGAGCCCTTCACCGGGTCGAACTGGGCACCCTCGTACACGCCGAGGAGCGGGCCCTCCGCGGCCTTCTCCTCCCAGCGGCCGGTGCCGGAGCTGAGCTGGAGGCCCGGCGGGTGCCCGGCGGAGTACAGCTCGTAGTCGCCGGAGTCGAGGTCGAGGACGAGGTGGATGGAGGTCGCGAAGCCCTCGTCCCAGTCCTGGCGCAGGAGGTAGCCGTTGGCGGCGGGCAGGAACGCGTGCGGGGGCAGGGAGCCGAGCAGGCCGCCGAAGGCGCCGGACAGCAGGAGGGCCCGGGAGCCGGCGTCCATGCCCTTGCCGGAGACGTCCGTGAGGACGACCTCCATGGTGCGGCCGCCGTTGGTGCGGGCCGCGACGACGAAGTCGCCGGAGAACGACTGTCCGCCGGCCGGCCGCAGCGCCATCTCGCGGTGCCAGCCCTGCGGCAGTTTGGGCAGCTTGCTCTGCACCCGGATGCGTTCGCGCAGGTCGAAGAGCATGGTGCCGCCGCGCCGCCAGGGCACGCCGACCCGGCTGCGGAACTGGGCGATGAGCAGGCCGAAGAACCCGCAGGCCGCCACGACCAGGACCACGCCGGGGGTGACGCGGGACGGACCCTCCGTGTACGGGCCCAGTTGCACCGACTCCACGATCAGGGCCGTGGCCGCCGCCGCGTACAGGCTGAGCAGGCTCGCCGGGCGCAGCAGCAGACCGCCGGCCACGATGGGCAGGACGAGCGCGGCCGGTGAGCACCAGACCGAGTTGGCGAGCGTGGTGACCGCGATCAGGGGGACGGTGAGCAGCAGGCCGGCCAGCGCGATCCAGTCCGAACCGTCGCCGCGGAAGTAGTCCACGGCGCTTCTGCGCACGCCGGTGCGGACCCGGTGCACCAGGTGCTTGAACCGGGCCGTCAACGTCTCGGCTTCCGAGCGCCGCTGTCGTCCTGCTGCCATTAGTTCGGGACCCTATCCATCCAACCCGCCGCTTGGCACGGGAGGTCCCACTTGTCCCCCGTCCGAGGCTCGACTTCACAGTGAACGGCATGGAAAGCGTTCGTGCCGCTGAGAGGGAGAAATTCCCTGACTCGTCCCGCATCCGGCCGTTGGGCGCGGGTTCGTGGCGATTGCGGCGGCGGGTCGGTGACGGCCGCCGCGGCCGCGCGTGCGCCCCGCGGTCCGGGCGGGGTCAGGGTCTCTGGCAGGTGGGGCACCAGAAGAGGTTGCGGGCCGCCAGGTCGGCGGTGCGGATGCCGTCGCCGCACAGGTGGCAGGGCTGGTGGGTGCGGCGGTAGACGTAGACCTCGCCGCCGTGGTCGTCGACGCGGGGCGGGCGGCCCATCGCCTCCGGGGTGTGTTCGGGGCGGACCGTGTCGATGCGGTTGGTGCGGACGCCCTCGCGCATGAGGGCGACCAGGTCGGACCAGACGGCCCGCCACTCGGCGGGGGTGATGTCCCGGCCCGGGCGGTAGGGGTCGATGCGGTGCCGGAAGAGGACCTCGGCGCGGTAGACGTTGCCGACGCCGGCGATGACCTTCTGGTCCATGAGGAGGGCGGCGATCGTCGTACGGCTGCGGGCGACGCGGTGGTACGCGGCGTCCGGGTCGGCGTCGGCACGCAGGGGGTCCGGGCCGAGGCGGTCGTGTATCGCGCGCTTCTCGTCGTCCGTGATCAGCGCGCAGGTCGTGGGGCCCCGGAGGTCGACGTGGGCGGTGGGGTTGGTGAGGCGCAGGCGGACGGTGTCCGTGGGCGGGGGCGCGGGGGCGTCACCGAAGGCGACCTTGCCGAAGAGGCCGAGGTGGATGTGGATCCAGGTGTCGGCGCCGAAGCCTAGGAAGAGGTGCTTGCCGTGCGCCTCGGTGGCGTGGAGGACCGAGCCGTCGAGGAGGGCGGCGGCGTCGGAGAACTTGCCCTGGGGGCTGCTGAGGCGGACCGGCCCGCCCCGGAAGCGGGCGGCGTAGTCCTCGGCCAGCCGGTGGATGGTGTGCCCTTCTGGCACGGTGCGGCGTCCTTCCTGCCCTGCCGTCGCGCCCGCGCCCCGGGAGGGGGCGCGGGCGGGTGGGTTCTGCGTGGGGTCCCGCTGCGGGGTGGGGTGCACCTGCCCCGCTGCGGGGTGGGGTGCGTCAGTCCCGCTGCGGGGTGGGGTGCGTCAGTCCCGCTGCCGGGGGGGTGGTGCGTCAGTTTCGCTGCGGGTGGTGGTGCGTCAGCCCTGCTGCCGGGGTGCGGTGCGTCAGTCCTGCTGCGGGTGGTGCGCCGGGATGGGCGGCAGGTCGCCGGTCGTCTCGTACGCCGCGAGCATGTCGATGCGGCGGATGTGGCGCTCGTCACCGGAGAACGGCGTGTTGAGGAAGGTCTCGACGAACTTCGTCGCCTCCTCCTCGGTGTGCATGCGGGCGCCGACGGCGACGACGTTGGCGTTGTTGTGCTGCCGGCCCAGGGAGGCCGTCTCCTCGCTCCACGCGAGGGCGGCGCGGACGCCCTTGACCTTGTTCGCGGCGATCTGCTCGCCGTTGCCGGAGCCGCCGATCACGATGCCGAGGGAGCCGGTGTCCGCGGCCGTGCGCTCCGCGGCGCGGAGGCAGAAGGGCGGGTAGTCGTCCTGGGCGTCGTAGATGTGGGGGCCGCAGTCGACCGGGTCGTGACCCGCCGCCTTGAGCCATTCGACGAGGTGGTTCTTGAGTTCGAAGCCTGCATGGTCCGAGCCGAGATACACGCGCATGGGACGAGTGTGACACGCGCGCCACCGGGTAGCAGCGCCGGGTGTCGTGGCCGAAAACCGTGAGGTGCGCTACAGAACCTCAGGGAGAGCTCAAATAACAATACGGATTCGAAGGTTCCCGAATTCGAATGCCTCGGATTCACTGGACCGGCTCGTACCCACCCCGTACGGCCCGAACACCGCACGTATGTGAGACACCCCCACGCGGCGCAAAGGAAACCCGTTCCATGACTTCGCAGCAGACCCTGACGAAGGCCGGCCACGGCCCCGGCGGGCCCGGTGAGCCCGGTTCCGGGCTTCAGGCGGGCCTCAAGAACCGCCACCTGTCGATGATCGCCATCGGTGGCGTCATCGGGGCCGGACTGTTCGTCGGTTCCAGTTCCGGGATCGCCACCGCCGGGCCCGGCATCCTCCTGTCCTACGCCCTCGTCGGCACCCTCGTGGTGCTGGTGATGCGGATGCTCGGCGAGATGTCCGCGGCCCATCCGACCTCCGGGTCGTTCTCCGCGCACGCCGACCGCGCGCTCGGCCCCTGGGCCGGGTTCACCATCGGCTGGCTGTACTGGTTCTTCTGGGTCGTCGTGCTCGCCGTGGAGGCCACCGCGGGCGCCGCGATCCTCGAGTCGTGGATCCCCGCCGTTCCGCAGTGGGGGTGGGCGCTCATCGTCATGGTGGTGCTGACCGCCACCAACCTGGTCTCCGTCGGCTCCTACGGCGAGTTCGAGTTCTGGTTCGCCGGCATCAAGGTCGTCGCCATCGGGGCCTTCATCGTGGTGGGCGCGCTCGCCGTGTTCGGTGTGCTGCCCGGCGCCGACAGCGAGAAGGCCGGGCTCGGCAACCTCGTCGACCACGGCGGGTTCCTGCCGAACGGGGCCGGCGCCATCCTCACCGGCGTGCTGCTGGTCGTCTTCTCCTTCATGGGCAGCGAGATCGCGACCCTGGCCGCCGGTGAGTCCGAGGACCCGCAGCGCGCCGTCACCAAGTCGACCAACAGCATCATCTGGCGCATCGCCGTCTTCTACCTCGGGTCGATCTTCGTGGTCGTCTGCCTGCTGCCGTGGAACGACCCCTCGATCAAGGAGAAGGGCTCCTACGTCGCCGCCCTCGACTCCCTCGGCATCGCGCACGCCGGTCAGATCATGAACTTCATCGTGCTGACGTCGGTGCTCTCCTGCCTCAACTCCGGGCTCTACACCGCCTCCCGCATGGCCTTCTCGCTCGGTGAGCGCGGCGACGCGCCGAAGGCGTTCGCGCGGACGACGCGCCGTGGTGTGCCGATGGCGGCGATCGTCGCCTCCGTGGTCTTCGGGTTCGTCGCCGTCTTCTTCAACTACAAGTTCCCGGACTCCGTCTTCCTGTTCCTGGTGAACTCCAGCGGTGCCGTCGCGCTGTTCGTGTGGCTCGTCATCTGCTTCTCGCAGCTGCGCATGCGGAAGATCATCGAGGCGGAGGCGCCGGAGAAGCTGGTCGTACGGATGTGGCTGTACCCGTACCTGACCTGGGCCACCGCCGCCCTGATCGTTCTCGTCCTCGGCTACATGCTGACCGACACGGAGCACGACGGCCGCCAAACCGTCCTGCTGTCGCTGCTCGTCGCGGCCGTCGTCCTCGTCGTCGCCTTCGCACGGCAGAGGGCGAGGGGCGTCACGAGGAGCGGCGGCGGGAGCGGCATCGGCGGCGGGGCGGACGCCGTTCCGCAGGACGCCGTCCGGTAGTCCGCCCGGCAGGCGGCCTTCCGTTCAGAGCACGGTGAAGCTCTCCTTCACCTCGTCGTACGTGCGCAGCGCCGCCGCCTCGACGTGCGGCTGGTACCAGGTGTTGATCTGGTACGACGTCCCGCCCTCGTCGAAGCCGAGGAGACGGGCGTGCCACGGGGTGCCCTGGAGTGTGAACGTGTACTCCCAGACGACCGCCGGATTGCCGCGGAACGTCGTCTCCTCCAGGCGGATCTTGCGGTAGTCCCGGCCCTGGTGGGCGTTGCGCTCCGAGGTGCGCCAGGTGTCCAGCAGGTCGCCCCGGGCCAGGGAGGAACGGGCCACGAGCTCCTGGGTGCCGTCGGGGGACGTGTAGTGCACCTCGGCGCCCGTCTTCACGTCCCGCCGCCAGCCCTCGGGCGGCGCCCACGCGTACCCGCCGGCCTCCTGGTGCGCGCCGGGCGGCAGGCTGGGCGGTCTGGAGGTGCCCTCGACGGTGGGGGTGGGGGTGGGCGTGGGAGTGGTGGCGGGGGTGGTGGCCGGGTGGTGCGTGGGTGAGGAACCCGCCTGGTTCCCGCCGTGGCCCGATCCGGGCGACGCCAGCGCGATCGCGACGGCGGCGGCCACGGCCGTGACGCCGGTGGCGGCCGCGAGGGCCGTGCGGCGGCGGAGGGCGGCGGGGAGGCGGAGGGTTACGGGGAGACGGGGGCGGCGCCCGGTGGTGGGACGGGGTGCGGGGGCGGGCGGCGCGGCGGGCCCGCTCTCGGTGGGCGCGGCGGGCCTGCGCTCGGTGGGTGCCTGGGACCGCGTGAGTGAGACGCCGGGGCGGGAGGGGGGTGGGGCTCCGCCGGCCGCCGGAGTCACCGGGGTCGGCGAAAGCGGCGTAGGCGGTGTAGGCGGTGTAGGCGGCGGTACCGGCGATATCTGCGTAGGCGGCGCGGGTGTCGGGAAGGCCACCGGCCGCAGCACCGACTCCAGGTCGGTGAGACGTGCGCGGACCGTCGGTTCCTTCTCCAGGAGCGCGGCCAGGATGTCCCGCAACGGCCCTGCGGTGGGCGGGAGTTCGGGTTCCTCGTAGAGGACCGCGTGCAGGGTCGCCAGGGTCGTGTCGCGGGAGAAGGGCGAGTGGCCGGCCAGGGCGGCGCAGAGGGTGGCGCCCAGGGACCACACGTCGGAGGGCGGGCCCTGCGGGCGGCCGGAGATGCGCTCGGGGGCCATGTAGTCGGGGGAACCGACCAGCATGCCGGCCATGGTGAGCGCCGTCGTGTCCTGGATCGCGGCGATGCCGAAGTCGGTGAGGACGACGCGTTCGCCGCCGTCCTCGACCAGGACGTTGCCCGGTTTGATGTCGCGGTGCAGGACACCGCGCGCGTGCACCTGGTGCAGTGCGGCGACCAGGCCGAGGCCGATCCGGGCCGTCGCGCGCGGGTCGAGGGGGCCCTCCTCGGCCGTGATCCGCTCCAGGGAGCGGCCGGCGACCAGCTCCATGACGATCCAGAGGCGTTCTCCCTCGTCGACGACGTCGTAGACGCGGACGACGTTGGGGTGGTCGATCCGGGCGGTGGCCCTCGCCTCGCGCAGGGTGCGTTCGCGGCGGGTGCGCGCGTCCTCCGCGTCGAGGCCGTCGATGCGCATCTCCTTCACGGCGACCTGCCGGTCGAGCATGTCGTCGGCGGCCCGCCACACCCGCCCCATTCCCCCCTGGCCGATACTCTCGACCAGCCGATAGCGTCCCGCCACCACAAGACCCGGAATCCCGGAACTCCTGGTGTTTCCCGGACCGCCCGCGTCTCCCGGACCACTCGTGTTTCCCGGACCGCCCGCGTTTCCCGGGCCCCCCGCTCCTCCCGCATTCCTCGCATCACCCGGCAATTCACGTCACCCCCTCCATTGCCCGCTTCCTGAAAACAATGGTCACACTTGGTGCCGCACCAGCATAGTGCGGAGAAATCTTGTGGTACCTCTTCAAGTACTGCGAATTCAGGCGCAGCCAAGGGGGGCGAACATGAGTTCTCGTCGTATGACGGCTGTCGCCGGATCGCTGGTCGTAGCATCTTTCTCGGCGGTGTTGGTGCTTTCCGTGCCCGCCGGGGCGGACGACCAGGGGCCCGGCAGCAGTGAGGGGGGAAAGGCCGTCGACCAGGCACCGGACGGCGTCGAGTTGACCACGCTCCTGCCGGAGCGGATCTCGGTCGACAACGACTCCGGGGAAACGGCGATCACCGCCACGGTGAAGAACGAGGGGACCGAGGAAAGCGGTGCGGTCAGGCTTTTGGTCGTCGGATTCGACGGGCTGACGGTCGAAAACGTCCAGGGGTGTTCACGGATCGCGGAGAAGGATCTCCCCGAGGGCTCGAACAGCGGTTTTTCGTGCCCCGTCGGCTCTCTGGCGGCCGGGGCGTCGACGTCGTACGCCATCGACGCCGGCTTTGATCTCGGCAAGACCGGGAAGATCTGTCTGCCCGTCCAGACCACGGACGGGTCGAAGACGTTCTGGCAGCAGGGGCCGGTGCCGTTCGGGACGACCAACCCGTCACCGAACGCGCCCGCCACCCCACTGCTCCTCGGCACCGACAACACGCCCGTGGGGCCGGGCGGCGACGAGCTGCCCAGGACCGGGCCAGGCCGCGAGGTCGTGCCGCTCGGCGCGGCCGGGGCGGCGCTGCTCGCGGCCGGCGCGGCCGGACTGTGGTGGTCGCAGCGGCGGGGTGCAGGGGGGTGAGGGGCGAGGGGGAACGGCAGGGGCCCGCCCGGCCGTCGTAGGACGGCCGGGCGGGCCCCTTCTCGTACCGACCCCCGGGGTCAGCGGCGAACGAGCTTCCAGGCGGTGGGCAGCAGGCCCATCGCCAGGGCCGCCTTGAGGGCGTCGCCGATCAGGAACGGGGTGAGGCCGGCGGCGATCGCGGCGGAGACGGAGATGTCGGCGGCGTAGGCCAGGTAGGGGACGCCGACGGCGTAGATGATCGCCTCGCCGACGAGCATGGTGCCGGCCATGCGCCACATGTTGCGGTCCGCGCCGCGGCGGGCGAGGGCGCCGACCGCGGTGGAGGCGAGGATCATGCCGAGGACGTAGCCGAAGGAGACGGCGGCCGCGCCGGACGCGCCGTCCGCGAACCACGGCACGCCCACGACACCCGCCACGGCGTAGAGGGCCAGGGAGAGGAAGCCGCGCCGCGCGCCCAGGGTCGTGCCGACGAGCAGCGCGGCGAAGGTCTGGCCGGTCACCGGCACCGGGGAGCCGGGCACCGGGACCGCGATCTGGGCCGCGAGGCCGGTGAGCGCGGCGCCGCCGAGCACGAGCGCGACGTCCCGGACACGGGAGGCCGGGAGGAGGTCGGCGAGGACCTGTCCGGGGCTGGCGGGGGTGGCGGCAGCGGTGCTCATGGGGACTCCGCGGGGTCGGGGGCGGTTCGGGACACCGTGACGCTATCCCAGGGGAGTGGGGCCCATCACCGTCACGGGTCGACAAACGGCCGTTCGGGGACTTGGTGGGATTTGGACAACATGCCGTGGTTACACCCGGTACGGCGTGACGCTGGTCACTGAGGTGACGTCGTGCGGCCTACGGGGAGGGAGCGGCGGGCGTCTGTAGGGTTTCGCCAATCGGGCACGGCCTGACCGCTGAGGCCGTACAGACCACCGAGACCGCGCGGACCACCGCGACCCGCAGACCACCGGCACCGCCCGGTGCGGCCGGCACCGCCCGGTGCGGCCGCCACCGCCCGGTGCGGCCGGCATCTCCCGGTGCGGCCGCCATTCCCCCCGTCGCCACCGCCGGTCTCCCCCGCCACCACCCCCAGCGTCTCGCCCGTCGGTCGCCGTCTGGGCAGCGGTGGAGCGCTTTGCTAGCTTCGGGCCCATGGTTGCCCAGGCCCGGAACTTCTCGTCGCGTCGCCACGTCGACCTGCGGCGCGTCGGCGCGGCCGCCTGTCGCTCGCCCCGGTGAGGCGGGCGGAGCCGATCCGTCACGCCTCCTTCGCAGACGGCGCAGTGTCGGACCGGCCCCGAGGAACTCCTCCATGTCCCGTACCACGGCATTCCCTCCCACCCCCTCCCCCGTCCCCCGGGTCGCCGACAGCGACCGGCGGCGGACCAGCGCCAGCGTGATCCTGCGGTCCGTGCTGGAGCACGGACCGGTCGCGCGCAGCACCATCGCCCGGCTGACCGGGCTGTCCCCGGCCTCCGTCACCGGCCACTGCGCCCACCTCAGCGGGCTCGGGCTGATCCGGGAGACGGACGCGCCGCGGCGCGGCAACGGGGCGGGCAGGCCGCACGTCCCGGTGGATCTGGACGACGGGCGGTTCGTGGTGGGCGGCGTGCACGTGGCCGTGCCGTACACGACGGTGGCGCTGCTCGATCTGCGCGGCCGGGTGGTGGCGCGGCGGGAGGCCAGGCACCGCGGGACCGACCCCTTCGCCGTGCTGACACGGGCCGCCGACGGGCTGGCGGCGCTGCTCGCCTCCGCTCCCGGCCGCCGGGCCCTGGGCGTGGGGGTCGCCGTCGGCGGCTGGGTCGACCGGGACGCCGGGACCGTCGTGGAGCATCCGCTGCTCGGGTGGCGGGACGTGCCGGTGCGGGAGGCGATCGGCGACCGCACCGGGCTGCCGGTCCAGGTGGATGGGCACGCGCGGGCGCTGGTCAACGCGGAGCGGCTGTTCGGGCGGGCGCGCGGCAGCGGCAGCGTGCTGCACCTGTTCGTCGGCAACGTCGTCGACGCGGCGTTCGCCACCCGCGACGAAGTGCACCACGGGCCGCGGTCGCAGGCGGGCGCCATCGCCCATCTGCCGCTGGCCGGGGGCGGTGAGCCGTGCGCCTGCGGGCGGACCGGCTGCCTCCAGGCGGAGCTGAGCGAACGGACGCTGTGCCGGCGCGCCCGCGCGGCCGGGGTGACCGACGGGACGAACCCGATGCACGTCGTCGCCGCGGCGGCCGGCGGGAACCCGGTGGCCGTACGGCTGCTGCTGGAGCGGGCCCGGACGGTGGGGCGGGCGGTGGCGCTGCTGATGGACGTGCTCAACCCGGAGCGCGTGGTCGTGACGGAGGTCGGAGCGCTCGCCCGGGAGGACTGCCTGGCGGCGATCCGCGCGGAGGCCGGGCCGGCGCGCGCGGCCTCGGTGGCGCCGACGAGTTTCGCGGACTCCGTGCTGGCGGTGGCGGGCGGCGCGGTGGCCCTGGACGTGCTCTACCGCGATCCGCTCGCCGTGCCGCACGACGGGAATTAATTCAGAAACTCGGAATGTTGACAGGAGCCCGACGTGGCGGGGAATATCTACCTCATGAGCTGTCGCACCTTCTGTTGCTGACGCCCCGGCGCGCCGGGAGCGCGCACTTCTCCCCACCCCCGAGTGAATTCCGTACGTGACTCTCCGCGCGAGTTCCCTGTCCGGGCACATGCGCAGCGTGAGTTCCTTGTGCGAGACCTTCGCATCAGTTCCCTGCGTGAATTCCTCGGGTGCATCCAGTTCCCCGCGTCACCGTATCGGTTTTCCGCGCCGGATTCCTTTCCTGCCCGGAATTCCGCCCGTCTCCCACGGCCCACGGCCGCCGCCCTGCCGCCGCGGCCTGCCGCCGTCTCTCCGCCGCTCCTGTTTGGGGGTCCTCCCATGCCCGTTTCCCGTGCGCCCGGTGTCGACCGACGCCTCTTCCTCGCCTCCCTGCTCGGAGTGACCGCCGCCGCGGCCGGTCTGAGCGGCTGCGCCGAGAGCAGCGCGGCCACCGGGTCCGAGGGCGCCTCGACGGCTCCGCTCGCCGACAAGGTGCCCGCCGGCACCAGTCTGAAGATCGCCTCCTATCAGAACGCGCAGGAACTCCAGCTCAAGCTGGCGAAACTGCCCGAGCTGCCGTTCAAGGTGTCGAACTGGCTGAACATCGGCGCCGGTCCCGATGTCATCAACGCCTTCCGCGCCAAATCCCTGGACGTCGCCAACAATGCGGGCATCCCGCCGATCCAGGCGCACTACCAGGGATTCGACGCGAAGATCGTCGCGATCAACATCACGCGCAAGCCGAACTACCTCTTCGCCACCAAACCCGGCAGCGACATCGAAAGCGTCGACGATTTCAAGGGCAGGAAACTGGCGTTCTCGCAGGGCCAGGCGCAGGGCGTCGTCCTGCTGCGGGCACTGAAGAAGGCCGGCCTGGCGTACGACGACGTGGACCTCGTCCCGCTGACCAGCAACCAGTTCCTCACCGCGCTCCAGTCCGGCCAGGTGGACATCGCCCCGCTGGGCAACACCCAGGCGCCCTCCTACCTCCAGCAGTACGGGTCCAAGGGCGCCCGCACCATCGCCACCGACGTAGTCGACCTGCTCAACCTGCTCTGGGCGCCGGTGTCCGTGCTGAACGACCGGGCGAAGGCGGCCGCGATCGCCGCGTACGTCCCGCAGTGGGCGCAGAGCCAGGTGTGGCAGTACGAGAACCCCGACGTCTGGAACCAGGAGTTCTACGTCAAGACGCAGAACCTGACCCTCGCCCAGGCCGAGGCCGTCACCGCCCTCGCCAACAAGCCGCTGTTCCCGCCGAGCTGGGACGAGGCGATCGCGTGGGAGCAGGAGACGGCCGACCTGCTCGCGGAGGGCGGCTTCGTGAAGAAGTTCGACGTCGGCGAGCTCTTCGACCACCGCTTCGAGGGCATCGCCGCGCAGTCCGTACCGGCCGAGTACCGGAAGTGACCACCATGACCACGACCACCCTGGACAAGGCTCCCGTCGTCGCCGACGACGAGCGCCCCCGCACCCGCCGCCGAGGGCTCACCCCCGGCCGGCGCCTGCCCGCCGCCCGCCTCACCGGGCCCCTGCTGCTGCTCGCCCTGTGGGCAGCGGCCTCCGCCGCCGGCCGGCTCGACCCCAACGCGATCCCGGCGCCCTGGACGGTGCTGGAGACCGGCGCCCACCTGTGGACCGACGGTACGCTGACCACCGACATCCTCACCTCGTTGCAACGGGCCGGGTCCGGCTTCGTGATCGGCCTGACCGCGGGGGTGGTGCTCGCGCTGGCGTCCGGGCTCACCCGCACCGGCGAGGCGCTGATCGACGGGACGGTCAACCTCAACCGGGCGATCCCGACCCTCGGCCTCATCCCGTTGTTCATCCTCTGGCTGGGCATCGGCGAGACCTTCAAGATCGCGATCATCACCATCGTCGTCTACATACCGATCTACCTCAACACGCACGCCGCGCTGTCCGGCATCGACCACCGCTTCGTCGAACTCGCCGAGGTCCAGGGCCTGTCGAAGGCGCGGTTCATCCGGGAGATCGTCATCCCCGGCGCGCTGCCCGGCTTCTTCGTGGGGCTGCGGCTCGGGGTGACCTGGTCCTGGCTCGGTCTGGTCGTCCTGGAGCAGATCAACGCCACCAGCGGCCTCGGCTACATGATGTTCCAGGCGCAGAACTACGGCCAGTCGGACGTCATCCTGGTCGGCCTGGTCGTCTACGGCATCTTCGGTCTGATCTCCGACAGCGCGGTCCGTCTCATCGAACGGAGGGTGCTGTCGTGGCGCCGCACACTGAGCAGCTGACCCGTCCCGCCGTCCGGCTCAGGGCACTCACCCGCTCCTTCGACGGGCGTACCGTCCTCGACGGCATCGACCTGGACATACCCGCCGGCCAGTTCGTGGCCCTGCTCGGGCACAGCGGCTCCGGCAAGAGCACCCTGCTGCGGGCGGTCGCGGGCCTCGACCACAAGGTCACCGGCAGCGGGCAGCTGACGGCACCGGAGCGGGTGTCGGTCGTCTTCCAGGACTCCCGGCTGCTGCCCTGGCGGCGGGTGCTGCCGAACGTCCTGCTCGGACTGGACGGCAAGGAGGCCGAGGAGAAGGGCCGCGAGGCCCTCGCCGAGGTCGGGCTCGCCGGCCGCGAACGGGCCTGGCCCAGCGAACTGTCCGGCGGCGAGGCCCAGCGCGCCGCCCTGGCCCGCTCGCTGGTACGCGAGCCCGAACTCCTCCTCGCCGACGAGCCCTTCGGGGCGCTGGACGCGCTCACCCGCATCAGGATGCACACCCTGCTGCGCGAGCTGTGGGAGCACCACCGGCCCTCCGTGCTGCTCGTCACCCACGACGTGGACGAGGCCATCGTGCTCGCCGACCGGGTCCTCGTCCTCGACCACGGCCGCATCGGCCTCGACCTGACCATCGCCCGCCCGCACCCGCGCTCGTACCGCGACCCGCTGCTCGGCGAGTACCGCGAACGGCTGCTGGCGGCGCTCGGCGTCACGGAGGACGTCGCGTGAGCGTCCACCACGGTGACCGCCCACCACGGTGACCGCCCACCACGGTGACCGTCCACCGGGGGCTGCCGCCCCCGGCCCCCCGCTTCGGCCCTGAACGGGCCTCGTCCTCGAACGCCGGACGGGCTGGACACAGCCGTCCGGCCCCGTCCCACCCGAAGGACCCCCATGCCCCGGCAACTCCACCTCAACGCGTTCCTCATGAACACCGGCCACCACGAGGCGTCCTGGCGGCTGCCCGAGAGCGACCCGTACGCCCACGTGGAGCTCGCCCACTACGTGCGGCTGGCCCGGGCCGCCGAACGCGGCACCTTCGACTCGCTCTTCCTCGCCGACAGCCCGCAGCTGTGGGGCACGGTCGCGCAGCGCCCGGCCGGCGCGCTGGAGCCGCTCACGCTGCTGACCGCGCTGGCCACCGCGACCGAGCACATCGGCCTGATCGCCACCGCGTCCACCTCCTACAACCTCCCCTACAACCTGGCCCGCGCGTTCGCCTCGCTGGACATCATCAGCGGCGGCCGGGCCGGCTGGAACGTCGTCACCACCGCGGGCGCCGAGGCCGCCCGCAACTTCGGGCTCGACGCGGAACCGGCGCACACCGAACGCTACGCCCGCGCCGCCGAGTTCCTCGACGTGACGCTGAAACTCTGGGACAGCTGGGAGGACGACGCGGTCGTCGCCGACAAGGCGTCCGGGCTCTGGGCCGACGACGCGAAGATCCACCCGCCCCGGCACCGGGGCCGTTTCTTCAGCGTCGAGGGTCCGCTCAACGTGCCGCGCACCCCGCAGGGCCATCCGCTGCTGGTGCAGGCCGGCTCGTCGGAGAACGGCAAGGCGTTCGCGGCCCGGTACGCCGAGGCGGTGTTCACCGCCCAGCAGACCCTCGGGGACGCCCAGGCGTTCTACGCCGACCTGAAGTCCCGTACGGCGGCGGCCGGCCGCGACCCCGGGCACATGAAGGTCCTGCCCGGCATCGTCCCGGTGATCGGCTCCACGGAGGCCGAGGCGCGGGCGAACGAGCGGGTGCTGGAGGACCACATCGTGTACGCGCACGGGGTGTCCCGGCTGGAGAGCCTGCTGCAACTGGAGCCGGGCACCCTGGAGCTGGACGCGCGGCTCCCCGCCGGCCTGCCGCCCGAGGACGCCGTCGAGGGCGCCAAGAGCCGCTACACGCTCGTGGTGGAGCTGGCCCGGCGCGAGCGGCTCACCGTGCGGCAGCTGATCGGACGGCTCGGCGGCGGGCGCGGGCACCTCACCTTCGCCGGGACGCCCGAGCAGATCGCCGACGCGATCGAGACCTGGTTCACGCAGGAAGCCGCCGACGGCTTCAACATCATGCCCGCGCTGCTGCCCTCCGGCCTCGACGCCTTCGTCGACCACGTCGTCCCGCTCCTGCGCGCCCGCGGCCTGTTCCGCACGGACTACGGCCCCCGGCAGACCCTCCGGGAGCGCTACGGCCTCCCCCGCCCCGCCAACCAGTACGCCACCGGCACCGGGGCGGCCGCCCCCGCCCTCGTCTGAAAGGACCCACCCATGTCCCTCGACATCCGCAAGGTCACCGCGCACATCGGCGCCCAGGTGTCCGGCGTCGACCTCGCCCGGCCGCTCGACGGGGAGACGGTCGCCGCCCTGCGCGAGGCCCTCGACGTCCACAAGGCCCTGGTCTTCGACGACGTCGACCTCGACGACGAGGGCCAGCAGGCCTTCGCCCGTCACTTCGGCGACCTCACCACCGCCCACCCGACCGTGCCCGCCGTGGACGGCGCCCCCAACGTGCTGCCCGTCGACAGCGAGCAGGGCATCGCCAACCACTGGCACACCGACGTCACCTTCGTCCTCAACCCGCCGCAGGCCAGCACCCTGCGCAGCCTGACGCTCCCGCCGTACGGCGGCGAGACGCTGATCGCCAGCTCGGCGGCCGCCTACCGGCAGCTGCCGGAGCCGCTGCGCCGGCTGGCCGACGGGCTGTGGGCGGAGCACACCAACGACTACGACTACGCGGTCCCGGCCGAGGACATCGACGAGGAGCGGACCGCGCAGCGCGCCCAGTTCACGTCGATCAAGTACCGCACCGCCCACCCCGTGGTCCGCGTCCACCCGCTGACCGGCGAGCGCGGACTGTTCATCGGCGGGTTCGCCCAGCGGATCGTCGGCCTGTCGGTGGGCGAGTCCCGCACGATCCTGGACCTGCTCCAGTCGTACGTCGTCCGGCCGGAGAACGTCCTGCGGCACCGCTGGTCGCCGAACCAGCTGGTGCTCTTCGACAACCGCATCACCCAGCACTACGCCGTCGACAACTACGACCGGCAGCCGCGCCGGCTGCACCGGGTGACCGTCGCCGGTGACATCCCGGTCGGCATCGACGGCAAGGAGAGCTGGTCGGTGCAGGGGGACGCGGCGCACTACACCTCCGTAGCGGAGTAGCCACGGGGCGTTCCGGACGTGTCCGGATACTGGGCGGCCCATTTGCCTGGAGCGGACGGGCCGCCCAGACTGTGGGGGTTTTTGACCTCTCACGCATTGGACGAGCCGCGCCCATGCCCCACATCACCACGGGGACTCCGCCAGAAGCGGACGTCTCCCTCTCCCACGGCCTCAAGCAGCGCCATCTGTCGATGATCGCCCTCGGCGGCGTCATCGGCGCGGGCCTCTTCGTCGGGTCCGGCGCGGGTATCGCCGCCGCCGGACCGTCGATCGTCCTCGCCTACGCCCTCTCCGGCCTCCTCGTGATGCTGGTGATGCGGATGCTGGGCGAGATGTCGGCCGCGTATCCGTCCTCGGGCTCCTTCTCGGCGCACGCCGAGCGGGCGATCGGCCCCTGGGCGGGCTTCACCGCGGGCTGGTCGTTCTGGGTGCTGCTGTGCACGGCCGTCGGGCTGGAGGGCATCGGCGCGGCGAAGATCGTCACGGGCTGGCTGCCGGGGACGCCCGAGTGGGCGTGGGTGGCGCTGTTCATGGTCGTCTTCTGCGGGACGAACCTGGCCGCCGTGAAGAACTTCGGCGAGTTCGAGTTCTGGTTCGCGGCCCTGAAGGTCGGGGCGATCAGCCTGTTCCTGGTGCTGGGCGTGCTGGCGATCGCCGGGGTGCTGCCGGGCACGGACTCCCCGGGCGCCTCGCACCTCACCGACTTCCTCCCGCACGGCGGTGAGGGCCTGGTCGTCGGCCTGCTCGCCTCGGTCTTCGCCTACGGCGGCCTGGAGACCGTCACCATCGCCGCGGCCGAGTCGGAGAACCCGGTGCGGGGCGTGGCGAGCGCGGTCCGTACGGCGATGTGGCGCATCGCGCTGTTCTACGTCGGCTCGATGGCCGTCATCGTCACCCTGGTGCCCTGGGACGCGCCGGACGTCGTCGAGAAGGGCCCGTACGTCGCCGCCCTCGACCGGCTCGGCATCCCCGGCGCCGGCCAGCTGATGAACGTGGTCGTGCTGGTCGCCCTGCTGTCCGCGATGAACGCCAACATCTACGGCGCCTCGCGCATCGCCTACTCCCTGGTGGGGCGCGGCCAGGGCCCCACGGCGCTGGGCCGGGTCTCCGCCGGGGTCCCCCGGATCGCCGTCCTCGTCTCCTGCGTCTTCGGCTTCGTCTGCGTGCTGCTGAGCTACTGGCGGCCCGACGACGTGTTCACCTGGCTGCTGAACATGATCGGCGCGGTCATCCTGGTCGTCTGGATCTTCATCGCCGTCTCCCAGCTGCGGCTGCGCGGCCGTCTGGAGCGCGAGGCCCCCGAGAAGCTGGTGGTGCGGATGTGGGCGTTCCCGGTGCTGACGTGGGTCGCGCTGGCCGGCATGGCGGCGGTGTTCGTCCTGATGGCGCGTGAGCCGGACACCCGGGTGCAGCTCTACTCCACGGGCGCGATGACGGCGATCCTGGCGGTGGCCGGGTACCTCCGGCAGCGCCGGCTCGCCCGGGACTGACCCCCGTCCCGCATCCCGTCCGAGGCCCTCACGTGAGACACGTGAGGGCCTTTTCCCTGCCCTGACCTGCCCTGACCGCCCTGCCCTGACCTGGGACCAGACGTGACGCACGGGGCCTTCCCGGGCCGGCCGGCCGGTCCTACGGCTCGCAGGGGACGTTCAGGGACATGAGGGACACGGTCGGTCCCTCCAGGCGGATCTCGCTCACGGCGGCGTTGCGCAGGCGGGGGAAGAGGCGGCGGTAGTGCTCGACGGGGAGCGACAGCAGCCGGCACAGCGCCAGCCGCAGGAGGGTGTTGTGGGCGACGACCAGGACGCGTCCGCCCTCGTGGGCGGCGGCGATCCGGCGCAGGGCCGCGGCACCCCGGGCGGCGGCGGTGCGCGGGTCCTCGGCCTCGGGGAACGGGTGCCCGACCGGGTCCGCCAGGAAGGCCTCGGCGCGCCGCGGGTCCGTCACGGCGAACTCGGCGAGCGTACGGCCCTCGACGACCCCGAAGTCGCACTCGCGCAGGGCGGGTTCGCGCCGGGCGGCCAGGCCCAGGGCGCGGCAGGCGGGTTCGGCGGTGGCGGTGGCGCGGGAGAGGGTGGACGTCCAGACGGCGTCCACGGCGTGGGCGGCGGCCCAGCGGCCGAGCGCCTCCGCCTGGGCCCGGCCCCGCTCGGTGAGGGCCACGTCGGTCAGCCCCGCGTACCGGTTCTCGGCGTGCCACACGGTCTCCCCGTGGCGGGCCAGGAGCAGGGCCGTCCGCAGCCGGAGCGTCGCTCCGGGCTGCTCGTCCTCGGTGTCGTCGGCCTCTGCGGCCCGGCCGGTGTCCACGGTCGTCACGGTGCCCTCCCCGGTGTCGGCGATCGTTCGTCGCACCGGCGGATACGGAAGTACCGGCCGGTCCGACTCACCGTCACGAAGGCTTCCCCGGCCGGACAGCGCGGACACGAGGGGGCGGGGCGGGTCCGCCGGAGGTGCCGCGCGGACCCGCCCCGCCCGATGCCGGGGAACCGGGCGGGCCTACAGGTTGCTGAAGTCCGGGCCCTTGGTGCGGGTGCGCTTGATCTCGTAGAAGCCGGGGACCGAGGCGACCGCGAGGGTGCCGTCCCAGAGGCGGGCCGCCTCCTCGCCCTGGGGGGCGGGGGTGACGACGGGGCCGAAGAACGCGATCTGCTCGCCGTCGGGGCCGGGCACGGCGATGACCGGCGTGCCGACCTCCTGGCCGACCTTCTCGATGCCCTCCTTGTGGGAGGCGCGCAGCTCGGCGTCGAACTCGAAGTCCTCCTGGTCGGCGTAGTCGATCAGGTCGGCGGGCAGTCCGGCGTCGGCCAGGGCACCGGCGATGGCCTCCAGGGTCGGGCCCTCGCCGTTGTTGTGGAAGCGGGTGCCGAGCGCGGTGTAGAGGGGGCCGAGGACGTCGTCGCCGTGCTTCTGCCAGGCGGCGGTCACCACGCGGACCGGCTTCCAGGCCTTGGTGGCGAGCATCTCCCGGTACTCCTCGGGCAGCTCGTCGAGCTTGTCCTCGTTGAGGACGGCGAGGCTCATGACATGCCAGCGGACCTCGATGTCGCGGACCTTCTCCACTTCGAGCACCCAGCGGGACGTCATCCACGCCCACGGGCACAGGGGGTCGAACCAGAAGTCGACGGGGGTCTTCTCCGACATGTCTCTCCTCGGGGCGAACCGTTTCCCCGGTGAACGCCTCCGGCCGTGCGGCGCATTCCCCGGTGCCCGGCGTCAGGGGCGCATGGCAGGATCGGTACTGTCCAGCGCCATCCGGCCGACCCCGAGGGAGTACCGCCCGTGCCCGGTGAGAACCTGTCCCGCGACGAGGCCCGGGAGCGGGCCGCCCTGCTGTCCGTCGACGGGTACGACGTGTCGCTCGACGTGCGGTCGGCGGTGGGCGAGGCGGCCGGGGACGGTCCGCGCACCTTCCGCTCGGTCACCACGATCCGCTTCCGCTGCAACGAGCCGGGCGCGTCGAGCTTCGCCGACCTCATCGCCCCGAGCGTGACCGCGGTCACCCTCAACGGCCGCGACCTGGACCCCGGCCAGGTCTTCGACGGCTCCCGGATCCTGCTGGAGGACCTGGCCGCCGAGAACGAACTGGTGGTGGACGCCCGGTGCGCCTACTCCCGTACCGGCGAGGGCCTGCACCGCTTCGTCGACCCGGAGGACGGCGAGGTCTACCTCTACACGCAGTACGAACCGGCCGACTCCCGCCGCGTCTTCGCCAACTTCGAGCAGCCCGACCTCAAGGCCCCGTACCGCTTCGAGGTGCGGGCGCCCGAGGAGTGGGTGGTGTGGAGCAACGGCGCGGGCGAGCGGACGGACGGGGTGTGGCGGTTCGCGGAGACGAAGCCGATCTCGACGTACATCACGTGCGTGGTGGCGGGGCCTTACCACTACGTGACGGATTCCTACGAGCGGGTGTTCGAGGACGGTACGCGGCTGGAGATCCCCCTCGGCGCCCTGTGCCGCAAGGGCCTCGCGCCCTACTTCGACGCCGACGACGTCTTCCTCGTCACCAAGCAGGGCCTGGACTTCTTCCACGACCGCTTCGACTACCCGTACCCCTTCGGCAAGTACGACCAGGCGTTCGTGCCCGAGTACAACCTGGGGGCGATGGAGAACCCGGGGCTGGTGACCTTCCGGGAGGAGTACATCTTCCGGGGCAAGGTGACGCGGGCGTCGTACGAGGGGCGGGCGAACACGATCCTGCACGAGATGGCGCACATGTGGTTCGGCGACCTGGTCACCATGGAGTGGTGGGACGACCTGTGGCTGAAGGAGTCCTTCGCGGACTTCATGGGGGCCTTCTCGCTGGTCGGCGCGACCCGCTTCACCGACGGCTGGATCACCTTCGCCAACCGCCGCAAGGCGTGGGCGTACCGCGCCGACCAGCTCCCCTCCACCCATCCGGTCACCGCCGACATCCGCGACCTCCAGGACGCCAAGCTCAACTTCGACGGCATCACCTACGCCAAGGGCGCCTCGGTCCTGAAGCAGCTGGTGGCGTACGCCGGGCAGGACGCGTTCCTGGAGGGCGCCCGCCGCTACTTCAAGCGGCACGCCTACGGCAACACGCGCCTCGGTGACCTGCTGTCGGTGCTGGCGGAGACCAGCGGCCGGGACATGGGCGCGTGGGCGCGGTCCTGGCTCCAGACGGCCGGTGTGAACGCGCTGACCCCGCAGGTGCTGCTGGACCCGGAGGGCCGGGTCGCGGAGCTGGCGGTGCTCCAGGAGGCGGCGGAGTCCCACCCCGAACTGCGGCCGCACCGGGTGGCGATCGGGCTGTACCGCGTGGCGGACGGCCGGCTGGTGCGGTACGCCCGCGCCGAGACGGACGTCGACGGGCCGCGGACGGTCGTCACGGAGCTGGCCGGCGCCGAGGCTCCGGACCTGGTCCTGGTCAACGACGAGGACCTGACGTACTGCAAGGTCCGCTTCGACGACACCTCGCTCCAGACCCTGCGGGAGCACCTGGGGGACTTCACCGATCCGCTGGCGCGCGCCCTGTGCTGGTCGGCGCTGTGGAACCTGACCCGGGACGCGCTGCTGCCCGCCCGGGACTTCGTGGACCTGGTGCTGCGGTTCGCGGGGCGCGAGTCCGACATCGGGGTGCTCCAGATGCTGCACGCCTGGGCGGAGTCGGCGCTGGTGCACTACGCGGCGCCCGCGTGGCGGGCGGCCGGTGAACGGCTGCTGGCGGAGGGCGCGCTGACGGAGCTGCGGTCGGCCCGGCCGGGCAGCGAGCACCAGCTGGCGTGGGCGCGGTTCTTCGCGTCGGTGGCGTCCGGACCGGCCGACCTCGGCCTGCTCCAGGGGCTGCTGGAGGGCTCGGCGAAGATCGACGGCCTGGAGGTGGACCAGGAGCTGCGCTGGGCGTTCCTGGAGCCGCTGGCCGCGCACGGGGTGGCGGACGAGGGCGTACTGGCCGCGGAACTGGCCCGCGACGACACTGCCTCGGGCAAGCGCCACCAGGTCCGCTGTCTCGCCGCCCGCCCGTCGGCGGCGGTCAAGGCGCAGGCGTGGGCGCAGCTCGTGGAGTCGGACGCGCTGTCCAACGCGCTCGTCGAGGCGACGATCGCCGGCTTCGCGCGGCCCTCGCAGCGCGAGCTGCTCGCGCCGTACGCGCCGAAGTACTTCGAGGTGATCGCGCGGATCTGGGAGCAGCGGTCCATCCAGATCGCGATGCACGTGGTCAGGGGACTGTTCCCGGCCGCCCAGGACTCCCCCGCGACGCTGGAGGCGACGGACGCCTGGCTCGCGGCGCACGCGTCGGCGCCTCCGGCGCTGCGGCGGCTGGTCGTGGAGGCACGGGACGACCTGGCGCGGGCGTTGCGCGGACAGGCGTGCGACGCGGCGGCCGACGCCGGCTGAGGCCCTCGGGGCCCGGCCGCACGGTGGAGCCCTCGGGACCGGGCTGCCCGGCCGCCTGGTCGAGCCCTCGGGGCGGGCAGGCAGCCGGCGCGGCGCGGGTCGGTGGCGAGGCCCCGGCTGCCCGGCCGAGCCCTCGGGGCCCCGGCTGCCCGGCCGCGCGGTCAAGCCCTCGGGGCCCCGGCCGGCCGGTCGAGCCCTCGGGGTCCGGCTGCCCCGGCCCAGCCCTCGGGGTCCGGCTGCCCCGGGCGGACCGACCTTTGGCCTGAACTCCGGCGGACCGTGACCGTTACGGAATTCATTCCATCCGAACCGTAACCCTTGGCCCTACCCGGCGGGACCAGGGGTTTCGGTGCCTACTCGGCATCCGAACACGCGTCCTTTAGGGCGAGCTTGTCCGCTTTTGTCGACAGACGTGTAACAGGGGTTAAGGGGCGGATCGGACGAGGGAATGTCCGGGGCATGAACCACAACACCCCGCTCCCCCCGGCCACCCCCCGCCGCCCCGTGTGCCACCTGTCGGACGTACAGCGCCGCGTCATGACGGCGGCCCAACTGCGCACGCACGGCGTGTCGTCCGCCGAGACCGTCGAGCAGTGCCGCCCCGGCGGCCCCTGGCAGCAGATCCTCCCGGGGGTGTTCCTGCTCCACCCCGGCCCGCCGACCAGCGAGGAGCGGCTGCACGCGGCGCTGCTGTACGCGGCCCGCGAGGCGCCGGCGCCCGCGGTGCCGGTCCAGCCGGGCGTGGGGGAACCGCACCGCCCGGTGTACACCGAGGCGGTGATCACGGGGCTCGCGGCGCTCACGCTGCACGGCTTCACCACCACGCCCCCGCTGCTCTCCCTGGAGCGCATCGACGTCCTGGTCCCCCGGCTGCGCCGGCTGCGCCCGGCGGGCTGGGCGCACGTCGTCCGCACCCCCGCGCTGCCCCCGGCCGAGCAGGTGACGGGCGTTCCGGTGGCGCCGGTGCCGCGCGCGCTGGCCGACGCGGTGGCGTGGCTGACGGACGCGGTGGCGGTCCGGCGGCTGCTGACGGAGGCGGTGCGCGGGGGCCACTGCGAACCGGCGGCGGTCGTCGCGGAGTTGAACCGGGCGAAGCTGCTGGGCCGCCCGCACGTGGTGGACGCGGTGGACTCGCTGCTCGCCGAGGGCCGGGCGATCGCGGAGCACCGCCTCTACACGATGGTCCGCGAGTACGGTCTGCCGGACCCGGTGTGGAACGTCGACCTCCGGCTGCCGGGCGGCCCGCACCTGGGGGGTCTGGACGCCTACTGGCCGGAGCAGGCGGTGGCGGTGGAGCTGGACACGCGCGCACCCCGGCAAGGCCATCGGCAGGACGACGACGCCCTGTGGTCCGAGTACGCGCGCAAGCGCGAACACCTGGAGCGGCTCGGCATCACGGTCGTGCACATCACGCCCAAGAAGCTCCGCGACGCGATGGAACAGCAGGCGACGGTGGTGCGTACGGCCCTGATGGCGGCCGGGGACCGCGATCCGGCCGCGCACGTCGTGGTGCTGCCCCGGTAGTGACGCACCGGGGACCGGCATCAGGAGGGGAGAGGAGGGGCCGTCCGGCGACCGGACGGCCCCTCCTCGTACGAGCCCCTCCTCGTACGAGCCGTTCCTCGTACGAGCCGTTCCTCGTGCGGGCCGGAACCCGCGACCCGGGCGGTCCGCCGCCCTACGCCTCCGGCTCGGACACCCGCCCGGTGACCGGGCGTTCCCGCCACAGCCGCAGCGCCACGTCGACCAGCCGTACCCGGGTCAGCCCGGCGACGGCGTCCAGGTCGTGCCAGGCGGCCATGTCGGTGGAGCCGCCGACCTCGTGGCGCAGCTCACCGCCGACGACCCGCCCCTCGTACACGATCCGCACCCCGTGGTGGTCCTCGGGCCCGCGCAGGCCCGCGCGGCGGAAGACGTGACGGGAGGAGTCCACACCGAGCAGTCCGGTCACCTCGACCCGGTACCCGGTCTCCTCCTCCAGCTCGCGCACGACGGTGTCGTGGGGGTCCTCGCCGTGCTCCATGCCGCCGCCCGGCAGCACCCACTCCGGGGTGCCGTCCGGCGCGGGTGAGCGGGCGAGCAGGATCCGGCCGTCCCGGACACACACGGCGTAGGCCGCCACCCTCAACTTGTGTCGCACAGGGGGACGTTAACCGGTCGGGTCCGGATCGTCAGGTGAGTATCCGGGGGCGGACCGGAGCAGGGGAGGGCGCGGCCGACGGAGGGGCGGCGGTGGGGGCGGGGAGCCTGACGGTTATGTGCGGGATGCGCGGCGCCTGGAGCGACTTGTCGCGTTGGCCGCCGATGCCCGCAATCGGCATCGCGGGTTTTCCCCATACATCCATTGCGATTCGGTCAACTGTCCCCAAACACCTGTTCCTTGCGTAAAGCTGTGCGGTCGTCCGGGATCACCGTCCGGACACGCGCGATCAGGCGGGAAACCGGCCCGGTCACGCGACGCTCGTTCCTTTACCAACAAGGGATGCCGATGACCCACACCCCCCAGCGCGAACCCCGACCGGGCGCGAGACGAGTGGCCCGCATAGCCGTGGCCGCGGGTCTGGTGGCCGCGCTGTCCGCGGCCGGCCCGATACCGGCGGCCTTCTCCGCCGACGGGACCCCGGCCGCCGCCGACCCCGCCGTGAAGTCCGCCGCCGACAAGCTCGGCTCCGACGACGCCGACCTCCTCGCCGACGCCAAGGCGGCCGGCGACAAGAACGTCACGCTGATGGTCGCGACCGCCCCGGGCAGCACCGAGCAGGTCGCCGAGGAGCTGGACGCGGTCAAGGGCGGTTCCGTGGGCCGCTCCTACGACAAGCTCGGCTACGTCCGCGCCACCGTCCCGACGGGCAGGGCGGACGCGGCGATCGCCGCCGCCGCGAAGCTGTCCTCCGTCCACGCCATCGACCTGCGCCAGGAGATCGTCCTCGACGACCCGACGCCGAGCGCGGACACCGCGAAGGGCGCGAAGGCCACCGCCACCGCGACGACCTACGCGGCGCCGAACGCGAAGACCCCCGCCGAGAACCCCTACAACCCGTCCTTCGAGACGGGCGCCGTCGACTTCGTGAAGGAGAACCCGAAGGCGGACGGCCGCGGCGTCACCATCGGCGTCCTGGACTCGGGCGTGGACCTCGCGCACCCCGCGTTGCAGAAGACCACCACCGGCGAGCGCAAGATCGTCGACTGGGTGACCGCGACCGACCCGATCATCGACGGCGACGCCAGCTGGCGCCCGATGGTCACCTCCGTCTCCGGCCCGTCCTTCACCTACGCCGGCCGCACCTGGACCGCGCCGGCGGGCAGCTACTCGGTCAACGTCTTCCGCGAGTCGGCCACCGCGGGCGGCGACGCCGAGGGTGACGTCAACCGCGACGGCGACACCACCGACGTCTGGGGCGTGCTGTACGACGCGGCGGCCGGCACGGTCACCGTCGACGTCAACAACAACGGCGACTTCACCGACGACACCGCCATGAAGCCCTACAAGGACGGCTTCCAGATCGGGTACTTCGGCACCGACGACCCGTCGACCGACGTCGCCGAGCGGCAGCCGTTCGTCGTGGAGTACCGCAAGGACGTCCCGATGGACCCCTACGGCGGGACCTGGGTCGGCAAGACGGCCGACTTCGTCAACATCGGCCTCATCGCCAGCGAGCACGGCACCCACGTCGCCGGCATCACCGCCGCCAACGGCCTGTTCGGCGGGAAGATGAACGGCGCCGCCCCCGGCGCGAAGATCGTCTCCTCCCGCGCCTGCGTCTTCGGCCCCGGCTGCACCAACGTCGCCCTCACCGAGGGCATGATCGACCTCGTCGTCAACCGCGGCGTCGACATCGTCAACATGTCGATCGGCGGTCTGCCGGCGCTCAACGACGGCAACAACGCGCGCGCCGAGCTGTACACCCGCCTCATCGACACCTACGGCGTCCAGCTCGTCATCTCCGCCGGCAACGAGGGCCCCGGCGCCAACACCATCGGCGACCCCGGCCTGGCCGACAAGGTCATCTCGGTCGGCGCGGCGATCTCCAAGGAGACCTGGGCCGCCAACTACGGCTCGCAGGTGGAGAAGAAGTACGCGCTGCTGCCGTTCTCCTCGCGCGGCCCGCGCGAGGACGGCGGCTTCACCCCGACCCTCGTCGCCCCCGGCGCCGCGATCAACACCATCCAGACCTGGCTGCCGGGCGCCCCGGTCGCCGACGCCGGCTACACCCTGCCGGCCGGCTACGCGATGCTCCAGGGCACCTCGATGGCCTCCCCGCAGGCCGCGGGCGCCTCGGCGCTGCTGCTGAGCGCCGCGAAACGCGAGGGCATCGAGCTGACGCCCGCCGACCTGCGCACGGCGCTCACCTCGACCGCCGACCACATCAAGGGCCTCCAGGCCTACGAGGAGGGCGCGGGCGCCATCAACGTCGTGGACGCCTGGAAGGCCGTCGAGGACGGGGCCACCGCCCACGAGTACACGGTCGAGGCCCCCGTCGACACCGCGATCGACTTCGCGCTGGAGACCCCCGGCCACGGCACCGGCATCTACGACCGCGAGGGCGGCCTGAAGGCCGGCCAGAAGAAGACGTACGACGTCACGATCACCCGTACGACCGGTGCCGACAAGGCGATCCGCCACGAGCTGCACCTGGAGAACAACGCGGCCGGCACCTTCAGGATCCTCGGCTCGGACGAGGTGAAGCTGCCGCTGAACCAGCCGGTGACCGTCAAGGTCCAGGCCGCGCCCCAGTCCGCGGGCATCAAGAGCGCGATCCTCGAGGTCGACGACCCGCGGACCGAGGGCATCGACAAGCAGGTGCTCAACACGGTCGTCGTCTCGACGCCGGTGGCGTACACCTTCACCGCGAAGAACAGCGTGCAGCGCAACAGCTCGCAGAGCTACTTCCTGACCGTGCCCGAGGGCGCGACGTCGCTGGAGGTCGCGATCGGCGGGCTGAAGGACAAGAGCCAGACCCGCTTCATCTCCATCCACCCCTACGGTGTCGCCGTCGAGGACAGCTCCACCGTCTACTGCTACAACAACTACCTCGACGGCAACGGCTGCCGGCCGGACGCCCGCTCCTACACCGACCCGCAGCCCGGCGTCTGGGAGATCGAGGTCGAGTCGCGCCGCACCTCGCCGCTGCTCGACAACCCCTACACGCTGGACGCCACCGTGTACGGCGCGGCCTTCGACCCGGAGACCGTGACCGTGCCCGAGGCGAAGGTCGGCACCCCGGCCGCCGTCTCCTGGACGGTGACGAACGACTTCGCCGCCGTCGACGGCACGCTGGCCGGCGGCCCGCTCGGCTCGTCCAAGACGGCCCGTCCGACCATCGCCGACCACGAGAACCAGACCACCACGGTCGAGGTGCCCGCGGGCGCCGCCTCGCTGGACGTCTCCATCGGCGGGGCCTCCGACACCTCCGCCGACCTCGACCTGACGGTGTACGACGCCGACGGCAACCAGGTCGCGCAGCAGGCCGACGGCGACTCGGAGGAGGCGGTCTCCATCCCGTCGCCCGCCGCCGGCACCTACACCATCGAGGTCGCGGGCTACTCGGTCCCGGCGGGGACGACCGCGTACGACTACCTGGACGTGTTCTTCTCGTCCTCGCTCGGCACGGTCGACGTCGACGGTTCGGCGCCGGTGAAGCTGGCCACGGGCGCCTCCACGGCGGTCTCCGCGACCGTCACCGCGCTGGCCCCCGCGCCGGAGGGCCGGGCGTTCTTCGGCCAGGTCCAGCTGGTCAACGCGCGCGGCACGGTCGTGGGCCTCGGCAACGTGGCCATCGAGAAGGTCACGTCGTAGTACCTCGGCAGACGAAGTAGGGGGGCGGGCGTCCGGACGGGCGCCCGCCCCTCGTTTCTCTCGTTCACTCGCAGGCCGTGCCGCCCGACTCCGGCAGCGCGCGGGCCAGGGCCGACCGCCCGGCGGCGATCCCGTCCTCGCCGACGGCCCAGGCGTCCGGGGACGCCGACCCCCGCGCGAAGCCGACCAGGACGCGGTCACCCTCGGTGAGCAGGGGCTTTGCGCCCTCCTCCGTCACGAAGCCGACCTCGTCCTGCCCGCCCGCCGCCGGCTTGTACGAACGGGTCACCCGCAGGGTGACGCGCTCACGGGTGGTGCCGGGCACCCGGTCGACGTGCGTCACCTCGCCCTCGACCACCAGCCGGGCGCAGGCGAGGTAACCGGGGTCGCCGAAGAGGTCGCCGGCGGCGCCGGACGCGGCCGCGCCCCCGTCGGCGACGGACTTGTCCGCGCCGCTGGACGCGCCGATGTCCTCGGCCCCCCGGCCCACCTGGACGACCAGCCACCCGCTCCCCACGACCAGCGCGCCGGCGGCGGCCACCGCTGCCGTCCGCAGGGCGAGCGTGAGGAAGCGGCGCCGGGGCGGCCGTACGGGAGCCGGTGCCGGGGCAGGTGCCGGGTCCGGCCGGGTCAGGGCGTCCGCGACGAGGCCCAGATGGGCGCGCAGCAGCGCCACGTCGGCCGTCGCCGCGCGGTGCGCGGCCAGGAGGGCGGGGTCGGCGCGGGCCTCCTCGGGCAGGGGGACGTCCAGGATGGCGGCCATCAGCGGGTCCGGGGCGTCGCCGTCGCGCGTCCCGTTTCCGGGTGCGTGTCCCGTGGGCATGTCACACCACCTCGTCCTCGTGCAGGTGGGCGCGCAGGGCCCGGACCGCCGTGTGCAGGCGGCTCTTGACCGTGCCCTCCGGGACGCCCAGCTCCCGGGCGATGGAGCGCACCGGCAGGTCGGCGTAGAACCGCAGGACGACGACCTGGCGCTGGGCGTCGGGCAGCTCGTCCAGGCCCCGGGCGACGGCGAGGGAGAGCACGCTGGTGTCCTCGCCGGAGGGGTGCTCGTGCTGGCGCAGCGAGGCCAGCCGCTCCCCGAGGCGTTCCTGCCGGCGTTTGGCCCGGTGCCAGTCCATGGCGAGGTTCGAGGCGACGACCGCCGCCCACGCGGAGACGTCCCGGGGCGCCTCCTGCCCCTTCGCCGCGCGCTCCAGCAATCGCAGGCGGACCTGCTGCACCCCGTCCGGCAGGTCCGCCTGCGGTACCCCGCCCAGCGCGAGCACCGCCCGCACCCGGCGTTCCTGCGCCGCGTCCAGGGGATCGCCGTACGCGTCCCCCCGGGCGCGGCGGGCCGCCCTTCTGCGCAGCACGGACACCCCTCCCCTCCCCGCGTTTCCCCTACGACGCCGCGGCGCGCCGAAACGTTCGCCGTGAGCGCGGGGAAGCACGCAGAGGCGTACGTCACACCGCCGTGTGCGCCGGGGGCGGGTGGGCAGGCGAGCTTGCGGCGCGGGACCGTCCGCGGGCGAATTTCTCCAGTTCAGCGGGGGTGCGGGCGGTAGTTCCGCACCCGGTGGCCGCACCGGTGTGTCCCATTCCTCGGGCGTCGACCGCAAAGAATTGGACAGGTGGGCCCGGGTCGGCCGCATGATGGAAAAGCCTCGGTCGAACAAGGCAGCCGCGAAGAGCGTGAAAGACAGGGAGTCGTCGTGAGGGTCGGAATCGTCGGAGCCACCGGTCAGGTCGGCACGGTCATGCGCAGGATCCTCACGGAGCGGAACTTCCCCGTCACGGAACTGCGCCTGTTCGCCTCGGCCCGCTCCGCGGGCACCGTCCTGGACGGTGTGACGGTGGAGGACGCCTCGACCGCCGACTACACCGGTCTGGACATCGTGCTGTTCTCGGCGGGCGGCGCGACCTCGAAGGCCCTGGCCGAAAAGGTCGCCTCGCAGGGCGCCGTGGTGATCGACAACTCCTCCGCCTGGCGCAAGGACCCCGAGGTCCCGCTGGTGGTGTCCGAGGTGAACCCGCACGCGATCGCCGACCGCCCCAAGGGCATCATCGCCAACCCGAACTGCACCACGATGGCCGCGATGCCGGTGCTCAAGCCGCTGCACGCCGAGGCGGGCCTCGAAGCCCTCGTCGTCGCGACGTACCAGGCGGTGTCCGGTTCCGGCCTCGCGGGCGTCGCCGAGCTGCACGGCCAGGCGCAGAAGGTCGTCGCCGACGCCGACAAGCTGACCCACGACGGCGGGGCCGTCGCCTTCCCCGAGCCGGGCGTGTACCAGCGGCCCATCGCCTTCAACGTCGTCCCGCTCGCCGGCTCGGTCGTCGACGACGGCCTGAACGAGACGGACGAGGAGCAGAAGCTCCGCAACGAGTCCCGCAAGATCCTGGAGATCCCCGGGCTGAAGGTCTCCGGCACCTGTGTGCGCGTCCCGGTCTTCTCCGGCCACTCCCTCCAGGTCAACGCCCGTTTCGCCCGCCCGATCAGCGCCGAGCGCGCGACGGAGCTGCTGGCGGACGCCGAGGGCGTCGTCCTCACCGACATCCCGACGCCGCTCCAGGCGGCCGGCCAGGACCCGTCGTACGTGGGCCGCATCCGCCGGGACGAGACGGTGGAGAACGGCCTCGCCCTGTTCATCTCCAACGACAACCTCCGCAAGGGCGCGGCCCTGAACGCGGTGCAGATCGCGGAGCTGGTGGCGGCGGAGCTCCAGGGCTGACCGCCGCCCCTTCCGTCGGACCCCGCGGGGAGCACCGACCCGGCGGGTAGCACCGGCCCCGCAGGGAGCATCGCCTCCCTGCGCGACGGCCCGGCCGTGGACGAGCGCCACGGCCGGGCCGTCGTGCGGACGGCTACCGCGCGTCGGCCGCCTGGGCCTTCAGGGCGCGTTCCACGCCCGCGCGGGCCTCGGAGACCAGGCGGCGCAGGGCCGGGCTCGGCTCGGCGGAGGTCAGCCAGGCCTCCGTCTTGCGCAGGGTCTCCTCGGAGACCTGGATCGCCGGGTAGAGGCCGACGACGATCTGCTGGGCGATCTCGTGCGAGCGGGAGTCCCAGATGTCCTTGACGACGTCGAAGTACTTGTCCGTGTACGGCGCGAGCAGCTCACGCTGGTCGGTCTGGACGAAGCCGCCGATGACGGCCTCCTGGACGGCGTTGGGCAGCTTGTCGGACTCGACGACCTGCGCCCATGCCTCCGCCTTGGCCTCCGGCGTCGGGCGGGCGGCGCGGGCGGTGGCCGCGTGGCGCTCACCGGCGGCCGTCTTGTCGCGCTCGTACTCGCCGGCGATCTCCGTCTCGTCGAACCGGCCGACCGCCGCGAGCCGCTGCACGAACGCCCAGCGCAGCTCGGTGTCGACGACGAGTCCCTCGATCGTCTGCGTGCCTTCCAGCAGGGCCTCGAGGAGGTCGAGCTGCTCGGGGGTGCGGGCGGTGGCGGCGAACGCCCGCGCCCACGCCAGCTGGTGGTCGCCGCCGGCCTCGGCGGAGCGCAGGTGGGCCAGCGTGGCGTCGGTCCAGCGGGTCAGCAGTGCCTCCCGGGCGGCCGGGTCGGCGTACAGGTCGAGGGCGAGCTTGACCTGCCGGTGCAGGGACTGCACCACGCCGATGTCGGACTCCTTGCCGATGCCGGACAGCACCAGGGACAGGTAGTCGCGGGTGGGCAGTTCGGCGTCGCGGGTCATGTCCCAGGCCGACGCCCAGCACAGGGCGCGCGGCAGGGACGCCTCGAAGTCTCCGAGGTGCTCGGTGACGAAGGCGAGCGACTGCTCGTCGAGGCGGACCTTGGCGTACGACAGGTCGTCGTCGTTGAGCAGGACGACGGCCGGGCGGCGCTCACCGGTCAGCTGCGGTACGGCGGTCAGCTCGCCGTCCACGTCCAGCTCGACACGCTGCCCGCGCACCAGCCTGCCGCTGTCGTCGAGGTCGTAGAAGCCGACGGCGATGCGGTGCGGGCGCAGGGTCGGCTCGCCCTTGGCGCCGGCCGGGAGCGGCGGGGCCTCCTGGCGGACGGCGAAGGAGGTGATGACGCCGTCGGCGTCGGTCTCGATCTCCGGGCGCAGGATGTTGATGCCGGCCGTCTCCAGCCACGCCTTCGACCAGGCCTTCAGGTCGCGGCCGGAGGTCTCCTCCAGGGCGCCGAGGAGGTCGGAGAGGCGGGTGTTCCCGAACGCGTGCGCCTTGAAATAGGCCTGCACGCCCCGGAAGAACTCGTCCATGCCGACGTAGGCGACGAGCTGCTTCAGGACGCTCGCGCCCTTGGCGTAGGTGATGCCGTCGAAGTTGACCAGGACGTCGTCGAGGTCGTTGATCTCGGCCATGATCGGGTGGGTGGAGGGCAGCTGGTCCTGCCGGTAGGCCCACGTCTTCATGGAGTTGGCGAACGTCGTCCAGGAGTGCGGCCAGCGGCTGCCGGGCGCGTAGGCCTGGCAGGCGATGGAGGTGTAGGTGGCGAACGACTCGTTCAGCCACAGGTCGTTCCACCACTCCATGGTGACCAGGTCGCCGAACCACATGTGGGCCAGCTCGTGCAGGATGGTCTCCGCGCGCAGCTCGTACGCGGCGTCGGTCACCTTCGACCGGAACACGTACTGGTCGCGGATGGTGACCGCGCCCGCGTTCTCCATCGCGCCCGCGTTGAACTCCGGCACGAACAGCTGGTCGTACTTCTCGAACGGGTAGGCGTAGTCGAACTTCTCCTGGAACCAGTCGAAGCCCTGCCGGGTGACGTCGAAGATCGCGTCCGAGTCGAGGTACTCGGCGAGCGAGGGCCGGCAGTAGATGCCCAGCGGCACGCTCTGCCCGTCCTTATCGTACACGCTGTGGACGGAGTGGTACGGGCCGACGATCAGCGCCGTGACGTACGTCGAGATCCTCGGCGTCGGCTCGAAGGTCCAGACGTCGTCCCTCGGCTCGGGCGTCGGGGAGTTGGAGATGACGGTCCAGCCGCTCGGCGCCTTCACGGTGAACTGGAAGGTCGCCTTGAGGTCGGGCTGCTCGAAGGAGGCGAAGACGCGGCGGGCGTCCGGCACCTCGAACTGCGTGTACAGGTAGGCCTGCTCGTCGACCGGGTCGACGAACCGGTGCAGGCCCTCACCGGTGTTGGTGTAGGCGCAGTCGGCGACGACCCGCAGGATGTTGCGGCCTTCGAGCAGTGCGGGCAGGGCGATCCGCGAGTCCGCGAAGACCTCGGCGGGGTCCAGGGTCTCCCCGTTGAGCGTCACCTCGTGGACGGCCGGCGCCACCAGGTCGATGAAGGACGCCGTGCCTCCCTCGGCGGCGTCGAAGCGCACCGTGGTCACGGACCGGTAGGTGCCGCCCTCCTGCGCGCCGGAGAGGTCGAGATCGACCTCGTACGAGTCAACGGTGAGCAGCTTCGCCCGCTGCTGCGCCTCTTCGCGAGTCAGGTTTGTGCCAGGCACGCGGTCATCTCCTCGTCATGGGTGGATTGCGCCATCCTTCCACGCGACCGCCGCGTCGGGCGACGAACGCGCCCCCGTGGTGAGGCCCGTCCGATCGCCCGCGCCGTCGCCCCGGCCGCCGGCGGAGACTCCGGCGGACGCGCGGGCGGACACTCCGGCGGACGCGTGCGCGGACACGCGGGCGGACACTCCGGCGGACACGCGGGCGGGCACTCCGGCGGGCACACGGGCGGACACGCGTTCCGTGCGCGTCGTGGTGCCGGGGCCTTCTCCGGCGGGCTGTGCGCCGTGCGGCCGCGGGCCGGTGACGGCGCTCGGCCGGGGGGCGCGCCAGAGTTGTCCCGCCACCGTGGCGCCGAACGCCAGTGCCATGCCGGCCATCTGCACCGCCGTCAGCGACTGTCCGAGCGCGGCCCAGCCGACGGCCGCCGCGGTGAGCGGGGAGAGCGGGCCGAGGAAGGTGGCCTGCGGGGCGGTCAGCCGGCCGATCCCGCGGAACCAGAGCCAGTACGCGACGGCGGTGTTGGCCAGGGCCAGGTAGAGGTAGCCGTCGACGGCCCGGGCGTCCAGGGCGGGTGGGGCGCCCTCGACGAGAAGGGCGACGGGCGCGATGAGCAGGCCGCCGGCGATGAGCTGCCAGGCGGTGAGCGCGAGGGGGCCGGCTCCCTGCGGGCTGCCCCACTTCTTCGTCAGGACGGTGCCGGCCGACATGCAGGCCGTGGAGGCGAGCGCCGCCAGTACGCCGACCGTGTCGAGCCCGCCGGCCGCCTTCAGCACGACCAGGCTCACGCCGCCCGCGGCCGCGACGCCGGTCAGCAGGGCGCGGGGGGTCGGACGCTGCCCCAGCAGCGGGGCCGAGAGGCCGACGACGAAGAGCGGGGCGAGCGAGCCGACGGCGGACGCCGTGCCGCCGGGCAGCCGGTAGGCGGAGAGGAAGAGCAGCGGGAAGAACGCGCCGATGTTGAGGGCGCCGAGCACCGCCGCCTTGGCCCACCAGACGCCGCGGGGCAGGACCCGGGCGAGGGCGAGCAGCAGCAGGCCGGCCGGCAGCGCGCGGACCAGCGCGGTGAAGAGGGGGCGGTCGGCCGGGAGGAACTCGGTGGTGACGGCGAAGGTGGTGCCCCAGGAGAGGGGGGCGAGGGCGGTGAGCAGAACGGTCGCGGGCCGTCTCATGGGCCGGCACCCCTCTCCGAGGCGGATCGACGGCCAGCGAGGTCGCTGGACGGGCATCAGGTCGCTGGGCGGGCATGATGCTTTGGTAGTCATGTCGCTTGGCAGTCATTAGCTTAGCCCTAAGCAACTTGCCGTCAAGCCACTTGCTTGCGGGCGGCCGGAAGTCCGGCGGATACTCGCCCCATGAGTGCACAGCGCAGGGACGCCGTCGACGCGATCGTCGCGCAGTGGGCGGTCGAGCGGCCCGACCTCGACACCACCGCCATGGAGGTCTTCGGCCGCGTCCAACGGCTCGCGCGCGCGATCGGCGACCGCGTGGAGCGCGCCTACGCCCCGCTCGGGATCTCGCGCGGCGAGTTCGACGTCCTGGCCGCCCTGCGCCGCGCCGGCGCGCCGTACACCCTCTCGCCGCGTGAGCTGTCGGCCACGCTCATGCTCACCACCGGCGGGATGACCGGCCGTCTCGACAAGCTGGAACGGGCCGGGCTGCTGCGCCGCTCCCCCGACCCGCACGACCGCCGGGGCCTTCAGGTGACGCTCACCGGGCAGGGGCTGGACCTCGTCGAGGAGGCGGTCGGCACGGGGCTCGCCGTCCAGACGGAGGCGCTGTCCGCCGCCCTGGACGCCGAACAGGCCGACCATTTGGCCGGCCTGCTGCGGGAGTTGCTGCTCACCACGGACGACCACCGGTAGCCACCGGGGGCCGCGGGTGACGCCGGTGGCGGGGGTGGCCGCGGGTGGCTGCCGACGGCTGCGGGTGGCCGCCGGGGGCCGCGGCCCCGGAGGGCTCTCCCCCGTCCGTGCGGGGCTCGGGGAGCTTCTCGGGCCGGGCGGGGGCTTCTCAGCCGAGGTGCGCCGTCAGCGCGGCCTCGATCTCCGGGCGGTCGGCGGTGTCGGCGGCCCAGGCCACGTACCCGTCGGGCCGCACCAGCAGCGCCGTACGCCGGTCGCTCGCCCAGTGCTCACGGTCCAGCCGGTCCGCGGGGGCGGCGTCCACCCGGACGTCGTCGGCGTCCTTCGGGGCGACGAGGACGAAACGGCCGCCGCGCAGGGCCTCGTAGAGGCGGCCGCCGCCGGCGAGGGCGACGTCCGGGACGCGGGTGCCGGTGAGGCGGTGGGCGCCGGAGGGGGCGGGGTAGCGGTAGCCGATGCCGGAGATCTGGGCCAGCGCCTTGCTGCGGAGCGGGCGGGCGACGTTGGCGAAGGCCGTGACGAGGGTGCGCGCGGTGCGCAGCAGGGGGCCCTGCGCCCGCGCCAGCCGCACCAGCGCGCCGCTGCTGCGCAGCACGGTCCTGCCGACGGGGTGGCGTTCGGCCTCGTAGGTGTCCAGCAGCCCCTCGGGGGCCCGGCCGTGGACGGCGGCGGCCAGCTTCCAGCCGAGGTTCGCCGCGTCCTGCAGTCCGGTGTTCATGCCCTGGCCGCCGGCCGGCGAGTGGACGTGCGCGGCGTCGCCGGCCAGGAAGACCCGCCCGACCCGGTAGCGCGGCGCCTGGCGCTCGTCGCTGTGGAAGCGGGAGAGCCAGCGGGCGTCGTGCATGCCGTAGTCGCTGCCGAGGGCGCGGCGGGTGACCTCCTTGACCTCGTCGAGGTCGATCGGGACGTCGTCGGACACCTCGTTGCGGCGGTTCCATCCCATCACCCGGTACCAGCCGTCACCGAAGGAAGCGATCATGGCGAAGGAGTCGCCCGCGCCGTTGACGGTGAGCACCTCCTCGGGCTCCCGGGCGAGCCGGACGTCGGCGAGGAACAGCGACTTGATGACGGCGACGCCGGGGAAGGGCAGCCCGAGCGCCTGGCGTACGGCGCTGCGGTGGCCGTCCGTGCCGACGACGTAGGCGGCGCGACGGGTGACGACCGCGCCGTCCGGGCCGCGCACGTCGAGGTCCACGCCGTCGCCGTCCTGCCGCAGCCCCACCACCTCGCTCTCGTGGGCGAACTCCACACCGGCCTCGCGCGCCCTGCGCTCCAGCAGCCGTTCCACCTCGTACTGCGGAGTGATCAGCAGGAACGGGAAGCGGGAGGGCAGGGTCCCCAGGTCGAGGGTGAGGCGGCGGAAGAGGCGCAGGCCGGTGATGGTCGCGCCGGTGGCCAGCAGCGGGTCGGCGAGACCGCGGGCGTCGAGCTGCTCCAGGGTGCGGGCGTGCACACCGAAGGCGCGGGAGAGGTTGCTGATCCGGTCCGGGCGCCGCTCGAGCAGGGTCACCGGGACACCGGCGGCGGCGAGGTCCCCGGCGAGGAGCAGCCCGGTGGGGCCGGCGCCGACGACGATCACGGAGCGGGGGGCGGAGTTCGGGTGCGCGGTGCCGGTCATGGTGGCCTCCCAATGCCTACGCCTGTCGGCCCACACGTGTTGGCCGATACGTCGCGCTGGTCAACACGTGTTGGTCAACGCTTGTTGGCAAGGGTAGGACGGCTCGACAGGGGATGTCAACGCTTGTTGGCCTACGCTTGTTGGCCCACGAGCGTTCGCCCACGTTCGTTGACCCACGGACGTTCGCCCACGGTTGTTGGCCTACGCCTGTTGGCCTACGATCGTTGGCATGTCAGTGAGTCCTCCCGCCCCCCGCCGTTCCGACGCCACCCGCGCCACCATCCTCGACGCGGCCCGCGAGCGCTTCGCCGCCGACGGGTACGAGCGGGCCACGATCCGCGCCATCGCCCGGGACGCGCGGATCGACCCGTCGATGGTGATGCGCTACTACGGCAGCAAGGAGGGCCTGTTCGCGGCGGCCGTCTCCGTCGACCTGGAGCTCCCCGACCTGACCGCCCTCCCCCACCACACGGTCGGCCACGCCCTGGTGACCCACTTCCTGCGCATGTGGGAGGAGAACGAGGTCCTCACCGCCCTGCTCCGGGTCGGCGTGACCAACCAGGCGGGCGCCGAGCGGATGCAGGGCATCTTCCGCGACCAGATCCTGCCGGTGGCGGCCGCGGTGTGCCCGGACGCCGAGCAGGTGCCGGCCCGGGCGGCGCTCTGCGCCAGCCAGCTCCTCGGGCTCGCGCTCACCCGCTACGTCCTGCGCTTCCCGCCGGCCGTGGCGCTGGCCCGGGAGGAAGCGGTGGCCTGGCTGGCGCCCACCGTCCAGCGGTACCTGACCGCCCCGCACCCGGCCTGACCCGCCCTGGCCCGCCCTGGCCCACCGGCGCGACGCACGAGGGCGCCGCCCCCGTCGCCGTACGGCGGAACGCGCGTACGGCGAGGGAGCGGCGCCCTCGGCGTGAAATGTGCGGCGGGACCTGCGGCAGGCCCCGCGGTGGGGCCTGCGGCGGGTCCGGGCCGGTCAGGCCTCGGCCTTGGCCTTCCCGCCCTTGACGGTGATGTTGGAGCTGGTCGGGTCCTGCCGGTCCTTCGACTTGTCGAGGACCCACACCAGACCGGCGATGACCGCGAACAGCACCAGCGGGGCCACCACGTAGAGGCCCAGCGTCTCGATGACGCTCAGGCCCGTGCCGGGGTCGTCGCCGTCGTCGCGGGTCAGCGCGAGCGCGGGGGACGACATGAGCAGCATCATCAGCGTCGTACCGGCGGCCAGGGCGCCGGCGCGCAGGGCGTTCTTATTGTCCACGGTGCCCAAGTTAGCGAACGGCCCGGAGACCCGCGCGCCCGGGGTGCCGTAGGGGAGGCCCTACGGGACACCTCACCCGCCGGACGGCCAGGCCTCCCCGGACGTCCAGTCCTCGCCGGGCGTCCAGGCCTCGCCGGGCGGCCCGCCCGCGCCGTCCGTCTCCCTCAGCACCTCCAGCAGCGCCCGCACCCGCGGCGAGGCCGTCAGCTCCTCCAGCGTCACCGGGCGTCCCTCCGCGTCCGCCACGGGCAGACGCCAGTTCGGGTACTGGTCCCAGGTGCCGGGCACGTTCTGGGGGCGGCGGTCGCCGACGCCGTCGGGGAGCCAGACGCCGATCATGCGGGCAGGGGTGTGCAGCAGGAAGCGGTGGACGGCCTGGATGCCGGCCTCCTCCGGGGACGCGTCGCCGCCCCCGCCGGTGTCGTGGCGGAGCCCGAGCCGGGCGAGCAGCTCCAGCCACTCCTCCGTGTCGGCGGCGGCCTCGGCGCGTTCCTCCGCCAGGGGGCGGGTGAGCAGGCCCAGCCGGTCGCGGAGTCCGACGTGCTCGCCGGTGAGGCGGGCGGCGGTGGACGGCAGGTCGTGAGTGGTGGCGGTGGCGAGGCAGTCGGCGCGCCAGCGGCCGGGCGGCAGGGGGCGGCCGTCGCCCTCCCAGTCCCGCTCGAACCAGAGCACCGACGTGCCGAGCACACCGCGCTCGCGCAGCGCCTCCCGCACGCCCGGTTCCACGGTGCCCAGGTCCTCGCCGATCACCAGCGCGCCCGCCCGGGACGCCTCCAGCACCAGGACGGCGAGCATGGCCTCGGCGTCGTAGCGGACGTAGGTGCCCTCGGTCGGCGGCTCGCCCTCGGGCACCCACCACAGCCGGAACAGGCCCATGACGTGGTCGATGCGCAGGGCGCCGGCGTACCGGAACAGCGCCCTCAGCAGGCGTCGGAACGGCGCGTAGCCCGACTCGGCCAGCCGGTCCGGGCGCCACGGCGGCAGGCTCCAGTCCTGGCCGAGCGCGGTGAAGGCGTCCGGGGGCGCGCCGATCGACATGCCGGCGGCGAAGTGGTCCTGCTGGGCCCAGGCGTCGGCGCCCCCGGGGTGCACGCCGACCGCGAGGTCGTGCACGATCCCGACCGGCATGCCGGCCTCGCGCGCGGCGCGCTGGGCGGCGGTGAGCTGGGCGTCCGTGAGCCAGGCGAGGCGCGACCAGAAGGCGACCCGGTCCCTCAGCTCGTCGCGGGCCCGCAGGGTCCGCGCGGAACGGGGGTCGCGCAGCCCCTCCGGCCACCGGTGCCAGTCGGAGCCGTGCACCTCGGCGAGCGCGCACCAGGTGGCGTGGTCCTGGAGCGCCTCGCCCTCCTCGGCGAGGAAGTCGCGGTAGGCGGCCTGCCGGCCGGGCCCGAGCGGCACGGCGGCGACCAGTTCCAGGGCCTCCCGCTTCAGCTCCCACACCGCGTCGCGGTCGATGAACGCGCCCTTGTCCAGCACGGTCTCCCGGAGCCGTCCGGCCCGTTCCAGCAGCGCCCGCAGCCGGTCCGGGGCGTCGACGTGGGCGTACTCGGGGACGTCCGTCACCCGCAGGTGCACCGGGTCGGGGAAGCGGCGCGAGGAGGGCCGGTACGGGGAGGGGTCGGTCGGTGTGCCGGGCACGGCCGCGTGCAACGGGTTGACCTGGACGAACCCGGCCCCCGCCGTCCGCGCGGCCCAGCCGGCCAGCTCGGCGAGGTCTCCGAGGTCCCCCATGCCCCAGGAACGTGCCGACAGGAGGGAGTAGAGCTGGACGAGGAGCCCGTACGCGCGGCCCTCGGGCGCCGGGAGGCGGGGCGGGGCCACGATCAGGTGGGCGTGGGCGGTGCGCCCGTCGGGCGCGGTGGCGGTCAGCCGGTGGACACCGGGCGGGAGCCCCTCGGCGGACACGCGGGTGCCGCCCCGCTCGGTCTCGACCAGCAGGCGGGTGCCGTCGGGGAGGGCGGTCAGGGCGTCCGCGGGGCGGTCGGTCCAGGACACCACGGTCGGCGGCAGCAGCCGCCCGGCCAGCTCCCGCTCCCGGGCGGCCAGCGCGTCCCGGACGGCCCGCGGGGTGCCCGCGTCGACGTCCAGGGCTGCCAGGGCGCGGGCGACGGCCCCGGCCGAGGCCGTCACCGTACGGCCGGGGGAGGGCTCGTAGGAGACGGCGACGCCGTGCAGGGCGGCGAGGCGGGTCAGCTCCGCGCCGGGGGGTCCGGCCGGCCGGGGTGCGGTCATCTAGGGCCTCGTGACGTCGGGGTCCAGGGCGGCGAGCGGCGGCTCGCTGGTGAGGGGTTCGGCGGCGGGCAGCGGCGGCTCGCTGGTCAGCGGGGCCTCGGCGCAGGTTCCCTCCGCGCTGAACACGCACAGGCGGGTCTCCTCGAGGTCGGCGGTCGGCACCGCCGGGCGTTTGGAGTGGGCCGGGAGCAGCAGAGCGGTCGATGCGGCCACGGGGGCCTCCTTGTCGGGTACGGAGTCTGACGGGTCACCGCAGCCCTACCCCGTGGGCGCGACGGCAGACGTCCGAGGAGCCGACCACGCGCATCTCGTCACATTCCTCACGCCGACACTCTCGACAAAGTGGGGCAATCATGACATGCCGACCGCTTCGGGAGGCGGGCGTGAAGCGTTCACGGCGGGCCGCCCGGCACCCCGGAGGGCCCCGTGGCCGGGTGCCGGCCACGGGGGATGCGAAAGCCCGGGTCATCAGGCGGAGATGCCGTCGATCCGGGCCAGTGCGTCGTCCGCGCCGTACGGCTGCAAGTACGGCAGCCAGCGCGGGTCCCTGTGGCCGGTGCCGATGATGCGCCAGGCCAGACCGGTGGGCGGGGCGGGTTTGTGGCGCAGCCGCCAGCCGAGCTCGACGAGGTGCCGGTCGGCCTTGACGTGGTTGCAGCGGCGGCAGGACGCCACCACGTTGTCCCAGACGTGCTTGCCCCCGCGGCTGCGCGGGATGACGTGGTCGACGCTGGTTGCGACGCCACCGCAGTACATGCACCGGCCCCCGTCCCGCGCGAACAGCGCCCGGCGGGTCAGAGGAACGGGCCCCCGATAGGGAACCCGGACGAATCGCTTGAGCCGGACCACGCTGGGTGCGGGGACTGTGACGGTCGCGCTGTGCAGGAAGGCGCCGGATTCCTCGAGGGAGACAGCCTTGTTCTCCAGGACGAGGACGAGCGCGCGGCGGAGCGGTACGACGCCGAGCGGCTCGTACGACGCGTTCAGGACCAGGACATGCGGCACGGATGCCTCCTCGGGCGTCGGCGGCGCGTGGCTCGCGCCGGGACGATCTGTGGTCAGTCTCCCCTCTTGGCTGGTGGACGCGCCACCATGTCCCGGTAACGGGCTGGGAGTGTTTTCGACCACATCGGAACCATGCCCGGGTTGACAACCCGTTCAAGCACGGGGTGAGCACCGTCTCTCCTTCGCTCATCCCGCCGAAACACACACGATGCCCCGTTAGTGTGGTGATCCTGCCCGTCCGGTGACCTTTTCGTGACCTTGAACACCTTGAACACCTTGACCGCCGCGGAACGTCCTGTCCGCCGCGCCGGACGGAGCAGTGCCGTACGTGGAGGTACCTGCCGTGTCCTTGTCCGCCGTCCTGCCGGCCGCCGGTTCGTCGCCGTCGCCGTCCCCCTCGGAGTCGTCGGCGGTGACGGTCCCGACGCTCCAGGACGCCCAGGAGAGCGCGACGAACGCCGCCGGCTGGGTCGAGGAGAACTGGTCGACGTGGCTCGCGATCGGCCTCCGGGTCCTGCTGATCATGGTGATCGCCGGGGTGCTGAGGGTGGTGGTGCGGCGGGCGATCACCAAGCTCATAGACCGGATGAACCGCACCGTGCAGGCGGTGGACGGCACGGCCCTGGGCGGTCTGCTGGTGAACGTCGAGCGCCGCCGCCAGCGCTCGCAGGCGATCGGCTCGGTGCTGCGCTCGGTGGCGAGCTTCCTGATCCTCGGCACCGCCGCGCTGATGATCCTGTCCACCTTCGCGATCAACCTGGCCCCGCTGCTGGCGTCCGCCGGTGTCGCGGGCGTGGCGATCGGTTTCGGCGCCCGGAACCTGGTCACCGACTTCCTCTCCGGCGTCTTCATGATCCTGGAGGACCAGTACGGCGTGGGCGACCAGATCGACGCGGGCGTCGCCACCGGCGAGGTCATCGAGGTCGGACTGCGGGTGACCAAGCTGCGCGGCGACAACGGCGAGATCTGGTACGTCCGCAACGGCGAGGTCAAGCGGATCGGCAACCTCTCCCAGGGCTGGGCCACGGCCGGCGTCGACGTGACGGTGAAGGCCTCCGAGGACCTGGACAGGGTCAAGGCCACCCTCGTCGAGGTCGCCGACAAGATGGGCAAGGAGGAGCCCTGGAACGAGCTCCTGTGGAGCGCGATCGAGGTGCTCGGCCTGGACAGCGTGCTGCTGGACTCGATGGTCGTGCGGGTCACCGCGAGGACGATGCCCGGCAAGTCCCTCGCGGTCGAACGCGAACTGCGCTGGCGCGTCAAGCGGGCCTTCGACGCGGCCGACATCCGCATCGTCGGCGGCGCCACCGTTCCGCCGGAGGACGACCCGGACGTGGACCCGACGGCCGCCGTCGCGGCCCCGTCGGTGTACGCGAACACGGCCTCCCCGCAGGCCCAGGCCGCGACGCCGATCACACCGGTGGCGCCCACCAAGTAGCGGAACGGTTCCGCGCCGCGCGCCACGGGGAGTTGAATCCTCATGAGAATCACCGTGGTGGGCGGAGGCTCGACCTACACGCCCGAACTCGTCGACGGTTTCGCCCGGCTGAGGGACACCCTGCCGGTGGAGGAACTCGTCCTCGTCGACCCCTCGGCCGAACGCCTGGAGCCGGTCGGCGGCCTGGCCCGCCGCATCCTCGCCCGGCAGGGCCACCCGGGCCGGATCGTCACCACCTCCGACCTGGAGGCGGGCGTCGACGGCGCCGACGCGGTCCTGCTGCAACTGCGCGTCGGCGGCCAGGCGGCCCGCGCGCGGGACGAGACCTGGCCGCTGGAGTGCGGCTGTGTCGGCCAGGAGACGACCGGCGCGGGCGGCCTGGCCAAGGCGCTGCGCACCGTCCCGGTCGTCCTGGACATCGCCGAGCGGGTCCGCCGCACCAACCCCCGTGCCTGGATCGTCGACTTCACCAACCCGGTCGGCATCGTCACCCGCGCCCTGCTGCGGGCCGGCCACCGGGCGGTCGGGCTGTGCAACGTGGCGATCGGCCTCCAGCGCACCGTCGCCCGTCTGCTGGACGTGGCCCCCTCCGCGGTCCACCTCGACCACGTGGGCCTCAACCACCTGACCTGGGAGACCGGGGTGCGCCTGGACGGCCCCCGGGGCGAGGACGTGCTGCCGCGGCTGCTCGCCGGGCACGGCGACGCCCTCGCCGCCGAACTCCGCCTGCCCCGCGCCCTGCTGGACCGCCTCCGCGTGCTCCCGTCGTACTACCTGCGCTACTACTACGCGCACGACGAAGTCGTCGAGGACCTGCGGACGAAGCCCTCCCGGGCCGCGGAAGTGGCCCGTATGGAGGGCGAGCTGCTGCGGATGTACGCCGACCCGGCCCTGGACGAGAAGCCGGCGCTGCTGGCCCGGCGCGGCGGCGCCTACTACTCGGAGGCGGCCGTCGACCTGGCCGCCGCGCTGCTCACCGGGTCCGGCAGCCCGTACCAGGTGGTGAACGCCCCCAACCGCGGCACGCTGCCCTTCCTCCCGGACGACGCGGTGATCGAGGTCCAGGCGGCGGTCGGCCCGGACGGTCCCGCCCCGCTGCCGGTCCCGCCCCCCGACCCGCTGTTCGCGGGCCTGATCGCGCAGGTGACGGCCTACGAGGAGCTGGCCCTGGAGGCGGCGCTGCGCGGCGGCCGCGACCGCGTCTTCCGGGCCCTGCTCGCCCACCCCCTGGTCGGCCAGTACGCGTACGCCGACACACTCACCGACATGCTGATCGCGCACAACCGGGAGCATCTCGCGTGGGCCTGACCGCGAGCGTCCTCGCCGTCGACGCGGGCAACAGCAAGACGGACGTCGCGGTCGTCGCGGCCGACGGGGAGGTCATCGGCACGGCCCGCGGCGGCGGCTTCCGCCCGCCGGCCGAGGGCGTGGGCCCGGCGGTGGACGCTCTCGCCGACACCGTCACGCGCGCGTACGCGGCCGCCGGCGTCTCCTCGGCGGCCCATGTCTCGGCCTGTCTCGCCAACGCCGACCTGCCGGCCGAGGAGGAGGAGCTGGCGGCCGCGCTGCACGCGCGCGCGTGGGGAGCGGCCGTCGAGGTCCGCAACGACACCTTCGCGATCCTGCGGGCGGGCGTGACCGAGCCCCGGGGGGTGGCCGTCGTCTGCGGCGCCGGCATCAACTGCGTCGGCATGCGTCCCGACGGCCGCACCGCCCGCTTCCCCGCGCTCGGCCGCCTCTCCGGCGACTGGGGCGGCGGCTGGGGGCTGGCCGAGGAGGCGCTGTGGCACGCGGCGCGGGCGGAGGACGGCCGCGGCGCCCCGACCGCGCTCGCCCGGACGCTGCCGGACCACTTCGGACTGCCCACGATGTACGCCCTGATCGAGGCCCTGCACCTGCGGCGCCTCCCGCCCGCCCGCCGCCACGAACTGGCGCCCGTCCTGTTCGCGACGGCGGCCGGCGGGGACGGCGTGGCGAGGGCGGTGGTCGACCGTCTCGCCGAGGAGGTGGTGACGATGGCGGTGGTGGCGCTGACCCGCCTCGACCTGCTGGAGGAGGAGACGCCGGTGCTGCTGGGCGGAGGCGTCCTGACGGCCGGTCACCGCCGACTGGACGACCGGGTGCGCGAGTCGCTCGCGGTACGGGCGCCGCGGGCGGTGGTGGGCGTGGTGCGGGAGCGGCCCGTGCTGGGAGCGGCGCTGCTGGGCCTGGACCGGGTGGGCGCGCGGCCCGAAGCACACCGGAAGGTACGGGACTTCTTCGGGACGTGAGCGCACGGGCCGGCGTGCGCGTGGGCCGGTGTGAGCTCGCGGGCCGGCATGCGCGCGGGCCGGCGTGCGCACCGCCCGGCATGCGCGCGGGCCGGCGTGCACGCGGGGCCCGAGAGCCGCGGGCCGTCGCGCGGACGCGACCAACCGCGCCCCGCGCCCCGCGCCCTGCCCCCGGCACCCGGCACCCGGCACCCGCCCACGACGGCCCCCATCAGGGAACCGAACACATTCCCCCCGCGTACTCATGAGCAGGGGTGAGTGCGATCCGATCAAGATCCCGTGAAGGCCGGTGCGCATTTCCCCTCCCGCCAGCGATACTTGCGACGGGCCATGACCATGGGGGAGGTCAGAGAACGTGGCAGACCCGGCAACTAGCAGCACCGCACCGCCGCCCACGCGCCGCACGGCGTTCGCCGAGGGCGTCGACCAGGTGCGGGCCGCCGCGACCACCGAGCCCGGCCGCCTCCGCATCATCGGCGCCCTCCTCGCCCTCCTCGTCGTCGCGTTCGGCGCCGTCACGGCCTGGCAGACGTCCGACCGGGCGGCCGCGGCCGACGACGTCCTGCACCAGAGCCAGCCGCTCACCACGGCCGCCGCCGACATCTACCGCTCCCTCGCCGACGCCAACACCGCGGCCTCCAGCGGCTTCCTGGCCGGCGGGCAGGAGACGGCCGAGTCCCGCGAGCGGTACGAGAAGGACATCGACACGGCCGCCGAGGGACTCGTCACCGCCGCCGGCAACTCCGACCCGGGCTCCCCCTCCTCGGCGGCCGTCACGAAGCTGAACAAGCTGCTGCCGGAGTACAAGGGCCTGGTCGAACGGGCCCGCACCTACAACCGGCAGGGCTTCCCGGTCGGCGGCGCCTACCTGCGCTACGCCAACCAGAAGATGCAGAAGGAGATGCTCCCGGCCGCCGAGGACCTCTACAAGAAGGAGAACCAGCGCCTGCGGGACGACTACGCGGACGCCACGCCCTACCCCTGGGCGGCGATCGCGCTGGGCGTCCTCGCGCTGGCCGCCCTGGCCTGGGCCCAGCACCGCACCTACCGCCGTACCCACCGGGTGCTCAACCACGGCCTGGTCGCGGCGACGGCGGCCGCCACCGTCGTCCTGCTGTGGCTGGTCGTCGGCCACACCGTGGCCCGCGCGGGCCTCGACGACTCCTACGAGCACGGCGTCCGCTCGCTGAACGTCCTCCAAGACGCCCGCATCGCCTCCCTCAAGGCCCGCGGCAACGAGAACCTCACCCTGGTGGCCCGCGGCGCCGAGACCGTGAAGGTCGGCGAGGAGACGGTCGACGCCTACGACCACGACTTCACCGAGGACATGGGCGCCCTCGGCGAGGGACTGACCCTCGCGCGGCGGCTCGCCGACGACCGGGACGGCGCGACGCCGGTCGCCCAGGCCGAGAGCAACATGGCGGAGTGGAAGAACCGCCACACCGCCGCCCGCGCCCAGGACGACAACGGCAACTACGAGCAGGCGCTGGCCCTGGTGATCGGCGGCAAGGGCGCCACGGGCGAGTGCTTCGACAGCGTGGACGCCAACCTGGCGAGCGCGCTCGAACACGAGCAGAACGAGTTCAGGCAGGCCGCCGGAGACGGCCTGGACGCGATGGGCGGCCTGCCGGCGGGCTCGGCCGCCCTCGCCGTCCTGGGCGCCGCGGGCGCGGTCCTCGGCATCGGCCGCAGGCTGTCGGAGTACCGGTGAGAGGGGGCGGACCGGTGGAGGGTGGCGTTCCGGTGACAGAAGGCGTGACAGCACGAACGCGACGGATACGGGCCGGTGCGAAGGGCTGGGGCGGGGTCGGTGCGATGGCGGCCGTCTGCGCCCTCGCCCTGGCCTTCGTCCTGCTGCTGCCGTGGACCCAGTCGCACGGCGGCGGCGCCGGGACCGGCGGCCGGGGCGTCGCCGAGGGCACCCCGGCGGCCGACTCCACGTGCCGGGACCCGGAGAAGCAGACGCTGGCGCCGTCGGCCGCGGAGGGCCCGACGATCGCCGCGATCAAGGCCCGGCAGGGCGAGAAGCGCAAGCTGATCGTCGGCGTCGACCAGAACAGCTACCGCTGGGGCTACCGCGACCCGAACACCACCGGCGCGGCCCTGGAGGGCTTCGACATCGACCTGGTGCGGCGGATCGCGCAGGACATCCTGGGCGACCCCGACGCGGTGCAGTTCAAGGCCATCCCCACCAACCAGCGCATCCCCGCGATCCAGGAGGGCCGGGTCGACATGGTGGTGCGCACGATGACCATCACCTGCGACCGCATCGAGGACGTCGCGTTCTCCGCCCCCTACTTCAGGACCGGACAGACCGTCCTCGCCCCCAAGTCGTCCACCATCACCGGCTACAACGACACGCTGGCGAGGAAAAAGGTCTGCACGGCGACCGGTTCGACCGCCAACACCCGGCTGACCGAGGACCGCGAGGCCGGCCGGCTGCCCGCCAGCACCGACATCTCCACCACCGTCCCCAACCAGCTCGACTGCCTGGTCCGGTTGCAGCTCGGCGAGGCCGACGCGGTCGTCACCGACGGCGCGCTGGCGGCCAGCCAGGCCGCCCAGGACCCCACGGTGGCCCTCAAGGGCGCCCCCTTCACGACCGAGTACTACGGGGTGGCGATGAAGAAGGACGCCGACGATCTGGTGCGCCGGGTCAACCAGATCCTGGTGCGGTACCGGACGGACGGCTGGCAGGCGTCGTACGACACATGGCTGTCGGCGACACTGGGGGCGGACGCGGCGACGTCGAGGCCGCCCGCACCGCAGTACCTGCGCACGAGTTGACGGACCCACCGGCGGGCAGGAACCGACAGGCAGCGGACCGAGCGGACAACCGACACAGCAGCGAGAGGTGATCGATGGGCGTCACGGGACCCCCCGGGCCGGTGATGGACCGGGACGAGGTGGACCGTGCGCTGGCGCGGCTCGGCCAGGAGCACGAGGCGATCGAGACCTCGCTCCTCGCCCTCCAGGACCACGCCGGCCGCAGACTCCTCGAGGGTGCCCGGCTCACCGGCGTCACCGAGGAACGCTGGGCGGACACGGAGGCGTCGGTCACGCTGCTGTGGGCGTACTTCGACGCGTACTCCGACGCGTTGCGCGCCGCCCGGGAGATCCGCTCGCGCCGCCGCTGGTCCAGCCGTGAGGACCTGGTGGAACTGACCGAGCTGCTGCGCGGCGCGTCGGTCACCGTGGCCGGCGCGGCCCTCGCGAACGCGCCCGCGCCGCACGGCACCGGCAGGCTCAGCCAGAGCTTCTCGCTCACCGAAGTCGTCGACCGGATGAACGAGCTGTACGCCTCGTCGCTGGACATGGTCGTCGCCGCCGACGCGGTGTGGTCGGCGCTGCCCGCCCGGATCGACCTGCTGGCCGCGGAGCTCCGGCGCACCCGGCAGCTCGCGCACTCCGTGGGCGTCCGCCCGGGCGAGCACCCGGCCGGTGACGACCTGGAGGGCATCACGCACACGCTGACCCGGCTGCGCGAGCAGGTCGTCTCCGACCCGCTGGCGTTCTGGGTGCCCGCACAGGGCAGTTCGGCGCCCGGCGGCGGGCGGCCCGACACCACGGTCTACGACCGTGAGGCGCGCGCCCTGGAGGACGTGCGCCGGGAGATCGACGCGGTGCTGACGGTCCGCCAGGACGCGGAGAAGCGGCTGGTGCGGCTGCGGGACGTGCTCAGCCGCGCCGACCGCACCCTGGCCGAGGCGCGGGCCGCGCGCGGCGAGGTGCTGGCGAAGATCGCCGCGACGGAGGTGCCGGTGGTCGGCGGACCGCCGACCGTCCTCCAGGAGCAGCTGGCGACCGCCGCCGAGTACCGCCGGCAGGCCCAGTGGCACCGGCTGTCCCCGCTGCTGGAGTCGCTGGAGCAGAAGGCGGAGGACGAACTGCTGCGCGCCCGCGAGTCGTTGGGCGCGGTCACCGCGCCGCTCGCGGTCCGCGCGGAGCTGCGCGGCCGGCTCGACGCGTACAAGGCGAAGGTCGCCCGGCACGGCCTGGCGGAGGACGCGTTCCTCGTCGAGCGGTACGACGCGGCCCGCCGCATGCTGTGGAGCGCGCCCTGCGACCTGCGCGTCGCCGAGCAGGCCGTCCTGCGCTACCAGCGGGCGGCCGCCGAACTGCTCGCCGCGCCGCACGCGGCCGAGCGGGGCGGACCCGAGGACCACAGGGGGGAGCACGGGTCATGAGTCAGGCAGGGCAGAGGTGCCAGCGGCCGGGCTGCGACGGGTCGTACGAGGACGTGGGCGGCGGCGAGCTGTACTGCGACACCTGCGGCCTCGCCCCGGTCGTCGCCGCGAACGGACTGGTCGGCTCGCCGCCCACCGGGGTGACCACCGCCGGCGGGGGCCGGTCGGGCAGCGGCGGCTCGCGCCCCAGCGCCCGCAGCGCCCGCAGTTCGCGTACGTCCTCGCAGTCGTCGAAGTCGCGCCGCTCGGTGTCCGGACGGCTCTCGCGGTCGCTGTCGGGCAGGCCGACGGGACGGTCCGTGTCGGTGCGCAGCTCCGGTTCGACGGCCGGCTCCTCCGGGCGGGCCCGGCTGGGCGCGGGCCTGGTCGCGGTGCCGCAGGTGCCGAGACCCGACCCGCGCGCGATGGTCCTGGAGAACCCCGAGGTGCCCGAGCGCAAGCGGTTCTGCTCGCGCTCGGACTGCGGCGCCCCGGTGGGCCGCGCGCGGGGCGACCGGCCCGGGCGCACGGAGGGCTTCTGCACCAAGTGCGGCCACCCGTACTCGTTCGTCCCGAAGCTGGCGTCCGGGGACGTCGTGCACGGCCAGTACGAGGTCGCGGGCTGTCTGGCGCACGGCGGCCTCGGCTGGATCTACCTGGCCGTGGACCGGGCGGTGGCGGACCGCTGGGTGGTGCTGAAGGGCCTGCTGGACACCGGCGACCAGGACGCGATGGCCGCCGCGATCTCCGAACGGCGCTTCCTCGCCGAGATCGAGCACGCCAACATCGTGCGGATCTACAACTTCGTCGAACACCTCGACCAGCGCACCGGCTCGCTCGACGGCTACATCGTCATGGAGTACGTCGGCGGCAAGTCCCTCAAGGAGATCGCCAACGCCCGCCGCGCCCCGGACGGCCGGCGGGACCCGCTGCCCGTGGAGCAGGCGTGCGCCTACGGCATCGAGGCGCTGGAGGCCCTCGGGCACCTGCACAGCCGCAACCTGCTGTACTGCGACTTCAAGGTCGACAACGCGATCCAGACCGAGGACCAGCTCAAGCTGATCGACATGGGCGCGGTGCGGCGGATGGACGACGAGGAGTCGGCCATCTACGGCACGATCGGCTACCAGGCCCCGGAGGTCGCCGACGTCGGCCCGTCGGTCGCCAGCGACCTGTACACGGTCGGCCGCACCCTCGCCGTCCTGACCTTCGACTTCCAGGGCTACACGACCGTTTTCGTCGACTCGCTGCCCGACCCCGACACCATCGAGGTCTTCCGGCAGTACGAGTCCTTCTACCGGCTGCTGGTCCGGGCCACCGACCCCGACCCGGCCCGCCGGTTCGGCTCCGCGCAGGAGATGGCGGAGCAGCTGACGGGCGTGCTGCGCGAGGTCGTCTCCCTCCAGAGCGGGCGGGCGCGGCCCGCGCTGTCGACGCTGTTCGGGCCGGAGGTCAAGGTCACCGACCGGGAGCTGTTCCCCCGGCTGGACGGCGAGGTGTCCCGGCTGGGCGCCCGGAAGGCCCCCGCGCGCCGGGCGGCCGGCGGCCCGGCGGCCCTCCCGGCCGCCCCCGCGCCGGGCCGTCCCACGCCGACGCTCGCCACCCTCCCCGCACAGGTCCCCGCCGCCCCCGGTCTCGTCCGGCCCGTCGACGCCCCCGCCGCCTCCCTGGCGCTGCCCGCCCCGCTCGTCGACGCGGGCGACCCCAACGCGGGGTTCCTCGCCGGTCTGTCCGCCTCCGCCCCGGCCGAGCTGCTCACGGCCCTGGCCGCCGCGCCGGCGCCGTCCGTCGAGACCCGGCTGCGCCAGGTCCGCGCCCGGCTGGAGAACGGCGACGCCGGCGCGGCCCTCGCCACCCTGACCGAGCTGGAGGACGAACGGCCCGACGACTGGCGGGTGGTGTGGTACCGGGGCCTGGCCTCGCTGGTCACCGGCGACCACGAGATCGCCGCGCTCGCCTTCGACGCGATCTACGACGCCTTCCCGGGCGAGCCCGCGCCCAAGCTGGCGCTCGGCGTGTGCGCCGAGGTGCTGGGCCAGTTGGACAACGCCGCCGAGTACTACCGGCTGGTGTGGTCGACCGACCCGAGCTATGTGAGCGCCGCGTTCGGCCTGGCCCGCGTCCGGCTCGCGGCCGGCGACCGGGCCGGCGCCGTACGGACACTGGAGTCGGTGCCGGAGTCCTCCATCCACTACACGGCCGCCCGGGTCGCGGCCGTCCGCGCCCGGCTCCGGCAGCGGACGGCGGCCGCCGCCGACGTACCCTTCCTGGAGGACCTCACCGCCGCCGCGGCGCAGGTCGAGGCGCTGGACGCGTACGGGCTGGACCCGACGCGGCGCGAGCAGTTGTCCGCGGAGGTGCTCGGCAGTGCCCTGGACTGGATACTCTCCGGTGGCCAGGACGCCGGCGCCGGCCACCGGCGGGTGCTGCTCGGCAGTGACCTGGACGAGCGGGGGCTCCGCTTCGGCCTGGAGCGTTCGTACCGCACGCTGGCCCGGCTGGCGACCGGCGGTGAGGAGAGGATCGACCTGGTGGAACGTGCCAATCGTTACCGCCCCCGGACGTGGGTGTAGTTGATGTCCCAGATGCCCCGGCAGGCCGCCCTGCCGACCTGCCCGAGCTGCGCGGAGCCGCTCGACGCGGGTGACCGTTTCTGCGGAGCGTGCGGATGCGACCTGTCCGCCGTACCGCCCCGCCCGGACGACAGCCCGACCCTCATGATGAACTCCCCGGAACCTGGGGGCGCGTCCGCGGCGGAGACCGCCGGTGGGCCCGGTGTTCCGGGTGCTCCGGGCGCATTCGGTGCTTCCGGTGCTCCGGGCTCATTCGGCGCTCCGGGCGGTGTCGGAGCATCCGGTGCTCCGGGCTCTTCCGGTGCTCCGGGCTCTTCCGGTGTCCCCGGCACTGTCGGTGCTCCCGGCGCTGTTGGAGCTTCCGGTGCTGTCGGAGCTTCCGGTGCTCCCGGCTCCTCCGGTGCTCCGGGCGTTTTCGGCGCTCCCGAGGGGCACGGCTCCCCCGGCACGCCCGTGCCCCCCGGCGCGCCCGTGCCGCCGGGCGCACCGCTCCCGCCTCCCGCGGCACCTGCGGCACCCGCCGTGCCCGGGGCACCCGCCGCGCCCGCCGCGCCCTCCTCCGGTGTCCGTTTCGACCGGCCCGCGGAGCCCGAGGAGTACCCGCTCCAGGCGCCCGACCCGCGGGTGGCCGCCGAGGCCGCGGCGGTGGCCGGGAGCGGCAAGGTGTGCGTGGCCTGCCGCGCGGGCCGGGTCGACGACGACGGCTACTGCGAGAACTGCGGGCACGCCCAGCCGCGTGAACGGGACCACATGGAGCAGGAGTCGGGCCCCGTCGCCGCCGTCAGCGACCGCGGTCTGCGCCACCACCGCAACGAGGACGCGTTCGGCGTCGGCCACACCGCGCTGCCCGACGGCACCCCCGTGTCCGTGGCGATCGTCTGCGACGGCGTGTCCTCCGCGACCCGCCCGGACGACGCCTCCCTCGCCGCGTCCCGGGCGGCGAGCCGGTCGCTGCTGACGGCCCTGCCGCAGGGCACGCACCCGCAGCAGGCCATGCACGACGCGATCGTCGCCGCCTCGCACGCGGTCAACGCCCTCGCCGAGGAACCCGCCACGGCCCGCGAGCACGCCCCGCACCAGAACGCCCCCGCCTGCACCCTCGTCGGCGCGGTCGTCACCGCCGGCCTGCTGGTCGTCGGCTGGGTCGGCGACAGCCGCGTCTACTGGGTCCCGGCGGACCGCGGCGCGCCCCCGGCCCGGCTCACCGAGGACGACTCCTGGGCCGCCCAGATGGTCGCCGCGGGCCTGATGAACGAGGCGGAGGCCTACGCCGACGACCGCGCCCACGCGATCACCGGCTGGCTCGGCGCCGACGCCTACGAACTGGAGCCGCACACCGCGTCCTTCAAGCCGGACCGTCCCGGCGTGGTCGTCGTCTGCACCGACGGGCTGTGGAACTACGCCGAGGCGGCCCAGGAGATGGCCGAGGTGCTCCCGCTCGACGCCGCCGTACGGCCGCTGCACGCCGCCCGGGTGCTCGTCGGACACGCCCTGGACGGCGGCGGGCACGACAACGTAACAGTGGCCGTCCTGCCGTTCCCCGCCCCCGCGCAGGGGGCAGGATCGGCCTGAGGCCACGCACAGCGCTTCGCACACGCCGCACACGGGGAAGCAGCGGCGGACCGGAGGGGACCGGTCCGCCCACCGTCATCGCCCCACGGCCGTGGGGACTAGGGGGATGTGAGTAGGCATGGCCAATTTCTCGAAGTCGAACGTGCCGCAGTTCTCGGTCGACGTCTACCAGAACGAGTACCTGCCCGAGGGCGGCTGCGAGGTCAACGCGATCGTCACGGTCACCGCGACCGGCGGCGGCACGGTCGGCAGCGCCGTCGCGGCCCCGCACCTCTACGCACCGGGCCGGGGACCCTCCGCCGCCGTGGCGGTCATGGTCGACTGCTCCGGCTCGATGGACTACCCGCCCACCAAGATGCGCAACGCCCGTGACGCCACGGCCGCCGCCGTCGAGACCCTCCGCGACGGCGTGCACTTCGCGGTGATCGGCGGCACGCACGTGGCCACGGAGGTCTACCCGGGCGGCGGGCGCCTCGCGGTCGCCGACGCCACCACCCGGGAACAGGCCAAGCAGGCCCTGCGCCGGCTCAGCGCGAGCGGCGGCACCGCGATCGGGACCTGGCTGCGCCTGGCCGACCGGCTGCTGTCCTCGGCCGACGTCGCCATCCGGCACGGCATCCTGCTCACCGACGGCCGCAACGAACACGAGTCACCCGAGGACCTCAAGGCCACCCTGGACTCCTGCGCCGGGCGGTTCACCTGTGACGCCCGCGGCGTGGGCACCGACTGGGAAGTGAAAGAAGTCACAGGGGTCGCCTCGGCCCTGCTCGGCACCGCCGACATCGTCGCCGACCCGGCCGGCCTCGCCGCCGACTTCACGCGGATGATGGAGACGGCGATGGGCAAGGAGGTCGCGGACGTGGCCCTGCGGCTGTGGACCCCGGTCGGCACCACCGTCAAGTTCGTCAAGCAAGTCGCGCCCACCGTGGAGGAGTTGACCGACCGGCGCACCGAGTCCGGTCCGCGCTCCGGCGACTACCCCACCGGCTCCTGGGGCGACGAGTCCCGCGACTACCACCTGTGCGTCGAGGTCCCCGCCGCCCACCTCGGGCAGGAGATGCTGGCCGCCCGGGTGTCGCTGGTGGTGCCCCAGCCCGACGGCACGGTGCGGAACCTGGGCGCCCAGGGTCTCGTACGGGCCGTGTGGACGGACGACATGGCCGCCTCCACCTCGATCAACCCGCAGGTCGCGCACTACACCGGGCAGGCCGAACTGGCCCGGGTCATCCAGCAGGGGCTGGACCTTCGCAAAGCGGGCGATATGGACGGAGCAACGGCCAAACTGGGCCGGGCGGTTCAGCTCGCCAGCGTCTCGGGCAACGCCGATACTGCGAAACTGCTTGCGAAGGTGGTGGACGTCGTCGATGCCACGACAGGTACTGTGCGACTGAAGGCGAAGGTCGCCGAGGCCGACGAGATGACCCTCGAGACCCGGTCCACAAAGACTGTTCGTGTAAAGAAGTGACCCAGCAGCACCCGCCGCAGCACCCTGGTGGGACACGGAAGGAAAGGGGGACGCGCCGACATGCCGACCTGCCCGAACGGACACCAGTCGGGTTCCGACGACTGGTGCGAGGTCTGCGGTCACCGCATGGCCGGTGCCGTACCGCCGCCCCCTCCCCCGCCGCCGCCCCCGGCCGGTGGCGGGTACGGCTTCCCGCCGCCCCCGCCTGGCAGCCCCGGCGGCCCCGGCGGCCCCGGTGGCCGTCCCGACGGCCGTCACCTGTCCTCCGTACCGAACGCCGAGCCGGAGCTGTGCCCGCAGTGCCGTACGCCCCGTGAGGGCGGTGCGCCGTTCTGCGAGGAGTGCCGGTGGAACTTCCTGACCAACACGGCGACCTCGTACACCCCGGCCGCCCCGCGCCCGCCGGTGCCCTCGGGGCCGGGAGGCGGCCCGGGCGGTCCCGGTGGTCCCGGTGGTCCCGGTGCTCCGGGCGGCCATGGTGCCGGGCCGGGCGGGCCGGGCGCGGGTCCCGGTGGTCCGGGCATGGGTCCGGGTGCCGGCCCCGGTGGTCCCGGTGCCGGGCCGGGTGGGCCGGGTGCGCGGTTCCAGCCGCCGCCGTCGTTCGGCGGCAGCGACTCCTTCGAGTACCAGAGTTCCCGTCCGTCCCAGGTGAACCGTCCCGCCGAGCCGATCCCGCCGGGCCCGCCCTTCGGCGGCGAGCCGTCGCGGCCCACGGGCCCGGGCGGCGGCCGGCAGCCGTTCGGACATGAGCCGGGCGGTCCGGGTGCTCCGGGCGGCCCGGGCGGTCCGGGTGCTCCGGGCGGTCAGCAGCCGTTCGGGCGGCAACCAGGCGTTCCGGGAGGTCCGGGAGGTCCGGGAGGTCCCGCCGGTGGTCCGCAGGGTGCGCCCGGCGACCCGTTCGGACGCGGTCCGGCCTCCGGGCCGTCCGCGGACCCGTTCGGACGGGAGCCCTCGGGCCCGTCCGGGGACCCCTTCCGCCGCGAGCCGGCCGGCCGGCCCCCCGCGCCGCCCTTCGGACACGAGCCCACCGCCCCGGGCGGTCCGGGTGCGCCCGCCGGCCCCTCGGGCTTCGGCGGCGACCCCGCACGGCCGGGCCCGCCGCACGGCGGACCCGGTGGACCCGGTGGACCCGGTGGCGCCGCGCCCGGCGCTCCGCAGGCCTTCCAGCCGTCCGGTCCGCAGGCGCCGCCCGGATTCCCCCAGGAGACCGGCCGCCCGCAGCCGGGCGGCCCCTCCGGCGGGGCTTTCGGCGGTGACGACGACTGGGTGATCTCCCCTCCGTCCCACAACGCCCCCGGCGGCCCGGGCGGTCCCGGCGGCCCCCAGGGCGGGGGCTACGGCTACCCGCAGCCCGGTGCCACCCAGGCGCCGCCCCCGCCCGGCCCGGCGTTCCCGCAGCAGCCGGCCACCTGGACGGCGACGATAGGGCCGGACCGCGAGTACTTCATGGCGATGATGCAGCGCTCCGGCCCCGAGGCCGCGGGGCTCAACCTGCCCGCCTACTCGCCGGAGCAGCAGCGCACGCTCGCCGGCAACCAGATCACCATCGGCCGCCGCCGCCACTCCACCGGTGAGACCCCCGACATCGACCTGTCGGTGCCGCCGGAGGACCCCGGCGTCTCCCACCAGCACGCGGTGCTGGTGCAGCAGCCGGACGGGAGCTGGGCGGTCGTCGACCAGAACTCGACGAACGGCACCACGGTCAACGGCTCGGAGGAGCCGATCCAGCCCTTCGTGCCGGTACCGCTCCAGGACGGCGACCGGGTCCACGTCGGCGCCTGGACGACGATCACCATCCGCCGCGGCTGACGACGACACCACCGACGGGCCGGGGGCCCGTCCTAACCCGGCAGGGGCCAGGCGTACGGCCCCTCCGGGTCGTCCAGCCATGCCCACGCGTGCTCGCCGCCGACGGTGACGCCGTACCGCTCCCGCCGGGGCCTGCCCTCGCGCTCCCACAGCGCGTACGCCTCCTGCGGGTCCAGGGTGGCCCGGGTCAGGGACAGCAGGAACTGGAACAGATCGCTCCCCCTGGCCGGCTGCGGCACCCCGCCGAGCGCCACCGGCGCCGGATCGTGCCGTTCCGCGCCGCGCAACGGCACGAAGAAGGCGGGGGTGTGCAGGAAGTTCCCCTCCGCGTACCCCGCGTCCCGCACCGTCAGCGCGACCAGCCCGGTGGCCATGGGCGTCAGGATCAGGGCGCCCGGCCGGCACTGGGCGAGCCAGGCGCGCGGGACGGAGGGCAGCTGGCAGGTGGCGATGATCCGGTCGAAGGGCGCCCGCTCCGGGACGCCCCGCGCCCCGTCCCCGGTGACGACGGCCGGGTGGTGGCCGACGGCGGCGAGATGCCGCCGGGCGGACTCGGTGATCTCCGGATCGAGGTCCACCGTCGTGACCTGCTCGTCCCCCAGCCGGTACGCCAGCAGCGCCGCGTTGTAGCCGGTGCCGGCGCCGATCTCCAGCACCCGGCACCCCTCCTCCACACGCAGCTCGGCCAGCATCAGGGCCATGAGCGAGGGCTGGCTGCTGGAGGAGAGCAGCTCGCCGTCGCGCAGCCGGGTCGCCAGCGGGGCGTCCTCGTAGGCGCCGGTCACCCAGCGTTCCCGTACGCGCGGGTCGGGGCTCTCCCCCCAGCGCCGCTCGTAGCCGCCGGCTCCGCCCGCGTAGTAGTACGGCACGAAGAGGTGGCGCGGGACCGCGGCGAAGGCCTCCTTCCACGCCGGATCGGCGACGAAGGCCCCGCTCGCCTCGATCTCCCGCACCAGCGCCGCCCGCGCCGAGGCGGCGAGCTGCTCGAGGTCCTTGTCGACTGCGTGCGCGCCCATGCCTCCACTGTGCTGCGCCACACCGCCGGAGGCGAGTGCCCCCGCGCTCCGGGGTGCGGGCCGGAGGGGGCGGGACCGTCCACGGCCCCGGCCGGGGGTCGTAAGCCTGCGGTCCTAAGCCTGCGGTCCTCGGTCTCCGGGTCTGAGAGCATGGGGGACGTGAAAGAGATTCGGCGCGGCACGCTTCAGGAGCAGACCTTCTACGAGCAGGTCGGCGGGGAGGAGACCTTCCGCCGGCTCGTCCACCGTTTCTACGAGGGAGTCGCCGAGGACCCGATCCTGCGGCCCATGTACCCCGAGGAGGACCTGGGCCCGGCCGAGGAGCGCATGCTGCTCTTCATGATCCAGTACTGGGGCGGTCCGACGACGTACAGCGAGCGGCGCGGCCACCCCCGGCTGCGGATGCGGCACGCCCCCTTCGTCGTGGACCGGGCCGCGCACGACGCCTGGCTGCGGCACATGCGGGACGCGGTCGACGAGCTCGGCCTCTCCGAGGAGCACGAGGAGACGCTGTGGCGGTACCTGACGTACGCGGCGGCGTCGATGGTGAACACCCCCGACTGAGCCTCGGACGCTCCCGCGCTCCCGGCGGCGCTCAGCGGACGCTGAGGTCCAGCCCGCCGAGGCCCGACCGCCGTACGGCGACCGAACCGTACGGTGTCCGCAGCCGCAGCCACGCCCCGGAGGAGAACAGTCCGGCGGGCTGAGCGGCCTGCGGGTCGGTCTGCCGGGGAGCGGTGCCGGCGGCCGGGCGCAGGAAGCCCAGGGACTGGGCGGCGTGGACGGCCCGCACGGGCAGGCCGGTGCCGCCGACCGTCCGGGACCAGATTTCCCGCCCGATGCGGTCGAGTTCGGCGCGGTTGCGCCGCTCGGGCGCCAGCTCCTCGGTCCGGCGCCGGAACTCGGCGACCGCGGCGCCGACCAGCGTGCGCAGCGCGTCCGGTGCGGGCAGCCCCGGCTCCGGCCGCCAGCCGCCGCGCGGCGGCAGCACTCCGGCCCAGGGCGGCCCGGTGACCGCGGCGGGCACGACGGCCGTCACCGCCGTCTCGTCCACGCCCTCCAGCAGCTCACCGGCGGACACGGTCACGTCCAGCGAGACGTCCAGGCCGTTCTCGTACGGCTTGGCCAGCCGCACCGCCCGGATCGCCAGGACCTCGAAGGACGGCGGCCGTCCGAAGACGGCCAGCGCGGTGCCGGCCGCCTGGAGCCGGACCGCCGCTCCACGGTCGTAGCGGAGCAGCCGGGAGAGGAAGGCCGCGAGATCCGCCGCCTCCCCCTCGTCGGCCAGGTGGAGCACCGTCATGCGGCGACGGCCTCCTTGTCGTCCCGGTACTCCTCGAGGAACGCGCGCTCCTCGCCGGTGATCCGGCGGGGCCGCTGCGCCTCGAAGTCGAACGGCACGATCACCGTCGACGCGCGGACGTAGACCTGGTCGCCGTCCTTCACCTCGTAGGCGATGGTGAAGGACGCGGCCCGTATCTCCGTGACCCACAGCTCGATGTCCACGGGCGAGTGCCGGTGGACGAGCTGCCGCTTGTAGTCGATCTCGTGGCGCGCCACCACGGACCCCTGCTGGAAGTCCTTCTCCGGGCGGAACAGGAAGTCGATGCGCGCCTCCTCCAGGTAGCGGAGGAAGACCACGTTGTTGACGTGGCCGTACGCGTCCATGTCCGCCCAGCGCAGCGGGCAGCGGTAGATGTGCCGCAAGCTCGATCAGCCCCGGGTGAGCTTCTTGTAGGTGGCGCGGTGCGGACGCGCCGCGTCCGGCCCGAGCCGCTCGATCTTGTTCTTCTCGTACGACTCGAAGTTGCCCTCGAACCAGAACCACTTGGAGTCGCCCTCGTAGGCGAGGATGTGGGTCGCGACCCGGTCGAGGAACCACCGGTCGTGGGAGACGACCACGGCGCAGCCCGGGAACTCCAGCAGCGCGTTCTCCAGGCTGCTGAGGGTCTCGACGTCCAGGTCGTTGGTCGGCTCGTCGAGGAGCAGCAGGTTGCCGCCCTGCTTGAGGGTGAGCGCGAGGTTCAGGCGGTTGCGCTCACCGCCGGAGAGGATGCCGGCCGGCTTCTGCTGGTCGGGGCCCTTGAACCCGAAGGCGGAGACGTACGCCCGGGACGGCATCTCGACCTGGCCCACGTTGATGTAGTCCAGCTCGTCGCTGACGACGGCCCACAGGGTCTTCTTCGGGTCGATGTTCTCGCGGCTCTGGTCGACGTACGAGATCTTGACGGTCTCGCCGACCTTGATGTCGCCGGAGTCGGGCGTCTCCAGCCCCTGGATCATCTTGAAGAGGGTGGTCTTGCCGGCGCCGTTCGGGCCGATGACGCCGACGATGCCGTTGCGCGGCAGCGTGAAGCTGAGGTCGTCGATCAGGACCTTCTCGCCGAAGGCCTTGTTCAGTTCGCTGACCTCGACGACGACGCTGCCCAGACGCGGGCCCGGCGGGATCTGGATCTCCTCGAAGTCCAGCTTCCGCATCTTCTCCGCCTCGGCGGCCATCTCCTCGTACCGAGCCAGACGCGCCTTGGACTTGGCCTGGCGCCCCTTGGCGTTCGACCGCACCCACTCGAGCTCTTCCTTGAGCCGCTTCTGGCGCTTGGCGTCCTTCTGGCCCTCGACCTTGAGACGGGAAGCCTTGCTCTCCAGGTAGGTGGAGTAGTTGCCCTCGTACGGGTACGCGCGGCCGCGGTCGAGCTCCAGGATCCACTCGGCGACGTTGTCCAGGAAGTACCGGTCGTGGGTGATCGCCACGACGGTGCCCGGGTACTTGGCGAGGTGCTGCTCCAGCCAGTTCACCGACTCGGCGTCGAGGTGGTTGGTGGGCTCGTCGAGGAGCAGCAGGTCGGGCTGCTCCAGCAGCAGCTTGCAGAGCGCGACGCGGCGCTTCTCACCACCGGAGAGGTTGGTGACGGGCCAGTCGCCGGGCGGGCAGCCCAGGGCGTCCATGGCCTGCTCCAGCTGCGCGTCGAGGTCCCACGCGTTGGCGTGGTCGAGGTCCTCCTGGAGCTTGCCCATCTCGTCGAGCAGGGCGTCGGAGTAGTCGGTGGCCATCAGCTCGGCGATCTCGTTGAACCGGTCGAGCTTGCCCTTGATCTCGGCGACACCCTCCTGGACGTTCTCCAGGACGGTCTTCTCCTCGTTGAGCGGAGGCTCCTGGAGCAGGATCCCCACGCTGTAACCGGGCGAGAGGAACGCGTCGCCGTTCGACGGCTGCTCGATACCCGCCATGATCTTCAGAACGGTCGACTTACCGGCACCGTTCGGGCCGACCACACCGATCTTCGCGCCGGGCAGGAAGTTCAGCGAGACGTCGTCAAGGATCACCTTGTCGCCGTGTGCCTTGCGCGTCTTGCGCATGGTGTAGATGTACTCAGCCAAGAGAAACCGTCCGGCAGCTTGAAATACGGCAGTGGGCAGATACACCCCATCTTGCCGGACGGCTACCCCTGGGGGGAAACCCATCCGACCGGACCCCTGTGACCTGGGCTTTCTCCACTGACGACCGTGGCCGGCCTGTCACTGCCGGCCGGCGTCGAGCGGCTTCGGGGACCTCGCACGGCCCGGGGACGGCCCGGGGACGGCCCGGGGACGGCCCGGGGACGGCCCGGGGACGGCCCGGAGACAGCCCGGAGACGGCCCGGAGACGGCCCGGAGCCGATCGCCCGGGGTGCCGGGCGTCGTCACTCGCGTACCGGGGTGTCCTTGCGGCCCAGCAGCAGGAGGACCGCTCCGCCGACGACCACCAGGCCGATCGCCGTGCCGGCGATGAGGGGGGTGGCGTCGGAGCTGCCGGTCTCGGCGAGGTTGGTGTCCGTGGGGGTGGTGCCGCCGACCGTGGCGGGGCTGGGTTCGGCGACGGTCTGGGTGGTGAGGGCGGTCTCCTCGGCCTGGGTCTTGCAGTCGAGGACGCCGGCGAAGCGGGTGGCGATGCCCTGGGGGCCGTCGATCGTGAAGTCGTAGGCCTGGTCCTCCTGGAGGGGGATCGTCACCGTCTGGGACGTACCGGCCGGAATGCTGTGCTGGGTGCCCATGAGGTCGAAGGTGAACGCCTCGTCGCCCTGGTTGGCGGCGGTGATGTCCACGCCGTTCCGGGTGCAGTTCTCCTCCGCCGACAGGGCCGGTACGGCACCCTTCGCCGCCCAGGTCGCGGTCGCGGTGGCCGAGACGGTGGACTCGCTGGACCCGGCGAGGATCTGGGTCTGGCTGCGGCTGTCGGAGGTGAAGGCCCGGCCGACGGGGACGGTGGTCGAGGCCTGGACGGTCAGTTCGGCCGATCCGGCGGCGGCGTCGGCGGGCACGTCGAAGAACAGCTGGGTGCCGTCCGCGGCGGACGTGACGTCCTTGCCGTCCCGGCCGACGATCCGCACCCCGCTGGTGGCGGCGTCCAGCGGCGGCGTGACGGTGACCGTGTTCGCGTCGGTGCGGACCGTCACGGGGCCGAGCGGTCCGCCCGGGCGTCCGGAGACCGCCGCCCCGTCGAGGGTGAGCGAGGCCTCGGGCTCCGCCACGTTCCGGGCGGCCTTCTGGAGGTAGTCCGCGAGCCGCTCGGCCTGCGGGTCGACGGCGTCGACGTCGGCGCCGTCGGAGTAGCGCCAGATGGCCACCTGGGTGCCGGCCGCCGCGTCCTGCTCGGTGAGGCCGCCGTCGATGCCGGCCTTCTCGGCGAGCGTGGCGAGGTCGTTGACCTGCGGGTAGGAGTTCTGGAGGATCCAGCGGATCCGGCCCGCGTCCTCGTTGACGCCGAGCGAGGTGCCGCTCCAGGGCGTCTCGTGGTACTGGGCGTCCTTCTGTGTGGGGTTGTAGAGGTCCACGCAGTAGGTCTGGAGGGTGCCGCCGCCGTCGACGGACATCTCGAACAGGCCCGCGGAGACCTCCTGGTCCCCGCCGTCGTCGTGGATCACGGCGGCACCGTACGTCTTGAGGCCGCCTATGGTCGCCGTCGCTCCGCTTCGGCTCGGCGTCGTCCCCTCGGCGGCGGCCGTGCCCGCGGAGGCGACGACAGCGGCGGCGACGAGTCCGGACACCAGCGTCCCGGCGGCGAGGCGGACCGCGCCCCGCCCGCGCGTGAACGGCGCGGAGAACGAAGAAATCACGTAATTCCCCTTCGAGCGGGACCCATTGACGTGGGGGGTACGGTCCCACCTGCAGAATCAGAAGCCCCGAGAGCCACGTGCGGCATCCTAGAGACGCGACGCACCACCCTTCCCGGTGAGGTCGGCGGAGGGGCGATCCGAATCGGAATCGTTATCCCCAAGATCGTTCGCAGGCCGGGCTTATCGACAAATCCACTGGATCTTTCCGGGTGGATCCGCCGATAAGCCGCCATCACCTCACAAGGGGAACTCGCCTGACATCGCGTCATCAGTGCTCAGGTCGTCGGTCCTCAGGCTGCCGGTCGTCGGGCCGTCGGTCCTCAGGCTGTCGGGTCGTCGGGTCATCGGTCGTCGGGCCCGGTCGTCGGGCCCGGTCGTCCCGCCTCGTCGTCATGACTGGTCGTCAGGCCCGGTCGTCGCGCCCGGTCGTCAGGCCACCGCCACCGGTTCCCGTCGCTGCCGGTTCTCCCGCTCCGGGCTGTCGTCGGCCGGTGTCTCCCAGGCGGGTTCGGGTTGCGGAGGCGAGCCGGCCGCCGCCGGCTCCGCGCGGCCCGTGCGGCGGAAGGCCGAGGTGCCCCGCGCGAGATCGTGGCCGATCGCCACGGCGTCGATGTCGGCCGAGGTCCAGCTCTGCCCCTCGCGCGTCTCGGTGCGCACCTTCAGCCGGCCCTGCACCATCACCGGGTCGCCCACGTTCAGGGACGCCATCGCGTTCGTGGCGAGCTGGCGGTTGGCCCACACCGTGAAGAAGTTGGTGTGTCCGTCGGTCCAGGTGCTCTTCTCGCGGTCCCAGTAGCGCGCGGTCACCGCCAGCCGGAACCTCGCCGACCCGCCCGCCGACAGCTCCCGGTAGACCGGCTGCGTCGCCACGTTCCCCACCGCGCACACCATCGTCTCGTTCATCGTCGCGAACCCCTCCCTCGCCCGGACGCTCACGCCGGGCGGATACGCGTACGGGCCCGTCCCGTACGGCTGCGTCTGGCACGGCGGCCGCCGCGTCCGCCGCGATCGCCGTGCCCTCAGACTGCCGCCGCCGGGCGGGGCCCGCCGAGCGCTGTGGACCAGCCCGGGTCTGTGGAGAACCTCATCACCCGGACGGGGGATGAACCGTCCGGGCGCCGCCTCATCTCGCCACGGCCTCCACCCCCGTGACCCGCCCGTACTGCTCCCGCACCTCCCGGTACCGCAGCAGCTCCGCGGCCACGGGATCCAGGACCCGTGCCCGGCCGCACCCGGCGGCCGTCTCCCTCAGGCGCCGTTCCGCGTCCTGGCCGTATCTGCGGGCCGGGCCGCGGGCCGCCATCCGGCAGCCCCACTCGACGAGCGGGCCGCCGACGATGCCGGCCACCATCAGCAGCACCGGCACGCCCAGGTTCGGTGACACGAGGCCGGCGATCTGGCAGACCAGCCACAGACCGCCGACCACCTGGAGGATCGTCATCGCGGCCTGCGTCAGGACGGCCATCGGCCACCAGCCCGGGCGCGGCGGCCGTCCCGGGGGCAGCCCGGCCCGCAGGGCCAGTTCGTCCAGTGCCTCGGGCAGCCCCTGGGCCCCCCGTACGGCCGCCTCCTTCACGGCCTGGGCCCAGGGCGCGGGCAGCCCCACCGAGGCCCGCTCGGACACCGTGCGCACCGCCTGCTCGACGCGCTGGCGGGCCGTGGCCTCCTCGTCGGCCTGCGCACGGGCCGGAAGCGGGCCGGTGGCAGGGTCGCTCCGCCCTTGGCACCACCGCCACAGCCGCAGCCACGGCGTCCCGCACGCGCGGTTGGCGTTGCGCAGCCAGGCGCGTTCGGCGGCCTCGCCCGCGGCGGTGGCGCCCACGGCGTCCGCGAGCCGGGCGGCGAACTCCTCGCGCGCCTCCTCGCTCAGCCCCGTGCGCCGTCCCGTGGCGTAGACGGGCCGCAGCCGCCACGCGGCGGCGTCCACGTCGGCCGAGATGCGCCGCGCCGGAGCACCGCGTTCCGCGACGAACTGTCCGAGGAGCTCCCTGAGTTCGCCGACGCCGTCCCCGGTGAGCGCGGACAGCGCGAGCACGGTCGCGCCCGGTTCGCCGTACTCGCCGAGGGCGATGCCGTCCTCGTCGAGCAGCCGCCGCAGGTCGTCGAGGACCATCTCGGCGGCCTCACCGGGCAGCCGGTCGACCTGGTTGAGGACGACGAACATGATCTCGGCGTGGCCCGCCAGGGGACGCAGGTACCGCTCGTGCAGGACGGCGTCGGCGTACTTCTCCGGGTCGACGACCCAGATGACGGCGTCGACGAGGGCCAGGACGCGGTCGACCTGCTCGCGGTGCTGCACGGCCGCCGAGTCGTGGTCGGGCAGGTCGATCAGGACGAGCCCGCGCAGCTGGGCCTCCGCGTCCGCGCTCTGCACCGGGCGCCGGCGCAGCCGGCCGGGGATGCCCAGCCGGTCGATGAGACTCGCCGCGCCGTCGCTCCAGCTGCACGCGATCGGCGCGGCCGTCGTCGGCCGGCGTACGCCGGTCTCCGAGATGGTCACCCCGGCGAGGGCGTTGAACAGCAGGGACTTGCCGCTGCCGGTGGCGCCCGCGATGGCGACGACGGTGTGCTGGCCGGAGAGCCTGCGCCGCGCCTGCGCCTCGTCCAGGACGCGGCCGGCCTCGGCGAGCGTGCGGTTGTCGAGCCGGGCCCGGGAGAGTCCCACGAGTTCGCGCAGTGCGTCGAGGCGGGAGCGCAGGGGGCCGTCGTAGGCGAGCGGGGGGACGGCCTGGGAGCCGCCGGCGCGGATCTCCACGGCGGGGGGCTGTTCGGTGGTCTCGTTCACGCGGCGGGCGATGAGACCGTCGTCCCAGGGGCCGGTGTCGGCGGGGTCCGGGGCCGCGGCGGGAGCGTGGCCGTCGTCGTCCCGTCCGCGCGGGCGGCGGTCGTCCTCACGCACGCGCGCGTGACCGTCCTTCGGCCCCCCTCGCACACGCCGCTCGCCCTCACGGACGCGCACGGGGCCTTCGTCCGGCCGGGTACGGACGGGGCCGTCGCCCGGCCGGGTACGGACGGGGGGCCGGTCTGTGGCGCGGACGGGGGCTCGGTCGGGGGCGCGGGTACCGGCTCGGTCGGGGGCTCGATCGCCGGAACGGTCGGGCGCTCGGTCAAGGTCGCGGGTACCGGCTCGGTCGGGGCCTCGGTCGCCGGAACGGTCGGGGGCTCGGTCGGGGGCGCGGTCGGGGGCGCGGGTACCGGCTTGATCGCTGGCGCGGTCGCCGGAACGGTCGGGGGCGCAGTCCGGGGAAGAGCCGTCGCCGTCGTGGCGTCGGCCGCGTGCCCGGTCTTCGCCCCTTCGTCCGCGTGTCCGGTGCTCGTCCCGCTGTCCGCGGGTCCGGTCGCCGCCGAACAGTCCGCGCACACGGTTGCCGCCGAGCGGTCCCCGTGCACGGTCGCCACCGAGCGATCCGCGTGCGCGGTCGTCGCCGAGCGATCCGCGCGCAGGGTCCTCGTCCTTCCGCGCGTCCGCGTGCCCCTTCTCGCCCTGTGGCACGCGCGCGTGCGGCGCTTCCCCGCGTTCGGGGGCGCGCTCGGGCTCCGTGTGCACGGGCGGACGCTCGGCCTCCGTGCGTCCTGGCGCCCGATCAGCCTCCCCGCGCACGGAAGCAGGCTCGGCCTCCACTCGCCCGACGGCGCGTTCGGCATCCCCGGCGGTCTTTGCATCCCCGGCGGCCCCGGCCTCGCCGGTGTCCCCGCCGTTCCCGCCCGCCTCGGCTCGCTCGCCGCGCGGCGTCTCCCGGGCTCCCTCTCCGTCCGCTTCGCCCGCGTCCGGCTTGGCGACGTCCGCCCTGGCCACATCCGCCCTGGCCGCATTCGCCGTGGTCACGTCCGCTTCGCCGGCATCCGTCACGTCCACGTCCGTCTTGTCCATGTCCGTCATGGCCCCGTCCGTCATGGCCCTGCCCACCCCGTCCGTGTCCGCCGCCTTCTCCGCGCCCGCGCCCGCGCCCGCGCCCGCGCCCGCGCCCGGGCCCGCGGTCGCGGTCGCGGTCGCAGTCGCGCGGTGCGCTTCACCGGTGTCCGGCCCGGTTTCGGTGTCCGCCGCGGGGCGTCTGTCCGCGGCGTGCCCGCCGGCGTTGCCGTCCGGCTCGTCTCCGGCGCCGTCCTCGGACGGTGCCGCGTCGGCGTCGGTCGGCCCACCGGTGTGGCTGGAGGGAAGGGAGGGGCCACAGAGGTGGCCCGGGAGACCGGTACGGACGACGTGCCCCAGGGGATGCGGACGCGGACCGGGGTGGTCGGAGCGGTCCGAGTGATGGGGATGTCCAGGGTGATCGGGGTGATCAGGGTGATCGGGGTGATCGGGGTGATCCGTGTGGTCGTGATCCGTGACGGCCGTCACCGGTCACCTCTCCTTCTGCAGTACGGACAGCGCGGCGATGAGCTCGGCCTGGGGTTCGGCATGGACGTCGAGCCCGTCGAGCGGGGCGAGCCGGCGCTCGCGTTCGGTGTGCACCACCCGGTCCAGGTGCTCGGCGAGCAGCCGTCCGCCCCGGTCGCGCAGCCGCAGCGCGCCGTGGGCTCCGAGACGGTCGGCGAGTTGCTCGCCCGCCGAACGCGCCCTGCGGCCGCCCAGCAGGGCGGTGGCGACGAGGGCGGCGACCAGTTCGGGGTCGGGCGCGCTCCCGCGTTCCAGCTCGCGCACCTCGTCCTCGGCGCACTCCTCCAACTCCCGCCGCCACCGCCGTACGGCCAGGCCGATGCGGTGTTCGGCGGTGTCCGGGGAGGGATCGCGGTCCAGGAGGTCGGGTGCGTCCGCGGCGGGTTCGAGGCGCCAGGCCCCGTCGATGCGCTCGTCGGCCGCGGTCACCGCGCACAGCAGGAGCGCGGCCAGGCTCTCCACCAGGGCGTCGAGGAGTTCCCGCGCGGTGCAGTCCAGCGGGAAGGCCCGCCAGCGCTTCAGGGCGTCCCCGGCGAGCACGGCGCCGCTCTGCAACCGTCCGCGCACGCGCGCGTACTCGCTGTCGTACGCCGCGTCGACGGCGGAGGTGAGCCGCAACGCGGCCGCGTACTGCGCGGCGGCGGCGCCGGCCAGTTCGGGCATGCGGGACTTCAGTGAGTCCAGGACGCCGTCGACCGTGCGGGCCATCGCCTGCCGACGGGCGGCGGGGTCCTCCGCGTGCTGGACCAGCCAGGCCCGCAGGGGGGCCACGGCGGTCGCCGGGAGCAGCCCGCCGCCCCAGGCGGACTCGGGCAGTTCGGGCACGGTGAAGCGCGGTACGTCGCCCAGTCCCGCCTTGGTGAGCAGGGCGCCGTACTGGCGGGACACCTCGGAGACGACCTGGTGGGGCACGCGGTCCAGGACGGTGACCAGGGTCGCCCGGTACTCCTTGGCGGTGCGCAGGAGGTGCCAGGGGACGGCGTCGGCGTACCGCGCGGCCGTGGTGACCATCACCCAGATGTCGGCGGCGCAGATCAGTTCGGCGGCGAGGAAGCGGTTGTCGGCGACGAGGGAGTCGACGTCGGGGGCGTCGAGGAGGGCGAGGCCGGGCGGGAGGCTCTCGGCGGTCTCGATGCGCAGCACGCGCCTGCCGTCCCCGCCGGGCAGCAGCAGATCGTCCGCCGCCTCCCGGTGGGGAACCCACACCCGCGCGAGGTCGGGCAGCACCCGCATGCCGCTGAACCAGTGATGGTCCTCCGGGTGGCACACCAGCACCGGGGTCCGTGTCGTCGGCCGCAGCACGCCCGCCTCGCTGACGCGCCGCCCCACGAGGGAGTTGACGAGTGTCGACTTCCCGGCGCCGGTGGAACCGCCCACGACGGCCAGCAGGGGCGCTTCGGGCTGCCTGAGCCGGGGCACCAGATAGTCGTCGAGCTGGGCGAGCAGTTCGTCGCGGTTGGCACGCGCGCGTGGAGCCCCCGCCAGGGGCAGCGGGAAGCGTGCGGCGGCGACACGGTCGCGCAGGGCGGAGAGTGCGTCGAGCAGCTGAGGCCGTACGTCCAAGGTCACCACATGCGAAGAATGCCCAATTTCGGGGGATTTATGAAGCATATGAGCATGCCTGCGCGCCGATAGGACACAAGGGACGGAAGGGGCGACCGGGACACAGGCACAGCCCAGGCATAACGAGTGCACAACACCCGGGGCTCGAGACGCCAAAAGCGGTGCACGATTCGTACCTGCCTGCGATTATCAGGACCGCTTCACTGAACCTCCACATCGAGCCACGGAGGCGAAGCGCTCAGGACAAGGAACCGGGAGCCCTATCCTTGTCCCCGGCAACGTCGAGGGTCCGCCCGCACCCCGGGCACCAGGTACGAGGCCACCACACCGGCCCCCGTAGCTCAGTGGATAGAGCAGGCGCCTTCTAAGCGCTTGGCCGCAGGTTCGAGTCCTGCCGGGGGCGCACATCGCGCACCACTTTGAGGCCCTCACACCCCGGAGGGCCTTTTCGCTGGTCAGACGCACACTAGAGGGTGGCTCGTGCAGCGTGCGTAAGCGCCGGACCGACCTCGGGCGGCGGTGAGGGCGGTCCGGCGCTGTCCGGCTGTCACCGGGTTTCCACGGGTGGCCACGGAGAATGCGCGGAGGAGTTCTCCGCACCTCCATCAGCCCTCGTCAGTCAGCTCGGGGGAGGTCCTCCCCGGCTTCCCCCCGCTTCATGGGTTCGGAGAGCTGACCGGATACGCAGCGGGCAGCGGTTCACTTCTGCTGCACCGGCGGGCAGGTGCCCGTGTCCTCGCCGATGGAATTGATCTCGGCGTTCGAACGGGAGTCACCCGCGTAGTCGATCTGGTCCGTGCACTTCGTGTCGGAGTCCTTCGGCGTACCCGACGCCTCGTCGGACTTCTGCACCGGCGGGCACGTACCCGTGTCCTCGCCGATGGAATTGATCTCGGCGTTCGAACGGGAGTCACCCGCGTAGTCGATCTGATCCGTGCACTTCGTGTCGGAGTCCTTCGGCGTACCCGACGCCCCGTCGGACTTCTGCACCGGCGGGCACGTACCCGTGTCCTCGCCGATGGAATTGATCTCGGCGTTCGAACGGGAGTCACCCGCGTAGTCGATCTGAT
>NZ_JBIAPF010000001.1:919475-1142577 GCF_042888135.1 Streptomyces sp. NPDC003247
GATCCGTGCACTTCGTGTCGGACTTGGCGGGCGTGCCGGACGACTCGCCCTCCGCAGTGCCGGACTGCGGGGTGCTCGTGGCCGTCGCCGATGAGCTGCTCGCAGAAGAGGACGCGTTGTCGCCACCGTCGTTGTTGCATGCCGTCAGCGCCAGGCCGAGGGCCACTGCGGTCATGGCCAGTACCGAGATCTTCCGAGTGCGCATGCTGGTATCTGTCCTCTGCGTGGGGCTGTCGCTCCTGGGAGCGGCCGAATGAGCTGGGCGACTGTTCGCCCGTGTGGCTTTCTGATTCCCCAGACGGCCGGTGCGGTTGCCCAAGTTGCCTCTCGACCGCCTCCAGGACACGTTCGTGACATGACAGTGGTCGCGTCGTGAAGTCCGCAGCGCCGGCCGGCCGGGACGGTCAGCCGACGTGCGGCGGCAGGACCGCCTTGCGCGCGCGTCGGGCACCCCTCGCCGCCCGAACCATCGCGCAAATCATCCGATAATCCGACCATCGGGCATGCCGTAAAGGTCACGCTTACGGGCCGTTACTCCGCCGCACGCTGAGGGGAGACCCGCATCACAGTGTCCCAACGCGAACGCCCACCGATCGCCGCGCAGGCTTACCGGCAAGAGCGGCGACGGTGGGCGAGCACCTAGGAGGTACTGCCATGAAAGTGACCCCGACGAACCCGCTTTCAATCCCCCGACTGCGAGACTGGACAACCGTCCTCGTCGTCATCCTGGTCGTCTACGGCCCCGTCGCACAGCTCCAGGACGTCCTGACCAGCTTGATCGCACTGTCAGCGGTGCTGGTCTGCGGTTCTGCCGTGAACGCGGTGTCAGCCCGAGGGCCACAGACGTCCGCGTGACCGCCGACTAGATCCGACGAGCCCCCCTCCCCCGGCCTCGCCTCGCCAGCAAGCCGGGAGAGGGCAGCCCGTGTCCCCGCCGTGCCGGACCCGCCCGGGAACGGACCTTCGGCAGTACGGCCTCTGACGCCCTGTCGAGCGCGTGTCGAACGCATGCCGAAGGCGTACCGAAGGCCGGTCGGCGGTACGCCGCGCAGAGGGACGGAAGCCGGTCAGCGGGGGTGGGGGCGTGACCCGTCAGGCGCCTTCCAGGCGCTTGGCCGCCGGTTCGAGTCCTGCCGGGGGCTGCAAGTCTCCGCCCTCCCCCTGGAAGGGCTCTTCCGTGACCGCCGTGTTCCCGCCGTCGCGCGGCTCCCGGGCCGCCCCGATCGCCGAGCGGCGGATCTGCGGTACGGCGAGCATCACGGCCGCGCTCGCCACGGTCCAGACCACGCCGAACCACAGCAGGGGCGCGGTGCCGACGCGGGCGGCGGCCGGGGCGGCCCACCAGTAGCCGACGGTCATGGACAGGACCGTCGCCACGCCGTCGTAGGCGCTGACGCGGGACAGGACCTCGGAGGGGACGTCCGCCTGGAGGCTGCTCGTCCACAGGATGTGCAGGAGGGCGAAGCCCGCGCCGGACAGGAGCGAGCCCGCGACGAGGACGTGGACCGGGGCGCCCAGGGCGAGGAGGGCGGCGAACAGGCCCAGGCCGAAGGTGCAGAAGACGGAGGCGAGCAGAGGCCTGCGGAACGTCAGGCGCATGCCGAGGAGACCGCCGAGGAGGGCGCCGACGCCCTCGGCGGCGAGGACGGTGCCCCACTGGGCGGCGCCGTGCTCCTTGCCGCCGACGGAGGTGATGCCGAGGACCATCACCGGGCAGAGGACGAACGTGCAGGCCAGGGAGGTGTAGGCGAGGAGGGACCACAGCCAGGTCCGTGAACGGAACTCCCGCCAGCCCTCCTTGAGCTGGCGCAGGAAGCTCTCGTCCGCGCGGTCGGCACGTGCTGTCGGCGTCGTCCGTACGCCGGCCAGGAGCAGCGCGCTGACCAGGAAGGTCGCCGCGTCGATGGCGATCACCCAGGCCGGCTCGGTCCAGGCGACGAGCACACCGCCGACGGCGGGGCCCACCAGGGAGCCGATCGACTGGAGCGTGGACCCCAGGGCGTTGGCCTCCTGGAGCCGCTTCTCCGGGACCACCTCGGGGACGAACCCGTGGAAGGCGGGGTGGAAGAAGGCCGCGGCGACGGAGAGCACCGCCGCGAACGCCACGAACCCGGCCGTCGGCAGTCCCGTCGTCAGCAGGACGACGACCATGGTGGTCTCGACGGCCGCCCGCACCAGGTCGCTGCCGATCATCGTGACCCGGCGCCCCCACCGGTCCGCCAGCACCCCGCCCGCCAGCAGGAACACCATCAGGGGCGCGGTCTGCGCCCCCAGCACCAGGCCCACTCCGCTCGCCCCGCCGCCGTTGTCCAGCACGGCGAAGGACAGGGCGATGGGCATCATGCTGCTGCCCAGCACGGAGGCGGCGTGAGCGGCGAACAGCCGCCGCAGGGTGCGCTCGCGCAGGAGGTCCAGGGGGAGTCGGGCGGCCAGTCGGCCGGCGGCCGTCATCGGGCGGCCCTTCCCGTCATCGTCCGCGCTCGTGTTCCCGTCCGCGCTCGTGTTCCCGTCCGCGTTCGTGTTTCCGTACGCACTTCTGTCCCCGTGCGCATCCGCATCCCCGTACGCGCCTTCGTCCCCGTTCGTGCTCTCGTTCCCGTCGGCATCCGCATCCCCGTCCGCGTCCTTGTCCCCGTCAGCATCCGCGTCCCCGTCAGCATCCCCGACCGCTCCCCACCGCACCACCCACGTGATCCACGATGCGCGGACGGCATCCCTGCGGCTGCGTTATGTTCCTGCCATGGCGCATGCGGCAACTCCGAGCACACCGAGGGATCCCGCCGGTCCGGACGTGCTGGCCACGGCCCTCGCGGCGGCCTGGCAGGGCGTCCTGGGCACGCCCGCCGAGGAGGACACGGACTTCTACGAGGCCGGCGGCACGTCCCTGCACGCGGCCCGGATCGCCGCCGAGGCGGCCGAGTGCGCCCCGGACGTGGAGGACCTGGACGTCTGCCTGATGACCGCGCTGCTCGACGAGGCCCGTTTCGGCGACGTACGGCGGCTGGGCCAGGAGCTCATCGACTCGACGCACGGCGCCGCCTGATCGGCGGTCAGGTCCGCAGGTCGGCCAGCAGGCCGGCCGCGAACCGCGCGCACCAGTCGGGGCCGAAGCACGCGCGGTCGTAGGTGACGACCAGCTCCGGCCGGGTGCCGGACAGGTTCAGCTCCACGTCCAGCTGGGACGGGCGCACCACCGGCGCGGCCGGCTCCGCCGTGTCGTCGTCCTCCTCCAGGTCGAACGGGGTGAAGGTGAGCCCGGCCGCGGAGGTCCGCCAGGAGTCGTCGGTCACGGTGACGCTCAGCGGGGCCAGGTCGTCGCGGGCCACGCCCTTCTCGTCCGTGAGCAGTTCGACGATCTCCTCGAACTCCACCCCCTGGTGCGCCATCCCCTCCCGCATCCCCCGCCTGACCTGGGCCAGAGGCCCTTCCTCGCCGTACGGTGCGCGCGCGCCGACGCGGACGAGGACGGCCTGGGCGAGCGGACCCACGGCATCGGAGTTCATACGGTTGGCGGACATGGTGCCGAGGACGAGGTCGTCGGCACCGGAGTGTTCCAGGACCCGGCGGGCCGCCGCGGCGACGACGAGGACGGTGGGGGTGCAGCGGGCCTCCCGGGCGCCGGTCCGGAGTACGGCGGGCAGATCCGCGGGGAGGGGGAGGCGCAGCTCGGCGCCGGCCGGGAGCCAGCCCGGCTCCGGTCGCCGCTCGCCGATCCACGGCGTGGGGAAGCCGGCCAGTGCGACCCGCCAGAACTCCCAGTCGCGGGACCGGCGGTTCTCCCGGGCGGCCAGGAGGGCGGAGTAGCGGTCGGCGCGGGCGGGCGGCCCGTCGGCGGCGTAGGCCTCCTGGAGGTCCGCCACCACCTGGTGCAGGGAGAAGAGGTCCATCACCAGGCGGTGGAAGGTCAGGACGAGGACGGCACAGCCGTCACGCTCGCCGTCGCCATCACCGGGCCCATCACCATCACCGTGGCCATCACCGTGGCCATCACCGTCGCCGTCGCCGAGGATCAGCAGGTCCGCTCGGGCCAGTGCCTCCCCGGTGAGGGGAAAGGGCTCCGTCTGGGCCTCGGTCGCCCACCGGCGGACCTCCGCGAGGTGCCCGGCGTCGTCGGGACGCAGGTCGGGGCGGTATTGGACCCGGGTCTCGTGGGGGACCGCGGGGCCGAGGGTCAGGGTCTCGCCGTCCGCGTGGAATCCGGTGGCGAGCAGTTCATGACGGCCGAGGACGGAGGCCACGGCCCGGGTGAGCCGTTTCTCGTCCAGTTCGCCGTCGAGTCTCAGCGCAATGCCCGTATGCAGCAGTGCACTTCCCCGGACCGCGCATTCCACCTGCCACAGCCGCAGCTGGTGCCGGCTCAATTCCGTGGCGTGAAAAACCGTTTCTGTCCCGCTCGCCTGTCGCATGCGCCCCGCTTCCCGGAAAGGTGCGGCGAGTGCCACCCGGCGCCCGAGGCCGCCGGGCGACACCCGCCGAGGGTTCTACTTGGCCGCGGCCTGGCGACGCAGCTGCTTGACATCGATCAGGGCGAGGCTCACCGAGTTGACCTTGACCATTTCGACTCCTATCGTCGCTGTTCCGTCCGCCACCGAACGGTGGCAGGGAAATGCTTCCAGCCTGGATGATCCGGCGTCAACAAGGTCTTTGGAAAAGGGCGTCCGATTTTCGGAGCACTCGGGAGAGGCAATCGGCGCGCCCCCGGGGCCCGGCAATTCAGACGTCGTCCGACAACCGTCCCACGAAGTCGTGATAATTCTCGGCCACACGTGCGATTCGCCCGGCGTCGTGATAGCCCCGCTCGAACCAGAGTTCGCCGATGAGGGCTCCGGCTTTCAGCCGCATGTCGGTGAAGAGGGTGGCGGCGCACGCCAATGCCCGCTCCAGGCCGTTGAAGACGGGCACCGGGTGGTCGGCGGTGATGATCTGCGGGATCACCTCCACCTCCGGTGCCAGCGCCGTCGACCGGTACTGGTCCACCGGCAGCAGGCCCGTCACCCCGGTCAGCCTCAGCTCCAGGTGGGCCAGCGCGCTGCGGCAGTACGCCCCGTCGTCCGACGGACGGTCCAGGACGCGGGAGGCGACGTCCGTGAACGGCAGGTCGGCGGTGTCCGAGGCCCGTCGTACGCCCTCGTGGACGGACCGGACGTACGCGGGCAGCGGCCCGCCGGCCGTCTCCAGGGGCACCGACACGACGTTGCTGAACAGGCCGAGCGTCTCGTGGGCGGCCGGTGAGGTCCGCCCGTGCGTGTACACCGAGCACACCAGCCGGTCCCGGTCGTACTCCGTGGCCACGGCGCGGGCGAGGGCCGCGAGCAGGACGGTGTGCGGGGTGACCCGTTCGGCGCGCGACCTCCGCAGCAGCCGTCGCGTCCGGTCCGCCGTCAGGTCGAGGGACACGGACGCGAACCGCGTGTCGGCGACGACCGCGGCGGCGTCGCCGGGCAGCGGCTCCCTGGTGCCGTGCGCGCGCAGTTCCGCGGCGAGCGCGGCCGCCCGCTTCCGCACCCGGGACCGCGCCTCGGGTTCCTGCTCGCGCCGGATCAGCCCGGTGTAGCTCTCCGGCTCGGTACGGCGCATGCCGGGCGTGGCGCTCCGGCCGGGTGCGACACGCCGGGTGTAGGCCTCGGCGAGCAGTGCGCGGAAGAGGTGGTGGCAGGAGCCGTCGAAGATCAGGTGGTGCAGTTGCACGACGAGCAGGTGTTCCCGCTCGCCCGCCCGGAGCAGGGTCGCGCGCACCATGCGGTCGGTCAGGTCGAGGGGCCGGCCGAGTATTCGTTCCGCCTCGGCCGTCAGATCCTCCGGCCGCACCCGGACGGTGGTCAGCCGCCCCGGGTCGGGCCGGAGCGTCTGGCCGGGCCACACGGCGGACGGGTCGGGTCCGGGCGGGGCCGTCAGCCGCAGGCGCAGTGCCTCGTGCCGGGTCTCGATCTCGGCGAGCGCGTCCCGCAGCGCGCCCACGTCGAGCGGGCCCCGCAGCAGCAGCGTCTCGGTCGACTCGATCGGCGCCGAGTCGACGGGGTAGCTGCGCATCCACTGCCAGCACCAGTCCTGGCGGGAGTACGGGGGCAGCGCATCCGCACTCGCGGAGGTGTGCGTCATGAGCGGTCGCTCTCTTCCAGGGTCTCGTCCAGGGTGCGGACGGCTTCTTGCTGCGTCCCGTCCGAGGTGCGGACGGCCTCTTGCTGCGTCCCGTCCGAGGTGCGGACGGCCTCTTGCTGCGTCCCGTCCAGGGTGCGAACGGCCTCTTGCTGCGTTCCGTCCAAGGTGCGGACGGCCGTGACGTAGCGCCGGGCGTTGCCCGAGGGGCCGAGGAGTTCCGGCAGGGCCCGCACGGCGGGGATCGGGTGCTTGGCGGTGAAGCGGGTGAGGTTGACGGTGTGCTGCTCCCAGCGGTCCGCGCGTTCGTGGGTGAGGTGGACGCCCGGCGCGGCGGGCGCCAGCCGCATCCGCGCCCCCGACCGCCAGAGCCGGAGTCCGAGTTCGAGGTCCTCGCAGCCCCACGTGGTCCCGAACGCCTCGTCGTACCCGCCGGCCGCCTCCCACACCTCGTACGGCATGGAGGTGTTGGCCCCGACGCACGTCAGCCACGGCGACACGGGCGGCAGCCCGCCGTCGGCCATGCCGAGGACCAGGCGCTCCAGGGCGGTCGACACGGTACGTCCGAAGCGGCCGCCGGCCGCCGTCCCGTACGGGTCGTCGAGCACTTCGTCCGCCGACGCCAGCAGACGCCGGGCGCCGGGCAGCTCGCGCAGCGGTCCGTGGACGCAGGCGGGGCCGGGGCGGGCGTGCTCGGCGACGTGGGCCGTCAGCGCGGCGGGCGGGAGCAGGATGTCGTCGTCCAGGAAGAGCAGGAGCGTCCCGCGCGCGGCCCGCGCGCCGGCGTTGCGGGCCGCGGCCCGGCCCGCCCCCGGCCCGGGCACGGTCCGCAGCGGCAGCCGGCCCGCGGCGTCCGCCACGACCCCGGGGGTGCCGTCGGTGCACCCGTCGTCGACCACCACGGTCTCGTACGGGCCGGCCCCCGTCTGCCGGGCCAGACAGGCCAGCACCAGCCGCAGGCTGGCCGCCTTGTCCCGGGTGGGGATCACCACGCTGAGCACCGGGCGGGTCATGCCACGCTCTCCTCACCGAGCAGGGCCGCACCGCGAGCGGCGAGCAGGGCCGCTCCGGCGAGCGACGCATGGGCCCCGTGCACGGCGGGCCGGACCTCCGGCACCGGACGCCCCGCCCGTACCGTCGCGGCCAGCCGCGGCGCCACCCGCTCCGGCAGGGCCGTGAGCGCGGAGCCGAGGCCGCCGCCGATGTGGACGCGGGCCGGCTGCACGAGCTCCGTGAGGACGGCCAGGGCACGGGCGATCAGGCCGGCCGCGTGATCGAGGGTGTGCTCCGCCCAGTCCTCGGCGTCCGCCACGCCCGCCACCAGTTCCGCGGTCGTGGTGGTACGGCCGCGCCGCGCGGCGGCGTGAGCGGCCAGGGCGGGGCCCGACACGCCGGCCTGGAGGCAGCCGCGCCGGCCGCACCGGCAGGGCGGACCGGCCGGGTCGACCACCAGGTGGCCGACCTCGCCCGCCGTCCCCCACGCTCCCGTCAGCAGCCGGCCACCGCAGACCAGGCCGCCGCCGACGCCCGTGCCGAGGCCCAGGTAGACCAGGTCGCGGCAGCCGGTGGCGTGGGCCTCGGCCAGTGCGGCGAGCGTCGCGTCGTCGCCGAACAGAACCTCGGCACCGGTGCGCGCGAACGGCACGCGCAGGGAACGGCCGGTCCAGCCCGGCCGGTTGGGCCAGCCGACGACACGCCCGTCACCGTCGACGTTGGGCGCCGCCGCCACGCCGATCCGCACCGGGGCGGTCCCGAGCGCCCCGGCCGCCTCGGACACCGACGCCCCGAGCAGGTCCAGGTCGGCGTCCGGGTCGGCGCCGTCGCGCCAGGGGAGGGTGCGCTCGTGCACGGTGACGCCGTCGGCCAGGGCGCGCACGGCGAGTTTCGTGCCGCCGATGTCCACGGCGAGGACCGCGCCGGTCATGCCGGCTTCCGCGCGATCACGACCGACCAGGCACCCGCTCCCACGGCCCGGCTCTCCTCCACCCGCAGCCCTACGGACTCTAGTGCCGCCTGGAGCTCCGGCACCGTCCACCAGTGCAGGCGTCCCTCGGCCAGCCATCGGACCGCCGCCGTACGGCTCGCCCCGTCGGGCAGGACCCGCGCGTCGGCCACGAAGGCGTCGGCCAGCACCAGCAGGCCCTCGGGCCGCAGCAGCGCCGCGAGGGCACCGAGCCGGGGCACGGGGTCGTGCACCCCGCCGACGACGACGCATGCGCCGTACCCGCCGGGTACGGCAGGTCCGGCGGGTACGGCGGGTACGCCGGGTACAGCGGGTACGCCGGGTACAGCGGGTACGCCGGGTACAGCGGGTACGCCGGGTACGCCGGGTACAGCGGGTACGCCGGGTACGCCGGGTACGCCAGGTCCGCTTGACCCGCCGGACCCGCTGGGCCCCCCGGTTCCCCCAGTTACCCCGGGCCCCCCGTACTCCGCACCGGCGGACGGTGGGAGGCCGCCCGCGCCCACCTCCAGCAGCGGGCCGTCCACGGCGGCCCGCGCGAGGAAGTCGTCCACTGCGGCACGTGCGGAGGACGCGTCGTCGGACGCGCTCACCGCAGCGGCCGGTGGCAGGGGGCCGCCGTCCGGCGTGTACGCGGCGCCGTGCCGCACCCGGTCGGCCAGCATCCGCCCGGCCGCCGTCTCCGCAGCCGCCGTCGCTGTCACGGCCGCCGCCGTCGTCGCCGTCACCGCCGTCACCCCCGCCGTCGCCGTCACCGCCGTAGTCGCCACCGTCGCTGCCACGGCCGCCGGCACCGCCGTCACCCCCGCCGTCGCCGTCACCGCCGTAGTCGCCACCGTCGCTGCCACGGCCGCCGGCACCGCCGTAGTCGCCGCTGCCGCGGCCTCCGGCTCCGGCTCCGGCTCCGTCACCGTCGTCCCGGTCCGCGTCGGCCGCTCCCAGGTCTCGGCCGGGAGCGCGGTGCCCGTGTCCGTCCCCAGCAGGCCCAGCGCACACGCCGTGTCCAGCAGGGGGATCAGCATCTCCGCGCGCAGCGGGTCCGTCCGGGCCAGGTCCGCGGCCGTGGCGCCCGTCGCCAGTCGCGGCGGCAGGCCGAGGTCGGTGAGGGCGGCCGCGAGGACCCGCTCGGCGGTGTCCCCGGCGGGCCGGGCGAGACGGTACACGGGTGCCGCCTGTGCCTTGCCCACGGCGGAGCGGCGCAGCCGGTACCGCGACAGGAAGGCGTCCGGGACCTTGTAGGCGGCCAGGTGGGCGCGGGCGTACGCCTGGACGCGCTCCGGCGCGGCGAGGCCGGCGTCGGCGGGCACGTACTCGACGGTGAGGCCCTGGTCGTCGGAGTCGTCCGGACCGGTCGCCGTGACCGAGACGTCGGCGACGCCCGGGGCGCCGCGCAGCACCGACTCGACCTCCAGGGTGGAGACCCAGCGCGCGCCCCGGCGGACCACTCCGCGGCGGGCCCGGCCCAGGATGCGGTGGACGCCGTGCTCGTCGCGCTCGGCGAGGTCGTGCATGCGGTGGGTCGAGCCGTCCTCCAGGACGACCGCCACCTCTCCCTGGGCCGGGCCCGGCAGGGGCTCGCCGTCCGGTCCCAGCAGGTCGACGCGGACTCCGGGCATCGGGTGGCCGACGGCTCCCGAGGGCAGCCCGGGGTCGCCCCACAGCACGGCGCCCGTCTCGCTGGAGCCGAAGTTGCGGGAGACGCCGATGCCGAGGGCGCGGGTCCACAGGGCGTCCAGTTCGGCGTCCACATAGCCGGCGCCCGCCATCACACGCCGCAGGGCCGGGTAGGGCGCGTCCTCGGCGAGCGCCCGGCGCCGGGCCAGCACGCGGGCCAGGCCGGGCACGGTGACCAGGACGGTCGCCCCCTGCCGCAGCCTGGCGTGCACGGCGCCGAGGGCGCGGGGCGGCACGGGGTCGGCGTGCGCCCCGGCGACCAGCACACCGGCCAGCCAGCCGAGCGCGTAGGCGTGGCTCAGCGGCAGCGGCAGCAGCACGGAGTCGTCGGGCAGGGCCAGGCCGGCGCGGTGGTAGCGGAGGCCCTCGTCGATCACCGAAGCCGGGGTGCGGGCCACCGTCTTCGGGGCACCGGTCGAGCCGGAGGACGCGAGGAGCAGGGTGCCAGGCTCATGACATACGCCGCTCACCGAGCCGTCTCCACCCACCAAGCCGTCTCCACCCACCAAGCCGTCTCCACCCACCAAGCCGTCTCCACCCACCAAGCCGTCTCCACCCACCAAGCCGTCTCCGCCCACCAGGCCCTCTGCGTCGACCAGGCCGTCCCCGCCGACCGGACCGCCCCCCGCGTCCCCGCCCTCCTCGATCCGTGTCCGTGTCCCCCCGTCCGTCAGCAGCCGTCGTGCCGCCCCGACGGCCCGGGACAGCCGTCGTACCTCCGCCGGGGGCGCGTCGGCCGGCAGCAGCAGCGGGCATGCTCCGGCCGCGGTCAGGGCGAGCAGCCCGACGACCCACTCCGGCTGGTTGGGGCCGTGCAGGCCGACGGGCTCACCCGGGCGCACCCCCGCCGCGCGCAGCCGCTCCGCCAGCTCCACCACCCGGGCGACGGCTTCCCGCCGGGTCAGCTCGCCCAGCGCGGGCGCGTCCGGATCGAGGTCCGGCCGGGAGAACGCCTCCCACAGATCCCGGGGCACGTCCGACAGGCCACCCCGAGACGGGTCCGAGGACGCCCCGGGGTGGGCTGTGGGGCGTGCCCGCGGTCGTGACCGCTCAGCGCCCATCGCCGCCCGCCTCCGCCAGCCGTCGCAGCAGCGCGTCCGCCGCCAGTTCGTACCCGTGGGTGCCGAAGCCGGCGATGACGCCGACGGCGAGCGGGGAGAGGACGGAGTTGTGCCGGAAGGACTCGCGGGCCCAGACGTTGGAGATGTGCACCTCCGCCCAGGGCGCCGGGTAGTCGGCGAGGGCGTCGCGCAGGCTCCAGCCGGCGATCATCAGCGCGCCGGGGTTGACGATCGCGGCGGCGGTGTCGCGGTGCTTGTGCAGGGCGCGGATCACCTCGCCCTCGCCGTCGTGCTGTTCGCTGCGCAGCCCGTACCCGGCGGCGGCCAGCCGGGCGGCGACCGCCTCCTCCACCTCGGCGAGGGTGGTGGTGCCGTAGATCCCGGGTTCGCGGGTGCCCAGGGTGCCCAGGTTGGGTCCGTTGAGCAGCAGGACGTCACGGGAGGTCGGGGCGGTGGTCACGCGGGGGTCCCTTCACGGTGGTGCAGGAGCAGGGCGAGTTCGGCGCAGGACGCGGCGACGAGGTCGGGCCGGTGGCCGAGGAGTTCCTCCCGGTCGCCCTGGCCCCACAGGCACGCGGCGGTGCGGGTGCCGGCGGCGCGGCCGGCCCGCAGGTCGAGGGCGGAGTCGCCGACCATGACGGCGCCCTCGGCGGCGGCGCCGATCTTGTCGAGGGCGAGCAGGACGATGTCCGGGGCGGGCTTGCCGTGGGCGACCTCGTCGCTGCCGCAGACGGCGTCCACCAGGTCGAGCAGTCCGGTCGCGGAGAGCGCCTCGACGGCCCGTCCGTGGGTCTTGCCGGTGGCGACGGCGAGCGCGAGGCCGGCCTCGCGCAGGCCGGTGAGCAGTTCGGCGGCGCCGGGGCAGGGTTCGATCTCGTGCACGAGCTTGCGGCTCTCGATGACGAACGGCTCGTACATCGCGACGGGCAGGCCCATGATCCGCAGCGTGTCGGGCATGTGCCGGCCCAGATGGGCGAGGTACTCCTCGAAGGGCGCCTCGCCGTCGCCGACGGTGAGGGCGTACGCGCGCTGGAAGGCCCTGCGCATCACGTGGATGCTGTCGATGAGGACGCCGTCGAGGTCCAGGACGACGGCCCGCAGCGGCGGTTCGCCCACCGGTCGCCGCGACGACAGGCCACCCGCCGGTCCCTGGGACGCCAGATCGCCCACCGGTCCCCGCGCCGGCAGGCCGCTCACCGCTCCCTGCGACGGCAGGCCACCCACCGGCCGCTCCACCGGAACGCCACCCACCGGCCGCTCCACCGGAACCCCGCCCACCCCCCGCTCCACCGGAACGTCACTCACCGATCGCTCCCCCGGAACGCCACCCACCGGCCGCTCCGCCGGAACCCCGCCCACCCCCCGCTCCACCGGAACGTCACTCACCGGTCGCTCCGCCGGCGGCGGCCGCCCGCAGGCCGCTCACCAGGTGGGCGACGTCGTCGTCGGTCATGGTCGCGCCGAGCCCGACGGTGACCGACCGGCCGAGGATCGCCTCGCTGGCGCGCAGCCGGCCGGGGGCCTCCCAGGCGGTGCCCCAGGCGGTGCGGCCGGCCCGCACGGCGGGGTTCTGGTGGACCAGGCGGCCCTGGTAGAGGGTGCCGGCGGGGATGCCCGCCGCGGTGAGCGCGGTGACGAAGCGGCGGGCGGCCATACGGTTCTCCAGCAGCAGGGTGAGGTCGCCGCCGCTGCCCTCCTCGTCCGGCAGCCGCCGCCATGCGAGGTCCAGGTCGGCGAGTTCGGCGCGGACGGTGCGGGCGGTGTCGCGCAGCCGCCGCAGCATCGGGGTGAGCCGCTCCAGCTGGACGGAGAGGACGGCGCCCGCGATCTCGGTCATCCGCAGGTTGGCGCCGAGGAAGGCCTCGCCCGCCGTGCCGCCGCGGTCCCCGCCGCGGGAGGTGGTGAACTGCCCGCCCTGGTCCTGGTAGCGCACGACGCGGTCGTGGACGTCCGCGTCACGGGTGACGACGGCGCCGCCCTCGCCCGCGGTGATGTTCTTCTCCAGCTGGAAGCTGAACGCCCCCGCGTCCCCGATCGCCCCGACGGGCCGCCCCCGGTAGCCGACTCCGCAGGCCTGGGCGGCGTCCTCCAGCACCCTCAGGCCGTGCCGCGCGGCGACGGCGAGGATCGGGTCCAGGTCGGCGGCGGCGTTGTTGAGGTGGACCGGCATGACGGCGAAGGTCCGCTCGGTGACGAGCTCCTCCCAGGCCGTCGGGTCCAGGGTGAGCGACTCGTCGATGTCGGCGAAGACCGGGACGCCGCGCGCGGCGACGACGGCGTTGACACAGCCGATGAAGGTGGCGGACGGCACGATCACCTCGCCGCCCTCGGGGATGCCCATGCCGATGAGGGCGCAGGTCAGGGCGGCGGTGCCGGAGGACACGCCCACCGCGTGGGGCGCCTGGTGGAGGGCGGCGAAACGTTCCTCGAAGGTCTCGACGCGACGCTGGAGGGCGGGCCCGTAGTAGCGGAAGAGGGAGCGGCTCTCCAGCACCTCCAGCGCGGCCGCCTTCTCCTCCTCGCCCCACAGGGCCAGTCCGCGCAGCGGTTCGTAGCGCAGGGCGGTGGGCTCGGACAGGGATGTGGTCATGGCATTCGTCTCCGGTGCTGTCTAGAGGGCAGCCGTGGCGCGGTAGCAGGTGTCGACGACGGCCAGGGCGTCGCGGGCCTCCCGCAGGGCGCGCTCCGTGGCGTCGGCGCGCGCCGCCTCGTCCCGCAGCGCGTCCAGGTGCAGGTCGTACTCGTCCCCGATGCCGGCCGGGGGCAGCGGTACGCGCCGCTCCCCGTCCTGGTCCCGCAGGGTCAGGGCCGGTGCGGTCACCCGGCGGGTGCTGAAGCCGAAGGTGGTGGTCAGCTCGGCGGTGCCCTCGGTGCCGTGCAGCACCAGCCGGGTGACGTCGACGGTCTCGTACGACGCCCAGGCGCACCTCAGGTGCAGGCCGTACCGTTCGGTGGCCACCAGGGCGGTCAGCTGGTCCTCGACGTCGGCCGTCGGGCGGGCGGCCGCGCCGGCGTGCCACTCGGCGCCCCAGCCCTCGCGGGTGAGGAAGTCGCTGGAGGCGAGGGCGGTGGCGCCGCGCACGGCGGAGGCGCCCCACAGGTGGTGCAGGACGTCGACGAGGTGCCAGCCCAGGTCGACCAGGACGCCGCCGCCGGCGCTCTCCCGGCGGGCGAACCAGTCGCTGCCGGGGATGCCCCGGGAGCGCACCCAGCTCAGTTCGGCGAGCCGGGGCGTGCCGAGCGCCCCGGCGGCGACGATCCGGGCCAGTTCCCCGACGTCGGCGCGGTGGCGGGCGGCGGTGGACAGCAGCAGCCGGCCGCCGCCCTCGCGGGCCGCGTCCTCCAGCAGCCGCAGATGGCCCGGTGTGGTGCCGGTGGGCTTCTCCAGGAAGACGTCGAGGCCCCGGCGCAGGAAGCCGCTCGCGAGGGCGCCGTGGGTGTGGTTGGGGGTGAGGACGAAGACCAGGTCGGCGTCGTCCCGCCCGATCTCGCCGGGGCCGCCGCACAGCCGGGCCCCGGCGATCAGCTCCCCGGCCCGCTCGACGGCCTCGGGCCGCGGCTCCACCACGGCGACGACCTCGAACGCGGGGTGCTTGACCAGCCGGGGCAGCCACACCTCGCGGGCCACCCAGCCCAGTCCCACGACGGCGACCCTCATCAAGCGGGACGCTTCTTCCCCGCCGGCGCGGACAGCACCTTGGCCAGGGCCTCGGCGACGTCGGCGCAGTCGGCGTCGGTGCCCAGCAGTACCCGGTGGTGCAGCCAGAAGCCCCGGGCGCCGAGGTGCTCGCTGACCGGGTTGCGCTCGGCGAGCTCCGCGACGCCGGGCAGGCCGTTGCCGATCAGGGCGGCGTGGGCCTCGGTGCGGTACACCGGCGGGTAGTTGACGAAGGCGGGGATGCCCTCGGCGACCAGGGCCCGCACCAGGTGGTCGCGGTCGACGTCGGCGTGGACCTCGGGGTCGAGGGCGGCCATGGCCATGTAGTGCGGGTTGAGGTCGCAGTGCGGGTCGCGGCCCTGCGGGAGCACGCCGGGTATCTCGCGCAGCGCCGCCGACAGGGTCTTCCAGCGGCTCTCCCGGCGTTCGTTCTGCTCGGCGAGCCGGCCGAGCTGGACGCGCAGCACCGCGCCGGCGAACTCGGTCATGCGGTAGTTGGAGGAGGGGCTGCGGTGCTCGTAGTGGGTGTCGCCGATCGGCCGGCCGCAGCTGTGCCGGGCGAACGCCTCGTCGAACCGGTCCGCCGACGGCAGCAGCAGCGCGCCGCCCTCGCCCGCCGTCATCAGCTTGCCGTTCTGGAAGCTGAACGCGGCGAGCGTGCCGAAGTCGCCGACGCGACGTCCGGAGCGGACGGCGCCGTGGGCGTGCGCCGCGTCCTGGAAGACGACGACGCCGTGCCGGTCCGCCCAGGCGCCGATGGCGTCCATGTCGGCGATGTGCCCGGCCATGTGCACGGGGATGACCACCCGGGTCCGCTCGGTGCGCGCGGCCTCCAGCGCGGCCGGGTCGAGGCAGTACGTGTCGGGGTCGACGTCCACCGGGACCGGGACGCCGCCGGCGCGCTGCACGGCGATGGAGGTGGAGATGAAGGTGAACGCGGGGACGATCACCTCGTCGCCCGGCTCCAGGCCCAGCAGCTCCAGGCCGAGCTCCAGGGCGTGCGTGCCGTTGGTGACGGCGAGCGCGGTGCCGCCGTGGTACGCGCCGAACTCCGCCTCGAACGAGGTGACCTCGCTGCCGCCGACCCGCCACCACTGCCCCTGGTCGACGGCGCGGACGAGCGCCTCGCGTTCGGCGTCGTCGTGGTGGGGCCAGGCCGGGAAGTCGTGGCGGCGGACCGGAGTCCCGCCGTCGAGTGCCAGAACCACTGTGCGTCCCTCTCAGTCGGTGGCGCGGTCGCCGGCCGGCGGCAACGCGTCCAGGTCGTCGGCGGAGTGTCCGACCACGTAGTCCTCGATGACCAGCAGGTCCAGCAGGCTGGAGCCGTAGAACTCCAGGGCCTGCTGCGGAGTCTCGACGATCGGCTGGCCGTTGTCGTTGAACGACGTGTTCAGCACCACCGGCACTCCGGTCAGCCGGTGGAAGTGCGCGATGAGCTCGTGGTAGGCGCCGTTGTCGGCGGCCGTCACGGTCTGCACCCGGGCCGTCCCGTCGACGTGCACGATCGCCGGCACGTGCGCCTGCTTCTCGGGCCGCACCGGCGCGACGATGAGCATGTACGGCGACTCGATGTCGAGGTCGAACCAGTCGGCGGCGTGCTCGCGCAGCACGGCCGGGGCGAACGGCCGGAACGCCTCGCGGTGCTTGACGCGGGCGTTGATGACGTCCTTGGTCTCGGCGTGCCGCGGGTCGGCGAGGATGCTGCGGTGGCCGAGCGCCCGCGGCCCGAACTCCGAACCTCCGGTGAACCAGCCCAGCAGCTTGCCGTCGGCGAGCAGTGCGGCGGCGGTGCGGGCGGGCTCGGCGACCTTGCGGTAGGGCAGGCCGGAGGCGTCGAGGGCGGCCCGTACCTCGCCGTCGTCGTAGGTGCGGCCGAGGTAGGCGTGGCGCTGGGCGGTGCGGGCGGGCTCCTTGCGGGGCTGCCCGGCGATGACGTGGTAGCCGTAGTAGGCGGTGCCGACGGCGCAGCCGCCGTCGCCCGCGGCGGGCTGGACGAAGACGTTCTCGAACGGCGTCTCGCGCAGCAGCCGTCCGTTGGCCACGCAGTTCAGCGCGACGCCGCCGGCCAGGCACAGGTCGGTCAGGCCGGTGTCGGCGTGCAGCCGCCGGGCGACGTGCAGGAGGGTCTCCTCCAGGGTGTCCTGCGCGGCCCAGGCGAGGTCGGCGGCGCGGGCGAAGCGCTCGTCGCCCTCGTAGCCGTCGAGGGCGTGCTCGATGAAGTCGAGGAGGCCGCCGTCCTTCAGGTGGAGTTCGTAGCGGCCGTCGGGCAGGAGCGTGAGGTACTCGGCGAACCGCTTGCGGTAGCGGGGCGTTCCGTAGGGGGCGAGACCCATGGTCTTGCCGTCCTCGGACAGGTACCAGTGCCGGCCCTCGTACTCGTCCTCGTACAGGGTGAAGCCGATGGCGTGGCTGACCGCCTTGTACATGTAGCCGAGGGAGTGGTCGCTGTCGCCGGCCTGGTAGACGCGCAGGGCGCTGAGCCCGTCGGTGGACCAGTTCGTGCCGAGCACCTTGGTCAGCTCGGTGATGGTGGTGCCGTCGCCGACGGCGGTGGTGAGGGTCTCCACGCCCCGGTCGTCGATGAGGCTGCCCGCGCCGTCGACGACGAGGATGGCGGCCCGCTCGAAGGGTGAGGGGTAGAAGGTGCTGGCGGCGTGCGCCATGTGGTGCCGTATCAGGTGGATGCGCTTGCGGAACGGGAACCAGGCGGGGGCCAGCAGGGTGTCGTCGGCGACGACGACGTCGACGTCGGCGAGGCGCGCCCCGGCCGTGTCGAGGCAGTACCGCCAGGACTGGTTGAACAGTGAGTTGACCCCGACCGAGTACTTGACCCGGCGGACCCGTTCCTCCTCGATGCCGGCGGCGATGGTGCCGTCGGAGACGAGACAGGCCGCGAAGTCGTGGTTGGAGCCGCCGAGGCCGAGCGTCAGCATCCCCTGGTTTCCCCTCTTCGAGCTCTGCGCGTGTGCCGTGGTCACGGGCGCACGGCGTGGATCAGGCAGTTCAGTCCGTCGTCGCCGGCCGCCGCCGGAGGTGTGAGTACGTTCGGCTCCAGCCCCATCTCCGTCAGGTACGCGCAGAGTTCGGCGACCCGGCCGCGCACGTCCTGGGCGTCGATGACGACGGTGCGCACCAGGGGGAGCTGCCGCTCGTCGATCCCCCGCAGGATGTCCAGTTCGGAGCCCACCGCGTCGATCTTCAGCAGGTCGACGGGGCGCTCGGTGCCGAGGTACCGGGAGAGCCGGTCGACGCGGACGGTGGTCTCCCGCCCCTGGAACATCCGCTCCACGACCCTCGGCGGGAAGCTCCGGCCGAGCAGTTCCTTCAGCTGTCCCTGGTCCTGCGGGTACCGCGTCGAACTGCTGGGCAGCAGCGGGTAGTAGCGGAAGGAGACGCCGTCCGACGCCTCGGCGCCGAGGGCCACGTCGTGCGCCTCGACGCCGTCCCAGCCGAACCGGGCCGCGTTGGCGCGCAGGGCGGCGACGAGTTCGGGCAGCGGCTCGAAGGCCAGTACGCGCGCCCGGGGACACTGCTGTTTCACGAAGAGCGTGAACAGCCCGATGTTCGCCCCGACGTCGACGACGAACGGATCGTCGGGCAGCGAAATGCCCGCATAGGTGCCGCCCTGGAATATCTCCCCGTACAGAAAGCGCGCGTCCAGCGCGCTGACGGCGTGCACGGAGATCCCGTCCGCCACTTCCATCAGCTTCGGCGGCGTCATTTCCGGTGCTCTCCCGGGACTCAGCCGAGACGCTCGACGACGTAGTCGGCGAGGCGGTCCTCGGACGTCAGGGTGTCCTCGGTCAGATCCTCGTCCTCGAAGGTGACACCAAAGCGCTCTTCGAGAAGGAGCAGGAACTCCAGCGCGTCCAGTGAAGTGAAGCCGTACGCCTCGAGGAAGTTGCTGCTGTTCTCATTCACCGTTCGACCACTGGAGGCGGCGAACTCCTTGGCGATTTGGTGTATCTCCTGAAGCACTTCGTCGCGGTTCACACGCAGCCTTTCATTCGATCGGTCGGATCACAATCTAGTGGGCAAGAACCCGGGCTGTCCATGCTGAATATCCATCAGAAAGGCGACTTGACACGTCACTTGGCATCGGCAAGGAGACGTTCGAGCCATCTCCGCTGGTGTTGCAGCGCCATCTCGTTGCGGCCGAAGACGAAGTGCGTATTCGCCCCCGAGGACAAGGCCGCCTGTACGTCGAATCCGGTGCGGTAGTCCTCTTCGAGCACACCGCGTTCGACGAGTTCGCTGAACTCCGCCGTGTACTTCCTGTCCTCCTCGGTGACCGGCGGGACGCGGGTCACGATGGTCTGCACGGTGCGGCTGCGGTCGGGGGTGGGGCCGGGCATGATCCGGGAGACCACGCCGTGTCCCTCCCAGGCGCCGGCGACCGACACGTTGGGGAAGACGGTGTAGACGGTCCCGCAGTGCGGGGCGGGGTCCCACTCCTCGACCGGCAGGTCGCGCAGGGTCCGGATCGACTTGGCGGGGTACAGGATCCGCTGGTGCGGGCCGAAGGCGTCGACCACCATCAGGTTGGAGGTGGAGGTCGGGGCGAACGTCGTCCGGTGCAGCGCCTGGATGTGGTAGCTCTCCAGGTAGCCGTCGTAGGCGACCTTCCAGCCGGGGCCGTCCAGTTCCCGCTGCTCGTACACGTGCCACCGGTCGAGTTCGAGCCGTTCCAGTTCCCGCGCGTAGTCGCCGAGCCAGGAGTCGAGGTCGATCGGCCGGTCCGGGGTGAGGGAGACCCACACGAACCCGTACCCCTCGACGGCGGGCAGCGGCCGCAGCCCCAGGGCGTCGGTGTCGACGTCGCCGAAGGTGCCGGGCTTGTGGACGGCGACCAGGGAGCCGTGGTCGTCGTAGACCCAGGCGTGGTACGGGCAGCGGAAGCGGTGGCGGGTGCCGGTGCCGACGGGGCAGAGCTGGGCGCCGCGGTGGCGGCAGACGTTGAGGAAGGCCCGTACGACGCCGTCCCGGCCGCGGCTGAGGAGGACCGGGGTGCCCAGCGCGTCGAGGGCCTTGTAGGTGCCGGCGGCGGGCAGTTCGGCGGAGAGCGCGAGGGCGAGCGGGACGCGCCGGAACACGGTGTCGAGCTCGCGCCGCCAGCGTCCGGGGTCGAGGTACTCCTCGACGGGAACCCGCATCACGTCGTCGGCCTGATCGGTCGTGCCGACCTCCAGGTGGGCCAGGGCCCGCTGTGCGAGGGCCACGGCCCCGGCGTGGTCGATCACCGCTCCAACCTCCCGTTTCCTCGGTGTCCCTCTCCGCCGGGCAGTCCGAAGAACCGCTGGTAGAGCAGGACCTGGCTGTCCAGCATGGAGCGGCCCGGCACGACGGGCCGGCCGCTGTCCGCGGCGGCCCGGAGCAGGGCGGTCTCGGCGGGTTTCATCACGATGTCGGCGACCGTGCAGTCCGCGCGCAGGTGGGCCGGGTCGAACGGCAGGGGGTCCTCGGGGCGCATGCCGAGCGGGGTGGCGTTCACCGCGAGGCCGGCGGTCGCGAGGTCGCCGTCGGCACCGGCCCGCGCCCAGCCCGGCCGGTGTGCCGCGAGCCGGTCGAGGAGGTCCGTACGGCGCTCCGGGTCGGACTCGAACAGCAGCAGCCGGGCCGCGCCGGAGGTGAGCAGGGCCGCGGCGAGGGCCCGCCCGGCTCCCCCGGCGCCGAACAGGGCGACCCGCTCCCCGGCGGGGTCGTGGCCGTGGCCGCGCAGCCCGTGGACGAAGCCGGCTCCGTCGAAGTTGTCGGCCCGCCAGGTGCCGTCCGCATTGCGGCGCAGGGCGTTGGCGCTGCCGGCGAGCTCGGCGGCCGGCCCCAGCTCGTCGGCGTACCGGCACACGTCGATCTTGTGCGGGACGGTGACGAGGATGCCGTCGAGGTTGCGGGTGCGGCGCAGTCCGCGCATCACCTCGTCGAGCCCGTCGGGGCCGACGTGGACGGGGACCAGCACGGCGTCCGTCGCAGTGCGGGCGAACAGGTCGTTGAGCAGGCCGGGGGCGCGCACCTGGGCCACCGGGTCGCCCAGGACGACGTAGAGGCGGGTGGTGCCGGAGACGGCGGGCCGGGGGTCGGTCATGGCGCTCCCGGTGCGGCGGCCGGGGCGGGGCCCGTGGGCAGGTCCGCCAGGACGGAGGCGACCAGCCGTTCGTCGACGCCGGTGACCAGTTCCGCGCCGTCCGGCCCGTCGAGGACGAAGGTGAGCCCGGTGTCGGTGTCCCGTCCCTTCTTGTCCCGCCGCATGAGCTCCACCAGCACCGGCACGGGGACGTCCGCGGGCCGCCAGGTGGGCAGGCCGAAGCTCTCGACCATCTCCCGGTGCAGGGTCACCCGGTCGGTGCCGATCCGTCCGAGCCGGCCCGCGAGGAGTCCCGCGAACACCGTTCCGGCGGCCACCGCCTCGCCGTGCCGCCAGGTGTAGTCGGTGGCCCGCTCGACGGCGTGGGCGAGGGTGTGCCCGTAGTTGAGGAGGTGCCGGACGCCCTGGTCGCGCTCGTCCCGCGCGACGACGGAGGCCTTGAGCCGGACGCTCGCCACGATCTGCTCCCGCAGGCCGAGGCCGCGCAGGTCGCCGGCGCCGATGAAGGCGCAGCGGGCGATCTCGCCGTAGCCGCTGAGGAGTTCGCGCCGGGACAGGCCGTGCAGGAAGTCGGTGTCGCAGAGCACCGCGCTCGGCTGCCAGTAGGCGCCGACGAGGTTCTTGCCCTCGGGGAGGTTGACGGCGGTCTTCCCGCCGACACTGGCGTCGACCTGCGCGAGCAGCGTGGTCGGCAGGTGCACGACCTTGATCCCGCGGTGGTAGAGGGCGGCGGCCAGGCCGACGGTGTCCGTGGTGGTCCCGCCGCCGCAGGCGACGACCGCGTCGGCCCGGGTGAGCCCGGCCGCGACGAACGCCCGGCAGTACGTCTCGACGGTGGCGAGCGTCTTGTGGTGCTCCCCGTCGGCGACCGGGACGACCGTGAACGGCACGCCGGGGTCGGGGAGCCGTGGCTCGCGGACGGCGGTGACGACGGCGACGCGGCCGACGCCGAGCTCCTCCAGCACCGCGGGCAGCAGCCGGCGGGCCCCCGGCCCGACGTGGACGGCGTAGTGGTGGTCCTTCGAGGTGACGTCGACACGGCTGAGGCCGGATTCCGCGCCCCCGCCGACCTCCACCCGTGAACGGATTGCGCTCATGCCTTCAGTGCCCCCGTGGCTGTCCGGCCTTCACCGACGGGCATGCTAGCGCACAGGTACTGATCATGGTCACCCCCCGAGAGAGTGATACGCCCAATTCTCGTTGCGCGCCCGGGGTTTCACGAGCCTCCTGTCGAGAACTCGCGCTCTGGTAGCGCACTTGACGAGCCGTTAGGGTGGCCCGCAGGAAGCCGACGGCCGAATACGGGGACTTTCATGCGCCTTAAGGAAAAGTTTCGTGCCGCCCTCACCGCCTCGGCGGCCGAGAGCGGCCGACTGCCGTTCCTGATGAACGACATGGTCATCGAGGAACAACTTTGCCAAATGCGGTGCTCCTACTGCCTCACCGAGGAGTACAACCTCCTCATGAACGTGCCCGACGCCCGGCTGCGGCTGACCACCGACCGCCGGCAGGACTGGCACGAGATACTCGATCTGTATCACGCCCACGTCGACGCCCCCATTCTCCGGCTGTCCGGCGGGGAGTTCTTCTGGCTGAAAGGCTCCACCGAGTTCGTCGAGGAGGCGAGCCGCCGCTACGAGACCGTCCAGGTGATCACCAACGGCGTCTTCCTCAACGAACGGCGCATCGAGGCACTGGCCGCACTGGGAAACGTCCAGCTGAACATTTCCCTCGACGGACACACGCTCGAGCTGAACCGGCACCGGCTCCCCCCGAAACAGGCCCGGCTGCACGACGTCATCATGCGCGCCCTGCACGCGGCGGCCGAGGCCGGCCTGCGCCTCGACATCCAGTCGGTGCTCACCGACGCCAACTACGCCGGTCAGCTGGAGTTCGCCGAGTACCTGCGCGACCGGGTCGACGGCAGCACGACCCTGTACTTCTTCCCGGTGCGGGGCGAGACCGCCGAGCGGATGGGCCCGCCGCCCGGCGACCACCTGGTGCCGCTCGTGGAGCGCTACGACGAGTTCGCCTCCGTCCTGCCGCCGCGCGCCTACGTCGAGCACATGGCCCTCCAGTTGCAGACGAACGTCCGCACGCTCGGCTGCTTCGTCACCGCGACCATGGCGCAGCTCTTCGGCCAGGGCGACGTCTCGGCCTGCCCGCACGCCTGGGTCAAGCCGATGGGCAACCTGGCGGAGAACCGCACCCTGCTGCTCGACCAGTACGGCAGCCACCAGCACTACGACCTGTTCATGCACGACCGGCCGCGGTTCGGCTTCTGCAAGACGTGCGCCACGCCGTCCGACGTGATCAACCTGTACTTCCTCGACCGGATCACCGAGGAGGAGATCGGCGCGACGCACCTGTACTCGGGCGAGCGGTCACGGGCCCGGCTGCGGGAGCTGAAGGAGAGGTTCCGGCCGGTCCTCTCCGGTGCTCCCGCGGCGGGCCCGGACGCGGCTCCCGAGGACCACCCGGACACGGTTCAGAGCGTCAGCTCCTGATCGGTCTCGGCGCGGGCGTACAGGGCGGAGACGATCTCCTGCACCTGAAGCGCCTGCGCCGGGGTCACCGTCCGGCCGCTCACCCGGCCGGCGACCGTGTCGAGGAAGCCGCGGATCGCCGCCAGCTCCGGCCGGCGGTCCTCGGCCACGACCGTGCCGTCGCGGCCGCGGACCTCGCCGCGGCGCAGGTCGAGCACGGCGCTCTCGCCGTCCGCCGCCGTGGCCTCGAGGGTCAGGCCCATGACCCGGCTGCGGCGGTCGATGCGCAGCCGACCCGGTCCGGCCGGGAACTCCAGGTCGGCGACGACCCGTTCCTCCACGCCCGCCGCGTCGACGCGGCAGCCGGCCGGGCGGGGCGCGCCGAAGACGGTGATCATCAGGTCCAGGGCGTGCGCCCCGAGGTCGACCAGCGCGCCGCCGCCGGCCCGGGCGACGTCGCCGTACCAGTTCGTCACCGGCCGCCACAGGCGCTGACCGGCGGTGGTGAAGGTCAGCGTGATCTCGCAGGGGCCGTCGGGGAGCGCCTTGCCGAAGGCGGGGACCAGTTCGTGGAAGCGGTAGGGCAGGTTGACCGCGAGCCGGTCGGCGGCGCCCGGCGCCGCCGCCAGCAGGCGGGCCTCGGTGATGTCGGCGGCCAGCGGCTTCTCGCACAGGACGTGCGCGCCGGCCGCGAGCGCGGCCAGGACGGGCCCGGTGTGCGCGTCGTTCGGCGTGCACACCGCCACCACGTCCGGCCGCCCGACGGTGAGGAACTCCTCCAGGCTCGTGGTGACCAGCACGCCCTCCGCGGCCGCGCCGAGCACCGCGCGGGCGCTGTCGGCGTCGGTGTCGCAGGCGGCGACGAGCGTGTGGTCCGGGTGTTCCGTGACGACGGGCAGGTGGTAGCGCTGGAAGACGCGGCCGCACCCGACCACTCCGTACCGCAGGGTCATCGGCCCGCTCCCGCCGCCGTCAGGGCCTCGGCGCCGCACATGCGCTCCACCCGCTCGCCGAAGTCGTCGAAGGACTCGCCGAGGTGCTCGGCGTCGTAGTCGGCGACCAGGTCCCGCAGGTCGGCGGTGAGCCGGGCGGCGAGGTCGGGCGGGCCGCTCTCGGCGAGGACGAGGCCGTAGTTCATGAACGCGAGGAACAGCTCCGGCAGGCCGTTGCGCCAGGCCCGCAGCCTGCTGAGCAGGGCGCGCGGGTTGTGCTCGGTGCCGCGCAGCCGGCGGGCGCCCAGGGCGATCTTCTGCGCGACGAACGGCAGGACGTTCTCCTTGCGGTCGCTGATCTCCTCGCCGACCTCGCTCCAGGCGGCCCACAGCGCCTCGACGCGCGGGTCCGGCACCCGGTAGTCGCGGCGGGCGGTGCGCAGGATCTCATAGGCGTCGCCCTCCAGGCCGTCGATGTCGGCCAGCGGCAGCGGTTCCTCGATCCTGTCGTACATCTCGGTGCCGCGCAGCGCGATGGCGCGGTTGATGAGGAAGAACGGGTTGTCGGCCTCGTGGATGCGGGCGGCGACGATGAACTCCAGGTTCTCCCAGAGCTCGGCCACCGAGGTCTTCGGCTCGATCATGATCCAGCCAGGGTCGAGGCCGAGGCCCTTGCGTTTGAACATGCGGGCCGCGTCCAGGTTGTACGCGACGGTGGTGCCCTTCTTGAACCGGCGCAGCATGCCGGGCGAGCCGGACTCGATGCCGAGCAGCGCGGAGGAGAGCCCGGCGCGGTGCAGCAGGTCGAGGGCCTCGTGGTCGATCAGCCCGGAGTCGACGCGGAACTCGCAGTGGAACTGGAACTTCAGGCCGCGCCGCAGGACGGTCTCGGCGAACTCGACGGCGTGCGCGAAGCCGTCGCCGAAGGCGCCGCCGAAGTTGTCGTCGTTGAACCAGATGAAGCGGGTGCCGAACTCCCGCTGGAGGTACTCGATCTCGTCGACGACGTCCGCGGGGGGCCGCATCCGCCAGAACCCGTCGACCACTCCGGGCTGGCGGGGCGCGTAGCAGAAGGTGCACTTGGCGTGGCAGCCGCGGCTGGTGAACGTGGACGCCACGGGTGTCGCGATGCCGGCCGCGCGGTGGTACTCCAGCACGTCACGGGCGGGCCAGACGAGGTTGCCGAGGTCGGGCAGGACGGGCATGCCGCTGCTGCGCACCCGGTCGCCGTCCCGGTAGAACAGTCCGGGCGTCCGGCGCCAGTCGGCTCCCGAGGTCAGCCGGTCCATGATCCCCACGACGGTCAGCTCGCCCTCGCCGAAGGTGACGCAGTCGGCCTCGGGCACCCGCTCCGCGATGAGCTTGGCGTTGTACGTGCAGAACGCGCCGCCGATCGCGATGAACACGTCCGGGTCGGCGGCGCGGGCGCACCGGATGAGCCGGATGGCGTCGATGATGTGCAGGTCGTACATGATGCTGATGCCCACGAAGCGGGGGCGTTCGCGGCGGATGAGGTCGATGATGACCTCGTCGCCGGGGTTGCGGCCGTGCAGGTTGAGCGAGGTGACGGAGTATCCGGCGTTGCGGAGGTAGCCGGTGATGCAGGCGAGCCCCAGGTTCTCGCGGACCTTCTCGTAGAAGATCCGCAGGGCGGGGTCGAGTTGGACGTACTCCTCGTCGGTGACGGTCACGTTCTGGTTGTTGAGGCTGGTCGCCCCGGTGGTGATCTCCCGCGGAGTCAACAGCACGACGTCCGACATCTGGCTCTGCCCTTCCCCGTTGTGAGCAACACGTCGAATCAAGTCGGCGGCAGGTGTGGGGGGTTGCGGTGCGGTCCGGTCACCGCCATGCCCCGAGGAGCGCCGACGCCCGGTGCTGGACGAGGATCACCTCCGTAGTTCCCGCCACCGAGACGGACGCGGGGTGCGTCCTGTCGACCACCGTATCGGCCATGCGCAGTTCGCGGCAGGTGGTGATCTGTTCCGGCAGGCTCACTACGGCGGGCGGCAGCGCGGGATCGGTCACTTCGAGCCGTCGCAGCGGTATGCGCAGCCCGACGCCGAGCGCCTTGAGGACGGACTCCTTGCGCGTCCAGTAACGCAGGAACGCGGCCGGTCGTCCGGCGGGCGGGCGGGCGCGCAGGGCGGCGAGTTCGGTGCCGGTGAGGGCGCGGGGCGCCACCTTGTCCACGTCGACGGTGGTGGCCGCGTCCTCGACGTCGAGGCCGACGTCGGCACCGCGGCAGACGGCGAGCGCGACGATGCCGCCGCTGTGGGAGACGTTGAAGCGGACGTCCGTGGCGGTCTCGGTGCCGGTGGCGGTCGTGGTCTCGGTGCCGGTCGCGGTCTCGGTGCCGGTGGCGGTGGCCGTGGCCGTGGCGAGCGTGACCTTGCCGTGTGGTCCGCCGCAGCGGGGGCACACCCGCCGCAGCGGCACCTCGGCGGGCGCCAGGCCGAGCAGTTCGCCGAGGACGACGCGGCTCAGGGCGCACCCCACCAGGAACTGGGCCGCGTTGACGGGGTCGGCGGTCGCCTCGTACCGGCCGCGCTCCACGGGGTCGAGCAGGGCGGCGAGGCGGGCCGACGCGTCGTCCGGGCGGGCCCACCAGAGGTCGACGGTGCGTCCCGGCGCGGCCTCGGGGGCCGCCGCGGCCGTCACGCGGTCGCCTTCAGCCGCACTTCCCCGACGAGCCGGAAGCCCATGTGGGGCACCTTGAGGATCTGGGCGCCGGAGCCGACCTCCCGGAACCGGGCGCGCAGGGACTCGACGACGTCCCGCGGGTCCTCGCCGGTCAGCCGCATCAGGTCGGGCCGTCCGACGATGGTGGCCCGGCGGTCGGCGAGCGCGCGCAGCGCCCGCGCCTCGGCCTCGGACAGCCGCACCGAGCCGGAGGGCGTGGCCAGCACGCCGGCCTCGTCCAGGTCGAGGACCTGGGCCGCGGCGGGAGCGGCGACGTCGCGCAGGTAGGTCAGGAAGGGCACCAGCCGGTCCACGTCGAGCGGCGCGGCCATGACGAAGCCGGCGCCGGAGCGCACCGCCGCCAGCGTCGTCCGCGCGGTCGGCGCCGGCTGCACCAGCACCGCGTAGGCGCCGCCGTGGGTGAGGTCGCGCAGGTCGAGGGGGGCGGTGCCGTCGTCGGCGGCGGCCACGAAGGCCACGAGGAGGTCGGCGGCGACGTGCTCGGCGACACCGTCCCCGTCGGGAACGGGCCTCAGCGGGAGCGCGGTGCGTTCGCAGGCCTCCCGCAGGTTCTCGGTCTCCGTCGCGGCAAGTCCCCGGGCGAGTACGTACATGCTGTTCGAGCCTTCCGTCGCGTGCCGATCACAGCCCTGTCACGTGCTCGTCCCATCGTTCCATGATTGCCCCTTGCCCTACACTCCTGCGCATGTCCGAGCGCCCCTCACCCGGCCCGCTCGTGCGGCGGACGCCGAGAGCACTCACGGCGGACGACCGGCCGGTACGGCTGCCGCACGCCGAGTTCGACGGTCCCGAGGCGCGCTTCCTCGGCGAGCCGGTCGCCCGTGACCTGCTGCCGCCGGAAGCGGCCGACGTGTGGGAGGCCTGCGACGGCACCCGTCCGTACCGCTCCTGGCCGTCCCCGCAGCGGGAGTTGATCGGCCGCTGGCACGCGGCGGGCCTGGTGGTCGCGGTGCCGCCGCCGCGCGCGGCGCCGTCCCGGGCGCCGGTCGTGCTCTCGCCGCACCCCGACGACGCCCAACTGGCCCTGGGCGGGCTGCTCGCCCGGTGCGGCGGCCGCGTGGTGGACGTGTTCTCGCACGAGACCTGGACCCGCCGCCCCTACTACCAGAGCCGTCCCGCGCTCTCCTCGCGGCTGCTGCTGGCGGAGGAGCGGGTGGCGTGCGGTGTGCTCGGCGTGGGCCTGACCGTGCTCGGCCACACCGACGCCGCCGACCGGGCGGCCTGGCGGGAGAACTTCTTCCTGGAGCCGGACGCCGAGGACGCGGCCGCGGCCGGCGAGCCGGAGCTGTTCGGCCGGGTCACGGCGGACCTGGCGGCCGAGGTGTCCGGCGCGGACCTCGTCCTGGTGCCGCTCGGCGTGGGCGGTCACGTCGACCACGTCCTGACCCGGCGGGCGGCCCTGGAACTCCTCGTCCGGGGCGAGCTGGAGCCGGGACGGGTCGCGTTCTACGAGGACATGCCGTACTCGCTCTTCGCGGACGCCCGGGCCGTGGCCGGCCGGCTGCCCGCCGGTCTGCGCCCGGTGCTGGTGCCCGGCCCGGAGGAGGCGGCGCTGACGAAGCAGGAGGCGCTGTGGCCGTACCGGCTCCAGGTGCTGGAGGCGGTCACGCGGCGGATCGTCCGGTACGGGCGGGGGCTGGGCGCGGCGGGGTTCGCGGAGCGGCTGTGGGCGCTGCCGGAGTCGGCCGAGGCCGTGGCGGAACTGGCGTCCGCCGGTCCGGCCTGCTGAGGTGGGCCGCATGCGACTGCACACCCGGGAGTGGGGCTCGGGCGACCGCCTCGCCGTCCTCGTCCACGGCCTGATGTCCGATCACCGCACCTGGCAGGAGCTGGTGCCGGCCCTGACGGGCCGCGGGTACCGCGTCGTCGCCGTCGATCTGCGCGGCCACGGCGCGAGCGGCCGGGGCGCGTACGCCCCGCACCTGTTCGCGGAGGATCTGCTGGAGACGCTGCCCCGCCGTCCCGAGCTGGCGGTGGGCCACTCGCTGGGCGCGCTGGCCCTGGCGCTGGCGGTGGCGGAACTCCAGCCGGGGCGCGCCGTCTACTCCGAGCCCGCGTGGCGGCTCGGCGGCCCGCACGGCACCCTCGACCCGGCGTCGTTCGCCCTGTTCAAACGGGCGCCCCGGCTGCTGATCAGGGGGCTGCGGCCGGACTGGGGGGAGCGGCGGGTCGCGGCGGAGGTGGCGGCGCTGCGCGCCTGGGACGAGCGCTCGGCGCTCGCCCTCTCCGCGTACCGGACGGTCGACCACACCCCCGAGAAGCCCCTGGTCCCCTCGCTCGTCCAGGCGGCGGAACCGAGTTCGCTGGTGAGCGGGGAGATGCGGACGGACCTGGTCCGGCGGGGCTTCGAGGTGCGGACGGTGCCGGGCGCGACGCACGCCATCCACCGGGACGGATTCGACGCGTTCCTCACGTCGCTGGCGGGGTGGCTGTGATCGCCGTCCGTGGCGCGGGTCAGTGCACCGCGCGCAGCATGCGGGTGACGTTGATCTTCGTCGGCGAGAGGCCCAGCTCGACGCTCTGCATCATCCGCTCGCCGTTCAGCCGGCCGTAGGCGAGCAGGTCGACGTTGGCGAGGCTGAATTCCGGCCAGGTGTGGATGCTCAGGTGCGAGGCGGAAAGCAGGAGAATCGCGGTGACGGCACCGTTGGGGAACACGTGCGACGCTTCACCGAGGACCGTCGCGTTTCCCTTTTCCGCGGCCGTGCGAAGAACCTGGAGAAGGCGCTGTTCGTCGGTCAGGATGCTGTGGTCGCTCACCCATACGTCGACGGCGTACGAGCACAAATCGTCGACGTTTATGCCCTCGGTGGCGAGCTCGGAGGAGTTGGTCATGGGGAACCGGGGGACGCGAACCGCTGCCCCCGTCTCCTTTCATAGATCTGTGCTGGTCTGCGCGGCAGAAGCGGAAGGTCGACGAGGCCGGTCACTGGCGCTCGGTGGTGCCCAGCGTAGCATCCGGGGCGCCCTAGGGCTCGCGCGTGCCCTGCGTCAAGGGGGTCTTCGAAGGTCACATGGGATCGGCCGGAAAGCGACGGCTCCGGCGGGGACAGCGAGGGAGTGGGGTTCTTGGAAAAGCGGGGCACGGCGGACGCGGAATTCTCGGCACTGGACTGCATTTCGGCGACCTACGGCATCACGACGGCCTGGCTCGGCCATGACCCGAGCGTCCTGGGCAGCGAGTGGGGCTATCACCGGAGGGCGGACGCGGTCGAGACCGAATGGCCCGTGGAACACCTGGGAATTCACCGGAGCTCACCGGAGGAAATCCTTCGCGCATGGCACGGGACGACCACCGAACTGCTCTGTCACGGAACCCCGGAGAAAGCCGGGGAATACATTCGGGCGCAGGTGCGTGACGGAATTCCGGTGATCGCCTGGGTGGACACCTTCCATGTCCCGCACAGTTCCTTCCACGGCCAGCAGCACCATGCGCACCGGCTCGTGCTCCGTTCCCGCGCCGAGGGCGAGGGCGAGGGCACCGTGTTCCGGGTCGTCGACCGCTACCAGGGCTCCCTCTACGACGGTCCCCTCGACGCCCGCGCGCTGTCGGCGGCGATGTCCTCGGACGCCCTGGGCGAGGCCCGCAGGGGTGATCCCGACTGGCGCAACCGCACCGTCGTCGTGCGGGCCGGAGAGCGCCCCGGGGAGCCGGACGGGGAGCGCCACCGCGCCGCGCTCGCCCGCAACGTGCGGGAGTCCGGCGGCATCGGCCTGCTCACCGATTGCGCGGACGAACTGCGCGCCGCCCCGGACGCCTTCGCGGCCCTGAGCCCCGTGGGCATGATCGAGGTCAGCGCCTGGTTCGGGGAGCTGGCCAGCCGGCGCGCGCTCAACGCCCGCTTCCTGCGGGCGGCGGCCGGGGCCTGCGCCCTCCCCGCGCTGCTCGACCGGGCGGCCGACGCCGACGCCCTGTCCCGGCGCTGGGAGATGACCCGCAACACCTTCTTCCTGCGGTTCCGCAAGGGCGCCGCCACGGTCGTCCGCATCGCCGACCTCATGACGCAGACGGCGGCCCTGGAGAAGGAGTGGAGCGAGAGGGTGGGCGAGGCGGTCGCCTGAGCGGGCCGACCGACGCCCCCGCGTCACGGGGGCCCGCGTCACGGGGGCCCGCGTCACGCGGGTCCGCGTCACGCGGGTCCGCATGATCCGCGCGGGCCTCGGCGGGCTGTCGGCGGCCCCTCGCAGCCCCCGGCAGGCCCTGTCAGCTCCCGGCGGGCTCCCGGCGGCCCGCCCTCGTCAGCTCCCGGCGGCGGGCCTTCGGGGGTCCCTCGTCAGCCACCGGCAGGCCTTCGGCGGCCGCCAGGCAGCCCCTCGGCAGCCCCCGGCGGGCCTTGCGCCGCCCCCCGGCGGGTCTTGCGCGGCCCCCCGGCGGGTCTTGCGCGGCCCCTCGGCGGGCCGGAGCCCGGACCCCCCGCGCCTATACTGGAGGGTCCTGCTCACCTCGGTCCCGCCCGGAGCTCCCTTGTGAAGAACGCGCCTCGACACCGTCGGAGTACCCACGCCGATCACGTGCTCACGGAAGTCGCGGACGCCGTCAGGCTCCAGGAGGGCCCGCCCGGAGTGCGGTCCGTCCTCCGCGCCCTGCGCCGCCTGGCCCCCGCCTCCACCAAGGACCTCAGCCGCGCCACCGGCCTGCCCGTCCCCATCGTGGCCGCCGTGGGCAACGAGCTGCGCCGCCGGGACCTCGTCACCAAGGAGCGCCCCTCCCGGCTGACCCCGGCCGGTCTCGACGTCGTCGCCCGGCTCGGCATGGACCTCACCCTCGACGCCACCTGCACCACGTGCGACGGCCGTGAGCTGGTCATCCCCTCGGTGCTCGACGAGGCCGTGGAGCGGCTGCGCGCCGTCATGGAGACGGGCCCCGCCGCCGACATGGCGATCGACCAGTCCCACTGCACGGCCGAGACCAAGGTGCGCCGGGTCCTCGCGCTGCTCACCGCGGGCGCCCTGCCGGGCGGCTCGCTGCTGCTGATCGGCGACGACGACCTCGTCTCGCTGGCCGTCGCGGTCGTCGGCGACGTCCTCGGCGCGCCGATCGTCGAGCGGGTGACCGTCGTCGACATCTCCCCCGAGATCCTCGCCCACATCAGGAAGGTGTCGGCCGGCCTCGGCACCCGCGTCGAGACGGTCGAGCACGACCTGCGCCGTCCGCTCCCCGCCGAGCTGCACGACGGCTTCGACGTCGCGATGACCGACCCGCCCTACACCCCGGAGGGCGCCCGGCTCTTCCTGTCGCGCGCCGTGGAGGGCCTGCGCCCCGGACCCGCGCACAGCGTCTTCTTCTCCTTCGGCGGCAAGAGCCCCGACGAGATGCTGGAGGTCCAGCGCGAGATCCAGGCCCTCGGCCTGGTCACCAACGGCTACATCCGCAACTTCAACGAGTACGAGGGCAGCGGCATCCTCGGCGGCGTCGGCTTCTTCCAGCACCTGCTCACCACCACCTCGACCGCCTCGCGGCAGGGCGAGTACGGCGGCCCCCTCTACACCGGCGACAAGCGCACCCGGCAGCGCGAGTACGAGTGCGTGGCCTGCGGCACCCGGGTCCGCGTCGGCCCCGGCGCCCGCTGGACCTCGGTCGCCGCCCTGCGCGACGAGGGCTGCCCGAAGTGCGGGCAGGGCCCCTTCCGCCCGGGCCGCCTGGTCCCGGCGGAGGAGACACCGGCCGAGGCCCCGGACCAGACGCCTGTCCCGGTCCAGGCACCGGATACGGCCCCGGCACCGGATGCGGCACCGGCTTCCGTTCCGGCTCGGACGGCGGCTCCCGCTTCCGTCTCCGCTCGGACGCCGGTCCCGGCGCAGGCGCCGGTCCCCACCGGGGTGTCCGCCCCCGCCGGGGCACCCGCGCCCGCCGGGCGGCCGCAGGCCGTGCGGTCCGGCTGGGACGCGCCGAGCGCCGACGACCGCGCGGAGCTGGAGCGGCGGGCGGCGCCCTTCGTCATCCGTCCGGCGGAGGAGAGGGACCTGCCGGCCATCGGCGAGTTCGAGGCCGAGATCGCCCGTGTCTCCTTCGGCGAGGACGCCATCGACGACCCCGCGCGCTGGGCGTCCCGGCTGGGCCGTGCCATGGAGAAGTCCAAGGAGGGCATGCTCGTCGCGGGCCGTCCGGGCGGGGAGCCCGTCGGCTGGCTGTGGGTGAGCGTCAACCAGAACGCGATGACCGGCGACCGCTACGCCAACTTCCGCTCCCTCGCCGTCGCCCCGCTGGACAACCGCGGCGACGTCGCCGAACTGCTCCTCACCGCGGGCCTGGAGTTCTGCCTGGAGCAAGGGATCACGGAGGTCGTCGGACGCGTCCACGTCGGCAACGTCCCGATGCGCACGGTCTACCGCAAGTTCGGCTTCGACCCCGCCACCCTGACGATGAAGCTGCGGCTCCCACGACAGGACGCCCGATGACCGGGACGCCCGGAGCGACCGGAACCACCGGAGCGACCGGATCGACCGGGACCACCGGGACCACCGGGACGACGGGGACGACCGGAGCGACCGGGCCGGACCGGCCCGGCGGGTACGACCCCGACCGGATCAAGTGCGTCGTCTGGGACCTGGACGGCACCCTGTGGGACGAGATCGCGGTCGAGGCGCCCACCGACGACCTCCCCGTCCCCCGCCCCGAGATGCTCGCCGCGATCGACGCGCTGGCGGCCCGCGGTGTGCTCAGCAGCCTCGCCAGCCGCAGCGCGCCCGCGGTCCTCGCGCGGATGGACGCCGTACCGCGGCTGCGCGAACGGTTCCTCGCCCCGCAGGTGTCCTGGCAGGACAAGAGCGAGTCACTGCGCCGGATCGCCAAGGACCTCGGGATCGCCGTGGAGGCGCTCGTCCTGGTCGACGACTCGGCGTACGAGCGCGCCGAGGTGGAGGCCCTGCTGCCCGGCGTGCGCACGCTCGGCCCGGAGGAGGTGCCCGCGCTGCTGGCGGCGTTCGAGGGCCGTGACGTCACCCCCGAGTCACGGGAGCGGGTGCGCCGCTACCGCACCGAGGAGACCCGCCGCGCCGAGGGCGAGCGCTTCCAGGGCACGCGGGAGGAGTTCCTGCGCTGGTGCGCGATGCGGCTCACCGTCGGCGAGGCCGTGGCGGAGGAGGTTCCGCGCGCGCTCGAACTGGCCGCCCGGACCCACCGCCTGAACTCCTCCGGCCTGACGCCCGAGCGGCTGCGCGGCCTCGCCGCCGCCGAGGGGCACACGCTGTACACCGCCCGGATGGCCGACCGCTTCGGCGAGTACGGCATCATCGGGGCCGCGCTGGTCGACGGGAGCGCGCCGGGCGTCCGGTCGGTCCCGCTGCTGGCGCTCTCCTGCCGGGTCGCCGGCCGGGGGGCCGCCGCCGCCTTCCTGTTCTGGCTGATGGAACGGGCCCGGGAGGCCGGCGCGGACGAGTTCCGGGTGACCCTGCGCCCGACCGACGCCAACCTCGAGATGCGGATCCTGCTGCGCCAGGCGGGACTTCGCCGCGCCCGGACCGCGGACACCGCCCCGGACAGCGCCCCGGACACCGCCGGTACCGCCGCCGAGCCGGCCGTCCTGGCGCGCACCCTGCACGGCGACCTGCCGGCACCGCCCGCCTGGCTGCACGTCTCCCCCCGAAAGGACCCCGAAGCGTGACGGACCCCCGCACTCCCTCCCGTGACGACGACCGGGCGGCGGTGGAACGGGAGCTGCGGTCGATGATCGCCGAGGCCGCCCGGCTGGACGCCGCCGCGATCGCGGAACTCCCCGCCGACACCGAGCTGTTCGGCCCGCGGATCGGCCTCACCTCGCTCGCGGGCGTGACGCTCCTGGGCACGATCGACGAGCGCTACGGAGTCGACGTGGCCGCCCTGGATCTGAGCCTGGACAGTCTGGAGTCCATCGCCACGCTCACCGACTTCGTCTCCGCGCACCGGCAGCGCCCCTGACCGGTGATCGTCCACGCACTACTGTGACCCGTACGGAGCACACCCGTCACCCGAAGGCCGCACAGCATCGAGGAGCAGGCGTGAACGATCTTTCCTACCGCGACTTCGAATCCGTCCTGCGGCAGACGCTCCCCTTCCTCGACGCGGACTCCCCCCTCGAAGCGGACGCCAGCCTCACCGAACTCGGCCTGGACTCACTGACGTTGCTCGGACTGGTCGCGGAGCTGGAGGACCGGTTCGCCGTCGAACTGCCCGACGAACTGCTGGTGATGGAGACCTTCGCGACGCCCTCGACGCTGTGGGACCGGCTAGCGGAGCTGCGAAAAGGGTGATCCGCCCGAACACGCCGTGACCGGCCCCGCGCCCCGGCGTTGAACGGGGAGTGCGGCGGCGCCTTCTGCTGTCGCGCGAACCGATTCACTAAGGAGAACGTGATGTCTCGCATCGCGAAGGCAACGGCCGTCGCCCTGGGTACGGGTGCCGTGGTGGTCAGCGGGGGCGGTCTGGCCATGGCGGACGCGGGGGCGCAGGGCGCGGCCGTGGGCTCGCCGGGCGTCCTGTCCGGCAACGTCGTCCAGGTTCCGGTGCACGTGCCGGTCAACGTCTGCGGCAACACGGTCAACGTCATCGCCCTGCTGAACCCGGCCTTCGGGAACAAGTGCGCCAACGGCGACCACCACGACGACTACGGCAAGGGCGGCGAGCACGGCGAGGAGGGCAAGAACGGCGAGCACGCCGGCGGCGGCCACTCGGGCGGCAACTACGGCGGCTGACGCCGTCCCGCGCACTCCCCACGGCAGAGCCCCGGCACCTCGAGCGCCGGGGCTCTGCCCGTGTGCGGGCCGCCGCGGAACGGCGACACACCGCGCACGGGACGGCTCACGCGTAGCGGTAGATCCCCCCCGCGTCCTCCAGCTGGTCCGGTGTCACGTCCCACGGCGGCAGCTTCTCGTGCCGGGCGACGATCCGGCGGTACTGCCCGCTGCCCGCCGCCGGTGGTTCGGCCGGCAGGTAGCGGTGGTCGTGGTGCCGCTGCTGCCAGCGGGTCCACAGCAGGTCGATGTAGGCGTGGTGCAGCCAGAAGACGGGGTCGTTGACGGAGGCGCCGCCGACCATGGCCCCGCCGACCCACCGGTGCACCCGGTTGTGGTTGCGCCAGGCGGCCGGGCCCCGGCCGGTCCCCCAGCCCTCCAGCTTGTTGCGGAAGCCCTGCGACGAGGTGGAGTTCCAGGGCGAGGCGTCGTAGAGGGGGTCCTCCAGCGCCCACTCCACGTCGCTCTCGACGGGCAGCTCGATCGGGTCGCGGGCGCGGCCGAGGTCGCGGGTGAGGAACTCGGCGTCGGTCACGCCCTCCTTGAGGGTCCAGTTCCCGGTGGCGTAGGCGAACGGCCCGGTCGTCACCTGACGGTCGGAGCCGCGCCCGTCGCCGCCGAGGAGGTCCTCGGTCCAGGGGACGGAGGTCTTGCCGCGGTCGCGCGTCCAGTCCCAGTACGGCAGGGTGACCGACGGGTCGACCCGGCGCAGCGCCGCCTCCAGGTCCAGCAGGAACCGGCGGTGCCAGGGCAGGAAGGAGGGCGCCATGTGGGCCGTCCGCAGACCGCCCTCGCCGTCGGAGACGTAGTAGTCGATGTGCATGCGCACGAACTCGTCGTACTCGCCGCTCCGTTTGACCTCCAGCAGGGCCGACACGAAGCGGCGCCGCTCGGTGGCGGTGAGCGTGCTGACGTCCTTACGGGTGTAGACCACGGTGCTCCCCCGACCGGGTGTGCCCCGCGTGCGCGCGGCCGCCGGCGGAGCCGGTGTCGCGCAGCGTCTGCCCCGGGCCCAGCTCGTCCACGGCGGCACGGGTCGCCTCCAGCGGTGTGGCGTACGACTGGTAGTGGTCGACCATGCTCAGCCAGGTGCCGTCGGCCCGGCGCATGAGGTGCAGGGGGCGGCCGTCGACCGTGACACGCCAGCGCTCGCCGCCGCCGGCGGCACGGGTCGCGGGGAGCAGGACGCCCCGCAGGCGCCTGCCGCGGTAGGTCTCGTCGAAGCCGGTGTCCGGCGGGCCGTCCTGGCGGCGCCCGGGCCGGGAGGCGGCGACGACCGGGGCGAGCGCCAGCGCGGCGGTCGCGCCGAGCAGCCCGCGCAGCACGTCACGCCGGATCCCGCGTCTTGCCGCGGGCACCGGTACCGCGTTCACTGCTGTTCCGTCGGGGCTGACGACCACGGTGTGCTCCTCGTCCGGTTCGGATCTTCCACAGCCGTAACCGTCCGGCGGCCCTTCTGGTCACGACATGACGACGGGCCCGGACGGCCGTCCGGGCCCGTGGCCGTGCTCCCGGCCCGCTCCTACCGGCCCCGGCCCGGTCCGGGGTCCCCGGCCCGCACCCGCTGGAGGACCGGGCCGACCACGCCGGCCCGCGGCGGTCGCAGTCCCGGCAGGCCGTCGGCGTCGGGGGCGGTGAGCGGGACGTCCAGGGCCGGTCCGGACTCGGGGGTGCGCAGCTCGGAGGCGGGCGCTTCGAGGCCGACGAGCCGGGCGTCGTCGCCGAGGGCCTCCGGCAGGGGCGCGTCCAGGTCCGCGCCGGGCAGCCCGGCGCGGACCGGAACCTGCGGCGGGACCCGCTCGGGGAGGAGCCGGCCCTCGGCGTACCGCGGGCCGTCGGGCGTGCCCGTGGCCGGCAGCGGGATCTCACCGGCGGCCTCGGGCAGTTCCATGTGGAGGGAGTTCTCGACTCCGTTCAGCGGTACGGGGACGGGGACCGTGCCGATCGCGGCGGCGGGGGTCGCGGCGACGGCACCGGCCGCGGCGGCCACACAGGTGAGCACGGCGGCGAGGGCTCCTCGGGTGGTCGGCTTCGTCTTCATCTCGGTGCGGCCCTTTCGGAGTTCGGGGAGGGGCGGTGCGTGCGTACCGAGTAACGAGCCGGGAAACGCCGTCAGGGCGCATCGCCGCGCAAATCGCCCGGGTGCAGCAGTAGTACGACGGATGAAGGTCGGCTCGTCCGGAGATCCGACCGGCGGGCCGGGGCCGGCCTGCCGGCCGCTACCGGGCGGCCTACGCCATCAGCCGCGCAGGCTGCGGGCGGGCAGGACGATGTGTGCGGCGGCCCGGAGGGTCTCGTCGGCGCCGGCGAACGCGGCCAGCGCCTCGGCCTCGACCGGCCTGCCGGGGGTGGCCTCGGGCCACGGGCGGGTGGTGAAGACGAGGTAGGCGTAGCCGCGTTCGCCGACGGCGGCGATCCACTCGGGCGGCGGCACGCACTGGGCGGTGAGGCCCGGCAGCGTCAGGACGGCGGTACCGGACTCGACGAGCAGACCGACCGGCAGGCCGGGCCGCTCGGTGCCGTCGACGAGGTCGCCGCCGGCGGACAGGCCGTTGTCGTTCAGCAGCCGCTCGATGGCGGCGGCCGAGGCCTCGGGACCGGTCGCGGCGTCGCCGAGGGAGTACGCGAGGAGGTACGGCATGTCGCCGCCGTCGGGGGCCTCGCCGCTCCACGGCATCACGACGAGGGTGCCCAGTTCGGCCGCGCCGGCGGGGTGGGTTGTGCTGGGGGTTGAGGTCACCGCGCGACCCTATCCGCGTACCGGAGGCCGTCCGGGCGGCTTCTCACCCGGGAGGAGGACGCCACGCGGGTGGTCCACACGAACGAGGGACGCGCCGGGGGCGCGGCGCCTCGAACGGTGCCGGGATCGGTGCGTCGGACAGCGCCGAGGGCCGGTCCCGTGCGGTACGGGACCGGCCCTCCGGAGAAGCCCGAACGGGGCGTCACCCCTTCAGGGGCAGCCCGCCGAGGAGCGGGGCGTGGGCGTCGTTGAGGGCCGCGGTCGCGTCCTTCACGGTGTTGAGCGGGGAGTTCTCGTTCTCGGTGTCGAGGGCGTCGGACTGCTGCCGCAGCGGCATGACGTCGAGGGAGGGGCCCCGGGTGAGCGTGTCGACGGCGCCGTTGAGGCTGGTGGGGGTGAGGTCGGCCGGGGTGTGGGCGAACGCGGGTGCGGCGGCACCGGCGATCACCATGGATCCGGCGACGACGGCGGCGGCCTTCAGGGACTTCATCGGGTTTCCTTTCTTCGGCGACTCCGGCGACTCCGACGGCTCGGCTCGGCAGCTCGGCCGCGCGGTGGCCCAGGTCGCCCGGGGACTGTCTGACGCCGTGCCTAACGATCCCCGTCGGTTGCGGAAACCCCGTGGGCGCAAAATGTCCGCACCCCGGCGCGGGCCACCCGGCCGGGGGGGCGGGGGCTGTGCGTGCGCCGGGGTGCGGAGGGGAGGGCCGTCCGTCAGGGGGTGGGAAGCAGCGCGCCGGTGCGGGCCGGCGGCGTGATGGCCGACAGGGCGGGCGCTGCCGGGGCGGCGGGCGTCGCCGGGGTCGCGGGCGTCGCCGGCGTGGCGGGCGTCACCGGGGCGGCGGGCGTTGCCGGGGCGGAGGCCGTCGCCGGGGCGGAGGCCGGCTGCGGCAGGCCGGCGAGGGTCGGGGCGGGCAGGTCGCCGCCCAGCAGTGTCGCCGCGACCAGGTCGACCAGGCCGTTGACCACGGCCGTGGTCGCCGGGAGGACCTGGGCGGCGTCGCCGGAGGTGATGGCCGCGAGCAGCGTGTCGAGTGCCTGCTGGAGGGAGGTGAGCGCGTCCCGCTTGAGGTCGGCGGCCGCGGTCCGCGCCTTCGTCCCGTCACCGCCTCGGGTGAGCAGGGGCAGGGTGCCGGCCGTGGCCGGGTCCGTGACGACCGTGGTCGCCGGCTCCGTGCCCGTGGGGGTCGTGGTCGTCGGTTCCGTGCCCGTGGCGGTCGTGCCCGTCGGCGCGGCGGTGTCCGTCGTAGCCGCGGTGCCCGTGTCCGTGGCGGCCGTGTCCGGCGTCGTAGCGGTGTCCGGCGTCGTAGCGGTGTCCGTCGTCGTAGCCGTGTCCGTCGTCGTGGTGGAGTCCGGCGTCGTCGCGGTGTCCGGCGTGGTCGGCGGGGTCGGCGGGATCACGGTCGTGATGATGGCGACGGCCTGCTTGACGGCGTCGCCGAGCTGCTTGGCCTGGTCGGCGGTCAACTGGCCGTTGTCGGCCTGCATGGCGGTGCCGAGGAGCTCGGTGACCGGGGTGAGGACGACGCCGAGCGCGTTGAGGGCCTCGAGCTGCGCGGTGACCGTGTCCGCACCGGGGACGGGTGCCCGGGACGCCGCAGGGGTGCGCGCACGGGCAGCCGTGTCACCCTCTGCCGCGAGGGCGATGGGGACGGCGGCGCCGAGGACGAGGCTGGCGCACAGTGCGGTGGAAGCGATACGCCGGACGGGCAGACCACGCATGAGGGTTCCTTTCGAAGTGCGTCGGGTCGCACCACCACCGTGGAAGCGCCCGTCACACCCCGCAACAGAGAGAACACCCCGCACCCCTCCTCCGCCGGCCGTGTCCGCTGGTGGGGAGCCCGTCCGGCCGTGCCGTCGGGACCGCCGGCCCTGCCCCGTCCGGGGCAACGCGAACGGCCGCCCCCCGGCAGGAGGACGGCCGTGGGACGGCGCACCGGCGTCGCGACGGCGGTCGCGTGACGCCGGTCGCCCGGCGTCAGTCGTTGACGCAGGTGTTGCCGAACGCCGGGTTCAGCAGGCCGACCACGTCGATGGTGTTGCCGCAGACGTTGATCGGAATGTGGAGGGGAACCTGGACGACGTTGCCCGACAGCACACCCGGGGAGTGCTCGGCGATGCCGTTCGCGCCGCTGTCGGCGGCGGCGATGCCGGAGGTGCCGGCGACGGCCGCGGCGGCAACGGAGGTCAGGACCAGGCCCTTCGCGATACGCGACATGGAGAGGTGCTCCTTGGGGTTGTGACACGAACACCCGGGCGGGGATGCCCGGCGCTGTGTCAACGCGCGACACCACCGGGGGTTGTGCCGCCAATGGAGTGACGCACCCCAGGTTCATATTTTCACGTCGTATGACCACGTTCGCCCGTACGCCGGGCCGTTGGCGACCGTCCGTGACCGTCGTGCTGTTCGGATGATCTGCTTGTTATCGCTCACCCCTTCGACGGACCCCCGAGGCCGTCCCCGCGCCCTCCGGCGACCCCCCTTCGAGCGGGACGGGACACGAACGCCGAGATCAACGCGCCGGAGCGGCTCCGGCGGCGCGTGTCCCGGCGTACGCGCGCACCGCCGGCGGCCTCTCCCGCTTGTTCGATCCCGGCGCGGTTTTTCGGCTCGGCGGTGACCAGCCGGGCTTTCGGCTCGTTTCCCAGCGGGACGCCACGCGGGCCGGCGCGCTTCGCCGCCGTCGGCCGCGAACAGCGCGTTCCCGCCCGTCCCGAGCGACACCGTGAGCGAGGAAACCGCGCGATGCACCAGCCAGAACCCGACGTCGGATCCCGGGTCCTGCACCTCACCCAGCCCGTGGACGGCGGGGTCGCCCGCGTCGTGACGGATCTGGCGCGGGCCCAGCTCGCCGCCGGACTGCACGTCACCGTGGCCTGTCCCCAGAGCGCCCTCGCCGCGGACCTGCGGTCCCTGGGCGTGGACGTACGGCGGTGGGAAGCCTCGCGGACGCCGGGGCGTTCGCTCCCGGGCGAGGTGCGGCGGCTGGCGCGGGTCCTGGCACAGGTGCGCCCCGACCTGGTGCACGCGCACAGCGCGAAGGCCGGGCTCGCGGGCCGGCTCGCCGTACGGGGGCGGATCCCCACCGTCTTCCAGCCGCACGCCTGGTCGTTCGAGGCGGTCGGCGGGACCACCGCGGAGCTGGCCCTCACCTGGGAGCGGTTCGCCGCCCGATGGGCCGACCGGCTGGTGTGCGTGAGCGAGGCCGAGCGCGTCACCGGCGAACGCGCCGGGATCGCCGGACAGTGGAGCGTCGTCCCCAACGGCATCGACACCGAGCGTTTCCATCCGGCGCCCGCGACGGCCGTGCGCGCCGCGCTCCTGCCGGACGCCGACCCCGCCGCCCCGCTGGTGGTGTGCGTGGGGCGGCTGTGCCGGCAGAAGGGACAGGACGTGCTGCTGAAGGCGTGGGAGGCGGTCGCCGGCCAGGTGCCCGGCGCCCGGCTCGCGCTGGTCGGGGACGGTCCCGACCAGGTGCGGCTGCGCTCCCGCGCCCCGGCGTCCGTCCTGTTCGCCGGGGCCGTCGCCGACGTCGTCCCCTGGTACCGGGCCGCCGATCTGGTGGTGCTGCCCTCGCGCTGGGAGGGCATGGCCCTCGCCCCGCTGGAGGCGCTGGCCTGCGAACGGCCCGTGGTGGTGACCGACGTGGACGGCGCCCGGGAGAGCCTGCCGGCCGCGCTCGCGTCCCGCTGTCTGGTGCCCCCCGAGGACCCGGCGGCGCTGGCCGCGGCCGTCGCCGGGCTGCTGCTCGACCCGCCGCTGCGCGCCTCGCTCGGCGGGCAGGGGCGCCGCCACGTCCTGTCCACGCACGACGTACGGCGCACGGCCGGGGCCGTCGCGGCCCTGTACCGCGAACTGCTCGGCGACCGGCCGCCCGAGGCCGGAGCGCAGGCACCCGACGCACCCACCGAACGCAGGGAGTCCATCCACTCGTGACCGCGGAAAGCACCGTCCCCTCCCCCGGAGTCCCCGGAGTCGAGCCCGGACACCCACCGGTCACGGTGATGCCGCGGCCCGAGAGCGCGGCGGGATTCCGTTTCCCGGCCCGGCGGTCCCCCGCCCGGCCCGCCTCCTCGCTGCCGCCACTGCTCACCGACTGCCTCGCCGTCGTCGTGGGCGCGCTCGCGCTCACCGGGGCGCAGCGCCGCCCGCTGCTGGTCGCCCTGCTGCTGGTGGCGACGGTACTGCTGCGCCCGCGCCGGTCCCGGCCGGTGCACGGGGTGCACGGCGTGCTGGACGAACTGCCCGCCGTCTGCGGCCGGACCGCGGTGGCCTGGGTGTCACTGGGGGCGCTCGTCGCGGCGCACACGCCGGCCCACGCCCTCTCCGCCCGCACCCTGTTCCTGGGGTGGGCGGCGCAGAGCGCGGCCGCCTGCTCCGGCCGCGCGGTCGTCCACCTGCGGCGGCGCCGGGCGCTGCTGCGCCACCCGCGCGCCGCACTCGTCATCGGCCCGGCGGCGACCGCGCAGCGCGTGGCCGCCGCCGTCCTGCGCCACCCCCGGTACGGGGTGCGGCCGGTCGGTGTCGTGGCCGCGCACCCGGACGGTCCCGAGGGGCTGCTGCCCGTCCTCACCACCGGCGAGGAGGTGCAGCGGGCGATCGTCCAGAACGGCGTCCTGGACGTGCTGTGCGTCCACCCCTCGGTGCGCACCGCCCAGGGGCCGCTGCTGCGGGCGCTCGCCGAGTCGGGGTGCGCGGTGTGGGAGGTCGACGCCGACAGCCCGTCGTACGCGAGCCGTGAGCAGCTCGCCGGGTTCGCCTGCCGGCGCCTGGACCTGGGGCCGCGGCGCCCGGGCAGCCCCGGCAAGCGGCTGCTCGACCTCGCGGTCTCCGGGACGCTGCTGGCGCTGCTCGGCCCGCTGCTGCTGGTGTGCGCCGCCGTGCTGCGGCGGGTCACCGGGCCGGGCGTGGTGTTCCGGCAGGAACGCGTCGGCAAGGACGGACGGCCGTTCACGCTGCTGAAGTTCCGCACCTACCGCCCGGCCGACGAGCACGAGTCCGCGACCCGGTGGAGCGTGGCCGGCGAACCGCGGATGAGCCCCTTCGGCCGCTTCCTGCGGCGGACCTCGCTGGACGAGCTGCTCCAGCTGTGGAACGTCTTCCGCGGCGACATGAGCCTCGTCGGCCCCCGGCCCGAACGCCCGCACTTCGTCGACGAGTTCAGCCGGACGTACCCCGGTTACGCGGCCCGGCACCGGATGCGGACCGGGGTCACGGGGCTCGCCCAGGTGCACGGGCTGCGCGGCGACACCTCCATCGAGGACCGGGCCCGCTTCGACAACGCGTACATCGACAACTGGTCGCTCTGGCAGGACGTCTGCATCCTGCTGCGCACCGCGGCCGCCCTCGTGCGACCGACCGGGAGCTGAACCGTCCGATGAGCCTCGCCCTGTCCCTGCCCCGCGCCCGGACGCTGTCGCCGGTGCTGCCCGTCGTCGCCGTGGTGGCCCTGCTCGCGCTGCCGGTCTCCCCCGGCGGCGAGGGCGGCGCCGGTCCGGCCGACGCGCTGTCCGCGCTGGTGGTGCTGTACTGCGCGGTCCGGCTGCTGCGGCAGCGGCGGCGCCCCCTGTCCCGTACCGCGGCGGTGGTCCTCGGGCTCCCCGTCGTCGGGCTCGCGCTCGCGGCGGCGGGCGCGTCCTCGCCGGGGGCCGGGATCACCGGCCTGGGCCGCTACCTCCAGATCTTCGTCCTGGTCCCCGCGGCGGTGCTGCTGCTGATCCGCGACCGGTCCGACTTCCGGCTGCTGGCCTGGTCGTTCGTGGGGCTCGCGGGGTGGCAGGGCGCGGTCGGGGTCCACCAGTTCGCCACCGGGACCGGCGCCTCCTACCAGGGCGAGACGATCCGGGCGGTCGGCACCTTCGGGCCGCAGGACGTGATGGGCATGGCGACGGTCGTGTCCTTCGGCCTGGTCTGCGCGGTGGGGCTGGCGCTCGGCCGGGCCCCCGTACGGCAGCGGGCGATCGCCACCGCCTGCGCCCTCGGCCTGCTCCTGCCCCTCGCGCTGTCCTTCAGCCGGGGCGCGTGGATCGCGGCGGCGGTGGCCTGTTCGGCGCAGCTCGCGCTGGCCGGGGTGCGGCGGGCGCTGACGGTGGGCGCGGTCGCCGTCGCCGCCGGGATCGTCCTGGTCGGCGGCTTCGGCGTGGGCTCGGCGATGCTCCAGGAGCGCGTCGGCAGCATCACCCGGGTCGCGGACGCCCCCGACCAGTCGGTCACCGACCGGTACACCATGTGGGCGGCCGCGGCCGGCATGTGGCGCGACCGGCCGCTCACCGGCGTCGGCCTGAAGGGCTTCCCCGAGAACCGGGACGCGCACGCCTCGGTGGCCCTGTCCGCGGGCAGCGACACCGACGGCGCCGGCGCCGGCTTCCGCAGGCAGCCGCTGCTCTCCCCGCACAACATGTACCTGCTGATCCTCGGGGAGCAGGGACTCGTCGGACTGCTCGGGCTGGCGGGCGGCTGGCTGGCCCTGCTGGTGTGCGCGGTGCGCGGCTGGGCACGGGTGCGCCGGGCCGGCGCCCCCGGGCCCGACTGCGCCCTCGTCGCCTGCGGTCTGCTGCTCTGGCAGCTCACCGACTTCCTGTACGCCGACATCGGCGGGCCCTCGACCGTGCTGACCGCCGTGTGCCTGGGGCTCGCGGCCTGGTGGGCCCTGGTCGGCGGCGACGGGCGCGAGGAGGCGCTCGCCCGATGACGGTGACGCCTTCCCGCGCCCCCCGCGCGGACGGCCACGCGCAGGACCCCGCGCACGCGGACGGTGGGGCGCACCAGGACACGGCGGACGGCGGTGTGGCGGACGGCGGGGCGGCTGACGGCGGCACGGCGGACAGCCGCCCGGCCAGCGGCGGCGCGGCCGGCAGCGGCCCGGCGGACGGCGGTGTGAGTGACGGCGGCACGGCGGACAGCGGCACGGCCGGCAGCAGCCCGGCCGACCGCCGCCCGACCGGCACCGGCACCGGCACCGGCACCGGCACGGTCGGCCGCAGTCCGGCGGACCGCGGTGCCGTCGCGCCGTCCGTGGGAGGCGCCGGGCGGTCCGGGGCCGGGACCGCGGACCCCGAACTCCCCGCTCCCTCACGGCGGTTCCTCGCCAAGGCCGCTCTCGTCACCGCCGTGCTGTCGGTCGCCGGGTCGCTGCTGGGGCTGGTGCGCGACCAGGCGCTGGCCCGGCTGTTCGGGGCGGGCAGCGACACGGACGCGTTCCTCGTGGCGTGGACCGTGCCCGAGTTCGCGGCGACGCTGCTCATCGAGGACGGGCTGGCGTTCGCGCTGATCCCGGCGTTCAGCGTGGCCCTGGCCCGGCGCGCCCAGGGGGTTCCCGGCGATCCGGTCCGCGCCCTGGTCGCCGGGACGCTCCCGCGCCTGTCGGCGGCGTTCGTCGCGGTAGGCGTCCTCGTCGTGCTCCTCGCCCCCCAGCTGGTCGAGGTCCTCGCGCCCGGCCTGCCCGACCCCCGGCTCGCCGTCGACTGCACCCGGCTCACCGCCACCTGCGTGGTGAGCTTCGGGCTCGCCGGGTACTGCAGCGCGGCCCTGCGCGCGCACCGGCGGTTCGTGGCACCGGCCGCGATCTACGTGGCGTACAACGTCGGCATCGTGACGGGGATGTTCGTCCTCGCCGGGCGGTGGGGGGTGCGGTCGGCGGCGGTCGGCGTCGCGGTCGGCGGGTGCCTGATGGTCGTCGTTCAACTGCCTTCGCTAGTAGGGCGGTTGAGGAGGCGTCCGGCCGGGGTGCCGGAGGCGGGCGGTGAGGAGCCGCGGCCGCTCGGTACGGCCGTCGTGGCGACCGTGCTGCTGTTCGCGCTCTGCCGGCAGTCGCAGGTCCTCGTGGAGCGGTTCCTCGCCTCGCACCTGCCGTCCGGGGCGATCTCGCACCTGAACTACGCGCAGAAGGTCGCGCAGATGCCGATGATCCTCTCGCTGATGCTGTGCACGGTGACGTTCCCGGTGGTGGCGCGGGCGCTCGCCGAGGGCGACACCGAGCGGGCCCGGGACCGCGTGGAGCGCGACGTGGCGCTCGCCGCGTGCGTGGTGCTGCTCGGCACGGCCACGGTCGTCGCCTGCGCGCCGCAGATCATCGAACTGCTCTTCCAGCGGGGCGCGTTCACCGCCCGGGACACGGCGGCGACGGCCGGGGTGATGCGGGTGTACGCGCTGGGGCTGCTCGGCCAGACCCTGGTCGGCGCGCTGGCCCGCTCGTACTTCTCGGGCGCCCGCCCGTCCTGGTACCCGTTCGGCGCGATGACCGTCGGGATCGTCGTCACCTGCGTCCTGGGCGCGTCGGCCGTACGGCCCTTCGGCGTGTACGGGATCGCCGCCGCCAACGCGGCCGGCATCACCGTCACCGCGCTGGTGCTGCTGGCCGGGACGGGCCCGCGCACGGTGCCGGTCCGCGTCCGGCTCGTGCTGCGCGACCTGAGCCGGCCGCTGCGGGCGGCCGTGGCCGCGACGCTCGCCGGAACGCTGGTGGCGGACGGGATCACCGGCCCCCTTCCCGGCCTCGCCGCCGGAACGCTCACCGCGGCCGCCGTCTTCGTCCTGATCGGCTGGGCCCTGGGCGACCGGGGCATCGCCACCGCTTCGAGTTCCGTCCGTTCCGCGATCCGAAGGCTGCCGTATGTCCGTTCCCGTTGAGGCCGCCCCCGGCCCCGTCCCCTGGGTGGCGATGTACCACTCCGTGGGCGACTGCTCCGACGACCCGTACCGCATCACGGTCACCCCCGAGCGGCTGGAGCGGCAGCTGCTCTGGCTGTCGCGGCGCGGCCTGCGGGGCGTGTCCGTGGCCGAGCTGCTCGCCGCGCGCGCCCGGGGCGGGGGCCGCGGCCTGATCGGCCTCACCTTCGACGACGGGTACGCCGACTTCCTCACCGGCGCCCTTCCCGTGCTGCGCCGCCACGGCTGCACCGCCACCCTGTTCGTGCTGCCCGGCCGGCTCGGCGGCGACAACGCCTGGGACCCGCTGGGCCCGCGCAGACCGCTGCTGACCGCCGACGGCGTCCGGCGGGCGGCCGCCGAGGGCGTCGAGATCGGCTCGCACGGCCTGACCCACGTCGACCTGACCCGGGCCGACGACCTCACCCTGAAGGCGGAGACCGCCGGCAGCCGGGCCGCGCTCGCCGAGCTGCTCGGCACGGAACCCGACGGCTTCTGCTACCCCTACGGGACCGTCGACCGGCGGGCCGTGGACGCCGTACGCGACGCCGGGTACGCCTACGCCTGCGCGATCGACCCCGGCCCGCTGAACGGCCCGCTCACCCTCCCCCGCGTCCACGTCGGACAGAACGACACCGCGCCGCGCCTGTTCCTCAAGTACCGGCTGCACCGGCTGCGCCGACGGCCCGTGGAGGGGCTGCGGTGAAGGTGCTGCACATCATCACGGGGCTCGGCGTGGGCGGCGCCGAGCAGCAACTGCGGCTGATGCTGCGGCACCTGCCGGCCGACTGCGACGTCGTGACGCTGACCAACCCGGGGGCGGTGGCCGACGGGCTGACCGCGGACGGGGTGCGCGTGGTCCACCTCGGCATGGCCGGCAACCGCGACCTGTCCGCCCTGCCCCGCCTGACCGGCCTGATCCGCTCCGGCGGCTACGACCTCGTCCACACCCACCTGTACCGGGCCTGTCTGTACGGCCGTCTCGCCGCGCGGCTCGCGGGCGTGCGCGCGATCGTCGCCACCGAGCACTCCCTGAACGAGTCCCGGCTGGAGGGCCGTCCGCTCACCGCGGGCGTCCGCGCCCTCTACCTCGCCGGCGAGCGCCTGGGCCGGGCCACCGTCGCCGTCTCCCCCGCGGTCGCCGGCCGCCTCGTGCGCTGGGGCGTCCCCGCCGCCCGCGTCCAGGTCGTCCCCAACGGCATCGACCTGGCCCGCTTCCGCTTCGACCCGGCCCGGCGCCACCTCGTCCGCCGCCGGCTCGGCCTGCCGGACCACGCCCACGTCGTCGGCGCGGTCGGCCGCCTGCACCCCGGCAAACGCCTGGACGTCGCCGTCCGCGCCCTGGCCGCGCTCCCCGCCGACCACCGGCTGCTGCTGGTCGGGGCCGGCCCCGAAAAGGACGCGCTGCGCCGCACCGCCCGGGAGGCCGGGGTCGCCGACCGCGTCCTGTTCACGGGTGAACTCCCCTACCTCCCCGACGGCGGCCCCGGCCCCGACCTGCCCTCCCTCGCCTGCGCGATCGACGTGCTCGTCTCGCCGTCCCCGGAGGAGTCGTTCGGCCTGGCGGTCGTGGAGGCGCTCGCCTGCGGTCTGCCCGTGGTGTACGCCTCCTGCCCCGCGGTCGAGGACCTGCCCGCGCACACCGCGCCCGGCGCACGCCGCGTGACCGGCGGCGCGGCGGCGTTCGCGCGGGCGCTGGCCGAGACGCGCGCGCGGGGGCCGCGCCCGCGCACCGCGCCCGAGGCCGCCCGCCACTACGACATCGCCCGCAGTGCCGCCCGGCTCATGGACGTGTACGCGGCCACCCTGTCCCGGCAGCCCCTGCCGGCCCCGTCGTCCCCCTCACCTCAGGGAGTCACTCCGTCATGACCGAGACCTCCGCCCGGCCGCACCGGCAGCACCGGCCGTCCGGCCCCGCGCACCGCGTCAGGGCGCTCCCGCCGTGGTCCCTGGTCGCCGCCGGCACCCTCGCCGGCGGCCTCCTCGGCGCCGCGTACGGCGTCCTCCAGCCGCCCGTCTACTCGGCCACGGCCTACGTCGTCGCCGTACCGACGGAGCAGTCCGACACCGCGTCCGCCCTGGGCTTCGCGCAGGCCTACGGCCGGGTCGCCACCCAGCTCGCGGTGCTCGGGGACGCGCAGGTGTGGGCGGGCGTGCCGGTGGAGACGCTGCAAAGCGGCGTACGGACGGCGACCTCGCCGGACGCCCCGATGGTCGCGATCACGGGGACGTCCTCACGCGCCGACACGGCCGCCGACATGGCCAACGCGGTCTCCCGCGCCCTGACCCGGCACGCCAGGGACTCCCAGGCCACCACCCACGTCGAACTCCAGCAGTTCGCCCGGGCGGTCGAGCCGGCCGAGCCGTCGTCGGCGTCCCCCGCGGTGACCGGGCTGGTCGGCGCGAGCGCGGGCGGACTGCTCGGCGCGCTGGCCCTGCTCGTGCGGCCCAGGGGCGACCGGGAGCAGTCCGGCCGTACCGCCGCCGTACCCGGACCGACCGTCGCCGCCGACGCCCGCCCAGCGCCGTGATGCCGGCGTACACCACCGAACTCGTCACCGACGAGGAGGAGTTCGCCGCCCTCGCACCCGTCTGGGGGCGGCTGTACCGGCGGTGCGGGACGGCCACCCCGTTCCAGAGCCACGCCTGGCTGCACTCGTGGTGGCTGTCGTACGGCAGGCGCGGCCGGCTGCGGCTGCTGCTGGTGCGCTCCGGCGGCGAGCTCGTCGCGGCCGCCCCGCTGATGGCCGTCCGCGGACCGCTGCCCGCGCTGGTGCCGCTCGGCGGGGCGATCTCCGACTACGGGGACGTGCTGGTCGACGACGAGCACGGGGAGCGGGCCGTCGCCGCGCTCACCGAGGGTCTCGAGGCCGTCGCCCGCACCGCGCTGATCGACTTCCGCGAGGTCCGGCCGGGCGGCGCGGCGGAGCGGGTGTACGAGCGCTGGCACGGACCGCGCCGACGGGTGAGCGACTCGGTGTGCCTGGAACTGCCGGCCGTCCCGATGGACGAACTGGTGGCCCGGCTGCCCTCGGCGAAGGCCCAGCGGGTGCGGGCCAAGCTGCGCAAGTTGACCGCGCTCGGCGTGGAACGCCAGGTCGTCCGCGGCGACGAGGTGGACCCGGCGCTGCGGCGCCTGCTCGACCTGCACCGGTTGCAGTGGCAGGGCCGGAAGGTGACGGGCGAACACCTCCAGGCCCGGTTCTCCGAGCACCTGGTGCGCTCCGTCGGTCCGATGGTGCGCTCGGGGGACGCGGTGGTCACCGAGTTCCGGCTCGACGACGACGTGGTCGCCGTCGACCTGACGCTGCTCTCCCACCGGCTGGCGGGCGGCTACCTGTACGGCGCCCATCCGCGGCTGCGGGAGCGCAAGGCGGACGTGGCGGTGATGCTGCTCGACGCGTGCTGCGAGCACAGCCGCGACGGCGGGCGCGGCACGCTGAGCCTGCTGCGCGGCAACGAGCCGTACAAGCACCACTGGCGTCCCGAGCCGGTCGTCAACCAGCGGCTGCTGCTCGCCCGCCGGCCCACGGCCCCGCTGATGTCGGCCGTGGTGTGCGACGTGGCCGCGCGCCGGCGGGGCAAGGAGCTGCTGCGCCGCTGGGAGGAGCGCAAGGACGCCGCGGCGGACGGGGGGCACACGGCGCACCAGGGGGGTGAACGGCGTGCCGGTGGCGGCGGGAGCTGACGCGGGCCCGCCGCCGCGGGCGGGCCGGTCAGCGGACGCGCGGCCACCGGTCGGGGCGGACGCAGGGCCGGCCGCCGATCCAGTGCTCGATCCAGCCGCCGAGGCCCAGCGGCGGGCAGCTCCCCGGGGGCCGCGGTGCCGTCGGCCCGGCCGGCCCGTCGGTGCGGCCGAAGAGCACCGAGCGGTAGACCCGCGACGCCCGGGGGTTGAGCGCGCACTGCCACACACCGTGCGGGCAGTAGTCGGTCAGCGTGTTGTACAGGGGCCGGTGCCGGTCCATCCAGTCGAGCATCCGCCGCATGTACTCGGGGTTGTCACCGTTGCGGAACAGTCCCCACTCGGGGTACGAGAGGGCTTTGCCGTGGCTCTTCGCGAAGTCGACGTGGAACCGGAGCCCGTACGGTTCCGTCACCTGCTCGTCGAACGAGCGGCCGGCCGGCTGGTCGTAGGAGTCCATGCCGACGATGTCGACCGTGGCGTCCCCCGGGTAGCAGCGGGTCCACGGGACGGCGTCCCGCCCGCGGCTCGGTGTGAAGTCGAATCGGAAGCGCTGCCCGGGCACGGCCCGCACGGCGGTGACGATCCGCCGCCAGTACGCCTGCCACGCCTCGGGGTCCGGTCCGCAGCGATGGGTGTACGTGACGCCGTTCATCTCCCAGCCGAGCACGATCACCGTGTCCGGCACCCCCAGGGCGACCAGCCGTTCGGCCAGCGCGCGGAAGTGGTGGTCGAACCGTCCGGCCGCGCCCTGCCGCAGCAGCGTGCGCACCTCGGAGTCCGGCAGGCCCTCCTCGTTGCGCTCCAGCATGGGGACGTTGAGGACGAGCATCCGGTCGCTCCGCTCGCGCCGCCAGTCCGCCCACGCGCCGAGGAACCCGGAGCGGCCCTCGATGTTGCTCCACCGGTCGCCCGGCAGGTAGGTGTGGCCGACCCGCAGGTCGGCGCCGCCCAGCCACTGGCTGAGCAGCGCCATCCGGGCCACGCCCCGGGGGCCGTAGTCGAGGTAGGCGCCGAAGGCGGGGCCGGGATCGGCGGGACGCGCGACGGCGGCGGGCGCGGGCTTCCCCCCGGCGGCCGGCCGGGAAACGGCAGCTCCGGCGGCCCGCACCGGCCGGCCGCCCGACCCCGCGTCCGGTCCCGCGCCCGCGGTGCATCCGGAACCGGTCGCGAGCGCCGCCGCCACCACGACGGCCGCCGCCACGACGACCGGTCGCCGCGACCGGACGCGTCGTCGCTGTGGGGTCATGCCTGCTCCTCCCTCCACGTGTGGCCGACACACAGTCATATGAGAGTCACACGCGAAGGAAGCCCGCCACCGCCGTTACGGCTTTCGAGTGCCCTGATCGTCCGCACCGGTGAACCGAACCGAAGGAAGAGCCCGTGTCGCTGCTCGACACCCGCGTCCCCGCCGTACTGCTGCGGATCGACCGGAACCCCTTTCACCACGGAACGCTGGGGGCGGTGCGCTCGCTCGGCAGAGCCGGGGTCGACGTCCACGTCGTCGCCGATGTGACGGGCAGTCCCCTGCGCAGGTCCCGTTTCGCGCACCGGCTGCATCCCCCGCCGCCGCCCGGCGCCTCCCCCGCCGACATCGCCGCCGTACTGCTGGGGGTGGCGGCCCGCATCGAGCGGCCCGCCGTGCTGATCGCGATGGACGACGCGGGCGCGGTCGCGGTGAGCCGGCTGCGCGCGGAGCTGGCGCCCGCCTACCTGCTGCCGCAGCAGCCCGGCACGCTGCCCGAGCGGGTCGCCGACAAGGCGGAACTGGCCGGGCTGTGCGCGGCGGCGGACCTGCCGCACCCGGACACGGTGGTCCCGGAGAGCGCCGCGCAGGCCGCCTCCGCCGTCCGGCGGCTCGGCCTGCCGGTGGTGGCGAAGTGGAGCAGGCCCTGGCTGCTGCCGGCCGGTTCGGGGCTGCGCAGCACCGTCGTGGTGCGTTCCCCCCAGGAGGCGCGCGACCTGTACGCGCGCTCCGAGGAGGCCGGCAGCCGGCTGCTGCTCCAGGAGTTCCTGCCGCCCGGCCCCGACGGCGACTGGTTCTTCCACGGGTACGCCGACCGCTCGGGGCGGGTGCGCGGCGGCGGTCCGGGGCGCAAGCTGTGCTCCTGGCCGCGCGGAGCGGGACTGACAGCGGTGGGCGAGTGGACCGCGAACCCCCAGGTCCAGGCGCAGTCCGAGCGGCTCGCCGCCGCACTGGGCTACCGCGGCATCTTCGACCTCGACTTCCGCCGGTGCGGTGCGAGCGGCCGCTACCACCTGCTCGACTTCAACCCGCGCCCCGGTGCCCAGTTCCGTCTCTTCGCCGACACCGCCGGACTGGACGTCGTACGCGCCCAGCACCTGGACCTGACCCACCGTCCGCTGCCGGAGGGGGAGCCGCGGCCGGGGCGGTCGTTCGTGGTGGAGAACTACGCGCTGCCGGCCGCCCTGCGTCCGGCGCCGCACGGCCGCGAACTCGCCTGGTACGCCGGTGACGACACCGCTCCCGGCCTGGCGATGTGGGGCCTGTGGACCGCCCACGTCGCCCGCCGCCTGCTGGGCCGCCTGCGCCGGTTCGGCCCGGTCGGCAGCCCGGTCGGCACCCCCGCCGCATCCGCCCGGGCCGTCCGTCGGACGGCACCGCCGCCGCCGTCCGTGACCGGCCCGTCCGGTGCACCGGGTGCACCGGACCCGACCGACCCGAGCGACGGCCAGGACCCGGCGCTGACGCACGGCCCTGTCCCGCCGCCCCCGTCCGGCTGACGGGGTGTGCGGGTGAGGCGTACGGGTGCCGGGCGCGGGGTGTCCGGCACCCGTGCGTTCACCGGCGCGTGGCGACCCTGCCCCGCCGGTACAGGAGCGCGCCGGCGGCGACCAGCGCGACACTGGCCCCCGAGGCGGTCCACAGGCCCTCGCTGCCGGTGTGGGGCAGCTGGGGCGGCTCGCCCCCGGTGCGGGGCGGTGTGGTGCGACCGTCATCGTCCGGGGGCGGGGTGGTGTGGTTCCCGTCGCCGGGGGGCGGGGTGGTGTGCCCGTCGTCGCCGGGGGGCGGGGTGGTGTGATCGCCGTCGCCCGGGGGCGGGGTGGTGTGATCGCCGTCGCCGGGAGGCGGGGTGGTGTGACCGCCGTCGCCGGGAGGCGGGGTGGTGTGACCGCCGTCGCCGGGAGGCGGGGTCGTGTGACCGCCGTCGCCGGGGGGCGGGGTCGTGTGACCGCCGTCGCCCGGAGGGGGAGTCGTGTGGCCACCGTCCCCCGGAGGCGGCGTGTGATCCCCGCCCCCTGGGGGCGGTGTGGATCCGTACCCCGAGTCGTCGTCCCCGTAGCCGTAGCCGTAGCCGGAGTCGTCGTCCCCGTAACCGGAGTCGCCGTAGCCGTAGCCGTCGGAGTCGTCGTCGCCGTGGCCGTGGGAGGCGCCGTAGCCGTGGCTGTCGTCGTGGCCGTGGGGTGCGCCGGGCCGGGCGCGGTCCTTGTCGGCGTCGGAGGTGGTGGCGCAGACGTTGCCGAAGGCCGGGTTCAGCGCGGCGACGACGTCGACCGAGTTGCCGCAGGCGTTCACCGGGACGGTCACCGGGACCTGGATGTCATTGCCCGAGGCGACGCCGGGCGAGTTCCTCGCGGCCCCGTCCCCGTGCGTGTCGGCGAGTGCGGAACCGCCGCCGCACAGGGACAGGATGCTCGTCGCGGCGGCCGCCGCGACCACTCCCTTGCTCAGGGTCTGTCGCAATCTCGTGGTCTTCCTGCTTGAAGAAGTGGGAAAGGCCGGCCTCGGGACGCGGAACGGTGGTCCAGGGCCGGCCAGGGGTCCGGCCGTACGGCCGGGAGGGACACGCCGTCGGATGCACGCGTGTCGCCGGAAACAGGGAGAAGAAGGCCGCCGGACGGACCGGGAGCCGCGGGCGTCAGCCGTTGCCCGTGCCGTTGCCCGCCAGGACGGAGATGTCGTCCAGGATGTGCGACAGCGGCTCGTCGCCCTTGGCCTGGGTGCTGTTCTCGGCGCACTGCTGGTTCTGCGCGGCCGACAGGACCGGGATGTCCTGGACACCGAGGTCGAGGAGGAGGACGGACTGGGGGTCCACCTTGGCCGGGAGGCCGACGCAGAGCTTGTTCAGCGAACCCTGCACCAGCGAGAGCTGCGGACTCTTGTCGCCGAACGTGGCCGAGTTGCCGAACGCCTGGGAGGCGCCGTTGCCGCTGGCGGAGGTCGTGGCGTTGTCGTCCCCGATGGCAAGCGCCTGAGGAGCGGCCGCCGCCGACGCACCGACGGCGGAAACGGCGACCGCAGCCATGGCCATTGCCTTCTTCAGCATCTCGCTCTTCCTTTCCCCGTCCCGGCTCCGACGCCGGGACCCATGTACCTGCCTCGACTCAACCCGGCACTCCGGGAATGGTTGCGGCGCTTCACCCGATAGGAGCCGCACATTCCCCGGCGTCCGTTCGCGCTGGGCCATCGGAGTGAATGGGGGGAACCAACCACGGTGGGGGGAGTTGACCAGGGCGCTCCGGTGGACGGGGTTTTTTCAGAAGGGACTAGCAAGTGATCAAGAAGGTACTGGCCGGCGCCGCGGTCGCCGCCTCCGTCGTCGGCGTCTCCGCCGCCGCCGCTGCCCCGGCGGTCGCGATCGGCAACGACAGCGGCACCACGTCCGCCAGCGGCAACGGCGCCTCGCAGGCGTTCGGCAACTCGGCCACGTACGGAAACATGAGCCCGCAGATGGCGCTCATCCAGGGCTCCCTCAACAAGCCCTGCATCGGCCTGCCGGCCAAGGCCAACGCCCAGTCCCTCGTCGGGCTCCTCAACATCGGCGTGCAGGACGTCCCGATCCTGTCGGCCCCGCAGAACCAGCAGTGCGTCGAGAACAGCACCCAGGCGAAGGGCGACGAGCCGCTGTCGCACATCCTGGACGACATCTCGGCCCTGTCGGGCAACGGCGACGGCAACGGCTGAGCCAGGACGAGGTGAACGGGGGCGTTCCCTGAGCCCTCGGGACGGCCCCATCCCTTCGGCGGGCCGCCGGACCACCGGCGGCCCGTCGTTCCGTTGTGTGCCCGGATGAAGAGAAACGTCTCTGCTCGCCGCGTCCGTCGAGGGGACGCGGCGGGCGTGCGCGTACCGGCGAGGAGGGGCGTGCGCGTACCGGCGAGGGGGGCGTGCGGCGTCGGCCCGGTGCGCTGCGCCGATCGGGGTACGGTCCGAAACCCCCGCACGGCGCGGCCCGTTGACGATCACGCAACTCCTCGTCGGGAGTGCGCTTTTCGAAGGGAACGAAAACATGAAGAAGCTGTGGGCCACCGCTGCCGTCGCCGCATCCATGGCCGGTCTCGCGGTCGCGTCCGCGTCGCCGGCCCTGGCCATCGGTGACGACAGCGGCACCACGTCCGCCAGCGGCAACGGCGCCTCGCAGGCGTTCGGCAACTCGGCCACGTTCGGCGACATGAGCCCGCAGCTCTCGCTGGTGCAGGGTTCGCTGAACAAGCCGTGCGTCGGCCTGCCGGCCAAGGTCAACGCCCAGTCCCTCGTCGGGCTCATCAACGTCGGCGCCCAGGACATCCCGGTCCTGTCGGCCGCGCAGAACCAGCAGTGCGTCGAGAACAGCACCCAGGCCAAGGGTGACGAGCCGCTGTCGCACATCCTGGACGACATCTCCGTCCTGGCGGGCAACGGCACGGGCAACGGCTGATCCTCGGCCTGACGTACCGCCGCGGCGGGTCACCGGTTCCTCCGGTGGCCCGCCGTCGTGCTGTCACGCGCCGTACAGCTCGTCGATCTCCGCGCGGTAGCGGGCCGCCACGGTGTGGCGCTTGACCTTCAGGGAGGGCGTGAGGAGGTCGTTGTCCTCGGTGAACTCGCCCTCGACGAGGGTGAAGGCGCGGATCGACTCGGCGCGGGAGACGGCCTCGTTGGCGTAGTCGACCGCCTTCTGGACGTCGGCGCGCAGCCGGGGGTCGCGGATCACCTCGGCGAGCGGGGTGTCGGCGGGGCGTCCGCGTACGGCGAGCCAGTGGGCGACCGCGTCGGGGTCCAGGGTGATCAGGGCGGCGACGAAGGGGCGGTTGTCGCCGACGACCATGCACTGGCCGACCGGGGTGCGGCTGCGCAGCCGGTCCTCGAGGACGGCCGGGGAGACGTTCTTGCCGCCGGAGGTGACGATGAGGTCCTTCTTGCGGCCGGTGATGGTGAGGTAGCCGTCCCCGTCGAGGGAGCCGAGGTCGCCGGTGGCGAACCAGCCGTCGGTGAGGACGGCGTCCGTGGCGTCGGGGGCGTTCCAGTAGCCGCCGAAGACCACACCGCCGCGGATGAGGACCTCGCCGTCGTCGGCGATGCGGACGGACGTGCCGGGGACCGGGCGGCCGACCGTGCCCGGGCGGGGGCCCAGCGGGGGTACGACGGTGGCGGCGGCGGTGGTCTCGGTGAGGCCGTAGCCCTCGTAGACCATGATGCCGGCGGCGTAGAAGAAGAGGCTGAGGGAGCGGTCGAGGGGGGAGCCTCCGCTGATGGCGTAGCGCAGGCGGCCGCCGAGCTCCTTGCGGATGCGGCGGTAGACCAGCAGGTCGTACAGGGCCCACGCGGCCCGGAGGCCGGGGCCGGGGCCCTGGCCGGTGCCGAGGAACCCGCGCAGGTGGGCCTCGCCGAAGCGGACGGCGACGCGTTCGGCGCGGTCGAAGGAGGCGGCGCGGCCGATCTTCTCGGCGGTGGCGCGGCCCGTGTCGTGGATGCGCTCGAAGAGGTAGGGCACGCCGACGACGAAGGTGGGGCGGAACTCCCTGAGGGCGGGGCGGAGTTCGTCGGGCCTGACGCTCGGGAAGTGGCCGGTCTCGATGCGGGCCGTCAGACAGGCGATCTGGAGGGTGCGGCCGAGGATGTGGGCCAGGGGGAGGAAGAGGAGGGTGGAGGCGGTCTGGCCGGTGACCTCCTGGAAGACGGGGTGGAGGAGTTCGAGGGTGTTGGCGGCCTCGGCGTGCAGGTTGGCGTGGGTGAGGACGCAGCCCTTGGGGCGGCCGGTGGTGCCGGAGGTGTAGCAGAGGGTCGCGGGGGTGTCGGGGGTGAGGGCGGCGCGGCGTTTGGCGACCTCCTCGTCGGGGAGGTCGCGGCCGAGGGCGGTGAGGCCGGTGAGGGCGTCCGCGTCCAGTTCCCAGACGCGGGGCGGGCCGGGGTGGCCGGCCGTGGCCGTGGTGACCGTGGCGGTGTCGGCCGCGGTCTCGGTGACGACGAAGCGGGCGCCGGAGTCGCGGACGATCCACTCCACCTGGGCCGCGGCGGAGGTGGCGTAGACGGGCACGCTCTGGCCGCCGGCCGCCCAGATCGCGAAGTCCAGGACGGTCCACTCGTAGCGGGTGCGGGACATCACCGCGACGCGGCCGCCCGGTTCCAGCCCGGCGGCGATCAGTCCCTTGGCGACGGCGGTGACCTCGCGGGCGAAGGCGGCCGCCGTCACCGGCCGCCAGTCGCCGCCCGGGTCCCTGCGGCGCAGGACGACGGCGTCGGGGGCCTCGGCCGCGTTGGTGAACGGCAGGTCGGCGGTGCTGCCGCCGGTGAGGGGCGGGACGAGGGGGGCGGTGCGGGCCTCCCGTACGGTGCCGGTCCCGTCCCTGACGAGGTCCACGTGGGTGCGGGCGGCCAGATCGGTACGGCGTGCGGCCCGTTTCAGGTCCTTGCGCATGCCCATGGCGGCTCCTGGGGGAAGAGGGGGCTGGCAGGCGGTGGACGGAACCTTACTCACGAGTAAGAAGTTGCACCAGGGGTGCCGCGCCAACACGGCGGAGCGCCGTGCCCGAGGTCGTCACGGACCGGGGCGGTCCGGACGAGCGGGCACGGCGCCTGTACGACTGTGCGTCGGGGCCGTAGGGGCCGTAGGGGCCGTAGGGGCCGTAGGGCGAGCCTCCCCCTACGACACCACGTCCTTGCGGGCGAATCCCCGGAAGGCCAGGGCGAACAGCACGAGCGCGTACGTCACCGACACCGAGACGCCCTGGATCATGTCGGTCCACTGGAGCGTCGGCTGGACGGCGTCGAGCCAGGCGTACTGCCAGTGCGAGGGCAGGAGTTCGCGCCAGTCGCCGAGGGCGGTGACCTCGTCGAGGACGTTGCCGACGATGGTCAGGCCCACCGCGCCGCCGACCGCGCCGAGCGGGGCGTCGGTGCGGGTGGAGAGCCAGAACGCGAGGGCGGCGGTGACCAGTTGGGAGACGAAGAGGTAGGCGACGGTGATCAGCAGGCGCTGGGCGGCGGTGCCCGCCGGCAGCAGACCGCCGGTGGGCAGTTGCAGCGGCCCCCAGCCGTACGCGGCCGTGCCGACGGCGAGGGCGACGACCGGCAGCAGCACCATCGCGGCCAGGCTGAGGCCGAGTCCGACGACGAGCTTGGACCACAGCAGGCGGGCGCGAGGCACGGGCGCGGCGAGGAGGTAGCGCAGGGAGGACCAGCCGGCCTCCGACGCCACGGTGTCGCCGCAGAACAGGGCCACGGGGATGACCAGCAGGAAGCCCGCGGAGGCGAAGAGGTTCACCGCCGCGAAGTTCGCGCCGGACAGCGTGGCGGTGTCCATCAGGCTCACCTGGTCGTTGCCCGCGCCGGGACCGCCGCCCACCTGGAAGGCGACGAGCAGCACGAACGGCAGGGCGAACAGGACGCCGCCCATGACGAGCGTGCGGCGCCGCTTCAGCTGCCGGACCAGCTCGACCCGGACGGGCAGCGTACGGCCGGCGCGGTAGCCGTCGGCGACCTCCGCGCGGTCGGTGAGCGTGCTCATGCGGAGTCTCCGATCAGGGTGAGGAAGGCGTCTTCGAGGCGGCGGTGCGGGCCGACCGACTCCACGGGGACCTCCAGGCGGACCAGGTCGGCGACCAGGCGGGACGCGGTGCCGTCGGGGTCCAGGCGGACCAGCAGGCCGTCGTCGGCGCGGGTGGCCGAGGCCACGCCGGGCAGCGCGGCGACCTTCTCGACGACGGGCTCGTCCACCGGCGCGGAGGTGCCGACGAGCAGGGTGTCGCCGGAGCCGACGATCTCCCGGACCGGGCCCGCCTGGACGAGCCGCCCGTGGTCCATCACCACCAGGTGGGTGCAGGACTGCTCGACCTCGGACAGCAGGTGGCTGGAGACGATCACCGTGCGGCCGGCCGCCGCGTAGCGGATCATGACCTCGCGCATCTCGCGGATCTGGGGCGGGTCGAGGCCGTTGGTCGGCTCGTCGAGGATGAGCAGGTCGGGCAGGCCGAGCATGGCCTGGGCGATGGCGAGACGCTGGCGCATGCCCTGCGAGTAGGTGCGGACCGCGCGGGCGAGCGCGTCGCCGAGGCCCGCGATCTCCAGGGCCTCGTCCAGGTGGGCGTCCTGCGGCGGGCGGCCGGTGGCCCGCCAGTACAGCTCCAGGTTCTCCCGGCCGGACAGGTGCGGGAGGAAGCCCGCGCCCTCGACGAAGGCGCCGACGCGGGACAGCACCGGGGCGCCGGGCGCGATGGCGTGGCCGAAGACGCGGATCTCGCCGCCGTCCGGGGTGATCAGGCCCATCAGCATGCGCAGGGTCGTCGTCTTGCCCGCGCCGTTGGGGCCGAGCAGGCCGAGCACCTGGCCCTTGTCGACGCGGAAGGACAGGTCCTCGACCGCGTACCGGTCGGCGGACTTCGCGTACCGCTTGGTCAGGCCGGTGATCTGGAGGGGGACGTCGGCGAGGGCCGGGTCGGGGGCGGCGGGCGCCGTGGTGCGGCGGCGGGCGGTCAGCAGCAGCGCCGCGGCGAGGACGGCGCCGGCGAGCGGGAGCCACCACACGCGGGCGGGCAGCGGGGCCGCCGCGTCCGTGCCGCTCAGGGCCGTCGGCACCGTCAGATCGCCCTTCACGGAGACCGTGTACGTCGCCGGGGCAGCCGGGGAGGCGTAACCGAGGTCCGTGGAGGCGAGGACCAGGCGCAGCCGGTGGCCGTCCTCCACCTCGTGGTCGATGGCGGGCAGGGTGACCGTGACGTCCTTGCCGGCCTTGGCGCCCTCCACCCGGACGGGCTGGACCAGCTGGGAGGGCAGTACCTGCTGGGCGCCGCCGCCGGGGCCGACGTCGTACACCTTGGCGAAGAGGACGGCGTCGTCGGTGGTGGACTGCACGTGCACGGTGACCGTGGGCGAGCCGGTGATCCGCAGGTCCTCGCGGACGGGGGCGGTCTCGAAGGCCGCGTACTGGCCGGGGAAGTCGAGGGAGACACTGACGCCGAGACTCGACAGCTGGGAGAGGCCGGAGCCGCCGAGGCCGGGCAGGGCGGACACGGCGGGCGGGGTGGCGCCGGCCGGATTGTCGACGCTCTGCTCACGGCCGCTGAGGGCGAGGGAGCGGGGGGCGCTCCCGAGGCCGGGGTAGGTGTCGGCGCTCGCTCCGGTCAGGCGGGATTCGCCGTCGCCGGTGCCGGTGCCGGTGCCGGTGCCGAGGGTGCGGGTGACGCGGAAGGCCGGGCCGGTGTCGGCGGCCGTGTCCTCCTTGAGGTAGCGGTCGAACCAGGAGGTCACGCGGGCCCGGACCCGGTCGGTCTCCAGGTCGCCGCCGTCGTGGCCGCCCGCGATCCAGTCGACGTCGACGGGGGCGCCGTTGGCGCTGATCGCCTGCTCGGCGGCGTCGGACTGGGCGAGGGTGAAGAGGGAGTCGGTCTGCCCCTGGATCAGGAGGGTGGGGACGTCGATGCGGTCGGCGACGGCGGACGGCGAACGCTCCTGGAGCACCGCGCGGGCGGCGTCGTCGGGCGCGCCGGACTCGGCGACCCGCTGGTACATCGCGCACAGCGCGGGCTCGAACGCGGCGCAGCCGCCACCGGTGTTGAAGAAGATGCCGGCCCACAGCTTCTTGAAGACGCCGTCGGGGAACAGGGCGTCCGCGAGGTTCCAGTACGTGATCGCCGGGGCGATGGCGTCGACCCGGTCGTCGTACCCGGCGCCCAGCAGGGAGATCGCGCCGCCGTAGGAGGCACCGGTCATGCCCACGCGCGGGTCGCCGGCCTTGTCTAGCTCGACCTCGGGGCGCTTCGCCAGCCAGTCGATCAGCTTCGAGACGTCGGCGACCTCGCCCTGCGGGTCGTTCAGCCCGATCTTCCCGGTGGACCTGCCGAAGCCGCGCGCCGACCAGGTCAGCACGGCGTATCCGGCGCGGGCCAGTTCCTCGGCCTGCTGCCGGACGTCGTCCTTGCTCCCGCCGAAGCCGTGCCCCAGCAGGACGGCGGGGCGGCGGCCGGTCCCGGACGTGAAGTACGAGGTGTCCAGGCGCACCCCGTCCACGGCCAGCACCCGGTCACTGCGCTTGACGGGCGGCGGGTCGTCGGAGGCGACGGCCGTCCATGTCCCGGCGCCAGCGAGAACGACGACGGCGGCCGCGGCGGCCACCAGCCGCCGCGACCGCCGCAGTCCCCGCAGCCGGGGCAGTCGAAGATCCATGCTGCAACGGTACGGGGTGAAACTGTCGGGGAGATGTCGACCGGAGGCGGAACCGACCGGCCTACCTCCGGCGTACGGCGGCCGGGTCGCGTACCGCGTCCGCGGTACGCGTCAGGCCCCCGCGTCCTCCGGGATCGACACCAGCCAGCGGGTGTCGCGGCGGGGGCGGAGGTAGAGGGCCCAGTAGAGGGTGGCGGCGGCGGTGATGCCACCGGTCCACAGGAGGTAGGCGGTCTCCTGCTGGGTGAGGATGTAGGCGAGGACCACGATCAGCAGGGCCGGGACGACCGGCCAGAGCGGCATGCGCCAGGCGGGGGTGTGGCGGTGGGCGCCGCGGCGGGCGAGCAGGGCGGCGATGGCGACGAGCAGGTACATGCCGGTCACGGAGACGCCCGTCACGCCGTACAGCGTGTCGAGGTTGACGAAGCACAGGGCCGCGCCGGGAACGCCGACGGCGAGGGTGGCGACCCAGGGGGAGCCGAAGCGGCCGAGCCGGGCGAAGGCGTCGTTGACCGGCTGGGGCCAGGCCTTGTCGCGGGCGGAGGCGAACAGGACGCGGGAGTTCTGGATGACCATGACGATGCCGGCGTTGATGATCGCGAGGGCCACGCAGAGGCTGACGAAGGTGCCGACGGCGGAGCTGGACCAGGCGGTGACCATGGAGCCGATGTCGCCGCCGGTCAGCTCGGCGAGGTCGGAGGCGCCCAGGGTGATCGCGGCGACCGGGACCAGGATGATCACGGTGGAGATGGCGAGGGTGGCCAGGACCGTACGGGCGACGGTGCGGCGGGGGTGCTCCAGTTCCTCGGAGAGGTAGACGGCGGTGGAGAAGCCCTGGGTGACGAAGAGGGCGATGGCGAGGCCGGAGACGACCAGCAGGGCGGTGACGGTGTCCGGCCGGCCGTCGGCGCCGGCGACCTGCATCGACACCAGGCTGCCCGGGCCGCGCTCGGCGTGGGCGAAGCCCAGCACCGCCACGACGGCCGCCGCGATGACCTCCAGGACCAGGAAGATCCCGGTGATCCAGGCGTTGGCGCGCAGGTCGAGCAGGCCGGCGAGGGTGGCCAGCAGCATGACGCCGGCGCCGGCGAGCGACGGGTCGAGGTGGACGACCGGGGCCAGGTAGTCGGCCGTGCCCATGGCGATCACCGGCGGGACGATCATCACGACCAGGAGCGACAGGACGAAGACGAGCCAGCCCGCGAGCCGTCCGGCCAACGTCGACACCATGGCGTACTCGCCGCCCGCGCTGGGGATGAGGGTGCCCAGCTCCGAGTAACAGAACGCCACCGCGATACAGAGGAGCGAGCCGATCGCGATCGTGAGGGCGGTCGCGGTGCCGAGCGAGCCGAACAGGTCGGGGACGACGACGAACAGCGTGGACGCCGGCGTCACGCAGGACAGGGTCAGCAGGGTCCCGCCGACCACTCCGATGGAGCGCTTGAGCTTCTGGGGACTGTCCGGGGCGTCGGGGGCGGCGGTCCCGTCGGCGGTGGTCTGGACAGGGCGGAGCGTGTCGGTCATCGAATGGTTCCGATCGACTGGTGCGGCGGGGGGTTCGGTCGGGAGCGCTATCGCCTCCGGCGGCTTGGGTCGTACGTGATTCGGGCCGCTCCCGGCGCTGCATGGAACCCCGACGAAAACCGGCACGTCAATAGCTGTTCATCTACGGAATCCGTAGTTCAGATGCCGACTTGAGGAGGTGATCGGCAGTTACGGTCAATCCGCCAGCGGGCGATGGGGTGTGCGGGAACCGCAGGGGACGGCGAAAAAACGTGTGGCCGTCCGGTGCGCGGACGGCGACCGGAGCGGCCGGAGCGACCGGAGCGGCCGATGGGGGCGGAGCGGCCGGAGCGGCCGGAGCGGCCGGTGGGGGCGTGCCGCGGAAGGACGGGGCCGGCGCGCGGGCACCGTGCCCTCGCGCGCCGTCCGACGGTGACACGACGGTGCCCCGCCCTCCCGCTGCCGGGAGGACGGGGCACCGTAGGGGCCCAGGGGCCTCAGTGGTTGCGCGGGAAGCCCAGGTCCACGCCCGCCGGGGCCTCGGAGGGGTCCGGCCAGCGGGTGGTGACGACCTTGCCGCGGGTGTAGAAGTGCGTGCCGTCGTTGCCGTAGATGTGGTGGTCGCCGAAGAGGGAGTCCTTCCAGCCGCCGAAGCTGTGGTAGCCGACGGGGACCGGGATCGGGACGTTCACGCCGACCATGCCCGCCTCGATCTCCAGCTGGAAGCGGCGGGCGGCGCCGCCGTCCCGGGTGAAGATCGCGGTGCCGTTGCCGAACGGGGAGGCGTTGATGAGCGCCACGCCCTCCTCGTAGGTGTCCGCGCGCAGCACGCACAGCACCGGGCCGAAGATCTCGTCCTGGTAGGCCTTGGCCGACGTGGGCACCTTGTCCAGCAGCGAGATGCCGATCCAGTGGCCGTCCTCGAAGCCGTCGACCGTGTGGCCGGTGCCGTCGAGGACCACCTCGGCGCCCTCGGCCGCCGCGCCCGTGACGTAGGAGGCGACCTTGTCGCGGTGGGCGGCGGTGATCAGCGGGCCCATCTCGGAGGCCGGGTCGTTGCCGGGGCCGATCTTGATCTTCTCGGCGCGCTCGCGGATCTTCTCCACCAGTTCGTCGCCGATCGCACCGACCGCGACGACGGCCGAGATGGCCATGCAGCGCTCGCCCGCCGAGCCGTAGGCGGCCGACACGGCGGCGTCCGCGGCCGCGTCCAGGTCGGCGTCCGGGAGGACCAGCATGTGGTTCTTGGCACCGCCCAGGGCCTGGACCCGCTTGCCGTGCGCGGAGGCGGTGGTGTGGATGTGGCGGGCGATCGGGGTGGAGCCGACGAAGGAGACGGCCTTGACGTCCGGGTGCTCCAGGAGGCGGTCGACGGCCACCTTGTCGCCGTGGACGACGTTGAAGACGCCGTCGGGCAGACCGGCCTCGGCCAGCAGTTCGGCCAGCCGGACCGACGCCGACGGGTCCTTCTCGGACGGCTTCAGCACGAAGGTGTTGCCGGTCGCGATGGCGATCGGGAACATCCACATCGGGACCATCGCCGGGAAGTTGAACGGCGTGATGCCCGCGACGACACCGAGCGGCTGACGGATCGACGCCACATCCACGCGGCTCGCCACCTGCGTGGACAGCTCGCCCTTCAGCTGCACGCTGATGCCGCAGGCCAGATCGACGATCTCCAGGCCGCGGGCGACCTCACCGAGCGCGTCGGAGTGCACCTTGCCGTGCTCGGCGGTGATCAGCTCGGCGATGTCGTCACGGTGGGCGTCGAGCAGCGCGCGGAACCGGAACAGGATCGAGGTGCGCTGGGCCAGCGAGGACTGGCCCCAGGTCGCGAAGGCGTCCTTGGCGGCCGCGACCGCCGCGTCGACCTCGTCGACCGACGCGAACGCGACCTTCGTGGTGACCGCGCCGGTCGCCGGGTCGGTGACCGGCCCGAACGTGCCCGACGCGCCCTCGACGGCCTTGCCGCCGATCCAGTGGTTGACGATCTTCGTCATGCCCAGTTGCTCCTTCACAGATGGCGGCGTCGGGTGGAGACGTGCCGTTCGTACAGCTCACGGGCCTTGACCGCCGACGGGCGGGTCGCGGTCTCGGCCACGGGTACATCCCACCAGGCCTGTGCCTCGGGCGCGCCCGACACTGTGTCTGCCGTTCGGGTCTCGACGTAGACACATGTGGGGGTGTCGGCCGCCCGGGCCTCGGCGAGGGCCGCGCGCAGCTCGCGCACGGTCTTCGCGCGCAGCACGCGCATCCCGAGGCTGGCGGCGTTGGCGGCCAGGTCGACGGGGAGGGGGGCGCCCGTGAAGGTGCCGTCGTCGGCCCGGTGGCGGTAGGCGGTGCCGTAGCGTTCGCCGCCGGTCTCCTCCGACAGCCCGCCGATGGAGGCGTACCCGTGGTTCTGCACGAGGACGATCTTGATCGCGATGCCCTCCTGCACGGCCGTGACGATCTCCGTCGGCATCATCAGGTACGTGCCGTCGCCGACCAGCGCCCACACCGGCCGGTCGGGCGCCGCCAGCTTCACCCCGAGCGCGGCCGGGATCTCGTAGCCCATGCAGGAGTAGCCGTACTCCAGGTGGTACTGGTCCCGCGAGCGTGTCCGCCACAGTTTGTGCAGGTCGCCGGGGAGGGAGCCGGCCGCGTTGATGATGACGTCCGTCTCGTCGACGATCGCGTCCAGCGCGCCCAGCACCTGCGGCTGGGTGGGGCGTACGTCGACCTCTTCGGCCTCGTAGCAGGCGTCGACGCGCTGCTCCCAGCGCTCCTTGTCGTCGGTGTACTCGGCGACGTAGGCGTCCGTGACGCGGTGGGCGTGGAGTTCGAGGGCCTGCGTCAGCTCCGTGAGGCCGCTGCGGGCGTCCGCGACGAGCGGGAGGCCGGCCATCTTGTGGCCGTCGTGGGCGGCGATGTTGAGGTTGAGGAAACGGACGCCCTCGCCGGCGAACAGGGTGTGGGAGGCGGTGGTGAAATCGGTGTACCGGGTGCCCACGCCGATCACCAGGTCGGCGGTGCGGGCCAGTTCGTCGGCGGTCGCGGTGCCGGTGTGGCCGACGCCTCCGACGTCCTGAGGGTGGTCGTGGCGCAGGGAGCCCTTGCCGGCCTGGGTGGAGGCGACCGGGATGCCGGTGGCCTCGGCGAACTCGGCGAGGGCCGCCTCGGCGCGGCTGTGGTGGACGCCGCCGCCCGCGACGACCAGGGGGCGCGCGGCCGCCCGGACCGCCCGGACCGCCTCAGCGAGCTCGGCCGGGTCGGCGCCCGGCCGGCGGACGGCCCAGGTGCGCTCGGCGAAGAACGCCTCGGGCCAGTCGTACGCCTCGGCCTGGACGTCCTGCGGCAGCGCCAGGGTCACCGCGCCCGTCTCCACGGGGTCCGTCAGCACGCGCATCGCCTGGAGCGCGGCCGGGATGAGGGCCTCGGGGCGGGTGACGCGGTCGAAGTACCTCGAGACCGGGCGCAGGGTGTCGTTGACGGACACGTCACCGGCGTAGGGGACCTCCAGCTGCTGGAGCACCGGGTCGGCCGGGCGGGTGGCGAACACGTCGCCGGGGAGGAGCAGGACCGGGAGGTGGTTGATCGTGGCGAGGGCCGCTCCGGTGACCAGGTTCGTCGCGCCAGGACCGATCGACGTCGTCACCGCGTGGGTGGACAGGCGGTTCGACTGGCGGGCGTAGCCGACGGCCGCGTGGACCATCGACTGCTCGTTGCGGCCCTGGTGGTACGGCATGACGTCGGCGTACTCGACGAGCGCCTGGCCGAGTCCGGCGACGTTGCCGTGGCCGAAGATGCCCCAGGTCGCGCCGATCAGCCGCTGCCGTACGCCGTCGCGCTCGGTGTACTGGGCGGCGAGGAAGCGCACCAGCGCCTGGGCCACGGTGAGCCTCGTGGTCATCGGTAACCCCCTGTGCTTTCTACATGGTCCGGGTGGAAGCAGATCCGCCACTCCCGCGTCCCGCCGGGCCCCGCCATCACGTTCAGGTAGTACATGGTGTGGCCGGGCTGGGCGATCGACGGGCCGTGCCATCCGTCGGGGACGAGGACGGCGTCGCCGGAGCGGACCTCGGCGAGGACGTCGGATCCGCCCTCGCGGGAGGGGGACACGCGCTGGTAGCCGAACCCGTTCGGTCCGTCGATCTCGAAGTAGTAGATCTCCTCCAGCTCCGACTCCTCGCCGGGCCGGTGCTCGTCGTGCTTGTGCGGCGGGTACGAGGACCAGTTCCCGCCGGGGGTGACGACCTCGACGGCGATCAGCTTGTCGCAGTCGAAGGCGTCGGCGGAGGCGAAGTTGCGCACCAGGCGGGCGCAGGTGCCGCTGCCGCGTTCCTCGACGGGTACCTCCGGCGCGGGGCCGTAGCGGGCGGGGAGTCGTCGCTCGCACTTCGCTCCTGCCAGGGCGAAGCGGCCTCCCGCGCCGGAGGCGATCTGTGCCCGGGCGTCCCGGGGAACGTACGCGAAGTCGGTGACCGACGCGAAAACGCTCTCCCTGCCCAGGAGTTGGAACTCTTCATCAGCTGTTTGCACGGTACATCCGCCCTCCAGCGGAAGCACGATCCACTCGCTGTCCCCGGCGGTGAGGGTGTGCGTGCCGCCGGGCGCCAGCTCGACGACGCGCAGACTGCTGTGGGCCCAGCCGGCCCGCTCCGGACCGATGTCGAGGACATGCTGCGCGTCGGCGGTGGTCCCGCGCGGGACGTGCAGGCCCTGGCCCGCGGGGCGCCGCGGCTCGGTGTGCGACGGGCTGGGGTGCGGCTCGGTGCGCGACGGGCGTTGCGGCTCGGTGTGTGTCATGCGGCGGCCCTCACAGCAGTCCTACGGCGGTGTCGACGGCGGCGGCCACGTCCCCGTCCGCCGGGTACAGCAGCGAACGGCCGACCACCAGGCCGCGGACGGTGGGCAGGCGCAGCGCGCCCCGCCACTTCTCGTACGCGCCGGCCTGGTCCTCGGCGGAGCCCCCGACCTCGCCGCCCAGCAGGACCGCCGGCAGGGTGGAGGTCTCCATGACCTCGGCCATGTCGTCGGGGTTGTCGGTGACCGGCACCTTGAGCCAGGTGTAGGCGGAGGTGCCGCCGAGTCCGGAGGCGATGGCGATGGACCGGGTGACGGCCTCGGCGGACAGGTCGTTGCGGAGCCCGCCGTCGGGGGCGCGGCGGGAGATGAACGGCTCGACGAAGACGGGGAGCCGGCGTGCGGCCATGTCGTCGATCGCGCGGGCGGTGGACTCCAGGGTGGTGAGGGAGCCCGTGTCGTCGTAGTCGATGCGCAGGAGCAGTTTGCCCGCGTCGAAGCCGAGCCGTTCGATGTCCTCGGCGCGGTGGCCGGTGAAGCGGTCGTCGAGTTCGAAGCGGGCGCCCTGGAGGCCGCCGCGGTTCATCGAGCCCATGACGACCTTGCCGTCGAGGGCGCCGAGCAGGAGCAGGTCGTCGAGGATGTCGGCGGTGGCGAGGACGCCGTCGACACCGGGCCGGGACAGGGCCAGGCAGAGGCGTTCGAGCAGGTCGGCGCGGTTGGCCATGGCCAGGGAGCGGCCGCCGGCGCCGAGCGCGCCGCGGGCGGGGTGGTCGGCGGCGACGATCATCAGACGGCCGTTCGCGCCGAGCAGGGGCCGTCGGGTGCGGCGGGCGGCGGCCTCGGCGATCGCCTCGGGGTGGTGGGTGCGGGTGTGCACGAGCTCCGCGACGTCGACGCTCACCGCACGGCTCCCGCCGTGAGCGCCGCCTCGATCTCGTCGGGGGTCGGCATGGCCGAGGAGCACTCCAGGCGGGAGGCGACGATGGCGCCGGCGGCGTTGGCGTACCGCATGACCGTCTCCAGGTCGCGGCCCGCGAGGAGGCCGTGGCAGAGGGCGCCGCCGAAGGCGTCCCCGGCGCCGAGGCCGTTGAGGACGGTCACCGGGAGCGGGGGGACCTCGGCGTACTCGCCCGCGCGGCTGACGGCCAGGACGCCCTCGGGCCCCTGTTTGACGACGGCGATGTCGACGCCCGCGTCGAGGAGGGCGCGGGCGGCGGCCCGCGGTTCGCGCACGCCGGTGGCGACCTCCACCTCGTCGAGGTTGCCGACGGCGACGGTGGCGTGCTTCAGGGCCTCGGCGTAGAAGGGGCGGGCCGCGTCCGGGTCGGTCCAGAACATGGGCCGCCAGTCGAGGTCGAAGACGGTGGTGCCGGCCTTGGCGCGGTGGGCGAGGGCCGCCAGCGTCGCCGTGCGGCTCGGTTCCTGGCTCAGGCCGGTGCCCGTCACCCAGAAGACGCGGGCGTCGCGGACGGCGTCGAGGTCGAGGTCGTGGGCGTCGATCTCCAGGTCGGGCGCCTTGGGCTGCCGGTAGAAGTACAGCGGGAAGTCGTCCGGCGGGAAGACCTCGCAGAAGGTGACCGGGGTCGGCAGGCCGGGGACGGGGGTGACCCAGCGGTCGTCGACGCCGAAGTCGCGCAGGGCCTGGTGCAGATAGGTGCCGAACGGGTCGTCACCGGTACGGGTGATCACCGCGGTGCGCCGGCCGAGGCGGGCGGCGGCGACGGCGACATTGGTCGCGGACCCGCCGAGGAACTTCCCGAAGGACGTGACCTGCGGCAGCGGGACCCCCGTCTGGAGCGGATAGAGGTCCACTCCGATCCGCCCCATGGTGATCAGGTCGTACGCCATCGAGATCCCTTCGTGTCGGCCCGCACGCCCGCACGCCTGTGCGCCTGCACTCCTGCACTCCTGTGCGCCTGCCCGCCTGCCGGGCGTGCCGCCGTACCGGCTCCTCACGGCTTTGTAGTCCCCCGCGGTGGACCCTGTCAATGTTTTGTCCGGACATTCGGACCAGCGCTTGACACCCTTTCGGGGAGACCGCACGCTGACGCCCATGACGTCGTTGTCACCTCAGTCCCCACTGTCCCGCATCCGGATCGGCTCGGCCCCCGACAGCTGGGGCGTCTGGTTCCCCGACGACCCGCGGCAGGTGCCCTGGCGGCGCTTCCTCGACGAGGTGGCGCTCTCCGGCTACGAGTGGATCGAACTGGGCCCCTACGGGTACCTGCCGACCGACCCGGCCGTCCTCATCGAGGAGACGACGAGGCGCGGACTGAAGGTGTCCGCGGGCACGGTCTTCACCGGGCTCCACCACGGCGCGGCGGTCTGGGACCGGACCTGGGCGCACGTCGCCGACAACGCGGCCCTGGCCCAGGCGATGGGCGCCTCCCACCTGGTGGTCATCCCCTCCTTCTGGCGGGACGACAAGACCGGCGAGGTGCTCGAGCCGGACACGCTCACGCCGGAGCAGTGGCGCAACCTCACCTCGCTCACCGAACGGCTGGGGCGGGAGGTGCGCGAGCGGTACGGCCTGCGGATCGTCGTACACCCGCACGCCGACACCCACATCGACAGCGAGGAGAACGTCGCCCGCTTCCTGGACGGCACGGACTCCGGCTCGGTGTCGCTCTGCCTCGACACCGGGCACTACGCGTACTGCGGCGGCGACAGCGTCAAGCTGATCGAGACCTACGGGGAACGCATCGGCTACCTGCACCTCAAGCAGGTCGACCCGGAGATCCTGGCGGACGTGCGGGCGAAGGGGACACCGTTCGGGCCCGCGGTCGCCCAGGGTGTGATGTGCGAACCGCCGTCCGGGGTGCCGGAGCTGGGCCCGGTGCTGGAGGCCGCGCGGAAGCTGGACGTCGACCTGTTCGCGATCGTCGAGCAGGACATGTACCCGTGCGAGCCGGACCGCCCCCTGCCGATCGCCCAGCGGACCCGGGCCTTCCTGCGCTCCTGCGGGGCGTAGCCCTCCGGGCCCTCCGGCACACCCGTCACGAATGTCAGGCATACGCCATATGTCACGGATGCGCGACCACCACGTCACAGTCGGTCCACAACCGCATCCGTACGGTCACACGGGGGCCGTCCAGCGGGCAAGGGCCCGGTGATCACCAGCGTGACGCCGGGCTCCCCCGGACGGCCTCCCGGCCGCCGCCCGGCCACGCGGGGAGGTGCACTCATGACCGACCGACGGCTCTGGTCCTACAAGGAGATCGCGGCGCACATCAACGTGCAGCCGGACACCGTGCGCTCCTACCGCAAGCACGGGCTGCTGCCCCCGCCCGACCGCATCGAGGGCGGCAGACGCTACTGGTACGTCGACACCGTCCTCGCCTGGGTCGCCTCCCGCCCCGGCAACCGCGGCCGCCGCACGGACTGACCCCGCGAGGCCGACGGCGCCCCCGGCCGCCCTCCACGACCGGACCACCCGTCATCCCGTCCAGGCTGACGGGTGGTCCGGCCTCCTCTTGCGGGCGTCCTCTTGCTAGGGGCGTGCGGCGGCCGCCGTCACTCTGGAGCGCAGAGGCGAGGCCGTCAGCATGTCCGCGTACTGCCAGGAGTAGGCGGTGGCCTCTTCCTCTTGCAGCTCGACCGCGTCCGCCGTGGTCCGGAACAAGAACCGGAAGTCGAAGTGCAGGTGTTCGGGCTCGCCCTTGGCCTCGTTCATGGGAATCGAGTGGACGTCGATGTGCAGAGGCACGTCGCCGATCGGCTCGACCTGGTCACTGCTGATGCCGGTCTCCTCGGCCAGCTCGCGCAGGGCGGCGTCGCGGAGTGTCGAGTCGCTGTCCTCGACGTGGCCGCCGGGCAGCAACCACTTGCGCAGGGCACGGTGCTCGATGGTGAGGACACGACCGTCAGGGCGGACCAGGGCGGCACCGGCGGTGACGTGCCCGCGGAAGGTCTTGCGCGATGCGATCGCGTCACCGGCCTCCTCGATGACCTTGTCCAGTACCGAGAGCGCGTCCTCCTCGTCCGGGTGGTCAGCCAGGTAGGCGGCGACGGTGTCGCTCACGTGCTGGGCGGTGATCGGCATGAGGTTGTTTCTCCTAGCGGTTGAAGTAGTTCAGCCACGTTCCGGCGATGGTGGCGCGGTCTGCGGCGTCGGCCTCGTGCATACCGGGCGCGAGGTCGCCGCGGGCGATTTTCCGGACGCCCGCGAGGATTTCGGCCTGCACGAGGTAGATGAACGGGCCGACGCTCGCACCGTGCAGGAAGTTGACGGCATTGCCTCCGTTGAGCAGGTAGAAGTAGTGGCCGGTCGTCTGGTAGCGAGTGATGTGCTCGCCGTTCGGGGTCCGCTGGTACACGTCGGGAAGGCCGGCCAGGTCGAGTTCGTCCTCGCTGCTGGTGACCGTGGCGACGTAGGCGCCGTTCCGCAAGGCCGAGAAGTCCTCGCCCCGCAGCGACACGGCTCCGGTCGCGCACAAGATCAGACCGGCCCCGTGCAGTGCGGCGTCGCGGTCCTTGGCGACGGTGAAGCCCTGCGCGAGCGCCTGTGTCCGGCGGACGGGGTCGAGGTCGTAGACGGTGACCTGTACGCCCTTGGCGTGCAGCAGGCGGGCGATGCTGGATCCGAGCTTGCCGAACCCGATCACGAGGGCGGTGCGGCCGTGGAGGATGTCACCACGGCTTCGCATCAGCGCTTCGGTCGAGAACACGACGGACTGACCGACGAGGAAGTCTTCCGGGTCCTTCAGCGGGGAGCGGGCGACGGAGACGACCGGACACGGCAGTTTCTCGGCGCCGGCGTAGCGCTTGTGTCCGTTCTCCGTGTCCTCGACCACGCCCAGAACACGGCCCGAGAACCGCTCGCACAGGGCGTCGAGGGTCGGTGCGAAGTACCCACCGACATCGAGCAGCACGACGGCTTCACCAGCGGCCCGCGACTCGATGTAGTCGACCGCGCTACCGGGGTCCTCGAACAGCTCTCGTGAGAGGGTGTCGCACTGCGTCGTCCTCTCGATCTCCCGGCGGGCGGTGAGGTCGACGGACTTGGGCTTGGGCAGCACGGCCCGCAGAGTGGTGCTGATACCCATGGCCCGCACGAACGCGGGGCGCTCGGGCAGCAGGTGCGTGATCAGGAATGCCGACGGCTTCTCCGCCGGGGCGAAGGTGTCCGCGATACGCGCGAAGTACGCATCGAGACGTGCACGCTCGAACTGTTCCATTGGCTCACTTCCCGTGATGAGGCGGTAAGGCTCAGGACAGGTGGTGGACCCACGCCCGGGCCGGGGAGATGGAAGACACGTGGGCGGGGGTCATCGGGTTGTGCGCCGCCCTCGGCGGCCGTTGGAAGAAAACGGGGCTTGTGCCGGTGTTCTTCGGCGAGTGGGCAACGGGTGCACCCGGAGGGAGTACCGGGCGTCGTCGTCCGTCACGGTGAAAACGAACGCGCGACCGGTGGCAAGGGCGCGCAACGCATGCTCGTACGTCTGGTCGCTCTCGGCCCACGCGCGCAGTTCGGCGTCAGGGCGAGCGACAGCGGGACCTGCCGCGATCAGGGGCGCGTCCCGGAGGAACAGAGCCCCAGGCTCCGGAGACAGCAGCCGAGCGAGGTGATGAGCCTCAGCGCGTAGCCAGCGGGCGGCAAGCCGTGCCGAGCGGCCACGGTGGGCGGCGAGCAGTACCTCGCGAGAGCTGCTGAGGTCGTGGGCGGTCACCTCACAGCGGAAGGCGATCGGCGACGGCACAAGGGCGCGTGCGGACGCCGGCGGGGCGAGCATCAGCGAGGCAGCACTCACCAAGTACGCTCCCGTGCCGATTCCCTTGCCTTGATCAGCCGTCCGAACTGGAGTGAGTACAGCTCGACTTGCGAGGAGGTGAGAATGAGCACCGTCTCGCAGGAACCGCCGTCCTCATAGTGGACGGTGACCGGAAGCGCGGCCTGCTGGGCGCGGTGGTCGTAGATGGCGTCTTGCCGCAGGGGCGTGACGTGAGTGACGGGCACCGGCACGGGCCGCAGGGTGGACCCGTCAGCTCGCGCGCGCCAGTCCTCTCCGCCGCCCGGCGGTCGCAATTGGTACGACGCCGAACTGTCACTCGGCAGGGCGACGACGATCCCGATCCCGCCTCTCTCGGCAAGGTCGAGGGCCAGGTCGCCGAGGCGGGGGTGAAACGGGGCGCCAGCGCTTAACTCGACGCCCCACGCGGAAAGTTGTTCCGAAGTTCGTTCGGCCATACCTCGAAGTTATGGAGTGCTCCCAGGCTCAATATGAACCAGAGGAATACAGCCCTCATCCGTCGAGGTGAAACCGGTCTGACATGCGGCGCAGCTTCTCCCGAGTGCTTGCTCGCTCGGCGTACACGATGCTGCGCAGGGTTGACCGGGCGATGGGATGATTGCGGACGAGCTGGGGGGCGATGCGCTCGGCCTTCTCCAGCTCCTTCAGCGCCTTGTCGCGGTTTCCGTCCCACAGCCAAGCACGGGCCAGGTCCATGTGGTGATGTCCCTGACGGGAGTTGGGAAGCGACTCGACCAGCTGCTTACTCACGCGCCGGTTTATCGACAGGGCCTCACGTTGCTCATGCATCTCCAGAGCGACGCTGATCGCATGGATCTGCACATTGCCCGGCGAGAAGGTCAGGCTGTGGCGGTCGTAGACCGGAGGGCCGACGGCCTCTGTCATCCGCTTCGCTGCACCCCGCGCGTGCTTGATCCGGTCCTTCGCTTCGGCCTTGCGACCGCTCCGTGCAGCCGAAACCGCCGCGCGCAGTTGCAGTGTCCCCCACGCCCGCACGGCCAGCGGCTCACCCCGGTCGTAGCCCTGCTGCACACTGCGAATCGCTTTGTCCGACAGGGCAATGGAGTCATCCCAATCCGCCGTGGCCCACATGTCCCAGACACGCATCCAGTCGGCGACAGCAGGCATGACAGGATCGCCGGACAACCGGGCAGACCAAGCGGCCCGCTCACACGCCATGGCGATCAACTCAGGGTGCCCAAGGGCGTGCGCGGCGGTGTGGGCGAACTTGCAGCACACGGCGTAGATGGCGAACGCCTCTTCCCGTTCGTGCCCCGTGGAGACCTCGGCGAGGGCGCGTGCCTCGCGGAACAGGTCGGGCAATACCTCCATGATCGCCACGTTGGCAGCGGAGTCACGCAGGCGGTGAAGGCGGGTGGTTTCCTGCCAGAGCTGACGGGCAGGTCGGGGGGTTCCGTCGAAGACGGGGGCGAGGTCGTAGCGTCGCAGCTCACGCAAGATAGCTGCGGCAGAGACCTGCCACTGATTCTCGGCCGGGGAACTGTTGTATGGCCGCCCGATCAGGTCATTCGGGTGTACGTGCAGCTCCGAGGCAAGCAGGTTGAGCAGGCCGACGCGGTCCAGCTCGATGTGTCCGCGTTCCATCTTGGAGACCCACCCCTGCGTCTTGCCGAGCGCAGCAGCGAGGTCGGCCTGAGTCATGCCAAGGCGGAGCCGTGCACGGCGTGCGCGACGGCCGATCTCTTCGGCTTCTTCCAACATCAGCGCGCCCCCCTATGGGTAAGGCGCCGACGATCCAGCGGGCGGCGAGGCATCGTGCTCCCTCCGTCGAGTCTTCTGCCTATGAAGGTACCCATGCCGCTTCCTGGGTGTGGAGTGTTACAAGGCGGCACCTGGCCAGCAGCGCTAGGCACTCGCGAATTGCACCGGACAGGCACCTGGTGTCGTGATGCGCTCGTATGCTTGTCCTGCTTCACCTGCTCCTCCCCTCCAACTCGTCGACTTCTTTGCAGGAGTCGGCGGATAGTCCCTGATGGTCAGGGACCTGGAAGGAGCAGGAGGAGCAACGGTGAGAAACAGCATGGGCAAGCCTCGCAAGCCGTGGACCGACCCAGAGAAGTGGTCAGTTGGCTTGGCTGCGACTGGCTTGCTTGTGACGATCATCGCCACATGGGGTCAGTTCACGCGGTAGCGCTGTGCCCCACGCGAGGCCGGCCGTGTCCGGGGTTGCTCATGCAGCGAGCCCGGTCGAGTGATGGACGACCGGGCTCGTGAACTGCGCGAAGGGCCTGACTTGGTTGCAGCCGAGTCGGGCTCTTCGTGTGTCCAGACTCGGTGAGCCTCGGTGAGTCTCGGTGAGTCTCGAATCAACGAAATAGTACAGCCATGAGACTGCGCGGGGGCCGTTTTACCTGTGTCAGCGTGCTGACACGCGTACGCACTGACCTGCTGTTACTTGCCGATGTGCGGTAACGCCACCCGGGTGAAGTCACGGCTTCATAACCTATGAAGCCGTATCGGTAGCGCGGAAGCAATAGTCCGGAGGTTGCTCCTGACGGCAGCGACGGCACACTCACCCGTCGATCACCGCTGTCGTGGTCAACCTGCGGGAGCCCGGTACTTTGTAGCCGTTCCGCCCCTGGCAGGCGAGACGGAGGTGGGTTGCCCAAGCGACCGAAAGGAACGGTCTTGAACCCTTCCGTGTCTCACCGCCTCGTGAGGCACGGGGGTCGCGGTACGTACCGGCTGGGCCGTCTCGACCTGGCGGAGAACGCTTTGAGGAATGCCCTGGAACAGACAGCTCTGGCGTCCGGGCAGTCGTACCGGCGACGCGGAGCAGTGCTCACCGATCTGGCCGTCATCGGTGCGAAGCGGCGGAATGCCGAACAGGTCGTGGTGTACGGCAGGGAAGCCGTCGAACTGGCCCGATCCTCCGGGTCCGGGTATGTCGCCCGTAGACTCCAAGCCCTGTACGACGAGTTCGGTCCCTTGAGCCGCGACCACCGTGTAGCGGATCTGGGGGCGGAGATCGCCACGCTGAGCACGCCGTGACGAGAGGGGTAGGCATGTCGCAGACCGAAGGCGCCCGACTGTTCCGGGAAACCTGGATCGCGGGAGTGCACCAGCACTTCCCCGGTGAGCCGAAGGCCGGCTACGTGACCCCGTGGGACGACACCCCGCTGTGGGAGCGCGAGGCAGCGGGCTCCGTCTACGAGCAGGTCCGCCACTTCATCGAGATCAGCGGCGGCACCACGGCACGGCTGACCCGGGAGCAGAAGAGCCGCTTCGTCGCGACGTGCTGGACGGCCCAGATGTTCAAGCACTTCGAGGACCCGAAACCGGGCTACGTGGCCGACTGGCCCGACCTCCCGTCCTGGCAGCAGGAGACCGACGCCGACATCTTCGAGGCCATCGAGAAGGCGCTGAGCTGATCGCTGGTGCGCCCTCGATCGTGTGAGGCACAGTGCCCCGCATGGACTTCTCCGTCAAACCCGTGCTGGCCGGTGAGAGAACCGTGCTGCGTCCCTTCGTGGAGGCCGATGCCGAGGGCATGTGGGAGATCATCGGCGATGCCGAAGTCATCCGCTTCACGTTCCCGCCGAACGGTGAGCTCACCCTGGAGCACCTGCGCTCGTGGTACGCCACCCGCTCCGGCTCGCCCGACCGCCTCGATCTCGCCGTCACCGACCGGGCCACCGGTGAACTCGTCGGCGAGGTCGTCCTGTACGAGTGGGACCCGGACGCGCGCAGCTGCACCTTCCGTACCCTGATCGGCCCGCGGGGCCGCGACCGGGGGATCGGTACCGAGGCGACCCGTCTCGTCGTCGGTTACGGCTTCGAACGGCTGGGTCTGCACCGCATCCAGTTGGAGGTGTACGGCGACAACGCCCGGGCCCGGCGCGTCTACGAGAAGGCCGGGTTCGTGGTGGAGGGCGTGCGCCGGGAGGCCGCGCTGCGGGACGGGGTGTGGGTGGACGAGGTGCTCATGGCCCTCCTGGACCGCGAGTGGGCCGCCCTCACCGCCACGGCTCGATGACGGTCACCCCCGCCCCGGGCGCGGTTCCCATCGCCGCCAGCGCATCCGGTACGGCGTCCAGCCCGATCGTGGACGTCACCAGCAGGTCGGGGCGGAGCACTCCCGCCCGGACCAGCTCCAGCATCCCGGGGTAGGCGTGGGCGGCCATGCCGTGGCTGCCGAGGAGTTCCAGCTCCAGGGCGACGGCGCGGGCCAGCGGGACGGGGGTCAGGCCGTCGGCCGAGGGCAGCAGGCCGACCTGGACGTGCCGGCCGCGGCGGCGCAGGCCGTTCACCGAGGCGGCGCAGGTGGCGGGTGAGCCGAGGGCGTCGAGGGAGAGGTGCGCCCCGCCGCCGGTCACCTCGCGCACCGCCGCCGCCGTGTCCGGCGTGTCCCGCGCGTCCACGCACTCCGCCGCGCCGAACGTGCGCGCCAGCTCCAGGGCGCGCGGTGACACGTCCACGGCGACGACCCGTGCTCCCGAGGCGGCCGCGATCATCACCGCCGACAGGCCCACCCCGCCGCAGCCGTGCACCGCCACCCACTCCCCCGCCGCGACCCGGCCCTGGCCGACGACCGCCCGGAACGCGGTGGCGAACCGGCAACCGAGGGAGGCGGCGGTGCCGTAGGAGAGGCCGTCGGGGACCGGCACCAGGTTCACGTCGGCGTGGTCCAGGGCCACGTACTGGGCGAAGGAGCCCCAGTGGGTGAAGCCCGGCTGGGTCTGCCGCTCGCACACCTGGTGGTCGCCCGCCGCACAGGACGGACAGCTGCCGCACCCGCACACGAAGGGCACGGTCACCCGGTCGCCGGGCTTCCAGCGGGTGACGCGGGCGCCGGTCTCCTCGACGACTCCGGCGAGTTCGTGGCCGGGCACGTGCGGCAGGGTGATGTCGGGGTCGTGGCCCATCCAGCCGTGCCAGTCGCTGCGGCACAGTCCGGTGGCCTCGACGCGCACCACCACCCCGTGCTCCGCCGGCCGCGGGTCCGCCACCTCCCGCACCGCGGCCGCTTCCCCGTACCGTTCGAACACCACAGCCCGCATGTGTCGTCGCCCTCGTCTCTCGTTCGGCCGGGTCCCGGGACGGCCGTCCCGGGACCCGGCCGAACGTTATCCGCGCGCCCCCACCGTGTCCCGCCGGAGGTCCGCCTCGGCGGCCGGGGCCGGCTCGCCCTCGCTGAGCCCGAACCGCCGGTGGAACCTGCGCAGGGGTGCCGGTGCCCACCAGGTGGCCCGCCCGGTGAGCCGCATGATCGCCGGGACGAGGGGGCTGCGGACCAGCGTCTATCAGGACCGCCAGCGCGATGCCGAGGGGGCCGACACGGGCGCGGCTCCTTTGAGAAATACCCCCTAGGGGTATAGTCTGGGTGGTGTGGAGGCCCCCTCGGACCCCCTCAGCCCCACCTGCCTCGACGAGGAGTAACGACATGACCGCCCACACCGACACCCCGGGTTCCGTCACCACCGTCTACAAGGTGAGCGGCATGAGCTGCGGCCACTGCGAGGGCGCGGTCTCCGGCGAGCTCACCGAACTGCCCGGCGTCACGTCGGTGAAGGCCGTCGCCACCGCCGGCGAGGTCACCGTCGTCTCCACCACCGCCCTCGACGAGGAGGCCGTACGCGCCGCCGTCGACGAGGCCGGCTTTGAACTGGTCGGACGCGCCTGAGACACGCCACCCTCGGCATCGGGCCGCACCCGACCGGTCGGCACCGGTCAGGTGCGGCCCGTTCCGCTCCCTGGAGTACCGACATGCCCAGTACCACCGTCACGGCACCGATAACCGAGACCTCCGCCGCGTCCGGCACCTCCGAGGTCGAGCTGCTCATCGGCGGCATGACCTGCGCGTCCTGCGCGGCCCGCGTGGAGAAGAAGCTCAACCGCATGGACGGTGTCACCGCGACCGTCAACTACGCGACGGAGAAGGCACGGGTCACCTACCCCGCCGGGATCCAGGTCGCCGACCTGATCGCCACCGTCGTGAAGACCGGCTACACCGCCGAGGAGCCCGCACGCCCGGAGCCGGAGGAGACCCCCGCCGGCACCGACCCGGAGCTCTCGGCGCTCCGGGACCGCCTGCTCGTCTCCGGCCTGCTCGCGGCGCCCGTGGTGCTGCTGGCGATGGTTCCCGCACTCCAGTTCGACAACTGGCAGTGGCTGTCGCTGACCCTCGCCGCACCCGTCGTCGTCTGGGGCGCCCTGCCCTTCCACCGGTCGGCCTGGACGAACCTGCGGCACGGCGCCTCCACCATGGACACGCTCGTCTCGGTGGGCACGCTCGCCGCGTTCGGCTGGTCGCTGTGGGCGCTCTTCTTCGGTCACGCGGGCATGCCGGGGATGCGGCACCCCTTCGAGCTCACCGTCTCCCGCACCGACGGAGCCTCCACGATCTACCTGGAGGTCGCCGCGGGCGTCACCGCGTTCATCCTGCTCGGCCGCTACCTGGAGGCCCGCTCCAAGCGGCGCGCGGGCGCGGCCCTGCGGGCGCTGATGGAGCTGGGCGCGAAGGACGTGGCCGTGCTCCGCGACGGGCGCGAGGTGCGCGTCCCGGCCGACCTGCTGGCGGTCGGCGACCGGTTCGCCGTCCGGCCGGGTGAGAAGGTCGCCACCGACGGGACCGTCGTCGAGGGCGTCTCCGCCGTGGACGTCTCGATGCTGACCGGCGAGTCGGTGCCGGTGGACGTCGGACCGGGCGACCCCGTCACCGGCGCGACCGTGAACCGCGGCGGCCGGCTCGTCGTCGAGGCGACCCGGGTCGGCGCCGACACCCGGCTCGCCCGGATGGCGAAGCTGGTGGAGGACGCGCAGAACGGCAAGGCCGAGGTGCAGCGCCTCGCCGACCGCGTCGCCGGGATCTTCGTCCCCGTGGTGCTGCTGATCGCGGCCGTCACCTTCGGCGCCTGGCTGGGCGTCACCGGCGACACCGCCGCCGCGTTCACGGCGGCCGTCGCGGTCCTGATCATCGCCTGCCCGTGCGCCCTGGGCCTCGCGACCCCGACCGCGCTGCTGGTCGGCACGGGCCGGGGCGCGCAGCTCGGCATCCTCATCAAGGGCCCCGAGGTGCTGGAGAGCACCCGCCGCGTCGACACCGTCGTCCTCGACAAGACGGGCACCGTCACCACCGGCCGGATGACCCTCCAGGGCGTGCACGCCGCCGAGGGCACCGACGAGAAGGAGCTGCTGCGGCTCGCGGGCGCCCTGGAGCACGCCTCCGAGCATCCGGTCGCCCGCGCGGTGGCCGCGGGCGCCGAGGAGCGCACCGGGCGACTGCCCGGGGTGGAGCACTTCGAGAACGTGCCCGGGCGGGGCGTGCGCGGACGGGTGGAGGGCCATGAGGTGGCCGTGGGGCGGCTCGCCGAGCACACCGGCGAGCCGCTGCCGCCCGAGCTGGCCCGCGCCCAGGAGGAGGCCGAGCGGGACGGCCGTACCGCGGTCGTCGTCGGGTGGGACGGGGCGGTGCGCGGCCTGCTGGCCGTGGCCGACACGGTCAAGGAGACCAGCGCCGAGGCGGTGCGCGAGCTGCGCGCGCTGGGGCTGCACCCGGTGCTGCTGACCGGCGACAACCGGGCGGTGGCGGAGGCGGTGGCCGCCCGGGTCGGCATCGACGAGGTGGTCGCCGAGGTGCTGCCCGAGGACAAGGTCGCCGTCGTACGGCGGCTCCAGGGCGAGGGACGGGTCGTGGCGATGGTCGGCGACGGGGTCAACGACGCGGCCGCACTCGCCACCGCCGATCTCGGCCTGGCCCTGGGGACGGGGACCGACGCGGCGATCGAGGCGGGCGACCTGACGCTGGTGCGCGGGGACCTGCGGGCGGCCGCGGACGCCATCCGGCTGTCCCGGCGGACCCTGTCGACGATCAAGGGCAATCTCGTGTGGGCCTTCGGGTACAACGTGGCCGCGCTGCCGCTGGCCGCCGCGGGCCTGCTGAACCCCATGCTCGCGGGGGCCGCGATGGCGTTCTCGTCGGTCTTCGTGGTGACGAACAGTCTGCGGTTGCGGACCTTCCGCTGACACGCGGTGAGGACGCCCGGAAGTTACCGCCGGTTAGGCGAAGGTGAAACAACAACTCCCCTGGAGTCCGGAGCGCGCCTCACATAAGCTCTTCACAAGGCTCGCGCATCATTCTTACGCCCGGGCCCCGATCGCTGTATCCGGCCGCGCGCGTATCCGACGGGGGATATGCGCGAGACACAGATCACAGTGACGTGAACGTAACCATCGAAGGGGTTCGACGGTCTAAGTTGACGATGTCAGCAAGCGTCTTGGGGGGCGCGAACTGGCATCTGGGGATGTCTTGGGGGACTTCCTCAGAGATGCGTTGCCGGGGCACGTACACCGGGAAGCTTTGAGCGGCCCTCCCGGCGTGCGTTGTCCCGGCAGATCGCACACGGCGGGAGGACGGCGGGCTCGACCCGTCCTCGCTCACCACCCGCCCGCTCGACAACCGCATATGGCATCAGCGAATTCAGGCGCTGTGTCCTCACAGACGCCCGGCCGGATCCCGTGGGGGGAATCCGCACCGGGACATGGGAAGGCGCCCTGGTCGTCGGCCCGTGGGGGGACCGGCGCACCAGGGCGCCTTCTGTCATGCCGTGCGTCCGACGCGTTGCCGCGTCCCTGGAGCCCTGCGCAGGAGCCCTGCGTCGGGGCCCTCCGTGCTCATGGCACGGATCGCCCCGTCAGCCGTGGCATGAGCCCCGCCTGCTGTGGCGAGAGCCCCGTCAGCCGTGGCGGCATGAGCCCCGTGCCAGGGGCGCCGGGCGGCCGGCGCCCCCACCCGGCAGGTGTCAGCGCTCCTCGACCGGGACGAAGTCGCGCTCGACCACGCCCGTGTAGATCTGGCGCGGGCGGCCGATGCGGGAGCCCGGCTCCTTGATCATCTCGTGCCACTGGGCGATCCAGCCCGGCAGGCGGCCGAGGGCGAACAGGACCGTGAACATCTCGGTCGGGAAGCCCATGGCCCGGTAGATCAGGCCGGTGTAGAAGTCGACGTTCGGGTAGAGGTTGCGCTGGACGAAGTACTCGTCGGACAGCGCGTGCTCCTCCAGCTTCAGCGCGATGTCCAGCAGCTCGTCGGACTTGCCGAGGGCGGACAGCACATCGTGCGCGGCGGCCTTGATGATCTTGGCGCGCGGGTCGAAGGACTTGTACACCCGGTGGCCGAAGCCCATCAGGCGGACGCCGTCCTCCTTGTTCTTCACCTTGCGGATGAAGGAGTCGACATCGCCGCCGTTGGCCTGGATGCCCTCCAGCATCTCCAGCACCGACTGGTTGGCGCCACCGTGCAGCGGGCCCCACAGGGCGTTGATGCCGGCGGAGATCGAGGCGAACATGTTCGCCTGCGAGGAGCCCACCAGACGCACGGTGGAGGTCGAACAGTTCTGCTCGTGGTCGGCGTGCAGGATGAGCAGCTTGTCCAGGGCGGAGACGACGACCGGGTCGAGCTCGTACTCCTGGGCCGGGACCGAGAAGGTCATGCGCAGGAAGTTCTCGACGTAGCCGAGGTCGTTGCGCGGGTAGACGAACGGGTGACCGATCGACTTCTTGTACGCGTACGCCGCGATCGTCGGGAGCTTGGCGAGGAGCCGGATCGTGGAGAGGTTGCGCTGCTTCTCGTCGAACGGGTTGTGGCTGTCCTGGTAGAAGGTGGACAGCGCGGAGACCACCGAGGACAGCATGGCCATCGGGTGCGCGTCGCGCGGGAAGCCGCGGTAGAAGTTCTTGACGTCCTCGTGCAGCAGGGTGTGCTGCGTGATGTCGTTCTTGAAGACGCTCAGCTCGTCGACGGTCGGCAGCTCGCCGTTGATGAGCAGGTAGGCGACCTCCAGGAAGGTGGAGCGCTCCGCCAGCTGCTCGATCGGGTACCCGCGGTACCGGAGGATGCCCTGCTCGCCGTCCAGGTAGGTGATCGCGGATTTATAGGCGGCGGTGTTGCCGTACCCGCTGTCCAGGGTCACGAGACCGGTCTGGGCGCGGAGCTTCCCGATGTCGAAGCCCTTGTCGCCGACGGTGCTGTCGATCACCGGGTAGGTGTACTCGCCGTCGCCGTACCGCACTACTACAGAGTTGTCGCTCACGTCATCCCTCACCGACGTTGTGCCTCTTCTTCGAGGTTGCCCTGACTGTCTCTACCCTCCCCCATTTGGCGCAGGAGAGTGCACTCGGGGTCGACCATTGGGCTTGTCGGCGGCACTGAGTGCCGCCAGCCTGCTCATCCTGCCGCCTTCACCACGGTTGCGGAAGTGCTCTGTGACCTTCACGACTCATTTGATCGATCATTTTTTACGATGCCGCGGGCCCCGGAGGCCGAAGGGGAGTTCAGGAGCCCGAGAGGCGGAAGTCGAGAGCCGTGCAGCGCCGCCCCGCGGACACCGTGCGCACCGCCTGCCCGATCGCCTTGCGCGAGCCGACGAGGACCACCAGCCTCTTCGCGCGGGTCACCGCCGTATACAGGAGATTGCGCTGGAGCATCATCCACGCGCCCGTCGTGACGGGGATCACCACGGCGGGATACTCACTGCCCTGGGAGCGGTGGATCGTCACCGCGTACGCGTGGGCCAGTTCGTCCAGTTCGTCGAACTCGTACGGCACCTCCTCGTCCTCGTCGGTCAGCACCGTCAGACGCTGGTCGACCGGATCGAGCGAGGTGACCACGCCCACGGTGCCGTTGAAGACGCCGTTCTTCCCCTTGTCGTAATTGTTGCGGATCTGGGTCACCTTGTCGCCGACGCGGAAGACGCGGCCGCCGAACCGCTTCTCGGGCACGTCGGGGCGGCCGGGGGTGACGGCCTGCTGGAGGAGCCCGTTGAGGGTGCCGGCTCCGGCGGGGCCGCGGTGCATGGGGGCGAGGACCTGGACGTCCCGGCGCGGGTCCAGGCCGAACTTCGCCGGGATCCGCCGGGCGGCGACGTCGACGGTGAGCCGGCCGGCCGCCTCCGTGTCCTCCTCCACGAAGAGGAAGAAGTCCTTCATCCCGTCGGTGACCGGGTGCTGTCCGGCGTTGATCCGGTGGGCGTTCGTCACCACGCCCGACTGCTGGGCCTGGCGGAACACACGGGTGAGGCGGACCGCCGGGACCGGGCTGCCGTCGGCGAGCAGGTCGCGCAGGACCTCGCCCGCGCCGACGCTGGGCAACTGGTCCACGTCACCGACGAAGAGCAGATGGGCGCCGGGGGGCACGGCCTTGACGAGCTTGTTGGCCAGCAGCAGGTCCAGCATCGACGCCTCGTCCACGACGACCAGGTCCGCGTCGAGCGGGCGGTCGCGGTCGTAGGCCGCGTCGCCGCCGGGCTTGAGCTCCAGCAGGCGGTGGACGGTCGAGGCCTCGGCGCCGGTCAGTTCGGCCAGCCGCTTGGCGGCCCGGCCGGTGGGGGCCGCCAGGACGACCTTGGCCTTCCGGGCGCGGGCCAGCTCCACGATCGAGCGGACCGTGAAGGACTTGCCGCAGCCGGGGCCTCCGGTGAGCACGGCGACCTTCTCGGTGAGCGCCAGCCGGACGGCGGCCTCCTGCTCGGGCGCGAGGTCGGCGCCGGTACGGCCCTTCAGCCAGGCCAGCGCCTTGTCCCAGGCCACGTCGCGGAAGCCCGGCATCCGGTCCTCGCCGGTGCGCAGCAGCCGGGTCACCTGGGCGGCGAGGGAGAGCTCGGCGCGGTGGAAGGGGACCAGGTAGACGGCCGTGACGATGTCGCCGCCGTCCGGTCCCGGCACCTTCTCCCGGACGACGCCGGGGTCCTCGCCCTCCTCCGCGGGCGCCGCGAGGTCGGCGAGGCACTCGATGACGAGCCCGGTGTCCACCTGGAGCAGCTTGACCGCGTCGGCGATCAGCCCCTCCTCGGGCAGGTAGCAGTGGCCCTGGTCGGCGGACTGCGACAGGGCGTACTGGAGGCCCGCCTTGACGCGCTCGGGGCTGTCGTGCGGGATGCCGACGGAGCGGGCGATCCGGTCGGCGGTGAGGAAGCCGATGCCCCAGACGTCGGCCGCCAGCCGGTACGGCTGGTTCTTCACGACCGAGATCGAGGCGTCGCCGTACTTCTTGTAGATGCGGACCGCGATGGACGTCGACACCTCGACGGTCTGGAGGAAGAGCATGACCTCCTTGATCGCCTTCTGTTCCTCCCAGGCGTCGGCGATCTTCTTCGTGCGCTTCGGGCCGAGGCCGGGGACCTCGATCAGCCGCTTCGGCTCCTCCTCGATGATCGTGAGGGTGTCCACGCCGAAGTGCTGGGTGATGCGGTCGGCGAAGACCGGGCCGATGCCCTTGACCAGGCCCGAGCCGAGGTAGCGGCGGATGCCCTGGACGGTGGCGGGCAGCACCGTCGTGTAGTTCTCCACGGTGAACTGCTTGCCGTACTGCGGGTGGGAGCCCCAGCGGCCCTCCATGCGCAGGGACTCGCCGACCTGGGCGCCGAGCAGTGCGCCGACCACCGTGAGAAGGTCGCCGGCGCCTCTGCCGGTGTCGACCCTGGCGACCGTGTAGCCGTTCTCCTCGTTGGCGTACGTGATCCGCTCCAGGACGCCTTCGAGCACCGCGAGCCGCCGCTCCCCCGCCTGCGCGGAGGCCCCCGCCTGATCGGTCATGCCCCGACGCTACAACGGGGGTCTGACATCACGATCCGGTCTCGGGGTCTTGCACCTCGCCGTGTAATCGATTCCAATCCTTCCTGTCGCGCATGTAAACGATTCCACGAGGAGGTGGAGCGGCGATGGCGAGCATCAAGGACGTCGCTGCCGAGGCGGGCGTCTCCGTCGCCACGGTGTCGAGGGTCCTCAACGACCATCCGTCGGTCAGTGCCGACGCCCGCACGCGCGTGCTGGCCGCCGTCGAGGCGCTGGAGTACCGCCCGAACGCCGTCGCCCGGTCCCTGCGCACCGACCAGACCCGCACCCTCGGCCTGGTCATCAGCGACGTGCTCAACCCCTACTTCACCGAACTGGCCCGCTCCGTCGAGGAGGAGGCCCGCGCGCTCGGCTACAGCGTCATCATCGGCAACGCCGACGAACGGCCCGACCTCCAGGACCACCACGTACGCACCCTGCTGGACCGCCGGATCGACGGGCTGCTGGTCTCCCCCACCGACGGCGGCTCGCCGCTGATGCTGGACGCCGCGCGCGCGGGGACGCCGATGGTCTTCGTCGACCGGTGGATCCCGGGCGTGGACGTGCCGGTGGTCCGGGCGGACGGCCGGACGGCCGTCCGGGACCTGGTCGCGCACCTGCACGGGCTGGGGCACCGCAGGCTCGCCATCATCGCGGGCCCGGCCGCCACCACCACCGGCAGCGAGCGCGTCGAGGCCTTCCGGGCCGCGATGGCCGAGTACGGGCTGCCCCTGCCGGACGCCTACATCGGGCAGGGCGACTTCCAGGCGGCGAGCGGGCGGCGGGTCACCGAGGGCTTCCTCGACCTGCCGGAGCCGCCCGAGGTGGTCTTCGCCGCGGACAACCTGATGGCGCTGGGCGCCCTGGACGCCGTACGCGCGCGCGGGCTGCGCGTTCCCGACGACATCGCGCTCGCCGCGTTCGACGACATCCGCTGGTTCGTGCACACCGATCCGCCCGTCACGGCGATCGCCCAGCCGACGGGCGACCTGGGGCGCGCCGCCGTGCGCGCGCTCGTCGACCGCATCGAAGGCCGGCCCGGCGAGTCCGTCACCCTCCCCGCCCGTCTGGTCGTACGCCGCTCGTGCGGCGAGGACCCCGCAAGGAACAGGAGCCGGTCGTGAGCGACGCGGACGACTTGCTGCGCATCGAAGGCATCCGCAAGAGCTTCCCGGGTGTGGTCGCGCTCGACGGCGTCGACTTCGACCTGCGCCGGGGCGAGGTGCACGTCCTGCTCGGTGAGAACGGCGCGGGCAAGAGCACCCTCATCAAGACGCTCTCCGGCGCCCACCGCCCCGACGCCGGGCGGATCCTGGCCGGCGGCGAGGAGGTGCGCATCCACGGGGCGCAGGACGCCGAGCGCCTCGGGATCGCCACCATCTACCAGGAGTTCAACCTGGTCCCCGATCTGACGGTCGCGGAGAACATCTTCCTGGGCCGGCAGCCGCGCCGCTTCGGGATGATCGACCGCAAGCGGATGGAGGCCGACGCCGCCGTCCTGCTGGAGCGGGTCGGGGTGGACGTGTCCCCCGGCGCGCGCGTGCGCGAACTCGGCATCGCGCGGCTCCAGATGGTCGAGATCGCGAAGGCGCTGAGCCTGGACGCGCGCGTGCTGATCATGGACGAGCCGACCGCGGTGCTGACCTCCGAGGAGGTCGAGAAGCTCTTCGCGATCGTGCGCAGGCTGCGCGAGGACGGCGTGGGCATCGTCTTCATCACCCATCACCTGGAGGAGATCGCGGCCCTGGGCGACCGGGTCACGGTCATCCGGGACGGGAAGTCCGTGGGCCAGGTGCCCGCCTCCACGCCCGAGGACGAGCTCGTACGGCTGATGGTGGGCCGCTCGATCGAGCAGCAGTACCCGCGCGAGCGCGCCGACCGGGGTGCCGCCCTGCTGTCCGTGGAGGGCCTCACCCGCGACGGCGTCTTCCACGACGTGAGCTTCGAGGTGCACGCCGGTGAGGTCGTCGGCATCGCGGGGCTCGTCGGCGCCGGCCGTACCGAGGTCGTCCGGGCGGTGTTCGGGGCGGACCCGTACGACCGGGGAGCCGTGAGCGTCGGGGGCGCGAAGGTGCCCCGGCACGACGTGAACGCGGCGATGGCGGCCGGGATCGGACTCGTCCCGGAGGACCGCAAGGGCCAGGGACTGGTGCTCGACGCCTCCGTCGCGGAGAACCTCGGGCTGGTGACCCTGCGGTCGGCCACCCGGGCCGGTCTCGTCGACCTCAAGGGCCAGCGGGCGGCCGCCGCGCGGATCGCCGGGCAGCTCGGCGTGCGGATGGCCGGACTCCACCAGCACGTGCGCACCCTCTCCGGCGGCAACCAGCAGAAGGTCGTCATCGGCAAGTGGCTGCTCGCCGACACCCGGGTGCTGATCCTCGACGAGCCGACCCGCGGCATCGACGTCGGCGCCAAGGTCGAGATCTACCAGCTGATCAACGAGCTGACGGCCGCCGGCGCCGCCGTCCTGATGATCTCCAGCGATCTGCCCGAGGTGCTCGGCATGAGCGACCGGGTGCTGGTGATGGCGCAGGGCCGGATCGCCGGTGAACTCCCGGCCGACCGGGCCACCCAGGACGCCGTGATGGCACTCGCCGTCAGTTCCCCCACCCCTACGACCGATGCGGAGGCCGGCCGTGGCCGCTGACACCCTCAAGAGCACGACGGGCGCCGGTGGCGCCGCGGCGGTCCGCCGCCTGCTCCTCGACAACGGCGCGCTCACCGCGCTGATCGTCCTCGTCATCGCCATGTCGGCGCTGTCGGGTGACTTCCTGACCACCGACAACCTGCTCAACGTGGGTGTCCAGGCGGCCGTGACCGCCATCCTCGCCTTCGGCGTGACCTTCGTGATCGTCTCGGCGGGCATCGACCTGTCCGTCGGCTCGGTGGCGGCCCTGTCGGCCACCGTGCTGGCGTGGAGCGCCACGTCCCACGGGGTGCCGGTGGTCCTCGCCGTCGTCCTCGCCGTCGCCACCGGCGTGGCGGCCGGTCTGGTGAACGGTTTCCTCATCGCGTACGGGAAGCTGCCGCCGTTCATCGCGACGCTCGCGATGCTGTCGGTGGGCCGCGGTCTGTCGCTGGTGATCTCCGAGGGCTCCCCGATCCCCTTCCCCGACTCGATCTCGCACCTCGGCGACACCCTCGGCGGCCGGATGCCGGTGCCCGTGCTGGTCATGGTCGTCATGGGGCTGATCGCCGCGTTCGTGCTGGGCCGGACGTACATCGGCCGCTCGATGTACGCCATCGGCGGCAACGAGGAGGCGGCCCGGCTGTCGGGGCTGCGCGTCCGGCGGCAGAAGATCGCCGTCTACGTCCTGTCGGGTGTGTTCGCGGCCGTCGCGGGCGTCGTGCTCGCCGCCCGGCTGTCCTCCGCGCAGCCGCAGGCCGCCGACGGCTACGAGCTGGACGCGATCGCCGCGGTCGTCATCGGCGGCGCCTCGCTCGCCGGCGGGACGGGCAAGGCGTCCGGCACGCTGATCGGCGCGCTGATCCTGGCGGTGCTGCGCAACGGCCTCAACCTCCTGTCGGTCTCCGCCTTCTGGCAGCAGGTCGTCATCGGTGTCGTCATCGCGCTGGCGGTGCTGCTGGACACGGTGCGCCGCAAGGCCGGGGCGACCCCGGTGGCGGCCGGCACCGGCGGGAACAAGGGCCGGCAGGCGGTGACGTACGGGCTCGCGGCCGTGGTCACGGTGGCGGTCGTCGGTGCGACCTCGCTGCTGCACGGCGGTTCCTCGCAGGCCGCGAACCCGAGGGTCGGGCTGGCGCTGTCGACGCTGAACAACCCGTTCTTCGTGCAGATCCAGTCCGGCGCGCAGGCCGAGGCGAAGCGGCTGGGCGTGGACCTGACGGTCACCGACGCCCAGAACGACGCCTCCCAGCAGGCCAACCAGCTCCAGAACTTCACCAGTTCCGGCTACGACGCGGTCGTCGTCAACCCGGTGGACTCCGACGCGGCCGGGCCGGCCGTGCGCGCCGCGGACCGGGCGGACATCCCGGTCGTCGCGGTCGACCGCGGCGTCAACAAGGCGACGGCGGACACCCTCGTGGCCTCCGACAACGTCGCCGGCGGCGAGCTGGCCGCACGGACGATCGCCGAGAGGCTCGGCGGCACCGGGAAGATCGTGATCCTCCAGGGGCAGGCGGGCACCTCGGCGGCCCGGGAGCGGGCGGAGGGCTTCGCCAAGGGGCTGAAGGCCTACCCCGGCATCCGGGTCCTGGCCCAGCAGCCCGCCGACTTCGACCGCACCAAGGGCCTCGACGTGATGTCGAACCTGCTCCAGGCCCACCCGGACGTCCAGGGCGTGGTCGCCGCCAACGACGAGATGGCGCTCGGCGCGGTCAAGGCGCTGGGCTCGAAGGCCGGAAGGTCCGTGCAGGTCGTCGGCTTCGACGGCACCCCCGACGGTCTCAAGGCCGTCGAGCAGGGGACGCTCTACGCGTCCGTCGCGCAGCAGCCGTCCCAGCTGGGGAAGATCGCCGTGGACAACGCCCTGAAGGCGCTGCGCGGCGAGAAGGTCGAGCAGACGGTGAAGGTGCCGGTGAAGGTGGTCACGAAGGAGAACGTGGCCGGGTTCAGCGGCTGACAACGGCGAGCGGGCGGGCGGTCACCCTGGCGGGGACGCCCGCCCCGAGCCACGTATCAGGGTACGTATCAGGGGAGTTCTTTCATGTACGACCACGACCTTCTGGTCGTAGGGTCGGCCAACGCCGACCTGGTGATCGGCGTCGAGCGCAGGCCCGGCGCCGGTGAGACGGTCCTCGGCTCCGACCTGGCCGTCCACCCCGGCGGCAAGGGCGCGAACCAGGCCGTCGCCGCCGCGCGCCTCGGAGCCCGTACGGCCCTGTTGGCCCGGGTCGGCGACGACGCCCACGGCCGGCTGCTGCTCGACTCGCAGCGGGCCGCCGGGGTCGACACGGCGGGTGTGCTGGTGGGCGGGGCGCCGACCGGGGTCGCGCTGATCACCGTGGACCCGTCGGGCGACAACAGCATCGTGGTGTCACCGGGCGCGAACGGCCGGCTGACACCGGAGGACGTGCGGGCCGCGGCCGGCCTCCTCCACACCTCGCGGGTGGTGTCGGCGCAGCTGGAGATCCCGCTGGAGACGGTCGTGGAGGTCGTACGGAACCTGGCGCCGGGCACCCGTTTCGTCCTGAACCCCTCCCCGCCGCGGGTGCTGCCGGCGGAGGTGCTGGCGGCCTGCGACCCGCTGATCGTCAACGAGCACGAGGCCAAGGTGATCCTGGGCGGGACGGGGGTGAGCGGGGAACCCGAGGACTGGGCGCGGGTCCTGCTCGCCGAGGGGCCGAGGTCGGTGGTGGTGACGCTGGGCGCGGAGGGCTCGCTGGTGGCGTCGGCGGAGGGGGTCGTACGGATCCCGTCGGTGAAGGTGGACGCCGTGGACACGACGGGCGCGGGTGACTCCTTCACGGCGGCGCTGGCGTGGAGGCTGGGCGCGGGCGCGTCGCTCGCGGAGGCGGCGGCGTACGCGGCACGGGTGGGGGCGGTGGCGGTGACCCGGCGGGGCGCGCAGGAGTCGTTCCCCACGCCGGAGGAGGTCGAGGCCCTGTGAAGAAGGCCGGGATCCTCAACCGACAGCTGTCCGGGGCGCTGGCCGAGTTGGGGCACGGGGACGGGGTGCTGGTGTGCGACGCCGGTATGCCGATCCCGGACGGGCCGCGGGTGGTCGACCTCGCGTTCCGGGCGGGGGTGCCGTCGTTCGCGGAGGTGGTGGACGGGCTGCTCGCCGAACTGGTCGTGGAGGGCGCCACGGCGGCCACCGAGGTCCGGGAGGCCAATCCCGCGGCGGCGGGGCTGCTGGAGCGGCACTTCACCCGGTTGGCGTATGTCTCGCACGAAGAACTGAAGGCGCTGTCGGCGGGCGCGCGGCTGGTGGTCCGCACGGGCGAGGCACGGCCGTACGCGAACGTGCTGCTGCGGTGCGGGGTGTTCTTCTGACTCGCCGACCTGCTGAACCGCTGACCTGCTGAATCGCTGACCTGCTGAACCGCCGCGACATGCTTCGAGGGGCCCGGTCCGTCGACCAGGCCCCTCGGCTTTCCCCCTCCCCCTGTCGAAACCCCCTGAGATCCCCCCGGATCCCCCTCCAAGAGTCCCGACGCCCTGTACGACACACGGAGGACGGGAAGGGTTGCACGGCTTCAGGAAATTTCCCGACGGGCGATATGCCCGACATGTGACTCATGATGTGGTCGTCCCCTCCCCCTCCCCCAAGGAGTACGACCATGTCCGAGACGACCGAGCGCGAGATCGGCCCGATCGGGATCGGCGATCCGCTCGCCGCACCCACCCACCCGATCGACGTCCCCGATCACGACGTGTGGGACCAGGACATCGACAAGGGCTTCGCCTGGGTCTTCTACGCCGGTGAGGAGCGCCGCCTCACCCAGCCGGTGATCATCGCCGACGGCTTCAACCACGGCAGGAGCGAACTCGACAAGCTCTACCGGTTCCTGGAAGGCGAGGACTATCCCTTCATCAGCGAACTCCGCCGGAGCGGCCGGGACGTGATCCTGCTCGGCTTCGACGAGCGCACCGCGTCCATCCTGGAGAACTCGAAGGCGGCCGAGGCCACCATCCGCAAGGCCATCGAATGCCGCGACGGAAACGAGCGGCTGATCGTCGGCGGCTTCAGCATGGGCGGCCTCATCACCCGCTACACGCTCGCCCGGATGGAGACCGACTTCCACGAGGACGAGCACCAGACGGGCGTGTACTTCTCGTTCGACACCCCGCACCGGGGCGCCACCATCCCCATGGGCGTCCAGGCGTTCTCGTACATGCTGTACCCGTTCGGCCAGAACGAGTTCGCGCTCCAGATGAACAGCCCGGCGGCGCGGGAGATGCTCTGGCGGCACTACGACAACGCCACGGGGAAGATCGACGTGGCCCCGGAGCGCAAGGCGCTGCTGGACGAGCTCGACCGGGTCGGCAACTGGCCGCAGATCCCACGGCGGATCGGTGTGGCCAACGGCCGGGCCGACGGCGTCGGACTGCCCTCCGTCAACCCCGGCGACGTCGCGCTGCGGCTGCTGACGCTCTTCGGCGGCACCACCTTCTACATCCAGGCCCAGGGCGACGCGACGTCCGCCTACCTTCGCCGGCTCGTCCCGCCGGCCGAGAAGACGATCACGACCGAGGGCTTCCCGGAGCTGGACGGCGCTCCGGGCGGCACCCTCCGGACGTACGGGATCCTCGACGAGGCGATCAGGGAGAAGAAGGGCCAGACCGAGCTGCACCACCCGGAGATCTGTTTCGTGCCCTCGGTCAGCGCGGTCGACATCGGCGACTTCGAGAACCAGCGGGACCTGTACGCGCGGGTCGACGAACTGGACCCCTCCGACAGCGGGTTGCACGCGTTCCTCTGTTCGTCGACCACGACACCGCACACCCTCCCGACCGAGGAGCTGTGCACCTGGCTGATGAGGGAGTTCGACGCCTGAACCCCCGCGGCAGCGCCGTCCGCCCGCTCACTCCGGGCGGACGGTGTCTTCCGGGGTGGCGCACTCGCCGCCTCCCACCTCCGTGTCCGGGGCCGCGCCGTCACCCTGCTCCAGCCGCGCTCCCCGGCTCTCCGCGACCCGCCTGACGTCCCGCAGGGACTCCGTGAGCCGGCGGGCGAGATACGTCAGTTCACCGCTGGACACCCCGTGCTCCGCCAGGAGCGCGTCGGCGTGCTGGAGGAGCTCGTCGGCCATGTGGAGCTGGATGCCCTCGATCTCGTCGGCGAGGCGCGAGACATGGCCCGTGCCGTCGCCGACGACGTAGCAGGGTTTTCCTTCGGGGGTCGGCCAGGGCAGCAGCCGTGCGCCCTTCACTCTCCGCCCCCGTCACGGGGGAGGAACAGGGAGCCGACCCCCACTCCGAGCGCCCTGGGGGGTGCGGGCGGGGGTGGTTCCACCCGGCGGCGCCTGGATCGCAGGGCGAGGACCATCCGGAACGGCCTGAGTGACCTGGCGAACACGGACATCAACCTGCTTTCTTTCGGTTGCACTCTGTCGTGAATCCCTCACAGAGTGCGGTCACCTGCCGCTACGCTTCCAGTGCCTGAGGATTGACACGACACACGTCAAGTTGGGGGTCGGCAGGATGACGAAGCCTCGAACGCCCCGCACGCAGCGGGAGAAGTACGGCGAGGAACTGAGGCTGCGGCGGACCACCGCGGGCCTCACCCAGGAGGAACTCGGCGACCAGGTCGTGTGCTCGCCCACACTGATCAGCCACTTCGAGGCCGGGAGACGGCTGCCGAAGCCGGATGACGCACAGCGGATCGACCGGGCGCTGGGGACGGACGGGTTCTTCATGCGCTGGCTGGAAGACCTGGAGTCGAAGTACGCGGACCACTTCGCGGCCGCGGCCGAGCTGGAGCAACAGGCCACCCTGATCCAGCAGTTCGCGCTCTCCCTGGTACCGGGCGTGTTCCAGACGGACGGCTACGCGCGTGCCGTGTTCCGCGCGTACCAGCCGAACCACACGTCGGAGGAGCTTGACGAAGCCGTCGTCAATCGAACAAAGCGTGCCCGGATTCTCGACGGGCCGTTGAACCCGGTCGTCTGGACGCTGCTCGACGAGTCCGTGCTGCGGCGCTGTGTGGGCGGTCCGGAGGTCATGGCCGAGCAGTTGCACAAGATCGCGGATATGGCCGAGGCGGGGCGGGTGCGGCTGCATGTGCTTCCGTACGGCGTCGGGGCGCACGCCCTCATGGAGAGCTACCTGACCCTCATGAGCTTCGAGGACTCTGCCCCGGTGGCCTACGTCGAAGGCTTTCTCACCGGCCACTTGATGGATGACCCGGCAGTGGTGGCAGCCAGCCAGACGGCCTACGCTCTAGCACTGAGCGACGCGTTGTCGCACCAGGAGTCAGTGGCCCTCGTCAGAGCGGCAGCGGAGGAACACGCACATGGTCAGCAGTGAGCACACGGTCTCCGACTCGTCCACGCTCACCGGGTGGTACAAGTCCAGCTACAGCGGCGGCGGTCAGGGCGACTGCCTGGAAGTCGCCCGTGGCCACGCCACCGTCCCCGTCCGTGACAGCAAGGCACCCAGTGGTCCGGTGCTCGTCTTCTCGGCGGGCGGCTGGGCCGCGTTCGTCGGGGCCGTGCGGGACGGGCGGGTCAGTAGCTGAGGCCCCGGAAGTGCAGGAACGCGGCCCGCAGTTCGGCATCGAGGAGGAGGCCGAGGACCTCCTCCTCCCCCGCGAACAGGTCATCGGCCGCCGGATGGCCTGACTGGTGGAACATGGCGACCAGTACGTCGACGAGGGGGCGGTTCCAGGAGACCCGGACGATCTCCTTCGCCTTGTCGCGTTGCCCCTTGTCCATGGCCAGGCGCCACAGCTCGGTGGAGTGCCTGGCCGTCGCGTAGGCGTCCCTGCGTCCCTTGACCAGGACCGCTCTCGCGTTGAGGCCGAACACCTCGATACAGGCCCGTCCCCGGTCGGTCAGGCCCCGGTACGTTCCGAGCGGGAGCACCAGCCGTAGGTGGTCCAAGGGGTCCTCGGCCGTCGGGTCGACGAGCAGAGGGCTGCCGTCGGCTCCGGTGGGGAAGAGGTTCCGCTTCTGGTTGCTGTTGCAGAACGAGCAGGCGAGCAGATGGTTGAGCCAGTCGAAGGTACGCAGCGGAGCGAGGCTCTTCGGCTCGAAGTGGTCGATGTCGGTGCCCTGGCCGTCACCGCAGTACATGCAGCGTTCGCGGCCGGGAGCCATCTCCGCAAGCCCGGCGACGAGGGCGGGGCGGACCTGCCGGCGGTTCGCCCAGAGTTCCTTCGCCCTGTCCTTGCGTTCCTTGTCCGTGGCCTGCTGCCGGATGTCGTCGGTGTAGCCCTTCAGCAGTTCCGTCGTGACCGACGACAGGAGCGCACGCCGAAGCCGGATCACTCCTCTTCGTCCTTCGGGCCATCGGCGATCTCCTCCGCGATCCGGTGGAGGTGCGCATTCATCTCGTCCAGACGGGCCGACGGCGAGCTGGCGAGCCGCTCCTTCAGTTCCCGGTAGCGGGCGAGCGACTCGGCGGACGCGGCGCCGTCGTAGACCTCCGCCTCCAGCTCCACGAACTCCGCCCGCGTCTGCTCGGCCCGCTCGGAATAGGGGGTGTCGAGACCGAACAGGTCGGAGAGAACCGCGTCGTCGCCACTGCCGTACACCACCCGGTCGTAGAGGTCCTGATCGATGACCTCGGGCGGGCGTGCCTCGTCCACGCCGGGCAGCCGGATCAGGCCGCCGGGATCCGCGGCCTGGCAGATGTAGGGGCTGTGCGTGGTGACGATGAACTGGACGTGTGGGAAGTGAGCGGTCAGCCACGGGCCGATACGGCGCTGCCAGGACACGTGCAGGTGTGCGTCGATCTCGTCGATGATGACGACGCCGGGGACGAGGCGGAGCAGTGTGGTCTCGCCCAGGGCGGTGAACGGCGTGTCTCCGAAGGTGTCGTGGATCTGCTTCAGGATGTCGACGACCAGCGCAGCGACGGTTCTGAAACCGTCGCTCATCTCCCGCAAGGGGAAGCGCTGCCCGTCGCGGGTGACCCACAGGCCCTCGGAATCGACATCCTCCACGCGGTATCCGTCCGGGAGCAGTCCGTCACCGAGGACTGCCAACGCCGCGTTCTTGAGTTCCTCGGCGCCCTGCCTTCCTTCGAGTGCGCGCAGGTGCTGCTCGATCAGCCAGGCGACACCTTCGGCAAGTGACGCGTCTTCGTGGAACAAGCTTGCCTGCCGGGCCACCGGGCCGGAGGCCAGCATCAGCCGCTGCACCTCGCCCGAGCCCCCCGCCATGCGCCGGAACGGGCCATAGGCCGCGCAGAACCAGCCCACCGGGTTGTCGGCCCACGGCCCTCTCTGCGCCGGACTGGCGCTCGCCGCCTTTGCGCTGTGCCTGATCTCCTCCAGCGCAGGCTGGGCGCCCTTGCGGCTCGCGACTCCTTCCGCCGGTGCCGTCCACTTCAGCCCTGCCCGGAACGTGTTCAGAGTCCGGCCTGAGGCAGTGAACCCGTCGAAGTGCTGGTGCCTGACGATCTCGGCCACCACAGTGCCCGAATCCGCCCCTCGGGCAATCCAGTTCTCGAATCCCTGGACAAGACCGCGTGCGGCCACCGGCCCGCTCAGCGCGAGTGCCAACGCCCGCAGCAACGTCGTCTTCCCTGAGCCGTTCCGCCCGGCGAGCACCGTCCACCCGGCATGACTGCCGTCGGGGCGGGTCAGGGTCAGGTCGACCTGACGGGGTCCGTGGAAGGACTTGATGTCCTGCACCTTGATCCGGCTGACGTGCATGCGTGTCGACATCCGTTCGCTCGGGTATCCCGACCGATCCTACGGCCGACGGTGTGCCCGACCCGGTGCGGCCTCAGGGCCGGGCACACCCCGGCGTCATCCGCGCGTGTGGGCGACGAACCGCTCGGCCGTCCTGGCCGGCACCTCCCGTCCGTCCCGTGCCCACAGCCCCTCGTTGAACAGCTCCACCTCGATCGCGCCCGAGTAGCCGGCCGCCTCCACGTACGCCTTCCACTCCCGCATGTCGATCGCGACGTCGCCGATCTGGCCGCGGCCGTTGAGGACGCCCTCCGCGAGGGGGTGGTCCAGTCGGCGGGGGTCGTACGGTCTCCCGGGATTTTTTCTCCGCACCCCGACGGGTGCGCCGCGCGGCCGGGATGTTGGAGAATCGCCGCAGGTGACGGGGGCCGCCGGGCCCGCTGTCCCGCCCCGAGGACGCCTGCCCCACCCCGGATCGGACGGGGTGGGGCAGGTTCACGCCGGGGTCGGCGCGGGGCTCAACGCCGGTCTCGGCGCCGGGTGTTGGTTCAGCGGACGGTGACGGAGACCGCCTTGGACGCGGTCTTGCCGTTCACGACGCGCAGGGTCTGCACGCCCTTCTTGGTGAACTTGTCGGTGAGCTTGTAGGCGCTCTTGCTGACCGTGGCGGTCTTGGCGACGGCGACCCACTTGGTGCCCTGCTTGGTCTGGAGCGTGACCTTGCTGCCGTCCTTCAGGCCGGTGGTCTTGCCGGAGAGCGTGACGACCTGACCGACCTTGACCTGGGGGGCGCTCGCCTGGAGCGTGATGGTGGGGGTGGCGGCCTTCGGGGCGGCCACGGCGGCGCCGGCGCCCGCGGCGACCAGCGCGGCGGACACCACGGAGACGGTGGCGAGACGTGCGTTCATAGCAAACTCCTTGGTTTTCATCTGTTTCCCGAGAGGGATTCGAGAATGATCCAACAAATCCCTCTCTCAGCTTCCTCTCATGGCAGAGCAAGCTGAATCCACGCATTTCCGAGCGCGCGGCTCTTCCCTGCGGTGGACCCGATCCTACAGACACGACCAGCGGAGATACGGTTCCCGACGGCCCGGATAAACTCGAACAGACAGCAGAATCACAGGAAAGTTTCCCTTTACACGCACCCTGATCTGCGGCAATAAAGAAAACCTGTGTAAAGACGACTCTCACCTTTGGATCCGGACATGGAACGGCCCCGCCCGGACAACGCTTGCGGGGCGGGGCAGAAGCCCGGACGCACAGCGGTCCCGAACCCCGTTCAGGATGCCGTCGAAGCGCGCCGGAGATGCGCGGTGAGGTTCCGCAGCACGGTCCGCGAGTGGGTGCTGGTCCCGTCGCCCAGCAGGTAGTGCACGGCCGGCTCCGCCCGCGAACCGAGTTGCCTGGTGTGCGGCCCGTCGGGTGCGTGAAGGGCGCGGGTGAGGCCGATGGCGCTCACGTCCCGTGCCCCGAGGGTGAAGGAGAGGGGGGTGGGCGGGCCTTCCAGGAGGGGCGGGACGGTGAGGTCGGCGCGGGCGGCGCGCAGTGTGGTGAGCATCGTCGTGAGGTGGTGCTCGTCGACCAGGTGCGCGGCGAGGGACTCGACGGCGTCCAGGGGGACGTCCGCGGCGGACGCGTATCCGGCCGTGAGCGTGACGTCCTGGGCGACGCCGGCCGTCGTACGCGAGACGCGGAGGGTGGCGACGGCCGGGCGGTCCGGGGCGCCGGCCGCGACGAGGTGGGTCGGTGCCGGGGAGCGTTCTCGGGCCAGGTCGGTCACCTGGTGCGGGGACCAGGGCAGGTTGACCGGCTCGGCGGTGCCCCAGCCGACGGGCGGAGCGCCGGTCAGGTGACGCCAGGCCGTCTCCAGGCCGAGGCCGAGAGTCAGGCCGGCGTCCGGGGCGTGGACGGTGCGGAAGGTGACGGTGAGCTGATGTCCCGGGCCGGCGCCGGACGGTTGTCCGTAGGCGTCGGCGACCGGGGCGCCGGTCGGCGTGAACGTACCGCCCTGCCAGGCGAGGGGGACGCCGGACAGGCCGTCGTAGTAGCCGCCGCGCGGGTCCCGCACCACCCACCGGTTGGGCGCGCCCCCGAGCGCTCGCCGCAGCGGGAGCGTGAGGCGGGCGCGGGCCGGGGTGACGAGGTGGAGGGCACGGCCGGCGGTGGCGGACGTGCGCAGGATGTCGGCGAGCCAGGTGGTGAGGGCGAGCACGGGACGGTCGGAGAGGACGACGGCCGTCGACTCGGTGAGGACGTCGACGGTTTCCGGCAGGTCGGGTGCCGCCGGTTCCTCAGACACGTCCACCGAGCGTGTCGTGGCCGCCCCTCGCGGCCACACCGCACCGCCGAGCAGGGTCGTCAGCCGCCCGCCGACCGATCGCGCGAGTACCTCCGCTTCGGGCGCGGCACTCGACGCACGGATCTCCGTCCACCAGTAGGGCACCGGCGGAGCCGGCACATCGGGCCCGAGGAGGCGTTCGGCCTCGCCCGGCGTGTGGACGAGGAGCGGGGCCTCGACGGACACCAGGGGACGGCCCGCGCGGTCGCACAGACGCAGGACGGCGCCGTCGTCGGCCGCCACCAGACCCAGCTCGGGGCCACCCGCGAAGAGTCCGGCCAGCAGGGAGCGGAGGTCGGGCGTCTTCGGGGTGAGGACGATGACGTCTGCGGACATATGGGTGCCTCCATCGGATCAGACGCAGGTCATCGCTGCGGACTAATTCAGGACCTGGACGGACGCACCGCGGCTGTTGAGCCATGACTCCAGATCGCGGCCCGCCAATTCACGGTGCGAACCGTCCTCGTCAACGCGCGCCGGACCATACACGGTGCCGGAAAGACCGCATACGGCAGTGTGTTCGTCGAGAAATACCTCAAATGACGTCTGTGCCACCGATGCGTCGCTCAGATCAGCACCCTCGAGGTGTACGTCGACAAACGTGGCTCCGTTGAGGCGCGCAGCACGGAATGACGCCGAGCGCGCGTCGACGTCGGCCAGGTCGGCGCTTCCCAGATCAGCCTCGATGAGCACAGCGGACCGCAGGCTGGCTCCATCCAGTACGGCCTTCACAAGAGAGGAACGACTGAGGTCGGCCCGTTCCAGAACCGCGTTTTCCAGGTGCGCGCGGTACAGGTCGGTTCCGACCAGGACGGCATCGACGAGACGGCTTTCACTGAAAAGCCCCATGCCCAGGTCGGCGTCGGTGAGATCGACTCCAGAGGCGTCGAGGCCGGACAGGTCGACAGTAGTGTCCTCCTGCCCGGACCACGACCGCAGCTCGGCAGCAGCATCGGGATCCGCGGGCATCGCACGCACACTCCGGCGTACGTCACGGATACCAGACAACTCGATCACTCCAACCGTTGTTCTCGACAATCGCCCTCACATCGTCGATTGCCGCCTGATTCGCGTTGCGCATGTCGAGGATGACCACACGGCCTCGAACCTCGATCTGCTTTCTGAGCTTCACTACCCACGTTTTGTTGTTCGCCGGGTCATATGCCCCCTTGAACGGGAGCGATTTGTCACGGACATCGTTCAGCGGCGGCCAATCGGAATGGACACCCTTGATGTCATAGAAAGTTCCGGTGCTGGGCGAGTAAAGATCCCCCTGGTCCGCTCCGGGCGGCCGCTGAATATCGGCGGGAAGTCTTCCGGACTCACGCAGATCGATCGCCACTCTCGCTTCGTCCATCTCCGACGGTTTGATCTTACCCTTGTGATCGGGATCGTGTTTCATCTCGTCGAAGTCCTCACGATAGCGCTCCGCAAGTTCGTGAAGGTGCTCGTCATGGAGGGTCCGCTCAGCGGGGGTCAGCTCTGTGGGCGGTGTGTTTCCGTCGCCATCCGGGGCGCCATGTCCAGTGGACGTGTCGTGAGTTCCGTGGCCCTCACCGATGGAGTTACCACGGTCCGCTCCGGTACCGCCGACGGGGTGGACCTCCGCCCCTATCCCATGGCCAGGGTTGGTCATGGCCCCAGCCGGGGGATCAGAGCGGGAAGCACCCGTGTCCGGCCCATGGCTGCCGTCGCCGATCGAGGCAGACCCCACGTGAGCATGGGCCCCCTGACGTTCCCCGGCGGATCGCTCAGCGGCTTCCAGGGCGGAGCGATCACCGGCGGAGGCTTCGTGCACGGCTTCCGACGTGTGCTGGTGGAGGGTGCCGTCCGCGTTGAGGAGGTGGCCCTCGTCGGTGAGGTAGACGATCCTGCCGGTGGCGTCGTCGACGTAGGGGATGGCGTTGTCGGGGATCTCGGGGGACCGTACGGCGTCGGCCTGTCGGAGCAGGTCGAGTGTGGCGCCGGAGTCCAGTCTCCTGAGGGTGCCGAAGGCGTCCCCGACCTTGCCGAGGGCGAAGGTGCCCGCCTTGCCGACGTACGTGAACGGGTCGACGGCCCGGCCCACCTTGCCCGCGGCCGACAGGGCACGGGCCGCCGCGGACGTCTTGGCGGCGCCGGATGCCGCCGCGCCCGTGCCCTCGGTGCCCAGGGCCGTCAGTACGTTGAAGGTGACGGCACCGGCGGCGCGGGACGGGTTGGTCTTCCAGGTGTCCCAGGCGACAAGGCCCTTGACGGTCTGCTGGTAGGCGGTGCGGGAGTCCCGCAGCCAGGAGGGGAGCTTCTCCTCCGGCAGCAGCCACCAGCTGCCCAGGGTGGCGCTGGTCAGGGCCGACGCCGTGGCGAGCTGGGCCAGGCTCTTCCACGCCTCGCCCGCCGCGTCCGAGCCGTCCGCGCCGAACAGGGTCCCCACCCCGTGCACGGTGGCCATCACGCCGTCGGTCCAGAAGCCGTCCCAGACCTGTCCGGCCTCGTGGGTCAGCCACTCCCAGCCCTCGTACTCCCGCTCCGCCGGGGCGCCCCACGGCGTCTCCGGCGCGTGGTCCAGGTCGTCGGCGCGGTAGCCGTACATGTGCTCGCCGTGCGAGCCGTCGTCGACGGTGGTCTTCGAGCCGCCGACCAAGGCGGTGATCTTGTTGTGGCAGGCGCGTTCGGCGGCCTGGAAGGCGGCGACCGTGTGGTTGACGTCCCGCCAGAGTTCGTTGTTGCGGTCGACCTTGTCCTGGTCCTCGCGCCAGTCGTCGTCCCCGGACAGCGACTGGACGAACGCCGTGGCGTCCACCTTGAGCGTCGCCAACCGGTCTATGAGGGGCTGGACCTCGGCGCCGTAGTCGGACAGCGCCGAGGCCACCTTCTCCAGGTCGTCGGCGAACGCGTCCGCCTTCGCCTTCACCGGCTGCGTGGAGGACAGCAGATCGCCGGCCTCCGGGGCCCGGTAGACGGCGGACAGGCCCTGGAAGGTGGTGTGCACGTCCGCGCCGGACGCCCGGAACTGGGCCGCGTTCGCAGTCAGCAACATCACGTCGGTGTCCAGGGTGGACAGGTCCCCGATGAAGTGCGGTATTCCGGACGGGTCGATCAGCGTTGCCCCGTCGCTCACTTACCGGCCCCCGGCAGGTCGACCTTCGACTCCTTGGCCGCTTCCCGTTGCGCCGTGGCCGCCATCGCCAGGTCGCCCTCGACATAGTGCCCGGTGGCCTCCGCGGCGCCGTTCAGGGACTTGGCCGCGCGTTCCGCCAAGTACAGGAGATCATGGCTCCAGTGCTGGAGGAACTCGCCCAGTGCCGCCCCCACCAGCCCGGCCGTGCTGCTGTACGGCCCGTACTGGCTGGTGATCGTCCCCGCCGCCGAGGCCGCCTCCTCCAGGTTCCCCTGCATCGCCTGGCCCGTGTCCGACAGGTTCTTCGCCGCCGTGCCCGTGTTCTGAAGCACGCCGCGCACCCCGACGACGTCGATGTCCCAGCCCGTCACACCGCTCCCCGTTGCCTGTGATGTCCGCCGCACGTCGAACGTATTATCGCATGAGCGGTTGCAAACTGATGGAACGTCAGACGGCCGCCGGATGTTTTGCGCCATCCGGCGGCCGTCCGTGTTCCCGGGAATGCGGAGTCAGAGAACGTGCTGGGTGAACCTCTCCGCCGTTTCCGCCAGCACCTCCCGTCCGTCCCGGGCCCACAGACCGTCGTTGAACAGCTCGACCTCGATCGCGCCCGTGTAGCCGGCCGCCTCCACGTACGCCTTCCACTCGCGCATGTCGATCGCGCCGTCGCCGATCTGGCCTCGGCCGTTGAGGACGCCCTCCGGGAGGGGGGTGGTCCAGTCGGCGAGCTGGAAGGTGTGGATGCGGCCGCCGGCGCCCGCCCGCGCGATCTGCTCGGGAGCGGCGTCGTCCCACCAGATGTGGTACGTGTCCACGGTCACGCCGACCTGGTGCGCGGGGAAGCGTTCCGCGAGGTCCAGGGCCTGGGCGAGGGTGGAGACCACACAGCGGTCGGAGGCGTACATGGGGTGGAGCGCCTCGATGGCCAGGCGCACGCCCCGGGACTCCGCGTAGGGGCCCAGCTCGGCCAGCGCGTCGGCGATGCGTTCGCGGGCGGCGCGCAGGTCCTTGTTGCCGGCGGGCAGGCCGCCGGAGACCAGGACGAGGGTGTCCGTGCCGAGGGTGGCCGCCTCGTCGACGGCGCGGCGGTTGTCGGCGAGGGCGGCGGCCCGCTCGTCCGGGTCGATCGCCGTGAGGAAGCCGCCGCGGCACAGTGTCGTCACCGTCAGGCCCGCGTCGCGGACCAGCTTCGCGGACTCCTCCACGCCGAACGCCTGCACCGGCTCGCGCCACAGGCCGACGTTGCCGACGCCCAGGTCGCGGCAGGCGTCGACCAGTTCGGGCAGGGACAGCTGCTTCACCGTCATCTGGTTGATGGAGAAGCGGGACAGGTCCGGGTCGCTCACTGGGTCACTCCGTACAGGGCGAGCAGGGTCTTCATCCGCTCCTCGGCCAGCTTGGGGTCGGGGAACAGGCCCAGGCCGTCGGCGAGTTCGTAGGCGCGGGCGAAGTGCGGGAGGGAGCGGGCCGACTGGAGGCCGCCGACCATGGTGAAGTGGCTCTGGTGGCCCGCCAGCCAGGCCAGGAACACCACGCCCGTCTTGTAGAAGCGGGTCGGGGCCTGGAAGAGGTGGCGGGAGAGCTCGACGGTGGGGTCCAGCAGCTCCCGGAAGCCGGCCGTGTTCCCCGTGTCGAGGACGCGGACCGCTTCGGCCGCCAGGGGGCCCAGCGGGTCGAAGATGCCGAGCAGGGCGTGGCTGAAGCCCTTCTCGTCGCCCGCGATCAGCTCGGGGTAGTTGAAGTCGTCGCCGGTGTAGCAGCGGACCCCGTCGGGCAGCCGGCGGCGCAGGTCGATCTCGCGCTGCGCGTCCAGGAGGGAGACCTTGATGCCGTCGACCTTGTCCGGGTGCGCGGCGATGACCTCCAGGAAGGTGTCGGTGGCCGTGTCGAGGTCGCTCGACCCCCAGTAGCCCTCCAGGGCCGGGTCGAACATGGGGCCGAGCCAGTGCAGGACGACCGGCTCGGAGGCCTGGCGCAGGAGGTGGCCGTAGACGTCGAGGTAGTCCTCGGGGCCGTTCGCCGTCGCGGCCAGCGCGCGGGAGGCCATGAGGATCGCCTGGGCACCCGACGCCTCGACGAGGGCGAGCTGCTCCTCGTAGGCGGCGCGGACCTCGGCGAGGGTGCCGGAGACGATCTGGTCGGTGCCCACACCGCAGGCGATGCGGCCGCCGACGGCCTTCGCCTCGGCGGCGCTGCGGCGGATCAGCTCGGCCGCGCCCGCCCAGTCCAGGCCCATGCCGCGCTGGGCGGTGTCCATCGCCTCGGCGACACCGAGTCCGTGGGACCACAGGTGGCGGCGGAAGGCGAGGGTGGCGTCCCAGTCGACGGCGGCCGGTGAGTCGGGGGTCGTGTCCGCGAAGGGGGCGGCGACGACGTGGGCCGCCGAGAAGACCGTGCGGGAGGTGAAGGGGGCGCCCGTGGTGAGGGCGAGGGGCTCGGTCCGGGGCTCGTACGTGCGCAGGGCCCCCGTGGCGTCGGGGAGTCGGACGGTCACAGCGCGATCTCCGGGACGTCGAGGCGGCGGCCCTCCGTGGAGGACTTCAGGCCCAGCTCGGCGAGCTGGACGCCCCGGGCACCGGCCAGCAGGTCCCAGTGGTAGGGGGCGCCGGCGTAGACGTGCTTGAGGAACAGCTCCCACTGGGCCTTGAAGCCGTTGTCGAACTCGCCGTTGTCGGGGACCTCCTGCCACTGGTCGCGGAAGACCTCGGTGGCGGGGATGTCCGGGTTCCAGACCGGCTTGGGGGTGGCGCTGCGGTGCTGGACGCGGCAGTTGCGCAGGCCGGCGACGGCGGAGCCCTCGGTGCCGTCCACCTGGAACTCGACGAGCTCGTCGCGGTTGACGCGCACGGTCCAGGAGGAGTTGATCTGGGCGATCGCGCCGCCCTCCAGCTCGAAGATGCCGTAGGCGGCGTCGTCGGCGGTGGCGTCGTAGGGCTTGCCGTTCTCGTCCCAGCGCTGCGGGACGTGGGTGGCGGTGAGGGCCTGGACGGACGTCACGCGGCCGAACAGCTCGTGCAGGACGTACTCCCAGTGCGGGAACATGTCGACGACGATGCCGCCGCCGTCCTCCGCGCGGTAGTTCCAGGAGGGGCGCTGGGCGGCCTGCCAGTCGCCCTCGAAGACCCAGTAGCCGAACTCGCCGCGCACGGAGAGGATCCGGCCGAAGAAGCCGCCGTCGATGAGCCGCTTCAGCTTGAGCAGGCCCGGCAGGAACAGCTTGTCCTGGACGACGCCGTGCTTGATGCCGGCCGCGTCCGCCAGCCGGGCGAGCTCCAGGGCTCCGTCCAGGCCGGTCGCGGTGGGCTTCTCGGTGTAGATGTGCTTGCCGGCCGCGATCGCCTTCTTGATCGCCTCCTCGCGGGCGGAGGTCACCTGGGCGTCGAAGTAGATGTCGATCGTCTCGTCGGCGAGGACCGCGTCCAGGTCCGTCGAGACGTGCTCCAGGCCGTGCCGTTCGGCGAGCGCCCGCAGCGCGTGCTCGCGGCGGCCGACCAGCACCGGCTCCGGCCACAGCACGGTGCCGTCGCCGAGGTCGAGGCCGCCCTGTTCGCGGATGGCCAGGAGGGAGCGGACCAGGTGCTGGCGGTAGCCCATGCGCCCGGTCACGCCGTTCATGGCGATACGCACCGTCTTGCGTGTCACGTCGGTCCCTTCGTAGGCGTCGTACGCAGCGTTCGTGGGCGCTCGTACGCGGTTGTGCGCGCCGCGTCCGCCTCGTCACTGCTCAGCGTTACAGCAAGCGCTTTCTATCTAGTGAGAAGCTAGCCTCTGAGCAGCGGTCCGGACAAGACCGTGTCCATCCCGAGTTGTTCGAGGAAGCGAACGGCGGGCGTCCACGGCCTTAAGGTCTGCTCGACACGCCGCGTCATGCTCGGAACCGTGGCCGCGGCCGGCCTGTCTACCAGGACGTACGACGACGTACGACGAGATGTGCGACCGGAGGACGACGAGATGACGGTGACCCTGGCATGACGGTGACCCTGGCGGACGTGGCGGCCCGAGCGCAGGTCTCCCCCGCGACGGTGTCGCGCGTACTGAACGGCAACTACCCCGTGGCCGCGTCCACCCGCGAGCGGGTGCTGCGGGCCGTGGACGAACTGGACTACGTGCTCAACGGCCCCGCCAGCGCGCTGGCCGCGGCCACGTCCGACCTGGTCGGCATCCTGGTCAACGACATCGCCGACCCCTTCTTCGGGATCATGGCGAGCGCGATCCAGGCGGAGATCGGGGGACCGGGCGGCAGAGCCGGCGGCGAACGGCTCGCGGTGGTGTGCAACACCGGGGGCTCGCCGGAGCGGGAGCTCACGTACCTGACCCTGTTGCAGCGGCAGCGGGCCGCCGCCGTCGTCCTCACCGGCGGTGCCGTGGAGGACGAGCCGCACGTGGCGGCGGTGGCGGCGAAGCTGCGCCGGCTGGAGGAGGCGGGCACCCGGGTGGTGCTGTGCGGGCGCCCTCCCGCGCCCGACACCGGGGCGATCGCGCTGACCTTCGACAACCGGGGCGGCGGACGGGAGCTGACCGAGCATCTGCTCGGGCTCGGACACCGCCGGCTCGGCTACATCGCCGGCCCCGAGGAGCGGACCACCACCCGGCACCGGCTGGAGGGCCACCGCGCGGCGCTGGCGGCCGCCGGCATCGAGGAGGACCCGCGCTGGACCGTCCACGGCCGCTACGACCGGCAGGCCGGCTACGAGGCGACCCTGGAACTGCTGCGCCGGGACCCGTCCCTGACGGCGGTCGTCGCGGCGAACGACTCCGTCGCACTGGGTGCCTGCGCGGCGCTGCGGGAATCGGGGCTGCGCATCCCTGAGGACGTCTCCGTGGCCGGTTTCGACGACCTCCCCTTCAGCATCGACGCGGTGCCCGCCCTCACGACGGTACGGCTGCCGCTGGCGGAGGCGGGGGCCCGGGCCGGGCGCATCGCCATGGGGCGCGAGGAACCGCCGCCCGGGGGGATCGCCACGGCCCGGGGGGAGTTGATGGTGCGGGGGTCTTCGGGGGGGCCTCGGGAGTAGGGGGGCGGGGGGCGGGGGGCCGGAGGTTGGGGGGGCGGGTTCCGGGGTTTCGGGGGCCGGGGTTCGGAGGCTTGGGTGCCGGGGGCCAGGGTTCCTGGGACTTGGGGGCCGGGGGCCTGAGGCTTGGGAGCCCGAGGGCTTGGGGGCCGGGGCCAGGGTTCCTGGGACTTGGGGGCCAGGGGCCTGAGGCTTGGGGCCCGAGGGCTTGGGGTCAGGGGGCCCGGGGCCTCCGGGGACGGGGTTCTCTGGGGCCTCGGGCAGTGATGGGCGGCCCGTTCTCGTGCGGACGCCGCTGGGCGAGGGGCTGGTCGACGACTCGGGGCTCCTGCGGGTACCCCGTGGTGATCGGCGGCGGCGAGTAGGGTCCCCGGGTATGAAGCTCGCGTTCTCCACCCTCGGTGTTCCCGGTCTGCCCCTCCCCGACGTGCTGCGGCTCGCGTCCGCGCACGGCTACCACGGCGTCGAACTGCGCGCCCACCCGGAGGAGCCGGTGCACGCCGGCCTGTCCCCGGCGCAACGGGCCGATGCCGCCGCCCTGTTCCGGGCGGCCGGCGTCGAGGTCCTGGGACTGGCCGGGTACGCGCGCGTGGCCGCGCCCGGTGAGGACGGGCCCGTGATCGAGGAGGTGCGCGAGCTCGTCGGCCTCGCCCATGACCTCGGCGCGCCCTTCGTCCGCGTCTTCCCGGGCGCCGGCGCGGAGCAGTCCCCCGACGAGGCGGACGCCGTCGCCGCCCGGCGCCTCGGAACCGCCGCCGAGTACGCCGCCGACCTCGGCGTCCGCATCCTGCTGGAGACCCACGACTCCCACCGCACCGGCGCCGCCGCGACGCGCGTCCTCGGTCTCGTCGGCCACCGGCAGGCCGGTGCGCTGTGGGACGTGATGCACACCTGGCTCGGCGGCGAGCAGCCGCTCGACACCTACGCGGCTCTCGCGCCGTACCTCGGATACGTGCAGGTCAAGGACATCGCCTCGACCGAGGACACCACCCCGCTGGCACTGGGCGCGGGGGTGCTGCCGCTCGCCGAGTGCGTGGAGGTCCTCGCGCGGCACGGGTGGGACGGGTGGCTGTGCTGGGAGTACGAGAAGCGGTGGTACGAGACCGCCGAGCCGTTGGAGGGGCTGCTGGACGCCGGGCGCGAACACCTCCGGCGGCTGCTGAACGAGTCGGCGTGAGCACGGGCCGGCCGTCGGCGGCGACGGATTGGCGGTCGGTGAGCGGGCGACGGACCGGCAGTAGGCAGGTGACGGGCCGGCAGTAAGCGGGCGACGGGCCGGCCGCGATCGGCGGCCGGGCCTTAACGGCGGACGGACCGGCCGCAACCGGCCGACGCGGTCGGACCGGCCGCAATCGGCCGGCGGACGTGACCAGCGGGCGGACCGGACGGCGGGCGGGCCGGACGGCGGACGTGGCCGGCGGACGTGGCCGGCGGACGTGGCCGGCGGGCGGGCCGGACGTAATCGGCTGGCGGGGCGGACGGATCGCGGGTTAGCGTCCGCGCCGTGAAGCAACCCGCCACGCCCTCCGTGCCGTCCGGGCCGCCCCTGTCTCCAGGGCCGGCCGGGCCGCTCGCGCGACCGGCCGCGTCCCCGGCGTCATGAGTCTCGGCCGGACTCTCCTCGACGTCCGTCCGATCCGTACCTCCCCCGCCTTCCGGCGGCTGCTGATCGGGCGCACGGTGTCCGCGCTCGGCGGCTTCATGACCATGGTCACCGTCATGTACCAGGTGTGGGAGACGACCCACAGCGCGGTCTGGAGCGGCGCCGTCGGGCTGGCGCAGGCGGTGCCGATGGTCGGTTTCGGGCTGTTCGCCGGGGCGTGGGCCGACCGGGCCGACCGGCGCCGCGTCTACCTGCTGGCCACCGTCGGGCAGGCGGTGTGCTCGCTGCTGCTGGCGGTGCAGGGCTTCACCGGGCACGTCCCGGTGGCCGGCGTGCTGGGGCTGGTCGCGGTGCAGTCGTCGTTCGGGGCGATCGGCGCGCCGGCGGCGGGCGTCTTCGTGCCCCGGCTGCTGCCCGAGGACCAGGTGGCCGCCGGTCTGGCGCTGAACCAGGTCACCGGCCAGGCGATGATGCTGCTCGGCCCGGCCGTCGCCGGGCTGGTGCTGGGCTGGTGGGGCATCGGCGTCTGCTACCTGCTGGACGCCCTTAGCTTCGGCCTGTCCTTCTACGGCGCCTTCGGGCTGCCCGCGCTGCCGCCCGAGGGCGAGCGGTCCCGGGCCGGACTGCACGGCGTCCTCGACGGCCTGCGGTTCCTGACCGGGCACCGGGTGGTGCGGGGCGCGCTGCTCACGGACCTGGCCGCGACCGTGCTGGCGATGCCGGCCGGCCTCTTCCCCCTGGTGAACGCCGAACGCTTCGGCGGTGACCCGCACACGCTGGGCCTGTTCCTGTCGGCGCTCGCGGTGGGCGGGGTGGCCGCGACCGCGTTCTCCGGGCCGGTCACCCGGCTCGCCCGTCCGGGGCCGGTGATGCTGTGCGCCTCCGGCACGTGGGGGGTGGCCCTCGCCCTGTTCGGTGTGACGACGAACGCGTGGGCCGGCCTCGGGACGCTGGTCCTGGCCGGTGCGGCGGACGCGGTGGCCGTCCTGTCCCGGACGACGATCGTCCAGACCCGCACCCCGGACGCGCTGCTGGGCCGGGTGACGGCGGCCGAGACGATCGTCGGCCAGGCGGGACCGCACCTGGGCAACCTGCGCGCCGGCGTCGTGGCCGCCCGGACCTCGGGCGCGACCGCCCTGGTGACGGGCGGCCTGCTGTGCCTGCTGGCGGTGGCGTGGGTGGCGGCGACGACACCGGAGCTGCGGAGCCGTCGGGGGGAGCGGGAGGCGCCGGGGGCGCGGGGGTCCGCCCCGGCGCCCGAAGGACCCGCCCCGGCACCCGGGGGGCCGGGACCGGGACCGGAGCAGACGTCGGGAGCCTAGGCCCTGGGCCCAGGGGCCCGGTCACGCCTTCCCTGCGTCTTCCCTGCGCCTCCCCTACGCCTCCGCCGTGCGTGTCCTGAACTTCGTGTCCTCGTCCAGGCACCACTCCAGCACCGCCGGCCAGGAGCCGTACCCGGCGTCCAGGTCGAGGTGGGCGGCGCCGGGCAGCAGTTCCGCGGTCAGGGCGAGGAGGTCGCCGTAGGCGGACTGGGCGCCTTCCGGGCAGTACGGGTCGTCGTCGCCGGCGACCAGGCGGGTCGGGGTGGGGAGGGGGAGGGCGTCGAGCGGGGGGAGGGCGAACCCGGCGACCTCCGGATAACCGGCGAGGACGGAGGCGGACGGGGGCGCCACCAGCAGGACGCGGTCGACTGCGCCGGTTCCCGGCAGCCCGCGGGCCACCGCGTGCAGCCAGAGCACGGCCGAGAGGCTGTGGGCGATCACGACCCGTTCGCCCCGGGGATCGAGTCCGTCGAGGTGCCGGGCCAGGCTGTCCAGCCAGACCTCCAGGACGGGGTCGTCCGCGTCGGGCAGCTGCGGATAGGTGACGGCGTGGCCGTGTTCGGTCAGCCGGTCGGCGAGCCAGTGCTGCCAGTGGTCCCGGGGGCGGTGGTTCTGCCAGCCGTGGAGGACGAGGTAGGAGCGCGTGGTCACGGTCATGGGACGCATGATTCCCAGGACCCGCGGCCGAGGTCCAGCCCGTCCCGGCACCGGGCGTTCGGCGACCGCCGACCCGCGGACGGGATGAGTAGGAGGCGGCCGCCGACCCGCGGACGGGACAGGCGGGAGGCGGCTGCCGTGGGCCGGCCGGGGCCGGTCAGGTCCGGGACCGGAACCGCGCCACCCGCTCCTCCAGCCGCGCCCGCCGTTCGGGCCACTCCCGCGCGGTGAGGGAGAAGATCGCGGAGTCGCGGAGCAGGCCGTCCTCGCCCGGCGCCCAGGAGCGGGACCAGTTGCGCAGGACGCCCTCGAAGTGGGCGCCCACGCTCGCGATGGCCGCGCGGGAGCGGCTGTTGCGGGCGTCCGTCTTCAGGTCCACCCGGGACACGCCCCACTCCTCGAAGGCGTGGCGGAAGAGGAGCAGCTTGGCCTCGGCGTTCACACCGGTGCCCTGGGCGGAGCCCGCGAGCCAGGTGAAGCCGACCTCGACGGCGTCCAGCCGGTCGTCGCTCAGCAGGAAACGCGGGTCCAGGTACGCCGTGGCGCCCACGACCCGCCCCGAGGCGAGGGAGACCTGCGCGTAGGGGGCGACGAATCCGGTGGCGGCGCGGGCGAGCTGGGCGTCGACGTAGTCGCCGATCTCGTCGGCCCTCGGCACCCAGGTGTACGCGTACGTCCCCCGGTTCTCCTCCGCCGCCACCGCCAGTCCGGCCGCGTGCCGGTGCTCCAGCGGCTCCAGACGCACCAGAGTGCCCTCGAGGACCGGCCCCTCCAGTGTGGAACTCATCCGGCGATGTCCTTCCGCAGCTGCGCGAACGCCTCGTGGAAACCGGGGAACGTCTTGCGGACGCACCCCGGGTCGTCGAACGAGATTCCGGGCGAGCGCAGGCCGGTGACCGCGAAGGACATCACGATGCGGTGGTCGCCGTAGGTCTTGATCTCGCCGGGCGCGACCGGGCCGGGCTGGATCTCGATCCAGTCGGGGCCCGTGGTCACGTCCACGCCCAGCCGCCGGAGGTTCTCCGCGCAGGCGTCCAGGCGGTCGCACTCCTTCACGCGCGTGTTGGCCACGTCCTCGATCCGGACGGGGCCGGACGCGAAGGGGGCGATGGCGGCCAGGGTCGGCATGGTGTCGGAGATGTCCCGCATGGCGACGGTGAGGCCGTTCAGCCGGCCGGTGCCCTTCACCGTCGTGCGGTCGGCCCCGACGGTGACCTGCGCGCCCATCCGCCGCAGGACGTCCACGAAGCCCAGGTCGCCCTGGAGGGCTCCCTTGCCGAGGCCGGGCACGGTGACCTCGCCGCCCGGCGTCACGGCCGCCGCCGCGAAGAAGTAGCTCGCGGTCGAGGCGTCCGGCTCGACGGCGTACGTCGTCGCGCGGTACCCGCCCGGCGGTACGACGAAGACGTCCCCCTCGCGGGCGACCTCCACCCCGAACGCCCGCATCATCGCGATCGTGATCTCGACGTACGGCGCCGAGACCAGGTCGGTGACCTCGATGCGCAGGCCGGTGCGGGTCAGCGGGCCGAGCAGGAGCAGGGCGGTCAGGTACTGGGAGGACTGGCCGGCGTCCAGGACGACGTCCCCGCCCTCCACCCCGGCCGCCGTGACGGTCAGCGGGTGGTGGCCCTCCGCCTCCTCGTGCCGCAGGTCGACGCCCAGGTCGCGCAGGGCGCGGGTGAGCGGCAGCAGGGGGCGGCGGCGCATCTGGGGGGAGGCGTCGAAGCGGTAGGTGCCGTGGCCGGCGGCGGCGAGGGTGGGCAGGAAACGGGCGGTGGTGGCGCCGTCACGGCAGTAGACGTCGGCCTCCGCGACCGCCGGCCCCTCGGGGCGGCCGTCGACCCGCCAGGCGTCCGGGGCGCGTCCCACGCGGTAGCCGAGCCGGGTCAGGCCCTCGGCGAAGCCCTCCGTGTCGTCGGAGCGCAGGGGCCGCTGGAGGGTGGTGACACCGTCCGCCGCCGCCGCGAGGAACAGGGCACGGGCGGTGATGGACTTGGAACCGGGAATGTCGACGAGGGCCATGCCCGCCATGATCCCGCGCCCGCGCCGCGCCATGCGGGCGCGTCCACGGGGTGGACGACGTGTGCGGGGATCCGGCCGGGTGGGGCGGGCGGGCCGGTCGCGGGCCCGTCGGGGGCGGACGCGGACCCGCCGCGTGACGGGCCGGACGCGGGCCCGTCGGGGGCGGACGCGGACCCGCCGCGTGACGGGCCGGACGCGGGCCTGTCGGGGGCGGACGTGGACCCGCCGCGAGGCCGCCACGGACCCGTCGGGGGGCCGGTCACGGACCGGACGCGGGCCCGTCGAGAGACTGTCACGGGCCCGTCGGGGGCCGGACGCGGGCCCGTCGCGTCACGGGTCGGACGCGGACCCGTCGGGGGCGGACGCGGGCCCGTCGCGAGGCCGTCACAGGCCCGTCGGGGACCGGACGCGGGCCCGTCGCGTCACGGGTCGGACGCGGACCCGTCGGGGCCCCTCACCGCCGCCCCCCTGCCGTCTGCGCGGCACCCGCCACCGGCGCCCCTGCTCCGTCGGCCCTGGCCGGCCGGTCGGCCCCGGCACCCCCAACTCCCTCCGCCTCCCCGGCTGTCGCCGCCTCCCCGGCTCCCCCCGCGCCTCCGGCTGTCGCCGCCCCTCCGGCGTCCTCCGCCAGTCCGGCCGCCTCCGCCCCTCCCGCGCCACCGCCCCGCCCGGTGCCCCCGCCCCGTCCGGCCCGTGTCAGGGACGTCAGTGCCACGCCGCCCACCAGCAGCGTCGCCGCGCACCAGCGGAGACCGGTCACCGGCTCGTGGAGGAACAGGGCGGCCGAGGACATGCCGAAGACGGGGACGAGGAGGGAGAAGGGGGCCACGGTCGAGGCCGGGTGGCGGTGGAGCAGCCAGCCCCAGGCGCCGAAGCCGAAGACGGTCGTGATCCAGGCGACGTAGACGACCGTGCCGGCGCCCTGCCAGTCCAGGGCGCGCAGCGCGGCCAGGTCCCGGGAGGGGCCCTCCGTCAGGAGGGAGAGGGCCAGGAGCGGCAGGACCGGGACCGTGCTGACCCAGACCATGAAGTTCAGGGCGTCGGGCGGGGACGCCTTGCGGGTGAGGACGTTCGACGCGCCCCAGCAGGCCGCCGCCGCCACGACCAGCGCGAACGCGCCGAGCGGTCCCGAGGCGCCCTCGTCCACGGCGGCCACGCCGATACCGGCCAGGGCCACGGCCATGCCCAGCAGCCGCAGCCGGGTGGGCCGTTCGCCGAGGACGGCGGCGGCGATGCCGGCCGTGAACACCGCCTGGATCTGGAGGACCAGCGAGGACAGTCCCGCCGGCATCCCCGCGTCCATCCCCACGAAGAGCAGCCCGAACTTGGCCACGCCGAGGACCAGCCCCACCGCCACGATCCACTTCCACGCCACCTTCGGCCGGCCCACGAGGAACACCGCGGGCACGGCGGCGGCCAGGAAGCGCAGCGCCGAGAAGAGCAGCGGCGGGAAGTGGGCGAGGCCGATCTCGATGACGGTGAAGTTCACGCCCCAGACGGCGGCGACGAGGACGGCGAGGAGGAGGTGAGCGGGTCGCATGCGTCGAGCGTCACCCACCCGGACCGTGAAGCACCAGCGATGATTGCTGCATGGTGGGATGAAGCAACGCTTATTCCGGGAGGCTCCCGTGCTCGATCTCCAGCGGCTGCGCGCCCTGCACGCCGTCTCCGTCCACGGCACCGTCGGCGCCGCGGCCGTGGCGCTCGGCTACACCCCGTCGGCCGTCTCGCAGCAGATCGCCAAGCTGGAGCGGGAGACCCGCACGGTGCTGCTCGAACGGGAGGGGCGCGGCGTCCGGCTGACCGACGAGGCCCTGCAACTCGTGACGACGGCACGGGAGGTGCTGGCGATCGTCGAGCGGGCCGAGACCGAGTTGGAGGAGCGGCGGGGCGTGCCGACCGGGCGGCTGACCGTGGCCGCGTTCCCGTCGGCGGCGCGCGGGCTGCTGCCGTCCGTCCTCGCCGACCTCGCCCGCCGGCACCCCGCCCTGGACGCCCGGCTCAGCGAGGTCGACCCGCACCTGTCGGTGGACCTCGTCGCCAAGGGCGTCGTGGACCTGGCCGTGGCGCACGACTGGGACATCGCCCCGCTGCCCGCCCCGGCGGGCGTCGAGCAGGCGGTGATCGGGGACGACCTGTGCGACCTGATCGTCCCCGAGGACCATCCCTTCGCCGGACGGACGGCCGTACGGCGGGAGGAGCTGGGCGGCGAGCGGTGGATCTGCCAGCCGCCGGGCCGGGTCTGCCACGACTGGCTGGTACGCACCCTGCGCGCGGCCGGGCACGAACCGGACCTGGTCCACCAGGCCGACGAGAACCCGACCCTGGTCGCCCTGGTCGCCGCCGGCCTCGGGGTCGCCCTCGTCCCCCGGCTCGGCCGCGGCCCGCTGCCGCGCGGCGCCGTGGAGGTGCCGCTCGACCCGATGCCCGTACGGCGGCTGTACGCGCTGTGGCGCGCCGGCGCGGCCCGGCGGCCGGCGATCGCGGAGACGGTCCGGGTGCTCCAGGAGCGGTGGCCGGGGGTGTCGGCGCACGGCCAGTGAGTCCCTCTGGCCCCCTGCGTCACCCCCGCCCCGACTTCCCGGGATCCCGGTGCGAACGGGAACCCCGGCCGCCCGCCGCTCGTCCAACCCGCAAGCTGTCGGAGAGTCACCTCGGTGCGGTGTCGGCCCTCGCTGCTGGCTGCGATCGCTGACCACCCTCTCCGCCGTACCGCGGCCGGCAGCACGCCGTCATCGGCGCGCCCCCCTCCAATGCGCCGATGGCGGCCCCTCGGGCGGGTACCGTGCGCCACCGGAACCGTTTCCGGAAGGAGCGCACATGCCCTCCAGGCGTACCGTCCTCGCCGCCACCGCCGGTCTCACCGCGGCCCTCACCCTGAGCGGGACCGCCCACGCGGACGACCGCCGTCTGCGCGCCCTGGTCTCCCGGATGACCCTGGAGGAGAAGGTCGGCCAGGTCTTCGTCAGCCGCGTCCACGGCCACTCGGCGACCGCCCCCGACCAGGCCGACGCCGACGCCAACCTCAGGGAGCTGGGCGTGCGGACGGCGGCCGAGCTGATCGCCCGTTACCGCGTCGGCGGGATCATCTACTTCACCTGGGCGCACAACACGCGCGACCCCCGGCAGATCGCCGCCCTCTCCGACGGCATCCAGCGGGCCGCCCTGGAGCAGCCGCGCGGGCTGCCGGTGCTGATCTCCACCGACCAGGAGCACGGGATCGTGTGCCGCGTCGGCCGGCCCGCCACGCTCTTCCCGGGCGCGATGGCGATCGGCGCGGGTGAGCGGGGGCGCGAGGCGCTCCACCGGACGGACACCGACACGGCACGGACAAACAGCGACACGGCACGGACGGACGCCGACGCGGCACGGACGGACGCCGACGCGGCACGGACGCACACCGGCACGGCACGGACAAACACCGACACGGCACGGACGGACGCCGGGGCGGGTGCCGACGCCCGTACCCTCGGCCGTCTCGCGGGCCGCGAGCTGCGGGCCATGGGCGTCCACCAGAACTACTCCCCCGTCGCCGACGTGAACGTCGACCCCGCCAACCCGGTCATCGGCGTCCGCTCCTTCGGCGCCGATCCGGAGGTGGTGGCCGCGCTGACGGCGGCGGAGATCGACGGCTACCGGTCGGCGGGGGTCGCGGCGACCGCCAAGCACTTCCCCGGGCACGGCGACACCGCCGTCGACAGCCACTACGGCTTCCCCGTCATCACCCACTCCCGCCGGACGTGGGAGGAGCTGGACGCGGTGCCGTTCCGGGCGGCGATCGCGGCCGGCGTCGACGCGGTGATGACCGCGCACATCCTGCACCCGGCCCTCGACGACTCGGGCGACCCGGCCACCCTCTCCCGCGCGGTCGTCACCGGCCTGCTCCGGGAGCGGCTCGGCTTCGACGGGGTCGTGGTCACCGACGCGCTCGACATGGCGGGCGTCCGCACGAAGTACGGCGACGACCGGGTGCCCGTGCTCGCGCTGAAGGCGGGCGTCGACCAGCTCCTCAACCCGCCCGACCTGGACGTCGCCTGGAACGCCGTCCTGCGGGCCGTACGGGAGGGGGAGCTGGGCGAGGAACGGCTGGAGGAGTCCGTCCTGCGGATCCTGCGCCTGAAGGACCGGCTCGGCCTGCTCACCGACCCGTACACCGACCCGGACGGCGTCGCGCGCACCGTCGGCCCGCCCGCCCACCTCGCGGCGGCCGACCGCATCGCCGAGCGGACGACGACCCTGCTGGTCGACGAGGGCCCGCTGCTGCCCCTCTCCCCGCGCACCCACCCCCGCGTCCTGGTCGCCGGCGCCGACCCGGCCTCCCCCTCGGGCACCACGGGCCCGCCCACCGCCGTCCTCGCCGCCGCCCTCACCGGCCTCGGCTTCACGGCGACCGCCCTGTCCACGGGCACGGACCCGTCCGACGCGGCCGTCGAACGGGCCGTGTCGGCGGCGGGCGGCGCGGACGCGGTGGTGGTGGGGACGTACAACGTCACCGCGACGAGCCCGCAGCGGACGCTGGTGGAGCGGCTGTCGGCGACGGGGCGGCCGGTGGTGGCGGTGGCGCTCCGCAACCCCTACGACGTGGCGCACCTGCCCTCCGTACGGGCCTGTCTGGCCGCCTACGGGTGGACCGACGTCGAACTGCGGGCCGCGGCCCGGGTGATCGCGGGAGCCGTGCGGCCGCGCGGGGCGCTGCCGGTGCCGGTACGGCGGGCGGACGATCCGGCACGGGTGCTGTACCCGACCGGCCACGGCCTGACGTACCCGCCCGACGCCTGACAGCCGGGGCACACCAGCCGTACCCCGCCACGGACGGTGTCCCCCGCACTCCCTCCCCCCACCGGCGGACACCCGCCGTGTGAACGCCTGATGTCGACCGGGCCCAAGGCGGGGGCGGTCATCGCGGGTGCGGCCGTAAGGTGGGCCGATGCGTGCGGGGATCGGGCTCAGGGAGGTGGCGCAGCGCGCCGGGGTGTCCATGCGGACCGTCTCCAACGTGGTCCGCGGCACCGGGCGTTTCTCCGAGGCCACGCAGGCGCGGGTGCTGCGCGCGGTCGAGGAGCTGGGCTACCGGCCCAACACCGCGGCACGGCGGCTGCGCACCGGCCGCAGCGGGGTGCTGCTGCTCGCCGTGCCCGAGCTGACCATGCCGTACTTCGCCGAGCTCGCCGGGCATCTGCTGCGGGAGGCGGCCGAGCACGGCTGCATACTGCTGGTGGAGGCCACCGGGGGCGATCCGGAGGTCGAGCTGGAGATCGCGCTCGGCCGGACCGATCCGCTGGTGGACGGGGTGATCCTCAGCCCGCTCGCGCTGGACGACCGGGCCGCCGCCCGCGCCGGTGCGACCGCGCCGGTCGTGCTGCTCGGCGAGCGGGTGCACGACCTGCCCTGCCCGCACGTCACCATCGACAACACCGGAGCGGCCCGGGCGGCGACGGTCCACCTGCTGGCCCGCGGGCGCCGCCGGATCGCGGTGATCGGCCGCCAGACCGTGCCGCACGCGGCGACCTCGGCGACCCGCCTGGCCGGCTACCGGCAGGCCCTGGAGCAGGCGGGCCTGCGCTACGACGAGGAGCTCGCGCCGCCCGTCGCCGCCTACCACCGGGCCGACGGCGCCGCCGCGGCCCGCCTCCTGCTCGACCTGCCCGAGCCGCCCGACGCGGTGTTCTGCTTCGCCGACGCCCTCGCCCAGGGCGCCCTGCACGCCGCGCGGGAGCGGGGGCTGACCGTGCCGGACGACCTCGCGGTCGTCGGGTTCGACGACGTCGAGGAGGCCCGCTACACCGCTCCCCCGCTGACCACCGTCGCCCCGGACAAGCCGGAGCTGGCCCGGCTGGCGGTGTCCGCGCTGCTGGACCGGATCGGGGGCCGGACGGCGCCGCCGGTCCTGCCGGCCGGGCACCGGCTGGTCGTACGGGACAGCTCCTAGGGCCTGTTGCGAAAGTCCCGTCGTCCGCCCGGAGGGCGGGCCTGGCGGCGTCAGGTGCGTGCTCTCGGCGTGCCGGCCCCTGGCCCTCGTACTGGATGTACTTGGGTCAGGGGCCGGTGCGGCGAGAGTGCGTGCATGGCGTCGCCAGGCAGGCGGGACTTTCGCAACAGGCCCTAGAACCGCAGGTACGGGCTAGCCCCGCACCGCCCCCGCCGTCAGCCCCGACACGAAGTGGCGTTGGAGCAGGACGTACACCACGATCACCGGGGCCGAGGCGATGACGACGCCGGCGAAGAGCAGCGGGTACTGGGTGAGGAACTCGCCCTGGAAGTCCAGCAGGGCCAGCGGGAGCGTGCGGTGCTCCGCGGAGCGGACGAACAGCAGCGGGTAGAGCAGGTCGTTCCAGTCCATGACGAACAGGAAGATGGCGGTGGTGGCGAGGGCGGGGCGGGTGAGGGGCAGGGCGATCGAGCGGAAGGCCCGCAGGGGGCCCGCGCCGTCCAGTTCGGCCGCCTCGTACAGCTCCTGGGGGATCGAGCGCAGGAAGCCGCCCAGGATGAACACGGCCGTCGGCAGGGTCGTCGTGGTGTCCACCAGGACCAGGCCGAGCAGGCTGTCGGTGAGGCCGAGGCGGTCGAAGAGGACGTACTGCGGGACGATCGCCGCCTGTGCCGGGACGGCCAGGCCCGCCACCAGCACGCCGAAGACGAGCCGGCCGGCGCGGCCCGGCACCCGCGCGCAGAAGAACGCGGCCGGGCCCGCCACGGCGAGGGTCAGCGCGACCGCGCCCGCCGTGACGGCCAGGCTGTTGACGAAGGCCGGTCCGAGGCCGCCCTCGTCCACCGCGCGGCGGTAGTTGTCGAGGGTCGGCGCGGACGGCGGCGACAGCGGGGAGTCGAAGAGCTGCGGCAGCGTCTTGAAGGTGCCGAACAGCACGACCAGCAGCGGGAGGACGACGGCGGTGGCGCCCAGGGTGAGGACGGCGATCCGCAGGGTCTTGGTCATGTGGCCCTCCGCAGCGTCCGCCGCTGCACCCAGGTGAGCACCGCGATCAGCGCCATGAACACCAGGGACTGGGCGGCCGCGTAGCCGAACTGGTTGTTGGAGAACGTCGTGTAGACCCGGGTGGAGAGCAGGTCGAGGGCGGGTCCGGGAGGGTTGCCGCCCAGGCCCAGCACCAGGTCGAAGGCCTTGAAGGACTGCACGGTGGTGTACGCGACGACGATGCCCGTGGCGGGCGCCACCAGCGGCCAGGTCACGTACCGGAAGCGGGCCAGGCGGCCCGCCCCGTCCAGCTCGGCCGCCTCGTACAGCTCCCGCGGGATCGCCTGGAGCCCGGCGACGTAGACGACCATCATCTGGCCCGCGTGGAACCAGACCTGGGTGAGGGCCAGCCAGAACACGGCGGCGTCCGGGTCGCCGAGGTACACGGACTGCCAGGAGTCCAGCCCGACCGCTCGGAGGGCCGAGTTGAGCAGCCCGCCGTCCGGGTCGTACACGAACCGCCACACGAAGGCGACCGACACCGAGGACAGGACGGTGGGCAGGAAGAACAGCGCCCTCAGCAGGGTCGACGCCTTCGTCGTGCGGACCAGGTAGAGGGCGAGGAGCAGCGCCAGGGCCGTCTGGGCGAGGACAACGGTGACGGTCAGCTTGAGGTTGTTCCCGGCCGCGTTGCGGAACACGTCGTCGCCGGTGGCGAGTTCGGTGAAGTTGCGCAGGCCCACGTCGTGGTAGCCGGCGCTGTAGCCGTCCCAGTCCGTCAGCGCGTACTGCACCGCCTGGACGGTGGGGTAGGCGAAGAAGAACAGGTAGAGGGCGAGCGCGGGCACCGGGAAGAACCACAGTGCCCGCGCCGCGCGCCGGCTACGACCGCTTCTGGTCGATGACACGCTGGGCCTCCTCGGCCGCCTGGGCCGGCTTCCTGCCGCCGACGACCGCGACGGTCGTGTTCTCGACCGCCGTGCGGATGTCGAGGTTCAGGAACTGGAAGCGCGGGGCGAGCAGGGTCTTCCGGGTGAGCCAGGGCGCGACGGCCTTGAGGTCGGTGTTGGTGTACTCGACGCCCTGGACGGTGACGTGCTGGCCGGTGCCGTTGGCGTAGGTGCCGGCGTTGGCCGGGTCGCTGAGGAACTCCAGGAAGGCGTAGGCGGCCGGCTGCACCGTGGACGCGCTGTTCACCCCGAGGACGAAGGTGGTGTTGAAGACGCCCTCGTACTTCGCCTGCGCGGCCGTGGTGGTGATCGGGGCGACGAGGTCGAAGGGGAACGTCGCGCCGAGCGCGCGCACCCCGGCCATCTGGAAGGAGCCGGTGGCGAGCAGGCCCGCCTTGCCCTCGGCGAAGAGCTGGGTGACGGCGTCGGTGGTGGAGCCGGTGGCGCGGGCCTGGAGGTACGGGGTGAGTTCGGCGTACTGCTCCAGGGTCTTCAGGAACCAGTCGTCCGTCACCTTGTATGCGCCCGACTCGATCTTCGCGAAGGCGTCGTCGGAGGGCGCGTTGTTCATGACCATCGTGTTGAGCAGCTGGCCGGCGTTGGCCGAGTCGCCGCCCGGCCAGGCGAGCGGGGTGTAGCCCTTGGCCTTCAGGTCGTCCAGGAGCTGGAGGAAGCCGTCCCAGTCCTTCGGGGCGCTGCCGTGGCCGGCCTTGTCGAGGGCGTCGGTGTTGGCGAGCGGCATGTTGAAGACGAGCTGGTACGGCAGCCCGTACTGGACGCCCTCGGCGGCGCCCGGTCCGATCAGGCTCGCCTGGTAGCGGGCGAGGACGCCGGTGCCGGTCAGCGGGGCGTACACGCCCGCCTTGACGATCTGCTCGAACTGGGCGCCCCGGAACGCGGTGAACAGGTCTCCGGTCTTCGACCCCTGGATGCGGCGCAGGGCGGTGGACTGGTAGTCGGCGGACGGGGAGATGTCCTGCTCGACGCCCGCGTCCGGGTACTTCTTCACGAACGCCTCGATCAGGCCGGCGAGGACGGCCTTGTCCTCGGCACGCCAGTGGGCGAAGGAGACGGTGCCCTTCGGGGTGCCGGAGGTGGCGAGGGCGGAGGGGGAGGCGCCGGAGGCCGTGGATCCGGAGCCCGAGCCCGGTCCGGCGCACGCGGCGGCGGCGAGGCCGAGTCCGGCGGCGCCGAACAGGCGGAGAGCGGCTCTTCTGTCGGGGTACGAGGGCATGGCGGGGTCCTTGCGTCGGGGTGAACGAGGGTCAGGCGGCGAGGAGGTGACGGCTGAGGAGCGGGCGGACGCACTCGCCGAAGCGGATCGCCTCCTCCAGGTGCGGCTGGCCGGAGAGGACGAAGTGCTCGATGCCGAGGGCGGCGTACTCCTCGATGCGCTCGGCGACCTGCTCGTGGCTGCCGACCAGGGCGGTGCCGGCGCCGGGGCGGACCAGGCCGAAGCCGGCCCACAGGTTGGGGTGGATCTCCAGGCGGTCGGTGCGGCCGCCGCTCAGCGCGGCCATCGCGCGCTGCCCGGCCGACTCGGAGGCGGCGAACCGCTCGTGCGCGGCCCTGATCGCCGCCGGGTCGAGGGTGTCCAGGATGCGGTCGGCCTCCGCCCACGCCTCCTTCGCGGTGTCCCGGCTGATGACGTGCAGCCGGATCCCGTAGGACAGTTCCCGGCCCTGGGCGGCGGCGAGGTCACGCACCCGGGCGATCTTCTTCGCGACCGCGGCCGGGGGTTCGCCCCAGGTGAGGTACGTGTCCGCGTGGCGGGCGGCGACGGGCAGCGCGGCGTCCGACGACCCGCCGAAGAAGACGGGCGGGCGGGTCAGCGGCGGCCGGCGCAGGCGTCCGCCCGCGACCCGGTAGTGGGCGCCCTCGAAGTCGTACGGCTCGCCCGTCCACGCGGTGCGCAGCAGGTGGAGGAACTCGTCGGTGCGGGCGTAGCGCTCGTCGTGGCCGAGGAAGTCGCCGTAGGCGCGCTGCTCGTCGGCGTCGGAACCGGTGACGATGTTCAGCAACAGGCGTCCGCCGGAGAGGCGTTGGTAGGTGGCGGTCATCTGGGCGGCCAGCGGCGGGGCGATGACGCCGGGGCGGAAGGCGACCAGGAACTTCAGGCGGGTGGTCTGCGGGACGAGGGCGGCGGTGGTGAGCCAGGAGTCCTCGCAGTCGCTGCCGGTCGGGGTCAGGACGGCCTCGAACCCGGCGGACTCTGCGGCCCGCGCGACCTGGGCGAGGTAGTCGAGCGTGGGCGGGCGGGCCGTGGAGCGGGACTGGAGGGAGTCGCGGGCGGTCACGCCGACGACGGTGCGGTCGTCGCCGGTGGTGGGCAGGAACCAGTGCGTGCGCACGGTCATGGGGCTCTCCAGCGGAAGGAGGTGCAACGTTGCATCACGCCGACGGGGGGACGTCCCGGGGCGCGGCTCGGCACAGGAGGGAGGAGCGGGAGAAAGAGGAAAAAGAGGGGAAAGGCGCCGGTGGGAGGGCGCGCGGGTCAGCTACACAGCGCGGTGGCGACCCTGAGCAGGTCGACGTGCGCGCGCTTCACGAGCTCGACACCGGATTCCATGGGCCGGGACTATACACACCGTCGGCCGATGGCACGACGGCCGACCGGCATGCGGTCCGGCCGGCCGTCGTGGCCGTGTTCGGTGGTTGTGGTCAGTGGTCGGGATCGGTGGTCGGGATCGGTGGTCGTGATCGGTGGTCGTGATCGGTGGTCGTGTCAGCGGGAGGTCACGGCCGTAGCGTGGGCTCGCGTTCCACGTCCCGTGCGTCCAGTCGCGCGTCGAACGCCGCCAGCGGCTCGGCCCGGTCGACGGCGGAGGGCGCGACGCCGGCCCACTCCAGGATGCGGGCGGTGGCGAGGGCCTTCTCGTCGGGGACGAGGCCGGCGACGTTCGCGCCGTGGTTCATGCCGGGCGCCGTGAGGACGTACGAGTCCTCGGCGCCGTCGCCGAGGCGGAACCGCTCGGCGCCCCACGGGTCGTTCTGGCCGTAGACGAAGAGCATGTGGCGGGCGTTGTGCCGCACCCAGGTGTCGACGTCACGCATCGCCTGCGGCTGGAAGCGCATCGGGATGGCACGGGGGACGAAGTTGCGCGGGGGCTGGTAGCCGTAGCGGATGTACTTCTCCTCGATGTGCGGGAAGTGGATGGTGGGGGCGCCGAGTTGGGTGCCCGCCTGGTAGTAGTACGGCGTGTACGGCGACAGGCCCTGGTCGGTGTAGAAGGAGAACCCGGAGATCGTGTCGACCGAGGTCCAGATCTCGTCGTCGGTCGCGTGCCCGGCGTCCGCCGGGATCGTGTCGCAGTCCGACAGCAGGCTGTACTGCCAGAAGCCCCAGACGTAGTCGAGGACGACGGCCTCGTAGGCGCGGTCGAGGCTGCCGATGGTGTCGAAGGTGTAGCCCTCGGCCGCGGCGTACGCGGCGTACCTGCGCTCCAGGGGTTCGCGGCGCACGAGCGCCTCGCGCTGCACGGCCTCGAGGCGGTCGCGGCACTCCTCGGTGCCGACGCCGGCGAAGAAGCGGTCGTAGGCCGAGTCCTCGGTGTCGACGACGTCGTTGGGGGCGACGTACGCGACGACGCCGTCCATGTCCTTGGGGTAGAAGCGCTCGTAGTAGGTGGCGGTCATGCCGCCCTTGGAGCCGCCCGTGGAGATCCAGTTCCCGGGGTAGATGCTCTTCAGCGCCCGGAAGATGCGGTGCTGGTCGCTCGCGGCCTGCCAGATGTCCAGCTTGGACCAGTCGGCGGGGTCGGGGCGGGAGGGGGTGAAGAAGCGGTACTCCATGGAGACCTGGTTGCCGTCCACGATCTGGGTGGGCTCGCGGCGGCTGGGGGTGGTGGAGACGTGGTAGCCGCCGGTGTAGAAGACGGTGGGGCGGCTGACGTCCTTGTGCAGCACGGTGATCCGCTGCTGGAAGGTGCCCGCGGAGGGGCGCCGGTGGTCGATCGGCTGGGTGTAGGTCAGGACGAAGTAGCGGTAGCCGGGGTACGGCTTCTCCTCGGTCAGGCTCATGCCCGGTACGGAGAGCAGCCGGTCCTTGATGTCCGTGGCGTCCGGCGCGGCAGCGGTGGCCGCCCCGGCGGTGCCGCTCAGCGTGCCTATGAGCACGGTGAGCGCCAGCAGCCATCTGAGCGCGATGCGCATGCGCGTGCACCCTCCCTGTGAGACAGATGTGCGCCGGAAGCTATCGGAGCAACACCCGTCACACCAGAGGGGGTTGAGGCCAGAGCCGGTCAGTGCGTCAGCGGTCAGCGGTCAGCGGTCAGCGGTCAGCGGTCAGCACAGGATCCAGCCCGAGCTGACCTCGGCGTGCCCGACCGAGCCCTCGACCCACACGCAGCGGTGCCCGGCGTACACGTCGACCGGGCCGATGCGTCGGGTCCGGCTGCCCTCCCGCCGTACCGCGCGGTGGCCGCGCGCCCGCACGCTGACCGACATCCGGGTGCGTGTGCCGGGGCGGGCCCGGAGGGTGAAGGCGCAGACGGAGCCGTTGCCGCGGTAGACGTGCACCGCGCCGGCGGAGAACGTCAGCGTCCGCGTCTTCCGGCCGGGGCAGGGCGATCCCGCGGCCTCGGCGCCGGCCGGTGTCGTCAGCGCGAGCAGGGCGGACGTGATCAGCACGGCCAGGGCGACCGTCGGCCGCCGGCGTAAGGCACCCCTGTCCACGGTCCGTCCCCTTCCGCGCTCCGCGCATCGCCGTACGGGTGTACGGACGCACTGGTGTACTGGCGCACTGGTGTTCCGTCGACGTACTGGTGTGCTGACGTACTGGTGTACGGACGCACGGCGTACGCCGGATGGTTGCGGAGCCGGGGTTGCCGGGCGCCGTCAGGACGCCGCCGTGCCGACCGGCTCCCCCACGAAGGTCCGCCACAGCAGCGCGTACCGGCCGCCGAGGGCCAGCAGCTCCTCGTGCGTGCCGTCCTCGACGACCCGGCCGTGGTCCATCACCACCACCCGGTCGGCGCGGGCCGCGGTGGTCAGGCGGTGGGCGACGATCAGGGTGGTGCGCGCGCCGGCGCTCCCCGAGGGGTGGTGGTCGGGCGACGGGTGGGTGCGACGGCGGCCCGCGAGGCGGTCGGTGGCCTGGTTGACCTGGGCCTCGGTCGCCAGGTCCAGGGCGGCCGTGGCCTCGTCCAGCAGCAGGACGTCGGGGTCGACGAGTTCGGCGCGGGCCAGCGCGATCAGCTGGCGCTGCCCGGCGGAGAGGTTGCGGCCCCGCTCGGCGACCTCGTGGAGGTAGCCGCCCTCCAGCGTCGCGATCATGTCGTGCGCGCCGACCGCGCGGGCGGCCGCCTCCACCTCGGCGTCGGTGGCGTCGGGGCGGCCGTAGGCGATGGCGTCGCGGACGGTGCCGGGGAAGAGGTACGCCTCCTGCGGGACGACGCCCAGGCGGTGGCGGTACGACGTGAGGTCGAGACGGCGCAGGTCACGGCCGTCGACGAGCACCCGACCGGAGGTGGGGTCGTAGAAGCGGGCCACCAGCTTCACAAGCGTCGACTTGCCCGCGCCGGTCTCCCCCACGAACGCGACGGTCTGACCGGCGGGGATCCGCAGCTCGATCCCGGTCAGCGCCTCCTCGGGCTCGTCGGCGGAGCCGTACCGGAAGTGCACGTCCTCGAAGGCGATCTCGCCGCGCAGGGAGGTGACCTCCAGCGGGTCGTCGGCGGTCCGCGTGGACGTCGGCACCCTCAGCAGCTCCTGGATGCGGCCCAGCGAGACCGTGGCCTGCTGGTAGCCGTCGAAGACCTGGGAGAGCTGCTGGACGGGGGCGAAGAACAGGTCGATGTACAGCAGGTACGCCACCAGCGCGCCGGTCGTCAGGGTCGCCTCGTCGACCCGGCCGGCGCCGGCGATCAGGACGGCCGCCGCGGCCGCCGACGACAGGAACTGCACGAACGGGAAGTAGACCGAGATCAGCCGCTGGCCCCGGATCCGGGCCCTGCGGTAGCTGTCGCTGCGCTCGGCGAACCGGCGCCCGCCGTCCCGCTCGCGCCGGAAGGCCTGCACGATCCGCAGCCCGGCCACCGACTCCTGGAGGTCGGCGTTGACCGCCGAGACCCGTTCCCGGGCCAGTTCGTACGCCTTCACGCTGGCCCGGCGGAAGAAGTACGTGGCGACGACGAGCGGGGGCAGCGTCGCGAAGACGACGAGGGCGAGCTGGAGGTCGATCACCAGCAGGGCGGCCATGATGCCGAAGAAGGTGACCACCGACACGAACGCGGTGACCAGGCCGGTCTGGAGGAACGTCGACAACGCGTCGACGTCCGTCGTCATCCGCGTCATGATCCGGCCGGTCAGCTCCCGCTCGTAGTAGTCGAGGCCGAGCCGCTGGAGCTGGGCGAAGATCTTCAGTCGCAGGGTGTACAGGACCCGTTCGCCGGTGCGGCCGGTCATCCGGGTCTCGCCGGTCTGCGCGGCCCACTGCACCAGGACGGCGAGCAGCGCGAGCAGGGAGGCCGTCCAGACGGCGGCCGTCGCCGCGCGGGTGACGCCGTCGTCGATGCCGTGCCGGATCATCACCGGCAGCAGCAGGCTCATGCCCGCGTCGACGGCGACGAGGGCGAGGCTGACCAGGAGGGGCGGGCCGAAGCCGCGCAGGAGGCGGCGCAGGCCGTAGGAGTCCTCGGGGGTGACCGCGCGGATCTCGTCGACGTCGGGGGTGTCGGTCGCGGGCGGGAGGGCGTCGACCCGGGCGAGGAGCTCCGGGGTGGCCGGCGTGCCGGACAGGGCCGTGTCCTTCGGCACGCGGTCGCCGGTCCACAGGCGGGGGGTGACGCCGCGCTCGGCGTCGAACTCGGCGTCCAGCTCGTCCCGTACGGAGGTGTCCTCGCGGGGCGCGGCGGGCCGGGCGTGGCCGGGCGAGACGCCGCCCAGCTCGTCGGGGTCGGTGAGCAGGCGGCGGTAGAGCGCCGACCGCTCCTGGAGCTCCTCGTGGGTGCCGAGGTCGGCGAGCCGGCCGCCGTCCAGGACGGCGATGCGGTCGGCGAGGTTGAGGGTGGAGCGGCGGTGGGCGATCAGGAGGGTGGTGCGGCCCTCCATGACCTTTGCGAGGGCCTCGTGGATCTCGTGCTCGACGCGGGCGTCGACCGCCGAGGTCGCGTCGTCGAGGACGAGCAGGCGCGGGTCGGTGAGGAGGGCCCGGGCGAGGGCGATGCGCTGGCGCTGGCCGCCGGAGAGGGTCAGGCCCTGCTCGCCGACCTCGGTGGCGTAGCCCTCGGGCAGCTCGGCGATGAACCGGTCGGCCTGGGCGGCGCGGGCCGCGGCCTCGATCTCCTCGTCGGTGGCGTCGGGACGGCCGTAGGCGATGTTGGCGCGGACGGTGTCCGAGAAGAGGAACGAGTCCTCGGGCACCAGGCCGATCGCGGCCCGCAGCGAGTCGAGGGTGAGTTCGCGGACGTCGTGGCCGCCGACGAGGACGGCGCCTCTGCCGACGTCGTAGAAGCGCGGCAGGAGCAGGGAGACCGTGGACTTGCCGGAGCCGGAGGAGCCGACGAGGGCGAGGGTCTCGCCGGCGCGGATCTCGAAGGTGAGCCCCTCCAGGACCGGGCCGGAGGCGCCCTCGTAGGAGAAGGAGACGTCGTCGAACTCGACGGTCGCGGGGGCGTCGGCCGGGAGCTCCTTGGTGCCGTCCGCCAGTGAGGGCTCGGTGTCGATCAGCTCCAGGACGCGTTCGGTGCCGGCGCGGGCCTGCTGGCCGACGGTGAGGACCATGGCGAGCATGCGGACCGGGCCGACGAGCTGGGCGAGGTAGGTGGAGAAGGCGACGAACGTGCCGAGCGTGACGTGCCCGCGGACGGCGAGCCAGCCGCCGAGCGCGAGCATCGCGACCTGGCCGAGGGCGGGCACGGCCTGGAGGGCCGGGGTGTAGCGGGCGTTCAGCCGGATCGTGCGCAGACGGCCCGCGAAGAGGCGGCGGCCGACCTCCCGCAGCTTCCCGGTCTCCTGCTCCTCCTGCCCGAACCCCTTCACCACCCGGACGCCGGTGACGGCGCCGTCGACCACGCCCGCGACGGCGGCGGCCTGGGCCTGCGCGTACCAGGTGGCGGGGTGGAGTCTGGTCCGGCTGCGGCGGGCGATCCACCACAGGGCGGGGGCGACGGCGAGCGCGACCAGGGTGAGCGGCGGGGACAGCCACGCCATGATCACCAGGGAGATCAGGAAGAGCAGGACGTTCCCGATGGTCATCGGGAGCATGAAGAGCAGGCCCTGGATGAGCTGGAGGTCGCTGGTGGCGCGGCCGACGATCTGGCCGGTGGACAGTTCGTCCTGCCGGCGTCCGTCGAGCCGGGTGATCGTCCCGTACATGTCGGTGCGCAGGTCGTGCTGGACGTCGAGGGCGAGCCGGCCGCCGTAGAAGCGGCGGACGTAGGTGAGGGCGTAGACGGCCAGGGCCGCGCCGATCAGGGCACCGGCCCAGGGGGCCATGGCGCGGCTGTGGTCGCCGATCACGTCATCGATGATCACCTTGGTGAACAGCGGCACCACGGCCATGACGGCCATGCCGCCGAGGGAGGAGCCCAGGGCGAGGACGACGTCCGCCGGATGGCGCCACGCGTAACCCGCCAGTCTTCGTGCCCATCCCCGTTGCGCCGCCACGCCGGTGCCTTCCGTTCGTCCTGATCTACCAGAAGGCACCAACGTGGACCGAAGCGGATTTCATCCCTCCGCAACAATTCGGCGGGGACGGGAAGCGGGGGAGGTGGGGGGCGGGACGGGGTTTTTCGGGATGGGGTCTCGGGATGGGGTTCTCGGGATGAGGTTCTCGGGATGGGGTTCTCGGGATGGGGTCAGACCCGTACGCGCAGGGAGTAGAAGCGGGTCGTCTGCGCCGCGTTCTGGTTGTCGTCGCTCACCAGCAGGACCTTCAGGGCGCCGCCGCTCCGGCCGGTGACGACCATGCCCTCGATGTTGTCGAGGAGCGGGTTCGGCTGCGCCTGCTTCGCCGTCGCCCCCAGGGTCGGGCAGGTCACGAGGTCGGCGAGGAGGGTCTTGGAGACCGGGCGCACGCCGTCCTGGCCGGTCACGTTCTCGATGCCGCTGGTGTCGGTCGCCCGGCGCGGGTCGGCCAGGTACAGGCGGACGGTGTTGCCCACGCCCGAGGTGAAGCCGCGCTCCAGGACGAGGAGGCGGCCGTCGGGGATCGCCTGGACCTCCGGGACGCCGAGGCCGGCGTCGGCGCGGTAGGCGTACTGGGCGGCGAGCCGGAAGCCCGTGGAGGTGCGCTTCCAGGTCTGGAAGCGGACGGTGTCCGCGCCGTCGCCGGCCAGCGGGTACTCCATCGACGCCAGCAGGGTGCGGCCGCCGGGCAGCAGGGTCAGGCCCTCGAAGGTGCCGTTGGAGACGGCGCGGCCGGCCGGGGCGACCCGGAGGGAGTCCGGGACGGGCAGGCGGTCGAGGATCTCCCCCGTGGCGCTGTAGCGGCGTACGGACGGCTCGGTCTCCGAGGTGATCAGGCGCGTGCCGTCCCGGTCGACGACCAGGCCCTCGGAGTCGAGCGCGGCGCCGCTCTCGTCGGCGAGCGCGACGGCCGACTCCGGCGCGAGCGTCCGCGCGTCCAGGCCGAGGAGGGCGGAGCGGTCGGAGAGGGCGGCCAGCGTGCCGTCGCCGTCCACCGCGAGCGCGGAGAGGTTGCCGACGTAGGTGCCCTGGTAGGTCGTCTTGTCGAGCGCGTCGGAGAAGCCGTCGAGGGTGACGGCGGGGGAACAGGCGTGGGCGGCGCCCGTGGGCCCGGCGCTGCCGCCGGTGCTCGTCGAGTGGGCGTTCGCGGGCCCGGCGGCGGAGAGGCAGGTGGCGGCCGCCAGGCCGGCGGTGAGGGTGGCGAGTACGGTTCGCAGGCGCATGGCCGTCACCGTAGGACGGGTGGATGACGGCCGGTGGGACACACCGTTAATTCGTAATTCGTCAATGATCGCCGTGTGCGGGGCGGGTTCCCGTGATGTGCGGAGGGGGTCCCGTGTGCGGAGGGGGTCCCGTGTGCGGAGGGGGTCCCGTGTGCGGGGCGGGTTCAGGAGGCCGCGAGGTCCTTGTGGATGACCTTGGCGACGCCCTGGATGGTGGTGATGCCGTAGTTCATCGTGCTGTTGCCGTGGGTGAGGACGGTGATGTGGTAGTCGTGGCCGCCGCCCTGGAAGGTGCCGACGCTGTGCACCCGCCAGCCGTGCGTGGCCCGCGAGAGCCAGCCGTTCTTGACGTGCCAGGTGACCCCGGCGGGCCTCCCGTAGGGGGTGCCCCAGCGCTGTGTGGAGACGACCTGGCCCATCAGCTTGTTGACGTAGGCGCGCGAGGCGTCGGTGAGGACCGTGTTCTTGGCGGTGAGCAGCTTGAGCTGCTTCTGCTCGTCGGTGACGGTGATCCGGGTCAGGCCCCAGTATCCGTTGGCGCCCGGCGTGGTCTGCGTCATCTTCGCGGCGGAGAGGAAGCCCTTGATCTTCGTCGGGCCGAGTTGCTTCCACAGGGTGGAGGTGGAGGCGTTGTCCGACTTGGTGATCATGGCCGTGGCGAGGGTCTTCTCACGGCTGGTCAGCGCCCTGCCGTGCTTCTGCGCGTCCCACAGCAGCGCGGCGAGGACGGTGACCTTGACGACGCTCGCCGAGTCGTAGGCGGTCGAGGCGCGCAGGGTGCAGGTGGTGCCGGTGCTGCGGTCGTAGAGGCCGACGGCGACCGTGCCCTTGCGGCCCGCGAGGGCGGCCGTGATGTCCTTCTTCAGCTGGGCGGCCAGCCCGGCCCTGGCCGAGGTGCAGCTGACGGCGGGGGTGGCGGCCGCGGCGGGAGCGGCGGCCGAGACGGATACGACGGATATGAGGATGCCGGTGCCGAGCGCTGTGGCGACCAGCCCTCTCCCGCCTGCGGAGGTCCGGTGAGTCATGCCAGGTTGACTCACACGGGTGAGCGAGAGTTGTACGGATGTTCCCGGGATCACGTTCGTGACGCCGCGGGCCCGGCGGAGGCTGCACCGCCGGACGGGGGGAGGCCGAACCGCCGGTCCGGGGGGAGGCTGAACCGCCGGTCCGGGGGGAGGTCGAACCGCCGGACGGCGGCGCGGGGCCGGGGCGGGACCGGGGGCGGGACCCGGGCGAGACCGGGGGCGGGACCCGGGCGGGACCGGCGCGGGGCCGGTTGCCAAAGCATGGGGAGGGCGTTACCGAGGCCTGTGCTGCTTCACAGGTGACGGCCAGCTTGGGCACAGCGGCCACTCACGCCCGGCGGCCAGCATGCGGAGGGTGACATCTGCCACCGATCCCCTCCCCCACCCGACCGGGTCCGCCGGGTCCGCCGGGGCCACCGGATCCGCCGAGTCCTCCGCCGGGCCGGCCGCGCCCCCCGCATCCGCGCCCGACGCACCCACGCCGGACGCATCCGTGCCCGGCGTGCCCGCGTCCGCCGCGCCCGACGCGCCCGCCGCGGCCACCGGCTCGCCGTCGTCGCCGTCGTCGACGACAGCTTCCGCGGCGTCACCACCGGAGCGGGCCCCGCGCTGGTCGCTCCCCGCGCTGGTCGCGATCATGGCCTTGGCGGCGGTGCTCTACTCCTGGAACCTCTCCGGCTCCGGCCTCAACAGCTTCTACAGCGCCGCCGTGCTGAGCGGCACGCAGAGCTGGAAGGCGTGGTTCTTCGGCTCGTTGGACGCGGGGAACTTCCTGACCGTCGACAAGCCGCCGTTCGCCCTGATGGTGATGGGCCTGTCCTGTCGCGTGTTCGGCTTCGGGACCTGGCAGATGATGCTGCCGATGATCCTGGTGGCCCTCGGGACGATCTGGATCCTGCACGACTCCGTGAAGCGGGTCTGGGGCCACGGCGCGGCGACGGTCGCCGCGCTGGTCCTCGCGCTCACCCCGATCACGGTCGCCATCAACCGGGACAACAACCCCGACACGCTGCTGGTGTTCCTGATGGCGGCCGGCGTGGCGCTCGCCCTGCGGGCGGCGCACGGCGGCAGGGTGCTGCCGCTGCTGGGCTCGGCGGCCTGCTTCGGCCTCGCCTTCAACACCAAGATGCTCCAGGGCTGGATCCCGCTGCCCGCCGTCTTCGCGGTGTACCTGTACGCGGCGAAGCCCCGCCTGGTGAAGCGGATCGTCAACCTGCTGCTCGCGGGCGTGGCGCTCGCGGTGAGCAGCTTCTGGTGGGCGGCGGCGGTCTCCCTGGTGCCGGCCTCCGAGCGGCCCTACATCGGTGGTTCGACCGACGGCAGCGCCTGGGACCTGATCATGGGCTACAACGGCCTCGGCCGGGTCCTCGGCGGCGAGGGCAACGGCGGGGGCGGCGGCGGCGGGGGCGGCGGCTTCTCCGGCACCGCCGGCATCGGCCGGATGTTCAACGACGTGCTCGGCGGCCAGATCTCCTGGCTGCTGCCCTTCGCGGGCATCGCCCTGGTGGCCGGCCTCGTCCTGTGCGGGCGCCACGCGCCGCGCACCGACCTCACCCGGGCCGCGCTGCTGCTGTGGGGCGGCTGGACGATCCTGCACTACCTGACCTTCAGCATGGCCGAGGGCACCATGCACCCGTACTACACGACCGCGCTCGCCCCCGGCATCGCGGCCCTGTGCGGGGGCGGCGGCGCGATGCTGCTGCGCGCCTTCCGCGCCGACAAGCGGTGGGCGTGGGTGCTGCCGCTCGCCCTCGTCGTCACCGCGGTCTGGGCGATCGTGCTGCTGCGCCGGGCCGACGGCTGGAACACCTGGCTGTGGCCGGCGATCGGCGTGGTGATGGCGCTCGCCGTCGCGGGGCTGCTGGTCTTCCGCTTCCGTTCCGGCGGCCGGGTGCGGCTGCTGGCCGCCTCCGTGGCGGCGGCGGTCGTCGCGGCGGTGGCGGGTCCGGCGGCGTACGCCTGGTCGGTGCCGTCCGGCTCCGGCGGCGGCATGGGCGGAACGAACCCGACGGCCGGTCCCACGACGGGCAGCGGCGGCTTCGGGGGCGGCGGTGGCGGCGGCCGGGGCGGTTTCCCGGGCGGCGGCACCGGCGGACCCGGCAGCACGCAGCAGGGCGGGCAGAACGGCCAGGCCGACGGTCAGGCCGGCGGCCAGGCCGAGGGCGGCTTCCCCGGCGGCGGCGAGATGCCGGGCGGCGGTCAGATGCCGGGCGGCGGCGGTGAGATGCCGGGCGGCGGCACGCCCCCGAACGGCACCTCCGGCAACGGCTCCTCCGGCGACGGCTCCTCCGAGGCCGGCACCTCCGGCGGCACGCAGCCCGGCGGCGCCGGCGGCGGTCCCGGCGGTGGAAGCATGGGCGGCGGCGGAATGGGCGGCGACACGAGCAGCGAGCTCATCTCGTACCTGAAGAAGCACCAGGACGGCGCCACGTGGCTGCTGGCGGTGTCCGGTTCGCAGAGCGCCGCGCAGCTCATCCTCAGCAGCGGGGAACCGGTCATCTCCATGTGGGGCTGGACCGGCAGCGACAAGGCGATGACGCTGGCCCGGCTCAAGGAGCTGGTGAAGAGCGGCAAGCTGCACTACATCCAGATCAGCAGCCAGGGCATGGGCGGCCGGAGCGGTGACACCGACCTCAGCTCCGCGGTGACGGAGTGGGTGCAGAAGAACGGGACGGCGGTCGAGGAGAGCGAGTACAGCAAGAGCTCGACGTCGAACTCGTCGAACTCGTCGGACTCGTCGAACTCCTCCGACACGTCCGAGTCCGGTTCCGGCACCACGCAGGACGGCCAGTCGAACACGTCGACGATCTACCGCCTGGACCCCTCGGACGTCAGCTGACGGACCCGAACCCGAACGGCCCTGACGGCCCCCGACACACCGGTCGGGGGCCGTTTCGTGTGTCAACTCGCGTAGAACACGCCCGACTTGCCGGACCTCGTCACCCGATCGACATGCCGGATTCATTTACAAGGCCTCATGTCCATGCCACTCTCCCCAGTGCCGCCTCCAATCAACCCGCGTAGATGGGAACCCCCACATGCTGGCGACACGACGGACACCCCGATGGAAGCCGGTGGCACTCGCCACCGCCGCGGTACTGGCCGGCCTCTCCACCCCCCTCCTGGCCGCACCCCCGGCCGCGGCGACCACGACGGCCTACGACTCGACGTACTACAAGAACGCGATCGGTAAGACCGGCACCAGCCTGAAGTCCTCGCTGCACACCATCATCAGCAGCCAGTCGAAGATCTCGTACTCGGCGGTCTGGGACGCCCTCAAGGCCACCGACCAGGACCCGAACAACAGCAGCAACGTGATCCTGCTGTACAGCGGCGTCTCCCGGGCCAAGTCCCTCAACGGCGGCGACGTCGGCGACTGGAACCGTGAGCACGTGTGGGCCAAGTCCCACGGCGACTTCGGTGAGGCGACCGGTCCCGGCACCGACCTGCACCACCTGCGCCCCGCCGACGTCCAGGTCAACAGCATCCGCGGCAACCTGGACTTCGACAACGGCGGCAGCACGGTCACCAACGGCGGCGGCAGCCTCGTCGACTCCGACTCCTTCGAGCCGCGCGACGCCGACAAGGGCGACGTGGCCCGCATGATCCTCTACATGGCCGTGCGGTACGAGGGCGACGACGGCTGGCCCGACCTCGAACCCAACGAGAAGGTCGGCAACGGCAGCAACCCGTACATCGGCAAGCTGTCCGTGCTCAAGCAGTGGAACGACGAGGACCCGCCGAGCGCCTTCGAGGAGAAGCGCAACCAGGTCATCTACGACACCTACCAGCACAACCGGAACCCGTTCATCGACCACCCGGAGTGGGTCGAGGCGATCTGGTAGACGGCATGCGGCCGGCCGAACTCCCCTTGGCACGACGGGGAGTTCGGCTCTCCCTCACAGCTGGCGGTTCCCGTCCCCCTCTCTACGTAAGGGCTTAGGTAATTTCCCCGATGGATCCGGGGCCGCGCTTTGCGATGGTGGTGCCGCCGTCGGCCGTGGACGGGCCGGCACTCAGGGGAGAGGGCGTGGCATTGTCTCGAACAGCCAAGGGCTTTCGCGCAGCGAGATGGGGTGCGGGCGTGGCGCTCGCCCTCGGCTCACTGGCCGGGTGCGGCGGCGGGGACGGGAAGGAGTCCGCCGACGCCGGAGGCACGCCGACGGCTGCTGCCGAACCGACGGCCGCAGCCGAAACGGCGAACGGGCCGGGCGACTACAGTCCGCCGACGGACCTCTGTCCGCATCTCGACTTCGGCCCGCTGACCGCCGCCGTCGCACCGGCGGACGGTGCGCCGAAGGGACAGCGGACCGGCTCCGATCCGGCGGAGGGCAGCGGCGCCGCCTGCCTCCAGGGCTTCGGGGGGACCGGGACGGAGGCGAACGGCCGTTCCGTCGTCTACTGCACCGCGTGGAAGGACGTGGCCACCGCGATCAAGCAGTACGAGTACGTGCTGTCCTCGGCGTCGAAGGAGGCCCAGGCCTCGGTGGCGCAGGTGCCGGATCTCGGCGGCGGGGCCTTCCGCTACGAGAGCGCCGAGGAGGCCGCCTTCCCCAGCGACCTCCGGCTGGTGGTCCGGGACAGCAACCTGGGGTGCGAGGTCCAGGTGCAGAGCCTGACCCTCCTGACGGACCAACAGATCACGGCGGCCTGGCCCGCCATGACGGAGACCGTCCGAGCGCTGCTGCCCAAGCTGCGTTCCTGACCGGCGGCGGAGCGGCCGGCCCGACCACCGGACCGGACGGCGAGCGGGCCGCGGCGGCGGCTGCCGGTTGAGCGACCATGCGCATCACCCGGCACAGGCTCACGCCTCGAATCCGTACTCCAGCACGTACGCCGCCGAGTCCAGCACCATCTCATTCACCTCGACGGCAGCAGTGTCCGCGTCGAAAGCGGTACGGGCGACCAGCACGACGGGGACACCGGGCGGCAGGGCGAGCCGTTCGGCCTCGTCCCTGCCCGGCATGCGAGAGCGGATCTCCTCCCGGAAGCGGACCGGCCTGCGGCCCAACTCCTCCAGTCTCGCGTAGACACCGCCGGGGCCGGTGTCCGGCTGAGTGATCGCCGTACCGGAGACGAGGTCGGCGGACAGGTACGACGTGGAGAGGAGGACCGGTTTGCCATCGAGGGTGTAGCGGCGCCGACGGACACAAACCCTCTGGCCCTCCGCCAGGTCCAGGACCGCCGCAACGACAGGTGTAGCGTCCTCCTCGCCGACCTCTACCGCGTCGACGACGAGTTCACGGCCGGCGGCATCGGCCTCCCAGACGGACCGGCCCTCACCCCACCGGGCATGAGCGAGACGTTCGACACCCCGCCGCCGGATCGGCTTGAAGTGCCGGACGAACACTCCGGCACCCTTGCGCGCCTCGACGATCCCTTCCGCCTGGAGGACCCCGAGAGCCTGCCGGGCCGTCATACGCGCCACGCCGTACGTCGCCATGAGGTCGTTCTCACCGGGGAGCCGCTCACCGGGGCCGTACTCGCCGGCCTCGATCGCCGCGCGCATGTCGGTGGCGATGCGCTGGTACTTGGGCTGACGCCCCGATCCCCGGCTGCTCATCCAGGCTCTCCTCTGATCATCTCTAGGCATCCTAGGCATCGATCGTCAGCCTCTACAGCCGGACGGCGACTCCATCCGGGCAATTTCGCTCGCATCTCTAGAGATGCGAGTGATTACCGGCGCGCGAGTGCTTCACTCATCTCTAGAGATGACTGGAACCCACCTTGCCGAACGTGCCCTGGAGGTCCTCATGCCGGTCCCCGCCATGCCACAGCAGCCCGCACGTCCCGGCGTCGCGGAGGTTCGGTGGCGGCTGCCGCAGAACCCTCGCAGCGCGAGGCGGGCCCGAGACCTGCTGCGCGATCAGCTCACGGAGTGGGAGGTCGACGGCGAAGTCGCCGGCACGGCCGAGCTGCTGCTCACCGAGCTGGTCACGAACTCGCTCCGGCACGCCGGGGTTCCGGCCGGACGGAAGATCGGCGTACGCGTCGCCCGGTACGACTCCCGCCTCCGCGTGGAGGTCGCCGACTCCGGCAACGCCCGGCCGGAGCCGAGGACGGTCACCGACGAGGACGAGGGCGGCCGGGGGCTCTTCCTCATCGCCTCCCTCGCCCAGCGGTGGGGGTGCTGCCCCGGTCTGCACGGCGTCGGGAAGGCGACGTGGGCCGAACTTCAGCTCCCGCAGCCCCTGGAAAGCCCCCCTCACCCCGCGTGCGTCGGAGCGAACAGCCGCAGTACCGCCGGCAGCACCACCACCGACGGACCGGCCGACGCCAGCGCCTTCGCCAGGTCGGCCTCCAGGGTCTGCGGGGTCGTGCGGACACCGGGGACCCCGAACGACTCGGCCAGGGCCACATAGTCGGGGCGGGTCGGTTCCGTCGCCGCCGCCCGGACGGAGGGGTCCGTCAGGGACGCGCCGGGGCCGCCGTCGTCCACGACGATCCAGGTGACGTTCAGGCCGTACTGGCGGGCCGTCGCCAGTTCGGCGACCGAGTACAGGGCGCCGCCGGCGCCCGACACCGCCAGGACCGGGCGGGTCGGGTCCGCCACCGCCGCGCCGAGGGCCGCCGGGAAGGCGTAGCCGGGACCGCCGGCGCCCTGGGCGGAGTGCATCCGGTTGGGGCCCTTGGCGTCGAAGGCCGACCATGCCCAGGAGGTCAGGACGGTCATGTCCCAGAAGGACGGGGAGTCGGCGGGCAGCGCCCGGCGCACCGACGCCAGCACCTCCTGCTCCACGGTGAGGTCCTGGGCGGCGATGCGGTCGGCGACCTCGTCGAGCAGGGCGCGGACGCGCTCGGGGGCCGCGGGGTCCTCGCGTTCGGTGACCGTCTCCAGCAGCGCCTGCAAGGCCAGGCGGGCGTCCGCGTGGATGCCCAGGGCCGGGTGGTTGGACTCCAGCTTGCCGAGGTCCGCCTCGATCTGGACGATCCGGCCCCGGGGCCGGAAGGTGTGGTGGTTGGAGGACAGCTCGCCCAGCCCGGAGCCGACCACCAGCAGGACGTCCGCGTCCTCCAGGAAGTCCGTCGTGCGGCGGTCCTCCAGCCAGGACCGCAGCGACAGCGGATGCGTCCAGGGGAACGCGCCCTTGCCGCCGAACGTCGTCACCACCGGCGCCCGCAGCAGCTCCGCGAGCCGGCGCAGTTTCTTCGAGGCGTCCGCCCGGACCACTCCCCCGCCCGCGACGATCGCCGGGCGGGCGGCCCTGGACAGCAGGTCGGCGGCGACCGCCGTGAGCTCGGGGCGCGGCACCAGTTCCTCCGGGGTCGCGTCCACGCCCGTCACCACCGGGATCGGCGTCGGCGCCCGCAGGACGTCCTGCGGGATCTCCACCCACACCGGGCCGTGCGGTGCCGTCAGCGCCGACCTCCAGGCCTCCGCGATCGCGGAGGGGATCTGGGACTGGGTGCGCGCGGTGTGGACCGACTTGACCACACCCCGGAACGAGGCCGCCTGGTCGGGGAGCTCGTGGAGGTAGCCGTGGCGCCCGCCGCCGAGCCCCGCCGCCGGGATCTGGCTGCTGATGCCCAGCACGGGAGCCGAGGCCGCCGCCGCCTCCTGGAGGGCGGCGAGCGAGGTCAGCGCGCCCGGCCCCGCCGACAGCAGCAGCGGGGCCGCCTCACCGGTGACCCGGCCGTGGGCGTCCGCCGCGAAGGCGGCGTTGTTCTCCGCCCGCAGGCCGACGTACCGCAGGTCGGAGCGGCTCAGGGCGTCGGACAGGCCGGGGGCGGGCCGGCCGGACAGGCCGAAGACGGTCGTCGCGCCGAGCCCGGCCAGGGTCTCCACGACCAGGTCCCCGCCGGTGCGGCCCGGGGGAGGGTTCAGGGCGGCCTCCGCCTGGGCGGCGGTCGGACGGAGCACCAGGTCGTGGTCGTGGGTCACTGCGCGCGGGCCTCCGCAATCCGACGGGACGTGGACGTGATCGTGGTCGGTTCGTACGCCGTGGGGGACGCGGCCACCTACGCGGCCACCGAAGCGGCCACCGACGTGATCTCCGCGTGATCGTACGCGGGGGCGACCTCGACGACGTCGGCGGATCGCCTCCGTCGCCGCCGTCCCGCGCTCCCTCCCGACCGGCGAACACCGGCGAACACGGAGCGGCACGGGAGTGGCACGGGAGTGGCACAGGAGCGGCGGCAGGGGAGCGGCCCGCTCGTCGGCCCCGGTGCGGATGCCGCTGGGGACCGCGGCGCGCCGGACGCCGTGGCCGCCTCCGGGCCGGGCACGGCCCCCGGCCCGCCGCTGATCGGCCTCGCCGACGGCGCCGTCCGGGTCCTCCTCCCCACCATCCGGGAGCGGACGCGCGTGCCGGGGCGGGCGGGGCGACGGTGGCGGACCGGGGCGGACCGGGGCGGACGGGGCGAGTGACCCGCGTCCCAGCGTCCGGAACTGCGGGTACGCCCACAGACGGCTGCCCCACAATGGACTCCATGCCGATACCCGGGACCCCCAGCCGCGCCGAGCTCGTCGACCACCTCGTCAGGACCCGTATAGCGGGGGACGTCGCCACCCCGCGCGAGAACAACCTCTCCCACTACCGTCAGCTGGCGAACGGTGTCCGCAACTTCTGGCTCGGACTGGAGCTCGGCGACCGCTGGACCGACGAACAGGACGTGCTCGCGGTGATGGCGGAGCGGGTCGGCGTCAACGACGACCCCGAGTACCGCTACGGCCAGGACACCATCGACCCGGATCTGACGGTCGACGCCCTGGACCGGCTGGCGGGGCGGCTGCGCAAGGCGGCCGAGGACCGGCAGCGGGTGCTGTTCGCCACCGGTCACCCGGGCGGTCTGCTCGACGTCCACCACGCCACCGCCGCCGCCCTGCGCGCGGCCGGCTGCGAGATCGTCGTGATCCCGGACGGACTCCAGACCGACGAGGGTTACGTCATGCAGTTCGCGGACGTGGCGGTGCTGGAGCACGGCGCCACCCTCTGGCACACCCATTCGGGCGAGCCGATGCGGGCGATCCTGACCGCCCTGGAGCACCAGGGCCGCCCGCTGCCCGACCTGGTCGTCGCCGACCACGGCTGGGCGGGCTACGCCGGACAGCACGGCGTGGACTCCGTCGGGTACGCCGACTGCAACGACCCCGCCCTGTTCATCGCCGAGGCGGAGGGCACCGTGCAGGTGACGGTCCCGCTCGACGACCACGTCGTCAGCCCGCGCCACTACGACCCGATGACGGCGTATCTGCTGGCGGAAGCGGGCCTGGCGTAGTGGGTCGGGCGTAGGCGGGCCTGGCGTAGGCGGACGGTCCGGCAGGGACCCCCGGCCGGCGCCGGGGAGAGGCGCGATGCGCGGCCCTTTCGGGAGCCGCGCATCGCGCCGTTATCGGATGTTCGGATCAGCGGCCGCCACCACCGTGGCCGCCACCGCCATGACCACCGCCGCCATGACCGCCGCCACCGTGGCCACCGCCATGGCCACCACCGTGGCCACCGCCGTGGTCGCCGTAGCCGCCACGACCGTTGTCGTGGTCGCCGTAACCGCCACGGCCGTTGTCGTGGTCGTGGCCGCCGTAGCCGCCACGGCCGTAGCCGTCGTCGCAGTCGTTCCACCACGAGTCGTCGTCGCAGTAGTAATTGTGGCTGTAGCCGTTGTGGTCGTTCGCGGAAGCGGTGCCCGCTGTGCCCACCGCGATACCACCGGCCATGAGCAGCCCTGCGGCGGACGCCGCAGCGAGACGCTTGGCGCGTTGTACTCGCATGAGGATTACCTTTCGCTCCATCGTCTCCCGCGCTCCCCCTACGGAGGAGGACGGGAATGGATGGCCGCAGCCGCAAACGAAGTTGCGACAGGGTCTTCCGGTATCACCGCACCGGGAGCACGGTCTCGGCCGCCGACGCCTCCAGGCCGCCCGTCGCTACTCGCGGGCGATCGCTGTGGCCTTGGTCCGCTCGGGTCGGGAACCGGCCGGCCGGGCGTGCCGTGCATGCGGCGTTCACTCATTGAGACTAGTGCCGCCCCGGCAGATCGGCATCTCGGACGGCCCTCGGACGATCAGCCGTGGCCCGCCGCGCCGGCCGGTCACCGCGGGACCCGGACCACGCCCTCCTGGATCACCGAGACGGCGAGCCGTCCGTCGCGTGTGTAGATGCGGCCCTGCCCCAGGCCGCGGCCGCCGTACGCCGACGGCGACTCCTGGTCGTACAGCAGCCAGTCGTCGACGCGGAACGGGCGGTGGAACCACATGGCGTGATCGAGGGAGGCGCCGACGACGTCGCCGACCGCCCAGCCGCCGCGGCCGTGCGCGAGGAGGATCGAGTCCAGCAGCGTCATGTCGGAGACGTACGTGGCCAGGACGACGTGCAGGAGCGGTGCGTCGACGGCACCGCCGAGCTTGCCGTTGGTGCGGAACCAGACCTGCGAGCGCGGCTCGCGCGGCTCGCCGAACCGGCCGAACGGCGGCTCGTCGACGTAGCGCAGGTCGATCGCCTGACGGGCCTCCAGGAACTTCTCGACGACGGCCGGGTCCAGGTGGGCGTAGCCGCGCAGGCGGTCCTCGGAGGTGGGCAGGGTCGCCGGGTCCGGCGCGGGCGGTATCGCGGCCTGGTGGTCGAGGCCGTCCTCGTACGTCTGGAAGGACGCCGACAGCGTGAAGATGGGGCGGCCGTGCTGGACCGCGACCGCGCGACGGGTGGTGAACGAGCGGCCGTCGCGGATGCGCTCGACGTTGTAGACGATGGGCGCGCCCGGGTCGCCGGCGCGCAGGAAGTACGCGTGCAGGGAGTGGGCGTGCCGGTCCGGGGGGACCGTGCGCCCGGCGGCGACCAGCGCCTGGGCGGCGACCTGGCCGCCGAAGACGCGCGGGACGACGGCGGAGCGGGACCGGCCGCGGAAGATGTTCTCCTCGATCTGCTCGAGGTCGAGCAGATCGAGGAGGTCGTGCAGTGCCTGGCTCATGGGGACTTTGTACCGGGCGGCGGGCGCGGCCGGGTTACAGGCCCATGTCCTTGGCGATGATCGTCTTCATGATCTCGCTGGTGCCGCCGTAGATGCGGTTGACCCGGTTGTCCGCGTAGAGGCGGGCGATCGGGTACTCGTTCATGTAGCCGTAGCCGCCGTGGAGCTGGAGGCAGCGGTCGATGACGCGGTGGGCGACCTCGGTGCAGAACAGCTTGGCGGAGGCGGCCTCGGCGGGCGTCAGCTCCCCGGCGTCGAGGGCCTCCGTCGCGCGGTCGGCGACCGCCTCGGCGGCGTCCACCTCGGCCTGGCAGGCGGCCAGCTCGAACTTGGTGTTCTGGAAGTGGGCGACCGGCTTGCCGAAGACGGTGCGCTCCTGGACGTACTGCTTGGCGAACCGGACGGCGGCCTTGGCCTGCGCGTAGGCGCCGAAGGCGATGCCCCAGCGCTCGGAGGCCAGGTTGTGGCCGAGGTAGGAGAAGCCCTTGTTCTCCTCGCCGAGCAGGTCCTCGGCGGGCACCTTGACGTCGACGAACGCCAGCTCGGCGGTGTCGGAGGTGCGCAGGCCCAGCTTGTCCAGCTTGCGGCCGATGGAGTAGCCCTCGGACTTGGTGTCCACGGCGAACAGGGAGATGCCGAAGCGGCGGTCCTCGGCGGTCGGCGCGGAGGTCCGGGCGCAGACGATCACCTTGTCGGCGTGCACACCGCCGGTGATGAAGGTCTTGGCGCCGTTGAGGACGTAGTGCGTGCCGTCCTCGCTCAGCTTGGCGGTGGTCTTCATGCCCGCGAGGTCGGAGCCGGTGCCCGGCTCGGTCATCGCGATGGCCCACATCTCCTCGCCGGAGACGAACTTCGGGAGGAAACGCTTCTTCTGCTCGTCGGTGGCGAGCATCTTGATGTACGGCAGGGCGAGCAGCACGTGCACGCCGGAGCCGCCGAACTGGACGCCCGCGCGGGCGGTCTCCTCGTAGAGGACGGCCTCGAACTTGTGGCTGTCCAGGCCCGCGCCGCCGTACTCCTCCGGCACGTTGATGCCGAAGATGCCCAGCTCGCCGAGCTTGTAGTAGAACTCGCGCGGCGCCTGGCCGGCCGCGAACCACTCGTCGTAGACCGGCACGACCTCGGCCTCGATGAAGGCGCGAAGTGTCTCCCGGAACGCTTCGTGATCCTCGTTGAACACCGTACGGCGCACGCCGCCACCTCCACGTACCTCGGCATGTCTAAGCGCTTGCTCAGAGCACACGGTACCGATGGGTAGGGATCGCCGTCCAGACCGCCGGCCCACTTCCCGCCGTAACGCTCGTCACGCTCCCGGCGCTCGTCACTACGGACGACCCGGCGGCGCACCGGCCCGCGCCCCGGCGGCGCACCGGCGGCAGCGCCGCACACCAGCCCGCGCACCCACACACCCGCGCACCCACACACCCGCGTACCGGCCCGCCCGCGCACCCGCCCGCCCGGCCAGCGCCTCACCCGCCCGGGGGCACCGCCGCCGCGAAGGCGCCCCGGGCCATCCGGTGCAGCAGCTCCGCCGTGGCCCCGCGGCCGGGCAGGGAGCCGGCGCGGCCGAGGTGCGGGGTGGAGTTCAGCAGGCCGAACACGGAGTGCACCGCCGACCGGGCGGCCGGCTCCGCCAGGTCCGGGTACGTCTCGCGGACCACGCCCACCCACAGTTCCACGTACTGCCGTTGCAGCTGGCGCACCAGTTTGCGGTCGCTGTCGCGGAGGCGGTCCAGCTCCCGGTCGTGCAGGGTGATGAGGGGCCGGTCGTCGATCGCGAAGTCGATGTGGCCCTCGATGAGGGAGTCGAGGAGCGCCTCGGGGCCGACGCCGTCGGCCTCCTGGACGCGGCGCCGGGCGCCGCTGAGGAGCCGGCCGCTGATGCCGACCAGGAGCTCCGCCAGCATCGCGTCCTTGCCGGGGAAGTGCCGGTAGAGACCGGGGCCGCTGATGCCGACGGCGGCGCCTATCTCGTCCACGCCGACGCCGTGGAACCCGCGCTCGGCGAAGAGGCGCGCGGCCTCCTTGAGGATCTGTTCGCGTCGGGTGGGGGCGTCGGTTCTGGTGGTCATGGCGGCAATTGTAGACAGGGCGGTTAGCGGTCGTTAACCTGAAGGGACATGCGTTAACGCTCATTAACAAAGTGAGGGGACCGCAGGATGGAGCAGGCACCGGAGCTGACGAGTGCGGGCGACCCCGCGTCGGAGGCCTGGCGGGCCAACGAGGAGGCCCATCTCGCCCTGGTGGAGGAGCTGCGCGGCAAGCTCGCCGCGGCCCGGCTCGGGGGCGGCGAGGCGGCGCGGGCACGGCACACCGCGCGCGGCAAGCTGCTGCCGCGGGACCGGGTCGACACCCTCCTCGACCCGGGATCGCCCTTCCTGGAGCTGGCGCCGCTCGCCGCCGACGGGATGTACGAGGGGCAGGCCCCGGCGGCCGGGGTGATCGCCGGGATCGGCCGGGTCTCCGGGCGGGAGTGCGTCGTCGTCGCCAACGACGCCACCGTCAAGGGCGGCACGTACTACCCGATGACGGTGAAGAAGCACCTGCGGGCGCAGGAGGTGGCGCTGGAGAACCGGCTGCCGTGCCTCTACCTCGTCGACTCCGGCGGCGCCTTCCTGCCGATGCAGGACGAGGTCTTCCCCGACCGCGACCACTTCGGAAGGATCTTCTACAACCAGGCCCGGATGTCCGGCGCCGGCATCCCGCAGATCGCCGCCGTCCTCGGCTCGTGCACGGCGGGCGGGGCGTACGTCCCGGCGATGAGCGACGAGGCGGTCATCGTGCGGAACCAGGGGACGATCTTCCTCGGCGGGCCCCCGCTGGTGAAGGCCGCCACCGGTGAGGTCGTCACCGCGGAGGAGCTGGGCGGGGGCGAGGTGCACTCCCGGACCTCCGGTGTCACCGACCACCTCGCCGAGGACGACGCGCACGCCCTGCGGATCGTGCGGACGATCGTCTCCACCCTCCCGGCGCGCGGGCCGCTCCCCTGGGAGGTGCGGCCCGCCGTCGAGCCGAAGGCCGACCCCTACGGGCTGTACGGCGCCGTACCGGTCGACTCCCGCACCCCCTACGACGTACGGGAGATCATCGCGCGGGTCGTCGACGGCTCCCGGTTCGCCGAGTTCAAGGCCGAGTTCGGGCAGACCCTGGTCACCGGCTTCGCCCGGATCCACGGCCACCCGGTGGGGATCGTCGGCAACAACGGCATCCTGTTCTCCGAGTCCGCCCAGAAGGGCGCCCACTTCATCGAGCTGTGCGACCAGCGCGGGATCCCGCTGGTGTTCCTCCAGAACATCTCCGGCTTCATGGTCGGCCGGGACTACGAGGCCGGCGGCATCGCCAAGCACGGCGCCAAGATGGTGACCGCCGTGGCCTGCACGCGCGTGCCCAAGCTGACCGTCGTCGTCGGCGGGTCGTACGGCGCCGGCAACTACTCCATGTGCGGCCGGGCCTACTCCCCCCGCTTCCTGTGGATGTGGCCGAACGCCAAGATCTCCGTCATGGGCGGCGAGCAGGCCGCCTCCGTCCTCGCCACCGTCAAGCGGGACCAGCTCCAGGCGCGCGGCCAGGAGTGGCCGCCGGAGGAGGAAGAGGCCTTCAAGGACCCGATCCGGGAGCGGTACGCGCGTCAGGGCAGCGCCTACTACGCCACCGCCCGGCTCTGGGACGACGGTGTCATCGACCCGCTGGAGACCCGCCAGGTGCTCGGCCTGGCCCTGACCGCCTGTGCCCACGCGCCCCTGGGGGAACCCGGGTTCGGCGTCTTCCGGATGTGAGGAGGGGACCCTTGTTCGACACCGTGCTCGTGGCCAACCGGGGCGAGATCGCCGTCCGCGTCATCCGCACCCTGCGGTCGCTGGGGGTGCGCTCGGTGGCCGTCTTCTCCGACGCGGACGCCGACGCCCGGCACGTCCGCGACGCCGACACGGCCGTACGGATCGGTCCGGCGCCGGCCGCCGAGAGCTACCTGTCCGTCGAGCGGCTCCTGGAGGCCGCCGCCCGCACCGGCGCCCAGGCCGTCCACCCGGGCTACGGCTTCCTCGCGGAGAACGCCGGCTTCGCGCGCGCGTGCGCCGCGGCGGGGCTCGTGTTCATCGGGCCGCCCGCCGAGGCGATCTCCCTCATGGGGGACAAGATCCGCGCCAAGGAGACGGTGCGGGCGGCCGGAGTACCGGTCGTGCCCGGCGGCCGCGACCCCGAACTGGCCGGGGCCGCCCGCGAGCTGGGCGCACCCGTGCTGCTCAAGCCCAGCGCCGGCGGCGGCGGCAAGGGCATGCGGCTGGTCCGGGACCTCACCGCCCTGGAGGACGAGATCGCCGCCGCCCGCCGTGAGGCCCGCGCCTCCTTCGGCGACGACACGCTCCTGGTCGAACGGTGGATCGACCGGCCCCGGCACATCGAGATCCAGGTGCTGGCCGACGGCCACGGCAACGTCGTCCACCTGGGCGAGCGCGAGTGCTCCCTCCAGCGCCGGCACCAGAAGATCGTCGAGGAGGCGCCGAGCGTGCTCCTCGACGAGGCCACCCGCGCCGCGATGGGCGGGGCGGCGGTGCAGGCGGCCCGCTCCTGCGGGTACCGGGGCGCGGGCACGGTGGAGTTCATCGTTTCCGGCCAGGATCCGACGTCGTACCACTTCATGGAGATGAACACCCGCCTCCAGGTGGAGCACCCGGTGACCGAGCTGGTCACGGGGGTGGACCTGGTGGAGTGGCAGCTGCGGGTGGCGGCCGGCGAGGCCCTGTCCTTCGGGCAGGACGACATCACGCTCACCGGGCACGCCGTGGAGGCCCGCGTCTGCGCCGAGGACCCCGCGCGCGGCTTCCTGCCCTCCGGGGGCACGGTGCTCAGGCTGCGCGAGCCGCGGGGCGACGGCGTGCGCACCGACTCGGGCCTGAGCGAGGGCGGCGAGGTCGGCAGCCTGTACGACCCGATGCTGTCCAAGGTGATCGCGTACGGCCCCGACCGGGCGACCGCGCTCAGGAGACTGCGGGCCGCCCTGGCGGAGACCGTCACGCTGGGCGTGCAGACCAACGCCGGGTTCCTGCGCCGGCTGCTGGCCCACCCGGCGGTCGTGGCGGGCGAGCTGGACACCGGGCTGGTCGAGCGGGTGGTGGCGGAGCTGGTCCCGGACGGCGTGCCGGAGGAGGTCTACGAGGCCGCCGCGGCCGTACGCCTGGACGGGCTCAGGCCCCGGGACCGGGGGTGGACGGACCCGTTCTCCGTGCCGAGCGGGTGGCGGCTGGGCGGGGCGCACCGGCCGGTGGCCTTCGACCTGCGGGCGACGGGACGCGAACCCGTCACGCACCGGGCGCGCGGGACCCACACCGTCACCGACGACCGGGTCGCCGTCACCCTCGACGGCGTCCGGCACACCTTCCACCGGGCCGGCGACTGGCTGGGCCGGGACGGCGACGCCTGGCAGGTGCGCGACCACGACCCGGTCGCCGCGTCCCTGACCGGCGCCGCGCGCACCGGCGTCGACTCGCTGACCGCGCCCATGCCGGGCACGGTGACGGTGGTGAAGGTCGCCGTCGGCGACGAGGTGGCCGCGGGCCAGAGCCTGCTGGTGGTGGAGGCGATGAAGATGGAGCACGTCATCTCGGCCCCGCACGCCGGCACGGTCGCGGAACTCGACGTCACCCCGGGCACGACGGTCGCCATGGACCAGGTCCTGGCCGTCGTCGCCCCGCACGGGGAGGCGGCCCGGTGACCAGGCGGGGGCTGCCGATGGTGGTACCGGCCGGCCGGCTGCCCGCGCGGGTCCGGATCCACGAGGTCGGCGCGCGCGACGGGCTCCAGAACGAGAAGGCGACCGTGCCGACGGCAGTGAAGGCGGAGTTCGTGCGCCGGCTCGCCGGGGCGGGGCTGACGACGATCGAGGCGACCAGCTTCGTCCACCCGAAGTGGGTGCCGCAGCTCGCGGACGCCGAGGAGCTGTTCCCGCTCGTCTCCGGGCTGCCGGTGGAGCTGCCGGTGCTGGTGCCGAACGAGCGCGGCCTGGAGCGGGCCCTGGCGCTCGGCGCGCGCCGGGTCGCCGTGTTCGCGAGCGCCACCGAGTCCTTCGCCAGGGCCAACCTCAACCGCACGGTGGACGAGGCGCTGGCCATGTTCGAGCCGGTGGTGGAACGGGCGAAGGCCGGCGGGGTGCACGTGCGGGGCTACCTCTCCATGTGCTTCGGCGACCCGTGGGAGGGGGCGGTGCCGGTCGGGCAGGTGGTGCGGGTGTGCCGGGCCCTGCTCGACATGGGCTGCGACGAGCTGAGCCTCGGTGACACGATCGGCGTCGCCACCCCGGGCCATGTCCTCGCGCTCCTGGCCGCCCTCGGCGAACAGGGCGTCCCGGCCGGTGTGCTCGGCGTGCACTTCCACGACACCTACGGCCAGGCCCTCGCCAACACCCTGGCCGCCCTCCAGTACGGCGTCACCACCGTGGACGCCTCCGCGGGCGGCCTGGGCGGCTGCCCGTTCGCGAAGTCCGCCACCGGCAACCTCGCCACCGAGGACCTCGTGTGGATGCTGCACGGCCTCGGCATCGAGACCGGGGCCGACCTCGGCCGCCTCGTCGCCACCAGCGTGTGGATGGCCGGGCGGCTGGGCCGGCCCAGCCCGTCCCGCACCGTCCGCGCCCTGTCCCACGAGGAGTTCCGGGGCCGAGAGGGCCGCGAGGCCCGCAAGGAGCAGTGACCGCCATGGACCACCGACTCTCCCCCGAGCTGGAAGACCTCCGGCGCACCGTCGAGGAGTTCGCGCACGACGTCGTCGCGCCGAAGATCGGCGACTTCTACGAGCGGCACGAGTTCCCGTACGAGATCGTCCGCGAGATGGGCCGGATGGGCCTGTTCGGGCTGCCGTTCCCCGAGGAGTACGGCGGCATGGGCGGCGACTACCTCGCCCTCGGGCTGGCGCTGGAGGAGCTGGCGCGCGTCGACTCGTCCGTGGCGATCACCCTGGAGGCGGGCGTCTCCCTGGGCGCGATGCCGATCCACCTGTTCGGCACGGAGGAGCAGAAGCGGACCTGGCTCCCCCGGCTCTGCTCCGGCGAGGCGCTGGGCGCGTTCGGGCTCACCGAACCCGACGGCGGCTCGGACGCGGGCGCGACGCGCACGACGGCCCGGCTGGACGAGGCGACGGGCGAATGGGTGATCAACGGCACCAAGTGCTTCATCACCAACTCGGGCACCGACATCACGGCCCTGGTCACGGTCACGGCGGTGACCGGCCGGGGGCCGGACGGCAAGCCGCTGATCTCGGCGATCGTCGTCCCGTCCGGCACCCCCGGCTTCACCGTCGCCGCCCCCTACTCGAAGGTCGGCTGGAACGCCTCGGACACCCGCGAGCTGTCGTTCTCCGACGTCCGTGTCCCGGCGGCCAACCTGCTCGGCGAGGAGGGCCGCGGGTACGCCCAGTTCCTGCGCATCCTGGACGAGGGCCGCATCGCCATCGCGGCGCTCGCCACCGGACTGGCCCAGGGCTGTGTGGACGAGTCGGTGCGCTACGCGCGCGAACGCCACGCCTTCGGCCGGCCGATCGGCGCCAACCAGGCCATCCAGTTCAAGCTCGCGGACATGGAGATGAAGGCCCACACGGCCCGCCTGGCCTGGCGGGACGCGGCGAGCCGCCTGGTGGCCGGCGAGCGCTTCAAGAAGGAGGCGGCCCTCGCGAAGCTCTACTCCTCCACCGTCGCCGTCGACAACGCCCGCGACGCCACCCAGATCCACGGCGGCTACGGCTTCATGAACGAGTACCCGGTCGCCCGCATGTGGCGCGACTCCAAGATCCTGGAGATCGGCGAGGGCACGAGCGAGGTGCAGCGGATGCTGATCGCCCGGGAGCTGGGGCTGGCGGGCTGACGGGAAGGACCCGCTAACCCCCGAGCAGCCCCCACACGCCCTCGATCAGGTTCCGCACGCCCTCGATCAGGTCCCGCACCGACGGCGCCGCCGCCCCCAGGGCCGCGACGACGCCGGAGAGGGCGACGAGGGCCGCGCGCCGCTCCTCGGAGGTGCGGGCGGGGTCGGCGACGACGGGCAGGTTGTCGTCGACCGTCCGCACGTCCCCGGGGGCGAGGTGAGCGCGCAGCTCCTGGAGCTGTCTGCGCAGTTCCTCGATCGCCTGGTCGGCCGCTCTCGCCCCGCCCAGCTTGACGATGCCCTGGCTGTGCGAGGTGTTGACCATGTTGACGTGGTCGCCGGGCCCCTCGTGATGGAAGTTGAAGGTGCTCATTTTTTCACGACCCCCGTGTTGAACAGTCCGCCGTACATGTTCACGTTGTCCCCGAAGTGGTAGTTCTTCGGGTTGACCAGCAACCGTTCGACCCGCACCTGGAACTCGGAGCCCGGGTTCTCGATGGAGTGAACGATGTACTGGACCAGTTGGCGCAGTTGCTCCGGGTTGGGCAGCGTCACCAGCGCCGTGGACGCGCTGCTCGTCTCGACGGCCAGCACGTGTTCGGCGGGCGCCGTCCACACCTTCAGCATCCGCAGGAGCAGCCAGGCGACGACCACGACGCCGAGGACCCACAAGCCCTGTTCGCTGTCGTCCCGGCTGCTGTAGGAGGAGGCGCTCCGGTTGACCGCCCGGAGGACGACGAGCGCCACCACGACCACGGCCGTCCACTTCAGGAAGTCGCTGAGCGCCTCCATCCGCTTCGGCTTGAGCACGAAGGTGTGCACACGGGTGATGTTGTGCAGTGGGTAGGCGGCCTCGCCGACCCACAGCAGCCGTCTGCTGACCTTCAGGTCGACGTCGGTCCTGCCGCGCGGAGGCGGCGGTACCGGCAGCGACGAACCGAGCGTTCCCTGGGTCTCCACCAGTCCCCCCGTCGCACGTGCACCGGCGCGCACATGAGGACCATTTAGCACCCGGAGACGGCTCATCGAGAGGCTGTTTACGGTCAACTACCCGATAACTCGGACACTTTGGCCGACAAGGGACTCGAAACACGCTTCCCACAAGATGTGGATCACACCGCCACACCTCTGGACAAGACCTGAGGTTAGGCTAACCTACCTTCGAATTGTCAGGCGGTATCCGCACGTTCGAAAGCAGCCACACTCATGCCCAACGCCAGAGCCACCCACCTCACCCGCCGTGGCATCCTCGCCGCCGGCGGCGCCCTCGGCCTCGGTGCCGTTCTCGCGGCCTGCGGCGACGACGACGCGAGCAGCGGTGGCTCGGACGCGTCGGCGAACGCCTCCGCCAAGTCCGGCGCCTGGACGTTCAAGGACGACCGCGGCACCACGGTGAAGCTCGGCAAGATCCCCGCGAACATCGTCGCGTTCACGGGTGTCGCCGCCGCGCTGTACGACTACGGCATCCAGGTCAAGGGCGTCTTCGGCCCGACCAAGACCGCCGACGGCAAGGCCGACGTCCAGGCCGGCGACATGGACATCACCAAGGTGGAGATCCTGGGCAACGTCTGGGACGAGTTCAACGTCGAGAAGTACGCGGCGCTCGCCCCCGAGGTCCTGATCTCCACCCTGTTCGACGACGCCGGCACCCTCTGGTACGTGCCCGAGGCCTCCAAGGACAAGATCGCCAAGCTCGCCCCGAGCGTCGGCGTCTCCGTCTACGACCGCCAGCTCACCGCTCCCCTGGAGCGCATGTGGGAGCTGGCCGAGTCGCTGGGCGCGGACATGACGGCGTCCGAGGTCACCGACGCCAAGACCCGGTTCGAGACGGCCGCCACCCGGCTGCGCGCGGCCGCCAAGGCCAAGCCCGACATCAAGGTGCTGGCGGGCTCCGCGAGCGACCAGATCTTCTACGTCTCGGGCACCAACCTCTCCATCGACCTGGAGTACTTCAAGGCCCTCGGCGTGAACTTCGTCGAGCCGCCGGAGAGCGCCAAGTCCGAGGGCGGCGGCTGGTACGAGTCGCTGAGCTGGGAGAACGTCGACAAGTACGCGGCGGACATCATCATGCTGGACGACCGCTCCTCGGCCCTCCAGGCCTCCGCGATCACCAAGGCGACGTGGAAGCAGCTCCCCGCCGTGAAGGCGAACCAGATCATCTCCCGTTCGCCCGAGCCGATCCTGTCGTACGACAAGTGCGTACCGCTGCTGGAGACCCTCGCCGAGGCTCTCGAGAACGCGAAGAAGGTCGCCTGACCCCCTGGGGGCGCGCGGTGAGGGGCCGCCGGCCGGCCGCGGCCGGGCCGCGGGGCGGCACCGCCCGGCACCCCTGAGCCGGCCGCCCTCACCGACGCCTCAGGAGTCCCCATGACCACGGCCGTAGCCGCCCCGTTCCGTTTCTTCTCCCTCCAGGTCGTGAGGACGAGGCGGCTCGGTCCGTCCCTGGTCCGGGTGAGCTTCGCCGGCGAGGACCTGAGGCACTTCCTCTCCGACGGGCAGGACCAGTCGCTGTCGCTGTTCCTGCCGCATCCGGGGCAGAGCGAGCCGCAGGTCCCCCACGAGCTCGGCTGGGAGCCCCCTCGGTCGGGCGAAGCCGGGAGCGGGCGGGGCTGGTGGCAGGTCTGGCGCGAACTCCCGGACGACGTACGGGCGGTGATGCGCTCGTACACGCTGCGCTCGCTGCGCCGCGACGCGCTGGGCCGGACCACCGGGATCGACATCGACTTCGTACTGCACACCCCGGCCGGTCCGGCCTCCGCCTGGGCCGCGCGGGCGGTGGCCGGGGACCGGGTCGTCCTGCTGGGGCCGGCCGTCGCCGACAACCGCGCCATCCGCTTCCGCCCGCCGGCGGACACCGATCTGGTGCTGCTGTGGGGCGACGAGACGGCCCTGCCGGCGATCTCGTCGATCCTGGAGTCCCTGCCGGCCGGCCTGCGCGTGCGGGCCTGGCTGGAGGTGCGCGACGCCGGGGACGTCCAGGACCTGATGACCCTCGCGGACGCCGAGATCACCTGGCTCGTCCGCGAGGACGGCCGCGACGGCCGCGACGGCTCCGGCGAGGACGGCTACGACGGCTCCGGCGAGGACGGCTGCGACAGACCCCGCGAGGGCGGCGCCGACGGCGTCCCCGTCGCCCTGGGCGTCCTGCGGGACGCCGAACTCCCGCCCGCCGAGGCCCCGTACGCCTGGATCGCGGGCGAGTCGTCCTGTGTGAAGCAGTTGCGCCGGCATCTCGTCGGCGAGCGCGGCATGGACCGGCGCCGGGTCACCTTCGTCGGGTACTGGCGGCAGGGTCTGACGGAGGAACAGCTGCGCGAGCAGAGGTGACGACCACCGCGGTCCCACCGGCCCGCGACCGCCGAGTGCAAACGTGATCACTGTCACCGTCACGACTGGATTGCGATCTCGTTACTTAGGTTAGGCTAACCTAAGTTGAACCCGAGGTTCCGCCCCTGAGTCCGTACCGCAGCGGACCGTCCCCATCGGAGGACCCCCACCATGCGCTCGCACCTGCTCAACGACACCACCGCGGAGCAATACCGCCGCTCCGTGACCGAAGGAGTCGAGCGGGTGGCCGCCAAACTCGCCGCCACCGACCGTCCGTTCACCGGCGTCACGGTCGACGCCCTCGCCCCCCGCATCGAGGAGATCGACCTCGACAAGCCGCTGCACGACACGGCGGCGGTCCTGGACGAGCTGGAGGAGGTCTACCTCCGCGACGCCATCTACTTCCACCACCCCCGCTACCTCGCCCACCTCAACTGCCCGGTCGTCATCCCGGCCGTGCTCGGCGAGGCGGTGCTCTCCGCCGTCAACTCCTCCCTCGACACCTGGGACCAGTCGGCCGGCGGCACGCTCATCGAGCGCAAACTGATCGACTGGACGGCCGCCCGCATCGGTCTCGGCGCCTCCGCCGACGGCGTGTTCACCTCCGGCGGCAGCCAGTCCAACCTCCAGGCGCTGCTGCTCGCCCGCGACGAGACCAAGAGCGACTCCCTGGCGAAACTGCGCATCTTCGCCTCCGAGGTCAGCCACTTCAGCGTGAAGAAGTCGGCGAAACTCCTCGGCCTCGGCCAGGACGCCGTGGTGACCATCCCCGTCGACCACGACAAGCGCATGCAGACCGTCGCCCTCGCCCACGAGCTGGAGCGCTGCGCACGCAACGGCCTGGTCCCCATGGCCGTCGTCGCCACGGCGGGCACCACCGACTTCGGCTCCATCGACCCGCTGCCCGAGATCGCCGAGCTGTGCGCCCAGTACGGCGTGTGGATGCACGTCGACGCCGCCTACGGCTGCGGGCTGCTCGCCTCGGTGAAGTACCGCGACCGCATCGACGGCATCGAGCGCGCCGACTCCGTCACCGTGGACTACCACAAGTCCTTCTTCCAGCCCGTGAGCTCCTCCGCGGTGCTGGTCAGGGACGCCTCCACGCTGCGCCACGCCACCTACCACGCCGAGTACCTGAACCCCCGCCGCATGGTGCAGGAACGTATCCCCAACCAGGTGGACAAGTCCCTCCAGACCACCCGCCGCTTCGACGCGCTGAAGCTGTGGATGACCCTGCGCGTGATGGGCGCCGACGGCATCGGGCAGCTCTTCGACGAGGTGTGCGACCTGGCGGTCGAGGGCTGGAACCTGCTGGCCGCCGACCCGCGCTTCGACGTCGTCGTCCAGCCGACGCTGTCCACCCTGGTCTTCCGCTACATCCCGCAGGCCGTCACCGACCCGGCCGAGATCGACCGCGCCAACCTCTACGCCCGCAAGGCCCTGTTCGCCTCCGGCGACGCGGTCGTCGCCGGCACCAAGGTCGGCGCCCGCCAGTACCTGAAGTTCACCCTGCTCAACCCCGAGACCACGCCGGCCGACATCGCCGCCGTCCTCGACCTGATCGCCGGCCACGCCGAGCAGTACCTGGGAGAGTCCCTTGACCGCGCTTCCTGAGACCACCGACACCGCGAAAAGGACCTACGACGTCCTGGGCATCGGGCTCGGCCCGTTCAACCTCGGCCTGGCCTGCCTGACCGAACCGATCGAGGAGCTCGACGCGGTCTTCCTGGAGTCCAAGCCGGACTTCGAGTGGCACGCCGGCATGTTCCTCGAAGGCGCCCACCTCCAGACCCCGTTCATGTCGGACCTGGTCACCCTCGCCGACCCCACGTCGCCGTACTCCTTCCTCAACTACCTGAAGGAGAAGGGCCGGCTGTACTCGTTCTACATCCGGGAGAACTTCTACCCGCTGCGCGTCGAGTACGACGACTACTGCCGCTGGGCCGCGAACAAACTGAGCAGCGTCCGCTTCTCCACGACGGTCGCCGAGGTGACCTACGAGGACGAGCTCTACGTCGTGCGCACCACCGCCGGCGACGTCTACCGCGCCCGGCACCTGGTCCTGGGCACCGGCACCTCGCCGCACGTGCCGCAGGCCTGCCAGGGCCTGGGCGGCGACTTCTTCCACAACTCCCGCTACGTGCAGAACAAGGCGGAGCTCCAGAGGAAGCGGTCGATCACGATCGTCGGCTCCGGCCAGTCCGCCGCCGAGATCTACTACGACCTCCTCGCCGAGATCGACGTCCACGGCTACCGGCTGAACTGGGTCACCCGCTCCCCGCGCTTCTTCCCGCTGGAGTACACCAAGCTCACGCTGGAGATGACCTCGCCGGAGTACATCGACTACTTCCGCGCGCTGCCGGAGGCCACCCGCTACCGGCTCACGGCGGAGCAGAAAGGTCTCTTCAAGGGCATCGACGGCGACCTGATCAACGAGATCTTCGACCTGCTGTACCAGAAGAACCTCGGCGGTCCGGTGCCCACCCGCCTGCTCACCAACTCGTCCCTGAACGGCGCCAGGTACGACAACGGCGCCTACACCCTGTCCTTCCGCCAGGAGGAGCAGGAGAAGGACTACGAGCTGGTCTCCGAGGGCCTGGTCCTGGCCACCGGCTACCAGTACGCCGAGCCCGAGTTCCTCGCACCGGTCCGCGACCGGCTGCGCTACGACTCGCAGGGCAACTTCGACGTCGCCCGCAACTACGCCATCGACACCACGGGCCGCGGTGTGTTCCTCCAGAACGCGGGCGTGCACACGCACAGCATCACCAGCCCGGACCTCGGCATGGGCGCCTACCGCAACAGCTGCATCATCCGTGAGCTGCTCGGCGGCGAGTACTACCCGGTCGAGAAGACGATCGCCTTCCAGGAGTTCGCCGTATGACCACCACCACGACCATCGGTCCCCTCACCCTGCGCCCCCTCGACCCGATCGAGGACGCCGGACTGCTGCACGCCTGGGTCACCCACCCCAAGGCGGCCTTCTGGATGATGCAGGACGCGAAACTGGAGGACGTCGAGCGCGCGTACATGGAGATCGCGGCGGACGAGCACCACCACGCCCTGCTCGGCCTGCACGACGGCGAGCCGGCCTTCCTAATGGAGCACTACGACCCGGCCCACCGGGAGCTGGTCGGCCTGTACGAGCCCCAGCCGGGCGACGTCGGCATGCACTTCCTGGTCGCCCCCACCGACCGACCCCTGCACGGCTTCACCCGCGCGGTGATCACCGCCGTGATGGCGCACCTGTTCGCCGACCCGGCGGTCGAGCGGGTCGTGGTCGAGCCGGACGTCTCCAACAAGGCCGTCCACGCCCTGAACGAGGCCGTCGGCTTCGTCCCCGAGCGGGAGATCGACAAGCCGGAGAAAAAAGCGCTGCTGAGCTTCTGCACGCGAAAGCAGTTCGTCGCCGCCACGGGGGTGACGCCGTGAGCCTCGCCGACGCCGTGGCCCACCTCTCCCCCGAACGCTGGGAGAAGGCCAACCGCCTCCTGGTCCGCAAAGCCCTCGCGGAGTTCACCCACGAGCGGCTGATCACCCCCGAGCCGCAGGGCGACCACTACGTCGTGCGCAGCGACGACGGCCTGACGTCCTACCGCTTCACCGCCGTGCGCCGCGCCCTCGACCACTGGCAGGTCGACGCCGGCTCGATCACCCGTACCCGGGACGGCGCCGACCTGCCGGTCGAGGCGCTGGACTTCTTCATCGAGCTGCGCGCCGCGCTCGGGCTGAGCGACGAGATCCTGCCGGTCTACCTGGAGGAGGTCTCCTCCACCCTCTCCGGCACCTGCTACAAGCTGACGAAACCGCAGCAGACCTCGGCCGAGCTGGCCCGCGCGGACTTCCAGGCGATCGAGACGGGGATGACCGAGGGCCACCCCTGCTTCGTCGCCAACAACGGGCGGCTCGGCTTCGGCATCCACGAGTACCTGTCGTACGCGCCGGAGACCGCGAGCCCGGTCCGTCTGGTGTGGCTGGCCGCGCACCGGTCGCGGGCGGCGTTCACGGCGGGCGTCGGCATCGCCTACGAGTCGTTCGTCCGGCAGGAGCTGGGCGAGGCGACGGTCGACCGGTTCGACGGCGTCCTGCGCGAGCAGGGACTCGACCCGGCCGACTACCTCCTGATGCCCGTCCACCCCTGGCAGTGGTGGAACAAGCTGTCCGTCACCTTCGCCGCCGAGGTCGCGCGGAAGAACCTGGTGTGCCTGGGCGAGGGCGACGACGAGTACCTGGCCCAGCAGTCCATCCGGACCTTCTTCAACACCTCGCACCCCGAGAAGCACTACGTGAAGACGGCCCTGTCCGTCCTCAACATGGGCTTCATGCGCGGCCTGTCGGCGGCGTACATGGAGGCGACCCCGGCGATCAACGACTGGCTGGCGCAGCTCATCGACAACGACCCGGTGCTGAAGTCGGCGGGCCTGTCGATCATCCGGGAGCGGGCGGCCGTCGGCTACCGGCACCTGGAGTACGAGGCGGCGACGGACCGCTACTCGCCGTACCGCAAGATGCTGGCCGCGCTGTGGCGGGAGAGCCCGGTGCCCTCGCTGCGCGACGGCGAGACGCTCGCGACGATGGCCTCGCTGGTCCACCTGGACCACGAGGGCAGGTCGGTGGCCGGCGCGCTGATCGAGCGGTCGGGCCAGTCCCCGACCCAGTGGCTGCGCGCCTACCTCCAGGCGTACTACACGCCCCTGCTGCACAGCTTCTACGCCTACGACCTGGTCTTCATGCCGCACGGCGAGAACACCATCCTGGTGCTGAAGGACGGGGTCGTGCAGCGGGCGGTCTACAAGGACATCGCCGAGGAGATCGCGGTCATGGACCCGGACGCGGTGCTGCCGCCCGAGGTGCGGCGCATCCGCGTGGAGGTCCCGGAGGACAAGAAACTCCTGTCGATCTTCACGGACGTCTTCGACTGCTTCTTCCGCTTCCTCGCGGCGAACCTGGCCGCCGAGGGGATCCTGGAGGAGGACGACTTCTGGCGCACGGTCGCCGAGGTCACCCGCGCGTACCAGGAGGCGACGCCCGAACTCGCCGACAAGTTCCGGCAGTACGACATGTTCGCCCCCGAGTTCGCGCTGTCCTGCCTCAACCGGCTCCAGCTGCGCAACAACAAGCAGATGGTGGACCTGGCGGACCCGTCGGGCGCCCTCCAGCTGGTCGGCACGCTGAGGAACCCGATCGCGGGGTTCTGACAGAGACGGACGGGCGCCCCCGAGTACGGTCCTCGGGGGCGCCCGTCGTGCTGTGCGGACGCCGGCGGGCCGCGTGGCGCGGCGGGCCGCCGCGCACCGCGCCACTCGGCCTGGCGCGCACCGCGCCACTCGGCCTGGCGCGCACCGCGCTACTCGGCCCGGCGCGCCACCGTGAAGTGGTCCACCCGGTCGCCGGTCTCGGCGATGCCGCTGACGCTCAGGGTGGCGTAGCGGCCCTTGGCGGCGGGGGTGACGTCGACCCGCAGGAACGAGTAGTCGAGGTAGCGCACCCGCGACCAGGCGACGGTCTCGGTCTGCTTGCCGCCCTTCTGGACGACGTAGGAGGAGACGGCCTCGATGTCCTTCTCGTGGCCCTCGTAGGACTGGTCGGCGCTGAAGGCGTAGAGGCTGCGGCCGGCCGCGCCCGCGGTGACGTAGACCACGCCCTCGGTCTCGGGGTAGGCGGTGCCGCCGATCGGCAGCTTCTTGACGACCTCGCCGCCCTTGAGGACGTCGGTGCGCTCGTAGACGTGGTTGTGGCCGTTGATCACGAGGTCGACGGTGTACTTCTCGAACAGCGGCACCCACTCCTGGCGCACGCCGCCCTCGGAGGCGTGGGCGGTGGAGGTGCAGTAGGCGCAGTGGTGGAAGAAGACGACGACGAAGTCGATGTCCTTCGCCGCCCGGTACTTCTTGAGCTGCGCCTCCAGCCAGGTGGTCTGGGTGCCGCCGGAGATGCCGAGGTTGGCCGGGATCTCGAAGGAGACGTCGTTGGCGTCGAGGGAGATGACCGCGGTGTTGCCGTGGACGAAGGAGTAGACGCCGGGGAGGTCGGCCGGGTCGGGGCCGTTGTCGGGGAGGACCCAGCGGGCCTCCTCGCCGCCGTAGCCGTTGGGCGAGTACCAGGCCTCCATGTCGTGGTTGCCGTACGCGACCATCCACGGGACCTGCTTGGCGACCGTCTCGGTCTGCGCCAGGAAGAGGTCCCAGGTGCGCGAGTCGTAGCCGGTGTCGGTGGTCTTGCCCGCGCCGGAGGGGTCGGCGTAGCAGATGTCGCCGGCGTGCAGGTGGAAGGCCGGGTTCTGGCCGAGGATCAGGCCGTCGTTGGCGAGGGCGTGGTAGCTGACGCCCTGGTCGCCGAAGGCGGTGAAGGTGAAGGGCTCGGCCTTGGCGGGGGCGGTGGTGAAGGTGCCGAGCGTGCCGAGCAGGTGCGGGGCGGCCGGGTCGAAGCCGGTGTGGCCGACACCGTAGTAATACGTACGGCCGGGCTGGAGGCGGGCCAGCTTGGCGTGGACGTAGTACTGGGTGTGGTCGCCGCTCGCGCCGACGCCGGCCGGGGTGTACAGCGTACGGACCTCGGCCTCGATCTTGCGGGAGAGGTCCCAGGGGTGGGCGCCGATGCGGACGAACGGCTTGTCCACGGCGACCGGCACCTGCCAGGAGATCGTCATCTCCGTGCGCGCGTCGGCGCCGTAGGCGAGGTGGCGGCCGAAGGGGGCGACGAGGGCGCCGTCGACCTTCTCGGTGCTGGTGGCCGTGGCCGTCCGGGGGGCGGCCTGTGCGGTGGCGCCCGTCACGAACGCGCCACCGGTGACGGCGCCCAGGGTGACCGCGCCGCCCCGGATCATCGTGCGCCGGGAGAAGCGGGAGCGCAGGTACTCGTGCTGCTCGGCCATGTTCATGCGTCCGGCGAGCTGCTCGGGTACGCCCATGCGAGGAATGTCCATGGCGTCTGAAACTGGTCCCCTCGGGCAACGGGTTGCAGGCGCGGGGGTGGACGGCTCACGAACAGGCCCTCATGAGAGATTCAACGTTCGCCCAAAGATCCTTAACAGGCGGTTGCCCGATTTCGGGCAGGAATCTTGCGAAAGCCGCCGCGGTACCCCAGGATCTACCGGGTGCACGACGAACTGGTAGATCATCTGACCCGCTCCTCCCCCCTGAACAGGGGCGAGGCGCTGCGGGTGATCCAGGACGTGCTCGCCTACTTCGACGAGACGACCGAGAACTACGTCCGTCGCCGCCACCGCGAACTCCAGACCCAGGGCCTGGTCAACGCGGAGATCTTCGAACGGATCGAGGCGGACCTGCACTACCGAGCGGTCGCCCCGCCCGAGCTCACGCTCCGGCAGCTGCGGCGCATCGTCTACGGCTGACGGCCCCACCACGGCCAGCACCAGCACCATCCAACGGGACTTGAGGAATACATATACATGTGCGGAATCGTCGGATATATCGGGAAGCGTGACGTCGCCCCCCTGCTCCTGGAGGGGCTCCAGCGCCTGGAGTACCGCGGCTACGACTCCGCGGGCATCGTCGTCACCTCCCCGAAGACGGCCGGCCTGAAGATGGTCAAGGCCAAGGGCCGCGTCCGTGACCTGGAGGCGAAGGTCCCGGCCCGCTTCAAGGGCACCACCGGCATCGCCCACACCCGCTGGGCCACCCACGGCGCCCCCTCCGACGTCAACGCCCACCCGCACATGTCCGCCGACCTCAAGGTCGCCGTCGTCCACAACGGCATCATCGACAACGCCTCCGACCTGCGCCGCAAGCTGGAGGCGGACGGCGTCGAGTTCCTCTCCGAGACCGACACCGAGGTCCTCGTCCACCTGATCGCCCGCTCCGAGGCCGAGAAGCTGGAGGACAAGGTCCGCGAGGCGCTGCGCGTCGTCGAGGGCACCTACGGCATCGCCGTGATGCACGCCGACTTCTCCGACCGCATCGTCGTCGCCCGCAACGGCTCCCCGGTCGTCCTCGGCATCGGCGAGAAGGAGATGTTCGTCGCCTCCGACATAGCCGCCCTGGTCGCCCACACCCGTCAGATCGTCACGCTGGACGACGGCGAGATGGCCACCCTCAAGGCCGACGACTTCCGCACCTACACCACCGAGGGCACCCGCACCACGGCCGAGCCGACCCTCGTGGAGTGGGAGGCCGCCTCCTACGACATGGGCGGCCACGACACCTACATGCACAAGGAGATCCACGAGCAGGCCGACGCCGTGGACCGCGTGCTGCGCGGCCGCATCGACGACCGCTTCTCCACCGTGCACCTCGGCGGCCTCAACCTGGACGCCCGCGAGGCGCGCCAGATCCGCCGGGTGAAGATCCTCGGCTGCGGCACCTCGTACCACGCGGGCATGATCGGCGCCCAGATGATCGAGGAGCTGGCCCGCATCCCCGCCGACGCCGAGCCCGCCTCCGAGTTCCGCTACCGCAACGCGGTCGTCGACCCCGACACCCTGTACATCGCCGTCTCGCAGTCCGGTGAGACCTACGACGTACTGGCCGCCGTGCAGGAGCTCAAGCGCAAGGGCGCCCGGGTCCTCGGTGTGGTCAACGTGGTCGGCTCGGCGATCGCCCGCGAGGCCGACGGCGGTGTCTACGTGCACGCCGGCCCCGAGGTCTGCGTCGTCTCCACGAAGTGCTTCACCAACACCACGGTCGCCTTCGCGCTGCTCGCCCTGCACCTGGGCCGCACCCGCGACCTGTCCGTGCGCGACGGCAAGCGGATCATCGAGGGCCTGCGCAAGCTGCCCGCCCAGATCGCCGAGATCCTGAAGGGCGAGGAGGACATCAAGAAGCTGGCCGAGCAGTTCGCCGAGGCCCGCTCGATGCTCTTCATCGGCCGCGTCCGGGGCTACCCGGTGGCCCGTGAGGCCTCCCTGAAGCTCAAGGAGGTCTCCTACATCCACGCGGAGGCCTACCCGGCCTCCGAGCTCAAGCACGGCCCGCTGGCCCTGATCGAGCCCGCCCTGCCGACGGTCGCGATCGTCCCCGACGACGACCTGCTGGAGAAGAACCGCGCCGCCCTGGAGGAGATCAAGGCCCGCAGCGGCAGGATCCTCGCGGTCGCCCACCAGGAGCAGGAGAAGGCCGACCAGACGATCGTCGTCCCGAAGAACGAGGACGAGCTCGACCCGATCCTCATGGGCATCCCGCTCCAGCTGCTCGCCTACTACACGGCGAAGGCCCTGGGCCGTGACATCGACAAGCCGCGCAACCTCGCCAAGTCGGTGACGGTGGAGTAGGTCCACCGGCCCGCCGGGGACTTCCGGCCGCCCCGACGTGAACGACCCCCGTGGACCACCTCCACGGGGGTCGTTCCCTCAAGAGGCCGGGGGAGTCCGATCACCCCGGCCCACCGCTGCGATCAGCCGGTGGCCGTCACCCCCCGGCCGGCAGCGCGTCGGGGCAGTGCGGTCGGCCAGTGGGCCAGGGCCGCGGTCGCCGCGTACCAGGCGACCGCTCCCGCGGCGACGGCGACCCAGCCGCCGGCCCGCGCCGGAGCGCCGCTGTCCGCGAGGCGGGCGACGGCGAGCAGGACGAGCGCGACGGTGAGGAGCCCGTAGGAGGCCCGGCCGAGGGGATCGCCCCCGGCGGCGGTCAGGGAGAGCGCCACGAGGGCGAACAGGAGCAGGAAGAGCCCTGCGGCGTTGTCGGAGACCGGCGACCCCGCGGAGACCGCCCAGGTGAACCAGAGGGCGCCGAGGGCCGCGTAGGAGGTGCCGGTGACCGTGTCGCGGTCCCGGAAGGCGAAGAGGCCGGCGACGAACAGCGCGACGCCGCCGACGTAGTGGGCGAGGGGTACGGCATCCGCCGCCGTCACGCCGTCGATCAGGTCGGTGTACCCGAGTCCGAGTGCCAACAGGGTGATGCCCAGGGCGAGTCGGCCGACGATCGTGGTGGTGCTTCCCGCAGAGACGTCGTTGTCCACGGCGGGCTCCCTTCATCCTTTGTGCAGTTGTGCGGTGAGCGTTATATGCCCTTCACAAGAGCACAAACACCTCTACGCACCAGTAGGTTCACGTGCGCACAAAGGGGTTCCCGGGGGCGCCGCCGGCTCATCTCCCGCGGGAGGGCGGGGTGTTGCCGGGAGGGGTGTCAGGGGATGACGACGACGGGCCGCTGCGCCCGCTTGGCGAGCCGCCCGGCGACCGAGCCGAAGATCCGCCCGACGATGCCGTGCGTGGAGCCGACGACGATCGCGTCGGCCTCGTACTCCCGCCCCACCTCTTCGAGTTCGTGGCAGATGTCGCCGCCGCGCTCGACCAGGATCCACGGCACTTCGGCGAGGTAGTCGGCGCAGGCGAGCTCCAGGCCGAGCACCTCGGTGCGGTGGTCCGGCACGTCGACGAAGACCGGCGGCTCGCAGCCGGCCCACACCGTGGTGGGCAGCCGGTTGGCGACGTGCACGATGATCAGGCCCGCGCGGGAACGGTGGGCCATGCCGATGGCGTACGCGAGGGCGCGCTCACTGGAGGTGGAGCCGTCGAAGCCGACGACGACACCGTGCTTGAAGGCGGGATCGCAGGGGTGGCGTGCCTCTTCCGCCGCCAGGGGATCGGCCGCCGTGGGGTCGGCGACCGGCCGCTTGCGGTCCGCGGGTTCGAAGAATTCGTGACCGGCCATGGCTGTCTCGGCGTATCGATCCTTAGACGGGGGGACGAGCTGGGGCGGCGGAGGTGTGTCCGGGAATCGTCTTCCCGGCCCCATACCCCCAAGGGTACGGCGGCACGCCTCGTGGGCCCAGATCCCGCGCGTGGTCCGTGGGGGTTCCAGGGAGCATGCACGAGGGGGCGCCCGTAACGCAATGGTTGCTGCCCCGTACAGGCGGTTTGCACAGGATTCACGTGTCCGCCGTTCACCGTGTGAGTGACCGACCGGGTCGAACGGGCGTTGAACCCGGCGACCATCGCCCAGGGAGGAGCCCGCCCCATGCCCTCGTCCCGCCCCTCCGCCGGGGCCCGGCCCTTCCCCGAGGCCCGGCCCGGCGGCGACAGCGCCGCCGACCTGATCCGCTGGGCGGCCTTCAGCTGTGTCCTGGTCCCGGTGGTCCTCCTCTGGTACGGCACCTCCCCGGCCGGCGCCGCCGGCACCGCCCTCGGGCTCGCCGCCGTCACGGCCGTGTGCCGGGTGCTGCTGCGGCGGTCCGAGCGGTGCGCGGCGCGGGCACCGGCGCCCACGGACGAGTACGACTACGAGCACGAGCCGCACGCCCCTCGCACCCCGGGGACGCCGGGCGCCGGGCGAGGCCCGCGGACTCCGTCGCCGGCCTCCTCCTCCCCCGCATCACGTGCCTCACAGGCATCGCACAGATCACCGCCATCAGGCGTATCACCTGCACCGCCGGCCGCACGGCGCCCGCACGCGGCCCCCGGGGGACGACGTCGACGCGGTGGCACGGGGTCACACCGTGGCGGTCGTCACAACGGCGGAAGCTCACCGGTCGGCTGACCGGTTTTCACGCACGCGCCCGCATCTTTTCAGCCAACTTCCGGATACCGCGCATCCCTTGCCGCGACCACCCCCCACGCACCGTTCCACCTGCACGGAAAGGGCCTCGGAGCCCCCGTGCACCCTACGCAGATTGGCCACCGCCACGAGGCGCACTTCCCTGCGCCCCCCACGAGTGCAACCCTTCGTGATCGAATGCTTCACGCCAAGTTGCCATGTCGACAATGTGCCGGGTGCTGAACTGGCCACTCCCGCATCACACGACACAGTAGATTCGATCTTGAATGTCTACGGCGGGGGACTCGTGCAGGACCGAGGGGAAACGTGCAGGAGCGACACAACCGAGGAGCCGCGACCACCGAGGGGGGCTTAGCAGGATGAGCCACGACTCCACTGCCGCGCCGGAAGCCGCGGCCCGGAAGCTGTCCGGGCGACGCCGCAAGGAGATCGTCGCCGTGCTGCTGTTCAGCGGCGGCCCCATCTTCGAGAGTTCCATCCCGCTGTCGGTCTTCGGCATCGACCGCCAGGACGCCGGCGTGCCGCGCTACCGCCTGCTGGTGTGCGGCGGCGAGGACGGTCCGCTGCGGACGACGGGAGGCCTGGAACTCACCGCGCCACACGGCCTGGAGGCGATCTCGCGGGCGGGCACGGTCGTCGTGCCGGCCTGGCGCTCGATCACCTCACCGCCGCCGGCGGAGGCGCTCGACGCGCTGCGCCGGGCGCACGAGGAGGGCGCCCGTATCGTGGGCCTGTGCACCGGCGCGTTCGTGCTGGCGGCGGCGGGCCTGCTGGACGGCCGTCCGGCCACCACGCACTGGATGTACGCGCCGACGCTGGCCAAGCGCTATCCGTCGGTGCACGTCGACCCCAGGGAGCTGTTCGTCGACGACGGCGACGTGCTGACGTCGGCGGGCACGGCCGCCGGGATCGACCTGTGCCTGCACATCGTGCGCACGGACCACGGCAACGAGGCGGCCGGCGCGCTCGCCCGGCGCCTGGTGGTCCCGCCGCGCCGCTCGGGCGGACAGGAACGCTACCTCGACCGGTCTTTACCCGAGGAGATCGGCGCCGACCCGCTCGCCGAGGTCGTCGCCTGGGCGCTGGAGCACCTCCACGAGCAGTTCGACGTGGAGACGCTCGCCGCGCGCGCCTACATGAGCCGGCGGACCTTCGACCGCCGCTTCCGGTCGCTCACCGGCAGCGCCCCGCTCCAGTGGCTGATCACCCAGCGGGTGCTCCAGGCGCAGCGGCTGCTGGAGACGTCGGACTACTCCGTCGACGAGGTCGCCGGCCGGTGCGGTTTCCGCTCGCCGGTGGCCCTGCGGGGACACTTCCGCCGGCAGCTGGGCTCCTCGCCGGCCGCCTACCGGGCGGCGTACCGGGCCCGCCGGCCGCAGAGCGAGCGTCCGCCCGCCGACAGCGAGCCGGCGGCGCCGGTCGCGGCACCCCCGGCCGGCGGACTGGCGACGGGACCGGCCCTCCATCCCGAGCCCGGTGTGCCGCCCCAGGTGCGCAGGACGGCGGCGGGCGCGGCGGCGGGCTCCACCGCGTCGGCGTCCACCGGCGCCGGGTCCGCCGGACCGGCGGAGCACCCGCGGGACTACGCGGGATCGCGAGCGGGGCTGCCGGGGCCGCGCAGCGGAATGTGAGACGACCGGCGAGCGGGGGCGGTGGGGCGGACGACGCCCCACCGCCCCCGCTCGCGTGCCGTCCTCCGGGGGGCGGCCGGGATGCGGCGCGCGGCAGACGTGGGGCGCCCGGGAGGTGCCGCGGCAGCCGTGAGACGCCGGGAGACGGCGCGGGGACGGCCGGGAGGCGCCGCCCGGCAGCTGTGGGGCGACCGGGAGGCGCCGGGCGACAGCCGTGAGACGCCGGAGGCGGCGCGAGGCGGCCGGGATGCGGCCGGGAGGCACCACGAGACGGCCGGGAGGCGGCGCGAGGCGGCCGGGAGGTGCCGCGGGACGGCCGTCCTCTCGTCCGGGCGGAACCGGGGGCAGCCCATCGGGGGACGTCAGCCTTAGGGTGGTCGCATGAACGATCGCATGGTGTGGATCGACTGCGAGATGACCGGCCTCTCGCTGTCCGACGACGCGCTCATCGAGGTTGCCGCCCTCGTCACCGACTCCGAGCTGAACGTGCTCGGCGAAGGTGTGGACATTGTCATCCGGCCGCCGGACGCGGCGCTGGAGACGATGCCGGAGGTGGTGCGTCAGATGCACACCGCGTCCGGCCTGCTCGACGAACTCGCCGCCGGCACGACCCTGGCCGACGCCGAGGAGCAGGTGCTGGCGTACGTGCGGCAGCACGTGAAGGAGCCCGGCAAGGCCCCCCTGTGCGGGAACTCCGTCGGCACCGACCGCGGCTTCCTGCTGCGCGACATGCCGACGCTGGAGAACTACCTCCACTACCGGATCGTCGACGTCTCCAGCATCAAGGAGCTCGCCCGGCGCTGGTACCCGCGGGCCTACTTCAACAGCCCCGAGAAGAACGGCAACCACCGCGCCCTCGCCGACATCCGCGAATCCATCGCCGAGCTGCGCTACTACCGCGAGGCCGTCTTCGTCCCGCAGCCCGGCCCGGACTCCGAGACCGCCAAGGCCATCGCCGCGAAGCACGTCCTGCCCGCCCGGTAGACGGCCCGCGAACCGCCCCGGCGAAAGGCGTGCGCGAGCACCCCTTCGGACCCTGTACACTTTTTCTCGGCCGGTCGGTGAACCACCAAGTGAACCGCCGGTCATGGTGGGTGTAGCTCAGCTGGTAGAGCACCTGGTTGTGGTCCAGGATGCCGCGGGTTCGAGTCCCGTCACTCACCCTCACCGGAGAGGCCGGTGACCTGTAGTAATCAGGTCACCGGCCTCTTTCGTGTCGTATCGATCTTCCAGCGCGTCGCGAAGGCCCACCGCCGACGGGTGGCAGCCCGGCCGACCGGCAGAACCCGCCGGCCGCCGCACCGACCTCAACGAGCCGCACCGGAGGCAGTCTTCGGACGCACGGCGGGAGTGCCGCCGTCACGGCACCCGCCCCGCCGTCACGACACCCGCCGCTACGACGACACCCGCCCCGCCGCCACAAAACCCGCCGCTACGACGACGCCCGGTCCACCAGCTCCGCGGCCAGCACCACCTGCCGCCGCTCCAGGCCCCGCGACACCGCCGGACGGCGATCCGCTATCTCCGTGAGCAGCAGGTCCAGCATCCTGCGGCCCATCTCCTCGATGGGCTGGCGGACACTGGTCAGCGGCGGGTCCATGTGACGGGCGATGGCGGAGTCGTCGTAGCCGACGAGGGCCACGTCCTCCGGGATGCGGCGGCCCTCCTCGCGCAGGACCTGGCGGGCGCCGGCCGCCATCACGTCCGAACCGGCGAAGACCGCGTCCAGCGACGGCGTACGGGCGAGCAGGTCGGCCATCGCGCGGCGGCCGCCCTCCTCGGTGAAGTCGCCCGGCTCGATCAGCCCCTCGTCCACCTCGCACCCGGCGTCGCGCAGGGCGTCGCGGTAGCCGTCGACGCGGCGCTGGGCGCCGTACACGTCCAGCCGCCCGGTGATGTGGGCGATGCGGCGGCGGCCCCGGGCCAGCAGGTGCTCCACGGCGGAACGGGCGCCGCCGTAGTTGTCGGAGTCCACCGAGGGAAGCGTCTCCGCGGCGGAACGGGGGCCGCTGATCACGGCCGGGATCTCCAGCTGGGCGAGCAGGTCCGGCAGCGGGTCGTTCGCGTGGACCGAGACCAGCAGGACGCCGTCCACCCGGTGCGCCGCCAGGTACTGGGCGAGCCGCTGCCGTTCCCGGTCGCTGCCCGCGAAGATCAGCAGCAGCTGCATCTCCGTGTCGGAGAGTTCCGCGCCGACGCCCCGCAGCATGTCCGAGAAGTACGGCTCGGCGAAGAAGCGCGTCTCCGGCTCGGGGACGACGAGGGCGATGGCGTCCGTCCGGTTGGCGGCGAGCGCGCGGGCGGCGGTGTTGGGGACGTATCCGAGCTCGGCGACCGCCGCCTCCACGGCGGCGCGGGTCGCGTCGCTGACCCGGGGCGAACCGTTGATCACCCGGGAGACCGTGCCCCGGCCCACACCGGCGCGTGCGGCCACCTCTTCGAGGGTCGGCCGGCCACCGCTCCGGCCCCGCGCTCCGTGGCTTGCCATGGGCTCCGCCTTCCCGCCGTTCGTCATCACGCTGGCCTGGAATCTAACAGTCCCCACTGTTCGCACGGCCGGGCACCGCAGGCCGCTCCCCCGCGGCCGCGCGCCGGACGCAGCACGCCCACCGCCCCGGACGCCGTACGCCCACCGCCCCGGACGCCGTACACCGGTGCCCGCCGCACGCCCCGCGGCCACCCGCGCCGGACCGCCGGCGCGGCCGAAAAGCATCGCCGTCCGGGGGTTAGCTAACAGCCGGGTAACTGAACGCAACTCTCCGCGCCCCCACCCTTGACACCCCCGCCCGAACCGGCGACTCTTCAACACATCACTTGTGGGAGCGCTCCCACAGTACCTGACACATACACATCCCGCACGTTCCCCGCCCGAGCCGCAGCGAGAAACTAACGGGCCCAACAATGCAGTTGGCCGGGGGGTCGGCACGTCAGGGCAACAGGAGGACGTAATGCGAGCACGTACCCGAACCTCCCGTCGGGTGGTGGTCCTGGCGGCCGTCGCGACGCTGGGCGCCGGGCTGCTGGCCGGCTGTGCCGACGACGGCGGCGACGAGAACTCGAACGGTTCGTCGTCCGGAGACGGCAAGGGCAAGACCACGATCACGCTGGGGCTCTTCGGCACGATGGGCTTCAAGGAGGCCGGGCTCTACGCGGAGTACGAGAAGCTCAACCCGAACATAAAGATCGCCGAGACGGTCATCGAGCGGAACGAGAACTACTACCCGCCGCTCCTCAACCACCTCACCACCAACAGCGGGCTGCAGGACGTGCAGGCCGTCGAGGTGGCGAACATCGCCGAGATCACCTCGACCCAGAGCGCCAAGCTCCAGGACCTGTCGAAGGTTTCGGGCGTGAAGGCGAGCAACTGGGTGGACTGGAAGTGGGCGCAGGCCACGACCAAGGACGGCAAGACGATCGGCCTCGGCACCGACATCGGCCCGATGGCCATCTGCTACCGCACGGACCTCTTCGAGCAGGCCGGTCTGCCCACCGACCCGGCGGAGGTCGGCAAGCTGTGGGCGGGCGACTGGAACAAGTTCGTGTCGGTCGGCGAGCAGTACAAGGAGAAGGCCGCCAACGGCACGTACTTCATGGACTCCCCCGGCGGTCTGATCAACGCGATCCTCAGCAGTGAGACGGAGAAGTTCTACAACTCCTCCGGCGAGGTCATCTACAAGACGAACCCGGCCGTCAAGAACGCCTTCGACCTGACCGCGAAGGCCGCCGAGGAGGGTCTGGTGCAGTCCTCGACGCAGTTCCAGGCGGCGTGGGACCAGACGATCGCGAACAGCAAGTTCGCCACGGTGGCGTGTCCGCCGTGGATGCTCGGCACCCTCAAGGGCAAGTCGAAGCCTGAGTCCGTCGGCAAGTGGGCCGTCGCGGTGGCCCCGAAGTCCGGCAACTGGGGCGGCTCCTTCCTCACCGTGCCCTCCAGCGGCAAGAACGTGAAGGAGGCCGAGAAGCTGGTCGCCTGGCTGACCGCGCCGGAGCAGCAGGCGAAGCTGTTCAAGGTGCAGGGCTCCTTCCCGAGCGCGCCGAGCGCGTACACGATGCCCGAAGTGACCGGCGCCAAGAACGAGATGACCGGTGACGCCCCCATCGGCACCATCTTCGCCGCGGCCGCGAAGGCCGCCCCGGAACAGGTGATCGGCCCGAAGGACCAGATCATCCAGCAGGGTCTGACCGACAACGGCGTCATCCTCGTGACGAAGGGCAAGTCGGCGGAGGAGGCCTGGGAGACGGCCACCAAGACCATCGACAACAGCCTGGACCAGTGACTCCCATGACCACCCGCCACGACAGCGCCGTGCCCCCCGTGAAGGAGGGGGGCGCGGCCCCGGCCCGCCCGACACCGGGCACCGCGCCCACGGAGGCGGAGCAGCGCCGGCGTGCCCGGCTCTCCCGCCGCTGGCAGCGCGACATCCGCTGGAGCCCGTACGCCTTCGTCTCCCCGTTCTTCCTGCTGTTCCTCGCCTTCGGCGTGTTCCCGCTGGTCTACACGGGCTGGGCGTCGCTGCACCAGGTGGAGATGACCGCGCCCACCGACATGACCTGGGTGGGGCTGCACAACTACACGCGGATCTTCGACGACGAGTTCTTCTGGAACGCGGCGAAGAACACGCTGACGATCGGCATCATCTCGACGGTGCCGCAGCTGCTGATGGCGATGGGGCTCGCCCACATCCTCAACTACAAGCTGCGCGCCTCGACCTTCTACCGGGTCGTGATGCTCGCGCCGTACGCGACGTCGATCGCGGCCGCCTCGCTCGTCTTCGTGCTGCTCTTCGGGCGCGACTACGGCATGGTCAACTGGGTGCTCGACCTGGTCGGGATCGACGCGGTCGACTGGCAGGAGGACAAGTGGCCGTCGCAGTTCGCGGTCTCCGCGATCATCATCTGGCGGTGGACCGGCTACAACGCGCTGATCTACCTGGCCGCGATGCAGGCGATCCCGCAGGATCTGTACGAGTCGGCGGCGCTGGACGGCGCGAGCCGCTGGAAGCAGTTCTTCCACGTGACGCTGCCGTCGCTGCGGCCGACGATCCTCTTCACGGTCGTCGTCTCGACGATCGGCGCCAGCCAGGTGTTCGGCGAGCCGCTGCTGTTCGACGCGAACAAGGGCTCGTCCGGTGGTGCGGAGCACCAGTTCCAGACACTGGGCCTGTACCTGTACGAGCAGGGCTGGGTCAACCAGCACCTCGGCCGGGCCTCCGCGATCGCCTGGACGATGTTCCTGATCCTGATCGTGATCGGCATCGTCAACTACGTCATCTCGCGCCGGCTGCGCGCCAGTAGTTAGGAGTACGGCCGTGACGACGACACTGACTCCGCCGGACACGACCCCGCGCAAGTCCCCGGGCGGGCGGCGGCCCAGGTCGGCCCGCGCCGGCGGCACGCTGCACGCCGGGCCGGTCGCCTACCTGATCCTGGCGCTGTTCACCATCGGCTCGTTGTTCCCGCTGGTGTGGACGGCGATCGCCGCCTCCCGCGACAGCAACCGGCTGGCGCAGACACCGCCGCCGTTCTGGTTCGGTTCCAACCTCTTCCACAACCTGGACCTGGCCTGGAACGACGCCAATCTGGGGACGGCGTTCTTCAACACGACGATCGTGGCCGGGACGTCGGCCGTGACGATCGTCTTCCTCTCCACGATCGCCGGGTTCGCCTTCGCCAAGCTGCGGTTCAAGGGCCGCGGCGCGCTGATGCTGATCGTCATCGGCACGATGATGGTGCCGCCGCAGCTGAGCATCATCCCGCTGTACATGATGGTCGCCAAGCTGGAGTGGACCGACCAGCTCCAGTCGGTGATCCTGCCGTCGCTGGTGAGCGCCTTCGGTGTGTTCTTCATGCGGCAGTACCTGATCCAGGCGCTGCCGGACGAGATCATCGAGGCGGCCCGGGTGGACGGCGCGAGCAGCTGGCGCGTGGTGTGGCACGTGGTGTTCCCCGCGGCGCGCCCGGCGATGGCGGTGCTCGGCATGCTGATGTTCGTCCAGACGTGGAACGACTTCCTGTGGCCGTTCCTGGTGCTGAGCCAGACGGGCAACCCGACCGTGCAGGTGGCGGTCGCGGGCCTGGGCCGCGGGTTCACGCCCGACCAGTCCCTGATCATGGCGGGCGCGCTGCTGGGCACACTGCCGCTGCTGCTGGTCTTCGCGATCTTCGGCAAGCAGATCGTGGGCGGCATCATGCAGGGTGCCGTGAAGGGCTGACGCCCGCCGCCGCACACCAGCGACCTCCCGGGGGCCGGGTCAGCGCCGCCTCGGCCCCCTTTCCGCACCCGCACCTCTTCCCCCCATCCTCCGTCGGTCTCGACGACCTCGACGACCACCCATGGGAGCGCTTCCATGTCCGAGTCCGCACAGTCGGTCACTCCGGTGTCCTTCCCTTCCGCCTTCCTCTGGGGCGCCGCGACGTCCGCGTACCAGATCGAGGGGGCGGTGCGGGAGGACGGCCGCACGCCGTCGATCTGGGACACCTTCAGCCATACGCCGGGCAAGACGGCCGGCGGCGAGCACGGTGACATCGCTGTCGACCACTACCACCGCTACCGCGACGACGTGGCGCTGATGGCGGAGCTCGGCCTGTCGGCGTACCGCTTCTCCGTCTCCTGGCCCCGGGTCCAGCCGACCGGACGTGGTCCGGCGGTCCAGGTGGGCCTGGACTTCTACCGCCGCCTGGTCGACGAGCTGCTGTCGAAGGGCATCAAGCCGGCTATCACCCTCTACCACTGGGACCTCCCGCAGGAGCTGGAGGACGCGGGCGGCTGGCCGGAGCGCGACACGGCGTACCGGTTCGCCGAGTACGCGCAGATCGTCGGGGAGGCGCTCGGCGACCGGGTGGAGCACTGGATGACGCTCAACGAGCCCTGGTGCAGCGCGTTCCTCGGCTACGCGTCCGGTGTGCACGCGCCGGGCCGCACGGAACCGGCGGCGTCCCTGCGGGCGGCGCACCACCTGAACCTGGCGCACGGACTGGGCACCACGGCACTCCGGTCGGTGATGCCGGCCCGCAACTCGGTCGGGATCAGCCTGAACTCGTCGGTGGTGCGGCCGTTGTCGCAGTCGCCGGAGGACCTGGCCGCCGTCCAGAAGATCGACGACCTCGCCAACGGCGTCTTCCACGGTCCGCTGCTGCACGGCGCGTACCCGGAGACGCTGCTCGCCGCCACCTCCTCCCTCACCGACTGGTCGTACGTCCTCGACGGCGACCTGGAGACGATCCGCCAGCCGCTGGACGCGCTGGGCCTGAACTACTACACGCCCACCCTGGTCTCGGCGGCGGACGCCGATCCGAAGGGCCCGCGGTCGGACGGCCACGGCACCAGCGACCACTCTCCCTGGCCGGGCGCGGACGACGTCGCCTTCCACCAGACGCCGGGCGAACGCACCGAGATGGGCTGGACGGTCGACCCGACCGGCCTGCACGAGCTGATCACGCGCTACGCGAAGGAGGCGCCCGGCCTGCCGCTCTACATCACGGAGAACGGCGCGGCCTACGACGACAAGCCCGACTCCGACGGCCGCGTCCACGACCCCGAGCGCATCGCCTACCTGCACGGCCACCTCCGGGCCGTCCGCCGCGCCATCACCGAGGGAGTCGACGTCCGCGGCTACTTCCTGTGGTCCCTGCTGGACAACTTCGAGTGGGCGTACGGCTACGAGAAGCGGTTCGGCGCGGTGTACGTCGACTACGCCACGCTCGCCCGTACGCCGAAGTCGAGCGCGCTGTGGTATGGCCAGGCGGCGAAGTCGGGCACGCTGCCGCCCATCGAGACCGCCTGACACGGGGGAACGGGGGGAAGGGGCGCGGCACGTCGTGGGAGCGTGCCGCGCCCCGCTGTCTTCCGAGCGTCCGAGCTCCGGTTACGACTCGTCGAACAGGTCTTCGGCGGCCGAGGCGGTGAGGGACCGGTCCAGCCAGGTGCCGAGGATGTCGAGATCGGTGCAGGAGGTGACCCGCTCCCGTACGGCTTCGGGGACCGCAACGCCGCGCAACTCAAGGACACGGAGGATGTCCGCGGCCCGGCCGTTGGTCTCGCCCGCGATCAGGGTTTCCTCGATGAGGGTGCCGCTGCCGGGGAAGCGGGGTGTGTAGGTGGCCATCAGGTGCCTCCACAGTGCACGGGCCTGGGTGTCGCCCAGGCCGACTTCGGTGAATTCCGCCCAGCGCTTCGCGGTCTCGCCGCCGCCCTTCGAGACCGCTCGCCCCGGGACGCGAGAAAGGGGCGCGGCACGCTGTGGGAGCGGCCGCGCCCCGCCGTCTCTCGGGAGCACCGCTCACGCCTCTTCGAACAGCTCTTCGGCGGCCGCGGCGGTGAGGGACCGGTCCAGCCAGGTACCGAGGAGGTCGAAGTCGGCGCAGGAAGTGATCCGCTCCCGTACGGCCTGGGAGACCTCGACACCCCGCACGTCGAGAATGCGGAGGATGTCAGCGGCCCGGCTCTCGACCCGGCCCTCGACCCGGCCCTCTGCCCGGCCCTCTGCCCGGCCCTTGGTCTCGCCCGCGATCAGGGTTTCCTCGATGAGGGTGCCGCTGCCGGGGAAGCGGGGTGTGTAGGTGGCCATCAGGTGCCTCCACAGTGCACGGGCCTGGGTGTCGCCCAGGCCGACTTCGGTGAATTCCGCCCAGCGTTTCGCGGTCTCGCCGCCGGTCTCGGCCACTGCCTCCGCCAGCGCGTCCAGTATCGCAGGAAGGTCCGGATCCTTGGCGTGGGCGAGCGCGGAGAAGACGGCGAGGGCGAGGTCCTCGCTCGCCTCGTCCGGGTCGGTGACCGCGGGAACGTTGCCCGGGCCCAGGACCAGTGGGAAGACCGCCATGCTGGTGTGCACGGGCAGGCCGATCCGGACGGGTTCCGCCGCCCAGGACGCGGTGGCCTTGTCCCGGCAGACGACCAGCAGGATCGGGGGCAGCTGGTACTTGGCGTAGAGGTGCGCCAGGTAGTACGTCCAACTGCTCGGCTTGTCCTGGTCCGGCTTGCCCTGGGCCTCGACGGCGAGCAGGAAGCTCCCGTCGTTCGCCGTGTCGACCCGGAAGAGGGTGTCCACCCGGCGTGCCAGCGGCCTGATCTCGGTGAGATCCGTGTCCAGGTGCTGGATCGCCGTGGGCTGGGGGAAGGCGATGCCCGCCCGGGGCAGGGCCCGGGCGAAGAGCCCCGGATCCTCCCGGAAGATCTGGTGCATCGCCTCATGCGCTGAACTGACCATGTGACGGAACGTAGGCGGGTGCCGGGTGCGGTCAATACCGTTTCGCGGCTTATTCAGCCCTTTGGGTGAATGTGCCACCGGCCTATGCCTAACTCGGCTGTCCGAGCTCGAACCAGGTGGCTTTGCCCCGGCCCGGACCCTGGGTGCAGATGCCCCAGGCGTCGGCGCCGCCGGCGATGAGGTGGAGGCCGCGGCCGTCCTCGTCGTCGTGGGCGGGGGTTCGGGGGGTGGGGAGGCCCGGGGCTTCGTCGTGGACGAGGACGCGGAGGCGGCGGTGGGGGTCGGTCCAGCCGGCGTGGAGGGTGACAGGGGTGGTGCAGCCCTTGTCGGCGCAGGCGTTGATGGCGTTGGTGACGGCCTCGGAGGTGAGGAGGACGGCGGTGTCGACGAGGCCGGGGTGGGAGGAGACGAGGAGGAGGGTGCGGACGGCGTCACGGGCCGTGCGGACCCAGGCGGGGTGAGGCGGGAAGGTGAGGGAGACGCTTGGGGGGTCGTCCATGGGAGGGTCCCTTCGTCGGTCGGTGGTGGATCCACGCGGTGACCAGGTCCGTGCCTCGACAAGTGGCCTGAGGGCGGGGGTGCTTCCTCGCGGGTGACTTGTCGTCGACGGTAGGGAAATGTTTTCCTTCACAGCAAGCTTCTCCCTGCACTGTCACCTAAGTGGGTGACCAGCCAACAGCTCGATGACTCTCTCCGGTCGAGGTCGGCAGACTGCTGAACAGGAGGTCGACATGGCACCCAGAACCAACCCCAGCGAGCGTCAGCGCCGGCTGGGAGCAGAGCTGCGCAAGCTGCGCGTTCGAGCCGGGCTGACCGGCGAGCAGGCCGCCGCCTTCCTGGACGCGGACCGCGCCCGCGTCAGCAACATCGAGACGGGGCGCATCGACGTGTCCCGCAACCGCCTCTACAAGGTGTTGCGGGAGTACCGCTGTCCTCCAGGACCGTACTTCGACGCCCTCATGGCCATGGCACAGGAGAACGGGAAGGGCTGGTGGGACGAGTTCAGCGAGACGATCGGCCCGGCGGCCCGGGATCTCGCCGAGCTCGAAGCCCGCTCGACGGTGCTGCGCACCCACAACCCGCTGGTGATCCCGGGCATGCTGCAGACCAAGGAGTACGCCCGTGCCGTCCTCGCCGCCACGGAAGCCGAGCCACAACGGGCCGACCGGTACGCGGAGTTCCGCCTCCGCCGGCAGGGCGTGCTGACGAGCGGGTCGCCGGTGGCCTGCCACGCGATCATCCACGAAGCCGCACTCCACACCCGGGTGGGCAGTCCGGCGGTCATGCGCAGACAACTGCTGCGGCTGATGGAAGTCTCGCGCCTCCCCAACGTGACCGTGCAGGTGTACCCGTTCGAGGCGGGCGTCTACGCCGCCCACAGCCGGTCGTTCGTCATCTTCGGCACAGGAGTCGCCGAACTGGACACGGTCTACCTGGAGCATCCGACGAACTCGCTCTTCCTCTGGGATGGAGCTCAACTGGATGAGTACGCCAGAATGTTCGAGCGACTCTCGGAGCTGGCGCTGGCGCCCATCGATCCGGAGACGGCACCCGAGTCGCACGAGTCACGCGACTCCCTGAGCCTCATCCAGCATGTGATGTACACCCTTTGAAAGGACCCCGCCGTGCCTCACCTTGCCTGGCAGAAGTCGTCGTTCAGCACCGGCGGCGAGGGCGAGTGCGTAGAGCTGGCGGCATCCGCTCCCACCCGCCTCCACCTCCGCGAGAGCGACCGCCCGGAGGAGGTCGCTCTCGTGGCGCCCCGTGCTCTCGCGGCGTTGCTGGACGCCGTGAAGGACGGTGGCGCGGGGCGTTGACCCCGTGGGGTCACTGGTAGGTGGCGAAGGCCTTCGAGAACGCGCCGGCGTCCTGGACGATCGAGCTGCACGTGGGGTCGGCGTAGGTCTTGGCGCCGCCCGTGCACTGCTTGTCGCGGGTGGCGGACCACATCGACAGCCAGCCGAGTCCCTTGGCCTTCGCGAAGGCGACGAGTTGGGTGGCGTCGTCGACCGTGAAGATCTCGGAGGTGACGTCGTTGACGCCGATCATGGGGGTCACGGCGACGGCCTTCCAGGCGGCGGCGTCGCTCAGGCCGAGGACGCTCTTGATCTGGGCCTGGGTGGCGGTGGCCGCCTGCTCGGCGTAGGTGCCCATGTCGCCGCTGTACGCCGCGCCGTAGTCCATCGCCATGATGTTGACGCCGCTGATCGCCACACCGTTGGTCTCCGCGTTGGCCAGCAGGTTCACGCCGTCCTGGGTCAGGCCCTCCGGCATCACGGGGAGGGTGAAGGAGACGTCCAGGTCGGGGTGGAGCTGCTGGAGCGTGGCGATCGCCTGGGCGCGGCGGGTGTTCGCGGCCGTGTTCGGCAGCGCGCCGCCCTCGATGTCGAAGTCGACCTTGGTGAGGCCGTACGCGTCCACGACCTTGCCGTACGCCGTCGCCAGCGCGTCCGCCGACGAGCAGGTCGTACCCAACTCGGAGCCGGCCGCGCCGCCGAAGGAGACCCGGACGTCACCGCCCTCGGCGCGCAGGGCGCCGATCTGGGCGGCCACGGCGTCGGCGGCGAGGTCGGTGACGCCACCCCACTTGGGCGTACAGCCGCCGCCGTCGGTGACAAAGGCGAGGTTGTACTCCTTCACGCCGGTCGCGGACGCGTGGGCGAGGAGGTCGAAGGCGGGGTAGAGGGAGGTGTCGACGTAGGGGGCGAAGCCGGCGGAGGCGGCGGTGCCGGTCCCCGAGCCGGTGCCGGTGCCGGTGCTGGTGCTCGCCGAGGGGGAGGCGGTGGCCGTCGGGGTGGAGGCGGTGGCCGTGGGGCTCGCGGTGGCCGACGCGGTCGCCGTGGCCGTCGGGGTCGCGCTCGCGGTCTGCGTCGGGCGGCCGCTCGGCTCGGGGGTCGCGCCCTCGTCCGCCGAGCAGCGGGCGCCGTCGACGCGGCAGCCGGACGGATCGCCGCTGCCGTTGACGACGAACCCGACGGTGACCGACTCACCGGCCGCGAGGCCGTCGGTGTCCCACTTCGGGGGCGTCACGGTGACGTGCTGTCCGCTGACGCCCGACTCCGCGTTCCACAGGGAGCTGAGTCTGGAACCGGCCGGCAGATCGAACTCGAGGGTCCAGTCGGCCTTCACCGCACCGCTGTTGTTCGTGACGACGTACTGCGCGGTGTACCCCGTCGACCAGTCGCTGGTCTTCGTGTACGCGGCGCCGACCCCGGCCGCCTGGGCGGTGCCGGTGAGCAGGACCGCGCCGCCGCCGACCACGGCCGCGGCGACCACGCCGCCGATCGCCTTGTTCCTGCCGCTGAACTTGCGCCGGTGCGTACTCATGGCGTGCCTGCCTTCGTGGTTCACGGGGGTTCCAGGGAGGTCCCGGAGGGGGACGCGGCAGCACGCTAGCGATCCCGAATCGGGCAAAGCGCCTGATCGGGACGGGGGTCGGTGATCTTAGGGTGCGCTTAAGGAAGGGATCGGGGGCGGTTAAAGGTGGCGGCCCCTCTGCCCTGCCGGCGCCTGCGCACCGGACCCCGGTGTCCTCTGCGCCCCGGCTCGCGCCCGGTCCGCCCGTCGACCTGAAGCCAGATCCGCACCTCGGTGCCGCCCAGCACCGACGAGCCGATCCGTACGTCGCCGCCGGTCGACTCCGCGAGCCGGCGCACGATGTCCAGGCCCAGCCCGGTCGACCCGGCGTTCCCGGACCCCCGGCCGCGTGCCATCGCCGCCTCGGGGTCGGGTATGCCGGGCCCCGCGTCCGACACCAGGACGATCACCGCGTCCTCGCCGTTGTGCACGTCCACCGCGAAGGCCGTGCCCTCGGGGGTGTGCCGGAAGACGTTGCCGAGCAGGGCGTCCAGCGCGGCCGCGAGATCGGCGCGGGCCACGGGTATGCGCACGGGACGGTCGACGCCGGCCAGCCGCACCGTGCGGCCCTCGTCCTCCGCGAGCGCCGACCAGAACGCCATCCGCTCCCGGACGACCTCGGCCGCGTCGCACCCGGCGCCCGGGCCCGCCGCCGCGGTCTGCGGCTTGGCCTCGCGGGCCGTGCGGATGATGGTGTCGACCTCGCGTTCGAGCTGGGCGACCGCGGCCCGGGTCTGTTCGGCGGCCGGGGAGTCGCCGAGGGAGGCGGCGTTGAGCCGGAGCACGGTCAGCGGGGTGCGCAGCCGGTGGGAGAGGTCGGCGGCCAGCTCCCGTTCGTTCGCCAGGAGCTGGACGACCTGGTCGGCCATGGAGTTGAACGCGACCGCCGCCAGCCGCAGTTCGTTCGGCCCCTCCTCGGGGACGCGCACGCCGAGCTTCCCCTCCCCCAGTTCGTGGGCGCCCTCGGCCAGCCGCTGGGCGGGCTGCACCATCCGCACGCCCAGCCGGTCGGCGACGGCGACCGAGCCGACGACCAGCGCGACGCCGACCGCCGCGAGCACCGCCCAGGCCGTGGCGACGCCGTTGCTGACCTCGGACTCGGGGACGTACACCTCGACGACCACGGTCCCGAGGCTGAGCGCGACGGGCTGGAGCAGGGCGGAACCGCCGGGCACCTCGGCCGTGGAGGCGCGGCCCAGCTCGCGGACGGCGTCGATGTCCGCGCCGGTGGCGCGCTGCCGGCCGAGCTCGACGGCGGCCCGGCCGTCACTCGCCGGGATGTGCACCGCCATCCCGTCGTCGGAGCCGGCGGAGGCGACGACCCGCTCCAACTGCTCGCGGTCGGTGGTGATGGACAGCGCGGGGACCACGACGGCGGCCTCCCGCTCGGCGTTGGAGAAGGCGCGGTCGCGGGCCATCTCCTTGATGACCAGACCGAGCGGGACCGCGAAGGCGACCACGACCATCGCGGTAACGGCCAGGCAGACCTTGACCAGTGCCCATCTCATCGCGGCGGCTCCCCGTCGGACTGCGCGACGGGCGGTTCCAGCTTCACGCCGACGCCCCGCAGGGTGTGCAGATAGCGCGGGCGGGCCGCCGTCTCGCCCAGTTTGCGGCGCAGCCAGGACAGATGGACGTCGATGGTCTGGTCGTCGCCGTAGGACTGCTGCCAGACCTCGGCGAGCAGTTCCCGGCGCGGGACGACGACGCCGGGGCGGCCGGCGAGGAAGGCGAGCAGGTCGAACTCGCGGCGGGTGAGGTCGAGTCGGACGCCGTCCAGCTCGGCCTGGCGGCGCAGCGGGTCGACGGTGAGGCCGCCGACGCGCAGGACGGAGGAGGGCGGGGCGTCCCCGGCGCCGGCGCGGGAGCGGCGCAGGACGGCCGCCATGCGCGCCGAGAGGTGATCCACCGAGAAGGGCTTGGTCAGATAGTCGTCCGCCCCCGCGTTCAGCAGCCGGACGATCTCCGTCTCGTCGTCGCGGGCGGTCGCGATGATGACGGGCACGTCCGTGATGCCGCGCAGCATCTTCAGAGCCTCGGAGCCGTCCAGATCGGGCAGTCCGAGGTCCAGGACGACCACGTCGAAGCGGAAATGGGCGACCTCGCGCAGCGCCTCCAGTGCTGTCCCGACGCTGCGCACGGTGTGCGAGGCGTCGGTCAGGTGCCGGATGAGCGCGGAGCGTACGAACTGGTCGTCCTCGACGACGAGCACACTTGCCATGCGCCGCACCGTACGCCATGCGGGCGACGGGCATTCGGGCCTGTGGACAACTCGGCTCCTGTGGACGACCGGTGGACCGTCCGTGCGGCACCCGTGGCGCGTGGGGCAAGATGGCCCACGATGCGCAGAGCACTCGTACACGTACTGGCCTGGACGCTCGCCACGGGCGCGGCGACCACGCTGTCGTGGTGGGGTGTCCACACGGTCATGGCGGGCACCGCGTACGACCCGCCGCGCGCCGTGCCCCTGGCGGCCGGGGACACGGCCGCGCGGGAGTCGGAGCCCCCGACGCCGGTTCCGACGTCGGCGCCGGTGTCGGCGTCGCCCGAGGGCCGTCCGGCGTCCTCCGCGAGCCCCTCGCCCAGTCCGTCGCCGGAGCCGAGCCGCACGTCCCGCTCGCCCGCCCCCGCGGATCCGTCCTCGACGGCGGCCGCCTCCCCGACCCCCACCGGGCGGGTCCGCAGCTACGACACCGACGGCGGGCGGGTGGTGTTCGAGCTCCAGGCGGCCTCCGCGACGCTCGTCTCGGCGACACCGGACGCGGGCTGGTCGATGCAGGTGTGGAAGACGGAGACCTGGATCCGTGTGGAGTTCACCTCGGGCGCGGACCATGTGTCGGTGTTCTGCACCTGGCACGACGGGCCGCCGCGGGTGGAGGTCGGCACCTACTGAGGTGCGCCCCGCTCCTGAGACGCTCTGCGCCTGCCGAGGCGCGCCGTGCCTGCCGAGACGCGTCGTGCCTGCCGAGGCGCCCCGCGCCTGCCGAGGTGCGCCGTGCCTGCTGAGACGCCCCGCGCCTGCCGAGGTGCGCCGCCGGACCGGCCGGGCCCGGCCCTACCGGAACGCGTCGGGCGGTGGGGCCGGTGACGCCACCGCCGAGGCGTCGACGACCGGGGCGGCGCCGCCGGTGAAGTCGGTGAGCGCCCTGCCGTGCTCGACCCGGCCGGAGTGCGGGTCGGAGGCGGCGCGGCGGGTCAGTTCGGCGACCGGCAGGGGGAGGTCGCAGGCGACGAGGACGGCGTTGCCGAACCGCTTGCCGCGCAGCACGGTCGGGTCGGCGACGAGGGCGAGTTCCGGGAAGCGGGCGGCGGCGGTGGCGATCTGGCCGCGCAGGTGAGCGAGCGGGGGGCCGTCGGCGAGGTTGGCGGCGTAGAGCCCGCCGGGCCGGAGCGCCCTGCGGACCTCGTCGAGGAACTCGGTGGAGGTCAGGTGGGCGGGGGTGCGGGCGCCGCTGAACACGTCGGCGATGACGAGGTCGGCCCACCCCTCGGGCACCTTGAGCAGTCCCTCACGGGCGTCGACGGACCTGACCCGGATCCGGGCGCCGGGGTCCAACGGCAGCTCCCGGCGGACCAGTTGGACGAGGCGGGCGTCCCGCTCGACGACCTGCTGGGTGGAGCGGGGGCGGGTCGCGGCGACGTACCGGGCGAGGGTGAGGGCGCCACCGCCGAGGTGGACGACGTGCAGGGGCCTGCCGGGCGGTGCGGCGAGGTCGATGACGTGGCCGAGCCGCCGCTGGTACTCGAAGGAGAGGAACCGCGGGTCGTCGAGGTCCACGTGCGACTGCGGGGCGCCGTCGACGAGGAGGGTCCAGGCCCTCGTCCGGTCCCGGTCGGGTATGAGCTGTGCGAGGCCGCCGTCGACCGGCTCGGCCACGGTGGCCTCGGTGTCCCGCCCGCGCCGGGAGTTCCTGGACTTTCCCATGCGGGCATTTTCGCAGCCGGGCCAGGGCCGCGCCGACCGCGGACGCCCCCATGACCGCCTACCGGCACGCGTCCGCCGCCTCGATCGTGCGGGCCGCTTCCCCCAGCGCGCGCCGGAGCACCGCCGGGGGGTGCGTATCGAGGTCGGCCTCGCCAGGTGGGACCAGCCAGTCCGAGCCCTCCACCGGGGGCTCGGGGTCGAGTCTCAGTCCCCGCCCCTCGGTCTCCGTACAGGTGCTTCCCGGGACGTCCCAGGCGGCCGCGGTGCCCGGCGGCACGAGGAAGGCGAGGGTGTCGCCCCCGTCGTGGAGCACGGGCCCCACCCCGTCCCCCGCGGCCCGGCGCAGGATGTCGACCGCCTCCAGCCCGTGCCGGGTCGGCACCGTCACCAGGTCACAGGCCGTCACCGACGGCGTACAAGGATCGTTGCTCTGGCTGGTCACCATGCCGGCCTCCACCGCGCAGCCCTCTTGCAGTCCGCAGTGGTCAACGCGTCACACCGTCAACGGCTACGGCGGAAGTCCGCCGCAAAGGATGGCAGTTCATGGCAGATCGGGGATGAGATATCCGGTTTGTAGCCAAACACTGCGTGGCGACACAGCAACAGCAGGTACGTTCTTGCCCGCTGGAGACCGGGGTGAGCGCCGCGCGAAGAGGCGGTCGGTCCACCGGGAATCCGGCATGGTTCGACGGTTCGCACGAGAGGACCCGGCCATGGCGTCGTCAACGGTGCCCCCACCCCGGCCCAACCGGCCACCACGGCCCAATCTCGCTTTCCGGCACCTGCGCGGACAGCGTTCGCCGGCCGAGTTCGCCGCGCTGGTACGGCGGGCCGCACGCGAGATCGGCGAGGGGGTCAGCTGTGACGCGCGTTACATCGGCCGGGTCGAGGCGGGGGAGATCCGTTGCCCCAACTACGCCTACGAACGGGTGTTCCTGCACATGTTCCCCGGCCGCACGCTCACCGATCTGGGGTTCGCGCCCCGCTCGTCCGTACGCGGGCGAGGGGCACGGACGACCGAGGACGCGCCGTGCGTGGATGAGACGCACGGGGTGTCCGAGCCGTATGACCCGCAGGACACGTACGACACGCACCACAACCACGAGGAGAGCGACGTGCTGCGTCGCGCATTCATGACCGGCGGAGGCGCCACGGTGGCCGCCGCCTCGCTGGGGCCCCTGGGGCTCGCCCTGGACGCGTCGGCGGCCGAACGGCCCGTGCGCCGTGTCGGGGCGGGCGAGGCGAGCGCCCTCGAAGAAGCGGTCCGCAAAATCCGGCTGCTGGACGACCGGCACGGCGCCGACGGCCTCTACCGGCGCGCGGCGGCACCGCTGCGCGCCGCGTACGCGCTGCTGGACGCCGGCACCACCCGGCAGACGACCGCCGACCGGCTCCACTCGGGCGCCGGGGAGCTCGCCATCTCGGTGGGCTGGCTGGCACACGACTCGGGGCGTTTCGACGACGCGCGCTCCCACTACGCGGAGGCCCTCGCCACCGCCCGGACGGCCGGGGACGAGGCACTGGAGGCGCACGCCTTCTGCAACACGGCCTTCCTCGCGCGGGACGCGGGCCGGCCGCGCGAGGCCGTGCGCGCCGCGCAGGCCGCCCAGCGCGTCGCGCGGCCCCTCGGCTCCGCCCGGCTGATGTCGCTGCTCGCGCTGCGCGAGGCGGGCGGCTGGGCCGGGCTCGCCGACCGCACCGGCTGCGAACAGGCCCTCGCGCGGGCGCAGGCCCTCTACGGGCGGGGCTCCTCGGACGCCGACCCCGAGTGGATGAGCTTCTACGGCGAGGCCGAGCTGGAGGGGCTGGAGGCGCAGTGCTGGTCCACCCTGGGCGACTGGCCGCGCGCGGCCCGGCACGCCCGGCGGGCGGCGCAGCTCCAGGACCCCCACTTCACGCGGAACATCGCCCTCTACACCGCGGAGCTGGCGGACGACCTCGCGCGCGGGGGACGGCCGGACGAGGCCGCGGCGGCGGGGATGCGGGTGCTGGACCTGCTGGGGCAGGTCCAGTCGTCGCGGATCCAGACGATGCTGGCGGGTACGGCACGGGTACTGCTGCCGCACCGGCGGGCCTCGGGGGTGTCGGAGTTCCTGGAACGGCACGCCTCCGCGCCCCGCACGGTGTAACGCCCCGCGGGTGTAGCGCCCCGCACCGTCTGACGCACCGCGGGTGTAGCGCCCCGCGCCGTCTGACGCCCTGCGGGCGTAGCGCCCCGCGCGGTGTAGCGCCCCGCGGGTGTAACAGCCCGCACGGTCCGGTCGTCCCGGAACCGCGCTTCCCTCGGAGCCGAGCGGCAGGGACCGTGCCGTCGGCCCCGCGCGCCGGGGACCATGCCGTCGGTCCCGCACGGCAGGGACCATGCCGTCGGCCCCGCACGGCAGGGACCATGCCGTCGGTCCCGCACGGCAGGGACCATGCCGTCGGCCCCGCACGGCAGGGACCATGCCGTCGGCCCCGCACGGCAGGGACCATGCCGTCGGTCCCGCACGGCAGGGACCGTGTCGTCGCCCGGCGGCGACACGGTCACCCGGCCGCCCGGTCGTCCCCCGACGCGCGGGGGCGGGCGTGCCGGATCAGTCCGCGAGCAGGTGCCCGCGGTCGTTCCAGCTCTCGATCGCCGGTTCCCCGTAGGCCCAGCCGAGGACCGACAGCGACGTCGGGTTCAGCCGTATCCGTGCCGCGAAGTCCAGCGGCAGCCCCAGCCAACGCGCCCCGATCGACCGCAGGATGTGCCCGTGGGCGAAGACCAGCACGTCCCGGTCGGCGGACCGCGCCCACGCGACCACCTCGTCCGCGCGCGCGGTGACCTCGGCGAGGCTCTCCCCGTCGGGCACGCCGTCGCGCCAGATGAGCCAGCCGGGGCGGACGGCCTGGATCTCGGCGGGCGTCATGCCCTCGTAGGCGCCGTAGTGGAACTCCATGAGCGTGTCCCACTCGGTGGCCCGCTCGCCGAAACCGGCCAGCTCGCACGTCTCCCGCGCGCGGGCCAGCGGGCTGGTGCGGACCTCGACGCCGGGGAGGCCGTCGAACGGCGCCCGGTGCAGCCGCTCGCCGAGCAGCTTGGCGCCCCGGCGGCCCTCCTCCAGCAGGGGGATGTCCGTCCTGCCGGTGTGCTTGCCGGACAGCGACCACTCGGTCTGTCCGTGCCGGGCCAGCAGGATGCGCGGTGCCATGGGGGACCTTTCCGGGGGTAACCCTGAGAGAACCAAGGGATGAGTCGACGGCGGAACCCTTCCATCATCGCTCACCCTGGAACAGGGCAACCCGGGGGGCGATCTGTGCGTCTTTGAGGGCCGGGGGCGTCCGGGGAGGGCGCGCGCTCACGCCGTAAAGTGGCACCTCCCGTGCCACTGCCGGCGCAGCGACGAGAAGGGGGAGGCGATCGGATGCCGCAGACCGAGTCACCGGGCACCGAGGCGGTCCCGCGGAGCCGGCTGCGCTGGTGGACCGAACTGCCGCTGATCCTGCTGGTGTACGCCTGCTACTCGGCGGGCCGGCTGCTCGCCCGGGGTGACGTCGGCACCGCCGTCGACCACGGTCTGGCGATCCTGCGCGTCGAGAAGTTCCTCCACATCAACGCCGAGCACCCGCTGAACCGCCTCTTCCGCAGCGAACCGTGGATCGGCGTGCCGGCGGACTTCTGGTACGCGTCGCTGCACTACCTGGTGACACCGGTGCTGCTGGTCTGGCTGTTCCGCTCGCGTGCCGTGCACTACCGGACGGCCCGCACCTGGCTGATGACGTCGACGTTCATCGGCCTGATCGGCTTCACCCTGCTGCCCACCTGCCCGCCCCGGCTGCTGGCCGCGGAGCACGGCTTCGTGGACACCATGGCCCAGTACAGCTCCTGGGGCTGGTGGGGCGGCGAGGCGAGCGCGCCGCGAGGGCTGGGCGGCATGACCAACCAGTACGCGGCGATGCCGAGCCTGCACGTGGGATGGGCGCTGTGGTGCGGGGTGATGCTGTGGCGCCACGGCGGCACACGGGCGGCGCGGGTGGCGGGTGTCGTGTACCCGCTGGTGACCACGATCGTGGTGATGGGCACCGCGAACCACTACTTCCTCGACGCGCTCGCGGGCGCCGCCGTGATGGGGGCGGGCCTGCTGCTGACGCCGCTGGTGCTGCGCCGCGCGGAGCGGATGCGGGCCTGGTACGTGTCCCGCGTCCCGCGCCCCGCGGCGCGTGTCCCGTCCGTCCCGGCGCCCTCCGGGGGCGCGGAAGCCCCGATTGTCAGTGGCGGATGCCAGACTTCCCCGGGTGAGCGAATTCCACGGCAGCGCGAGTCACGGTTCGGGCCCCAGGCCGAGCCGGGTGCCTCCCCCTCGGACGCGGGGGACGGCGCTCCGGCAGCGGCTCGCTGACCTGCGCGGTCCCGACGTACCCGCCAAGGCTCTGGACGCCCGGGCGCTCGCGGCGCTCGCCGCGAACCCGGGGTGCAGGCGGCGCGCGCTCCTCGACGGCGCCGGGGTGGACAAGGCGGCGCTGGCGGGCGCGCTGGGCTCGCCGTCGGCCTTCGGCCAGTCGCAGTTCGCCCTCACCCGGGGCAACGCCTTCGAGGCGAAGGTGAAGGCGGACGGCGGCGCGGAGCTGCTGCGCCTGGTGCACGAGAAGCTGGACCCGCGCGCCCCCGCGCCCACCGGGGCGAGCGTCCCCGACCTGTCGGCGGCCGGCCCCGAGGGCCGCACCGCCCGGACGGCGCTGGCGCTGCGCGAGGCCGCCGAGGCGGCCGGCACCTGGACCCTGCTCGACCACCCGATGCTCGCGCTCGACGTGGCCGGCTCCCCCGCCTTCCTCGAACCGGACGCGGTGGTGGTGCACCCGGACGGCGGCTGGACGGTCGTGGAGATCAAGTCGTTCCCGATGCTGGACGGGTCGGCGGACCCGGCGAAGGTCGGCGCGGCGGCCCGCCAGGCCGCGGTGTACGTGCTGGCGCTGGAGGAGGTCGCCGCCCGCCTCGACCCCGCGCCGCAGGTGCGCCACCGTGTCCTGCTGGTCTGCCCGAAGGACTTCTCCAACCTGCCCACCGCGTCCGCCGTGGACGTCCGCAAGCAGCGTGCGGTCACCGGCCGCCAGCTGGCCCGGCTCACCCGCATCCAGGACATCGCCGACGCCCTCCCGGAGGGCACCTGTTTCTCCCCCGAGCTGCCCGCCGAACAGCTCACGGCGGCGGTCGCGTCGGTCCCGGCGACGTACGCGCCCGAGTGCCTGGCCGCGTGCGAGCTGGCGTTCCACTGCCGCGACCGCTCCCGCGCGGCCGGCGCGGTGACCACGCTGGGCCGCCCGGTCCGCGCCGAGCTGGGCGGGCTGACGACGGTCGAGGAGGTGCTGGCGGCCGCGCGCGGGGAGACCGGCGATCCGGACGACCCGGCGGTGGCGGCCCTGCGCCGGGCGGCACGGTTGCGCGGCGAGGTCCTGGGGGCGATGTGTCGCTGATCGCCACGCTCGCCCGCCTCGAGGCCGTCGCCACCGGCCGGGCGCAGCCCGCCGCCACCGTCCGCCACCGGCACCTGTCCGACCACCCGCTGGTGTTCGTGCCGCTGACCACCGCCGGTGAGGCCGGCGCCCCGCTGGGCGCGCTGGTCGGCACCGACCGGGACGCGCCGCGCCTGCTGGTCGTCCCGCAGCCGCGCGACCGCGACCTGCGGTTCGCGTTCCTGGCCGAGCTGGCCGACACCGTGCTGCCGTACATCGACTCCTACGCCGACACCGTCGAGGCCGCCGAGCGCAACGAGACGGACCCGGAGACCGGCAAGCGCGTCAAGGTCGAGGTCGAGCTGTGCGCCGACGCGCCCCAGCTGATCGTCCCGAGCCGCGCCGGCGTCGACTTCGTCCGTCTGCTGGGCCGCTCCATGCGCTTCCGGCGTACGGCGGAGCAGGACCCCGAGACGCCGTACCCGGCGCCCGCGCGCGTGCCGCTGCTCGGGCGGTGGCTGACGCACTTCGGGGAGCGGGCCCGGGTGCCGGGATCCTCGCTGCTGACGGCGCTGACGGAGGTGCTGGGCCGGCACTGGGCGACCGGGCAGTCCAGCCTGGAGGACCAGCACCTGGGGGCGCTGCTCGCCTGGATCGACCCGCCCGAGGGCGCCTCGGGCGCCGAGGCGGCGCTGCGGGCCGAGCTGGCGCGCGACGCGGAGGGCCAGCTGCTGTGCCCGCCGGCCGGCCCGGCCACCGACCCGGCGTTCGACAACAAGCTGCTCGCCCCCGCCATCGAGCGCTACGACCGGGCGCGCACCGCCCTGGCCGCCGCCGAGGACGGTCTCCAGGCCGACGACCGGCTCGGCGCGCTGACCGCCGCCGAACGGGAGATCCGTGCCCTGGTCGAGAGCCGGACGCGGCCCACCTGGGACGCGGTGTGGCGCGGGCTGGACCTGCTGCGGACGCTGCCCGAGGGGGCGCACGTCGAGGAGCGGTGGACGCGCGACCGCTGGTCGTTCACCGGCCACCGCGACCGCGTCCTGGCCGGCGAGCCCCCGCAGCCGCGCCGCGACGACGCGGTCACCGCCGCCAACAAGCTCGCCACACGCGAGCGGGAACAGGCCCGGCTGGAGGCGCAGGAGGCCCTCGACGACCCGCTGGTGATGGCGGGGCGGCGGCTGGCCGGGGAGGCGTTCGCGGGCGAGGTCGTCGACGTCGTCATGGCCTACAGCGAGGGCAGGCGGCCGAGTCCGCGTCCGCTGGTCACCGTGCGCACGGACGACCGGCCGCACCTCGGGGAGCGGGTGAAGGTGTTCCGGTCGCTGGGCGGCAAGCCGCAGGCGGCGGAGTTCGTCGAGCGGCAGGGCGAGGACGACGAGGGCCTGCTGGTGCTGCGGATCGTCGACAAGATGGGGCGCGGCAAGGAGCCGGAGAAGGGGTCGGTGCCCGAGAAGGGGGAGCGGGTGTGCTTCACCCTCTTCGAGCACGAGCAGCGCGGCGGCGCGAAGCTGCCCGACCCGGAGCAGACGCCGTGGACGCACGGCGGGCCGCCCGGGGAGCAGGCGCCCGAAGCGCCCGATTCCGTCACTCAGGAGGACGTGCTGTGACCACCCAGGCCGCGTTCGACCCCGGTACGGCCGCCGCCCGCGCGACCGACGCCATCCTCCACGACACGCTGCACGGCACGGCACGCGGTGTGGTCGTGGACTCCCCGCCCGGCGCCGGCAAGTCCACGCTCGTCGTCCGCGCGGCGCTGGAACTGGCGGACGCCGGGCACCCCCTGATGGTGGTGGCGCAGACCAACGCCCAGGTCGACGACCTGGTCCTGCGGCTCGCCGAGAAGAGCCCCGAGCTGCCGGTGGGCCGTCTGCACAGCAGCGACGCCGACGCGTACGACAAGGCGCTGGACGACCTGGCGAACGTACGGAAGTCGGCGAAGGCGGCCGATCTGGCCGGGCTGCCCGTGGTGATCTCCACGGCGGCGAAGTGGGCGCACGTGAAGGTCGACGAGCCGTGGCGGCACGCGATCGTGGACGAGGCGTACCAGATGCGCTCGGACGGTCTGCTGGCCGTGGCGGGGCTGTTCGAGCGGGCGCTGTTCGTGGGCGATCCGGGGCAGCTGGACCCGTTCGCGATCGTGGGCAGCGAGCAGTGGGCGGGCCTGTCCTACGACCCGTCGGCGTCGGCGGTGACGACGCTGCTCGCCCACAACCCGCGGCTGCCGCAGCACCGGCTGCCGGTGTCGTGGCGGCTGCCCGCGTCGGCGGCACCGCTGGTGTCGGACGCGTTCTATCCGTACACCCGGTTCCGCAGCGGCACCGGCCACGGCGACCGGCGTCTGTCCTTCGCCGTCCCGTCGGACGGCTCCGCCCCCGACCGGGTGATCGACGAGGCGGCGGAGTCGGGCTGGGGCCTGCTGGAGCTGCCCGCCCGCCACACGCCGCGCACGGACCCGGAGGCGGTCCGGGCGGTCGCGACGGTGGTGCGGCGCCTGCTGGACCGGGACGGCGCGGCCGTCTCGGAGCGCTCCCCGGCCCCGACGCGGCTGACCGCCGACCGGGTCGCCGTCGGCACGGCCCACCGCGACCAGGCGGCGGCGGTCCGGGCGGCCCTCGCCGAGCTGGGCGTGGCGGACGTCATCGTGGACACGGCGAACCGGCTCCAGGGCCGGGAGTTCGACGTCACCGTCGTCCTCCACCCCCTCTCCGGCCGCCCCGACGCCACCGCCTTCCACCTGGAGACGGGCCGCCTGTGCGTCCTCGCCTCCCGGCACCGGCACGCGTGCGTCGTGGTGTGCCGGGCGGGGGTGGGCGACCTCCTGGACGACTATCCGTCGACGGAGCCGGTGCAGCTGGGGACGCTCGTGAAGTTCCCGGACGGCTGGGAGGCCAACCACGCGGTGCTGGCCCACCTGGCGGAACACCGCGTGACATGGCGACCGTGAACCGCCCGACACCGGACGCCCCAGCACCGGACGCTCCGACACCGGACGCCCCGGCACCGGACGCCCCGGCACCGGACGCCCCGACACCGGACGCCCCGGCACCGGACGCACATCGGCGGTACCACCGGCCGGGGGGGCTCCGGCAGCTCCGGCGGCTCCGGCTGGCGGGCAGCTCCGGCGGCCCGACCGCCCCAGCGGTCCGGCGGCTCCGGCAGCCCCAGCCGCCCGGGAGCCCCAACGGCCCGGCGGCTCGGCGGCCCGGCAGCTCGGCGGCCCGGCGGCCCAGCAGCCTGGCGGTCCAGCAGCCCAGCAGCCCAGCGGTCCGCAGTGCGACGCCCCGAGCCGCGGCCGATGCATACCGTCCGGACCGCTGGGCAGCCAACCCCGCGGTGCCGGCGCGCCCGGGGCATCGGGTGTCCCGGGAACATCGTGCGCCCCGGGAGCCTTGAGAGTGCGGGCCCCCGGCCCCCTTGCGTGCCCGGGGGACAATGGAAGGTGGTCCGCTCACCGGTGGCGCCACCCCGACCGTACGAGGAGGAGAAGACATGGCGGAGCCCACGCCGCGTCGGAACCAACCGCGGCTACGCCCCGCGCCCCTGCTGTTCGAGCCCGCGGAAGCGGCAGGCGATCCGGAGCACTTCTTCGACCTGGAGTCGATCGACGACCCGGGGGCGCTGCTGGCGCGTGCCACGGAGCTGACGCTCGCCTTCCAGGCGGCGGCCGACCGGGCGGTGGAGTTCCAGGCCATGGCGGCGGCCCAGCTCGCCGATCCGCGGCGGTTCGACCGGCTGACGCCGGCCGACATCGCCGAGCGGGCCGAGTGGACCGAGGACTACGCGAAGAAGATGGTCGAGTTCGGGCGGGACCTGCTGAAGGGCGAGGTCGAGGGCCGGGAACACGTCGACCCCGTGTAGGGCACGGCCACCCGTCGGGCGGACGGCCCTCCCGGAGGACACCGCGCTCACCGACGTCACCCTCCGTAATCTTCTGGCATATGCCAGGCGCGTAAGATACCCGCTCCCGCCCCTCCCTGTCCCGATTTCCCCCAACCCGGGGAACCGGCTGCTCACGCCCGGTAGACCTGACGGCATGAGCAGCGCCTGGGAATCCCGCCTGACCGATCGCTCCGACGCCGCCGGAGTCACCGGAGTCACCGCCGACGGCGCCGCGTGGCTCGCCTCCGCCAACACCTCCCCGCACGGCACGCTCGCCCTCTGGGCGGAACGGCCGCACGCCCCCGTGGTCCTGCCCTGCGGGTCCGTCTTCGACATCGTGAGCGCGCCGGCGCTGTTCGGGCGGCTGATGCTGGACCGGCTGTGGGGCGAGGGCCCCGGCTCCGGACCGGTGGCCGCGTTCCGCGGGCGCACGCTGCTGTTCGCCGCGCCGGGCACGGCCCGGCGGCTGCCCTCGCTGCTGGAGTGGGAGGAGTGGAGCGCCGACGGCCGCCCGGACGGCCGGACGAGCACCGTCCCACCGCTGCTGTGCCACGGCACCGGCGACGCGGTGACCGTGCCGCCCCCGCTCACCTCCCCGCAGGACGCCGCCACCCGCTGGATGGTCGCCCCCGACACCCGGCACCCCTGGCTGCCGGGGCCCGAGATCCTGCTCTGGGCGGCCGTCCGGGCGGCCCGGTCGGCCGTGCGGATATCGATTTCTCACCCCGCCGACCAGGGTGCTAAGGTCTACGACGTCAGCAGGCGCCGCTAGCTCAGTTGGTTAGAGCAGCTGACTCTTAATCAGCGGGTCCGGGGTTCGAGTCCCTGGCGGCGCACGACACCGGAAGGCCCCTCGCAGCAGCGAGGGGCCTTCCGTCCGTTCCCCGCCACCGCATCCGGGCGGCCACCGCCGGATCAGGCCGTGATGCTCATGGTCCACGTCCCCGTCACCGTCCGCTCCTCCACCTCCACCCGGACGTCCTCCCCCGGCACCGTGAAACTCTCACCGACGGTGACCGGGGCGTCCGCGAGGGGCGGGTAGACCGAGTCCGCCCAGCAGGCCTCGGTACCCGGGTGGGCGTCGACCACCTCGACCGGCCCCCGGCCGGACTCCGCGCCGCTGTGGACGCGGTAGACGAGGATCCCGGCCCGGCAGGCGCCGTGGTCGTTGCCGATCGGACCGCGCACCTCGAAGGCGAGGGCGGTGTCGGTGCCCGTGCGGACGACCGCGAGCTTGGCGCCGTGCCCGAGCCCGAAGCCCGGCACACCGGGAATCCCGGCCACCGGCGTCCCCGCGCCGGCGGCCAGCGGCTCCAGCGTGAGCCGGGCCGACGGCGCCCCCTCGGCCACGCACACCACCTGGCTCGGCTCCAGCCAGCCCAGCTTCCACTTGTGCCAGGCGAACAGATCCGGCGCCAGTCCGAACTGGCTGCCCATCAGGTCCCAGTCCCCGACGTGCGTGTCCCAGTCCCCCTTGCCGTCCGCCGGCCGCCGGTAGAGGTCCGGCAGGTCGAAGACATGGCCGGTCTCGTGGGCCAGGACGAGCCGGTCCGGCGGATGCTGCTCGAACACCGTGACGACACGCCGGATGTCCACGCCGTCGGCGTGCAGCGGCTCGTCCAGGTTCACGACCTTGGTGGCGTCGGAGTCCACACCGGGGGCGTCCGGATCGGCGACGAAGTAGACGACGTCGTAGCGGGAGAAGTCCACCTGGCCGTCGGCCGCGTCGAGCGCGTCGCGCAGATAGGTGGCGCGGTCCTCGGCGTTCCAGTCACGCTGTATGGCGTACGCGGTGGACGGCTTCGGCATGCGGACCCACCGCTTCAGCGGATGCGCACGCAGGGTGAACCTGCCGTAGGAGGCCCGGTGGAAGTAGTCGCTGGTGACCGGGAAGTGGTCGGCGGCGAGTTCGACGGGCGAGCTCATCGGGACCCAGTCGGGGAAGGACAGGAAGACCATCACCGCGTCAAGGGCGCGGTCCGGCCGCGGATAGGCGGTGTTCCAGGTGTCCAGTCCCTCGGAGTGGTGGGCGTCCGTGCGCTTGAGGGCGCAGGGCAGCGAGGAGAAGGGTTCGGCCACCGACGGGCCGGTGATCAGGGAGGTCGCGGCGAGCGCCGAGAGGGTCGTGAACACGGCCGCGGTGCTGCGCAGTCGAGGACGCGGGAGCTGTCGCGGCACGGAGACCTCCGGGAACGGTTCACGGGACACCGCACCCAGCCTGTGCAGATTTGTCGTACTACGCCCTGTTTATCTGCACCAGAAGAGTGAGACCCCGGAAACCGGGCATGAACCCCGACACCCCCGGAATACTCACGGAACGTCACAAGTGGTCGCCCGCTCGCAGAACCGTCCCGTGTGGGGGCAGAAACGATCTGTCAGAAAGGCGGGGTGTTCCGGGACACTGGGCAGTGGCTGCGCAAGTCCGGGGCCAGCCTCTATGATCGGCACACTTTCCTGGGCGGACAGAGATCGAGTGCACTGCGGGAGCGAGCGGTGAGCGGAACGTCCGAAGGGCCGACGCCCGCGGCAGACCTCGACCGGTCGGCCGTCACAGAGAGTGATCATCAGGCGTCTCCTCGTACGGGAGTGCCGGAACACCGGGAAGGCGCGGACCTCACGGACGGGACGGACGGTACGAGAACAGCAGGTGGGGACCGTCGCGACGGCCCTCCCCCGGCCTACCGTTCCGTCTTCGCGGCCGCCCCCCTCGCCATGGCCGTCGTCGACCGCGAGGGCCTGGTCACCGACGCCAACCGGGCGCTCGGCGCGCTGCTCGCCGGCGGCCCCGAGGACCTGGTCGGGCGGGTGGCCGCCGATCTGCTGGACCTGGCCGCCGACGCCCGCAGCTGGCACGCCTACCGCGAGGTGCTCCGCGGCCGCCAGGCCCGACTGCGCTGCACCCGGCGGCTGAAGCAGCCCGACGGACGCTCGCTGTGGGTGCAGATCACCGTCGCACCGCTGGACGGCGACCCGGCCGGCGTCCTGCTGTCCGTCGCCGACATCAGCGTGCACCGCGACCTCCAGGCCCGGCTGCGCCACCTCCAGATGCACGACCCCGTCACCCGGCTGCCCAACCGCACCCTGTTCTTCGAGCGGGTGTCGGCGGCGCTGGAGGCGGAGTCGTACGACGACGGCGGGACCGGCCGGATCGGGCTGTGCTACCTGGACATCGACGGGTTCAAGGCGGTCAACGACACCCTCGGCCACCGGGTCGGCGACCGGCTGCTCGCCTCCGTCGCCGAGCGGCTGACGGCGTGCGCGCAGGAGGCCGGGCGGAACCGGCCGAGCGTACCGCTGGTGGCACGGCTGGGCGGTGACGAGTTCGCGCTGCTCGTGGAGGACTCCACCGGCACCGAACAGCTCGCCGACCTCGCCGAGTCGGTGCTGAAGGCGCTCCAGGCGCCGTTCGACCTCGCGGGCCACCGGCTGAACGTCTCCGCGTCGATCGGGGTCGTCGAGCGGCACGCGGCCGGCACCACCGCCACCGGGCTGATGCAGGCCGCGGACACCACGCTGTACTGGGCGAAGGTGGACGGCAAGGACCGCTGGACGCTGTTCGACCCGGAGCGCAACGCCCACCTGATGACCCGCCAGGCCCTGGCGTCCACGCTGCGCCCCGCCATCGAGCGGGGCGAGTTCCGTCTGGAGTACCAGCCGCTGGTCGGCATGGCGGACGGGCGGCTGCGCGGGGTGGAGGCGCTGGTGCGCTGGGACCACCCCCGGTTCGGGCTGCTGCCGCCGAATCGGTTCGTCGCGCTGGCCGAGGAGGACGGCTCGATCGTGCCGCTCGGCCGATGGGTTCTGGCCACCGCCTGCCGTCAGGCCCGCCGCTGGCAGTTGGAGCGTCCCGAGGAGCCGCCGCTGTTCGTCAGCGTCAACGTGGCGGTCCGTCAGGTGTGGGACTCCGACCTGGTGACGGACGTGGCGGACATCCTCGACGAGACCGGACTGGCCCCGCACCTGCTCCAGCTGGAGCTGACGGAGTCCGCGGTGATGGGCTCGGCCGGGCGGCCGTTGCAGGCGTTGCAGGCGCTCAGCGACATGGGGGTGGGCATCGCCATCGACGACTTCGGCACCGGCTACTCCAACCTCGCCTACCTGAGCCGGCTGCCGGTGTCGGTGCTGAAGCTGGACGGGTCGTTCGTGCGCGGCTTCCAGTACGAGGGGGCCGGAGCGCCGCCCAACCCGGCCGACCAGGTCGTCGTCGAGGCGATGATCGACCTCGCGCACCGGCTGGGGCTGACCGTCACCGCCGAGTGCGTGGAGACGTCCGCGCAGGCCGGCCGACTGCGCAGCATCGGCTGCGACACCGGGCAGGGCTGGCTGTACTCCCGCCCGGTGTCCCCGGACCGCATCTCCGAGCTGCTGCTGGGTTCCGCGTCCTACGCGGTCGGCAACCCGTAGGCGTCGGCGACGAGTTCGTAGGAGCGCAGGCGCAGGGCGCCGCGGTGGGCGTGGCTGGTGAGCATCAGCTCGTCGGCGCCGGTGCGCTTGTGGAGGTCGTCGAGGCCGGAGCGGACCTCGTCGGCCGTGCCGTGCACGATGTTCGCGGTCCAGGAGTCGACGAACTCGCGCTCCAGCGGGCTGAACGCGTACGCCTCCGCCTCCTCCGGCGAGGGGAACAGGCCGGGCCGGCCGGTGCGCAGGCGGAGCATGTTCACGCCGGTGGCCAGGACCTGGCGGCGGGCCTCGCGCTCGTCGTCGGCGGCGAGCACGGAGACGCCGATGAGGGCGTACGGCTCGTCGAGGACCGCCGACGGGCGGAAGTGCTCGCGGTAGAGGTCGAGCGCGGGGACGGTGTTCTGCGCGGAGAAGTGGTGCGCGAAGGCGAAGGGCAGTCCGAGCAGGGCCGCGAGGCGGGCGCTGAACCCGGAGGAGCCCAGCAGCCAGACCGGCGGGCGGTGCCGGGACTGCACGCCGCCGGGGGACGTGGCCTGGACCGGGCCGGGGACCGCGTGGATCCGGCGGTAGGGGTGGCCGTCGGGGAAGTCGTCGTCCAGGAAGCGGGTCAGCTCGGCGAGCTGCTCGGGGAAGTCGTCGGCGCCCTCGTGCAGCCGGTCGGTGCGGCGCAGGGCGGCGGCGGTGGCGCCGTCGGTGCCGGGGGCGCGGCCGAGGCCGAGGTCGACGCGGCCGGGGGCGAGGGCCTCCAGGGTGCCGAACTGCTCGGCTATCACCAGCGGCGCGTGGTTGGGCAGCATGACGCCGCCCGAGCCGAGCCGGATGCGCTCGGTGTGGGCGGCGAGGTGGGCGAGGATCACCGCGGGCGAGGAGGAGGCGACGCCGGGCATGGAGTGGTGCTCGGCCACCCAGTACCGGTGGAAGCCGCGCGCCTCGGCGAGCCGGGCGAGGTCGACGCCGGCGCGCAGGGCGTCGGTGGCGGTGCTGCCGGAACCGACGGTGACCAGGTCCAGGACGGAGAGGGGGACGGGGGCGGTGCCGTGCGCCGTGCCGCGGATGCCGTCCGACGGGCGGTCGGCCGTCGGAGGGTCGTCCGCCCGGCGCTCGGCTGCCGCCGGATCGGCCGCCCCGCGCACGGCTGCCGCCGGATCGGCCGCCCCGCGCACGGCCGTCGCCGGATCGGCCGCCCCGCGCACGGCTGCCCTGTGCACGGCCGCCGCCGGGGTGCCCGCCTCGCGCGCGGTCGTCGCCGAGGCGTGCGTCGTGGTGTCGCCGTGCGTCGCGGTGTCGCCATTCGGCGGCTCGGGCGCCGCGGTTCCGCGCGCCGCCGCGGTCTCCACCGTCGGCTCGTGGGTCGCCGGCTCGTGCGCCGCCGGCTCGTGCGCCGCCGGCTCCCGCGCCACGTTCCCGTGCGCCGTATTCCCGTCCGCCGCCTTCTCGTCCGCCGTCACGGGGTCCTCCTGTCCTCGGCCGCGCGCTGTCCTCGGACCACCAACAGGGGGGTGTCCCCGTTTGTTCCCGCCGTTCCCGCACGTTCCCGCCGTTCCCGCCGTTCCCGAGGCCGGGGCGTCGGAGGGGTCACACGTGCACGATCGGTCACACCTGCACGATCGGCTCCCGGGTGAACAGCGCCCCGAGGGCGGGCGCGTTCACCCTCCGGTCCGCCAGCCGCAGCGCCTCCCAGACGGTGACCTGGTGGGCGGTGAGGACCGGCTTGCCCAGCTCCTTCTCCAGGGCGGGCAGGGACGCGGCGGTGTGCAGGGCGGTGTCGGGCAGCAGGACCGCGTCCGCGCCGGGGTCGTCGGCCGCGCGGGCCAGCGCGAGGACCTCGGCCTCGCCCCAGGTGCCCGCCTCGGCGGCCGTGACGGTCCCGGAGCCGTGGACGCCCGTCACCTCCAGGCCGCCGGCGCGCAGGAACGCGGCGAACAGGCCGGCGACGTCGTCCGGGAAGGTCGCGCCGACGGCGACCCGGGCCGCCGCGATCGCCTGGGCGGCGTGCACGAAGGCGAAGGGCGTCGAGGAGGCCGGCATCCCGGCGGCGCGGGCCAGGCCGCGCACCTGTTCCTGGGCGCCCTCCCAGCCGTGCACGAAGCCCTCGGCGGCGCACGCCCACACGACGGCCTCGGCGCCCGACAGCCGCAGTCGCTCCACGCCCGCCGCGAGCCGTTCGGGCGTGCCCGTCCGCCGTGGCGCGTCGGCGCCGTGGGCGTCCTCGCCGATGTCCGTGTGGACCAGCTCCACCCGGATGTCGCTGCCGAGGAGCTGCTCGATCCGGGGGTAGTCGTCCTCGGCGGAGTGGCCCGGGTAGAGGACTCCGAGTGCGGTCATGTCCAGCCTTCCTGCTGTCGTCCGGCAGTACGGGGGGCCACTGGCCGCGCCCCCTCCTCCAGCAGAGCCTGGTACGGCCCCACGGCTCGGGTACCCATTCGGCGCAGCGCCGCCCCCATCGTCACCTGGTTGGCCGAGATGACCGGTATGTACTGCTCCGCCTCCGGTCGGGGAGGTCGTGTTGACGGCGGTGGGTCCGGGTGCGAACGTGGTCGGTCCGCGCTCGTCGACCCCTTGTGGCACGGACGCCGGGCGGTGGCCGGGCACGTCCGCCGGCTCGGCGCCGCCGTCCGTGTCACGTCCCGCCGGAGGAAGGGGCTCCCCGGATGTCCGCCGTCCCCACGCTCCTCGTCCTCGACGCCGATCCCCCGCCCCGGCTCGGCCGGCTCACCGGGCGGGCGGCGGTGGTGCGTACCGACGGGGCCGGGCTCGCGGCGCGGCTGCCGGAGGCGGACGTGCTGCTGGTGTGGGACTGCGCCTCGCACGCGGTACGGGCCGCCTGGCCGGGCGAGGGGCCGCGGCCGCGCTGGGTGCACACGGCGAGCGTGGGCGTGGACCATCTGATGTGTCCGGAGCTGGCCGCGTCGGACACGGTGGTGACGAACGCGCGGGGCGTCTTCGACGAGCCGGTCGCCGAGTACGTCGCCGCGCTGGTCCTGGCGATGGCGAAGGACCTGCCGGGCACCTGGGAGCTCCAGCGGCGGCGCGAGTGGCGGCACCGGGAGGGGCTCAGGGTCGCGGGCACACGTGCCGTGGTGGTCGGTTCGGGGCCGGTCGGCCGGGCGGTCGCCCGCCGGCTGAAGGCGCTGGGGGTGGCGACGGCGGTCGTCGGCCGGGTCCCGCGCACCGGCGTCCACGGCCCCGACGACCTGGACCGCCTGCTGGCCCGCGCCGACTGGGTGATCGCGGCGGCCCCGCTCACCGAGCGGACGCACGGCATGTTCGACCTGCGCCGGTTCGGCGTGATGCAGCCCTCCGCCCGGTTCGTGAACGTCGGCCGGGGGCGGCTCGTCGTCGAGGACGCGCTCGTCCACGCGCTGGAGCGGCGGTGGATCGCGGGGGCCGCCCTGGACGTCCTCACGACCGAACCCCTGCCCGCGGACAGCCCGTTGTGGCAGGTCCCGGGGCTGCTGCTGTCCCCCCACATGGGCGGGGACACGGTCGGCCGGCGGGACGAGCTCGGCGCGCAGTTCGTGGAGTTGTTCGAGCTGTGGGCGGCGGGCCGGCCGCTGCGGAACGTGGTCGACAAGCAGCGCGGGTACGTACCCGGGCCCTGAACATCTGTGGTGCATAACCCGGTTGGTCTCGGGTAGCCGCGCCGCCATGGCTCCACCGAACTGGCACGTCAGACAGAACATACGCGCACCGAGGCCCACCCGTCGGTCGCTGCTCGCGGGGGTGGCGGCGCTCGGCGCACTGGGCGCGGCAGGCTGCACCCGGGTGGCCACGGCCTCGACGACCCCCGGCGGCGACCTGCTCGACCGGCTGCGGGCACAGGGTGTCGTACGGCTCGGCATCGCGGGGGAGATCCCGTTCGGGTACATCGACGAGGACGGGCATCTCACGGGTGAGGCGCCCGAACTGGCGAGAGTCGTCTTCAAGCGGCTCGGTGTGGACGAGGTGCAGCCGGTGCCCACCGAGTTCGGTTCCCTCATACCCGGGCTGAATTCCCAGCAGTTCGACGTGGTGGCCGCCGGAATGTACGTCAACGCGGAGCGCTGCGCACAGGTGATATTCGCCGACCCCGATCACCAGATGCTCAACTCCTTCGTCGTCCGCAAGGGGAATCCGGAGAATCTCCACACCTACCAGGACGTGGTGGAGAAGAAGGCGCGGTTCGCCACCGGAACCGGGTACGCCCAGATCCGGTACGCCGTCGAGGCGGGGTACGCGCAGGACGACATCCTCATCGTCCCGGACCAGGTCGCCGGGCTGAACGCCGTCGAGGCGGGCCGGGTCGACGTGTTCGCGGGGACCGCGGTGACCATCCGTGAGGTGGTGAAGAAGTCGGCCAAGGCGGAGGCGACCGAGCCGTTCGCCCCGCTCGTCGACGGCAAGCCGCACGTCGACGGGGGCGCGTTCGCGTTCCGTCCGACGGAGACCGCGCTGCGGGACGCCTTCAACGCCGAACTGCGCAAGCTGAAGGAGAGCGGCGAACTGCTCCGCATCCTGAGGCCGTTCGGGTTCACCCGGTCCGAGATGACCGACCTGACGGCGAAGGAGCTGTGCGGCGGATGACCTCGGGACTCTGGGACCTCGTCCTCAAGGGTGTCTGGACGACCCTGCAACTGCTCGTGCTGAGCTCCCTGCTGGCGGCGGCCGTCTCCTTCGCCGCCGGGATCGCCCGCACCCACCGCCGGTGGATCGTCCGCTTCCTCGCGGGCTTCTACACCGAGGTGTTCCGCGGGACCTCGGCCCTTGTCATGATCTTCTGGGTGTTCTTCGTGCTGCCCCTCGCCCTCGGCTGGCAGCTGGTGCCGATGTGGGCGGGCACGCTCGCCCTCGGCCTGACCTACGGCGCGTACGGCTCGGAGATCGTGCGCGGCGCGCTGGGCTCCGTCGACCCCGCCCAGCGGGAGGGCGGCATCGCGCTCGGCTTCACGCCCGCGCAGCGGATGCGCAAGATCCTGCTGCCGCAGGCCGTGCCGGAGATGATCCCGCCGTTCTGCAACCTGCTGATCGAACTGCTGAAGGGCACCGCGCTGGTGTCGGTCATGGGGATGGGCGACCTGGCCTTCAGCGGGAACCTGGTGCGTCTGGCGCTCCAGGAGAGCGCGGAGATCTACACGTACGTACTGATCCTCTACTTCGTGATCGCCTTCCTGCTCACCCGGGGGATGCGCGGGCTGGAGCGGCGGCTGAAGGCAGGTGTCCGATGAACTGGGACTGGAGCGCAGTCCGCGACTTCATGCCGCTCTTCCGGGAGGGGCTGCTGGTCACCCTCCAGGCGCTGGCCCTCGGCTCGCTGATCTCGTTCACGCTGGGGCTGGTGTGGGCGCTGCTGATGCGGACGCCGACGCGGTGGGTGCAGTGGCCGGTCGGGATCGTCACGGAGTTCGTCCGCGACACCCCGCTGCTGGTGCAGCTGTTCTTCCTCTTCTACGTGCTGCCCGAGTGGGGCCTGACCCTGTCGGCGATGACCACCGGCGTCCTCGCCCTCGGCCTGCACTACTCGACGTACACGATGCAGGTCTACCGGGCCGGCATCGACGCGGTGCCCGCCGGCCAGTGGGAGGCGGCGACCGCGCTGAACCTCTCGCGCACCCGCACCTGGCGGGCGGTGATCCTCCCGCAGGCGGTCCGCAGGGTCGTGCCGGCGCTCGGCAACTACGTCATCGCGATGCTCAAGGACACACCGCTGCTGATGACGATCACCGTGCTGGAACTGCTGGGCCGGGCGCGGCTCTTCTCCCAGCAGAACTTCCGGTTCACCGAGCCCGTCACGGTGATCGGCGTGGCCTTCATCGTCGTCTCCTACCTCGCCTCCGTCCTCCTGCGCACCCTGGAGCGCCGCCTTGTCCGTTGAGACCAGCAAGACCACCGACACCAGCAAGACCACCGTCGACCGCACCCCCGGGAACACCGAGCTGATCCGTCTGGAGCGGGTCACCAAGCGGTTCGGGGACAACACCGTCCTGGACCACCTCGACTTCCGGGTGGAGGCGGGCCGGCACGTCACCCTGATCGGCCCGTCCGGCTCCGGCAAGACCACGATCCTGCGGCTGCTGATGACGCTGACCGAGCCCGACGAGGGCACGATCACCGTGGACGGGCGGCGGCTGTTCCCCGCGTCGCGGAAGGAGGTCGGCGAGGTCCGCAAGAAGATCGGGATGGTGTTCCAGCAGTTCAACCTCTTCCCGAACATGAGCGTCCTGCGGAACGTCACCGAGGCTCCGGTGAGCGTGCTCGGCCTGTCCCGGGACGAGGCGGAGGAGCGGGCGCGCGAGCTGCTGGACATGGTGGGCCTCGCCGACAAGTGCGACGCCCGGCCGTCCCGGCTCTCCGGCGGCCAGCAGCAGCGGGTGGCGATCGCCCGCGCCCTGGCGATGCGGCCTCAGGTGCTGCTGCTCGACGAGGTGACGTCGGCGCTCGACCCCGAGCTGGTCGCGGGCGTCCTCGACGTCCTGCGGGACATCGCCCGCACCACCGACATCACCATGCTCTGCGTGACGCACGAGATGAACTTCGCCCGGGACATCTCCGACCAGGTCCTGATGTTCGACTCCGGCCGGGTCATCGAGTCCGGCCCGCCGGAGAAGATCTTCAGCGACCCCGAGCAGGAGCGGACCCGGGAGTTCCTCGGCGCCGTGCTGTGACCAGGTGCCGTGATCGGGAAGGCCCCGCAGATCCCGGCAGATCACGGCAGATCACGGAGGTCCCGGCAGATCACGGAGGTCCCGGCCGCGGCTCCCGCCCCTGGCGCATGCCGGCAGGGCGGGGCGCGGCCGGGATCGTGGCCGGGGCCGCGGTCGGAGCCGCGGTCGGGGCCACGGCCGGGGCCGCGTCCGGGCCACGGTCGGGGCCACGTCCGGGCGTCGTGCGGCGCGGGCCAGGGTCACCGGCCGGGGGTCACGGCCGGGGCCGTACCGGCGGGTCACCGGGGCGGCGCAATCTCGCCGACAGGCCCACGCCACCGCACCCCCGGCCGTTATCGTGGAGGGTGGTTCGCCGTCCGGATCACGCCCAGAGAAGCGACCGCAGGGGGAAGACCGTGGCGCTGCTGTGTCATCCCGGGGGACGCCCCCCGGACCCCCGGCCCAAGCCGCACGACCCCAGGACGTCAACGCGAGGGGGCCCGTCATGAGGCTCGAGCCGACCACTCCGCTCCACTCGGCCCAGGACGCCCTGCGCGTCCTGGAGACGGTGGCCCGGCACGCCGCCGGCGTCACCGACACCGAACTCGCCCGCCGGACCGGCTTCGGCACGGCACGGCTGCACCCCCTCCTGCGGCTGCTGCGCCGCGAGGGATACGTCGAGCAGACCGCCGACGGCGCGTACGTCACGGGCGACGCGCTGACCCGCCTGGGCTCCGCGCACCGGCGCGAGCAGGCCCTGCGCGACAAGCTCCAGCACACCCTGGACCGGCTGCGCGACTCCGTCGGCGCCGCCGTCTACATCAGCCGGTACGTCGACGGCGAGGTCACCATCACCCAGTACGCCGACAGCCCGGCCACGCCCGCGGTCAACGAGTGGGTCGACTTCCGCTCGTCCGCGCACGCCACCGCGCTCGGCAAGAGCCTGCTCGGCCAGCTCGACCACAACGGCCGCCGCGACCACCTCTCCCGGCACAAGATGGCCCGCCTCACCTCGCACACCATCACCAGCGACAAGCTGCTCCTCTCCCGTCTGGAGGCCCAGCCGCCCACGGTCCCGGTCCTCGACCTCCAGGAGTACGCCGTGGGCACGGTCTGCGCGGCCGTCCCGATCACCGCCGGGACCACCGCCGGCTGCCTGGCGCTCTCCCTGCCCGTCGAACACGCCCACCGGCTCCGCCACGCCGCCGACACCCTGAACCGCAACGCGACGCCCGTGCTGCTGTCCCTGGCGATCTAGCACCCCGGCCGGGGCGGCCCCCGGCCTGTGGCTCCCCCGGCCGGTAGCGGCTCCGCCGGTAGCGGCTCCGCCGGTGGCGGCCCCCGGCCGGTGGTCGGGAGCACCCCCGCGGACCAGGTAGTATTTTCTTCGTCGCCGGCCGCCGAGAGGCGGAGGGCGAGAGTCATGCGCCGCTAGCTCAGTTGGTTAGAGCAGCTGACTCTTAATCAGCGGGTCCGGGGTTCGAGTCCCTGGCGGCGCACCGGTGAAGGGCTCCTCGTGAGGAACGAGGAGCCCTTCGGCGTTCTCCGGCACTCAGAACGTGACGTCCGAGCAGGCGTAGAACGCGTTGCCCGTGTCCGCGATCGTCCACACCGCGAGGACGACGTGGTGACCGCTCAGACCCGACGGCAACTGGCCGGTGTGCGAGAGCGTGGACGGCGGGCGCTGGCCGTTGTACGGCACCGTGAAGAACGGCGTGAGTTCGAGGTCCGAGCGGGCGAGGGCGTGGTTCTGGTTCCAGCCCTGCTTGGTGAGGTAGTACCGGAAGTCGGTGGTGGCGTGTATCGCCGTGAACTGCCACCGGAACGTGTAGGCCTGGCCGCCCGTCACCTGGGTCGTGGGCCAGGCGGCGCCATCCGGCCGGGTGGGCGAGTCGAGCGAGGCGAACTGGGTTTTCCCGGCGGAACAGAGCTGCCCGTCGGCCGGCCCGGAGGCCGGGAAGCCCTTGGCGCCCTCGACGCTCTGCGGCTCCCACTGGATGCTGCCGCAGCCCGTCACGGTGCCGTTCTGGCAGAGCTTCTGCCGGCTGACGGGGAGGTCGGTGTAGCCGTGGCCGCTCGCGCCCCCGGCGGAGAGCACGAAGGCTCCCGCCGTGGTGAGCCCGAGCGCGGCGGCGTACCACTTGCTCTTTTTGCGCATGCTGCCGCTCCTGGAGAACGTGGGGAGTTCGGTGGGGTTCGGCGCGCCGTGCGTGCAGGTCTAGACCAAGTCTGAGGTTACGGCCGTTCGTTGAACATGTCCATACCAATAGGGTGCCGATCGGGGGACGGGTCCGACGGACCGTCAGGGCGACTGCTCGCCGCGTCCCGCGCAGAACGCCACGGTCAGGTCCTTCACCAGCGCCTTGCGCTCGTAGTCGTCCAGTTCCACCAGCCCGCGCATGGTCAGCCGGGTCACCGTGTCCTCCACCGAGTCCACGACCGAGGTGAGCACGGTCGCCCGGTGCTGGGCGTCGAGCGCGGCGATCCGGCGGCGGTGCATCGCGGGGGCGACCTCCGGGGCGTACTCGACACGCACCGGCTGCACCGAGTACACCTCCAGGCCGATCGCGCCCGCGTCCCGCGCCACCCGCCGGGTCAGCGCCTCCCCGGTCGCCTCGACCGAGAACCGCACCGAGCCGGGCGTCTCCACCGGGATCCGGGCGAAGGCCGCCTCCACGCACTCGCGCAGGTACGTCTCGTGGTCCTCCACCCCGAGCGTGGCCCGCGCCGTGTCCCGCACCCGCCACACCACCAGCGCCACCACCCGCAGCGCCATCCCGTTGCCGTCGGCCGCCGGCATCGGCTCGCTGCGCCAGTGCCGCAGCCGTACGTCCGCCCGGCGGCGCAGCAGCAGCGGGTTGACCCACAGCAGCCCGGTGCGCCGGACCGTCCCCCGGTAGCGGCCGAACAGGTCGAGCACCCAGGCGTGCCCGGTCCGGCCCCGGGCGAGCCCGCCGAAGCCGAACAGCCCGAGGGCGCCCGCCCCCGCGTACGCCGCCCACTGCGCGGGGCCGAGGCCGGCACCGGAGTACGCGGGCAGGCGCAGCGCCTCCGTCACCAGCGGCGGCAGGATCCCGGCCCACCACGAGGCGGCCACGCAGCCCGCCGCCCCGCACAGCCCGGCGGCCACGCCCGCCGCGCCGGGCAGCACCCGGGCGGGCCGCTCCACCAGCGCGGGGTCGACCTCCGCCATCGGGCGGGGCTTCACGGCCGCGGGCCGCCGCAGACGCGGCTGCTCCCCCGTGCCCGTCCGGCTCCCCACCACGGCGGGGCCGAGCGGCACCGGCCGCGGCTCGGGCTCGTCCCGGAACAGCAGGTGGACGGGGATCTCGGTGGTCGCCTCGTTCTGGATGAGCCGCGCGGGCGGCCGGGACGGGCCCTCGTGCTCGGGCGTGTGAGAAGTGGTCGTGCTCATTGCGTGCCTCCAGCCTCCGCGCCAGATACGCCATGACAGTGAAAGAACCGTTACTGCGGGCCGGGTGTCGGGGACCGGACCGGCGGGTCGGGGGTCGGGGGTCGTGGACCGGGACCGGGGCTGCGGGCACCGGGACCGCGGGCTGCGGGCCGGGGACCGGGGATCGGGGACCAGGACCAGGACCAGGAACCGGGGCCAGGGACCGAGACCGGGGACCGGGGCCGCGGACCGGCGGGCACCGGGGCCGCAGCCGCAGCCGCAGCCGCGGCCGGGCTACGAGAACAGCCTCCGCCAGGTCTCGGGCCCCGGGTAGCCGTCGGCCGCGCCGCCGCGCCAGCCCTGGGTGCGCTGGAAGGCCTCGACGCCCCGCCGGTCCGCTTCGCCCCAACGCGGCCCCGGTCCCGTCGTGTAGTACGTGCCGAACCCTTTCTTCACCAGCTGCCTCCCCAGCTGGGTGACGTACGCGTTGTCGGCGCCGGGCCGGAACACGGCCCGGCCCGGGTAGGCGGGGACGTCCGTCGCCGGAGCGGCGGCGGACGCCCCGTCCCCGGTTCCGGGGGCCGGGGCGACGGACCGGCCCGTGCCGGTGATCAGCAGCGACCAGGTCCGCGGGCCGGGCAGCCCGTCGGCGTCCGCGCCGCGCCAGCCCTGGGCCTCCTGGAACGCCCGGGTGGCCCGCCGGTCCGCCTCCGACCAGCGCGGACCGGGCCCCGACGCGTAGAAGCGCCCGGCGCCGTGCTGGACGAGGAGCCGGCCGAGCCGGGTGACGTGCGGGTTGTCGGCGCCCGGCCCGAAGTACGCGCGTCCGGGGTACGGGGCCGCCGAGGCGCCGGCGCCGGGGGCCGGGGCGGGAGACACGGCGTTCCCGCCCCCCGTGCTCCCCGTACTCCCCGTCCCGCCCGTCGTGCCCGTCGTGCCCGTCGTGCCCGTCGTGCCCGTCGTGCCCGTCGTGCCCGTCGCGCCCGCGCCGGTCTGCGCCGACGCCGCCTTGATGCTCTTGTAGCGGTAGGGGACGTAGCGGCCGGAGTTCGACCAGTAGGCGTAGGGGGTGGCGAGGCGGCGGGCGTTCGGGCGGGTCTGTTCGTAGGCGATGTAGGACGTGTGCGTGTAGTCCGTCCAGCCGCCGAAGAGGACGACGTGCGAGCCGTTCTGCGGATTGGACAGATTGTGGAAGAGCAGCATGTCGCCCGGCTGGAGTTCCTCCTTGGTGATGCGCGTGGCGAACTCGTGCAGGCTGCCCGTCCACTCGTTCCCCGGCAGCTTCCAGGCCATGGACACGAAGCCCGAGCAGTCCTGCCGGTACCCGTCGGACCAGTAGGCGCTCATGCTGTACGGCACCTTCGCCGTGACCCAGGCCTTGGCCCGCTTGATGATGTCCGCCCGGGCGATCTCGGGCGCCCTGACCTGCGCGGACGGCACCGGTCGGCCGCCCTGGCCGTACAGCGGCTCCCTGCCGCCCTGGGGGTTGCCGGGCTCGTCACCCGCGGGGACGCCCGGCCGGTCGGGCGTGTGCGGGGCGGCCACGGCCGGGGCGGCGTGCCCGGCGCCGAGCGCCGCGGTGGCCGCGGCCGCGGCCGCGACGACGACGGTGCGGTGGGCGGCCGGACGGCCGCCGAACCCCACGGGCAGGGACCGCGGGCTCGCCCGCCGCCGCTGAACGCACCCGGGGCAGTCGCAGTCGCTCGCGGGATCGAATTCCTCGAACACCGGCGTCTCCATGCGATTCCCCTCAGATTCCAGATGGAAATGTCCGCGACTGCTCACGTTCGTCAGTCTTTCCCACTGGTTGTACGGGCGCGCAAGCTGACGGTCCGAATGATGTACGCGGACCCCTCCCCGGGGGTGGTGCGGGCCGCCCGGCTCAGCCGGACGGCGGTCGGGAGCACCCTGGGGCGTCCTGTAGAGTTGTCGTTGTCAGCAGGCGCCGCTAGCTCAGTTGGTTAGAGCAGCTGACTCTTAATCAGCGGGTCCGGGGTTCGAGTCCCTGGCGGCGCACAGACCGGAAAGCCCCTCGCGTGAGCGAGGGGCTTTCTGTTGTACCGCTCCGCGGATCACACCGCGGTCCCGGTCAGGTACGCCGACACGATCACGTTCGCCGAGTAGCTGCCGCTCGCGCGGTCGAAGGTGCCGCCGCAGGTGATCAGCCGCAGTTCGGCGCGGCCCGTGGCCCGGGTGCCGTAGGCCTGTCGGGCGTCGAAGCGGTCGCGCTGGACGACCTCGACGTCGTCGACGGTGAACTCGGCGACCTTGCCGTCGGCGCGGGCCACCCGGATCGTCTCGCCGGCCTCCAGCGTGCTCAGCTTGTAGAAGACGGCGGGCCGGGTCTCGGTGTCGACGTGCCCGACCATCAGCGCGGTGCCCGCCGCGCCGGGCTTCACCCCGGCCCCGTACCAGCCGACGACGCCCGCCTGGTCGTAGGGCGGCGGGTCGATCCCGCCCCGCCCGTCCAGTCCGCGGGCCACCACCGGCGCCTGCACCCCCAGTTCGGGGATGTCGATGCGCTGCGGCAGCGCGGCCCCCAACGGTTTCGCGGCGGGCGGCAGCGGGGCGTCGCCGGGCCGGCCCACGGCCGCCACGTCACCCGTGGTCGGCGCGGACGTCACAGGGCGCACGTCGGTCACCTCGCGCCCCCACAGCCACAGCCCGAACAGGAGCAGCGCCCAGGCCACACCCGTCAGAAGGCGCCCGGAAGGGCGCTCGCGTCCGGCCACGGAGTCAGTCCGTCCCGGGGCGGCGGCGCACCGTCCGGAGCGCCACGGCGACGGCGGCGACACCCGCCAGGACCAGTCCGGTGACCGCGTGCCCGATGCCGGGACCGTCCACCTGGGCCTCCTCGGCGGAGGCGAGCGGAGCGGCACCGCCGCCGCCCGCGCGGACCGGCGCGACGGGCGAGGCGTACCCCGACGGGCGCGCCGACACCGGCACCACCCGGATCGCCCCGGTGATCCGGAAGTCGGCGCAGACGATCGTGACGGCGTAGGAACCCGGGGCGAGCGAGGAGCGGACCCGGGTCTCGCCGGTCAGGGTGCCGTCCGTGCCGACGAGGCGGGCGTCCGAGACGAACGCGTCCGACGCGGCCGTGGCCGTCGTCCCTCGGCAGCCGCTGACCCGCAGTGAGACCTCGGCGCCCGGGGACGGCGTCGTCGGTGTCACCGAGACCTCGCCCGCCCCGCCTCCACCGCCTCCCCCGCCACCGCCGTCCGCCGCGTACGTCGCGTACGCCGTCGGGACGAGCGCCACGACGACGGCCGCGGCACCGGCACAGAGAGTTGCTTTCAGTGAGCGCATGGTGAACCTCCAGCTATCTGGAGATTCCTCCCCGGCTCGGCGCCCCGCATCTCGGACCGGGGCGCCACTACTCCGAACGGGTCAGTTTCCGCGGGTGAACGGTTCGGTCAGATCCGGTCCACGAGTCGGTCAGATCCGGTCCACGAGATCCGCGATCGAGTCGACGATCTGCGACGGGCGGTACGGGAAGTTCTCGACCTGCTCGGGCCCGGTCAGCCCGGTGAGCACGAGGAACGTCTGCATGCCGGCCTCGATGCCCGCCAGCACGTCGGTGTCCATGCGGTCGCCGATCATCGCGCTGCTCTCGGAGTGGGCGCCGATCGCGTTCAGCCCGGTGCGCATCATCAGGGGGTTCGGCTTGCCCGCGAAGTAGGGGGTCTTGCCGGTCGCCTTGGTGATCAGGGCCGCCACCGCGCCGGTCGCGGGCAGCGGGCCCTCGGTGGACGGGCCGGTCTCGTCCGGGTTGGTGCAGATGAAACGGGCACCCCCGTTGATCAGCCGGACCGCCTTGGTCATCGCCTCGAAGGAGTACGTGCGGGTCTCGCCCAGGACGACGTAGTCCGGCTCGTGATCGGTGAGGATGTACCCGATGTCGTGCAGCGCGGTGGTCAGACCGGCCTCGCCGAGGACGTACGCGGAGCCGTTCGGCCGCTGGTCGTCGAGGAACTTGGCGGTGGCCAGCGCAGACGTCCAGATGTTCTCGATCGGCACGTCCAGGCCCATGCGGCGCAGCCGGGCGTGCAGGTCGCGCGGGGTGTAGATCGAGTTGTTGGTCAGGACGAGGAACGGCTTGCCCGACTCACGCAGCTTCTTCAGGAAGGAGTCGGCGCCGGGGATCGGGACGCCCTCGTGGATGAGCACACCGTCCATGTCGGTGAGCCACGACTCGATGGGCTTGCGGTCTGCCATGTGCGGGATCTCCTGTGCCGTACGCCACGCGGTGCTGCGTGCGGCCCCAGCCTAATCACAGGCCGATCTTGAGGGAATGGCCTGTTTGCGCCGGGTTCGGCGGTCAGCGGCGTCTGCGCGCGAGCAGCAGGGCGACTCCCACGGCCAGGAGACAGGCGGTGGCGGCGAGGACGACGGCCGGGGAGGCGAGGCCGGTACGGGCCATCTCCCTCGCCTCCTCGGCGAGATACGGCAGGCCGGTGGCCGGGGCGGGGGTGGAGGCGGTGGAGGCGGAGGCGGTGGTGGAGGCGGAGGCGGAGGCGGAGGGATCGGTCTCGGTCGCGGTCTCGCCATCGGTTTCGGTCGTGGTCTCGGACTCGGTCCCCGGCGCGGATTCGGTGCCGGTCCCGGGAGCGGTCCCGTGTGCGGTCTCGCGGGTGGAGCGTCCGCCGGCCTCGACGGTGAAGCGGTAGTCGTTCGACTGCCCGATCCACTCGCCGTCGTCTCCGTGGCGCTGGACGACCGCCGCGTTGACGGTGACCTCGTTGGGCACGGTGTCCGAGGTGAGCGCGAGGCGCAGCTTGACCGTGAGGGTCTTGTGCGGGGGGACGGTGAAGCCCGCGAAGGGGGCGCGCGCGGAGGACCCGGACCAGTCGGCGGATCCGGTCGACGCGGTGGACCTGGTGGAGGTGGTGGAGGTGGTGGAGGTGGTGGACGCGGTGGACCTGGTGGAGGCGGTGGAGGCGGTCGGACCGGTGGCGGCGGTGGGCCGGTCGGTGAGGGCTCCGACGAGTTCGTCCTCGTCGGTCGTCTCGAAGTGGACGGGGTGGGGGCGGCCGTCGGCGTAGAACTCCAGGTGCGGCTGGGACGGCTTCAGGGAGCGCTCGGCGTCGACGAGGACGACGACCGGGTGGACGCCGGTGCAGGTGCGGCCGGTGGTGTTGGTGAGGTCGAGGTACCAGGTGCCGAATCCACCGCCGGCCCGGTAGGAGGCGGGGCCGCCGTGGAGGCGGGTGGTCAGCGGGAAGTCGCCGGTGTCGGGGCCGGCACAACCGGGACCGGCTTCCGCGTGCGCGGGAGCCGGCGCACCTCCGAGGGCGGCGGCCGCGGCGAGGCAGAGGGAGACGGGTGTGCACAGTCGCATGAACACGTGAGCCTGCCGGGTGGGACGGGGGTGGGAGGGACGACGCTCCGCACGGCCGTACGAATCCATTCGTATGGAGGAGGCGGTGGCTCAGCCGTCCGCCCGGCCGAACACCGGGCCGAGGAGCAACTGGGCCGCGCCCTCCGCCACCCCGCGGGCACCGCCCGGGGCGAGGCGTACCGGGACCCGGTCCTTCGGGGCGCCCTCGCGGTGGGCGCGGACCGCGAGGACGCTGGTGACGCCCCGGAGGAAGGGTTCCGGGGAGGCCGTGATCGTACGGCCGCCGAGCAGGAGCCGGTCGATGTCCAGCAGGCCGGCCAGATTGGCGGCGGCCGTGCCGAGGACGCGGGCCGCCTCGGCGGTGTCGTCCCGGGCCATGGCCGCGAGGCACAGCGCCTCCACGCAGCCGCGGTTGCCGCACGGGCAGGGCGGCCCGTCGAGCTGGAGGACCTGGTGGCCGAACTCACCGGCACCGGTGCGGGCCCCCCGGTGCACGCTCCCGCCGATCACCAGACCGGCGCCGAGCCCCGTCCCGAGGTGGAGGTAGGCGAAGGAGCCGCCCTCGCCGCCGACGGCGAGACCGAGGGCGGCGGCGTTGGTGTCCTTGTCGACGACGACCGGTACCCCGAGCCGCCACGCGAGCGCGTCCCGCAGGGGAAAGCCGTCCCACTCGGGATAGCCGGTGACGCGGTGCAGGACGCCGTTGACGTGATCGAGGGGGCCCGGCAGCGCGACCCCCACACCGAGCACACCGAGCACACCGAGCAGCGTGCGGGAACGCCCACCGGCACCACCCGCGACACCTGCGACACCTGCGACGCCTGAGACGCCCGAGACGCCTGAGACGCCTGCGTCCGCGCCCGTGTCCGCGGCCCCCGGACGAACACCCCCGGCCGTCACCGGAGCCGTCCCCGGAGCCGTCTCCGCCCTCGAACGAACACCCCCGGCTGTCCCCGAAGCCGTCTCCGCCCCCGCATGAGCACCCACATCCATCTGCGCGCCCGCGCCCGCACCCGCACCCGCACCCACCCCCGTGCCCGTGCCCCTCGCGCCGGTGTGCGCGCCGGCGCCCCCCAGCACCTGGTCCACCACCGCCTCGGTCTCCCGCACCACCGTCCCCACGACGGCCTCCGCTCCCGCCCCCAGGTCCAGTGGGACGCACCGCTCCCCCACCACCCGCCCGTCGAGCTCGGCGAGGACGAGTCGCAGTTCGTCACGGTCGAGGTGGACGCCGACCGCGTGCCCGGCACCGGGGACGAGCCGCAGGACCGTGCGCGGTTTCCCGCCCGTGGAGGCGCGCCGGCCCGCCTCCGTCGCGAGCCCCTCGTCCCGGAGCCGGGCGGTGATCTTGCTGACGGCCTGCGGGGTGAGCCCGGTGCGCTCGGCCAGTTCGAGGCGGCTGATGCCGTCGGGACCGGCCGTGCGCAGCAGGTCGAGCACGAGGGCGGTGTTGTGGCTGCGCACCGCGAGCTGGTTCGCGCCCACCGCCGTGCCGCCCACCACCGTGCCGCGTGCCGCCCCGCCCGCCGAGCCGTCGTTGGTCCTGTTCACTCCTCCATTGTCCCTCCCGCTTGCACTTTGGCAACAGCGTTGCGAAAGTGGAGGGCATGACTGGTACCCCCCTCCGCGTCGGCCTGATCGGCTACGGCCTCGCGGGCTCCGTCTTCCACGCCCCGCTGATCGCCGCCACCGAGGGCCTCGCCCTCGACACGGTGGTCACCTCGAACCCGGAGCGGCAGGAGCAGGCCCGCGCCGAGTTCCCGGACGTACGCGTCGCCGCCGGCCCGGACGAGCTCCTCGCCCGGGCCGGCGAGCTGGACCTCGTCGTCATCGCGTCCCCCAACCGGACACACGTGCCGCTCGCCACGGCCGCCCTGGAAGCCGGCCTCCCGGTCGTGGTCGACAAGCCGGTCTCCGGCACGGCCGCCGAGGCACGGGAGCTGGCCGCCCTCGCCGAGAAGCGCGGCCTGCTGCTGTCCGTCTTCCAGAACCGCCGCTGGGACAACGACTTCCTCACCCTGCGCCGGCTGATCGCCGACGGCGAGCTGGGTGACGTCTACCGCTTCGAGTCCCGTTTCGAGCGCTGGCGGCCGCAGCTGAAGGGCGGCTGGCGCGAGTCCGGCGACCCGGCAGAGATCGGAGGTCTGCTGTACGACCTCGGCAGCCATGTCGTCGACCAGGCACTGGTCCTGTTCGGCCCGGTCACGCAGGTGTTCGCCGAGTCGGACGTCCGCCGCCCCGGCGCGGAGGCGGACGACGACACCTTCATCGCGCTCACGCACGCCGGGGGCGTCAGGTCCCACCTCTACGTCTCGGCGACGGCCGCCCTGCCCGGCCCGCGCTTCCGGGTGCTGGGCTCCAAGGCCGGGTACGTCAAGCACGGCCTGGACCCGCAGGAGGCCGCGCTCCGCGAGGGCCTGCGCCCGGGCCCCGGCTGGGGGACGGAACCCGAGGGCCGGTGGGGCCGTCTCGGCGCCGGCGAGTCCCCGCGGACCGGCGGCGGACGTGCCGTGCCGACCCTGCCCGGCGACTACCCGGCCTACTACGCTGCGGTGGCCGAGGCACTGACCGACGGCGGCCCCAACCCGGTGACCGCCCTGGAGGCGGCCGCCGCCCTCGACGTACTGGAGGCGGCCCGCCGTTCGGCCCGAGACGGAGTGGCGGTGACGCTGTGACCCACGAGAACACCCCGAGGTTCACCCCGGAGATCACCCCGACCCTGGAGGAGCTCCAGGCCCAGGAACGGCGGCTGGTCCTGAAGCAGTTCACCCACGACGACGCCTGGGCGCTCGGCACGCTCCTGGTGGAGCTGGCCCGCGAGCGCCAGGCCCCGGTCGCCATCGACATCCACCGCGCCGGCCAGCAGCTCTTCCACGCGGCGCTGCCCGGTTCGGCCCCCGACAACGACGCCTGGATCGCCCGCAAGCGGCGCGTCGTGGAGCGCTACGGCGTCTCCTCCTACCTGGTCGGCTCCCGCTTCCGCGCCAGGGGCACGACCTTCGAGGAGTCCTCCCGCCTCGACCCGGACACCTACGCGGCCCACGGCGGCTCGTTCCCGATCAACGTCGAGGGCGTCGGCGTGATCGGCGCGGTGACCGTGTCCGGGCTGCCCCAGCTGGAGGACCACCGGTTCGTGGTGGAGGCGTTGGAGGAGTTCCTGAGCAAGGGCTGAGCAGCGCGCCTCGGGGGCGGGGCGGAGGCGGATGCGGGGCGGAGGCGGGGCGGAGGCGGAGGCGGGGCGGAGGCGGATGCGGGGCGGAGGCCGGGCGGAGGCCGGTGCGGCCGGCCACCGCAGTTCCCGGCCGCCGCCCCCTCTCCTCCCGCCCCCTCCTTCCCGCCCCCCTCGGAGCGCCTACGCGTCCTTCAGCTCCTGGCGCTGCCGGCCCAGTCCGTCGATCTCCAGCTCCACCACGTCCCCGGCCCGCAGATAGGGCTTCGGCTCCGGCTGCCCGAAGGCCACGCCCGCCGGTGTGCCGGTGTTGATGACGTCCCCGGGGTACAGGGTCATGAACTGGCTGACGTACCGCACGACCTCGCCCACCGGGAAGATCTGCTCGGCGGTCGTGCCGTCCTGCTTCAGCTCGCCGTTGACCCACAGCCGCAGGGAGAGCGCCTGCGGGTCGGGCACCTCGTCCGCCGTCACCAGCCAGGGCCCCAGCGGGTTGAACGTCTCGCAGTTCTTGCCCTTGTCCCAGGTCCCGCCGCGGTCCATCTGGAACTCCCGCTCGGAGACGTCGTGGGCGACCGCGTAGCCGCCGACGTGCGCGAGACCCTCCTCGGCCGACTCCAGGTAGCGGGCGGTCCGGCCGACGACGACGGCCAGTTCGACCTCCCAGTCGGTCCGGGTGGAGCCGCGGGGCACGAGCACGGTGTCGTACGGCCCGACGACGGTGTCCGCCGCCTTGAAGAAGACGACGGGCTCGGCGGGCGGCTGTGACCCGGTCTCGCGGGCGTGGTCGTGGTAGTTCAGGCCGATGCACACGACCTTGCCGATCCGGCCGACCGGCGGCCCGATCCGCAGTCCGGCCGCGTCCAGCACGGGCAGCCCGCCCGACTCGGCGGCGGCCCGGACCCGGCCGAGCGCCGCGTCGTCGGCGAGCAGCGCGCCGTCGACGTCGTCCACGACACCGGTCAGGTCCCGCAGGGTTCCCTCGGCGTCGAGCAGCGCGGGGCGCTCCGCACCCTCCGTACCGACTCGCAGCAGCTTCATGATCACTATCTCCCTCGCTCGCGGGGCGCCCTCCGACGGGTGCAGCCATCGGATGACTGGTCGATCCTCCAAGCTGGGGGTCCACTCCGCAATACCCGGTTCACGTACTGGACCGTCCCGGTCGGTCCCGGGGTCGCGGGGGTCCCACGTTCCGGGCTCCGGGTTCCGGGCTCCGAGTCCCTGGTCGTCGGCCATCAGGGTCGGCGGGGTCAGCGGTGGTACAGCACCGCCCGCTCGACGGCGCTCCACGCCGCGCTGGTGACCACGTACAGCGCGGCGGCCAGCGGCACGACGGCGACGGTGACGAGGGTGAGGAAGGGCAGGAACGGCATGAGGCGGGTGACGGCGGTGACCGCGCCCGCGCCGGGCGTGTCGTCGGTGACGGCCATCGCCGGGTCCGTGGCCGCCGTCCGCCGCGCGAGGCGGTAGCCGAAGACGGCGACGACCGTGACCACGGCGAACAGGCCCAGGTAGACCAGCCCCGCCCCGCCGAACACCCCGCCGGCAGCCAGGGCGTCGGTCCAGCGGTCGCCGAGGGGCGCGTCGAGGAGCCGGTGGGTGAGCAGTCCGTTGGTCTCGCCGCCCACCGACGCGTGCGAGAAGACGTAGTAGAGGAGGAGGAACGCGGGCGCCTGGAGCAGGCTCGGCAGGCAGCCCGACAACGGGGAGACCCCTTCCCCGGCATGCAGTTCCAGGACCGCCCGCTGGAGCCGCTCCGGGTCGCGCGCGTGCTTCCTGCGCAGTTCGGCGATGCGCGGCCGGAGCGCGGCCCGGGCCCGCTGACCGCGCGCCGCGGCCCGGGACAGGGGGTGGACGAGGAGCCGTACGAGAGCGGTGAACAGCACGATCGCGGCGGCCGCCGCGGACGCGTGGAAGAGGGGTTCGAGCAGGACGGCGAACCGCTCGACGAGGTGGACGAAGGCGGACAGGAGTGCGGACATGGGGGAGGTGCCCTCCGGGGGTCTCGTCGTGCCGGGAGGAGAACGGGCTGACGGCATGACGACCCGCGCGGGTCACCCACGGGAGAGTGCGGGGTACAAGGGTGTACCGGGATGAACCGATGCACCGGGGTGCATCGGGGGTACCGGAGTGCCCTACGCGGCGGTCGCCGGGAAGGCGGACCCGGGTGCCCTGGGCCGTGGCCGGCCGGAGGCGTCGGGGTCGCGTTGGGGCAGGAAGGCCGTACGCCGGTCCCGGTCCCGTATGGCCGTCCGCACCCGGGTGGGCGGTACGGCGGGAGCGCAGCGCGCCGCGGCGAGACAGCAGAGGGCGAGCGCGGCACCGGCGGCGGCGGTCGCGGCGAGCGCGACGGTGGCCGTGAGACCGCCGGTGGTGAGGAGGGCGACGTCGAGGAGGAGGAAGAAGGAGAAAAGGAAGAGGAGGACGGCGGGGCGCAGGGCGGAGGACCACACGCGGATCACAGGCACCCCTCCCCTCCACCTCTCCAGCCCGTCCCTGCCCTCTGCCCCATGAGAACGCCCGGAACCACCGAGACGGTTCCCGCCCCCTTCCTCCACCGGTTCGAGAAAGGGCTGTCGGAACCCTCGACAACACCACGCGTGACCCCCGATGCTTCTGACGCGCTCACCCCTTCATGCACTCACGTCCCGCACGAGTCGCGGGCCGGCCGGGACGGCCGCCCCGCTCGCCGAGTGAAGCGGAGAAGTCATGATCCGACGCAGAACCCTGCTGGCCGCCACGGGCGGAGCCGTCCTCGGAGGCGCCCTGGCGACGGGCACGGCCCACGCCGACGCGACGATCGCCGTCACCCCGTCCACCACGTACGGCACGTGGGAGGGCTGGGGCACCTCCCTCGCCTGGTGGGCCAACGTCTTCGGCGCCCGCAACGACTTCGCCGACCTCTTCTTCACGACGAACTCGGTGTCGTACGGCGGCAGGACGCTCCCCGGCCTCGGCCTGAACATCGCCCGCTACAACCTCGGCGCGTGCAGCTGGAACAGCGTGGGCGGCGAGACGATGGTCGCCTCCGCCAACATCCCCGGCTTCAAGCAGATCGAGGGCTACTGGCAGGACTGGAACGACGAGGACCCCGCCTCCTCCGCCTGGGACTGGACGGCGGACGCCAACCAGCGCGCGATGCTGGTGAAGGCGGTGGAGAGGGGCGCGGTCACCGAGCTGTTCGCCAACTCCCCCATGTGGTGGATGTGCCTGAACCACAACCCCTCCGGCGCGGCGGACGGCGGCAACAACCTCCAGTCCTGGAACTACCGCCAGCACGCCTCCCACCTCGCCGCCACGGCCCTGTACGCCAGGGACAACTGGGGCGTGGACTTCGCGACGGTCGACCCGTTCAACGAGCCGTCGTCGTCCTGGTGGACGGCGACCGGCACCCAGGAGGGCTGCCACATGGACGCGACCGTCCAGGCCGCCGTACTGCCGTACCTGCGCAGCGAGCTGGACGGGCGGGGCCTGACGGACGTGCGGATCTCCGCGTCGGACGAGACGAGCTACGACCTGGCGCGCACGACCTGGAACTCCTTCCCGTCGGCCACGAAGGCCCTGGTGGACCAGGTCAACGTGCACGGCTACCAGGGCTCGGGCGGCCGCCGGGACCTGCTGTACACGGACGTCGTGACGACGGCGAAGAAGGTCCTGTGGAACTCCGAGACCGGCGACAACGACGGCACCGGCCTCACCATGGCGAGCAACCTGCTCTACGACTTCCGCTGGCTGCACCCCACGGCCTGGGTCTACTGGCAGGTCATGGACCCGTCGACGAACTGGGCGATGATCGCGTACGACGCGGCCACGCTCCAGCCCGGCGCGGTCACGACGAAGTTCTACGTCATGGCCCAGTTCAGCCGCCACATCCGCCCCGGCATGACCCTCCTGGACACCGGCGTCTCCTACGCCGTGGCCGCCCTCGACCGCACGGCGCGGCGCCTGGTCGTCGTGGCCGCCAACACGTCGACGTCGGCCCAGACCCTGACCTTCGACCTGTCCCGTTTCTCCACGGTCACCGGCGGCTCGGGCGGCCTGGTCCCCCGCTGGAACACCGTGACGGCGGGCGGCGGCGACCTCTACACGGCCCACTCGGACACGTACCTCTCCGGCAAGACGGTGAGCGTGCCGTTCGCGGCGGGGGCGGTGCAGACGTTGCAGGTGGACGGGGTGGCGGTCTGACGGTTCGGGGTCGGGCCGGCTGCGCGGGGTGAGCGGCACCGGGCTCGCGTCGACGCCCGACGGCACGGCGGGCTCCTGCCCCCACGGCCGTCGGCCGGCACCTGTCTCTCCTTTGTCACCGGCGGGCAGTACGGTGTCGTGCATGCGCCCCGACACGCCCGCCGAGAACGTCGACCACCTCGCCGAAGCGGCACGCCTGGAGCGGACCGCCGGACTGTACCCCGAGGACGCCGAGGCCCTGCTGCTGCAGGCCGCGGCCCACCTGGAGCTGTCCGGCGACCGCCCCGCCGCGACCGCCCTCTACGACCGTCTGCTGTCCTCCGCGGACGGCCTGGAGCAGCCGCACCTGGTCCGCGCCCTCAAGGCGTCCAACCTGTGGGAGTACGGCCACGAGGCGGAGGCCCGCGCGATCATCGACGGCCTCCGCACGACGGCCCCCCGCGACCCGGCGCCCTGGGTGATCGTCGCGGAGGCCCTGGAGTCCCACGACGAGCTGGAGGCGGCGCAGGAGACGTTCACGGAGGGCGTGCGCCTGCTGCTGACGGACGTGGCGGAGCCCCCCTACTCCACCCACCCCCTCCTCTTCGGCCGCCACCGGGTACGGCGCCTGCTGGGCGCCGGCCACGACGAGTGGGACGCCCTCGCGGACGCGCTGCACACCTCGCCGGTGTCCCTGGACGAACTGCACGACCCCAAGCGGGTCTGGTCCCTCGGCTCGGACAACCCCGCGGAGCTGGAGGCGGAGATCTGGCGGCTGCGGGCGGAGCTGGGGGCGTACCGGGAGGCCCTCTCCCGCCCCTTCCCGGTGGCCGTGCTGCACTGGCCGACCGCCGAACTGACGGAGCTGCTCACCGCCTACCCGACGCTCGCGACGGAGTACCCCTCCCACGAGGAGCACCTCGCGACGATAGAGGCCGCCCTGCGGGAACTGTCGGCTTCGGGCACGGCGAACCTGGGCATCGTGACGGGAACGGTGCCCTCCTACGAGGCCTTCGCCGCCTCCGAGGGCACTTCACCGGAAGACTCCGAGCTGCTGCCGCAGTACGCGACGACCTTGGCGGCCCGGGGACGAGCGGTGGCTTGGCCGCCGCAGAGGGGGGCGGGGTGCTGGTGTGGGTCGGGGCGGGCTTATGAGGGGTGTCACGGCAGTACGCAGGCGTAAGGCTCACCGCGCCGCCCGGGGCGGGCGACGATGACCCAGCCGTGGCTGACGTTCGCCTTGATCTTCGCCGCGGGCTGGCTGACCTACGGCCTCCGCGTCACCCGGGGCGCTCTTCGGGGGCGCGAAGGCCTGCGGCGGCTGGGTGTCCGGGGAGTCCGCGCGGAGGGCGAGGTCGTGCGTGGCCCGCGACGCGAGGGGACCGTGGTGCACCCCGCCCAGGTCCGCTACCGGGCGGGCCCACAGGAGCAGACGTACCGACGAGCGCCACTGAACGCGGACCGGCATGTACTGCGGGTCGGCTACGAGGTGGTCGTCCGGTACGACCCCGCGGACCCTCGACGGGTGGTCGTGGTGCGGACGCAGGCTTCGTTCAGTCCTTACACGTACCTGGCGTGTGGGGTGTTGCTGTGTCTGTTCGGGGTGGGGTTGGGGGTGTGGAGCCTGGTGTGAGGACGGCCCTCGCCAAGCCAACCAAAGAAGCGCCGAGCGGTAGAGCGCCAAGCCACCCGAGAACCTGGCTCGTGATCTGCCCCCGACCGAGCGACTCACCGCTCCGAGATAGACGGTGTTGCGCTGCCTTAGCCCGCTGAGGTCAGCGTCCCTCCCACAATTCCCTGTGGTAGCGGACGTACTCCTCATGCACCTTGTGCTTCCGGTTCACCTTGAGCTTGTCCCGCAGTTGGTCACCAAACAGTCCCGCACGCACGACGATGGACCAGTCCTCCGCGATGACCACCGCCCCAATGTCCAGTCGCACGTGGCAGTTGGGGCAGAGGCAGAGGACGTTGCGTTCGACGTCAGGGCCCTTGTGTGGACTCCCCAGGGGCTTAATGTGGGCCCCTTCGCTGTAGGGCTTCTCGTCGGGGCCAACCAAACGCAAACCACACATCTGGCACTCATGGTCGTAGAGCTCTTTGATACGTCGTACTGTCGCGGCGTCGCGCACAATGCGTTGGACGCGGGTGGCGCGAGTCGTGGGAAACTTCTCCCATTCGGCGGCCTCGGACGAGCCGTCCTCGTCGTGAGCACCATCCACAGATTCCGCCCCTAGGCTCAGCAACACTTCCTGCTGACCCAACACCTCTGCGACCTCGCGCTCCGCGGACGTCAGTTCCTGCTGCGGACTAAGCGTTGTCCCGTAACTGCTGTTCATGGGTGAGATGATCTTGCCGTGGCTGGTGTGATCACGGCGTCGGAGCCCTCCTGGATAGCCCCGTTCACCGGGCTGAGCCCGCGGCAGTTCGGCAAACTGGTCACCGCACTGCGGCGCGAGGGTGCCGACCCGGTCCGCAAGGGCCGACCCTGGAGCCTGCCGCTGGAGGACCGGGTCCTGCTGGTCGCCGCGTACTGGCGCACGAACCTCACCCTGCGGCAGTTGGCGCCGCTGTTCGGGGT